>NZ_CP157743.1:0-1200000 GCF_030717995.2 Methylomarinum sp. Ch1-1 | reverse complement strand
CGCTAGGACAACTGGATTGGGTCAATATGTTCGCCTTGGCGGTCAGCGAAGAAAACGCCGCGGGCGGACGGGTCGTTACTGCGCCGACCAACGGCGCAGCCGGCATAATTCCGGCCGTATTGCATTATTACTGGCAATTCTGCCACAACGCGAACGAAGAAGGCGTAGTGCGTTTTTTATTGACCGCCGGCGCCTTCGCCATCCTGTATAAAGAAAACGCCTCGATTTCCGGCGCCGAAGTCGGCTGTCAAGGTGAGGTCGGCGTCGCCTGTTCGATGGCCGCCGGCGCCTTGACGGAAATCTTGGGCGGCAATCCGGAACAGGTGGAAAACGCCGCCGAAATCGGCATGGAACACAATCTCGGCCTGACCTGCGATCCGATCGGCGGCCTGGTGCAAATCCCCTGTATCGAGCGCAATGCGATGGGCGCCGTCAAGGCGATCAATGCCGCACGTATGGCGCTCAGAGGCACCGGTACGCATTTGGTGTCATTGGATAAGGTCATCAAAACGATGCGCGAGACCGGCGCCGACATGCAAAGCAAATACAAAGAAACCTCACAGGGTGGATTGGCTGTCAATGTAACGGAGTGCTGAGGAAACGCTAATTCACCTCAGTTCGGGATAAATGAGCCATATATTGCATCGGTGGACCCCAAGTCATTCATTGTGTAAGCAAGCGGCAAACCGCTTCGTCGCCGAGCGACCGCCGAAAGGCCCGGAGATGGCTTGATCCTTCGTTTGCCTAACAGACCTCTCGCCTCCCGATGCACTCGGTTTTATCGCGCTGGCCAGCAATTCGGCCGCTGCGTTAAAAAACCATTAAATTCCGATTAAAGCGACATAAAATTGAAGTTTCTGCCGCTATCTGACATGAAACCACATATATCTGGACAAAACCTCGCAAATTAGGCAAAATTATCGACCTTGAGTATTTTCGATTCAACAACCTAATGGCAACAATAATTATTCTAAACGGCCCGAACCTAAACCTGTTAGGCGTCCGCGAACCAGGACATTATGGAACAAAAACACTCGAAGATATCCAGAACTCACTGGAATTAATGGCCGAAGACCTAGGCCATCGACTCGATTTCCACCAAAACAATGCCGAACATGAAATTGTCGAGCATATACACGGTGCCTTGCATAACCAGGCCGATTTCATCATCATCAATCCGGCGGCATTCACTCACACCAGCGTTGCCATCCGGGATGCCCTATTGGCCAGTAAAATTCCCTTTATTGAAGTGCATTTATCAAACGTTCATGCGCGTGAGCCATTCAGAAAACATTCCTATTTATCCGATATCGCCGAAGGCGTTATTTGCGGACTGGGGGCGAGCGGCTATGAACTTGCGTTACAAGCCGCTCATCAGATATTAGCAGAGAGAAACTAACACCATGGATATTAGAAAAATAAAAAAACTGATTGAAATCATCGAGGATTCTGACATCGCCGAACTGGAAATTAGCGAAGGCGAAGAATCGGTCAGAATCAGCCGACTTTCATCCATCAACCCACCACAAGTCGCCGTCGCCGCCCCGTCGCCGCGGCGCCTGCCGCGCCTGCCGGCACAGAAGCGGCTCCTGCCGCCGCGGCTGAGGAACCAACAATCAGCGGTCATGCGGTTAAATCGCCGATGGTCGGCACCTTCTACCGCGCGGCATCACCCGGCGCCAAAGCCTTTGTCGAGCTGGGACAGTCGGTCACGGTCGGCGATACATTGTGCATCATTGAAGCGATGAAAATTCTCAATCAAATTGAAGCGGACAAAAGCGGCACGATCAAACAGATTCTGGTTGAAAATGCGCAGCCTGTCGAATATGACCAACCTTTATTCATCATCGAATAACTTATAGGTGAAGAATCATGTTCGATAAAATTGTCATCGCCAACCGAGGCGAGATCGCACTACGCATATTACGCGCCTGCCGAGAATTGGGCGTCAAAGCCGTAGCCGTTCATTCCGTCGCCGATCGCGACCTTAAACATGTGCGCCTAGCGGACGAAGCCGTCTGCATCGGCCCGGCCGCATCGGCGGATAGCTACCTGAACATCCCGGCTATCATCAGCGCCGCCGAAGTCACCGACGCGGAGGCGATTCATCCTGGCTATGGGTTTTTATCCGAAAACGCCGACTTTGCCGAAAAAGTCAGCCAGAGCGGCTTCACCTTCATCGGTCCGAGAGCCGAAACCATCCGCATTATGGGCGATAAGATCGCCGCCAAGAAAGCCATGATAGCCGCCGGCATCCCTTGTGTCCCGGGCAACGGCGAACCGCTGGGCAACGATAACGCCACCAATCTGAAAATGGCTCAGGAAATAGGCTACCCGGTCATCATCAAGGCTGCCGGCGGCGGTGGCGGTCGCGGCATGCGCACCGTACACACCGAAGCGGCGCTGATCAACGCGATCACGATGACCAAGGCCGAAGCATCCTCTGCGTTCGGTAACGGCACGGTCTATATGGAAAAGTTCCTGGAGGATCCGCGCCACATAGAATTTCAAGTGCTGGCCGATGCCCATGGCAACGCCATCCACCTGGGAGAGCGCGACTGTTCGATGCAACGACGCCATCAAAAAGTCGTCGAAGAAGCGCCGGCCCCCGGCATCACCGAAGAAGAGCGCAACCGAATGGGCGAACAGTGCGCGAAGGCCTGTGTCGACATCGGTTATTTAGGCGCCGGCACCTTCGAATTCCTGTATGAAAAAGGCGAGTTCTATTTCATTGAGATGAACACCCGGGTACAGGTTGAACACCCGGTCACCGAAATGATTACCAGCTTCGACATCGTCAAAGAGCAATTGCGCATTGCCGCCGGCGAACCGTTATCGATCAGCCAAGACCAAGTCACCTTCACCGGCCACGCCATCGAGTGTCGACTGAACGCCGAAGATCCTAAAACGTTCATGCCTAGCCCGGGCACCATCGATCAATTTCATATGCCGGGCGGACCGGGAATCCGCTGTGAAACCCATATTTACAACGGCTACAAAGTACCGCCCTTCTATGATTCGATGATCGGCAAACTGATTGCCCATGGGGACGATCGGCAAAGCGCCATTGCCCGCATGAAGACGGCCTTGAGTGAAATGGTGATCGACGGCATCAAGACCAATATCCCATTGCAGCAGGATATTATGGCCGACAGCGCCTTTGCTCAGGGCTGTCAAAATATCCATTACCTGGAAAAGAAACTGGGTACCAATAAATAAGCCCCCCGGGTTTCCGAAAGTGACCGCGGAAACCCGGCCTAGCAATTTCGAACAGACTATGGCCTGGCATCAACTCTCGGTGATCACCGACCCAAAAACAGCGCCCGACTTGTCGGATTTTTTCAGCAACCTGGGCGCCGTTTCCGTGACTTACATGGACGCAGAGGATCAACCGGTCTATGAACCTCCGCCCGGTGAAACTCGCATCTGGAATCGAACCAAAGTCATTGCCTTGTTTGAGCTGGAGATCGAGGCGGAGCAGATCAAAACCCTGATTTTCGCTCAGTTCAACGAACAACTGTTGTTGGATTGGTCTGAGGAATTGATCGAGGATCAAGCCTGGGAACGGGCCTGGATGGAACATTACCAGCCGATGAAATTCGGCGAACGGCTATGGGTTTGTCCCACCGGCCAGGAACAACACGAACCCGGCTGCGTCTGCATGACGCTGGATCCCGGCTTGGCGTTCGGCACCGGCACTCATCCGACGACCGCCTTATGTCTTGAGTGGCTTGCCAGCCATGCCATTCGCGATCAAGTCATCGTCGATTACGGTTGCGGTTCCGGCATTCTGGCCGTGGCCGCCTTATTGCTGGGAACGAAACACGCCTATTGTATCGACATCGATCCTCAAGCATTGGAAGCGACGCAAAGCAATGCGCTAAAAAATGGCGTCCAAGATCGCATTTCCACTTATCTACCGAAACAATTTTCGCCGCAGCCCGGCGATGTGGTGTTGGCCAATATTCTGGCGAAACCCTTGGTCGAACTGTCCAAGCCGATCAGCGCTCTGGTAAAGCCGGGCGGTCAGTTGGTGTTATCCGGGATACTGAATGAACAAGCCGACTCGGTCGCCGCCGCCTACCGACAACAAGGCCTGCAGATCAGCTCACCGGTCAGCCGGGAAGACTGGTGCCGCCTGGATGGCATGAAAAACTAAATCATGTTTACCCAATGCCCGGAATGCAAAAGCCAGCATATCGTTAGCACCGAAGATTTGCGCGCTTGCCGAGGCATGATGAAATGCAGCAACTGCGCGACGATGTTTGACGCGCTGGAATACATCAGCGACCAACCGATAACAGATGAGCGGCAACGACAAAGCATCCAACCCTTCTCCGCCAGCGATGAAGGCGCTAAACCGCGCACCAAGTTATGGCTGTTCGGTTTTCTACTGGGACTAATGATCTTGCTTGGCCAGTTTTTCTATTTCGAAGCTTATCACTTAAGCCAAGATCCAGCGCTGCGCCCTTGGCTGTTGAAAACATGTCAAACGTTCGATTGCCAGCTACCCGACTATAAAAACCCCAATGAAATTAGTATAATGCATGGAACACTGGAGGCCAACGGCGAATACAGCTACCGCTTCAAAGCGATCATCGTCAATCAGGCCGGGTTTGCCCAAGCCTATCCGGACATTCAATTGACCCTGCTCAACTTTACCGGCGAGCCCTTCGCGGAAAGAGTGTTTTCCGCCCGACACTATCAGTCTTCCGGCGCCCCACTTGCCGTCGACGAAAGCGCGGAAATCGTGTTCGATATCGCCGCCCCGAGTCATAAAATCGGCGGCTACACTTTCAAGTTACGCTAACCATCATGTCCATTCCTGAATTATTGTTAAAAAAACATGAAGACAAGCGTCTTCGCAAAGGCCATCTATGGGTGTTCAGCAATGAGGTCGATAATAAACGCAGCCCTTTGGAACAATTTGCGCCCGGCGATCTAGCTGTCGTCAAGGATCACGCCGGCAAGGCGTTAGGCGCCGCCTATGTCAACCCCAATACGCTGATCTGCGCCCGCCTCTTGTCCAGAAAAGCGAACCTCAAAGTAGGGGCGAACTTCTTTAAATCACGCCTGGCCACCGCGCTGACCTTACGAGAGCGGCTATTTGACAAACCCTATTACCGCCTGGTGTTTGGCGAGAGCGACGGTCTTCCCGGCCTGGTCATAGACCGCTTCGGCTCCGTGCTGTCGGTGCAGATCACCACCGCCGGCATCGAAAAACACAAAGAGGTGCTGATTTCCTGTTTAATCGAATTGCTGCAACCCGAGGCCATCCTATTAAAAAACGACAACGGCCAGAGGCAACTGGAAAACCTGTCGCTGGAACCGGAAATCGTCTACGGCAAAGTCCCCGAGGCATTGATCATCGAGGAAAACAAGGCCCGCTTCAACATCTCCATCCTGGCGGGACAAAAAACCGGCTGGTTTTACGATCACCGCGATAGTCGCGCCAGATTGGCCGCATTATCGCGCGGCCTGAAGGTGCTGGACTTATTTTCCTATTCGGGCGCATGGGGCATACCAGCGGCAATGGCGGGGGCTTCCGAAGTCACCTGTGTCGACAGTTCCGAATCGGCGCTGGCAATGGCCGCCAGCAGCGCGGAATTAAACGGTGTCGGCGACATCCTGCGCCTTGTCCGCAGCGACGTGTTTGACTTTCTCCGCCAGGCGCGGGAACAAAACGAGCATTATGACATCGTGGTATTGGACCCGCCGGCATTAATCAAACGTAAGAAAGATTTCAAGGCCGGCTACGAAGCTTATCGACGATTGAACCACCTAGCGTTGCAAGTGCTGGAAAGAAACGGCATCCTGGTATCGGCTTCTTGTTCGCACCACCTGAGCCGCGCAAACCTTCACGAGATTCTGCGCTCTTCCGCCCGCCATATCGATCGCCACCTGATATTCTTTGCCGACGGCGGCCAAGGACCGGACCACCCCATTCACCCGGCAGTGATGGAAACGGATTATTTAAAAACCTTTTTCTGTTCGGTGTCCCCCAGCTTATAGGCGCATCATGGCTGAAAACAACGAACCCTGCGCCCTATGCGGCGAACCGGTCGTCATTACCGGTTTCAGCTTAACCGACCAGAATGATGAAAAACATTTCTGTTGTGAAGGCTGCCTGTGTATCTATCGCTTACTTAATGAAGACCAATTACCATCCCATCCACCAGAGGAGAAAAAATGAAAGCCTGCGAATCCTGTTCAGAACGAGTCAAAATTGGCTGCAACCATAAAAAAATGCCGGTGCTGTCACGGGCCATAGGCCTGCTGTTTATTTATCTGCCCATCTTGACGCTGCCCTTCGTCATCACCAGCGCCTATCTGACCTATTTCAGTCTGAAGCTGGTCGGCGCCGAAAACGTCAAGACCTGGGGCGACTTCCTGCCCGACCGCGCCAGTCACCGTTACGACCTAAAAAGCCAGGTGACTATGGACGGCACCTTCAAACTGAGCCTGGCGCAATCGAAACTGTACTGGATTCTGAACTGCACTTGGTATTGTCCTTACAGCGTCGCGCTGTTCGAGTGGCATGCCTATTTGGTAAAAGTCGTCGAGAACTGGTGGTGCCCGTTCACTCACTCGCGTAAAGACGGCTATACCGATGGCGCTATCGACCAGTCTTTCTGGCATATTTACCCGGGTGATAAAGCCAAACTGCACGAAGACGATAAAAACAACCCGATTTTCACCGAAACTCCGGAAAAACAGGAAACACAACAAACGCCTGAAAAATAACGTTACGTTATGGCTCCCACGCTCTGCGCTCATCGTTATACATAAGTCTCGTCATACCCGCCGGGAGCGGGTATCCAGAGTCAAGGATGACAAGCCAAATACATCCTTGTAGCCTGGATTTCGGCAATCCCTGCCGGAATGACATGGTTCACATAAAGATGTGTATAACGATGAGCGCTCTGCGTGGAAGCCCGGTCAGGGACGCTCCCGCGTCCCGAACCGCAGAACGGTTCAGATATCATTCCCGCGCAGAGCGCGGGAATGATGAAACGCCCTGTCACCCAGCAACTCCCATCAGTTTGAACGTTTTAGCGGTGTTTAGTAGGGCTTGGGATGTGTCTGTCGAGGAGCGCCGTAAACCCATCCCTGGGGGCTTGACGGCAGCATCCTTGCTGCCGACATCCTCGCCAAACACATCCCATGCCCTTTTTGAACGCCAAACTGATGCCTTTCACCTTTCGGCGTTTTTAGGTAGAATAGCCGACCTTTTCGCAGCACCCTACGCACATGCAGATCGGCCCGTATAAACTCGCTAACAACCTGATCCTTGCGCCGATGGCGGGCATTACCGACCGCCCGTTCAGGGAGCTGTGCAAGCAATTCGGCGCGGGCCTGACGGTCTCGGAAATGGTCGCCTCCAGCCCTCAGCTGCAAAATCACAAAAGAACCTTGCAAAAAACCGACCATAGCGGCGACAGCGGTTTGCGTTCGGTACAGATACTCGGCACCGACCCCGAACAAATGGCCGCCGCGGCAACAATCAATGTCGCCCGTGGCGCGCATATCATCGACATCAACATGGGCTGTCCGGCGAAAAAGGTCTGTTCGGTCGCGGCCGGCTCGGCCTTGTTAAGAGACGAAGCCCTGGTGGAAAAAATCCTGACTCGTGTCGTCGACGCCGTGTCCGTTCCGGTCACGCTGAAGATACGCACAGGATGGGACAAACAAAACCGCAATGCGCTGGCCATCGCCAAAATAGCCGAAAACTGCGGCATACAAGCCTTAGCGATCCATGGCCGCACCAGGGCCTGTAAATTCAATGGCGCAGCGGAATATGACACGATCAAGCGGGTTAAACAAACGGTCGCCATTCCGGTCATCGCCAATGGCGATATCGACTCCGCCGAGAAAGCCAAAAAAGTCCTGCACGAAACCGGCGCCGATGCCGTCATGATCGGCCGTGCGGCACAAGGCAAGCCTTGGATATTTCAGGAAATACAGAATCGACTCGATGCTTCGGCACACTACGCTATGCCAACGCGGAGCGAAGCTCAATCGATAATTAATAATCATCTGGAAAACTTATACAGCTTCTACGGGAATATCAGCGGTGTTAGAATAGCGCGCAAGCATATCGGCTGGTATTTTGACAAACTGGGCTCTCTTCCCGCGGCCCGCAAACAAGAGATTAATCAGGCGCAACTCCCGGCAGCTCAACTGGCGCTGGTTAATTTATCGTTCAACGACATCACGCACAATACAGCTTGAATAATGATCGCACCCCAAATTGACAAAGACAGTATACCTATCAGCTCCGCCAACGACAGCACCCGGCCGTTATCCGAGCATGTCCGCTATGCCGTCGACGGCTATTTTTCCCAGCTCAATGGCCACGATTCCTCCGGCCTATACGCCTTGGTGCTGGCCGAAGTTGAAAAACCGTTGCTGGAAACCGCGCTCAAGCACGCCAATTATAATCAGACCAAAACCGCCAAAATCTTGGGTCTGAGCCGCAGCACATTGCGCAAAAAGCTGGACCAATACGGCATCAGTTAATTTTAAAAAATCCCCTGAGGTTTGTTTACATGAAGAAAAAAGTTACCCGCGCCCTGGTCAGCGTCTCGGACAAAACCGGCGTGCTTGAATTTTGCCAGCAGCTGACGCAACTGGGCATAGAATTGCTGTCGACAGGCGGTACCGCCAAACTGCTGCAGCAAAACCAAGTCGCCGTCACCGAAGTGTCCGATTACACAGGCTTTCCTGAAATGATGGCCGGCCGGGTCAAGACCCTACATCCGAAGGTCCATGGCGGCATACTCGGGCGTCGCGGCATCGATGATGAAGTGATGGCGGCTAACGATATCAAAGCCATCGATATGGTGGTCGTCAACCTCTATCCCTTCGAGCAAACCGTCGCGAATCCCGATTGCGACCTGGAAACGGCGATCGAAAACATCGATATCGGCGGTCCGACGATGCTGCGCGCGGCGGCCAAGAATCACGCCGATGTCGCCGTCGTCGTCAATCCTGACGATTATCAAGCCATCCTGAGCGAACTGCAGGCCAATGACGTCAGCCTGAGTCAGCAAACACGTTTCGATCTGGCGCTGAAAGGCTTCGAACACACCGCCCGTTATGATACAGCGATTTCCGCCTATTTGGCCGGCGTCAATCAGCAAGCCTTCCCCGATACGTTGAATCTGCAGTTTCATCGCCTACAGACGATGCGCTATGGCGAGAATCCTCATCAAAAAGCGGCGTTCTACCGGGAAAAAGATGCGCAATCCGGCACCATTTCGGCGGCCAAACAATTGCAAGGCAAGGAACTGTCCTATAACAACATTGCCGACGCCGACGCCGCGCTGGAATGCGTTAAGGAATTCGACGAACAGGCGGCCTGCGTCATCGTCAAACACGCCAACCCCTGCGGCGTGGCGATTGCCGACGATATTTTCACGGCCTATGACCTGGCTTACGCGACCGACCCGACTTCCGCGTTCGGCGGCATCATCGCCTTCAACCGCGAATTGGACGAACAAACCGCGGCCGAAATCATCAAGCGCCAATTCGTCGAAGTGATCATCGCCCCGACCGTGACCCCGGCCGCGCAACAGGTGCTGGCAGCCAAACAAAACGTGCGCGTGCTGGAAGCCGGCCTATGGAACAGCGGCCATGCCCCCGCGCTGGATTTCAAACGCGTCTCCGGCGGTCTGCTGGTGCAAGACAAGGATTATGGCAGCATCAGCGCCGCCGAAGTCAAGGTCGTCAGCAAACGGGCGCCAACGGAACAGGAAATGAACGACTTGTTGTTTACTTGGAAAGTCGCCAAGTTCGTCAAGTCCAATGCGATCGTCTACGGCAAAGGCGGACGCACGATCGGCGTCGGCGCCGGCCAAATGAGCCGAGTCTATTCGGCCAAGATCGCCGGCATCAAGGCGGCCGACGAAGGCCTGGAAGTGCCCGGCTCGGTGATGGCTTCGGACGCCTTCTTCCCGTTCCGCGATGGCATCGACGCCGCCGCCGCTGCCGGCGTCACCGCAGTCATTCATCCGGGCGGCTCGATGCGCGACGAGGAAGTCATCGCCGCCGCCGACGAACACGGCCTAGCGATGGTATTGACCGGCATGCGTCATTTCCGTCATTAATCCCTTTCTGTAGGATGTGCTGACGATAGGAAGCGCATCGATCGTAATTCAACGATGCGCTTCACTTTGTTCAGCACATCCTACAATAGATAATTCAACTTCAGCCCGCAAAGATACTCATGAAAATCCTCATCGTTGGCAGTGGCGGCCGTGAACATGCACTGGCCTGGAAAGCGAAACAATCAAGCAAAGTCAGCCGCGTCTATGTCGCGCCCGGCAACGCCGGCACCGCGTTGGAAGACGGCATCGAAAACGTCGCGATCGGCGTCGACGACATTCCCGCTCTAGTCGAATTCGCCCAGCAAGAACAAATCGGCCTGACTATCATCGGCCCGGAAGCGCCGCTGGTCGCCGGCATCGTCGACAGCTTTCAGGCCGCAGGTTTAGCCTGCTTCGGCCCATCAGCCGCCGCCGCGCAACTGGAAGGCTCCAAAGCCTTCTGTAAGGATTTCATGGCCCGCCACAATATTCCGACCGCCGAATACCAGACCTTCACCGATACCCGGGCGGCCATCGATTATATTAAAACCAAGGGCGCGCCTATCGTGGTCAAAGCCGACGGCCTAGCGGCCGGTAAAGGCGTGATCGTCGCGCAAAGCGAACAAGAGGCGACAGACGCGGTCGAAGACATGCTGTCCGGCAACAGCTTCGGCGAAGCCGGCCACCGCGTCGTGATCGAGGAATTCCTCGACGGCGAGGAAGCCAGCTTCATCGTCATCGCCGACGGAGAGCATGCGCTGCCGATGGCGACCTCGCAAGACCACAAGGCCCGCGACAACGGCGACGCCGGCCCGAACACCGGCGGCATGGGCGCGTATTCGCCGGCGCCGGTGGTCACCGACGAAATCTACCAACGCGTGATGAATGAAGTCATCAACCCGACGCTGCAAGGCATGCGCGAAGACGGCCACCCATATACCGGCTTCCTCTATGCCGGTCTGATGATCAACAAAGATGGCTCGATCAAGGTGCTGGAATACAACTGCCGCTTCGGCGATCCGGAAACCCAGCCGATCATGATGCGCCTTCAAAGCGACCTGGTCGATCTGTGTCAGGCGGCCCTGGACCAGAGCCTGGATAAAACCGAAACGCAGTGGGACCAACGCCCCGCATTGGGCGTGGTATTGGCGGCCGGCGGCTATCCCGACAACTACCGCAAGGGTGATGTTATTTCAGGCCTGCCTGAACAGGAAACTGCCGACAGCAAGGTATTCCATGCCGGCACCCAACAAAGCGAACAAGGCGTCGTCACCGCCGGCGGCCGCGTGCTGTGCGCCACCGCCTTGGGCAACAGCATCGCCGACGCGCAAGACAAAGCCTATCAATTGACCCGGCAAATCAGCTGGGACGGCGTCTATTACCGCACCGACATCGGCTTTAAGGCAATTAAAGCGGGTTGATCTGTATGATTAATTTGTCGGGTTAGGCATTCCTAACCCGACCGACACTGATAGAAGCAGAAGCAAGTAGCCCGCATGAAGCCTTGCGGAATGCGGAACAACGCACCCTAGCCCTTTCTTCAATCGGGCATCGGTTATGACGTATCCTGACCTGACTGCGAGATACCTTCGATGAATGAGAAAGACTCTTTACAGGCCAACCTGGCTGAACTAAACAAAGACGTGCTGGCGGAGTTCACCGCCAGTTTGCATGGCGCCATAGATAAGAGCATTGACCAACGCATCGAGCGCCTCCTCTTAATAGAAGATTGCGATGCCTTGGAAAAATCATTGCGAAAACAAATCACGAGCCTGAAACGGGGAAGAAAGTTTTACGATTATTACGAAACCGACGCCTTTGGCGATGAAATTCAACAACTGCTTGCCGAAATTGAACAACATATTCTGCCAAAGTCTCCCGAGCAGGCATTCGCGCTGCTGGATGCATTTCTGAATACCGCAGCCAACAGCCTGGAGCGATGCGATGACTCCAACGGTTATGTCGGCGATCTGTATCAACAAGCTTGTCTGTTATGGTTGCAAGCAGCCAAGCGCAGCCCAGAGCCACCGGAAGGATGGTTGGAGCGGGTCAAACGCATGGCCAATGACAACGATTACGCCATTTTCGATCCCTTACTGCCCAATGCCCATTTGCTGTTAAGCAAAGATGAGTTGCGCCAGCTGGCTTTCTATTACGAAACGGGGCTGCGCAAGGCGTTGGATCAAGGCGCAGAAGACCTGAGGTATTTGAGCTGGAAAGTCAATCTCCTAGCAATCGCCGAAGCCTTGAAAGATACGGACTTATATCGGCGCGCAGTCCTCTTGGCCAGTTCGCAACCAAACCCCATGCAGCTCGAAGATCTGGCGCGCTTCTATATGCGCTGTGAAGATTATCAAGGGGCTTTACAGTGGTTGACCGAACCTTGGCCAACGACTGCTTGGCGAGATGAAAATATCGAACGTTTGTCTTTACTGGCGCAATGCCGCCAAGCGCTACAGCAACCGCAACAACAACTGGAAGCCTTAAGATCGCGTCTCGAACTCAGTCCGACCTTCGAAAATCTGCAGGCGCTCATTCCCCTGGTCACCAAGGACGAAGCGACACGCCTACGCCAACAGGCAATCGATTTGGTCATGCAAAAAAATTCCGCAGTCGCCAAACTGGAATTGCTACTCAGATTGGAAGAGTTCGAACTGGCGCGTGAAAGCGTCGTGGCGGACCAGAAAGAACTGGCGCAGTGCCATTATGCGACATTGACCCGTTTGCTGGAGTTGACGCCGGCCGCAGCAATACATGTCCGTATCGTGTTACAGCGCTGCCTGCTTGACGACATTCTGAATCGAGGCAAGTCCCAAGCTTATCGGCATGCCGCAGACTATCTGAAGAAACTGCGCACACTGGATCAGCAGAATCCCGAATACGCGCCTTTGATTAGCCATGCCGACTATGAACAACAGTTACGCGAACAACATGGACGAAAACGAAGCTTCTGGCCTTTAGTGGATAACAACTAACCAACCTACAGTATAACGTAAGGCGAGAGCCGGCATGACATCACTCTCAACCCAAAACACCCTCGGCGATCAGGCTTTTGAACACCGAAAGACATCCTTTCTGTGATCCACGCTCCGGCTTCTCTGTATCCCAAGCTCTTGCTCTCATCGTTATACACATCTTGTCTCGACATCGCGTTGAGCCTCATGCGCAATGACGTCGGAGTAAAAAAGCTTGAGCTTTTTTAAGCAAAAGCTCAAGCTTTTGCACTCCCGGGAGCATTCCGGCACAGAGCACAGGCATGCTTGTGAGGACATCCATCAACATTGAATCCCATCAATCTCCAACGGAACGCTCACTCTTTACGCCGATCGGAATACATCTTATCAATCAATCCTGTGACAATATAGAAAGCGCATTGGTTTTTTTGACTTATGTATAACGATGAACTGGAGCTTGGGAAACAGAGCCACTCTAGCTCCTCAGTTGCCTTAGCTTCGGTTTGGTAGACAGGACTATAGCAATCTCTTCTTGATAAGACGATAACTCGGCGTTATATTTAGGCCATGCTTCTGCTAATTAGTCGCTGATAACAATATTATCTTGTTGTATGTATCTGCTGTGATTTCTCGTTGATACTATTTTTATCTGAATTGGCTTATTCCTTAATTTCATAACAATATTTTAACTGTTTTAATTATATTAATTTCGAGAATGCTATGAACAATTTTAAAATGGGATTAGAAGATAGCTTAGTTTACATGGATAATACTAAGAAAGGAATTTTGAAAAAAGTGGGAGCAGCTTTAGTTTCACTTCCACTGATGTTGGGGAATGTTTCTGTTCATAAACAGGAAAATAACGAAATGACTGGACAGAAAGGACCACTTACAGAATATGTTGTTAAGGCGGGATTTAATGAGGCGGATGCTAAAGAAATTAAAAATATCCCCGATGTTGTTAGAGGAAATCGTTTTTTATTTGATATTTGGACCGAATATGAGGCAAATTTTAATTTTGAGAGTAGACCAAATGCAATTAGAAAATTTGATAATGTTTTTTATAGTAAAAATAATGAAATTAGAGAAAAAAATTTTCCAGGATATATTGTGGCAGCTAAATTCAAGGATAGGCCAAGTCCATATGCTTTAAAAAGAGAAAATCCACTACTTGGAGATTTAGTTCATGGATATTATATGTTTTTAGATGGAAGTTATTCTCATGCACAACCTTTACTTGCAAATGCAATGTTTGGATATGCACAAAAACTTGGATATTAAACAGAAACAGATAGAAGAATATTGGCAGACAGATTTTTAAAAATGTCGCCACAACAAATGAAAGCAGTTTTAGATGAAATAGCTAAAAAAATACCTAAAGAAATTCATATAGAACATATATATGATGGGAAAGAGGACCCATGTAACGATGCTTATTTGACTTATCAGGCGGCTGGAATTCTAGGGATGGATTTAGCATTACAAGGTAAAAGAGAATTTGCTCAAAACTTAATTGATAGTAATTTATACCAACTTTCAAAAAAAAAATTAAAATTAAGCACTTTTGATTCAAAATTAAACTTTTAAAATAATTAAGTCTTATTTATTATTATAAGAGTCTAATTCTTGATTTTCGTCTCCCTTATCTTCTTCACTTTCAGGAGGATTATCAGTTCCTCCATAAACATCATTAAGTATTTCTTCGCCACAACTTCCAGTTTTTCCTGGAGAGTTTACATTAAAAGTTATTTTTCCAGTTTTGAAGACATCATTGCCGGTTTTAATTGTGTAACTGAAAAAGCCTTTTTCAGTTTTGCTTTTGGCAATAAAGTCTAAAGCAGGAGAGAAGTCTAAACTGATTTTTCCATTTTTAATGTGACCTAAGTCTAATTCGTTATCTTTTGATGAAAGTCCTACTTTGTATCTTTCCAAGTCGTAAGAATAGTCTTTTCCATCTGATGCGTATCTAGTGCTTGATTGGCCAACTGTCTTGAAAAGAACGTTTGTTGCAATGTCACAAACAGCAATTCCCATAAGACGCTCACAATAAGAACCTTTTCCTGTTCTCGTAATTATCTGAGGCAGATGGATTTGATCTATATTACCCTTAAGTAGTAAGTATTTGGGAAGCTGGAGCTTGGAAAGCAGCGAAATTAGCTCTATAAACAGCACTCTGTTATCCAAGCTCCGGCTTGGATAATAAGACTCGGAAGCTCCAGCTTCCTGATTAAACCCGCAGGAAAGCCAAAATGACAAAAAGCAGCTACCGTGTCCTGATGAACCCCTGCCCGCATTTCCTGACGGCAACGGTCAACGCTTGGCTGCCGCTATTCACTCAGCCGCAGACTGTCGATATCGTTTTAGATTCCTGGCGATTTCTGCAGAACTCCGGCAAATTCAAGTTATACGGCTATGTGATTCTGGAAAATCATTTGCATCTGATTGCCGCATCGGACGATTTAAGTCGTGATATGCAACGCTTCAAGTCTTACACGGCGAAACAGATCATCGCTCACTTAGAACAACAAAATGCCGAACGGCTGTTAGGATTACTGGCTTTTTTTAAGCGTGCTCATAAGACGGAAAGTCGCTATCAAATTTGGGAGGAAGGCAGCCATCCGAAAATGATCGAATCCGAGTCGGTAATGCGGCAGAAGTTAGAGTATATTCATCAGAATCCCGTGAAACGCGGTTATGTCGACCGACCGGAACATTGGCGTTATTCCAGTGCGCGGAATTATTTGGGGCAGCCGGGATTGATCGATGTTGTTCGAGAGTGGTGAGAGTTCGGGAAGCTGGAGCTTCCCGGTTTGGTTTCCCAAGCTCGAGCTTTGGGAAACAGCACTGGAGCAGCAGAACCCCGGATACGCCCCTTTGCTCAGCCATGCCGACGCGGAAATCATACTTTAAGCGTCCTGCAATTCTGGCAGAACGGATCATTCAGCCAAGATCAAATATCCTCCTCAAGAATCTGGCCATGCTTGCGCAGCCATTGCTTCGCCTTATCCATATTGGGGGTCTGGGCCCGAACAATATTCCAAAACCGTGGCGTGTGATTCGCTTCCAACAGATGCGCAAGCTCTCGGCAATGGTCGATTCAGCGTCCAGATAGGCATCGCGCGAGCCGTAACCCAAAATATCCAGCCGCTCTTCCAACTTGTATTCGCTGAAGACATCGGCAAAGGCGCTGTCCATCTGTTTTTGATCGGTCACCTCGGTTTGGCTATCCCTATCAGCCGACAAATAACTACCTTTACCCCGTCAACTGATGTTATGTTTCAGACTGCAATCTTGGTCTGGGGGCAGCAATGAAGCTAACGATTTTTTTCACGCTATTATTTCTCTCTACTGTCACATCGGGCGATGAAGGGCTGAAAATACTCAGCATCCATCCATCCGGCGAAGACGTTCCGGCCGGTCGCCAGATCGTCATTCAGTTCGATAGAGCCGTCGTCCCTATCGGCCGGATGGAGCGAACTCCAGAAGAAGTCGCGATCACCCTCTCTCCCCATCTGGATTGCCAATGGCGCTGGCTGGACCGCTCCTCACTGGCCTGCCAACTGGGCGAGAAAGCGGCCATGCAACAGGCGACCCGCTACGCCTTGACCGTCTGGCCCGGCCTCAAAGCCCAGGACGGTTCCCTCATCGAACAACCTTTCGTGCACCAATTCATCACCGAACGCCCCAGGGTTAGGCATGTTCGTTTTAAAACCTGGCAAGCACCGGGTCATCCGCTGTTGCAGGCGACTTTCAATCAGCCGGTCAGCCGCGACTCGGTACAACGACATCTGTATTTTTCGGCGCCGACTGCTCAGACATCGACGAGGATTGCGCTGATCGCCAAGGCCGATCCCGATGCTCATCAAGCGCCGCGCTTGCTAACTCTCCCCGGTGAAAAGACGTCGCTCGATTTCGGCAAACAACAAAGCCGCAGAGTGGACGACGAAGCAACACTCACCGGAACGCTGGAAGCCCGACGGGTCTGGTTACTGAGCCCTGCCAGCGAATTGCCGCTGAACAGCCCGGTACAACTTAAATCGGAACCCGGCCTGGTCTCGGCATTCGGTGAAGAACGGGGAATAGCATCCAGGACGCTGGTAAGCTTCGACACCTTTCCCGAGTTCCGATTTAACGGCATCTCATGCCGTTCCAACGCTAACGAAACACTGTTGATCACGCCGGAAAATTCCGACGCTGCCAGACTATGCAATCCGCTGGAACGCATCGCCTTGAGTTTTTCCTCGCCGCTGCTGAATTCCGAAGTCAAAGACAAACTATCGATCACCCCGGACCTGGCTGGAGAACGGAAGGATTACGATCCTTGGGCCAATGTTGGTGATTATTCCCGTTTGAGTTGGACGCATAAAAAAGGCCAAAACTACCTGGTATGGCTGCCGGAAACGTTAAAGGCCGCGCAGCAGTACCGGGTTCGGGTTAAAGAGGGGATGAGGCTGAACGATGAATTCGGCCGAGAACTAGACACCGCTATAAACATGACTTTTTGGACCGACCATCGCAAACCGGATTTCACCCGAGTCTACCGGCACTCGGTGCTGGAGCAGCAAACCGATTCGGAGCTGCCGCTCTATGTCACCAACCTGGACAAAATCACGTTAAACTACCGCACGCTGACGCCGCGGGGCGGACAAGAAAACCAATCGGTACGGCTCGATGTGCCGCAGGCCGAAGACGTTTCCTTCGCCATACCGTTGACAATAAGACAGCTGCTGAACGGCGAAAGCGGAGCCGTTTACGGCGCAATCGATTCCACACCGGCCGTCGCCAAAGACCGCCAGGCCAGGGTTTTCTTTTCCCAGGTTTCGCCTTATCAGCTGCATGTCAAACTGGGACACTTCAACAGCCTGGTTTGGGTGACCGATTTCGCCACAGGCGAACCGGTCGCCGACGCCAAGGTGTCAATCTATAAGGATGCGCTCACCAAGCTGCAGGCCGACCCGACGATGCTCGCGCAAGGCGTCACCGACCGGGACGGCGTCACCCTGCTGCCGGGTAGCGATAAGTTGGACCCCAAGCTGCAAACCTTCGGTTGGCGCTGTCATCAGGACAATTGTCAGCGTTTGTTCGTCAAAGTCGAAAAACAAGGCCAGATGGCTTTGATGCCGCTGAACCATCATTTCGAGGTCAATACCTATCGGGCCTCTTCCTATTCGGTCTATGCCTCGCAGCAACAGGAATTCGGCCATATACACGCCTGGGGCACGACGGCGCAAGGCATATACCGCGCCGGCGATACGATGCAGTTCAAACTTTATCTGCGCAATCAGGACAAACAGACCTTTGTCCCGCCGCCCCGCCAGGGTTATCGACTGGAAATCATCGACCCTGCCGGGAAGACCGTGCATCAAATAGACGAACTTGAATTATCCGAATTCGGCGCCTATCATGGCGCCTATAAAATCCCGCAAAGCGCGACGATCGGCTGGTATCGTTTTCGGCTGAAGGCGGCGTTCACTTCCCGTCAATGGCAGCCCCTCAAGGTCTTGGTCAGCGATTTCACGCCGTCGCCGTTCAAGGTTAGCAACGAACTGAACGGCGACCGTTTCCATGCCGGCGACGAACTGCGCCTTCACACCCTGGCCCGACTGCATTCCGGCGGCGCCTATCAAGACGCCCAAGCCAGGGTGAGCATCGATTTAGCGTCGCGCCAGTTCAATTCGGCCCACCCCCTGGCCCGCGGCTTTCACTTCGACAGCTATCGGGGGCAAAACGACCGACAACTGTTGCAACAAACGCAAGCGCTCGATGATCGAGGCGAAACCCAGGTGAGCATGGAATTGCCGGATACCGACATCATCTATGGCAAATTAACGGTTGAAAGCAGCGTCCGGGATGAACGCGGTAAATATATCGCCGCCGTCACCTCGGCCGACTATCTGGCGGTCGACCGTCTGGTCGGCCTGAAAAGCACGCAATGGTTGTTCAACGAAGATGAGCCGGCCGTTATCGACTATCTGGTCGTCGATGCCGCCGGCAAGCCGGCGGCGGGAACGCCGGTATCGTTGACGATACAACGTGAAGAAACGGTTTCGGCCCGAGTCAAGGGCGCCGGCAACGCCTATGTCAGCCAGTTCAGCAGTCGCTGGCTCGACGCTGGACACTGCCAAGGCGTTTCGCAACAACAGTCGTCAAGCTGCGAATTCATCCCCGATCAACCCGGCAACTATAAGATCACCGCCACGATCAAGGACAGTCAAGGCAAGCCTCATACAACGGTGCTGACGGTCTGGGTGGCCGGCAAAGGCCGGGTGGTTTGGCGACAGCCGAATGACAACAGCCTGCAGCTCATCCCGGAAAAAACCGAATATCAGGTAGGCGACACCGCCCGCTACCTGGTCAAGAATCCTTATCCCGGCGCCGATGCGCTGGTCACGCTGGAGCGTTACGGCGTGATCAAACAATGGCGGCAGAAACTCACGGCAAGCACGCCGGTCATCGAGTTCGACATCGATGAAGAGCTGTTGCCCGGGTTTTATTTTTCGGTCGTGGTGATGTCGCCACGGGTCGAAAAACCGCTGGGCGACGGCAAGATCGACTTAGGCAAACCGGCCTTCAAAATCGGTTACCTGAAGGTTCCGGTCAGAGATCCGTGGAAAGAAATCGACGTGGCGATCGAAACGGATGCCGAAATCTACAAGCCGGGAGCCAAGGTCAAGGCGCATCTGCAGGCCAAGCCCAGAAATCCTGACGGCAACCAGCCGATAGAGCTCGCCGTCGTGGTGCTGGACGAAGCGGTGCTGGACTTGATCGCCGGCGGTAGCCGTTATTTCGCCCCCTATCGGGGCTTCTATCGTCTGGAAGCGCTGGATGTCAAAAACTACAGCTTGTTGACTCGATTGCTGGGGCGCCAGAAGTTCGAAAAGAAAGGCGCCAGCAGCGGCGGTGACGGCGGCGGAGCCTTGAGCATGCGTTCGCTGTTCAAATACGTCAGTTACTGGAACCCATCCATCAAAACCGACGACGCTGGCAATGCGGACATCGAATTCACCTTACCGGATAATTTGACCGGCTGGCGCATCCTGGCGCTGGCGGTCACCCCCGGCGACCGCATGGGGCTAGGGCAACAAAGCTTCAAGGTCAATCAGCCGACCGAGATCCGCCCGGTCATGCCCAACCAGGTCAGCGAAGGCGACCGCTTCATGGCCGGTTTCAGCATCATGAACCGCAGCGATCAAAAGCGCAGCATCCAGGTCGTCATCAGCGCCGAAGGCGATCTCGACAAGGCGTTCAGCCTGACCAAAACGCTGGAGTTGGATGCTTATCAACGCCAGACCGTTTATGCCGAAACCCTTGCTTCATCGATCAAACTGAGCCGCGATCTCGATCAGGACGAAATCCGTTTCAACGTCACCGCTGTCGACGAACGGGACGGCGACGCACTGCGGCATGCCATCCCGATATTGAAACGGCGCGCGCTGATCACCGCCGCCGATTATGGCAGCACTCGCGACGATCAAGTCACAGCCGCACTAGCCGTGCCGAAACAAATCCATCCGGATATCGGCGACATCAGCGTCGAATTGTCGCCTTCGGTGATCGGCAATATCGGCGGCGCATTCCGCTATCTGCGCGATTACCCTTATCATTGTTGGGAGCAGCAGCTCAGCCAAGCGGTGATGGCGGCGCATTTCCAGCGCCTACACGATTATTTGCCGGATGAGCTCAGCTGGCCGGAAAGCGCCGGACTGCCGCGAGAAATACTGGCCCGGGCGGCCGACTTTCAGGCGCCGAACGGCGGCATGACTTATTACCTCCCGCAAAACGACTATGTCAGTCCCTATCTGAGCGCCTACACGGCGCTCGCCTTCAACTGGCTGCGCGACGCCGGCCATGATATCCCGGCCCCCGTCGAACGGCAGTTGCATGCTTATCTGCAGACCTTGTTACGCAAGGATGCCTCGCCGACTTTCTACAGCAAGGGCATGGCCGCGACCGTGCGTGCGGTCGCGCTGGCTGCCTTGAGCGCTCAGGGCAAGGTCGGCCTGTCCGACCTACGCCGCTATCGCCCTCATGTCCCCTACATGAGCTTGTTCGGCAAGGCCCATTATCTGCAGGCGGCCTTGGCCGTCCAAGGCGGAGAACGGCTCGTGGCCGAGGTCCGCGACATGATCATCAGCCACGCCCAGCAGTCGGGCGGCAAGCTTTCCTTCAACGAGGAGCTGGACGACAGCTATACACGCATATTAGCGACGCCGTTGCGGGCCAATTGTGCGATCCTGTCGGCATTGATCCAAAGCAAGCAGCCCGGCGACAGTCCGTTCAAGCTGGTCAGAACGATCACTCAGGCCCGGGGCAAGCGCGATCACTGGGAAAACACCCAAGAAAACCTGTTTTGCATGCAGGCGCTGACCGATTACAGCCGGCGTTACGAAAGTGAGCAACCGGCCTTGGAAGTCAGCGTCGCTGTCGAAAACGAGCCCCTCGGCGACGTCGCCTTTGACGACCGGCGCGATCGGGCCAAGACGCTGACCCTGCCGCTGCACGAAGACATGCTCGGTCAAGCGCGAACGGTGACGATAACCCGACAAGGACGCGGGCGCCTTTATCACAGCACCCGCTTATCCTATGCGCCGCGTGAAGGCATAAGTCAGCCGATCAACGCCGGCATCGACCTGCGCCGGGAATACAGCGTCGAGCGCAATGGTCGATGGCTGCTGCTGGATAGCCGCGACCCCCATGCCGACAGCGTGACGAACATAAGCCGGGGCGAACTGGTGCGGGTCGACCTATATCTGTCGCTGCCGGCGGCCAGGCATTTCGTCGTCGTCGAAGATCCGGTGCCGGGCGGACTGGAACCGGTCAACCGCGATCTGGCCACAGCCTCCGGCGTCGACGCCGCTAAAGGCGAAAGGGCGATGGCCGGGGGCGCCTGGTGGTTCCAGTTCGACGACTGGATCGGCTATAACGTCTCGCGCTGGAGTTTCTATCACCGCGAAATCAAACATGATACGGTGCGTTTTTATTCCGATTATCTCCCGGCCGGCCGTTACCATTTGAGTTACACGGCTCAAGCCATTGCCGTCGGTGAATTTAGCAGGCAAGCGGCGCACGCCGAGGAGATGTATGATCCCGATGTCTTCGGCAAGAGTCAGACAGGCAGATTACGGGTCGAAGAAAAGTGAATAAGAAAGGTCGGTGGCATGGCTCGCTTTTATACCGCTATTTCGCGGCGGCGCTGTTAACCTTCGCGGGCCTGGCCGCCGTCACCGCTCATGCCTTGTTGCCGATTCCGGCTACATTGACGAAGATATTGGCGGAAGCGGACAAGATGCAGCTGCTGGACCGACATCGACAGCCGCTTTCCATCACCTATCAAAATCGCTGGAATGTGCATGATTTGACGCCATTGCATCGGATACCAGCCTTCTTGCGCCTAGCCTTGATCAAGGCCGAAGACCAGCGTTTTTACCGGCACGCGGGCATCGATTGGCTCGCCCGGCTGCATGCCTTATATCAAAACATGATCAATCTGCGCACCGTACGCGGCGCCAGCACACTGTCCGAACAGGTCGTCAAGATGCTACACCCTAGACCCAGAACGGTCTGGTCGCGTTGGCTGGAAGGCTGGGAGGCGCGCCAATTGGAACGCTCGGTCGGCAAACGACAAATCCTGTGGTTTTATCTAAACCAGGCGCCCTATGCCGCCAAGCGCCGGGGCGTTAAACAGGCGGCACGCTATTATTTCGACCGCGATCTGGAGACCCTAAGTAAAAAGGAGATGCTGGCGCTAGCGGTCTTGGTCAGGGCGCCGTCGCGGCTGGATATTTATAAAAAAACCGCGGCGTTGGAACAAGCGATACAACGCCTGGGCGCCCACTTATTGCCGCCCGACGAGATGGCAACGTTGGCCCGGGAACCATTCGCGTTAAAGAAACCGGCCTTAGCCGTTCAAGCCTCCCATTTTGTGCGTCATGTGCTGCGCAACTACGACGGCGATGAAAAAAAACTGGTCACGACGCTGGACGGCGTGTTGCAACAAAAACTGCAAGGCTTGCTGGACCAGCGCATGACGATTTTATCCGAGCATCATGTCGACAATGCCGCGTTATTGGTCGTCGATCATCGACGCAGCGAAATACTGGCCTGGGTTGTCGCCGGCGCGGGAAATCGGCAGCAACCGGCAGCGATGATAGACGGCGTCACGACGCTAAGGCAGCCCGGTTCTGCCTTGAAGCCTTTCCTCTATGCGATGGCCCTGGAAAAAGGCTGGACGGCGGCGGCGATCATCGACGATGCCCCGCTGGCGGAATCGGTCGGATACGGACTGCATGAGTATCAAAATTACAGCCGGGTATTCTACGGCCCGGTCAGTCTCCGCGAAGCCTTGGGTAATTCGCTGAATATCCCCGCGTTGCGCACGATACAATATGTTGGCGTACAACGCTATTTGACTCGTTTAAGGCAGCTGGGCTTCGCCGACCTGACCCGCCACCCGGAGGTCTATGGCGACGGCCTGGCCTTGGGCAACGCCGAAGTCTCTTTGTTGCAATTAGTACAGGGCTTTTCGACGCTGGCCAATCGCGGCGTCTCGCGACCGCTGCAGTTTGAAAAAAACAAGGCGGAGGCAGGCAAACGCCTGTTTTCGTCAGCGGTCGCCTCGCTGGTCGGCAATATTCTTTCCGACCCGGAGGCGCGCAGACTGGAATTCGGTTCCGCCAGCGTCTTGAACCTGCCGCAACAAACGGCGATCAAAACCGGCACCTCCAGCGATTTCAGGGACAGTTGGGCGGTCGGTTTCAATGACCGCTACACGGTCGGGGTCTGGATGGGCAACCTGAATAATCGGCCGACCGACGGCTTGACCGGCGCACGCGGGCCTGGTTTGCTGCTGCGCAGCGTTTTTTCGCGCGTGAATCAACAACGACAAACCCAGCCGCTGTATTTAAGTCCCCAACTGATCCGCAAGACCGTCTGCCGAACAACAGGACAGCCGGTGGCGACCCATAGCGCATGCCAATCATTGCGCGAAGAATACTTTCTCCCCACTAAACAAGCCGCCTCAAAGGCCGAAAAGATCCAGCCATTGCCCATCAGATTCAGACAGCCTAGTCCTGGCTTGCACTTGGCGATCGACCCGAGAATTCCGGCGGCGAAACAACGCTTCGAATTTATTTTACAGGGCATAAATCCCGACGATCGCGTGGAATGGCGTATCGATGGCCGAGCCGTTGCGAAGACCGTAGGAGGTCGTCACTTATGGACCTTGCGCCGCGGCCGGCACCGGGTGTCGGCGACGATCTGGCGTCACGGTGAAAAATTATTGCAGACCGAGCCGGTAGACTATCGGGTCAATTGATCGATCTTGCGAAAGGTCAGGTTGATTCTGGCCTTTTTCGTTTTTCTGGTTTTCGGCAATTCATGCTTCCAATGGTGCTGCAACTCGCCGGCCATCAGCAACAGATCGCCATGCCTCAGCTCGAGGTCGAGTTTCTGCCGGCTTTGATTATGGCGAAAACGCAGCAATCTTCGTTCCCCTAAACTCAGCGAGGCAATCAGCGGATTCCTCCCTAATTCCTTTTCGTCATCGGCATGGCAGCCCATCGAATCCCGACCGTTTCGGTATAAATTGGCCAGCACGCTGTTGAAGGACGCCCCGCACGCAGACTCGACATCGACCTTGATGGTCAGCAAGCTATCGGTCCATGGCAAAGGCTCGTGATCGACTCCGGAATAACGATAATGCCTGCCGGGGTCGCCATACCAACACATCAGGCGAGGCACGTCGATCCAGCGGCCATAAATGAACAGGCGCTCCTGCCGCCAGTCCAGCTGCGCTAATAACTGTTGAAATAAACGATCGGCCTGCTGCGCCCTATAAAAAGCCCTGATCAAATAAAGCTCTCCGTCTCGCGGAGCGAGGTTTTCCGCCGTCAATGTCGTCATCAAAAATGAATCGACGTCTCAAGATAAAAGCTTTGTCCCGGAATCGGCAGATTGTCCGGATAGGCCGAGATCGCCGGCTCCCTGCCATCGCTGTCGAACACGTTGCGCACCGACGCCGTCACATCGACCACGCCAAAAAGCTTTTTCCCATTCAGCGTGATATCGACTGTTTCATAATCCTCCAACATCCGGCTATCGCCCACCGGACTGATTCGGTGTCCGACCCAATTCAGCTGGGTTTGCAATCGCCACTGCGGCATGAAACTCCAGACCAACGCCGAATAAAGCTTATGCTCGGGCACGCCGCTGACCCGCCTTTTGAAATCCTCGTTGCGGGCATATTGCCAGGCATAGTTGCCGCGGAATTTCCAGTTTTGCTGGAATTGCCAATCCCATTCCAGCTCCATGCCATAGCCGTGCTGTCCCTCGCCGTTCACCACACCCGGCTCGGAGGCATCGATAAAAGCCGCTTCGTTGCCGATCAAGTTCTCGATCTGATAATAATAAACATTCAGCGCCGTACGCAGCGTCCGCATCGGCCGATAATCGAAGGCCAATTCGACGGTTTCGATCTCTTCCGGCTCCAGATCGGCGTTGCCGATAAACAATTGGCTGTTCTGCTGGTATTGTTCGAGAAAACTCGGCGCCCGATAAGCCTGGCCGTATAACAGTTTAGTCGTCAGTTGTTCGTTGACATCCCACACCAGCGCCGCGCGGGGATTGAGGGTGCTGCCAAAGTCCGAATACTCGTCATAACGAATGCCGGCGGTCAACTGCCATCCTTTAGCGATCTGCCATTCGTCCTGCAAGGCGAACGACCAGATATCGCGGTGCCGGTCGGGCAAAAATATCGCGTCTGTGCCGGTGACGTCGACCAACTCAGCAGCGGAAGGCGGAATAATCGCGCCATCGAGAATGCCGACGCCGTAATTCCTGCTTTCCGACGTATTCAGTTCTTCATAGCGGTAGCCGGCAATGAAGCGGATTAAATGATCGTCAAGGCCCTTATAGAGACTGCTCAGTTCCAAGCTCGGCACCTTGTTCTTGATGCCGATATCGGTGCGCATGCCTTCTGGGAAAAACACCAGGCCTCGGCTATCCATGACCTCCGCGGTGAAATTGCCATCCGCACCGATCGGCACGACGCTGCCGGCCGGGAAATTGAAGATCTCGCTGTCGATGGCGGTATTCAAATAGCTGAAATGGGCCTGTAATTCCCAGTCTTCCAATGCGTCTTCGGTCGAAAACCGGACGTCGGCTAGATAATGCTCGCCATCGACGCTGCCGACATTATCCAATGCGCCTCCGGCGCCGGCACGAAAACCAGCATCGACCTCGCTGAAAGCCCAAAAATTGATGTCGATATGCTTGCGTTGCAGATTGAGATGCGCATTCCACCGTTCGGCCTGCGTCTGCATCGCGCCCGGCGCGTTCGACGCGCGTGTGCCTAAGACTTCATCCAAGCTCGTTTGCGCATCGGCGGCGATGATGCGATCGTCATCGGCATTGTTATGGCTGTATTGCAGACTGGCGGCGACATCCCAGCCCAGCCAATTGCCGCCATGTTGGCCCCAAATGCTCTGGCTGTCCCACGAACCGCCCCTGACGCCTGCAACGGCGCCATCGATATCGCCGGCTTTCTTGGTAATGATGTTGATCACGCCGGCAAAGGCATCGGCGCCATATAACGCAGAACCCGGGCCGCGGATCACCTCGATGCGCTGTATCGCTTCGACCGGAATCTCCATCCCGGTCATGTAACTGCCTTTATACGGCACCGAATAACGGGTGCCGTTCATCATGACCAACACTTCATTATTGGTGTTGTTGGCGATGCCGCGCATGCTGTAGACATAATCATTGGTGACCGGCTGTATGCTGACATGCAGACCGGGGACGGTCTCCAACACCTCATGCAGTTCGGTCGCCCCCATTTCGTCGATCTGTTCCGCGGTGATCACGCTGGTGACGGCGGCCGAACGGTAGACAGGCTTGGCTGTCCCGGTGGCGATGGTGACCGGTATATCGGCCAGTTCCGCCGGCGACAGCGAGAGAAAATCCTCCATGTTTTCCTCACCGTGGCTGCTGGCGCTGAAACAGAGCAAACACATTAGCGAGTGGAGTCGTTTAAGCGATCTTATGTTCATATAAGATTCCAATAACCCCTTACAATTCATCCAGCGGAATCGGTTTCGCAATGCCATAGCCCTGGGCGTAATCGACCCCAAGCTCATCAAGTTGAGCCAGGATAGCCTCGTTCTCGACGAATTCGGCAATCGTCTTCTTGCCCATCACATGACCGACCGAATTGATCGATTCGACCATGGCCCGGTCGACTTCATCGTCAAGGATATCCTTGACAAACAAGCCGTCGATTTTTATAAAATCCACCGGCAGATTCTTCAGGTAAGCGAACGAAGACAGGCCGCTGCCGAAGTCGTCGAGCGAAAACAAACAACCTTTTTGTCGCAGGCTATCGATGAACTGTCTGGCATTATTTAAGTTACTGATCGCCGCGGTCTCGGTGATCTCAAAACAAATTTTCTGGGTCGGAATTTCCCAACGCTTAAACTGCTGATCGATAAATGTCAACATACTTTCATCAGACAAGGACAACCCCGATAGATTAACAGAACATAGGGATAGTTTAGTTAAAAAATCCGGTTTGCCAGCCAGCCAGGCAAATAAATTTTCGATCACCCAGCGATCGAGCGCCGCCGCCATGTTATAGCGCTCCGCCGCGGGCAGGAACGCCCCCGGTGGGATGGTCGCGCCATTTCTGTTCCGATATCGAATCAAGGTTTCAAAATGCAAACCTTCCTGGCGTCCGTCTATCGGCACAATCAACTGGCCGTATAGGCGAAAACAATTTTCCTCGATGCCGCGTTGAATTTTCTGCACCCATTGCATTTCACCCTGGCGGGAAGCCAGCTCCTCATCATCGGGTCTGAACACATGAACCCGATTGCGCCCTTTTTCCTTGGCGGCGTAACAAGCGGCATCGGCCTCTTTTAACAACTCGACGGCATTGCCGCTGGCGTAGTTGATGCGGGTCACGCCGATGCTAACGCCGACGCTGAAGCTTCTGTTCTCCCAGCCGAATTGAAAGTCGCGCACGACATTACGTAATTTCTCGCTGACGTTGATGGCCTGGCGCAACGTACAGTCATACATCAACACGCCAAATTCATCGCCCCCCAAACGAGCCAGAATATCTTTCTGACGAATATTATGTCGCAACAATTCGCCCAGTTGCCGCAACAGCTCGTCGCCAGCCATATGCCCGCAGGTATCGTTGATGACCTTGAACTGATCTAGATCCAGGTAACACAAGGCATGCTCGGTCTTGTTCAGCTGCGCCGTTTCAACGATTTTTTGCACATAACCATCAAATTCCCTTCTATTGACCAGCCCGGTCAATGCATCGTGGCTGGCTTGATATTCAATTTTTTCCGCCAGGCGCTTGGTTTCGGTCACATCTTCACAAACCAGCAGTAAATTGCTCTGATTCTGTTGCCTATTGACCAATAAACGAGCCGACTCCCTAACCCAGATCACTTCCTTGTCGCGGCAGATTTTTCTGACCTCCTGCTTATAGACTTTGTTTGGACTCAGTCGACATAACTCAAACAAGGCCTTGGTCGCATTCAGATCATCCGGATGAACAAAATCATAAATCGACTGCCCCTGCACCTGTTCGGCCGTTAAACCGAGCTGTTTAGCGCCAAAACGGTTAACCGACAATATCAGGCCATCCATATTCAGATAAAACACCATAGTCGGATTGTTGTCATAGAGCGCCAGATAGTTGTTTTTAACACTGACCAAGGTCTTGTTCTGCTGATCGACGGTGCTGATCATATTATTGAAGGCGTCCACCAGCACCCCCAACTCATCGTCGCTGTGTTTCGCCGCCCGCAACGCATAATCCTTTTCCCGACTGATCCTACGGGCGACATGGGCCAGCCTGATGATCGGTTCGGACACCCAGCCCAACAGCGGCGCGGTCAGCAGGAAGGTAATCAGCGAGGCGATAAAGAGGATAAACAATACCAGACCGATGAATTGCAATCTGCGCCACAATAATGGTTCTAAATCGGCGATGATGTACACGCCACCAATTTGTTCCTTATCCAACCGCACCGGTTCAAATATAGCCAGCGACATCCGTTCGAAATGAGTCGACAAGCCGTTGTCGGTCGTCGGACAACCTTGGTTTCGTCCTTGATAAAGTGAGGTAAAGATCCGCCCCTGTTGATCATAGAGACAGGCGGCTGTCACTTCATTCATCTCCTTTAACGCCGTCAGATTTTCCCTAGCCACCGCCTTGTCATCAAAACTCAAGGCTGCGGTGCTGCGATTGGCGACCAGACTGCCCATCGCGGTCAAATCGCTACGAACCTTGCTTTTTAACTCGGTGACTTCAACAAAAACCAACAGCAACAAGGCCAAAAACAACGAGAGGATACTGGAAAAGGTCAGTATCGATAGCAATTTCCATTTGATCGACAACTTTCTGAAATGCTTATTCATCGTAGTCTCCTACGACCAGCTCGGCCACTTCCATGAGTTTTGCACTGATCTTCAAGCCATTTTTCTTCAATGCAGCCAAATTAACCTGCAATCTAACCCGCCCCTCTTTGATGACGAAGCCGATCATGCCGCCGCTTTTGGCAAATGAAGGCTGACTGCTCACCGTTAATACGCCATGGAGAGAATTGACGGCCGAAGAGGCCGCTAGTTCTGCTGAACGAACACGTGTTTCATCGCCGATATAAAGCATATGACATTGTCGGGCCTGATCTAGGGTATCAAGCCGAATGAGATGTATCGGTTTATCCATCGCGGACCGCTGCTCTAACGGCTTCAGCAGGGGGCCAAAAGGATCCTCTCCCAAAATACAGAGATTAAAGGTTTCACTCTGTTTGTCAGGCCAGCTGATGAATTTAGTGAAATTATAGAGATATGCCGCCTTAACCTTATACTCCAGAGCCGGCTGCTTAGCGAAAACCAGCGCCGAAAAACAAAAAAAGATTATTACGGTCCGTATCAACAGCATCAGATTATGAACACTGTGGCCAGAAAAAGCCCGACAAGCAGTTCGTCCTTTCTAGTGATGAAATATAGTCTATAGCATAGCGGATACCCCATGTAATTCAATCAGCCGGTAAAAAAACAAGCCAATACCCGAATCAAATCATGATGGTCTTGAACACCGGCGCTCTCGCGGGCGCTATGCATCGCCCACATCGGGTTACCGACATCGATGCTGCGAATGCCCAGCCTCGCCGAGGCCATCGGACCGATTGTGCTGCCACAGGCAATATCGGTGCGATGCGCATAATGTTGCCAATTCACGCCGGCCTGCTTACACCAATCCACGAACATCGCTTCCGATAAACTTTCCGAAGTATAGCGCAGATTGGCGTTGACCTTGATGACCGGCCCATTATTGACCATGACCTTATGATCGGGTTCATAGGCATTGGGAAAGTTAGGTTGATAGGCATGCGCCATATCGGCGCTGATCATATAACTTTGCGCCAGCGAGCGCCGATATCCTTCCCGGTCGACATCGATAGACAACGCCATTCTTTCTAAGATATCCGGCAGAAAGGATCCATCTGCGCCTTTATGACTTTCGCTGCCGATTTCTTCATGATCGAAAAAGGCGCATACCAGTGTATTGCCGGAACGCAGCACCTGTTCATCCAATAAGGCGCTGAGCCCGGCATGGCATGAGGCTAAATTATCCAGTTGGCCATTGGCGTAAAATTCCTGTTCCGGTCCCCAGAACACTCCCTTCTGGGTATCATAGACATTGAGTTCCCAGCTTAGAATTTGCTCTTTTTTGACTGTCGCCGCTTGCTCCAACAAGCGGTAAAAATAATCCGGCGGCAACTGCTCTTCCGCAAAGGTCGTTAACAACAACGGCAACTCGTTTTGCTTGTCGAATTTCAGACCTTCGCTGTTAACGTTCCGATTCATGTGTATCGCCAGGTTCGGCAAGCGTAACAAGGCCTGATCGAAACGCAGCAAACGACTGACAATCACGCCATCATCGGCCTTGTAACTAAACCGGCCGGCCAAACTCAGATCGCGATCACTAAAGGTCGCCAAAATCGGCCCGCCATAGACTTCGACGCCCAGCCTGACGACGCCATCGACTAAGACCGCCGCATTAGGCTTCACTCTCAAGCCCGGCGAATCGGTATGCGCGCCGAAAATTTTAAAGCCGGTTTCCGGCAACGACTTCCGCCCTATCACGAAGGCGACCAGAGAGGAGTCATCACGAACCACATAATACCGTTCGCCGGCGCTTAGGCGCCATTTATCGGCCTCGTACAAACGCTTAAAACCATATTGCTGCAGACGTTGCTCCGACGTCGCCACGGCATGCCAGGGACTAGGACTGACGTCGATGAAATTCAGCAGATCCTGAACGTGTTCCCTTGCCTTCATGTTCTTTCCTTTAAATCCAGCGCGGCGGAATTAATGCAATAACGTAAGCCAGTCGGCTGAGGCCCGTCTTCAAACACATGACCGAGATGGGCGCCACAGGATTGACAGGTAACTTCCACCCGACGCATGCCATGGCTTTCGTCGACCGCTTGATCCAGGCTGTGCTCGTTTAGCACATCCCAGAAACTGGGCCAACCGGACCCTGAGTCGTATTTTGTCGCGGAATCGAACAAAGGATTACCGCAACAGACGCAATGATAAATGCCGTCCTCTTTACAGTCGGCGTATTTGCCGGTAAAAGGCGGCTCCGTGCCTTTCAGGCGGCAGATATTGAACTGCTCCGGCGTCAATTTGTCACGCCATTCCTGTTCTGTCATCTGTTCATCAACCATGGTTAACCTTCAGTTTCGTAAAAGTTTCATTGTACGCCGTCAATACCGCCACACCCAAACAGACCAGATAAATCGTCTGCAACTCGGTCTCAGCCGACACAAACTGCTGTATCGTAGTCAAGGCGATTTCCGCGGCCTGTTCAAGCGGAAACCGATAGACGCCGCAGGAGATGGCCGGAAAGGCGATGCTTTTTAAGCGATATTGTTTAGCCAGTTTCAGGCATTCTCGGTAACAGGAGGCCAACAATGCCGCTTCGTCGCGCTCACCATTCGACCAGACTGGCCCGACGGTATGAATGACATAGCTCGCCGGCAAGCAATAGCCTCGGGTGATCTTCGCTTGCCCGGTTTCACAACCCTGCAGCTGCTTGCAGGCCGCCAACAATTCCGGCCCCGCCGCGCGGTGAATGGCGCCATCGACGCCGCCGCCACCGAGCAGTGAGTTGTTGGCGGCATTGACGATGGCATCGACCTTCAGCCGGGTGATATCCGTTTGTATAATTTCGATGTCAGTCATATTGGGACCTATTGCAATAGCCTGATGAGTTTAAGGATAACTTCGATACTTAACCGCAGGGAAACAGAGGCGCTGAGTTCTTATTTAAGCCCAGTTCGTAATAAAAGAATCTCATATTCCAAAGGGTTAAGACGGTATCAGCTAGCTCTGGAAGAACCATCTGATACCGTCTGGTTTCTTAACCCGAACTCAGGTTAAACACAGCAAAAATGCTCAAACCGGGAAACTTCAGTAAAAGTAGCCTGTCCCCTTTTCCATGCCGCCCCCTTTTCCATGTCCTCTTTTCCATTTTCTGTCCCATTTTTTGCCCTTTTTTCTGGAGTTCAAAAAGGGCATGGGGAGTGTTTGGCGAGGATGTCGGCAGAAAGGATGCTGCCGTCAAGCCCCCAGGGATGGGTTTACGGCGCTCCTCGACAGACACACCCCATGCCCTAAACACAGCAAAAATGCTCAAACCGGGAAACTTCAGTAAAAGTAGCCTGTCCCCTTTTCTCTCTATTGCAACAGCCTGATGAGTTTAAGGATAACTTCGATACTTAACCGCAGGGAAACAGAGGCGCTGAGTTCTTATTTAGTAAAGTCGTAGGTCATGTTGCCGCGCCAGCGGTTACGTGACGCTTCGAAATAACCGCACTAACTATTCAATATCTTTCGGGTTTTAGGCCACTGCGTCTCCTCAAGCGCCTACTTCATCCGATTCCGTCAACAAGCCGCGATGCGACATTGCTGATTCAGCGCTCCCTCTTGAGAATCAACGAGGTATTGATGCCGCCGAAGGCGAAATTATTGCTCATCAAATACTCGCAATCGATGCGGCGAATATCGCCGCTGATGTAATCGAGTTCCGCACAAGCGGGATCGACGTTATCCAGGTTAGCGGTCGGATGAAACCAGCCCTCATTCATCATTTGCACCGCCGTCCAGGCCTCGATCGCGCCGCAGGCGCCCAAAGTATGCCCTGTATAGCTTTTCATCGAGCTGATCGGGATGCGCTCACCGAACACCGCGGCCGTGGCATGACTCTCGGCGACATCGCCTAACTCCGTCGCGGTGCCGTGAGCGCTGACATAATCGATCGCCGCCGCATCCAGCCCGGCGTCCTGCAAGGCCAGCTTCATCGCCACCTGCATACTGTCGCTATTGGGCTGGGTCACATGCAAACCGTCTGAGTTGGTGCCGAAGCCGACGATCTCGGCATAGATAGGCGCGCCACGGCTAAGCGCGCGCTCTCTTTCCTCCAAAATAAACGTGGCGCCGCCTTCCCCGATCACCAAACCGTCGCGGTCTTTATCGAACGGACGCGGCGTCTTATTCGCCTCATCATTACGCAGACTGGTCGCAAACAAGGTATCGAACACCGCCGCCTGTGAAGCCGACAATTCGTCGCTGCCGCCGGCGACCATCACCGTTTGCAGCCCCTGCTTGATCGTTTCATAAGCATATCCAATGCCTTGACTGCTGGAGGTGCAGGCGCTGGATGTGGGAATGATGCGCCCGTTGATGCCAAAATGCAGCCCGATATTGACAGGGCAGGTGTGCCCCATCATGCGAATGTAGGAGGTCGCATTCAGTCCGCCCTTATCATAATTCAGCAGCATCTTGGTGAAATCGATCAAACCGTCGAAACTCCCGGAAGAACTGCCGTAAGCCACCCCTGTTTGCCCGCTGTGCAAACACGGATCATTCAACAGGCCGGCATCGATCAACGCCAGTTCCGACGCATAGGTCGCCAGCATCGCCACCCGGCCCATGCCTCTCACCTGCTTGCGGCTATAATGCGACGGCCTGGAAAAATCGACCGGCGCGCCCAGACGAGTGTTCAGACCTTTGTATTTATCCCAATCGTCCATGTATCGAATGCCGGTCGTTTGCGCTTTCAGCCTTTGCGCGACCGTCTCCCAATCATTGCCCACCGGCGTAATCGCGGCCATGCCGGTCACCACGACACGTTTCATCAGCACAGCCCTCCGTTAACCGAAATCACCTGGCGGGTAATATAGGCTGCATCCTCGGACAATAAAAAAGCCACCGCAGCCGCCACTTCTTTCGCGGCGCCGACCCGTCTCATCGGAATCATTTTTTTGATCTCGTCCAGCGGCAATTCCTCCAGCATTTCCGTGTCGATCAAACCTGGCGCGACGCAATTGACGGTGATGCGACGCTTCGCCAGCTCCAGCGCCAAGGCCTTGGTCGCACCGATGATGCCGGCTTTAGCGGCGCTGTAATTGACCTGACCACGATTACCGATCAAGCCGGAAACGGAGGACAAGGTCACGATCCGCGCCGGCTGACGCCGCCTGATCATCGGCATGATCAAGGGGTTAAGCACATTATAGAAGCCGTCCAGATTGGTATGGACGACATTGTCCCATTCCTCGCCGCTCAACGCCGGAAAGGCGTTATCGGCGGTCATGCCCGCATTGCAAACGACGCCATAATAAGCCTCATGCCGTTCGATATCTTGCGCTAATTGTTCCGCGCACTGTCGCCTGTCCGCCAGGTCGAACTGCAAGACCCTGGCCTCGCGTCCCATCTCGCCGATTTCGGCTGCAACCTGCTCCGCCTCGGCTCGACGGCTACGGCAGTGCACCACCACATCATATCCTTGCTGTCCCAAATATAGGGCAATGGCTCTGCCGATGCCTCGGCTGGAACCTGTCACCAAAACTGTTTTTCTCATACTATTCTTTTATTCGGTTATCACCCGGTTCACCGTCGAATCGGGCTGATAGACATTCAATTTGGCCGCCGCCACTATCCCTTCGGCGCTAATCCGGCAGTCAAAAACCCCTAGCCCCTGATCCTGCACCAAGCGTGTAACGGCGACGATGAGCACGGTTCCCACGGCAAACTTATCGACATTACAATCATAGCGCCGAGTCCCCAATAAGAAACCAAGATTAAGCGGTTTTCCGGCCAATCGGCGTTTCATGCCGCCCAAAGCCGCGATGGTTTGCGCCATATATTCTATGCCCAGCCAGGCCGGCACCGTGTTGGCGTCGGCGAACAGACCACCATCACGCACGATGACTTCGGCGCGCATCGTGTCTTCACCATAGTCGATCACCCGGTTCAACAACACCATATTGCCGGCATGCGGCAGCAATTCTTCAACTGAAAATTCCTTCATGTCCGGGAAACGATAATCGATATATTGTTGCCGCCAAAGGCGAATGAATTACTCTGACAATGCCTCATCGGTCTTCCCAAGACTTGTCCGGGGCTTACATAGTTCAAAGCCGGCAACGAGGAATCGATGACATCGTCATTGATATTCGGGACCAACAAGCCCGTTTGATCGTCTTGTGTCAACAATAACCAGCAGATCCCCAGTTCCAGCGCGGCTGCCGCGCCCAGGGCGTGACCGGTCATGCCTTTACTGGAGCTGACCGCCACCGCCTCGCCAAACACGCTATGCAGCGCCTTGCTTTCCATCGCATCGTTCAAAGGAGTCGCGGTGCCATGCAGGTTGACATAGTCGATCTGCTCCGGCCGTATCTTCGCATCAGTCAGCGCCATTTGCATCGCGGCGATCACCGCGTTGCCGGCGGGGTCGGGCGCGGAAAAATGATAAGCGTCGCTGCTGGAGCCGATACCTTGCAGGGTCACCGGCCCTTCATCCTTGCTCAACACGAACAAGCTCGCCGCCTCGGCCAGATTAATGCCGTCCCGGTGCCGACCAAAAGGTTTGCAACGTCCGGCCGATACCGATTCCAATGCATCAAACCCGCATACGGTAAAACGACACAAGCTGTCGGCGCCACCGACGATGACGGCGTCGCAGAGTCCCAAGGCGATCAATCGACGCGCCGAGGCGAACGCCCTTCCGCTGGATGAACAGGCGGTCGAAATGGCGTAAGCCGGTCCAGTCACGCCCAACAGATGAGCCAGGAAGTCGGCGCCGCCGGCAAACTGCTGTTGTTTGTAATGAAATTGTGGCGGTTTGGGACGCCCCCGGGCGATCTCAGCCAGCGCCAGCTCGGTATTTCTGACGCCGGACGAGCTGGTGCCGATCACCACGCCGACCCTCGCTTTTCCATAACACCTAATCATGCCGTCGACCGTCGGCAAAATCTGATTCAGCGCCGCCAACAGCAATTGATTGTTTCGGCAAGCGTAAACACCATATTTGGACTCGATCTCCGGCAACTCTCCCTGTACCGCCCCCACATAGAACGGCTGACCGGGAGAGTACTTATCGGTTCTGATCAATCCGCTACGGTCCCCGGCCAGCAGGCGAGCCAACATGTCTTTGCCATCATTGCCGGCGGCCGACAGGATGCCAAGGTCATTCAGATAAAGCTTCAAGCCGGTCATGCCTCGCGACAAAGTTCAACCAACGTCCTCAAGCGAAGTCGGGAGTTTTTAACATAGGGATTGCTTTCATCCCACACATAACCGGCCAGTATCGAGCAAATCATCTGTTTAATATTATTTTTTTGCTCGGCCTTCTTCAGATGACGATAAAACACCACATCCTGAAAACCGCCGTCATACCATGAGGTCACGAAGGTGCGAAACGTTTCCACGCCTTTTTGCAACGGTTCGGCAAAATCGCGTTGCCAGTCTACCGGCTCACCGCTTAGTTGCCGGTCCAACACCTCGACCGCCAGGCAAGCCGACTTCATCGCGATCGTCACGCCCGAGGAAAAAACCGGATCGAGGAACTCGCCGGCATTGCCCAGCAATGCATACCCCGGACCGTGCAAACTTGTGACATTGGCGCTGTAACCGTTGAGGCTGTTGACCGCTGTATCAAAGCGCGCATTCTGCAACAGCGCCGACAGCCCGGGCTCCTCGGCGATAAAACGATGCAGGACCGCCTGCTTATCGTCACCTGGAGAATCGAAAACCTGTGTTTCGCCGACCACCCCGAGACTACAACGCCCGTTACTGAACGGAATCAGCCAATACCAGACATCGCTGAGTTCGGGATGAACGATAATGCGAATTTTATCGCGGTCATAGCTGGCGTCATCGATACGGTCTTCGAGGTGGGTAAACAAGGCCTGACGCATCGGAAAATCGGAAGGTTTTTCCAGAGCCAGCAAGCGCGGCAGCACCCTGCCGAAGCCGCTGGCGTCGAGAACGAAATCGCCGGCCAATTGATAATCCTGTCCGCTAACCAGATCACGAACCGTCAACTCCGGCTGACCGCCAGTAAAATCGGCCGCGATTACCTGCTGTCGCCAGCGAATTTCACAGCCCATACGCTGAGCCTCATCGGCCAGCAAGGCGTCGAAGCGGTCGCGCTGCACCTGATAGGTAAAATCGAAGCCCGGGGTATACTTGTCGGCAAAGCAAAATTCAGAATATTTATCGCGATGCAAGAAGGCCGCACCGGTTTTCAGCTGAAAACCGGCCTCTCTGACCGCATCGAGCATGCCTGCCTGCTCGATGAATTCCATGCATTGCGGCAACAAACTCTCGCCGATACTGAAGCGGGGGAAAGCCTCGCGTTCCACGATGGAGACCTGATAGCCTTTGTTATTCAATAATGCCGCGGCGATAGCGCCGGCCGGGCCTGCGCCAATGATAATGACGTGCGCTCTATCCCCCATGAATCCAGCCTGCTTGCATCTCCATGATCATGCTATCTATCTCTCTAAAAAAATCCATCGCAGACCATGCCTGCAATATTTAAGCGTATCGGCCCCGGCTTTCGCGGCCCCTTTCTCGTTAACCTACGTGACTATTTTAGCTCTAATCAGCTATCATTTAAGCAATTAAGTATACCCTACAAAAGCCATGAAAAAGAAACTACGCGATTTTATCTTTCAGGAACTCGTTTTTGTCGCCGACCCGCAGCAATTCGGCGATCACGATGATCTGTTGGAAGCCGGACTGGATAGCATGGGCATCATGCGCCTGATTATGTTTATCGAGAATGAATACGGCGTCACCCTGCCCGACACCGAAATTGAACCGGATAATGTGCAGACCTTTGCTGCGCTGGAACAATGGATCTTACGGCATCAAAACAGATGAGCATTAACAAGGAAACTATTCTGGAAAGACTGAACCCGGCCGACAGTTTCACGCTGGCAATGGATGAGGAAATTCGCCACGACGGCCTCGCCGGCAGTTACGGCTGTTTTGCGCTGGAATTGAGCAACATGCCCGATACCGATGCGCTGTCTCAGCGCATCGACGAATTCACCGAACGCTTTCCGGTCGCCCAGGCCTGCCTACGGCAAATCGGCCGCCGCTATTACTGGTGCAAACGCGACGAGCCGCCAACGCTGTTTTTCGATCACCGCTGTCCGGAAGGTCAGCACGAGGACGATTTCCAGCGAGACGTCATCGACCGGCTCATCAACGAAAAACAAGCCCGTGAAGACACCACGCCTATCGAATTTCATCTGATAAGTGGCCCGACCCAACAGACTTTTTTCACCCGCTGGATCCATCCGTTCTGCGATGCCCGCGGCGCAGACCTGATCCTGAAATACCTATGCACCGCCGATGAAGCAAAACGCCGGCAATTCGGCCAACCCGAAACCGATCCCCTGGTTAACGTGCAACTGGGAAAATATCGCTGGTGGCAAAAAATTGGTCTGCTGTGGAAAGGCAAGCGTTATATCGACAGCCTGGACAGCCTGAAAAGCATCCAGCCTTTCGACTGTGAAGCGCCTCCTCAACGCCTGAACTACAGCATCCAAAGGCTCAGCGAAGAACAAACCGAGCGGGTCATCAAACTTGCCAGGCAACACGTCGGCTTGACCGGCACCAGCCTTTATTACATCGGTTGCCTGATGCGCGCATTGGCAAAGATGGCCCCCGATAACCCGGGCGCCGCCTATTGCGCGCCCTATGCCTTCAATTTGCGCAAGCAACGCGCCCTGACGCCGATGACCGGCAACCATGTCTGCGCGTTATTTGCCCAGGCCCCCCGAGAGCTCGTCGAAGACCGGCAAGCACTCTTCGACCATCTGAAACGACAAAACGTCCAGGTGATACGTCAACAACTCGACTATGCCTTCCTGCCGTTGATGTGGGCCGGTAGCTGGTTGTCACTAGCCGAATACGGCAAGACCCTACGCCTGTCTTATGGTTCCGGCAAGGAGCGCAGCTCCTTCTGGTTTTCCGATATCGGCCGGCTCGATATCCCGGCGGGCAGCTTTCCCGGGGCCGAGATCCGCGGCGTTTACCCTGTCTGTCAAGTCACGACCCCACCGGGGCTGGCCTTCCTAAGCAGCATCTATCGCAACCGCTTGACCCTGAGCTATAACTTCGTCGAGCCCATCTGCAATCCCGACCAGATCGAGCAATTACACCGATTAATGTTGGCGGAACTGCTGGGAGAAGCCGCCTAAGTCGCTTTCGCGCGCCAATCTTAAAACAAGGGCCAATATCTGCATAAAATGTCGCTACTCACCGCTTTCCACCGACAATGCCAACGCGCGCCGGACCACATCGCCTTCGCCGAAGGTCAACGCCGGTTCAGTTATGCTCAGGTCAAACAACAGGCCAGCGTACTTGGCGCCTATCTTGCGCAACGGAACATTCAAGGCCAGCGCGTCGTCATCGCGCTGGAGCGCGGCATCGACGCCGCCGTCGCCATTATTTCGGCATTGGGCGCAGGCGCCTGCTACATTCCGCTAGACACTAAAAATCCGCCTAGCCGGCTAAATTTCATCGTCAACGATGCCGCCCCTCATTGCGTGATCGGCAAGGGAGCCTGTCCCGAATGGCTGGAAACTCCGGATCTGTGGCTGAATATCGATCAGCCGCCTCCGGCGCAGGCCGCTGATTGGCCTTTAACGATAGCTAACGAAGAAACGCTGGCCGCGATACTCTATACCTCCGGCTCCACCGGCGCCCCTAAGGGCGTCGCCTTAAGTCACCGGGCGATGCGCAATTTCGCCGACTGGGCTTCTTGCACGTTCGCCATCGGCGCCGGCGACCGCATCGCCTCACTGGCGCCGTTTCATTTCGATCTGTCCGTATTCGATTTGTTCAGCAGTTTAAGCGCCGGCGCAGCCGTCCATTTCGTGCCGACCGGCCTGACCTTGTCGCCCAGTCGGCTGACAGCCTGGCTCAGCGATCAGCGCATCAGCGTTTTTTATACGGTGCCGTCCTTACTCGGCTTTATCGCTCTAAAAGGCTCACTAGCTGACAACGCGCTGCCTGACTTGAAAACGATATTGTTTGCCGGCGAAGTATTTCCGACGCCTCAATTGAAAAAACTGTGCGAATTACTGCCTAACGTCGATTTTTACAACCTCTACGGACCGACTGAAACCAATGTCTGCTGTTATTGGCCGGTAGAACGGGATCGCCTGCACGATGATCAAGCCGTTCCGATCGGGATGCCCGCTTGCGGCGCCGTCTTGTCTGTCGATGCGACAACAGGCGAGTTGCGCGTCAAAAGCGCCAACAATCTAAGCGGCTATTGGCAACATGGCCGTTTGACGCCGCCGGCGCTGTCGGACGACGAGTTCTATGCGACCGGCGACAAAGTATCGTTAAATGAGCGGGGCGAATATTGCTATCACGGCCGCCTCGACCGCATGTTGAAATGTTCCGGCTATCGGGTTGAACCGGCGGAAATAGAGTCTGTCATAATGACATGCCCGGCAGTATCTTCCTGCGCGGTAACAGGCATCCCGGACAGCGCCAGCGGCCGGCGACCGGCCGCCGCCCTAGTACTGAAACCCGGCGCCACATTGAACGACGTCGTCAAGACGGCCAAACAAAGACTACCGGCCTATATGCACCCTTGCAAGTTCATTGTGCTGGAATCGCTGCCTTGTTTAAGCAACGGTAAGACCGATTATCAGACATTGCAACAGCAACTGGAGAACTCCTGAATGAACATGGATCTGAGCGAACTGCCCTGTAAAGACGATGCCACGGCCTCCTTGGGCCGTTTTCTCTATTGCTCTCGCCAGGGCTTGCTGAAACACGCCATCCCATCCCGTCACAACGGTTACGGCAACCGTTTCGCCGATTTGGTGGAGGCGCATGAAGCACTGGGTAGGGCCTGCCAGGATACCGGCTTAGTCTTGTCGATCAACGCCCACCTGTGGGGAGCCCTGTTTCCTCTTCTCAATTTCGGCAGCGTTGAACAGCAAGAACGCTACTTAAACAAATTGATCAGCGGTCGTCTGGTCGGCGGACATGCCATTACCGAGCCACAGGCCGGTTCGGACCTTAATGCGCTGACGATGAACGCCGAACGATGCGAAGAAGGTTTTATTCTGAACGGCCGCAAGCGCTACATCACCAATACGCCGATCGCCGACATGCTGGTCGTTTACGCCCGGTTGGACAATAAATTATCGGCCTTCATCGTGCATAGCGATGATGACGGCGCCAATTTTTTGGATTATCCTCAGGTCTCCGGCTGCCAAACCGCACCGATGGGCGATGTGATATTGGAAAACTGCCGCGTTGCCGATGATCGACTGCTCGGTAAATCCGGCGCCGGAAACCTGATGATCCAACAGGTCCTGGAATTGGAGCGGGCGTTTATTTTCGCCGGCATTGCCGGCGTCATGGAATGGCAACTGGACAGTGCGGTCGAATTCAGCCGTGAACGCAGAATCAACGGCGCCCACTTAGGCAGGAACCAGGCCATTAGTCATAAAATTGCCGACATGAAACTGAGGCTGGACACGATCAGGCTGTGGGTTCATGAATGCGCCCGGTTGAAAGACAATAACAAGCGTATTTCCCTGGCCAGCGCCCAGACCAAACTCTATGCCGCCGAGGCCTTTCTGCAGTCCAGCCTGGATGCAGTCCAAATCTACGGCAGTTGCGGCCTGGTAACCGGCAGCCCGATGTCCGAACTGGTTGGCGACGCCCTCGCCAGCCGCCTGTTTTCCGGCTCCTCGGAAGTGCAGAAAAACATCATCGCAGCCCTGCTTGGAACCGGCGAAGGATTCAAGGTGAGCAATGTTTAGCCCGGATATTTCATGAAGAGAGATGACTTATACAACCAAACTTATTACCAATTTGTCAGGAAAACATGCCCCCCTATTTAATCCCAATGTATTCTTACTACATAACGATTCAGATTCTTTAAGGATTTAAGCAGCAGGTCATTGATTTCTCGGGACTGCAACATTTGACCATCAGGGACGATGGAAATGCTGATTTTGCAGGTAGAAAATTGCTCCTGCAATTTTACATGTCCGCCTCCCTTGGCGGTCGGTCAGAGCAAAAATCTGCCTGTTGCAGACAGCCCAATAAATCAATAACCGACTCCCTCTGATAAAACTACGCAAAATAATTACCCTAAAGACTTATTTCAAAGACCAAGGCCGCCATGAGAAATCACCGGGCTTAGAGATGACGACTTTATGCTTTAGCCCTTGTCGCCATTGCCTATCGACATCAGCGCGACCACCAGCATAATAATAAACAGTATCGGCGAAAAATAAGGCGCCACCAGCATCAGCCCTCCAAAGGCAAAAAGCAATGCGAGAAAAAAGAAAAATACGCCGACACCGAAGCACACCAACAACATCAGTACAGCGCTGAATATCAATACCAGTAGCATGACCGGAATTGCCGCCAAACCAGCCCAGGGCTCCGGCACCGGCTCCCCGTTTATGATCAAACTCAGCTGTCCAACGCCAGGATGAAATAAATACACCAGCGCCGCGATCAATATACCGAGGAATAAGACCTTGGCAATCAGATGACTGTTTGGATGATTCATCATGCCCTCCCATTGACTATGATGACTCAAGTGATTTTGCAGCATAATCTATTAACTAAACTCAAAACACCATTATTCGATAATTATTAACCATGTCAGATAAACAAGACCGCAATTTCGACAAACTAATCGACAAATTCGAACAAAAGATCTATTCGACGGCAAAGGGCGACTGGCGCTTGAAACTGATCAAAGAAGATCTGGGTTTTTTGCATCAACGGGTCCCATTGGATATCTGGGATGCCGGCTGCGGCTTTGCCCAGATCGGCCAATGGTTTGCTGAACAGGGGCACCGGTTGACCTTATGCGATCTGTCGAAAAAGATGCTGCAGCGCGCACAGGAAAATTTCGCCGAAGCCGGTTTGCCGGCCGAATTTCATCACCGGCCAGCCCAATCGCTGGCGGCTGAGTTGCCTGATTTCGATGTCGTACTGCTGCATGCGGTGCTGGAATGGCTGGCCGATCCGTTGACCAGTTTGCGAACCATAGCTCAGCGAGTGCGCCCCGGCGGTTATTTGTCGCTGCTGTTTTATAACCGCAACGCGATGGTTTACAGCAATACCTTGAAAGGTGGCTGGCGCTTGAAAAACCTGCTCAACGACAGTTATCTGGGCAAGGGCAGCAAGTTAACCCCGCCCAACCCGCAATATCCCCATCGCGTTATCGCCGAACTGGAACAGTGTGGTTTCGAGACGATCCGCCATACCGGCATTCGTGTCTTCCATGATTATTTAACGCCCGAGGCGCTGGCGCACAGTGCGCAGGATGAATTATTCGCGCTGGAATACCGTTATTGCCGCATGCCGACTTATCGCGACATGGGCCGCTATGTGCATATCCTGTTTCGGCGTCAGTAAAGGGGCATATCGGCCAACATAAGCATAAACGCGCCTTCCTTAACTATGTCATTTCACCTACAAACTGCGGCTAATAACATAGCAATCTATTATTAATGAATTAATGACTAATACAATTCACAGACTTAAGAATGGCATGAATACTGCTGACTGACTTGTAACCAAACCAACGTTTGGTCTTAGTGACTCCATTTTGAGGTAATGAATGAAAACAAAAATCCTGACAGGCTGCTATGCCTTCACCTTAATGCTTTCGGCTCAACCGATGGCTTGGGCCGCCGATATCAACTGCGCCGATGCTTCCGCCCCCAAAGGAAAAATACCGATGTGCGACGGCGTTCCGGCGACTTGCGTCGGCACCGGAGAGGATGATTATATCGTTGGCAGCGATGGCGATGACGTGATCTATGCCGGCAACGGTAACGATGAAGTCTATGCCGGTGACGGCAATGACATCGTTTGCGGCGGCAACGGCGACGACATGCTCGATAGCGGGATTGGCGACAACACCTTGTTGGGCGGCAACGGGGACGACTATTTGTCCGGCAGCCGCCGATCAGAAGACCGGGACATATTGATCGGCGGCAACGGCGATGACACGTTACATGCCCATCCCGGCGACGATACCCTGTATGGCGACCGGGGCGACGATTTTGTCGGCGCGGGTCCCGGCGATGACAACGCATCCGGCGGCCCAGGCGATGACTTTCTGGGAGGCGGTCCCGGCGACGATATCCTCGATGGCGGCACCGGCACTGACAGCTGCATAAGCGGCCCTCGCAGGGACGACGACACGGTAACAAACTGCGAGTGATTTAACCAAACAGCCTTCGGTGCTGACCCAAGGCTGTCAGCCCTACAAGACAACATCTAACCTGCCATTTCCAAAAATGGCTATATATCTAAACCACAGGTTACCTGAAACAGAGGCTTTCCTGTTAGGTTTTCGAGATTGTCGACAGCAGGGATGCTAGCGCCAAGGCTACAGGGAGGGTATTAACGCCGTATCATGAAAGAAAGCCTGACAGGAAACAACCGGCGGTAAGCTCAGCCATTTTTCCAAAAGCGCCCTCGTCAGTCAAAAATTCAGTGCTTCGATGGCCACGCTAGTGCGTCCGGAAAAGTTTTCTTCGAACTGGCCAAGCACGCCCGCTTCCCTGGCCAGACGGCGGAAATTGTCCGAGCGATTGGTCATTTCCGAAGCGACTAGAATCAATTCCAATTCCAACGGCGGCAGCGACTTCATCAGATTTTTCACCAATCCCGGATTGACGCCGTTGCTGCCGAAATCACCCAGCGACAAAGCGCGCGAAAAACCGTAAAACTGCTGCATGCGACTTTCGCATAGCTGACTGTAGCGCAAGCGTTGTTTGCTGTTCTTCAACGACTCCTTGATCGCCAGCGTTGCGGCGGCCGCGTTGTACAAGGCGTTCTGCACGCCGTGCGAAAAGATGGGGTCGACAAAGGCGCCGGAATCGCCGATACAATAGTAGTTTTCACCGCAGACATTAGTCGAATAATAGGAATAATCCGGCCTGAACTGCAATGACCCCTCGATGAAGCTTGCCGGCTCCAGCAATTGACTCAGATATGGCAAACTCGCGCAGGTTTGCTTGAAAAACACCTCGCGCTGTCGACGGTCCATGCCGCGGGTGCGATCGGTCGGCACGATCAAGCCGACGCTGGTTTTACCCCGCAACACGATATGCCAAAGCCAACCGCCTTCAAACGACATCACCAAGGTTACCGGTTTGACGTTGGTCAAGTCCTGTTCCGCATGACTGCAGCGGTCGACGCCGACGAAGCGGGAATTGTGAAAATACCCCCATAACGCCAAGAAATTCAACTGTGAGCTAATAGTCTGACGGGACTTAAATTGATTGGCCAGAAAAGAGCTGTGGCCGCTGGCGTCGATGATATATTGGCAACGAATTGCGCCGTCATGATTACCATGGCCGCGTTTGTCGGTATAAAAGGCTTGCGGCCAGCGGCTATCGCCGAAATCGATGTCTCTGACCGCCACCTCATTAAACACCGAAGCGCCGCAGCTTTCGGCATGCTTCAACAAAATATCGTCGAAAATGTCCCGCTCGACATGCAGGCCCGGCCGGGTATAGCCGAAATCGGAAAACAGAATCTGATGGATTTTGTCGTCCCAGACGGTAATGCCGCCGGCCTTGGCCAGGAAGCCTTCTCGCTCGATTTTTTCCGACACGCCGGTCATGTCGGTATATTTCCAAATATGGGGAATCAGGCTTTCGCCGACCTGATTCCTGGGAAAAACGGCGCGCTCCAGCAACACGACATCGATGCCGGACTGCGCCAGATGGGTCGCAGCACTGCTGCCGGCCGGCCCGCCGCCTATCACCAGCACGTCACATGAACGGGGAATTTCTGTCATGACTGTGTTTTATAGATCCCCTAACACGGCATGTGAACTCGGATGAGCCAGCCATTCCGAGACATCCCTTCCCAAAGCCTTGACGCAGCGCCCTAGAATCGCGCACGTGCCTTTATAAGCGCCAAACATGCCGCCGCCGGAATAACGCCGTGCTTTAAAATCTCCCAACGGCTTGCCGTTTTGGCTTAACGTGCCGTTGATCACCACCGATTTGGCGCCTGACCAGGCTCCGCCGGCGCCCCCCTGCACCTGCTCAATTTCCACCGTCATGACCTGCGCATCGGCGGTCGAGGCTTGGCCGTCGATGATGATATTCGCGTACTGGTCGGCCGCGTATTGCTCTATGAATTGAGCCAATTTACCATCCAAGTTACATTCCTGCTTCACTGCCTCCCTGATATAGGCATCCTTGTTGAAACCGATCGGTTTGATGATCAAGGTGCCAGTGCCGGTATGCTGAACGGCCTGAGTTGACTGTTTACCGTTGGTCGCGCAGCCGCTTGCCGCGAATAGAACGACAAACAACGTCAAAAAACTGTATTTCATATTTCCACCCAATAAATAAAAATTGCAATCAAGTAAACTTGCAAGAATAGCATTTCTATTTATAGGCTGTGCGACTTTTTCCAGTCCGCTTTTAAGGAAACACCGCCGCAATCAATCGACGGAAAATTGTGACGGGTCACCACGGATCGAGACCGTTGCGCCATAAATTCGCCTCGGCCTGTCTACGCTTATGCAAACCGGAACTGGGGCCCCACAATCGCTGCATCGATAGAATCTGGTCTTCAACGTCAGTCAGAATCATCTTCCTTTTCAATTTATGCAACGCGGGATTATCGGCCTGGGCCAGGATATTCCTGATTTCGCGCATTTCTCTTCTGCGCGGCCCTTTTAGGCTATTGCCTCGATTGAAAACGATACTGACCAGGGCGGAACGACAGAGGGCGGGCAACCCATCCAGTGAAGGATAAATCATCTGTGTTTCCTGATAAAACCTGGGCAGCGTTCCCTCGACAAAAACCGGCCAGGCGAATTTAAAGGGAATCTCGAAGTCCATTTTTTTTAATTCTTTGACCCTTTTTTTACTGCCTGGTTTGCCGATATCCTTAGCTAACTCATCCAGCATGTTATCGGGAAGCCGATCGCCCCATAACATCCGAAAGTCGTCCTCCGAATTAAACCTTAGGTCATAACCGACACCGATGGTGATGCCGCTGGCTAAACCGGGAAAATGCGGCCATCGAGTGACGGCATGATAATAGGCCAAACCGCCGGTTTCCTCCTTGGCGATAAAGGCCACGCCATTGGTCGCAAGTTCTGGGCAGGGATCGGGCTGACTTTCCAGCCATTGCCAGAGCTCATCATCGACCGTACCGGTGCTCAGCCGTCCGATGATGTCCTGGGCATAGCGGACGCCTCTTTCCGTGCCGCTGCCGAAATCGCCATCGACAACGAGCATCGCACCGACCTTATTCAGATGAGTCTGAAGCTCCCTAACCGCATCCCCTTTATCGCCTCTGTTCAGTTCCGGATAATTCATCTCCCCTCCTGCGCTCAATCAACATGGCCTTGAAGTCATTGCTGCTTAAATAACTTATATCAAAAATCAAGGTCGTGGTGATGAAATATCCGAGCGCCTCCCCCGACATAGTCAACGACCTAAGGGATTGATATCGCCGACAGCGGCCAACAATTGCGGCATCGAAAAGGACAGATCCGCTTGTTTAGCCAATAACGAAACATCGCTGTGCTCGATTAAACCGACAAAGACTTCGGCCAATATTCTGCTGCCCACCGGCCCCAGACGATTGCCGTCATGCCTGACCTTGGCTTCCCGCAATATGTAATACCATAACGGCGTCTGACGATGAAAACCGTGAGCATTAAGTATCTCGTCATGGGCTCCCCCCAAGATGTCGTCGTCGGCGATCGGATCGATCGCGATACCTGCCGCTTGCATCGCATTCGCCACCTCCTGACCGCTGGGTAGCGAGACTAACCGGCCTCTCAACAGGTTTCGGGTCGCCAATGAAATAAAAACAGGCGGCACATTGGTTTTTTGAAATTCGGGCAGCGTTTTTAGCGCGAAGGATAATTTTGTATCGATTTTGCGGGTGAAATTCAAGTCCTCATGACTCACTATCCCCGCCACTTCGGCGAAGTCATAGAACCGTGTCCAATCGATAATCCAGTTCGACGGCAACGTCGGCTTGCCAAAAAATGGATCATCGCCATCGCCGCGCGTACCGCTGACTTCGGAGAATTCAAACAGCAATTCGAAAGTCGCCGGCACCGCCGATGAATTGAACACCTTGTTCCATTCATAAACCGGCCGCACCAAGCTGTGCCCCAAGCGATAGGCGCCGACCGAAAACTCTATCGGCATACAATGCCGATGTTCATCGCGATAAAGTTTCCTGCCGTTAGCCAACACATCCTGCAATACCTCCGGCTCGACCAGTCTCGGCAGAAAATCGGTCAAGACGATGCTTTGATAATGCAGTATCACTTGTTCCCTAGCAGCCTTAAACAAGGCTTCACCGGTCAGTTCAGGATGCTTGACCGCGATTTCATCGGCCTGTTTATTATGAAATTTAATAAACGCCAAATGAGTCTGCGCGACAGCCAGATTTTCATCATTACGACCGTCTCCGATAATCGCCTTCTTCATAATATCCCGCGGCAAATCATTAGGAAATCCGCCGACAATCGGACCGCCCGGTTCGCCTTCCTCTGTCGCGCTGGTTAACCCGACTTTCAGGTGGACGCCGTCCTCCTCGTAAAGCATCGGACTCTGCTGCGGTCCCAAGCCATAGAGACTGTCCAAGTCTAGCGCCGGCGAACGCATGATATCGATGCCTTCCGGATCGACCGCGCCCATCTGCGTCAAAGGCGTGGGATCGCTGGTGATGTCATGATCGATAAACTGGCCCAGATAGGTATATCCCGCCGGGATATCGGTGTCCCCTGAGCTGTCGATATTCATCGTTGTTTCCGTTTCCATCGCCATACCTAGCTCGACCAGTCCTTCCGCATCGGGCTGGTCGCCGCGTTCAAATAGGCGACAAAATTTTCGTCGCGGTTTAGCCGGTTGCTCGTCATCGGGCCGGTCAATCGGGTCGGGTTTAGGAACGACAAACCAAGGACAAAATTTCTTAAAAATCCTCAGTAACGCTTCGACGGGAAATAACGCGCCCTTAACCCAGCCTTCTTTATCGAAAAAATAACTCTCTGCGCCGTGTTTCATGACATCACCTCATAAGTATTTAATAACTGACGAACCGAACAACCGTTACACGTCATAACCGCTAGCCTACACCCAAAACTCTTACGTCTAACTTAAGCCGCACAAGCCTGGCCGACATCACATCGGCTGGCTAATGGCTGCCCCCAAATATTACTGACCTCGATACATGCACTGTTCGAGGTCCAAGCTGGATTATGGCGCCTTTGTCAGGGCATAGGCGTCGCCTTGAAACTTGCAGTCAGTACGCAACACCTAACGCCTGCAGCGTTTCCTTAGTTATCGCGCCCTCAGCCAGTCCTTTCTGTTTTTGAAAGTTTTTCACAGCCGCCATTGTTTGCGGCCCCATCATGCCATCGATGGGTCCCGGGTTAACGCCTGCATCCGACAAGGCCTGCTGGATTTTGCGTACTAGCGCTGGCGTAGTCTCCACGACCTCCGAGGAGGCCTTGCTTGTCGCCGCCTTGCCTGTTGCAACCGCTTGACTAGATTCTGTTTCGGCCGTAACACCTAAATCCTGAGCGACTTCGGCTGTTTCTTCGACGGTCAGCTCCGCCGCGCTTTCAACCGCTTCGGCTGATTTTTTAACTGCGGACTCTGTCATATTCCCGATGGCTTCACTTTTCCTGTCGATCGTTTCCATGGTTTTATCCGTCATTTCCGAAACGGGTTTAGTCGGCACGCTCTCGGCAGCGGCTTGCTCTGGCTGATTGCTGGTTTCTTTCTGCTCATCGCCACAGCCGGACATGGATGCGGTAACGGCTAGCAGAACAATGATTCTTGCGTCGATGTAATATGTCTTCATGGTTTACTCCTGATGATTTAAAAAACAAAGGCCCTTGATCCGGGCGTAACCTCAAGGTCGACAACCAATTGCTTGGCTAATGCACTGGAAAGAACTCAAATCAGATAGTTATTCGGCGGCTTTATTCAAGGGGCGTTGGCCGTTGCACTCAGAACAGACTTAAAGGGAAGCGCAAGGAGGCGTTCTGAACCGCCAAGATTAATGGCGCCGCAGAACGGGGCGGCAAATCAATACCTTTCGCCAGCCACCGCTAAAGCCTAGAGATTAGCTACCAAATCTATAACATAAATTACTTGAGACATCATATACTTGTTTTCCAGTAATTTGAATTTAAACCTCGCGGCGGCCCACCTCTGTCAGGATAGATATAATGTTCGGGGTAACATTCAGCTGGACGAGACATTCGCCCCGGCCACATTATTTTTTTGCTCGGACAATAAACGAACCATTGACACCTTTATATCGATGCGACGGGAGCGCATATTCCATAAGCTCTAAGACAGCCATCGTCTGATCAATTTTTCCAGTTCCAGAATAAAAAACAGCGCCAGCCCGATGCCAAAGATTTCCAGACCATGAATAAAGTCGATTGGACGGGTATCGAAAAAATCCTCCATGAAAGGCGCATAAGTAAATATGGCTTGCAGCGTAATGACTACCGCAATGGCAATCAAGACAGCCTTGGAGCCGAACAAATGCCTTAAAGACAGCGAAGAGCCGCTCAAATAGCGCACATTGAGCAGATAAAACACCTCCAAAATGACCAAGGTATTGACGGCATAAGTGCGACCCTCCTCGAGTGTCGAACCGTGTAATTGACTCCATAGAAAAATGCCATAGATGCCGGCAAAAAACAGCAAGGAAACGAAGCTAATGCGCCACAGCAGGAATCCGGACAGCATTGACTCGTCTTTGCGTCTGGGCCGGCGTTGCATAATACTCGGCTCGGAAGGTTCGAAGGCCAATGCCATGGCCAGTGCGACCGAACTGACCATGTTGACCCACAGAATCTGCAGCGGCGTGATCGGCAAGGTTAGACCGGCCAAGACCGTGGCGATGATGCTCATTGATTCACCGCCGTTGACCGGCAACAAAAACAGTATTGACTTTTTCAAATTGTCGTAGACGGTTCGGCCTTCCCGAACCGCCCGCGCGATCGAGGCGAAATTGTCGTCGGCCAACACCATTTCCGCGGCCTCTTTTGCCGCTTCGGTGCCGGTTCTGCCCATCGCAATGCCGACATCGGCGCGTTTTAGGGCCGGCGCATCGTTGACACCGTCACCGGTCATCGCGACAACCTTGCCGCCGGCCTGCAATGCGGTGACTAACCGTAATTTATGCTCCGGCGAAGTTCGTGCGAAGATATCCACGCGCGCGGCGACTTCGATCAACTCATCGTCACCGATTTCACTCAGTTCATGTCCGGTCAACACGTCATCATGGTTTTTAAGATGTAATTGCGCGGCAATCGCGCGGGCGGTCGCGGCATGATCTCCGGTGATCATTTTGACGCGGATGCCGGCGGCGCGGCATTCCTCGACGGCTTGAATTGCCTCATCGCGGGGCGGGTCGATGAGCCCTATCAGTCCCAACAAAATCAGGCCGTCGTTCAGGTCGGAAAAATTCAGCTCGGTTTTGCCGGCCTCCACCGGCTTATAGGCTATCGCCAGAACACGCTGGCCCAAAGAGGCGATTTGATCGATCCAGCCGGCCCAATGAGCAGGATTGATGGGCACATCGTCCTCTTGTTGCCGTTGCAAGGTGCATAGCTCGATCAAACGTTCCGGCGCGCCTTTGACGATGATGAAATCATGGCCTTTGTGATCATGGTTCAAAGTTGCCATGAAGCGGTGTTGGGCATCGAATGGAATGACATCGGTGCGCGCGTTTTGACGCTGCAAGTCGGCCGGATCGAGTCCGGCCTTGATGGCGGCCGCCAACAATGCGCCTTCCATCGGATCGCCGTCGGCGATCCATAGTCCGCCTTTTTGTTGTAAGGAAGAATCATTACACAAGGCGCCCATTTTGACGATGAGTTGCAAAATGGGGCGCTTGGCTATCGCGACATGTTCGCCGCCCGAGAAAAAATCGCCTGACGGCTCATAACCGACACCGCTGATTTCGTAAAGTTTGGCCGAGGTCACGATGGATTTGACGGTCATTTCGTTGCGGGTCAGTGTGCCGGTTTTGTCCGAAGCTATGATCGATACCGCACCCAGCGTTTCGACGGCGGGCAGCCTTCGAATGATGGCATTACGTGAGGCCATGCGTTGCACGCCGATCGCCAAGGTTACCGTCAGAATGGCGGGTAGGCCTTCCGGAATGGCCGCAACCGCAAGACCGACCACGGTCATGAACATCACCGACGGGTCGGCGCCTTGAACATAAAAACCGAACGCGAAGACGCTGCCGGCAATCAACAGTATGGCCATGGTCAGCCAACGGGAAAAGACCGAGATTTGTTTAAGCAGCGGCGTCGTTATGGCTTCGATACTCGATATCATACCGCTGATGCGGCCGATCTCGGTCTTGCCGCCGGTCGCCACGACGACGGCTTTGCCGTGACCGGCGGCAACCAACGTTCCCGAATAGGCCATGGAAAAGCGGTCGCCCAGAGCTACATTGGCTTCGACCGCTTCAGCCGACTTTTCCACCGCGACCGATTCACCGGTCAACACGGCCTCTTGTATTTGCAGGCCCTTGGCCGAGAGCAGGCGCAAGTCCGCGGGAACTTTATCACCCGGTTCGAGCATGACGATATCGCCTGGAACCAGATTTTCGGCCGGAATGCCGATACGATGACCGTTCCGTAGCACCGTCGCGCGCGGAGCCAACATGTGACGTATGGCTTCGAGCGCTTTTTCGGCTTTGCCTTCCTGCACGAAACCGATGATTGAATTGACCAAGACGACGGCAATGATCACATAGGTATCGACCCAATGGTCCAGCAACGCCGTGACGACTGCGGCGCCGATCAGCACATAGATCAGCAGATTGTGGAATTGAGCCAGAAAACGTAGTAGAGGGCCGCGGGTTTTCGTTGGCGGTAAGCGGTTGGCGCCGTATGTCCGTAAGCGCTGTTGAGCTTCCTGATCGACCAAACCATTTTGATCGACGCGCAGTTTATCGACGACTTGATCAATAGATAGGCTATGCCAGTTCACCTGTTCGATCGATTTATCTTTTTTGCTCATGTCATCCCCTTGGTTTTAAGGCTTCAACATGAAAGACAATAGCATAGCGGGATATTCCTGACCCTTAAAAAAAAGGGGACAGATTTATTTTTCGACCCTATTTATTTTTTCAGGAATGGACCCGCCCACACTGAGTTGGATAAAGCCAATGCGGCAAGGGTAAACAGTAAAAGAACGGAGCCCGCTTTTCTATTTTATAGGGTTACTATCAGTCAGTGCATACCAACCAACGGCAATTCTATAGATCATCCACAGCAGTGTTGCAATCAAGCTAAGAATACCGACGCCAAATTCAAAAGTAAGTCCAGAAAATGCAAAACCAGCCAAGGCTACCCAAGCAGTTTTGATTTGCCAATCGAAATGAGATTTCAGCCATGTTCCTTGCACTTCATTTCGCTTGTAGAAGTTAATCGCAACACCCACAAGCAGTGGCAAGCCTGCAAGCATGAAGGTTAAAATCTGACATAGGTAAACCGTGGCCGCCAGTCTTTTTAATTTCTGCAATTCCTCGGTCTCTTTTTGTTCGGTCAATTTATCATTCATGGAAGTACCTGCTGTGTAAATTTTTGTAGGTTCAATCGATTGCAAACTTTTAGCAACTTTTTTGACTGTCAGACCGTATTACACGGCGCTGCTTTAGCGTTGCAGTTTCAAGCATTGAGACTACCATAAATCGTAAATTGACAAAGACTATTTTGTAAAAAACCACCTAACGATAGGTACTTTTTTAAGATTCCTTAAACTTATCTGGGTTGGCATGATAGAGAGTAATCTAATTTCAGGTTCTAGTAGGACTTATTTATACCGTGACCATCAAAACAAACCGTAGTTACCGGGAGATTCGCCGGTGAGTGGCTTCCATGACTGTAACGACTGCCCGATAAGGACGCCTTTCCTTATTCAGAGGGTTGAGGCGCAATGGAACGGAAACCCAAAAAAGGGGAGCTTCAGTTAATTTTACTCTGACCCTCAATTATTATGACCCTCAATTATTCCATGCACGGCCAATTTCGCCCCGGTGGCGGTTTTTGGCGGCTTGCTTCGCGAAGCCGCCCTACGATGCGGTAGGGTGTGCTGACGATAGGAAGCGCACCGGTTTTTGATGCGCTTCACGCTGTTCAACATCCGAAGGCAAGACGGTGATTTGAGTAGGAGCGCCGCCCTCGGCGCGAAAAGAGCCATTCGGCCCTAGGGCGGGCCTCCTACGGGCAGTCGCCCTTGGCGCGAAAAGCAAGTAATCCGCATGTGGCTATGCGAAATGCAGGTCAACGAGGTCCTGAACGATTCAACCGTGACTGGAGTAAGTTAAACGTTTGGGGCGGGTTAAATAACCCGCCCCGCCCAGAGGGATGACGCGATATTAACCAATGTGTTGGTTCAGGTACTTTTTAATGAGGGAACCCTGGCGATGTCATCGAGCCAGGCCGCGGCGCCTTGGCCGGCGACAAAACCGCTGGCTAAACAGGCCGTCAATAAATAGCCGCCGGTAGGCGCTTCCCAGTCCAGCATCTCACCGGCGCAAAAAACGCCCGGGCAGGCCCTTATCATCAGCTTGCTATCCAGCGCCGCAAAGGCTACGCCGCCGGCCGTGCTGATCGCCTCGTCGATCGGCCTGGGCGACGCCAGGGTTAACGGCAAGGCTTTAATCAACGCGGCCAGACGCTCAGGGCCGGCCAATATTTCCACCGTTCCCTGTTCGCGCAGCAATCCCGCTTTCACGCCCTTAAGGCCCACGGTTTTACGCAGATGATTGGCGAATGAATTTTTACCGCGCGGCCTGGATAACTTTTTCACGACAGCCGCCAGGCTAAGGCTGGGCAGCAAATCGACGACCAGACCGGCCTGGCCGGCAACGGCGATGCTATTCCGTATCGGGCCCGACAGGGCATAAATCAAGCTGCCTTCCACGCCGTTCACCGTGACATTGAATTCGCCTGACACCCGAAGACTCTGTCCGTCGGCATCGGTAAACGTCGCCGTCACGTTTTTCACCGGCTGACCGGCATAAACTTCGCGAAAATGCTCGCTCCAGCCGATATCGAAGCCGCAATTGGAAGGCTGTAGCGCCTCGACGGCGATCTGCTTGCGTCTCAACAGCGGCGCCCAGGCGCCGGTCGAACCCAGTTTTGCCCAGCTCCCACCTCCTAAGGCAAGCACCACGGCATCGACGGTTAAGGCTTTTTCGCCGTCCGGCGCCGCGAACGTCAGCCGCTTGCCGCCGTCCACCTCCGACCAGTCCAACCATCGGCGCCTGACATGAAAACGCACCCCTGCTTCGCGCAAGCGGTGCAACCAGGCCCGAAGCAGCGGCGCCGCTTTCATCTCGGTCGGAAATACCCGTCCGGAACTGCCGACAAAGGTGTTGATGCCCAGCCCATGCACCCAGTCCCTCAGGTCCTCAGGCGAAAAGGCCCGCAGCAGCGGTTCGATCTGCTCTCTACGCTCTCCGTAGCGGCTAATGAAACGATCGAAGCCCTCGGAATGGGAGATATTCATCCCCCCCTTGCCAGCCATCAGAAACTTGCGTCCCAATGACGGCATCGCATCGTAAAGGTCGACCCGGACGCCCTTGCGGCTGAGCACTTCCGCCGCCATCAGCCCCGCCGGTCCTCCGCCAATCACGGCCACCGATCTCACCGCATCTGACTTTGTTGATACAGTCATCAGATTAACCGATCCGTTTTTTGGGTCCGCCCCGGCCATGCCGGATAATCAGCGGACAAAACAAGAAGCCCAGAAAAACGCCCAAAGCCACGACACCGGACAACGTTCTCAACGCGGCGCTATCGGCGGTGATCAGGCAGCCGAAGGCCAAAACGCTGGTCAGCATCGAGGCGGCCATGGCCTGATAAGTCAGCGCAATATCGCCGCCGCGGTTTTCCTGGTAGAAGATGCCGTAATCGACACAAATCGCAACCGCCAGCAGGAAACCGACCAAGTGCAGAAAACTGACAATGGCGCCGCTTAAGGCCCAGGCGCCGAAAATGAACAACGCGGCCAATGCGGCCGGCAGCAGGGTTTGCATGGCCTTGAACAGGCTTTTATAGCGCGCCATCAATATCAGTACGATCAACGCCAGCCCGGACATCAACAGCGTTTTCGCCTTGTTCGTATAGTCGCTCAACATACCGTTCAGCATGTCGCGGTAGCTGAAATACTGCACGCCTTCCATTCCGGCAAAGGCGGCTTTTACCGCCTCATAGTCATGTTCCGCGATCCACACCATGACGATCGTCTGCCGCTCGTCTTCGATGACGCGACTGTCGATCAAGCGCTTCACCGGCGTGTCGAACACCTGCTGCAACGTCAACGGCTGCTTTTGCGGGTAATCGAAATGTCCCAGCGCCTTCATCGACAGGCCTTGTTTTTTCAGTGCGTCGCGCCACAAGGCCAGATTTTGCTCGGTCAAATATTCGTTCAGCACCCGCCGGTTATACTGTTGGCGATTGGCCGACAACAACCAGGGATAAAGTCCGAAATAAGCGGATAATTCGCCCTGACCTTGCAAGCGTTCCAACACCTGATAGACCTGCTCGGTTTTTTGCAGCGCGGCTTCGGTGTCGTCACCGGTGACCAGAATAAAACGGCCCGGTTCGATGCTGACCATGCGTGCGCGGATGCGTTTGTCATTTTCCTTCAGATAATTTAACTCCGGCGTCAGTTGCTGCATATCCTCCATCCAACGCAAAGACTGCAAGCCCCATATCGTCGCGACCAGACCGACCAGCAACAAAGCCATCAGCGCAGGCCGATAACGCTGACAGAACAGCGCCCAGCCTTTGACCAGCGGCATGTTGAGCGAACGGTGCTCCCGCGTCTTGACCAAGCTCGGCAAAACGAACCGGGTCAACAACAAGGCCAACAGAATGCCGGTGCCGGCATAGACGGCGATTTGTTGAAATCCGGGATAGCCTGAGGCGCCCAAAGCGAAATAACCGATCAGAGTCGTGAAGCCGCCCAACACCATGCTGGGCCAGATTCTGGCGATCACCGTCGGTCTTTGCTGTTCGGCAACGGTGTGCGCATGCACCAAGGCATGAATCGGATAATCGATGCAGATTCCGACCAGTGTGGAGCCGATCGCCACCGTCATGCCGTGGACATAACCGAAAACCGCGTCGGTGGCCAGTATCGCCGACAGTATAACGATCAGCAACAGACTGAAGACTTGAAACAACGCCGAGAAGGAGCGAAATATCAAAAAAAACAATACCAGCAGGGCGACCGATGACAGCATACTGACTCTGTTGATATCGCCTTTGATCAGGTTTTGCGTCGCGACGGCGAAAATCGGCACGCCGGTCATGTCCAGTTGATATTGGTTCTCCCAGGCCTGATTGAGCTCGGTGAATTGGTCATGAATGGCTTGCTGGATGCGGCTCTGCTCGGGAACATCGAGGCCGGCCGCGTCGGTCTCCAGAATCAGGTTACTATAGCGCGACTGCTCGTCGCTGGCCTGCCGCGCTTGCGCCACTTGCGACTGAAAACCGTTCAACGTCAATAATAACGGGTCGTGAATGGCGACTCTTTTAATTAAGCCGCCTTGCGGAGACAACAACGCTTTTTTCAGAAACTCGGCCCTGTCCTGCAAACCCTGCGGAGCAAAGATTTTGGCCAGATCGGCCTCGGGATCGAGACTGTAAAGCATGCCGGCATAACCGCTGTATAAATCCAGCATCGTCTGCACGGTCTCTCGTTGCTGTTTAGCCGACCAGACGTCGACGACCCCATCGATTCCCTTTAAACGCTGTTGCAAGGCCTTGCTCAGCTCATTCGGCACCTTGCCTTGCTGCTTGCTCCCCACCGAAATCAAATAACGCCTGGACAAAGCGCCGGACTGCATTTCGCTGGCCAGCAGTATTTCCTCGGCATTGTCGCCGGCCAGTATAAACGCGGAGATATCGGTCTTCAGCGTCACCGTCATCCATGCGACCAAAGCCAGCAATGGCGGCAATAAATAGAACAGCAGTTGCCCCCGGCTCAAGCCAGGGATCTTGAATCGTTGCAATAATGTGCGCACGCGTTATTCCTATTGTCCCTTATGCTTCGAGGATGGCCTTTTTTGCGGCAGCGCCAGGCCTGCCTACAGAAAAATGCCTATTCATCGGCGCCCAACAATTCTTGATAAAGCTGTTCCATACGCGCTTTGACTTCGCCGCCTTCGGCCTCTTTTTCCATGCTGATCTCACGGCTGTCGCCATCGGCCTGCTCCACATGGATACGTTCGGCCTGCTTGCCATGCGCGCCGGATATCTCGATCCGGAACGGCGAATCGGGATCGTTCTTGGCCCTCAGCACCATGGACCAGCGCTCCGGCAACGAGACAAACTCCACCTGATACAGGCTGTCCAGCAGGGCTTGATCGGCCGTCATCAAGGCTTTGAAAACGGCGATATTCAGCGTCATCGGATTATCGGCGTCCATGACGCCCTGATGACGAACCTCGTTGCCGGGATCGAAATACAGCATCTGCTCGCCATTGATACCCATCAACACCCGCTCGGGCCTTAACTGTTCCTTGATCATAAGATCCGGCGGCAGCGAATACATATAGCCGCTGCCATGCCAGGGTTGCTCCATCAAAGCCAGCGTGCGGGTTTCTTGATAGGCGACCCTGACCGCGGTATCCGACTTCATCCGCTGCATCAACGCAGCTAATGTATCGTCGGCATGAACACTGTTGCCGACCAGAAACGGCGTCAACGCCAAACTCAGACAGTAGTTTTTTAGATCATTTAGTTTCATTCAACGCGCCTGTACATCGAGCCAGATTTTGCGACCATTGACGATCATCGTCCTGATCGTCGATTGCGGATCGGGTATGCCCAGATCGGGAAAGCGAAAATGTCGGTAGACGTATTCCCCGATCATCAGCAGGCCGATCATCAAATAAATAAACACGCCATTATAAAGCGTCCACCAGAAGTCGCTACCCCAGACCGCCAAAGCCACACACATCAGCGCATTGAAGGCAAAAAAAGCGGTCCATAACCACGTCAATTGCCGGCAATATTCACTGACGCCGGGCGGAAATTGCGGAAACTCCAGGCGCACGAAGCTTTCGATAAATGACGGCCCCTTGCCTTTCAGCAAGGTCCGCCCGAAAAAATACATCAGCATCAGCTGAATCAGCACCGGCAATACCTTCGCGGTCAGCGTCTGCAGATAATAAGCGCCCAACAACAGCGCTATCGCAATCGACGCCTTGTAGAGTTTGATCCTGGCGTTGCGAGCGGCAAAGGCCTGCAGCAAATAAAGAGCGGAAAAGATGGACGGCGCCAGCCAAACCATGCCGCTTTCTATGCCTCGATAGACCAGATAAGGGTAAGCCAAAAATAAACTGGTGACGACCACCCCTTTGACGATTCCGAGCATGATCAGAGTTTCCCCGGCAATTTAATCTTCAACCCAGCTCACCTTGCCGTTCTTGAAGTGCACATTGAAGCGATTGAAGCGGCCGCTCCAATAGACCCAGGTATCGCTGTCCAGGCTCATCGTTTCGGTAACCGGCGGATAGCCTATCGCGACGATCACCGCCTCTTTGCGCATGCCCTTCGCCGCCGTGCCGCTTTTAATATGCTGTCTTTCCAGACGGGTAAATTTCGACAGATTGACCTTGTTCTTCGCGAACAACTTGTCGAACGCAGCGATGACATCATCGCCGGTATGCTTCTCGACATTCTTCACCAGTAACTTCTGATTGGAGTCATCCAGCGCCACTTCGATCGTCTTAGTGGTGATTTTGAGCAAATTAACCGGCGTATTGACCGGAATGGAAGCGCCGCGGCGATAATTGGTGGTGACATGCGTCCCCTTTTCATAACGAATGACAAACTGGGTGTAGTAGGTGTCGCCAACGGCAATGTGCGCCGGCAGTTCATTCGGCTTCAGCACTTTTTTACAGGAAACCAGTGACAGGGCCACCAATACCAGCAGCAAACCTCGAGTGATAATACGCATAACTATTTCTCCTCTCCGACCGGTCTATAACGCAACGACCGGGACATCAGATAATAAATAACCGAAAAGACGACAAATACCGTCAAGCTTACAGCGCCAATCTTACCAGTTAATGGGATCAAACACAGCGAACTGAACAATTCGATCAAAATCAATGCGATTAACACGGTAGCGATCATTTTATTGTTCAATTTCGTGCAACAATACGCCCCCAACGGCGCTCCGACCACGACCACCGGAATCGCCGCCAGCCAGTAAGCTTCCACTCGTTCGTTAAAATCGCCGATGACGAAGACATGCAGCATGAAACCGACCAGCGAATTGATCGCCATCAAAATCACCGACGTCGGCGTCGAGACTTTTTCCGTTAACCGGAACAGCAGCACCATCACCGAAAAACAAATGATGTCGATGCCATTGCCGACCAATCCGGTCATGCCGCCGCCGACCACGCCGGTCAATAGCATGCCGGCTTTTTCCGGCCAGCCGAACAGCGGCAAACGACGATTATAGGCGCGGACTCGCCAATTCAGCTGCGCCAAGGTCAGGGCGAAACTAACGACCATCGAGGTGAACAGCATTTTCAATAACGCCGGCTCCAGCATAGGGGCTATCAGCAAGGTACTGAATACAACGCCGAACGCGCCGCCCAGACTGGCCCATAAGACCAAGCGCCAGGCCACATCGATACGCATGACGACAATCGTCAACGTTGCCGCCGTCATGCCGACGCTCTGAATCGCCAACGAGAAGACCTTGGCCTCCAGCGGCGCAATCTGCAACACCTTGGTAAACACCGGAAAGGCGATCGCGCCGCCGCCCTCGCTGGTGGCGCCGGCGATGAAGGAGCCGAACACCATGGTCAGGCTCACCGGCCAATTTGCTTCGACAATGGCAAGCGTATCGGGCCTGCAGTAGCCATACCATGCAAGCCACACCAGTAGGGTCAGCGCAACGCTGAAAAATAGCGATTTATTCAATTTATCGAGGTCTATGTATTACGAGGAATGTTAAGGGGAGAGTAGACTATTGATTTCTCAGTCTATCTGCAACTGTTCTTCGCCATCGATGGCTGACCTGAAAAAATCCAGACGGACCTGATTGTAAAGGCTGCGGCTAGCGCGTATAGTTTGGCTAAGCCTGAATATTTTTACTCAGAGTCGCTATCACCCCGAACGATTTGTCCATTATGGCGAGTGCTCTGCATTCGTGGGGTCATGTTGCAGCAGCAGCAGCAACCAACAACCGTCTTTGTTAGTTGACAGAACAAACAACTTGTCATGATAAAAATCAAACAAGGCCTGGACCTACCGATCACGGGTCGACCGGAACAGATTATCAAAGCGGCGGCGCCGCCGACCAGCGTAGCGCTGCTGGGAATCGATTACGCCGGTTTGAAGCCTCATTTGGAAGTCCAGGAGTCCGATACCGTCCGCAAAGGCCAGGTCCTGTTCAGCGACAAAAGGTTTCCATCGGTGATTTATACGTCGCCGGGCACAGGTACGGTTACGGCGATCAACCGAGGCGAAAGGCGCGCCCTGCTTTCGGTCGTCATCGAGCTGACGGACAGCGACGAACAAGTTCAATTCCAGTCTTATTCGGACGCTGAAATCGCGACATTGCCGCGCCAGACCGTCATCGAGCAACTGCTGGCTTCTGGCCAGTGGACGGCATTGCGTTCGCGGCCGTTCGACAAGGTGGCCGATCCGGAAATCGTCCCCCACTCCATTTTTATCACCGCTATCGACAGCAATCCTTTAGCCCCGGCCATCGCCCCGATTCTACAAGGCCATGAACAGGATTTGCTGAACGGTCTGCGCTTACTGAGCACATTAACCGACGGCAAGCTGTTTCTGTGCAAGGCTCCCGAGACCCATTTGCCTGATATCGATCTCGCCAAGCTGGTCATCGAAGACTTTTCCGGCCCTCATCCGGCCGGTAACGCCGGCACCCATATCCATTTCCTGGACCCGGTGTCTTTGGACAAGACTGTTTGCCATGTCGGCCTGCAGGACGTCATTGCCATCGGCAAATTATTCTCTAGCGGCAACCTCTATACCGACCGCGTCGTTGCATTGGCAGGGCCGTCGGCGCTCAACCCCAGGTTGATCAAGACTCGTGTCGGCGCCGGCCTCGAAGACCTATGCGCCGGCGAACTGATCGATGGCGAGCAACGGATCATCTCCGGTTCTGTGCTGTCCGGCCACACGGCCAGCGGAGCCACCGCCTATCTAGGTCGTTTTCATCAGCAGGTCTCGCTGCTGCCCGAAGATAGGAAACGCCAATTCTTAGGCTGGCTGGGCCCAGGGCTCAACCGTCATTCGGTCAAGCCGGTCTTCCTGTCCCGCTTTCTGCCAGACACGCGCTTCGATTTCACCACCGCCAAGAACGGCGAGGTGCGCGCCATTCTCCCCAGCGGCAATTTTGAAAAGATCATGCCGCTGGACATCATGCCGTTGTTCCTGTTGCGCGCCTTGGCCGTCGAAGATATCGAAGAAGCGGAGGCGCTAGGTTGCCTGGAACTGGCGGAGGAAGACCTGGCCCTTTGCGCCTATGTCTGTCCCTCCAAACTGGAATTCGGTCCGCTGCTGCGTAAAAACCTGGATTTGATCGAAGCCCAGAGCCGGGAGGAGACATGATGAATAAGAAATTCTCATCTCTTTTTGCCAACGATGGCAAATGGCGGCGTTTCCAGCCCCTGTATCAGGCGATCGATTATTTTTTATACACGCCAGGAACCGTAACCCGTGGCGCGCCCCACGTCCGTGACGGCATGGATTTAAAACGCCTGATGATCACCGTGATCGTCGCACTGATTCCGGCGGTCGTCATGGCTTTTTACAATACCGGCCTGCAAGCCAATCTGGCGCTGCAGTCGCAGGACGCGGCGCAGGCTTCGGGCTGGCGCGGCGTCCTGCTAACTGTGCTGGGCGCCGGCATCGAGCCTAGCAGCGCCCTCTCCAACTTGATACATGGAGGGCTTTATTTCTTGCCGCTTTATTTCGTCACCCTCATCGTCGGCGGATGCTGGGAAATATTGTTCGCCTGCGTCCGCAAACAAGCCGTCAACGAAGGTTTTTTGGTCACCAGCCTGTTGTTCGCGCTGACGCTGCCGCCGGATCTGCCCTGGTGGCAGGCGGCGCTCGGCATCTCGTTCGGCGTCGTGATCGGCAAGGAAATCTACGGCGGCGTCGGCATGAACATCCTCAACCCGGCCCTGGTCGGACGCTGTTTTCTGTTTTTTTCCTATCCCAGGGAAATGACCGGCAATTCCGTCTGGGTCGCCGTCGACGGCTATAGCCGCGCGACACCGTTGGCGGAATGGGCGGACCCCGGCCTGACACTCTCGGCCTCCTGGAGCGACGCTTTTCTCGGCTTCATTCCCGGCTCTATGGGGGAGACCTCGACCCTGGCCTGTTTGATCGGCGCAGTCATCCTGATCATCACCCAGGTCGCTTCATGGCGGGTCATGGCCGGGGTGGCGCTGGGCATGACGATTCTGGCCCTGCTGTTCAACTGGGCCGGCAGCGCGACTAATGCGATGTTTCAAGTGACCCCGCTCTGGCATCTGGTGTTGGGCGGCTTTGCCTTCGGCGCCGTGTTTATGGCCACCGACCCGGTGTCTTCGGCTCATACCCGGGCAGGTCAATACGTCTACGGCTTGCTGATCGGCGCCTTGACGGTGCTGGTCCGGGTCATCAACCCCGGTTTCGCCGAAGGCATTATGCTGGCGATCTTATTCGGCAATATCTTTGCGCCGACGATCGACCGTTTTTTCCTGGACCGCCATATCGAAAGAAGGCGTAGGAGGCTGACCAGCGATGCCGAACGCTAATATCAAACAATCGATCAAAGTCATACTCGGCGTTTGCCTGGTCTGTTCTTTTTTCGTGTCCACCGCCGCGGTATGGCTGAATTCGATACAGCAACAGAACCGTCGCCTCGATCGCATCGGCAATATTCTGAGCGTGGCCGGCCTAGCGGGTCATCGTAAAAATATAGAACAGATATACCGGGATCGCATCGTGCCGGTCATGATCGATTTGGCCTCGGGCGAGCGCGTCGAACCAAGGCGATTCGACGACGTCCTCAACATCGAAAATTTCGACATCGAAACGCTGGCGTCGGATTCCGATTACGGCGTGGCCATTCCGCCCGAACAGGACATCGCCAAGATCAAACGACGGCCCCGCTATATGGTGGTCTATTTGGTCAAAAAGGATAACCGTTTCGATCAAGTGATTCTGCCGGTTTACGGCAAAGGCCTGTGGTCAACAATGTATGGCTTTCTGGCCCTGAACAACGATCTTAACACCATCGCCGGCATCACCTTTTATCAACACGGCGAAACCCCGGGACTGGGCGGTGAAATCGAAAACCCGAAATGGCAGCAAAGCTGGCGCGGTAAACGGGCATTCAACAGCGCAGGAGAAGTGATCATCGAAGTGGTGCGCGGCGAAGTCGAAGCGAATTCTCCCGACGCCAAGCATCAGATCGACAGCCTGTCCGGCGCCACCCTGACCAGCCGGGGCGTCGACAACCTGATTCACTATTGGCTGGGCGAACACGGCTACGGCCCGCTGCTGGACCGGCTCAGACAGGGGTCGCTCGCCGATTTAACCGCCGCAGGCAAACAGGAGTGAAGCGATGCTGGAACATTATCTAAGCCTGTTTCTAACCTCGGTTTTTATCGAAAATCTGGCGCTATCTTTTTTTCTGGGCATGTGCACGTTTCTGGCCCTGTCTAAACGTCTGCATACGGCCTACGGCCTCGGCCTTGCGGTGATCGCGGTGCAATCGATTACGGTGCCGATCAACAATCTGATTTATCAACAGGTGTTGAAAAGAAACGGCCTGGCCTGGGCCGGCCTCAGCGATGTCGACCTGACCTTTCTCGGCCTGCTCACCTATATCGGCGTGATCGCCGCGATGGTTCAGATTCTGGAAATGGTCATGGACAAATTCCTCCCTAGGCTTTATCACGCCCTGGGCATTTTCTTGCCGCTGATCACCGTTAATTGCGCGATTCTCGGCGGCAGTCTGTTCATGGTCGAACGCGATTACAGTTTTCCGGAGAGCGTCGTCTTCGGCTTTGGCTCCGGGGTCGGTTGGGCGCTGGCGCTCGTCGGCTTGGCCGGCATTCGGGAGCGCATGAAATACAGCAATGTTCCGGCGGGCTTACAGGGGCTGGGCATCACCTTCATCACCGCGGGGTTGATGGCGATGGCATTCATGCTTTTTTCGGGCATCGAGCTGTAGACTTCGATGGCTCAGTTTGTAGACATTGACCGGAGCGGTAACTATTCAGCAGGATTTTATCGAGGGAATCGGTTGTTGGTTTGTTAGACTGACTGCAACAGGATGCTGTCAGCGTTTTCAGGAATGTATTTCACCGTCCTGAGAAGCCAATGGCCTGCTACCTCAAAATGTAATAGCATTGAATCAATACCCGGAGCGCAGCAATTCCCACTTTGGCGTTCAAAAAGGGCATGGGGTGTGTTTGGCGAGGATGTCGGCAGCAAGGATGCTGCCGTCAAGCCCCCATGGATGGGTTTACGGCGCTCCTCGACAGACACACCCCATGCCCTAACCCCGCAAAAATACTCAAACTGATGAATTGCTGCCCGGAGCGTTGTCCAAACCCTTATGACGACAATCGGATATATCGGGAGCATGTAATGAGCGACTTTAGTCAGATCATCCTGGGCATGGCCTTGTTTACCATGATCGTACTGGCGCTGGTGTTGATCATTCTGTTTGCCAGATCCAAACTGGTCGCGCAAGGCAATGTCGAAATCGCCATCAACGACGACCCCGACCTCGGCCTTGACGTTCCGGTTGGCGGAAAACTGTTGAATCGCTTGGCCGAAAACGACATTTATCTGCCTTCGGCCTGCGGCGGCAAAGGCACCTGCGGCGAATGCCGGGTGATCATCAAGCAGGGCGGCGGCGAAGTGCTGGACACCGAACGGGCCAAACTCAACCGCTTTCAAATCGATCAGCATTACCGGCTGTCATGCCAGGTCTCGGTCAAGGAACCGCTGAGCCTGGAGATACCGCCAACGCTGCTGGCGGTGCAAAACTGGATCTGCAGAGTGCGTTCCAATCACAATGTCGCGACCTTTATCCGGGAACTGGTGTTGGAACTGCCGGCCGATATCGATTTCGATTTCCGGGCCGGCGGCTACATCCTGCTGACCGCGCCGCCCCATACCGTCAAGTACAGCGACTTCGACATCGCCGAACGCTTCAGGCCGGCCTGGGATAAATTCAACTTATGGCGCTACGTTTCTGAAACCGAAGAACCGGCTGTGCGCGCTTATTCGATGGCCAATTACCCGGAAGAAAAAGGCATCATCATGCTGAACGTGCGCATCGCATCGCCGCCGCCCGATCACCCCGAAGCTCCGCCGGGTCAGGTTTCTTCCTATATTTTCGGTTTAAAATCCGGTGACGAAGTCAGCATCTCGGGGCCCTATGGCGAATTCTTCGCCAAAGACACCGACAATGAAATGATTTTCGTCGGCGGCGGCTCCGGCATGGCGCCGATGCGCTCGCATATTTTCGATCAATTGAAACGCTTACACAGCCAGCGCAAAATATCATTCTGGTATGGCGCGCGCAGCCTGTCCGAAGTGTTCTATGCCGACGATTTCGATGCCTTGGCAAAGGAGCACGACAATTTCTCCTGGACTCTCGGTTTATCGAATCCGTTGCCGGAAGACCACTGGGACGGAGCGACCGGTTTCATACATCAGATACTCCATGAGAATTATTTAAAAGACCATAAAGCGCCCGAAGACTGCGAATATTATCTGTGCGGGCCACCGATGATGATCGATGCCGTCAACGAGCTGTTGTATGATTTAGGCGTCGATGAGCAAAATATCCTGTTCGATAAATTCGGCGGATAAGTGGAACCGAAATCACGCCGGTAAAGTTGGCTTACTGCATCGACCGGCATTAACATGGCTATTCAATCCATTGGGAGGACATGGTTTATGAAAATATCATCGCTGGCGCTGCTATTTTTCCTCATTTCCCTCCCCCATGTTTCCGCGGCGATGCGATGCGGCCAGCGACTGGTCGAAATAGGCGAGCATAAAATCGATGTGCTGAAAAAATGCGGCCCACCGACGCTGGCGGAGCGCCGTACCGGCATCGTCGGCGAAACATTTCACCATCCGCGCAGAACCCTGGACCTTGAAAAATACGAAGAAGTCATCATCGACGAATGGGTCTACAACTTCGGCCCGCGCAAGTTCATGCAATATCTGCGCTTCGAAAACGGCATTCTGATGGAAATCGACGACCTCGGCTACGGCTATTGATTGCCTGCACCCATGACTTCGATCCGAGCGACGGCCCCGCTATTAATCTTGTTGCTGACCGTCGGCTGCACAGTTAAAAATAATGCGCTGACGACGCCGCTTGATGACAGGCAAACGGCGTGCTGGCGGTTTTATCGAGACGCCGACCACATCGTCTTTGCCCACGGCGTCGAAGATAGCGGCGAAATGCGCGTCTCAGCCTACCCGTTCCTGCGCAGCAATCGATTTCTGGCTTCGTTCGACGCCACCTCCATGTCCACAGAGGCTTACGCGCAATGGCTGGAGTTGCTGCGCCGAACCGATCAGCAGGCAAGAATGCTGGAATTCGCCAATTTACCGGCCAAAGCAAAATTAGAAATCACCTCCCGGTTGCCGGTCAATACGACTTTTCGGCAACGCTTGCGGCAATGCGGCCGTATTCTGCTCGAAGCAACTCTTACGGACTCGGAAAGCAAACGGCAATTAGCGCGGCGGACCGCCGTGCCCGATGACTATCAAAGCTGGCAACGCATCGTCGGCCTATATCCGTTGGCGCGCTGGTTCGCCGAAATCGGCATCGACGACCTGCATCGAAAACTGAAAAAGCCCTTTCATCTGCCTATCGAGCAAATTGCGGCCTCTGGCAGACTGACTCGTTATCGGCCGGATTCGATGACGACGCTGAGTCAACAGCAAGTCGGCGCAATGCTCGCGGCCTCCTATCGCAACCCGCTGAAGATTCCGTTGCTGGCGCCGGATAAGCTGGAACGGCTCTTCGCCCATTTCGCCCCGGTTTGGGAAATCGACACCCGCAATGAAACCGATCTGGTCGGCGCTATGACGCTTGATGAAAACGGCAGACCTAAAGTCGACGGCGAAAATCCGACGGTCTATGTCAAACACGCCTATACCCGTTATCACGGCGAGAACCTGCTGCAATTGATCTATCAAATCTGGATGCCGGCGCGGGAAAAAACCGACGCTTTCGATCTCTACGGCGGCGAGTTGGACAGCGTGATATGGCGCGTGACATTAAATCGCCAGGGCTTACCGATCGCCTACGACAGCATCCACGCTTGCGGCTGTTATTACCTGCTGTTTCCGGGCAGCGGCTATCGCGCACTGTCGACCGAAGCGGATACGGAACCGGTACTGGCCCCGAAAACGGTCATGCTGGACCCTTACCGGCAAAGACCGCTGCTCCGTTTGGCGAGCAGAACTCATTATCTGCAGCAAATAGCGCCATACAATGCTTCCGGTTACGCCGAAGCCTATCGCTTGCAGGCTTATGACCATCTGCGTTCGCTGCCCTCGGCGGAAGGTCAACGCCGCAGTCTGTTCGGCCCCGACGGCATCGTCGAGAAGAGCCGGAGAAGCGAACGCTTCTTGTTATGGCCATTCGGCGTCGCCAGCCCCGGAGCGATGCGGCAATGGGGCAGCCACGCCATCGCCTTTATCGGGCGACGTCATTTCGACGATCCCTATTTATTGGTAAAACTGATCGCCCCACAAACACCGGAGTAGACCTGCAGCGACTGTGAGGCAAAAAGCTATTCTCGTGATTGGCTTTGTTGCCGGCATAAGCGATCCGCTGCTTTCAGCAGGGTGGATATTCGGCAGGGCTACCTCATTAAATGAATGAGTGGCAAAACAGAAAATTAACAACAAATACGCCAGGCAGGATGATGATATGAACTCCTCTCCTTTCCCAGGAGTCCGACATGAATTAAATAACCCGCCCCGCGTACACGGCCAATTTTGCCCCGGAGGCGGTTTTTGGCGGCTTGCTTCGCGAAGCCGTCCTACGGTGCGGGTAGGGTATGCTGACGATAGGAAGCGCACCGGTTTTTGATGCGCTTCACGCTGTTCAGCACATTCGAAGGCAAGACGGTGCTTTGCGTAGGAGCGCCGCCCTTGGCGCGAAAAGCAAGTAGCCCACATGTCGCTATGCGAAATGCAGGTCAACGAGGTCCTGAACGATTCAACCGTCACTAGAGTAAGTTAAACGTTTGTGGCGGGTTAAATAATCCGCCCCGCCCAAAGGGATGACGCGATATTGACCAATGTGTTGGTTCAGGTATTTTTTAATGAGGGAGCCCTGGGGTATTCGGTGCTCGCCTTGCTTAGCGCCAATAGCAAGACCGGCCTGCCTATGAGAGGGACGTCGGGGTGCTATCAGCATCGATAGAGCGCTGCATTTACGTTGCCCTACGGAGATAACGATCGATATCGACCCGGTCGATTTGATCCGGTTTCAGGTAACGTTTGGCGTAATCGAGATAAACGCCGCTGCTTAAAAACAACTCGAACACCTCGCGATCGACATGCTGTTCCTGGACCATACGATAGAGTATCGCGATCGCCTCACTGACCGGCTTCGGCTCCTTGTAGGGTCTATCAGCCGCCGTCAGCGCCTCGAAGATATCGGCGACGACCAATATCCGCTCCGGTATCGATAAATCGGCCGCCGTCAATTTCCTCGGATATCCGGTGCCGATCAGGGTTTCATGATGAGTCGAGGCGTACTTCGGCACCCGCGCCAGCTCCTTAGGAAATGGCACGCTTTCCAGCATCTTGATCGTGCTGATCATATGCTCGTTGATCTTGAAGCGGTCCTCGGCCGTCAACGTGCCTTGGGATACGCTTAGGTTATACAGCTCGCCCAGATTGTACAGTTGTTCAGGAATTTCCATGCGGATACCGAGTTCAGGGGCATAATCGACATCGCGGTAACGCTTGATGATATGCTCCGGCTTATCGCTCAGCAATTGTTCCGTCGCCGGTAATGACGGCGGCTCCGAGTCGAAACGCTCCAGCTCCGTTGGCGACAGGCCCAGACGGTCGTCGAAATGACGCTGCCAGCTTATCTGCGCCAAGGTCTGCAAACGGGCGGTATCGGCTTCGGCCAGGTGCTCGCCGCCGATATTGCAGCGGGCGATAAATGCGAAATCGTCCGTCAGTTGCGCACGCTTCCGCTCCAACTCGGCAAACAGACGTTGCGTCTGTTCCGGCGCATTGACAGTTTGTTTCAGGCAGTCGATTTCGGCGTCCCGCCATAACACCTCGAAACGCATCCTGATTTCATGGATGCGGTTATAGATCGTCTCCAGCTTGGTCGCCTTATCGACGACGTGTTCCGGCGTCGTAATTTTGCCGCAATCATGCAGCCATGCCGCGATCCGATATTCACGCAGTTCCTCGGCCGAACGAAAACAAAAATCTCTGAATGGTCCGTGATCGGAACGCTCCGCCGCTTTCGCCAGCATCAGCGCCAATTCCGGCACTCTGGCGCAATGTCCGGCGGTATAAGGCGATTTATCGTCGATCGCCTGAGCAATCAAACGAATGATCGATTCCATCAATTCTTTCAGCTCGTGCTCATGCTGTTTGATCGCAAGCGCCATTTCCCTGATCGAAGTGACCAGCTCATGAATCTCGATAATGACGCTGTCGGTCAACACGACTTCGTCGTATTTGCGGTGCTTGATCTTTTCGTTTTCGACGGCCAGTCGCCTGATCGGTCTGACGATCGGCGACGCGAACAGCCAGGAAACCGGCAACAACAGCAACAACACGGCGCTAGTGATCAGCAACGACATCTTGACCTTGTCGAGACTCTCGGCCAGCACGTCGTCGGTGGGTATCAGCGCGGCGAAATACTCCTTGTCGATGCCAACCCCGCCCAGCGAGGTGATGAAAACGAAATAATCGCGGCCATCGATCTCCGTTTGCCTGAGCCGGTTAAGGCTTTCGTGCTGCCCGAGCCAGTCCAGCAATTGCGGATACGGCACCGTCGCCATGTCTTGATCGGCCGGTTCCGTATCCTGACCACCGAACCACTTGGCCGCCAACGCCTGGCGTCGCTCCGGACCGAGCGCTTGCAGGGCGGCATTCAAAATCGTCATTAACTCGGCATGCTCCTTATGAAGCACGAAATGCAGCTCATTGGGCAACGGCAGTTTCGACGGCTCCAAGGTTTCATGAAAGCGTAGCCCATTGATAAAAAACTGTTCCGCCGTATTGCGTAAAATGGCCGCCGAATCCAGCGCCGCATATGCCTGCCCGGATGCCACCGCGGCCAAGGCCTGCCGAGTAGACGCCGTCTCCAGGATGCTAATATCCGGATAATGTTTGACGATGGCGTCGATCGCCGACCAGCCCTGCGGAATCGCCAGCGTCTTGCCGCCCAGCTGATCGAGTCGGCGAATTTCCGCCACGCCTTGCCGGGTCGCGACGGCATAAGGCAATGTCAGAATCGGTCGGCTAAAAAGCCCCAGATCTTTATTTTCGGCGCCCGCGAAAACCGGTTGCAGAATATCCAGATCCCGTTTCCTGAACATATCGACCAAGTCCGGCCAGCGATAGCCGTTGACAAACTCGACTTCGATCCCTGTCATCTCGGCCAGCAGGCGAATCAAATCGACGGCGTAGCCTTTAGGCTCCCCGGCGACGGCATAATCGATCGGCGGCCAGTTCATTTCGTTCGAGATTCTCAATTTACCCAGCCCGGCCAGATAGCTTTTCTGCCGCTCGTTCAAGGCGAGCGGTTCGACCGTTGGCGAGACGACTTCAGATCCACTCTCTTGATTGCTGGCGATGATTTCTCCGTTACCCCGGTATAGGTAGATTTCGCCATCCGAACTGAGAGGCTGCCTTTTCAGGTAGGTCGACAGCGAAGACAAGGTGATGTCGACAGCCAACACCGCCTTCGTCGAAGGAATGGCGGCCGAATAGGTTTGTCCCGGCGTCTGGAGTTGCTGAAACAAATAGGGCTGGGTTTTATAGACTTCAGACGACGCGTTGATGAACCAGGGCCTTTGGCTGGCGTCAAATTCGCTACGCTCCCGGCGCGTGATCCTCAGTTTGAAATTCTCGTCGAGGTAATCGAACCTACGCATACGCCTTTCGCCAGCGCCGCTGACCGTGATCGCGACCCAACGGTCGTCCGCCGACGCTCTCAGTTGCCCGCGAATCAGTGGGTTGGTGTCTAAATTGACCAGCTCGTAAAAATCACCGTCGGCGAATCCGATATAAATCGCATAATAGATCGGATTGGCCCGCATTACCTCGGCAAATAGCGCATTGGCGTCCGGGTTGACCCAACCGTCGACCACCAGGCCGGGAAATTTCGTCAGGATTTGCGTCGTCTGCACCGCCTTGTCGTCGATCGCAGCCAAAAAATCACTGGCGCCGGCGGCGGTCAATTGGTGACGAGACAAGGCTCCGTCGATCGCCATCGCGCGGCTGAAATAATACTGCAGGCTGACGGCAATCGCGACGGTAAACAGCGTCGCCAAGATGAAAACGCTGACAACGGTCAGACGAATGGAAAAGCGGAATTTCTTCTCTGCCTTCATCAGCGCAATAGCTCCTTTACAGAGGAAAACGCGGAATAAATCCAATCCTTGATTTCACAGCGGGGCAGACTAGCCAATCAGGGTGTCGTACAGAATCTGCAACGCCACGTCGGCCACCGCATGCTGGACGCCGATATGAAAACAGATTTGCGAGGGGCTTTGGTCGATCATCTCGATCGGAATATGGGCATCCCCCAAGGCTCCTAACGCATCCACCATCGGAAAGGAGTTGCCTTTCAGTCCCATGCCGACCGGCGTCAATATCGAGAGATTGTAAACCACATCCATGAAATCGGGCTTGAGTTTTTGCTCGATCCGGCGCCGCAAATCATTGATCGTGCCGGTCAAATCATTTTGATTAACCACGACGGAGATATCGTCTTTATCGGTCGGATAGTGATAGGTCTGAATGCCAAAGTCCTGAAAAATACTCAACAGTTCGGCGGTAAAACCGATCTCCTCGCCCAGCTGATCTTTCTCGAGGTAAATATAGGCGACATTATCGAGCCGAGCGATCCCCACTACCCCTTCTTCCGGAACCCTCTCCGACAGAATCACCGTGCCGGGATCGCTGGGCTTGTTGGTGTTGCGGATATGAATCGGAATCTTGCGCTCGCGGCAAGGCAGCATCGCGTTCAAGTGAAAGACATTGAAACCCTTCGACGACAACAGCCTGATTTCCTTGAAGGTCAACCGCGGAATCGCGCGCGCACGACTGATCAGGCGAGGATCGGCCTCGAACACGCCACTGACGTCGGTCCAGTTTTCGTAGCGGGCGGCATCCAAGGCATGGGCGATTTCGCTGCCGGTCAGATCCGAGCCTCCGCGAGAAAAAACCGCGACTTCACCACGCTCGGTCACCCCGTAAAAGCCCGGCACGACCGCGATCACGTCGCTGTCGAGTAAAGTCGCGATTTTGTCATAGGAGGGTTCGAGCAGCTGCGCATTCAAGTATTCATCGCTGACCTGAAAGCCAAAATCCTCCGGCAATTTCACCTCCGCTTTCATGCCGTGTTTGCTGGCGAAATAAGCCGCGATGATCCGGGCGTTATAGTGCTCTCCGCGCGAAGACAGAAATGCGATCCGGCGTTCCCCATGCAGAGAGGTTTCCAGATCGCGACGCAATTCGCTTAACAAGTTGCCCGTATCGACGCCAAGATCCTGGATAATCCCGCTGAAGCGCTTGATCACCGCTTCTTTGCTGGCCGCGGCGCCGATATTGAGGCGTTGCTCACGAAAGTGCGCGCCGCCGGTGGCGATGTTGATCAGATGATCGGTGATTTTTTGTTCATTGGAATCTATGCGGCCGGGTGCCGAGACGACGACGATACGGCGCTGGTCGTCATCGGCAACAATCCGTCGCACTTTTTCGATTTGATTGCTATTGGCGACGGAACTGCCGCCGAATTTACATACGATAATATCAGTCACCATCAAATTCCGTTGATGAAAAAACACACGATGATGCGCAAGTCCCGGGACTGCGGCGGTCGTTATTCACTGTCTCCGGTCAACAACTTATGACGCTTTTCAACCAAGACAGCCAGCGACTGCTCTACGATCTCCAGCCCTTCGTGCAACAGATCCTCCTCTATCAATAGCGACGGCAGAAACTTCAGCACATGGTCGTTGGCGCCGGCGGTTTCAATTACCAGGCCGCGCGTAAAGGCCTCTGCGGAAGTTTCGCCGGCCACCCCGGTCTGCGGCAAAACCAGCCCCTGGACCATGCCCAGGCCGCGAACGCTAGCCCCAAGCTCCGGAAACTTGGCGGCGATGCGCTCCAGCTCCTTGCGCAATAAATCGCCTTTGTATTTCACCGCCTGCGCGAGATCGTCATTATCCCAATAACTCAAAGCCTGGGTCGCGGCGATAAAGGCCAGGTTATTGCCCCGGAAGGTGCCCGTATGCTCGCCCGGTTGCCATTGATCGAGTTCAGGGCGCATCAACAACAACGCCATCGGCAGACCGCCGCCTATCGATTTGGACAATGTCACCATATCCGGATAAATGCCGGCGCGCTCAAAGCTAAAGAACGTTCCGGTGCGGCCATTGCCGACTTGAATATCATCGATAATCAGCAGGATGTCGAACTCGCGACACAGTGTTTCCAGCGCCTTGAGCCATTCGATACTCGCGACATTGATCCCGCCTTCGCCCTGCACCGTTTCAACAATAATCGCGGCGGGCAAATCGATCCCGCTACTGCCGTCTTCAAGAAATAGTCGCAAATAATCGATGGTATTGACGTCTTCCCCCAGATAGCCGTCATAAGGCATGAACGCAACATTGCTGCGCGAACCGTAGGACTCGTCCTTGTAATCATAGTTACCGGTCACCGCTAATGCGCCCAGGGTCAGACCGTGATATCCGTTGGTAAAGGAAATAATATTGGAGCGTCGTTTGATCATGCGCGCCAGTTTCAGCGCAGTTTCGACGGCATTGGTGCCGGTAGGCCCGGTGAATTGCACCTTATATTGCAGATTGCGCGGAGCGAGGATGGTATCGCGTAATTTAGTCAAAAAAGCGCGTTTGGCGACGGTCGCCTTATCCAGTCCGTGGACAATGCCGCCTTCCTGTAGATATTGGATCATCGCGTCGGTCAACAGCGGGTTATTATGACCATAGTTCAATGTGCCGGCGCCGGCGAAGAAGTCGATATAGCGTTTGCCGTGTTCGTCAAACATTTCGGAACCGCGAGCGACATGAAAAATCGCCGGAAATGAGCGCACATAACCGCGGACTTCGGATTCCATTTCTTCAAAAATTCTCATAATGTTAGCCTTTTCTTCACTCGATTAATAAAGATTGCTTGACTGTCTCGGCCTCAAATGGGCCGATACGTAGCAGCGGTTCTGATTCGTGTCCACTTTCGGGGAACAGTTCGGCGTTAAACAGCTCGCTTTCTAGCAGTTCTGCCCCCAAACGCTTGGCGATTCCTGAAAACAATGCGCGTGACGCACTGTTCGAGGCCGTCACCGTCGTTTCCAGATAGCACACGCCCTGGCTAGCCTGCGCTCTCAACACGAAATGAGTCAGACGTTTAGCCAGGCCTTGTCCACGCGCGGAAGGGGCGACGCCGACCTGCCACACGAACCAAACATCGGGACGTTTAAAGCTACGGAAACCGGTGACAAAACCTTGCAACTGACCATCACGCTCGGCCACCGCGCAACAATCGGCAAAATCGCGACACAACAATAAATAAAGGTAACTGGAGTTTTGATCGAGTGTGCCGGCGTTAATGACTAACTGCCAAATGGCCGCGCCGTCGGCGATGGAGGGATGCCTAAAGGTCAAGGCATCGTCGGTTTTCACTGATGGCATGTTATGACTCCCGCAAGCATAGTCTGAACAGGGAAGATTCTGGTAAGCGCAATCAATCTGCGTGATATCTTAACGGTGTTGACAACGACTTTATCTAACACCATTTGTTGATGATAGTAACGCTAGTTTCTTGGCAATTGCAAACCGTTTGTCGCAGCAAACAATAGTCGCATGACGCGCAGATCAGTTGATTAACTGAAGCTTTGCGGCAATGAAGTTCAATTTATTGCAGATAGAACTTGCATAGACAAACTTAAAGCGTTATTAATTGACACTGTCGGCTCAACGCTTTCTCTACTATTGAGACTCTATGAGCTGGCTCTATACTGACAATTCACCTAAGAATACAGATAGGCGGGCTATTAGCTAAGCCTATAGTGATATTTTTGTTCCGCTTTGAAAGGTTGTCTCTGAAAGAGATACCGACGTTATTGTTCCTCTCTAAAACCGGGCAATGACAGAGTAAACGAAATGGATTTTTAACCTAGCATTTCTTTTCACTGTCTTACGAGGATAGATTTATGAAACTACTCACTATCATTACATTAAGCCTGTTGCTGAGCATTAGCCGCTTAGCTCTCGCGGAAGATCACACATCAGTCGCCTTAGAACATGCCCATGCCGCAGTCAAACACGGAAAATTAGGCCATGCCTCGATGTTGGTCGAGCACGCCGAAGCCGCGCTTGAACATGCTAATAAGGCGCTCCAAACCGCTACCGGCGAAGAAAAAAAACATCTGGAAGCCGCCGTTAAGGTTTTGGAATACGCCATTAAACACGGCAAAATGGACCATGCGGAGATGGCGACTCCGCCGGCTGAAGAATCGATTGAACACATGAAGAAGGCGGTTCAATCCAAAGGAGCGGCAAGAGACCATACATCAGTCGCCTTAGAACATGCCCATGCCGCGGTCAAACACGGAAAATTAGGCCATGCCTCGATGTTGGTCGAGCACGCCGAAGCCTCGCTTGAACATGCTAATAAGGCGCTCCAAACCGCTACCGGCGAAGAAAAAAAACATCTGGAAGCCGCCGTTAAGGTTTTGGAATACGCCATTAAACACGGCAAAATGGACCATGCGGAGATGGCGACTCCGCCGACTGAAGAATCGATTGAACACATGAATATGGCAACCAAAGCCAAAAAAGCGGATGCCGGAGAAATGTCGATTGAATCTGAGGAAGCCTCAAAAATGATCAAGCAATCAGTGCAATCAGAAGGTACAGAGGCGGTCAGTAAAGGAGGAACAGCGGCAGCCGGAGAGAAGGCGATTGAATCTCCAGAACTCAATAATCCAAGCTCTGGAAGCAAATGGCCAATCAGGCGTTAAGCAAACTCTAATTTATTATATACATGGCCATGGCGGGATCCGTTCGGATTCCGCCGACACTCCTCTGGTTAAACCACGACTCGTCTACCCCCGTCCCGACCGGCAGTCATTTCTTCTCAAAAAAGACAGTAAACGTCTAGAACTCCCATCCGAATATTTTAGTTCTTATTAGAATTTTTATAGTTCTAACAAGAACCATGTGTTAAGCTATTAATCGTTGGCTCGCAAACATTGAGATTTACCCGATGACCTTATTCAGTAAAATATTGCACCTATCGGCGCCGATGCCCGTCATGGCAAAAGAATATCGCCAATAACTTTAGAATATTATGTATTTATGATATAGTTGTCTAAAAAATTAGAATCGTCAGCTCAATCGCTGTCTTTCTATAGATAATTTGGTATAGATCAAAAATTATCGCTACCCTCCTCCATTTACAATGACTTAAGGGACATTCAGGACTCCATAGGATAAAGACCAGTCCGCCAGATTACTGGCTGTGAAATGACCTTAAGTTCATTTAACTCAGCATCACGTTCGGAAAACTGTTCGCGGATGCAATATAGCCCGGCCGCCAGAACAGTTGCCGGGCTCAGCATTCCTTAAGATGTAGCTTCCCGACTGGAGAAATTTGATGAAAAAATTCTTATTGCTTGCCCTGTTAATCATCGCAGTCGGCAGCGCAACATTCTTCTATGACCGTTCAAAAACTCCTGCGACGGACATTTCCAATTTAGCCTATTCTTCATTCATTAATAAAGTCAGAGACGGACAGGTTGAAAAGGTTGAAATGACCGGCCGCGCGATACAATTATGGGCGTCAAACGGAAAACAATTTGTCACCTATAGCCCGGATGACCCGAACCTGATCGAAGAACTGCTGGCAAAAGATGTGCAAATTATCACCCGGGTGCCACAAGCTCCTTCGATGCTCAAGGACATCTTGATTTCCTGGGCGCCTATTTTGCTCCTGATCGCGGTATGGCTGTATTTTATGCGTGCGATGCAAAAAAATGGCGGCGCCGGCAACTTGAGTTTTCAAAAAAGCAAAGCAAAACTGTTTGTCGAAGACCAGATTAAAATCACCTTTAACGATGTCGCAGGCTGCGAAGAAGCCAAGCATGATGTCATAGAGCTGGTCGATTTCTTGAAGGCTCCGGATAAATTCCGCAACCTCGGCGGCAAAATACCGCGCGGAGTGCTGATGGTGGGACCGCCCGGCACAGGGAAAACGCTGATCGCCCGCGCCATCGCCGGAGAAGCCAAGGTCAAATTCTTTTCCATATCCGGTTCCGATTTTGTCGAAATGTATGTCGGTGTCGGCGCCTCACGGGTCAGAGACTTATTTAGTCAGGCCAAGGCACATTCACCCTGCATCATATTCATCGACGAAATCGATGCGGTCGGTAGAAAACGCAGCAATTCCAATATGACGGGCGGCAATGATGAACGCGAACAGACGCTGAATCAGCTGTTGGTAGAAATGGATGGATTTGAAGATAACGACGGCATCATCGTCATTGCTGCGACCAACCGGGTCGATGTGCTCGACGACGCTCTGCTGAGACCGGGTCGTTTTGATCGTCAAGTTAACGTCGGTCTTCCCGATGTGCTGGGCCGCGAACAAATCTTAAACGTGCATTTGCAAAAGATACCGGCTGCCGACGATGTAAAGGTCAGTTATATCGCCCGCGGTACGCCAGGATTTTCCGGAGCGGAACTGGCCAACCTGGTCAATGAAGCGGCATTGGTCGCCGCCCGTGCCGATTTAACCGAGGTGACGATGGCCCATCTTGAAAAAGCCAAAGACAAGATTATGCTGGGCGCGGAAAAACAAACCCTGGTGATGAGCGAAGAGGACAAGCGCCTGACGGCTTATCATGAAGCCGGTCATTGCATCGTCGGCCAGTTGATGCCGGACCATGACCCCGTCTACAAGGTCAGCATCATGCCACGGGGCAGCGCCCTCGGCATGACGATGTTCTTGCCCGAAAAAGACCAATACAGCGCCAGCAAACGCAAACTGGAAGGTCAGATTGCCGGATTGTTTGGCGGTCGTCTGGCGGAGCTGTTGATCTTCGGCGATGACCTGGTCACTACCGGCGCCTCCAATGATATCGAGCGGGCGACGGGCTTAGCGAGAAAAATGGTGACTCGTTGGGGGCTATCGGACAAACTCGGCCCTCTCAGCTACGCCGAAAATAACGGGCTATCCTCGTTCCAGCAGTCGGATTCAGCGGGCGGCAGCGTTTCCAGTAATGTCGCGCAGATCATTGATGAAGAGATTCGTTCCGTCATCGATCGCAACTATCGACGCGCCGAGAAACTTTTGCAGGAAAATATGGATGTCTTGCATCGCATGGCCGAGGCCTTGATGAAATGGGAAACCATCGACCGCGCACAAATCGATGACTTGATGGCGGGTCGGGAAGTCCGTCCGCCGCAGGAATTCATCAAAGAACAGGATGGAGGCGACACGTTGCAAGCCGCCTAGAAAGCGTATCGCTGATACTCACAGCGATTATGACCACCTGGATACCCATAGCGGTTATCCAGGGCAAAGGATGGCAAATTTTAATCACTCATGATCCAAACAATATCCCCGGGTGCCGTGCAACGGTATCCGGGCATTCCGTCTCTTTCACTCTTCCCCTCAGAGATTCCCTCCTCTCTTTCCCCATTTCATCGCTACGCAAAACCGCTAGTTGCTTTCACTTTGATTTGCACGGATACTGTGCATACTTGCCATAACAACTGTTTTGCGACTTCGACGACAAATGATGCAATGTTTAACGTCGCCAGCAAACATACTGACATGTTATACGTAGCCCTACCCAACAAATCTGATCTTATTTTCGATAGGAGGTAAAACCCATGGGATACTGTTTAAATGTTCCCTTCGTTACCCAATTAGGTATCGGATCCCATGTAAAAGGCGTGAATCCGATTGATGACCCGACAGGATGTTGGTATGCCAGCGCCTGTATGGTGGGCTATAGTTTTGAGGCAGGCCCACGTCTGGGAGTCCCGGAGTTGTACACGCTCCCCCTCAAACAGAACGCAAAGGGCAAGGTGCTGCAATACGGGCATTACGTGATCAATACCGCCTGGATGCCAACGCTCAAGGCACGAGAACAACTGGTCGATGTCGATGAACCGACTAACCAGGAATGGACAGCTAAGGCGTTGATCGATGAATTAAAAAAATATGGGCCGATTTTTTTTGGTTGGCTTAAAACCCACAACGGCCAGACTTATGGTCATGCATCGGTCATTGTCGGCGTTAAAAATCCGGGGGCCAAGAATCCTCAAGTCATTATCCACGACCCTGAAAACAGGCCTTTTTTTGAAATCGACCTGCAGGAACTGAATCAAAAAATCATCTGGGGCGTCGGCTTTACATTGCGCAGAGCCGGAAATGCCTACCAGCATAATATATCGACGAAATAACAGCAGATTCAATTTCAATAGCCGCGCCCCTGATATGCCGCACAATAAAATACGGCTACCTTGCAAGATAAGTTATTGCTTCATGCAACACGTATTGCTGCGTTAACGGCAGTCTGGCTTATGGAAAATACATTGTCATCTAACTTAAAGGCTACTACTCTTTTTTAAGTCGGGTTAAAAACTAAGAACGCCTGATTTTATTGACAACCTGACTCTCTATCACGCTGTTAAGCTATTTGTCACCTGGGCGGGGCGGGTTATTTAACCCGCCCCAAACGTTTAACTTACTCTAGTTACGGTTGAATCGTTCAGGACATCGTTGACCTGCATTTCGCATAGCGACATGTCTCGCACGGGGTCAGACTCGATTCAAATAAACATTGACTCATGTTTATTTACCGGAAGCGGATAGAAAAAATGTCAAATGTAAGACCCGCCCCCCTTTCGGCCCAGGTCACCGCGTCCGGACGCGCGTAAGCCTCGATGATCGGGTTGACCCGGCTGATGAAATACAAAACAGCGTCATCTTCCCAGGTGGCTACCGGGAATGGCAGGAATAAGGCTACAATAAGGGCTTTTCGCATACGCATAAGCGCATTTTTGATTAACAAAAGTGCAATTTTGTTTTAACCCAGTTTAGCGTTTGTACGCGCAAAAGTGAATATCAAAGAAGCCGAAATATTGTGCCAGACCGATGCCCTAGACACCCCGATCGTCAAACGACATGAATCCGGCGCCGGCTGGACAGCGACCCTGACCGGCACCCACCAGCCCAATCCGCTGCTGGAAACCGCGCGGGGACAGGTTTGGGTGTTCAAGCGCCTGGATGCGGCGGTTGAGGGGTATTCGAGATTGGGTTTGAGAAAATCCATGTGGTGCGTTGAATCATACAATCAAACCTTTTCCTTTGCCCTTGGGAGTCCGTCATGTCACGAAAAAAATCCTCGCGCCGCCGCGCTCGCCGACAAAATACCTTGGACCGGCATAATTCAGCCGTCAGTCGATATCTCATCATTAATGAACCGATAATAGACAAACGCGATAATTTGACACCCGAGCTGCTGGTCACCTTAGAGAGGATTCATGATGAAATCCCTAAAAAACCGAAACAAGCCATCGCAGAACTGGAGGCATTGTTGACGAGGCATCCCGATGTGCCAAAGTTATACAATTTTCTAGCTGCCGCACATGGGGTGGTTGGCCATCGAGGTAAGGTTCGCGAATTGGCAGAAGAAGCCTACCGGAGATTTCCTGATTATTTGTTCTCCAAAATCAACTATGCTCAAGTGCAATTGGATAAGGGCGAATTCAAGGCCATTCCCGATGTATTCGAGCACAAGTTCGACCTGAAATTGCTTTATCCCGATAGAGATGTGTTTCATGTGTCGGAATTCATCAGTTTTAACGCTGTCCTATGCGTCTATTACTGCTATGCCGGTGAGAAAGACCTAGCAAAAATGCTATACGACAACCTACTGGAAGTAGCGCCGGAATCACCAATGATTGCCTATGCGCGCTCGTTCCTAAAACCGAGCCTGCGTATGCGTTTAAAGCTATGGTTGGCAAAAAAAGCCGGATCAGTCAACGATAACATTCCGCCTCCACCTAAATCGCCTTATCGTTTCAAGGCTTGAATTTTTTGACGGGTCGCACGGGGTCAGACTCGGGTCGCACGGGGTCAGACTCGATTCAAATCAACATTGACGACTCATGTTTATTTACCGGAAGCAGATAGAAAAATGTCAAATGTAAGCCCCTTCGCCTCTAGCTATTCCCTCTCCTTGTGTCGGTTCCGTCGGAATCCTGAGGGACGGCGGAAAAAGTCGGCCTTTTCATGAATGAAAAGCGCGAATTCGATCAGGCAGGTTTTGAACGTGGACTGCCGAGAGCGTCGGAAAGTGTCAGCAAATTTTACAGCCATCGGTTTCGAATACCATCAGAAAGGATGAGTCGGGCTTGAATAGTGCGATATTACAAGGACTTGTCTCAACACCTCGCGCTCGCGGCACGATATTTGCCGGTAATCCGGTGATTGGCCGACGAAATCGGGAAAACCGATATTGCAATAATTTCCGCCGCTCAATCCCTCGTTGATTCCGAAAGCTCGCTGTCCGATCATATGCGGCATTCGAGGAATGGACGGGGGTATCAATTCGGGGAAGGTTTTGCTCAAAATATCGCTCGGAATCCTTTCCCTTTCCCTTTCCCTTTCCCTGGTTCGCGGGTCGCGACAATCAATCTGACTCAGGGGAAAATGCCGATGAATCGCTATCTGACTATTGCAACCGCTGTAATTTTCGCCTCCCTGCCACTCGAATCTTTCAGCCAGACTAGGTTTCCACCCCGGAAGCTCCAATGCCGTCGGGGTTGCGCGGAACGGTCCTGCCATTCCGCGCCCTCGTCTCGACCAGGCCGATATTGTCGCGGGCCGATATTCTCTAAATGAGTTGCGGCGCCGGGGTCTGGAGATGTTCACCACGCCGTTCAACAAGCATGACGGTCACGGGGACGGGCCTTCCGGAGCGGATCCCACGGTATTCGGTCAGCGCCCGACAACGAACGGGACTTGGCTGCGTATCAACGGTCTTGACAGCCAAACCTGTCAAGAGTGTCATGCATTCGCCAGCATGGCAACGATCCCGCCGACACTGGGTATCGGTGGCGTGGCGGGAATCGCCAACACGGCATTTCCGGGCGTGGCACAGATCGACATTGAAGACTTGGATGCGACCGGCATTGCCGAGGTCAACGGGCGATTGATCAATCCCCCGTTCCTGTTCGGCGCCGGCGGGATCGAGCTGGTTGGCAAGGAGATGACCCTGGAATTGCAGGGCCTCAAGGCTCTTGCGCAGGCCAATCCCGATACGCCCGTGGCCCTGGTCACCAAGGGCGTGGATTTCGGCACGATTACTTACCGCACGGCGACCGGCTTCGACCTCTCCGGCATCGAGGGTATCGACGACGATCTTGTCGTGCGCCCTTTCGGCCGCAAAGGTAGCTTTGCGACCGTTCGCGGTTTTGACGTCGACGCACTTCAGTTTCACCTGGGCATGCAGGCGGAGCAAATATTCGGGGTCACAAATATTCGGGGTCAAATATTCGGGGTCAGAGTAACATTCTTGCGCACGAAATCGTAATATTGAAACATAAATATTACTCTGACCCCGAATGTTTCAGGCAGGTTTTGAACGTGGACTGCCGAGAGCGTCGGAAAGTGTCAGCAAATTTTACAGCCATCGGTTTCGAATACCATCAGAAAGGATGAGTCGGGCTTGAATAGTGCGATATTACAAGGACTTGTCTCAACACCTCGCGCTCGCGGCACGATATTTGCCGGTAATCCGGTGATTGGCCGACGAAATCGGGAAAACCGATATTGCAATAATTTCCGCCGCTCAATCCCTCGTTGATTCCGAAAGCTCGCTGTCCGATCATATGCGGCATTCGAGGAATGGACGGGGGTATCAATTCGGGGAAGGTTTTGCTCAAAATATCGCTCGGAATCCTTTCCCTTTCCCTTTCCCTTTCCCTGGTTCGCGGGTCGCGACAATCAATCTGACTCAGGGGAAAATGCCGATGAATCGCTATCTGACTATTGCAACCGCTGTAATTTTCGCCTCCCTGCCACTCGAATCTTTCAGCCAGACTAGGGTTTCCACCCCCGGAAGCTCCAATGCCGTCGGGGTTGCGCGGAACGGTCCTGCCATTCCGCGCCCTCGTCTCGACCAGGCCGATATTGTCGCGGGCCGATATTCTCTAAATGAGTTGCGGCGCCGGGGTCTGGAGATGTTCACCACGCCGTTCAACAAGCATGACGGTCACGGGGACGGGCCTTCCGGAGCGGATCCCACGGTATTCGGTCAGCGCCCGACAACGAACGGGACTTGGCTGCGTATCAACGGTCTTGACAGCCAAACCTGTCAAGAGTGTCATGCATTCGCCAGCATGGCAACGATCCCGCCGACACTGGGTATCGGTGGCGTGGCGGGAATCGCCAACACGGCATTTCCGGGCGTGACACAGATCGACATTGAAGACTTGGATGCGACCGGCATTGCCGAGGTCAACGGGCGATTGATCAATCCCCCGTTCCTGTTCGGCGCCGGCGGGATCGAGCTGGTTGGCAAGGAGATGACCCTGGAATTGCAGGGCCTCAAGGCTCTTGCGCAGGCCAATCCCGATACGCCCGTGGCCCTGGTCACCAAGGGCGTGGATTTCGGCACGATTACTTACCGCACGGCGACCGGCTTCGACCTCTCCGGCATCGAGGGTATCGACGACGATCTTGTCGTGCGCCCTTTCGGCCGCAAAGGTAGCTTTGCGACCGTTCGCGGTTTTGACGTCGACGCACTTCAGTTTCACCTGGGCATGCAGGCGGAGCAAATATTCGGGGTCAAATATTCGGGGTCAGAGTAACAAATATTCGGGGTCAGAGTAACATTCTTGCGCACGAAATCGTAATATTGAAACATAAATATTACTCTGACCCCGAATGTTTCTTTGACCCCGAATGTTTCTTACTCTGACCCCGAATGTTTCACCGCCACTAACTTCAAAGATTGTTCGCGCTCCTCCTGGATCGACGACAGCGGAATGTTGATCTGCAGGCCGCCGAACACCGTGTAGGGATCGTCGCGGAAGTCGGTGCCGCCGAAGCCGAGCCGGCCGCTCAACGACGTGTTGCGCAATGCCCAGGTCACCGCGTCCGGACGCGCGTAAGCCTCGCTGACGTGGCGCTGGGCCAGGAGGATCGGGTTCACCCGGCTGATGAACGACAGAACGGCGTCGTCTTCCCAGGCGGCTACCCGTAGCGGCAGGAATAAGGCTACAATAAAGGCTTTTCGCATACGCATAAGCGCATTTTTGATTAACAAAAGTGCAGTTTTGTTTTAACCCAGTTTAGCGTTTGTACGCGCAAAAGTGAATATCAAAGAAGCCGAAATCTTATGCCAGGCCGGCGCCCTGAACACCCCGATCGTCAAACGACACGAATCCGGCGCCGGCTGGACGGTGACGCTGGCCGGCAAACACCAGCTCAATCCGCTGCTGGAAACCGCGCGCGGCCAGGTTCGGGTTTTTAAGCGCCTGGATGCTGCGGTGGGTGTGTTGTTTGGGATTGGGTTTGGGGAAATTCATGTGAATCGATGAATCATGTTGCTTAACCTTTCATTCTGCCCTTGGTAATCCGCCATGACACATAAAAAATCAAAAAAATCCTCGCGCCTCCCCCGCCAACGCAACAAAGCAGACCTGCGCAATTTCTATCTTGTCACCAATGAACCTGTGATCGACAAAAGTGACAACTTGAACCCCGAAATTATGCTCGCCTTAGATAGAATTTATCACGAAATCGCCAACAACAGGCCGAAACCCGCCATTGCCGAACTGGAAGCGCTGCAGGTCAAGCACCCCGATGTGCCCAAGATATACAATTTCTTGGCTACCGCGCATAGCTTACTTGGTAACCGCGATAAGGTCAGTGAATTAGCGGAAACAGCCTACCGAAAATTTCCGAATTATTTATTTGCCAAAATTAACTATGCGCAAGTGCTATTGAACCGGGGGAAATTCGATGCCGTCCCCGATTTATTCGATCATAAATTCGACCTGAAGCTGCTCTATCCTAAGCGGCGGGTATTTCATGTATCCGAACATACCGGTTTTGTCGGCGTCCTGTGCGCCTATTACTGTTACGTTGGCCGACAGGACATCGCCAAGAAACTCTATGACAACCTCCTGGAAATTGCCCCGCAGTCGCCCATGGTAGCCTACGCCCGCTCGTTTCTGAAGCCGGGTTTACGCATGCGGCTCATTCTTTGGTTACGGCGGCGAAACGCCCGATCGGTCGACGACACACCGTCTCCGCCCACCTCGACCTATCGTTTCGAGGCTTGAGCTTTTGAAAGATGCGTAGGCGAAGTATTCAATTGCACCGGTGCCGAATTGATCAGCAAAGGCCTCACGGCGGCGACAGCATTGCCGCGAACAAGCTTTACGATTACTACATCAACAAGATAGGCGAACAATGACCGATAGATCGAACGAGTGGGCGCAAGGCTGGGCCTTTTATCAAACCGGACGCGGCAACGTGCCGGACGAAGATTCTCCGGAATTAAGCGAATGGATGAAAGGCTTTTGCGCCGCAATGGCCGATTACGACCTGGAGGGCGAATATCCGAGTATTCAAGCGGCGCTAATGGATTACGGCATTGACGCCGACCTGCTCGCGGCCTGTCTGGACGCCGCCGAACGAATCACCCAGGAGCCGGAATTCAACCGCTGGCCCTCGGTGCCGGTGCGGGGCTTTGGCGATGGCAATCTCCATGACGGGCCGGTTGTTTATGTTCTGCCGGATGCGGCGAATGATGACGGTTAAATAGCCGGCCTAGCGATCAGCGTTTTCCGCCAAAAAGCCATTTTAAAAGATCGCCCAAACCAAATGTCGTCCTCGAATAGACACGATTATAAGCCGCCTTCTTGAGATTGGTCAGCCATCCGAAACCACGCGGCGCCTTAATACCGAGGGAATGACGGACCATGCGTTTCACCGATGTTCGCGCGGCGAAACGCCTTTTTAATGAGGGTCTGCGGAATCCTATTTTCATACTTAATCCTATTCAATCAAACAGATTACTGGTCGACAGCCGTTTGAAATAGTCGGGGGAAATTTAACAAATGCCCTCTTTACCATAACTCGTCGTACCGATGGTCGTACAGCGATGAGTAATTTTATTGCAGCGTAATGTTTTTCTCTCATACAACTCCGTTTTTACATGGTCTTTACAGATGCTGCCTTTGAAGGAGTCCTGAGTTTTGATCCGATAGTTATTGGCGCTTTTTGGTTTGTAACTCGGGGTTATCCGCCGTACTTCGCCGGTGACTTTCCGGTTTTCCTTTTCGAGCGAAGACAACAATGCCTTACTACTTGTCTCTAATTCGTTCATCCAGTATCGCTCCTTGATAACGTCAAAGCCCTTCCAAACAATCATGCAGACAATGACGCCGATAAAAAAATAAAGCAGCAATCTTTCGTTGTTTCTGGCCGTGGTTTCCGTTTCGCTATACGTCGGTTCGACGTACCGCCGCGGGATATACTCGCCCGAAGCTGGTTCTTGATTGTTCTGCTTTTCTTTCTCGGCTCTTCGGCTTCTTTGTACTGCTAGTTCATTATTCCATTTTTTGGCTTTGTTAGCGGTACGTTTTTCCATTGCTATTTCCTTTTATTTGGCTATAAAAGTTGTAATGTCGTGTCAAACCTTATCGGCTTCGGCACGCAGATCATTTATGGCATGTTGCAGCCAGTGACTCGGCACGATCCAATTTTTATAGTCTTGCCGCCATCTGCCGTAATAGCGTTTGGCTATCGCCTTTACGATGGCGTTGACTTCCGGATTGAACGCTACAACTTTAACCGCCAAATCTCCATACTGCAGCGTTTTAAGGGAAACCCATATCCCCTTAATCGTTACGATTTCCTCGGTAAAAGCCCGATTGTTGTCGGCAACGGCTGGTTCCGGAAAGAACAGCCACCTTTTCAATTCCACGCCGTTAAGAATGGCTTCTTTCGTCGTCTCCAAGTCGAAATTTTCCGGATCGAATTCGCTCAGGTCAATTTCCAACGCCAGGAGCTTGTGCGCTTCCAGCTTCGCCAGCTTTTCATCGCCCACAAAAGAACTATAGGCGACTTCAATTAAAACCTGAGTATCCCAAGTATAACCAATCAAGTCAGGCCGAATGTCATCCAGTTTTTTCTCTTCCTCGACCCGATTAAGCATTAACCAGGTCGGGTTGCTTTGGCTGATCTGGGGCGAACCGGTGAGTTTGCGTTCAATATCCGGTGGAACAACAAGCCCCCCGGCATCCTGGATAACTCGCTTTGCGAACATGTGCAATAGCGTTTCATGGTTGATGACACAATCGGCTTTATTGGATTCATGAGCGAAGTGATGCTCCCTTTCTGTACCTTTTTTCGCTACCATCCGTTCGTTGCATACGACACAATAGCAATTACAAATTAAACCGCGTTCGGCTTCGGAAATATGGATAAGACGATTTTTATGATCTATTGCGAACTAAGTGCTCATAGTTATTTACCTCAAAGTTAAAAGAAGGAGAACTTAGTTTTATGTATTTTTTCTCAGAGCAACAGGGTCATACCCCCGCTAACCGGGTTTGTGGGGGATTATGCGCGAAATAATTCAATGCCTTATAGATTGGCTGGACGAGAATCCAAGTGAAGCAAAGGCTCATCGCATCCTGCGCGCATTGGCAAATGAATCGCTAAACAAAGCTGACGATACGAAAGAGAAGCGGCGTTTCGACTCTCTGGATATTACTGAGGCTGCCCAGGTAACCAAGGAAAATATTACCGAAGCTAATAACTGGATAGACTGGACAAGGACTGTTCAGAGATACTGGGCAACCAGGGAAGAGCAAATTATTGATTTAGCCAGAAAGCGGAATTTAAAATCTTATCCAAAACCGCATCGCATAAGCACATCCGGCGGTCCTGATCCCACCACCTACCAGCTAAAAGCGGAACCGTTACCGGAAACCAGCGATAATGAAGAAGAACAAAACCCGGAATTTGAGCCGGAAAAGACGCTCGATAGAAGCCGTATTAGCTTCAAATATGATCTAGCGGAAAACGGGGAGGTAAAGCCTACCTGGTGCGCTAAATGGTTATTCCGTGATGGTCAGATACGTCTATCGCGTTGGCATATCTGGGTGATCATCGGTTGGTTATCCATACTGGGCGCCGGCGCTGTCGCACTGTCTTACTTCGGCTGGCTTGGGCTTATGGCGCCTAGACCGATTACAACCCGCGAACTGACGGCATTTATAAGCATTTTTGCCTTCCCTTATATCGTCTGGATTATTTTTATCAAGCCTTGGGTACGATTGTTTGATGATCGGATAGTGGTGGCTCCCGATCTATTGGTAGCGTTGGAAGAGAAATCGGCGCAATTGGAGCTATTCCGAGACGGCGACTTGAGGATGATCCGCCTGGTGAGCTATACCGCCCCCTGCCCGATCTGCGGCGCAACGGTGCATCTTGATAAAGGCGAGCCGGATTACTCCAGGCGATTGGTAGGGCGTTGCTCTGACAGCCCAAGGGAGCACATATTCAGTTTTGACCCGGTGACTCAGAAAGGGTCTGTCTTGAGAAGTCCGGCAGTTTGAAGAACACTAGTATTCCGCCGATCTGCTCGCGGCCTGTCTGGACGCCGCCGAACAAATCCTCCATGAGCCGGAATTCAACCGCTGGCCATCGGTTCCGGTGCGGGGGTTTGGCGACGGCAATCTCCAAAACGGGTCGGCTGTTTATGTTCTGCCGGATGCGGCGAACGACGATATGATGAAGTGAGTTGTTTTCGGTATTGGGAAGACTGTTGGCGGCCAATCTCAGTCTCTCGCCAAGCTGAAAAATAATTTCCTGAAGGACCGTTTTTGGTTGGTCACGGGTCGTTCGCGTTGCCAGTTTGAGCGCACCAGCTTAGCTGTGACGATGCTTATCAATATGGATATAGCAGCGGAAGTGTCCAGCCATATACCTGCTCAAACCCGATCAGGTCGAAAAGGGATGGGGATACTTTTTAAAACGTTTGTGTTGTATCCCCATCTCTTCCATTTTGCCGAACACTGATGTCGCTTTGTCCGGCATTTTGTATTAGAGCAGTAAAGACTACGTCGCGCTCGTCAGCGTGGTGTAACTCGAGATCAGATTACGATAGTCAGGAATGTGATTGGAGAACAACGCCCCCAAACCTTCGATATCGTTACGCCAGTCGCGATGCAGTTCGCAAGCAGCACCGAACCAGGTCATCAACTGGGCGCCCGCCGCAGACATCCGATCCCAGGCGGCCTGCCGGGTGAGTTCGTTGAAAGTGCCGGAAGCATCGGTTACCACGAAAACATCGAACCCTTCTTCCAGCGCCGACAGAACCGGGAAAGCCACACAAACTTCTGTCACCACACCGGCAATGATTAGTTGTTTCTTGCCCGTGGCCTTGACCGCTTTGACGAAATCTTCGTTGTCCCAGGCATTGATCTGGCCGGGGCGCGCGATATACGGTGCACCGGGGAATATTTCCTTTAACTCTGGCACCAGTGGCCCATTGGGTCCAGTCTCAAAACTGGTGGTCAGGATGGTGGGTAGATTGAAATACTTGGCCGAATTAGCCAGCGCAAGGACGTTGTTCTTGAATTTGTCGGGATCGATATCCCGAACCAGGGATAGCAATCCCGCCTGATGATCGACCAGCAGAACAGCGGCATTATTTTTGTCGAGACGGACATAAGGTGTAGTCATGGTATTTCTCCGGTTGATGTGGTGCATGGACACCAATTGATAATGCTCAACCGCCTAATGGCGATTGAGCTATTTCTTCACATTTGGCCAAACTGGCCGCTGTTGAAATCGTCTATGGCTTGAATGATTTCCTGTTGACTATTCATCACGAACGGACCGCGACCGACGATGGGCTCGGCTATCGCTTCGCCGCTCAACAGTAACACGACGGCATCGGTACCGGCTTCGATGGCGACCTTTTGTCCGGACTGGCCCAATACGATCAACTGCGCCTCGCGAGCGGTAGCGGTACGGTTTACCCGCACACTGCCGTGCAGAACTGCTAACGCCACACTCCATCCTTCGGGCAACGCGAGTTCAGTTGTGCCGCCTTGCGCCAGTCGAATGTCCCAGACGTGAATCCGCGTGAAGGTATGTGCTGGACCGGCGTGACCTTCGAATTCACCTGCAATAACTCGTAACGTTCCAGCATTATCTGCAAGGGATATGACTGGAATATCTTGGTCGACTATGGCTTGATAACTTGGCTGAATCATCTTATCCTTGGCCGGCAAATTGACCCAGAGTTGCGCCATTTCCAACACCCCGCCGGACTGGGTAAATGCTGGAGAATGGAACTCTTCATGCAGAATCCCTGAGCCTGCCGTCATCCATTGCACATCACCAGGACCGATGACGCCGCCTTGGCCGGTTGAGTCACGATGTGCAACTTCGCCCTGGTAAACGATAGTAACGGTTTCGAAACCGCGATGCGGGTGTTGGCCGACGCCTCTTGGTTTATCAGTGGGTGTGAAGTTGGCCGGCCCGGCGTAGTCCAGCAACAGGAAGGGGCTGAGCTGTTTACCGTGGGTTTCATAGCTAAACAGGGATCGCACTGGAAAGCCATCACCTACCCAGTGAGAACGTGGTGGACTGTAGATGCCTAGGATGTTTTTCATGTCGATCTCCTGATGGTGAAGAGGTGTATAGCGTTGGATAAAGGATAATATCGATACGATGGCTGCGGTAGACTGCTAAACTAGGTCTTAGAGTCCTATTTTATGAACGATGAAGCGTAGACAGTGATGCAGGATTTGAACGACCTTTACTACTATGTGCAAACGGTTGACCATGGCGGCTTTGCCCCGGCAGGCCGCGCATTGGGCATGCCCAAATCCAAACTCAGTCGTCGCATAGCCCAACTGGAAGACCGTTTGGGCGTGCGTTTGATTCAACGCTCGACACGTCATTTCATCGTCACGGAAGTCGGGCAAACCTACTACGAACATTGCAAGGCGATGTTGGTGGAGGCTGACGCGGCGCAAGCGGCCATCGATACCGTGCATGCCGAGCCTTGCGGCGTGATCCGCCTAACTTGCCCGGTGGCGCTTTTGCATGCCCATGTCGGCGCAATGCTGGCCGATTTCATGATGCGTTACCCACAGATCACAATCTATCTGGAAGCCACCAACCGTAGGGTCGATTTGCTAAGCGAAGGGGTCGATGTGGCGATTCGTGTGCGGCCACCACCGCTAGAAGACAGTGATCTGATTATGCGGGTATTGTCTGATCGAGGCCAATGTCTGGTGGCCAGTCCCACACTGGTTCAGCAGTTTGGTTTGCCGGTCGTGCCTGCCGATTTGAATGTCTGGCCAAGCTTGGGACTAGGTACACCACAGCAAAGCCATAGTTGGCAATTGCATGGAGCAAATGGTGCCGAAGCTGTTTTACATCATAATCCACGCTTTGTAACAACAGACATGATCGCATTGAGGAATGCGGCCGTGACTGGTGTTGGCGTTGTGCAACTACCGGTACTAATGGTGCGGGAGCAGTTGGCTGAAGGGGTTTTGTTAACGCTGCTTCCCGAATGGGCACCATGCCGGGAAATTATCCACGCAGTGTTCCCGTCACGGCGCGGTCTGTTGCCATCAGTTCGAGCATTGGTAGACTATATGGCTGATCGCTATCGGTCCTTCGAGGAAGATTGATCCAAAAATCCGAAGATATTTGGCATAAAACCAGATAGTGATCATATTCGATGTCAGCTATATGGCTTAATTCAGCCAAGCGGTGTTTAGTATCACCACAGACAGCTATGGGTCGAAACCCACCAGTCAAAACATCCCCTCCAACACCCCAGGAGTTGAGACCTTCCCACCCCCGCCGGAAAACCTCAGATCCACCGGCGCATCCCTGGCATGAGTTAAAAATCAATGCAAAGCCGCACCGCAGCATTTCTTGAATTTCTTGCCGCTGCCGCAGGGGCAAGGATCGTTCCGGCCAACCTTGACGCCATCTCTCTTTGCTTGTTTAGCAACCGAGCGTTCCAGCATGGCTAGCCGGTAGGGTTGCCAGAACCGATAAATGAAAGCGATACTTTCCGGAATGTATTCGGACAGTGCGGCGGTTTGCATGCGGGTTTCGACCAATTTTTCCTGCTCAGGCGAAATCTCATCGGAACCCAATAAGAATAGTGGTAAAAAAGCATCCTTACCCGCTGGGTCTTCAACCAAGGGTTGCCAATCCTGCTGACACAAATTAACCCCATCTATAAAGCCATAAGCCCACATCTCGCCATCGAGACATTCCTCACCATCGGGCGAAATAAAACTCTTAAAGATCGGTTCCAAACCATCAGGATCATGTTCCAGCACGGTAATGATGCTATTGAAGTGCCGAATGATGAGACCAATGATGTGCTGAGCCTCATCCTGTGAAGCAAATTTCGGCATATCTTCTTTGTTTGGACCCCAAATGCGTGAAAACCATTGGTCAAATGATAATGTCGTAGGACCAATGGCAATAGCCGTCAGATAGCCATCCAATGCCTCTATCTGCATGGTTTCATCTGATGTTGCGCTACTCATTAAAAATTGCTCAAGTTCATCAAGTTCCGTTTCGGTAAGCGGCGATAATAGGTTTTGCTTAGGCTTATTCACAAAGCACCAACCGCTTATCATTCGCCCCGCAATAACCGCCTTCATCTGTTACCATCTGAAGGATAATTCCACAATGAGGGCAACCGAACGGTTCATTATCCATCCAGTCTTCGATTTCAATAATGTTTTCACAATCGGGGCATTTCATAACAAATCTCTTAGTGTAGCTGGCACAGAACCTGACGTATTGTAGCCTATAAAGTTGAGTTCCACCGGCGCATCCCCGGGCCTAAGCCAGAACTGCACCACCACCTCGCCCCTGATCGCCACTAAGTTCAGGTAATCGGCCAGATCCTCGGCCTTGGCGTAATGCAGCCTCACCTTACCGCCGTTCCAGATCACCGGATGGTAGGTTTCGATCCGGCTGATCATTAATACTATAAGAAAAAACCTTTTAATTTTAACGCATTGTCTGCAGCCATTAATTTAATCGTTACATCATGTGTTTTTGGGTGACTACTAACTTTTTTCCAATTTAAATGAGCTTTTGATCCATCTTTTTGTAAATGTTTGGCGTAAAGTGGTGTCAAATATTTTGTCTTGATTGCAATTGCTTTGGATATATCAAGATTCCTCTCATACTGAACAGCAACAATAACATCACTTTCTTCCATTTTTGACTTATTAACCGTAAGTCTTGGATTCTTGCCGTCTGAAAACTTAACCCTTGACCTCACTTCAACTTTAGCACCATTTTTAGTGCGCAAATCATACCCAGTTGAGCGTTCAATCTTACATTTGAATGCTAAGCTAGTTATTACTTCCGCATGAACCCCTCTTTTAATAGCATCAGTTCGACTAATCTTCATCTAAAATCTCCTCATCAATAGCATTTTTAATGACAATATTTAGCCAAGCATTGAATGAAAGATTTTTGTTTTTAGCTATTGCTTTTGCCTTTTCTTCTATAAAGCTAGGAATCCTCAACAGGGCTAAGGTGTCTGACCCTTTCGCTCGCTGGCCGAACAGGCGTTAACGCAGTGGCTGGACAGAATTGCGTAGTAAAAAGGAGTAAAAAGGGGACAGATTTATTTTTCATGTCTTCAGTTTCTTTTTGCGGCCTTCCCTTCCCCCTGCTCTCGCCCCCCATTCCAATAATTTTTTCTATCTGGTCGGTAAAACGATTGGTGCCGATAGGCAGCTTTCGTTGAACCGCCTCATGGATGCGTACCCATTCCCCTTCCGGTATCGCGCCATAAACAAACTCAGTGTATAAAGTGAAGCTCGTTCAGTTTCAATGTTTCCCAACGCTAATCAAATTCGCTGTTTCATCCTGCAATAGCGCTGAAAACTTGACTACGGGTAAGTCGCCGGATCATCTGTTATCCGGGAGTGAGTTTTGGAAAGGAATATTCCCTTATCATTGAGGTGCCAAAAAATAAATCTGTCCCCTTTTCTCCACTTTTCTCCATTAAGGACTCACCGCACACCTCGCAGGTCGACACCGTCGACACGCTGACCGTTTCGACGGTGCGCGAATTGACCGCATTCCGTTTATCCAGTCGCTTTCCTTTGCCTTGGCTTCCCGACACGAGCGCCGAATCATCCGGGCCCGTTTGTGACGAAGGCAGGCTGGAGTTCCGATTATCCTTCCGGGTTGTCCTTTCCAGGAAAATCGCTAAAATTAGCTCGACAATCATAAACAGACTGTTCATCACCGCCAGACTTTCCGGCGTGACTTTACCGGCCTTCCGGAGCGCTTCAAAATCGGCTTTTACCCGATCGAGTTCCTGTCGCACTGAGGTTTTATCAAGGTTTGCCATTCGCTATGACTACGTCTGTTTTCATGACGCTATTATCGCATGGCCTTGTTTCGACCTTCAGTCGGAAAACGTCTTTTTTGCACCGAAAAACCTGTCAAGTCTTTTTTTGACTTTTTTTAGGGGTGAGTAGTTACACCAATTTAAAGGTTTTCCGCAGCCAAACTCTGGTAGAGAATAAACTAATAAACATACCCAGAGAATAAAAACATAAAGGCTGATGATTTGATTAACTGAAGTTTCCTAAAAACGCCTCAAGCCACCATGCGTAACAACACCGCGACCAGCGAATTTTTCATGGGATTGGTGGGTTTATGGCAAAGCCTATCAAAATCTTCACTCAGTGAGGCTTCGGCGATGAGGCGCCGGACATCGGAAAAGGCGAAACTCGTCCGCCCCTTGACCTTGTGCCGACGTTGCGGATCCGCTTTGATGCGATCGGCGTACATCCAGGTGACCGTGGTGGCCATCATACAGAAATGCAGGTGGTTTATCACGGCCTGGGCATTCCGGCTCTGGCATTTTTGACTGCCAATGTCTTGCTTGAGTTCTTTAAAGCCGGACTCGATCTTCCAGCGAGCGCCATAATATTCGATGACCTGGGTGACCGACAAGTCGAGATCGGTCGTAAACAAGGCGACCCACTGGGTTTTACGAAACACCCACACGACCTTGATGGGGCATTTTAAGGTCTTCAGCATGACGGTTTTCTCAACCGCCAGTACTTCGCGTACTTTGCCATACAGGTTAACCTGATAGGCAGCAGTTTGCTGCCGGAGCGCGTGCGCTCGGTCGGTCACGGTCCCCAGACGCTGGCCGTATTTACGGGGGCGTCCGCGTGTCTTGGCATCGGCGGACCGGGCGTCGGGGAGCGCATAGAGCACCTGGTTGCTGCGCAATCGGGATAACAGGTGAAAACGTTCGCCTACCGTTTGGCGCACCGGCTTCCATAACCCCTGATTCCCAAACCAGCTGTCGGTGACCGCCAGCATTGGTGTCGAAGCAAAGTGACCGGCGACGGCGATTAGCAATTCCGCCGCTTGCGTGAGTTTGCTTTGAAACGGCGCGACTTGGCCTTTGATTTTGGCGGTTTCCTTTTGTTCGGCGATCATGTGACGGGGTAAGTAAAAACGAAAGCCCAAAAACAAACAGGCCCAACGACCTTTGACCTGCTTCAGTAAGCCGATCGACACCACATTTTGCGCCCAGGGGTAACGGCTTTGATTCGCTTTGGCGGCATGATCGAAAATCGACGCGCAGCCGAAAATGTGTTGACCCACTTTGAGGTTGATAAAATCGTCCAAGCCAATCAATAAGCGGCCATCGGTCGTGGGGGACGGAATCAATCCCCACAGCGTCGTCCAAAGCCTTTCCCAGGGCAGTGTCGACGAAGCCATGAAGGTATAGAACCGCTTTTGCTTAATCTCGATCCCGAACAAAGTCTCCAAGGCCCGCCATAAATTAGACGACATCGATGAGGTAAACGGAACAATCACGGCGAGCAGCGTGTAGACAAACAAAGAAGCTCGCTCCCGTCCCAGATCAGTCTCGGAAAAATGGGCTTGGAGAGGGCGGAGAAGATCGCGTAAAATGAACATGAATGAGGCCCTTTTGTTTGTGTAATCAATGATTTAGAAACCAATATTATACTACAAAAGGCGACCTCATTCACCCATAAGCTATTGTTTTTAATGAGATTCGGCATAGCCTAACAATCAATATTAGAGCCGGCTAATGTTTAAGCTGAATATTAGCATTATCTGATATTCCTTGCCCTCAAAAAATTGGGAAACTTCAGTTGATTAACCTTGGATACAGAAATTGATGATGGCCCCGTAATTAAATGAGCGGCCTTTTCTCCGAATTTATTCATTGTGTTTCGGGACATTACAATTTTGTAAAGTGGCCCGGTGACTTTGTCTTCTAAAACATCAACATGCTTTTCCCAGTTCTCCTGCCAGAATTTGCTACCTCTGTTCACGCATACCCATGCAAAAGAAAATACCATGCCAAGGCATGACAGGATTACAGCAAGATCTTGTTTGTTTTGGGCGGACGATGCTTGAACTGCAAGAAAACCCGCCATTGTTGCGCCGATGAATGTCCAGAAATATGTGGCACGTTTCCAATACAACTCTATCTCAAACTTTCTAATGTCTAGGGCCTGTTTTAGTGCTTCTGCTTCTTTTCCTTCAAAGGCAGATGCGTACTCTTCCGGTGTAATTTCTTTTGTTGTCGTTTTGTCTGTCATATTTGATGGCTAACGCCCGGCTCTGCGGCAGGCCAAAGTGGAGGCCGTTTTTTGGCTGGAGCTTTGGGCCTGTCCGACAGAAGCCGCTTGTTAACAGTTCACTGCCACTCAATTTTCAGATCCTTGTGTGACTGAGCGCAATCACGCAGGTATAGGTTGATAAGGCTTTGATACGGAAGGTCCTTTTTCTCAGCAAGATTTTTGAAGTACGCAACGGTATCTTCATCCAGCCGGATCGTAACCTGCTTCTTGAGCTTCTTAGCGTATGGATTCTTAACGGAATCGGAAAAATCGTAATGATCACGCATGTCTGTACCCTTCATAAGTATTTCGTTCTCGCCTATTTGCCTTGCGGGCGGAGATAATTCGAATGATTTCACCGTCCCTAACGCAGTGGCACACCACCAGTAAGCGAGAATGAATGCTTGTGCCGAGGAGAATGAACCGGTCCTCCTCTTCAGAATGGTCTGGGTCAGCTATAAGACGTGCGAACTCATCCGTAAAGGCAGTTTTGGCCTCCTGGAACGAGACGTCATGCTTCTTGCGATTAGCGGCATCCTTGCGAGGATCCCAGTCAAAGGAATAATGGCTCATAATTACATTGTAGTTACGTTATAATTATTGTCAAGGCTCCGAGCCAGATACTGTTAACGACCAAGCTCACCCGACGAAAACCGCATCGCGGTTTTTGGTCGGGTGGAGCGCCTGGTTAGATGATTACTTGTGATCATGCCCACTTTGGCTGTTAGCTTCCCCAAAATGGTGGTCGGCATTTGCTTTTATCGTAGCGTGCAAGCCTTCCGCATAATGCGTGAAGATGACATAGGCTTTGACAAATTCACGACCGGCCGCCACGGAGTCATCGGCGTGCTTCTGAGTTTCCTTAGTGTGCTGAAAACGCTCGCGAATGCCATTGGCCATGGCTTCTGTTAAGACATCGACGAGCTTGTCAACCGACCCTGTTTCCAAAGCACTGTCGGCTAAGGCGACGGCTGGATCCACAGCTTCACCCGGTTTCAAACCGGTATATGGCGCTCCTTCACCAGCACGATGAATGCGAACCAGAGTTTCGAAGAAGTACATATCAGCTAATTCTTTGGCCTCGGCGCCCTTGGCACGAACTGCGATGGTCTTTTGGAAAGCGGTTCGAATCTCTTTTTCATCATCGGCCTGCACCCATTTAAACAGTGGTGTTACATCGCCTTTTTCAAGCGCTATCCTTGCTGTTTGTACCACTGGGCCATCAAGCGTGTCGCAATGTGCAAAGGCGTTTTCACTCAATACTGTGAATAAAATTACGATCCCAAAAAATGTCACTATGATACGATTCAAATAGTTTCTTTTAGCCATTGCTAGTCTCCTGTGTTTGATCAGCTAACGATAAAAGTAACTTGACGGCGAAAGCATCGCGACGATAGGAGCGCAGCTTTGGCCGGTCAAGTTGACCCGCTGGTTAGGTTTCAAATACAACCTCCGGTTCCCAAGCCAATACATCAATGCAATCTTCACAAGACAAGAAGGAGAAATGAGAAAGCCCTTCCCGCATTGTTCCACAAGATTGCTTGCTGACGATAGCAAGAAACTCAGAATTATCCACTAGCCAAAACGCATGCGGAAAATCCAACGTCTGCTTTGGCGATATTTGGCATATCCGGTTACTTTCATTCGACGCATAGTACGCTTCTACGGTTTTGAACTTAAATATAGCCATAGGCTTTGTTCTATCTTCAGGTCGCAGCCATACTCTTATGCCTTCCCAATCGTCGTGGACAGCTTCGAGATATAGGCGCTCACCTTCCAGGGAAGGTATTGGGTTCCACCGTTTGTATATTCCGCTCCACATATAAAACCTAACCATTGATTAGCCATAGTAAAAAGGGGACAGATTTATTTTTCATGTCTTCAGTTTCTTTTTGCGGCCTTCCCTTCCCCCTGCTCTCGCCCCCATTCCAATAATTTTTTCTATCTGGTCGGTAAAACGACTGGTGCCGGTAAGCAACTTTCGTTGAACCGCCTCATGGATGCGTACCCATTCACCCTTCCGGTATCGCGCCATAAACAAACTCAGTGTATAAAGTGAAGCTCGCTCAGTTTCAATGTTTCCCAACGCTTTGTAACAAGGCTCGATGTCTAACCAATCAAATTCGCTGTTTCATCCTGCAATGGCGCTGAAAACTTGACTACGGGTAAGTCGCCGGATCATCGATTATCCGGGAGTGAGTTTCAGAAAGGAATATTCCCTTATCATTGAGGTGCCAAAAATAAATCTGTCCCCTTTTCTTTAAGGTAAAAAATAAAGATCCTCGACAACTCAGTTATATGACCACCGTGCAGCTTTTTAATGAAGGAATACTTAATTTGCTGTTACTTTCAGGTAAGGTTTTAAACTATGCTATTGATGGATTGCTAAATGCCATTGCTTCAATATCTATCGGACAACAGCAAAGGAAGACACAGCCGCGGGCGATAAAACGACGGCCTAAAGCTTATCCTTTACTTACTGTGCCTAGAAGAGAGGCTTGTGAAGCTATTAATTTATAGGAGTTTTTATTAAGTAAGCAGTATTAGGGTCAGATGGCAACCCCATTGGAGCCGACATAGTTTCTGATGCCGGTATAAGCTGAACCGTGGCTGCTACAGACCCAGTCTGCGCAATCGCAGACTGCATTAGTGCCATCAAGCTTATGCTGAAAAGAATCTTCACGAAGATTGATTTTGTAATCATACAATTACACTCCTAAAAAATAGTTCAAAAATATACTGCAGTGTGGGCAATACCCTGCCCCGAATTAGTATAGCTTGATATCTAACTCTCAAGGTGAGTCACATTGTCGCGGACTCGCTTTTACCGTTAGTCTGTTGTTGCACACTCTAAATTTCTTTCTCCAAGTCTTTACAAAACCAATGCGCACCATAGGAGCTCACGGTTTCTAAGCAGCTGTTTTGGTATAGGAATGTCCGGTGCTTTTGAAGTTGGAATCAGTGGCGGTTTTGTCGGAATACGCAGTCCAGATAGATATTGGCTTGAGGCCGACGTAGAGGCTGCAATGTTTACGTATTTCTATGAGTAGAACCTCCAACCATTTGTTCCAGGCTGACGGCCCTGGCGGGGCGCAACCTTAACACAAGATTTCCAACGTAACCGGCCATTTAAGAATCCACTGCGATAGACAGTTACTGTGATTCGTGCTACAAACAAACGGTCATCCGGTACGTGGGCTTTCAGAGGAGCTAAGTGTCAGCAAAAGCCGATGGGGCATCGCATTTCCGGTTCATATAAAGCAGTTCAGCCCTGCCGCCGGATGTTTTCGACAGATTCAAATGGCGGCTGGTGACACGACTGCTTGTTCTACCCCTAATTTATCCATCGCCTGGGCAAAAGATACATCCGCTGCAAAATCCGTGACCACCCGCTGCAAGGGCCGCGATGTGCCTCGATGGCGGATGTTGGCGCTTCGGACGAACGGCCGTATCCGTTGGTTGCCTGCGCGCAATTGTGGCTCTTCCAGGCTTACGACGCCGAAGGTCGTGTGCCAGCAGAGTTTTTTACCCTCACGCCATACCGAATTCGCTTGGCTGAGTTCCTATGTCGTTTTGATCACTTGCCGCTGCGCCCAGACTGTCAGCGATTCATGGCCCAGTTGCCTCATCTCGTCGATGATGCGCATCTCGGCGGCGTCGGCTTCCTTTAAATCCCCCGTCTCGTCTTCAACGGCCAGCAACAAGTGGCTAATCCGCTCTCTGAGCGCCGGATGGCTGTTCAGCTTTTCCAGTATCTCTTGGTCGCTCAAGGTACGTGTCGTCATGGTCGCCTCTCTCATAAATGGGGTTTCGGATCTAATTTACTCCACATCAGTTTGAATCGCACCCCTCCGATTTTAAAGCCAAATACTCTCAATGAGAAAACACCTTTATGGATCGCCTTTTAACATCGTTTCTTCGCGTGGTGATCCCGGTTGCTTAGCTGAACTGAATTACATCGTGTCGAGACTTCTGATAATCCAGATTCAGGATCGAATCATCGTAAGAATCATCTTGAATTGCTTCAGCGCCTTAAGACTGTGCGGTTGCTGCGCGGGTATGAGAATCATATCGCCTCCTTGCAAGTGATTTGGTTTGCCTGCAATACTGACTTCCGCTTCACCTTCGAACACATGCACAAGGGCATCGAAGGGCGCCGTATGTTCGCTCAGGCCTTGTCCTTCATCGAACGCGAAGATTGTCACGTTACCCGTTGGCTTTTTGACAATTTCGCGGCTAACAATGGAGCCATCCTGGTAGTCCACCAACTCGCTGGCCCTGGCGATTTCGGCGCCGTCGAGTCCTTTGGGTTTGGGTGTGTTTTCTGCTTGCATAATTTACCTTTCCAATATGTTGTACCAAAGAGGCAGAAGCCCGATGTTTTCGAGACCTATTGTCACGGCTGACGTGATGGCTTATTCCATCAGTTTAAAAAAATCTTTAGGTGCTCCACAGATCGGACAAGACCAGTCATCCGGTATGTCGGCCCAACGGGTTCCGGGAGCAAGGCCACTATCAGGATCACCTTTTGCTTCATCGTAGATATGTTCGCATTCCCTGCATTGATATTTTTTAAATATCAGACATGCTGTTTCTCCTGTGAGCTAGAGTTAATGCAATGATTTCGATACCGAAAACAAAAAAAGGGGTGCATTGCTTTTATCTTTCGAGCGCCTCGGTTATTCGCTGCTTAAGCATAGGGAGCAACTCCTTCTCGAACCACGGATTTTGGCTAAGCCAAATATTATTTCGCGGACTTGGATGCGGAAGGGGGACTATCTTGGGCCAATGGGATTGCCAGCCACGAACCGTCTCGGTAAGTGAGGCTCGTACTTCGTTGATGTGATACGCCTGTGCATACTGTCCAACAATCAACGTCACTTCAAGATGGTGCAGGTGACCGAGAAGTTGATCGCGCCATGTCTCCGCGCATTCGGGCCGTGGCGGAAGGTCACCGTATTTACCCGTGCCGGGAAAACAAAGACCCATTGGCAGAATTGCGATCTGTTTCGAGTCGTAAAAGACTTCGCGCGTCACCCCCATCCACTCACGCAAACGATCACCGCTGGCATCATCGAAAGGTATTCCGGATTCATGAACTTTTGTTCCTGGTGCTTGGCTGGCAATCAATATACGAGCTTGCGGGTGCATCTGTAGAATGGGCCGGGGTCCATGCGGCAGATGTGCTGCGCAAATACGGCAGTCTTGCACTTCGGTTAGCAAAGATTCAAATGAACTCATGGAGTGACGTTCCTCATGACAGGCGAACAAACTGTAGTGGTACATTAATCGTCCTCTCCAATTAAAGGAAAAGCCAATCGTTTTCCTGGATCACAATTGCCTGGTTATGCTCTTCGTCCTTTGCTGCATAGACGAGCGTCACGATACCCTTGTCCAGTTCCTGCTTTAAGCGCTGGATTTGCTCGTGATTACCCTTGAGTTCATCTAGATACCGTTCCTTGAATGCTTCCCACCTGCCCGGGTCGTGGTCAAACCATTTCCGCAGCTCCGTACTGGGAGCGATATCTTTGAGCCACAGATCAATGCTTGCTTTTTCCTTTGTCAAACCGCGCGGCCAGAGCCTGTCCACGAGGATGCGTCGGCCGTCATGCTTGTCCGGCAGTTCGTATACCCTTTTAATCCTGAACCGATAATGTTGTTTTGGCTGTTGCATCATGGTATAGAGCAGCGTTACTTGAATAATTTATCCGGCATGGCGCTAACGGTTTAGGCTTTAAAGATGATTGTGAGTAGCACCACTGAATCCAGCACGGCTTTCACGGCGTGCGGTTCGTCCGGCATTAAATAAACTAGCTGGCCGGATGTTAATGCTTGTGTTGTCTGCATGGCTACAAACTCAATTTTTCCGCTTATGCAATGAACCACGATAGGTCCTGAAACTTTGTGATCTGCAAATTCTTTACCCGCCGGAAGAGCCAGGCGGACAAGTTCCATGTCGTCTGTTTTCATAATGACTTTTGATTTTTCATTCGGGACGTCTTGTGCCCAAGTTGCCAAGTCAACAACTTCATTGGATGATGCGTGATGTGTAGCCATAAATCTTTCCTCATACGTTTAAATTTATCAAACACAAGGTAACAATCCGGCGACGAAAAAAAGTCGCTACTTTCTCAAACTAATCATTACCAATTTCAAACCTGCTCAAGCTGTCGATGCACCCCCAACCATCCTTTGATGGACGCTGTAAGCAACGGTACGGCACCCAATAGAATAAACACCAAGTCACCGGGCAGTCGTAGCCATTCAATCAGGCGCGACCGCTCGCTGCCAATGTAGTCAAGGCTGCGCGCGTGCCAATAACCATGCTGAACAACATCCCAGACCTGTAGCACGCCGCCGGGGAACAAGCTCAAGATTAACATCAGAGCCAGACCGACATTGCTGCCCCAAAATCCGAGCTTAACGTATTTCTCAATGCCGACCCAGCGCGTATCACTGCTGGTCTGGCGCAACACGAAGACCATCAGCGCCAATGCCAACATGCCAAATACGCCCATCATCGCGGCATGACCATGGTTGGGCGTCAGTTGGGTGCCCACCTCATAGTAGCTGACGATAGGCAGGTTGATTAGAAAGCCGAAAATGCCTGCGCCGACGAAGTTCCAGAAGCCGACAGCCATCAAAAAGTAGAATGTCCATTTATGCGGTATGGCGACTGATTTGCCGCAAACATCGCAGTCAGCACGTGTAGTGCGGACAAAATCCCAGGCGTCCAGGGTTAGCAGTGTCAGCGGCACCACTTCCAGTACCGAGACCATGGCCGACATTGCCATGTTGATGCTGCTCTGGCCAGAAAAATACCAGTGATGGCCGGTGCCGATCAGGCCGCCAGCGAAATATAAAATGGCATCGAGGTAAATCACTCGCAGCGCAACATTAAGCCGGGTAAGTCCCAGTTGATAAAATATCAATGCCACCAATGTGGTGGCGAAGAATTCAAAGAAACCTTCGACCCATAGATGAATGATCCAAAAACGCCAGGTATCGACCACGGTGAAGTTAGTCTTGGCGCCATAAAATAGTGCCGGTATGTAGAACAGCGGAATTGCCAGGGAAGCCAGCAGAAACAGCCTTATCAAAGGTTTTGCGACTGGCTCACACAAGGATTCCGGCTGCACTAGTTTTAATAAAAGCGTAAACCAAACCAGCAGACCGACGATAAGCAGGTACTGCCACAGACGGCCGAGTTCCAGGTATTCCCAACCCTGGTTGCCAAGCCAGAACCACCATTGACCCAGCATTTGTGAAATACCCGCCCACTCGCCTAACAGACTGCCGCCTATGACCACGACGAAAGCACCGAATAGCAGATGAACCCAGCCGGCAAACCAGCGTGGTTCATCGTTGCGTAGCGATCGGCCGAGAAACAAGGCCGCGGCGACAAAGGCGGTAGCGATCCAGAAAACGGCTAATTGCAGATGCCAGGTACGCATCAGATTGCTGGGAAATATGGCCTCCAGTTCAAGGCCGTAAAAACTGCCGGGATCGACGCGATAGTGCGCCGTTGCACCGCCCACCAAAGTCTGGGCAAGAAAGAGCAAAGCGACCACCACAAAAAATTTCACCAGTGCCAGCTGGCCGGTGCTGGCTTGACCCGGTAGCAGATGGGGGTGTACATGCTGTCCGGTGCTAATCCAACCCAGATAATCGAATTTGCCGAACATCAACAGTACGATGCCAATGCCGGCCAGCAATACGATAAGACTCAATGCACTCCACAACAGTGCGCCGGGAACGGCTGTATTACCGACGCTAGGGTCATACGGAAAATTGTTGGTGTAGGAGTAGTTCTTGTCGGGGCGGTTGGTCACCGAGGCCCAGGCCGTCCAGGTAACGAAGGCGGAAAACCGCTGTAATTCAGTGGGATCGCTGATCAGGCCGCGCTGGAGCCCGCCGTTACGTTCGGGGTTCAGAAAATATTCCGTCCAGTAAGCAATCTGCTTATGGTAGGCGGCTGTCTCCGCTTGAGTCAAACGCAGCGTTGCGCTGGTGGCATCATAATGATTGGCTTTTAGCTCGACTGCTGTTTGCGCATACACAGCCGCCAATTGGCCGGGCGTCAGTGCGGAAAGTGGCTGTTGGTATTGCTGCTGCGCAATGGTCGTGGCGGTATCTTCGCCGATACGGTGCAGTGCCTCGGCCGAATAATCCGGTCCCAGGTAAGCACCATGGCCCCAGATACTGCCGTTGTTCATCAATCCGTATTTGAGGAAGATTGCCTGGCCCTCACTTATTTCGTCACCGCTAAACAACAGTAGCCCTTGTGCATCAAGTACCTGTTTGGGGATCGGCGGGGCATTGCGATAGGCCAACGATGTGATGGCGATTAGTCCCACAAAGCCCAGCGCCATCACGATCAACACCGTGCGTAGCCACCAGGGAGAAAGCGCGGAATCCACTGCAGTTAGGGGATGTGCGGCAACATTCATGGTGTTTCAACCTTCATCAGTAACCTGAAAACTCTTCCGTGCGGATGTTGTCTTCATCGACACCCGCTTCGCTCAACATGTCACGCATCGCCTTTACCATCGGCGCAGGGCCGTCTAGGTAAAAAATGGGTAGGGCCAGATCGTCGATGAACTTCAGCAGCATGGCTTTATTGATAAAGCCTGTTTCACCATCCCACTCGCGACTGGATTTTTCCATCTCGGCCATGGTGCCGATAAAGGTATAGTTTGGGTTGGCAGCGTGTACCACGGACAAATCGTCCAGAAAGGCCGCATCTTCCGGTCTTCGATTAGCATAAAAAACCAGGATTCGGTGCGGTACCCCATCATGAATGGCTTGCAGCACAATGCTTCTGACCGGTGTGACGCCTATACCGCCGGTCAGAAAAACAGCCGGGGCACTGGCTTTATTATGTAAGGTAAACGAACCATAAGGCCCATCCAGCATCACCTCGGCGCCGGGCTGCATGGTTTTTAATACCCGCTTGAACGCCGTGTCGCGCATGCGGGTCGCAAAAATAAGCTCGTCTTCGTAAGGGGCGCTGGCAAATGAAAATGCTCGTGTGTTGCCTTCGGCATCGGTTTCAGTGGGGTTTATCAGCGTCAGATTGCCGAATTGACCTGCTTTGAAGCTTAAACCGGCAGGCTTTTCAAAATGAAACGCCATGGTTCCTTCAGCAATTTCGCGGTTGAACTTCAGTTTGACGGTGTAGTTGGACATGACTAATTTCCATGCATTCTTGTTGAAAATAGGTACACGCAACGCAGTAATCGAAAGCCTACCTTTACCGCCACGGCACTGCTCAATGACGTATTCAGTTTAACCTCGCGCAATCGCTTCAAGCATAGCGGTTATTGGATCTTCAAGGGCAATGTGCAAAATCCGCTTGCTGGATAGCGGCTGTTAGTCGGTGATTGATCCGCTACCAACTCGATCGAGGTGCTATGTTTCAGCAGCTCTTCAATTACCACTCGTAATTCCATACGAGCCAACGGTGCCCCGGGACATGCGTGGATCCCGGCGCCATAGAGAAGATTCTTGCTGGGGTCACGGTCCAGACGAAAAGTGTCCGGCGCTTCAAAAACACGTCCGTCTCGGTTTGCAGCCATCCAGTTAAGAGAGATTCGCTCGCCGGTTCCCAACTCTCGACCGCCGATTTTCACGGGGTGGGTTGTGATGCGCCGGTTAGCTACCAAAGGAGCGTGAATTCGAAGAATTTCGTCGATTGCGGTGGGCAAAATATCTGGCTCAGCGCGTAATTGCATCTGCAGCTCAGTATGCAGTGCAAGATAGTGGACAAGTAGGCCAACGGCAGCGGAAATAGTACCAATCTCTCCGACGGTCCAGTTCCGCAGAATGCTGGCAATTTCTTCGCGCCTTAACGGCTGCCCCCCAACTGTATCCTGTATCAGGGCGGAGGTGACATTGCTGTCAGACTTTGCCCCGGCGTGGCGACAGGTTTCCAGCGTGACGTCAATGAACTCTTCGAACTCGCGCGCGAGTTCTGCAAGTGCCTGTCTATTCTGTGCCAGGGTTGCCTCGTGTTTGTTAATAATCCAGCGAATCAACGGTTCGTGCAAAGCAGTCGGCCAACCGAGAAAGGCGCATTGGACACGTACCGCGAAAGGCTGGGCAAAATCGTTAATCAGCTCTACCTCGCCACGGGCAAGGGCGCTTCGTACCAAAGTCAGGACAATCTCCCGACACAGGGGTTCAAAGGCGTCCATACGTTCTGGGACAAAATAAGTCTCAATCAGACGGCGATATATAGTGTGTTCAGGGGGATCCATCCCGTTAGGTACGGAGAGGTGTTCGGATACCGCGTTGCTGAATGTTTCATGATCATGCAGCGCGCGAGTAATATCCTCATGCCGGAACAGCGACCACCCCATGAGCTCGCTATGCGCAACGGGGCAATGTTCACGCATTTGATCATAGGCCATACGCTGGTCACGCAGGACATCTTCCGATCTCGGATCCCAATCGGGCGTTTTCTTATCGTTCATGGTTAATTATATCCTTTGTTAGTCAAAATACAGCGCCGGAGTACCCGTCAAAGGACGCCATGAATACGTCCATGTGAGCTCTATTGACAGCACCCACGCTGTCAATAGAGCTTACCAAAACTACCCCGGCGCATTCATACGCTAATGCCGAAATTTGAAGTGCTAAAGGTAAACCTTTTAATTCCTCGACATAAATAGCAGTCACAGAGTAATTATTCAGACACCCTAACAATTGGCAAGGCCGGTACCGGCAAGCCTGACCGCTGACTTGCGATCACTTGTGCCAAATAAATCCACGGTGACTGATTTCTTTTGCGGCAGGTTTCAATGACGCTGATTAAAATAGCGAACACACGCGTCCCATTTTCCGAGCGCGTGCCATAGCAAATGCCGCGTAAAATAACCCAGTGGCGCAACGCTCGCTCCGCTTCATTATTCGTTAAGGGCTGATGCGGTTGATCCAGAACTTGAAAAATAGCTGTCCAGTCATTTAGCATTTCCGTGGCTAATGCTGCTGTTTTCTTATGTTCATGGGTTTTCATTTGTATACACATCTGCTGATAGAGCAGTAATTGCAGGCGATAAGTTTCAGAAAGTGGCGTATCAGGTGGTGTTATTCGCGCTTTGCGTACCGCACCTATCAACACAGCCAGTAAATCGTGCGTTTGTTGACCAAAAGCTGGGCGTCTCTGTTTAAGCTTTCATTGAGCCCTTTCGCTTTACGCAGAAGATGAGCCCAGCAACGTAACCGACTCAGATATTTGCGATAAACCGTGTAGCCATCGCTCATTAACCAACCATTAAAGTCGTCGCCTAAAAGATTTTCCAATAATTCAGCGCTACGCGTAGCAATCCAATAGGCTGTGACGCGATTCGTACTGAACACCCATAACCAAAGAAAAGTCGTGTGCTCCATCCAGGAGGTTTCGTCTACATGCAGCAATTCGCTGTTAATGATTTCTTGTGCAAACTCATCTTCAAGCGGCATAGCCGCTGCGCCACTTCATGCAGGGTATTATTGATGGTGCCAACACTTAATTTAATACCTAACCAGTCATATAAAAATTCCTGAATACGCTCACGCGATAGGCGCATACGGTAGGCAAGACAAACAATCATTGCTGCCAGTCCAGGCCCCACTAAACGCCATTCAGTTCGGCTAATACCCGGCAATTGAGCATGACTGCTACGACTGACTTCTTTGCGCGTGATATGTCCATTGGCGCACACTACTTCATAGAGAGTGTGCTTGGTATGGGTGACTAGAATGCCTGGATGCTCAACATCGCCCCATTCGACATTGATTGTTTCATACGCGGCATAGGCGATAGCATGACGCGGCTCTAATGTTTGATGGCAGCAGGCACATATTTCAGGGTAATGATCTTGATAGTGGGTAATGGCTAGCTTTTGTGTTCGGCCAAAGCCTTGTGCGCCTGGTTGTTTGCCGGGTTTGCGGGGTTCTTGATGTTCATTGTTAGGATCAGCGGACTGTTGCTGATCTTTTTTTAGAAGGCGACGGGGGGGGTGACGGTGTCTTCCGTTTCAGCAGACTTATCGATCTCCGTTTGTTCTTGATCGTTTGTATTATCTGTAGCTGCTTTATCCCAAGGCGCTTCGCTGCTAGGTGGACGAGAGCTGTTGCGCGAATTTTGGCTTAAGCGCTCACGCGCTTCTTTTAGGTCGTTAAGTAACTTAATCGATAGGTAACGTAATTCCTCTTCCGGTAAATTGAGAAGCTCGTCTTCATCGATTTGGCTTAGGTCCTGGTTACTGAGTTGCATGGGATAAATACTAAGGCTTCTTAATGGATTTGTACAATGTTCTTGTGTCGGTTTGTCAATTATTTTGTATTTTCAGCTAGGGTGTGTGAATACTTACCCTATTTGCGCCTCTCGCCCATTTGGAAACTTCATATCTCAATGCCATTTAAAATAGCTAGACGAATGAGAATGTTCTCTGCGAGCTGCGCCATTAACTCTTTATTGTGAATGGCGATTTCTATAGGTTCAGGCAGTTCAGTGAAAAGAGTGGCACCCTGAAAGCTGGCTCCAGTCTTAGCCGCATCATGCAGAACCAGAACCGTTTCTCCGTTCCTTTCATCTAGCTGGCAAATTAGTCCGTGCTTCATTTTTTTACACTTAACGCCTTGCTCACCGGAAAATCAGGAGCGTAGCGAGTGATTTTTCCGAGTGCAGCAACTTGTTATGCGCAGTTCTCAAATTTTAAAGATTTTTGTAAGCGTGATAATTGTCGAGCACTTGATGGTAAAGAATTGCCGATTTTTTCCTTGCGGCAGGGTGGAAAGCGTTAATAAAGACAACCCCCTCATGCACATGAACCCGCTCACTCACTTTTTTAATCTCGGGGAATATATAGCGTTTAACTTGACTATATGTACCGCAAAGCACAACAACATCAGGCTTTATCAACTCAACTTGCCTTCTAACAAAAGGAGCAAACTCACTAGCATGTGTATCAAACGCCTTCTTATTGGTTGTAGCACTCCCAGAAGTCTTCCTTATATTTATGTATGCAATGTTCTTAATTGCGTTTTTTTCATTTAGCTTTGCATCTTTGAGTGGCGGCACAACCCCATCATAATTTTGAATCCCGTAAGCCCATCGTCCCACCCGACGAAGAACCTTTCCTTTCCACCATCCACTTTTCTTAACGTCAATAGCTCTATTGATCGCAGTAACAACATTCTGCTTGGCTTTATTTGTTTCCTTTAAAACAAACAAAACTCTTTTTCCACTAATATCCCAATTCTCTTTTGAGATCACACCGTCGTGGTTGAAGTGCCATCCCTCCGGGAATGCCTCTTTCCAAGCAGCCATCAACTCATCAATACAACTTATTTCGGAAATTTCTTTATTATCCATGAGTAAACTCAAATTAACTATTGGATAAGTCAGTAGACCCGTGAGGCAGCCATTCGATATTTAAGCCACCATCACCAAAATGAACTACACCTTCCTTTTTCGGTAGTTCACTGCATTGATCCCGATATTGAATAAAATTATCAAGCAATTCAATTAGGTGCACTTTGAACCCTGACTCAGTAGCCTTCTCAAAAATTTCGTCTTCAACCATCCAACGAGTGCCGCTCAAGCGAGCCTCATTATCTTCCGCACAGAAAACCACTTTGCCATTTTCTTTCACAACCTCAGGGTATTGCTTGGCAAGCATGGCAAGGCGAGTAGCTTCGAAGTTTTGATCAAAATTTGGCATATTGTTTCCTTTGGCTCGTTATTCTTTCAGCTTTCGCCGTATGGGCGACAGGTTGCGTCGTAGGGCCGCATAACGACAAGCATAACCGGGCGCAAAAAGCGGAGCACAGCGGAGCTTTTTGTGGTCCGAGTTTATGCGCTTGTTATGTTTTATTTCACTATGCATCAAGAAGGCATCCATTGTTTGTTTTCGTATTCATACGCCCAAAAATCTACGCCTTCTGTTTCAGTTAATATTTCAATCCTGAGTTCTGGTTCACCAAGCATAAGCTTTTCAGATTCTTTCTTGGCAGCTTCGAACGTTGCAAAATGAAGAGTTATATTGCCAATGTATAGCCGATAATTTAGTTCACTTACATCCTTTCTGAACCAAGTGGGATCTGTTGCAATTGTTTCTTCAAAACCAGACTCCAATGACCTTTCCAGCCAATACTGACTCCTAGTGCTATCTGGAGTGACGCCATTTCCCCCAACTATGTAGTGTCTGACAGAAAAAGCTTTTTTTTCAACCGATACCCAACTTTTGCCACACTCATTTTGATCAACCCAGGCCATTTTCCGGAAAAAATCCATCGCTGTCTCGTCTGATTTCTTCATTAGCGGGCCATTCACCGGTCTGCGGGCGCAACTATCCTGTAGTGAGCCTTTTCTCGCTCCGATGGTATTGTTCAGGCCGCTTGTTGGTAGGGGCCGCGCTTGCGTTTTTCTTTCGCCTGCGCCTGCTGACGCAGGATGGCGCCCAACCGATTGATATTGCGCGAGACGACCGCCAGTGCGACATAGCGTTTGAAGCCATCGAGGCCGTGGTCGGGGCAGATATCCAAGCCGTTATGCTCCAGGGCATTGATGGCCGATTCCACGGCGGAGTGTTGGTGGCGTAGTTGTTTAAAAGCATTGCTGCCTTCCCGCGCTTGATCCGCGGCGCTGAGTCGGCCTTTTTTGGGCAGAATCACCTGTTCCAGATGATTTTTCAGTTCCTTTTGGTTAGCCGGGCTGTGAAAGCCTTTGTCGAAGCTGGTCACGGTCAGTTCGGGGAAGCGCCGGCGCGTTTCGGTGACCATGTCGACGGCGACTTTGTCATCGGTTTGCTTTTCCATCACTAGGTGGTGAAGAACGAAGCGATGGTGGTCCTCCATCACGCAGACCCTTAAACCCAACTCAACCGGGACGCCTGCTTTGCCTACAGGGATGTAGGTAAGGAGCGTGAGCAGGAGCGGAAGCTTTGCCTTTGCTGATCCATTCGGTGTGCGGTTCAAACACGGAGAAGATCTTTTCGGCATGAGGGATGGTTTCGCTGCGTATGACGCGGCGCTCAATTTGGTCCAGCAGCAGGCGGGCATAGGCCTGGTAGGATTGCAACGGCTGCGTTTCATCGGCCAGGGCGCCACGGTCCAGGGCTTGTTTTAAGGTGCGCTCGGATTTGCCCAGGTAGGCGCTCGCCAGGTCCAGGTAGGTCTGATGAGCCTGTTGGATGGCTTGTTCCCGTACGGCTTGTTTGTTTTCATCCTGGCTGGTGGAGCGTTTGAGCTGTTGAGCTCTTCGGTACTGTTGTTTGAGTCGCCGGATGTTGTGCCGGTATTGACGCCAGTCCGGCAGGTCATAGTGTTTCGCCAGCGTATGACTCTCTTCAATAGCTTTGCGGATCGCATCATACAGCAGGTTGATGTCGGTCGGAAAATGGACGTCGGTTTCGACCACAAAGGAATCGCACCGCCCTCTCAGTTTATCGCTGTGGTCGACCGTCGCGGCGGCAGTCGAGTCACTGCGGACGGTTGGCCCAGCGTTTGGCTTTTTTTTTACCAGGGCATGGCCGGCTCTGACCACTTCCTGGTTGATTTGATCGAACAGTTCCGGGTGAACAGCCTTAGATTGTCTTTGATGCGCTGGAGAGAATACTTCGTGTCGTCACACCAGTCGCTATGGCCCAGCATCTGTCGAATGGTATTGTGGTGGTTGGCCAGTTCATGGATGCGGTCGTAGTCGGTATTCAGGCCCAGACGCAAAACGCCCAGCACTAGAATTTTCCATTGTTCCAGGCCGGGCCGACCGCGCCTTGGGTCAGCGGGTTGCTGACGCTCTGCTTCGCTAAGGCCCTGACCGCTTCGGTAGGGAATAACCTGCTCGAGGATGGCGAACACACGGTCGCGCAGTTCGGGCGTGGTATAGATGTACTGCAACCCTAGCAGCAGTTGCGGGATGTCGTCTCTGGATTTGAGGTTAATCTCGATGTCGGCAATATCGACCTGACCGAGGCTCATTTGCGGATTCTTGACGGTGCGCATAGGATTTCAACGGACGAAGATTTCTGGTTTTCGTAAATTTTTATGGCGGCGCTCACCCAAAATCAGTACCTTACGGATTGAGCAACGCAACAATCGTGATTTTGGGCTGCAAACTCATTTCCCGGAATTCATTATATCCCATTGATTATTTTAGGGATAATCAATTTTCGGTCAGGCACTATGTATAGAACTCCTAATTCGTGCGCAGCATGGCCGCTCCCCATATTTGCTGCTTGCAGATAAAGCTGCTCCGCTTCTATAAGATTGTTGCTTTCAAAGTGCTCTTTGTGAGCTTGGATTACGAGTTCTTCAGGACTCATGCTTTAAAAACATAACGCCGCAAATCACCGGCTGCCAACAGCTGCATAGCGAAGCGGCGCAGCTTTTGGCAGTCCGAGTGAATTTGCTTTGTTATGGCATTGCTTGACCATGACTCCACAACTCATATTCGCTAATATCTATATTCTCATTCCAAACTACAGCGTACCCGCCTTGCTCAACCCTGACGGCCTTAAAAAAAGCAGGATTATTTAGCGGATAAAACATGTCCTTATTTAACAGCGGAGTAACATCGTATTTTTTCTTCTGATTATTGTCGAACTCAACAACCAATGTGTGATTGTCAATTGCTAATGCTGACTTTACTTTTGGATATCTCATTTATCACTCCAAGGGAGGCAATTTGTGAAATTCTTGACTATCCCACATCTTTTTCATTTCATCCTTGTTCATCTTTGCCCACTCGATAACCAATTTCTTTGCTCTTTTGGGTAAATCACCTTCAATCATTTCAAGTGTATCAATATTGAGAAGATCGAAGGGGTCAAGATCGAAGGGGGGGCGGAAAGGAATCACAATCCTCCCACCCGGTCACCGAAGGCGGTCACCCGCCTCCGATTCTTAGAACGTAACGTGTGGTTTTCCCTTCTTCGCTCCTCAGCCCGCGTAGGGCGTATTAGCGAAAGCTCAAGGGGTCAGCCAGCTTGAAATGAAAAAAATTAAAAAGGAGTAGAGTTAGACAAAATCAAGTTGGCTGACCCCTTGATTTCGCGTTTATCTGCCACGATCTTGCCTTCCCGATACTCTTTTCGCCAGCGGGACAGCATGAAGGGATGGATATCCAGTGCTTCCGCAACACCCTTCACGCTTGCCCCACTCAGATGGGTCAGCTTAACAGCTTTGGCCTTGAACTCATTCGTGTACTGCCTTGTCTTCTCCTGGTTCTTGTACGCTGGCATTTTTCACCTCGTCTGAATTAGATCGAGGGGTCCACTAAACCGGGGGAACTACACCAGTCCGACAACATGCACTTGTTATGAGCCGATAGCGTAAGTTGTAGTCCGATAGGGTGACTCAATCAAACGAAAAGTACCGGCTCCAACAATATGATTTAATACTTTTACGTCCTGTGCAGTTGAGGTATCTGTTGATAATGCTCGATGATATAAAGCAGAAAATGCAACCAATGCTTCTCCCCAGCCAACGTTTCTAGTCGGGGCAACTATAGCGTTGCAAAAAGATTTATGATAGTTAAACAACTCATCAGCACCTTGTCCAACACTACAGCTTGAGAAACATAAACAGATATTTTTAAGCCGAGGCCAAGCTATTTCATCAAACTCGCTCCAAGTTATAAAATCACCGTCAGTTAACGCAAAACCATTGGAATTACCATGAGCACTAAAATGTACGTAGCGAATATGTTCTTTTTCGGCGTACTTTATAGCTTTAGCCAAATATTCACGATCTACAACTTCTATGTGTTTCGCATGCACTTCTTGCAACTTTAAAATCTGCTTTAAAGTGCCAGCTTCAAAACGATCATCAAAGATATCTTGTGGACTCCGAGATTCAATTATTAAAATTTCATGTTTCGCCATAGCTCCTCCTTGGTTCATAACCACTGATTATCAGGTCAATTTTCCCTGATAAGTTGATAATTACTGGTAATTCGGGAATTTTTTCCTGCATATCCGAAAAAACAGGCATTTTTACCTTGATAAGTTGATATTAACCGATAAATCAGGCATATTGGCCTGCGTATTATTGCGAATGACTCTAGTTGCTAAGCCACTTTATGTCAAGCCAGAAACCCACCCTATTGGACGAAGTAAGACGCGTCATGCGTCTTCGGCATTACTCGATCCATACCGAACGCAGTTATTGCGACTGGATTAAACAGTATGTCAGATATCACCGACTGACGGACAGATCTGAGTTGTTTATCGACAGCGAAAAGAAAATCGAAGATTTCCTGACTCATCTGGCTGTTGAACGCCAAGTTTCGGTGGCGACTCAGAACCAGGCTATGAATGCATTGGTATTTCTATACCGAAAAGTCCTCGATCAAGCTCTGGACAATCCGATCGATGCGGTACGGTCAAGAAAAAACCGCCGAATTCCGGTCGTTTTGACGCAGGACGAGGTCAAAAACATTATCGCCTTGTTGGACGGCGTTCCTCAATTAATCGTCAAACTGCTTTACGGCAGCGGCTTGCGAATTACTGAAGCAGTTAGGATGAGAGTTCAGGATATCGATTTCGATTATAGGCAAGTTACGGTCCGGTCGGGCAAAGGCGAGAAAGACAGAGTGTCAACGTTCCCGGTTTCGTTGACGACTCAATTGAGCGCGCATATGGCCAAAGTCAAATTGATTCATGAGCAAGACCTGGAGAGAGGATATGGCTCGGTTTATCTCCCATTCGCCCTGGCAAAGAAATACCCCAACGCCGACAAGGAATGGGGTTGGCAATACATGTTTCCTGCAAAAACGCTATCGCTAGATCCGCGCAGTTCGATGACACGACGCCATCATATCGATCAATCGGCCGTCAACAAAGCAATCAAAAAAGCGGTGCGGCAATTGGGCATCAGTAAAAAAATCAGCGCCCACACATTCCGTCACAGCTTCGCCACCCATTTATTGCAACGCGGCACCGACATCCGCACGATACAAGCTCTTTTAGGCCATAACGATGTGGAAACGACGATGATTTACACCCATGTGTTGAATCTGGGTGGGCATGGTACGGTCAGTCCATTGGACGATTTGGCTCTGTGAACATGGTGCGCAATGCGCATCCAAAACTGACGCCGTAGAACGCCGGGCGAGGCCCAATGGCCGACTCTGGTGCAGGGAATGCACGCTACGATGGCCGACCTTCATTCACCTCATTCAGCTGCCGCCAAAACTCGGCCTGCTTGCTGATTCCCAAGACCTTTTGTGCGGCCTGCACGCCGGAGACGCTGACGCCGTAGACGCCGCCGCCGGGCGAGGTCCAGTGGCCGGCGAAACAGAGTCCCTTGAGCGGTGACTGATTGGGAATGCGGGCCGGGCCGACCTGGGATGGCGACACGTCCCAGCCATAAGCGGCGCCCTGATAGTTTTGTGTGTAACGCCGCATTGTCGCCGGCGAGCCGCCTTCGCTGAACAGGATATGTTGTCGCAGGCCGGGGATATAGTGTCCGGCGAGCTCGATCAACGCGTCCATATAACCGGGCTTGGCTTGCTTCCAGGATTCGGTCGCCTGATACGGCAACAGCGTCGTCAACATCAGCAGATGCTGGCCGGGGGGGGCCAGTTCCGGGTCGACCAGGGTCGGCGCGGTGATGCTGAGCCAGGAGATCTCGCCATCGACGGTGCGGGCGAAATTGCGGTCATGGTCGACATCGGAGTAACAAAACGACTCGTGGGCGAGGTTCATCGCCGTTAAATCGAGATCGGTAGCGAGATAGACGACGAAGATAGACAGCGAATGGCGCATTTTCTTGATGCGTTGGATATAGCGCGGCGGAAAGTATTGCTCGCCGACCATCTCGCATACGGTATGGCGGATATCGGCATTGGAAATGACCATTGGCGCTGAAAAACGTTGGTCTTTGACGACGACGCCGGCGACGGCGCCGTCTTCGATCAGAATTTTCTCCGCCTTGGCCTTGAAACGGATTTCGCCACCATGGCATTTGAGACCGTTGACCAGCGTATCGGCCAATCGCTGGAAACCGCCCTTGCAGTAATAGGCGCCGTCGACCATGTAGCCGATCAACATTGTCGACCAGTAGACGAAGGATACCTCCGACGGCGGCAGGCCCAGATAAGGCCAGTTGCTGGCGAACACCCCCAGCAGCTCCGGATCGGTGATGAACCGCTCTGCGACCTCGGCCAGCGTCGACTTGCGGTATTTGAACAAAGCCGGCAGCAAGCATTGCGCCTGTTCGTGATCGACCTCGGCCATCATCTCGTCGGCAACGGTAATTTCCTCAGCCACCTGCAGACACAATTGGGTCAAGTCGTTTAGCCCCTGTCGTTGCTCGGGAAACCGTCGACCAAACTCGGCGATAAAGTTTTCGATCGATTGCGGCAGGCCGGCATTGAAGCCCGGATAATAAGCGTGGCTGAACGGGTCGATGCCGATGAACTGAATCTCATCCTCAACCGCCAACGCCCGCAACACCTTGTGGATGACCTGGCCGCCGCGGTAACCCCGGGGCCCGCAACCGCTGATCAGGTGCACGCCGGCATCGAAATGATAGCGCTTGCGCTTAAAGCCGTGGGCGTAACCGCCGGGCCGGTCGTGGCTTTCCAGCACCAGCACCGACTTGCCGGCCTTGGCCAGCAGGCCGGCGGCGGTCAGACCGCCGATGCCGCTGCCGATGACGATGACGTCGTAATCGGTCACGGTTTCGTCAGTCCCAGTTTTTCCCATAAGATCGCAGGAGATTCATAACACATGTCGCCGCTGGCGATGTCCACCGCGACCTGACAGCTATGTCCTCGAATCAGGCGTGCGCCGCTCAGCTTGTCGCAGACCTTATAGTTGATCTTCAGGCGGTTTTCCCATTCGCACAACTCGGCATGGACGGTCAGCTTCTGGCCGAACTTGGCCGGTTTGGCGTAGCGCACGCGCAGATCGATGACCGGCCAGGCGTAACCGGACTCGCGCATTTGCATGTAGTTATAGCCGATCTTGTCGAGCAGCGCGCAGCGCGCCACCTCGAAATATTTGACATAGTGGCCGTGCCAGACGATCTCCATCAGGTCGACATCGAAGAACGGCACGTCGATTTCGACTTCGCAGCTGACGATGCCCTTAGTCATAAAGCCTCCAATGCCGCTCGCGGATCAGTTGCACGCCTAGGCGCAATTCCTGCTCCAAGGCCCGATCACCGTCGAGCAACGGAATGCGGCCTCTGACCTGCGCCATCGTTTCGCGCAAGCCTTCGCTCAAACTTGCTGTATTGCCTCGAAGCTCTGCGCCCTGCACCACCGCGATCAACATCGCCGCGGCCGCCTGTTCGGTCAATTCCAGCACGCGCACGCAGTCACGCGCCGCGATCGTGCCCATGCTGACCTTGTCCTGATTGTGGCATTCGGTGGAACGCGAAAACACGCTGGCCGGCATCGTCAACTTCAAGGCCTCGGCGGTCCAGGCCGAGACGGCGATCTGCACCGCCTTGAAACCGTGGTTCAGCACCGCCTGCTTGCCCTTGGCGCCGGACAGGTTGGCCGGCAGGCCGTGATTGAATTTCGGGTCCATCAACTGCGCCATCTGCCGGTCCAGCAGATCGGCCAGATTGGCCACCGCCGTCTTCAGGCTGTCCATCGCGAAAGCGATATGACCGCCGTAGAAATGGCCGCCATGCAGCACATGCTCGCCCTCGGCGTCGATGATCGGATTGTCGTTGGCGCTGTTCAATTCGTTTTCGATGAACTGCCGCAGCCACGGCAGCGCGTCTTCCAGCACGCCGATCACATGCGGCGCGCAGCGCAGCGAATAGCGATCCTGTAGCCGGGTGTCGTTGCGCGGCGTCTGTTCGGTGACATGCAGATCGTCGCGAATGCGCGCCGCGGCCCTGATCTGCCCGGCATGCGGTTTGACCGAAAACAGCTTGGCGTCGAAATGATAGGCGTTGCCGTTCAAGGCAACCGATGCCAGGCTGGTGATGCGGGTGCACAAGCGCGCCAGATATTCTGCGCGCCTATAGGCCAGACTGGCCACCGCGGTCATAACTGCGGTGCCGTTCATGATCGCCAGCCCTTCTTTCGGTTTCAGCGTCAACGGCTCGATATTGAGCCGACTAAACACCTTCGCGGTCGGCTGCTTTTCGCCCTGATACAATACCTCGCGCTCGCCGGCCAGCACCGCGGCCAAATAGGACAGCGGAGTCAGATCGCCGCTGGCGCCCACCGACCCTTCCTGCGGAATCAACGGCAACACGTCGTGCTTCAGCAATTCGGCGATCCGTTGCAGCAAGGTATAGCGCACGCCGGAATAGCCCTGAGCCAGGCTGTTCAAACGCACCGCGAGGATCGCCCGGGTCTGCTGTGGGTCGAAATGCGCGCCCATGCCGCATCCGTGAAAGGTATACAGATGCTTGGACAGTTCGGCGACGTTTTCCAATGGAATCGACACGGTGCAGGAATCGCCATAGCCGGTCGTGACGCCGTAGACGAAGCCTTCCTCGCGCAACAGGGTTTCGATGAAGCGCGCCCCCTTGTCGATGCGTTCGACAAAGGCAGGCGCATCGCTTAATTCGAGCCGGGCTCCGGCTTCGGCGACCCGGCATATATCCTCGATCGTCATTCCTTTTCCATCGACCATGATGATCTGCTTAGTCATTTTCATCGGTCCAGAAATCATAAAAATTGAACCATTGCAGCGGTTCTTTCAGACAATAGTGTTGCAAACGTTCGGCATAATCCTGCACACAGCGTCGTATCATCGTCTCGCGTTGTTTTCTCGGAAACGACAGGCCGTCGCTGAAAGGATCGAAATAAATACCATATCTACCGCCCCGCTTCAGACAAAACAGCGTGTAGACCGGACACTTCAGCAGCGCGGCCAGGATGAACGGGCCCTGAGGGAACAACGCGGTCTTGCCCAAAAACCGGGCCGGCGCCACCCGGCTCCCGGCATTGATCGGCGTGCGGTCGGCGGCGATCACGACCAGTTCGCCGGCCTCGATCTTATCCTGCAGCAGCATCGCCGTCGCCGCATTGATCTCGGTGACCTGAATCAGATTCATGCTGCCGGCTTCGGCGTAACGGTTCAACAGCTTATTGAACTTCTCCGCATGCTTGGTATGCACCAGCACGTTGACGGTGACCTTGTTGCCCAGATAGGCGATCACCCTGCCGACTTCCAGGTTGCCCAGATGCGAGCCCAGAATCAGCACCCCCTCGCCTTGTTGAATATGGCGCTGTATCGCCTCGCGGCCATGATAGTCGACATCCTGCAACGAGATCGCGCCGCTCCAGGCCGCCAGCTTGTCGATGATGGCATTGGCGAAGCCGATGAAATGCCGGTAGCTGCCCAGCAAACCGGTGTCTATCTTTGACTCCGGCATAAAGGTCGATACCCGGCGCAGATACTGCCTGCTGGCCCTGCGGCCCTTGCCGTTGACCAACCAATAATAACTGACCACCGGATAGAGAAAAAACTGCAACACCTTGCGGCCGAACAGCAGGTACACCTTCAACAAGGCCTGCATGCCCCAGATGATGCCCCGCTCCTCCATTTGCGCCCAATGACTCATCGAAAGCGCCTCCACAGCAGACGCGGCAGACGCCACAACATGCCGAAAAACAATTGCGCGTGTTTACCGGAAATCAACAGGTTGTCCTTGAGTATCTGAAAGTGGGACACGCCGTCCAGCGGATACTGCACCTCCGTTTCCAGATTGACCACGTCGACGCCCTGCCAGTAAAGGCGCACGGCGATTTCGATATCGAAATCCATGCGCCGGCCCAAGCGCGCCGAATTCAGCAACTTCTCGACCGCCGCCAGCGGATAACAACGGAAGCCGCACATGCCGTCGGCGATCGCGAATGACAGCGTGTTGATCCAAATCCACAGGTTGGTGAACTGGCGCCCGTAGAGCCGGCCTTTCGGCACCGTGGCATCGAAGCGGGGTTTGCCCAAAATCAAGCTGTCGGGATGTTGCTCACTGGACGCCAAAAAGCGCCCCAGATCCTCCAGCTTGTGCTGGCCGTCGGCATCGATCTGAACGGCATGACTGTAGCCGTCTGCGATCGCCCGCCGCAGACCATCGCTGACCGCCGCCCCCTTGCCGCCGTTGCTTGGTCTTTCCAACAGCGTGATCCAACCTTTTTCCTGTTCGGCGATCCCTCTCAAGATCGCCGAACAAGCCTCCGAACTGCCGTCGTTGACCAAATAACAAGGCAGATCGTAGGCTTTCAGGCGTTCGACAACCTGAACGATCGCTTGCGGATGATTGTAAACCGGGATGACGATGCAGGTTTTCATGCGCGCTCCCCATAAACCATACGCCCGGAACTGTGCGAACCGGCTTCTGAACCCAATTCGAAATACAGCTTGCCTTTATCCGCCCGCCACTCCAGCGTCATCGTGATCAACGCGGACGGCTGAATGATTTTTTTGAATTTGATCACTTCCATCGTTAAAAACGGTTGCTCAATCGCAAAAAAAAGCTTGCCGTAGTGTTCACAAAAGGCCAGTTGTGCGACGCCCGGCAGAATCGGCTGCTCGGGAAAATGGCCGTCGAAATAGGCCAGCTCCGGCTGAATACGCAGACTCAGCGTGACTATATTGTCTTGACGCCGACAATGAAGCAGTTGGGGAAACTTGCTATGCTCTTGTTGCAACAAAGGCATCAGCAAGGCGTTATCGATTTTTCCTTGCGGCGTAAGCGGCAGCGCATCGATAAACAGCCATTTGCGCGGCAGCACCACGGTCTCGAAGGTCTGCATCAGCTCTTTTCTCAGTTGCCTGATCATCGTGTTCCGGCCCTGCTGCAGACGGTCTTGACCGCTTGCGCTCAAGACCACGACGACGCCGATACGGTCCCTGTGATTGCTCAACAGCAGGCAGTGCGCCTGAACGACCCAATCCGAGTCAGCCAGGGCTCGCTCCAATTCGTCCAGCGACAGGCGTTTTTCCTCGACCTTGACGATGCGATCTAGCCGGCCCAACAAGGTGAAACGGCCGTCTTCATGCACGTCGATGCGATCATCGAGCCGACAATGCCCCGGTTCGGGCAAATACGGCGATGCCAGTCGGCAGCAACCGTCCTTTTCTGGCGTTAGGCGAATGCCGGTAAAAGGCGTCCAGCTTGCGCCTTCGGCGATGCGCCGCCAGCCGATGCCGCCGGTCTCGGAACTGCCGTAGATTTCGGTGACCTGCTGGCCGCTATGATGCTCAATCAACTTGGCCGACTCGGCAGGCAACGGGCCGCCGGAACTGTATATCGCGCTCAACTCGGCAATCTGCCCCCAATCGCTCAGCTCATCCAATCTTTTCAGCTGGGCCGGGCTGGCGACCCAATAGGCCGGCGTCGAGGCCACGGCCCTCAGCATCGGTTCGGGACTCAGAAACATCTCGCTGTGAAAAATTCGGCCTGCAGCCAGAGGCCACAACAATCTGAACAATAGCCCGTAGATATGTTGATGACTGACCGTCGCCACGGCGGCGGCTCGTCCTAAGCTATCGCCCCACTGCCGCTCCAAGCCCTCCACTTCGCTTTGCAGCTGAGCCAGGCTTTTAGCGATCGCCTTCGCTTCGCCGCTGGAGCCGGAGGTGAAAAGGGTCAGCTGCGCATGTTGCAAGTCCAGTGGCGTCGTCGCGTTCGATCTCAAGGGCGCAAGTGCGCGTCCTTCGTCGACACACTCTACGTCACTCTCTTGCCCCGGCCAATCGCCTAACAATCGGCAACCGCGCTCGATCAATTTGTCCGCGCTCGCCGGCCGGTTATTGCCGGGAATCCAGACCTGCTTGCCGGCATGCAGCAAGGCGAACAAGCGCACCGCGAATGGATAAGCCGCATCGCAATACAAGGCGTAATGCTTCTGCGGTTGTTGTTTAAGCGCCGTCGCTAAAACGCCGACCTCTGCGCTAAATTGCCGGCGGTCTATAGGCTGGCCTCGATGCACGGCGATGATCGGCGCCCCGTCTTCCGCCAGCGCACAGCGGGGCAGAGAAGTCAGTTCAGCGCACATGTTCCTGAGTCCGTATTCTCACCCAATACTCGATTGTCATTAATAAGCCCATCAGCACATAAGCCAGCAGGCCATTGTACAGACTCCACCAGGCGAAGCTGCTCCACAGCGCCGTCGCAGCCGCCGCGAGACCGTTCAACAGGAAAAACGCACACCAAACCTGGGTCACCTTGCGGGTATAAAGCACTCCCTTGGGAGGCAAGTCGGGATGTTGAAGACGCGCCAACCGTTCGATCACCGGAGGCGGAAAATACAGACTGGCGGTAAAAATAAGCAACAAGCCGAGATTGATCAGAGCCGGATAGAAGCGCAACGTCATCAGGTTGTTGTGCCAGACGGCAAAACCGCAATAGAGCACCGCGACGATGGCCAACCAGCGGTCGCCTGTGCCGGCCGTCCCGCCACTCAGCAGCCGAAGCAACAGCAGCGACGCCAGGGCCGCGGCGATTTGCCAGGGTTCGATATAACGGATGCCGAAATAAACGGCCAAGGGGTATAACAGCGTCAACGCAGCGATCACGCCATTAGTCAGTCTGCGCATCACTCATTAATCAGTTTATAGACCGCTTCCACCACGTCGTTGATTGTGCGCGCGTTTTTAAAGTCTTCCGGCTTGACCGCCCGGCCTGTCATCTCTTTCAGCTTGACGATCATATCGACCGCATCGATACTGTCAAAATCCAGGTCTTCGTAAAGACGCGCGTCCAAAGTCACCTCGTCCGCTTCAATTTCAAACATATCCTGCATGATGTCCCTAATCATCCGCAGAATGTCATCGCGATTGCACATACTATCCTCAGTTCCGTTCAGATTCTATAAATTCAGCCAGCGCGGCGACCGAGGCGAATATTTTCACCACATCGTCTTTTTCCGCATCGATCCGGACATTATATTTTTTTCTGATAGCCAACCCCAATTCCAGCGCATCGATCGAATCCAATCCCAGCCCTTCATTAAAAAGGGCTTCCTGACTGTCTATGTCGTCTACGCCGATATCCTCCAAGTCCAGCGATTCAATAATGAGGTGTTTTAATTCATTCTCCAAACTGCTCATAGCGTTCTCTTTGTTGGCTAAAATAGTCCTGTAAATAGCGGTTAAAACGACGGACGGCCAGTGTTTTGGGCTCCATCGCCTGAAAATCGTCCAGCACCATATCATCTCCGACCCGCATTGCCAAATGAAAACGGCGCTCCGGAATCTGATACCATTTCTCGGCTTTGGTCAGTGTGCTGGGAACACAACTCAAGGTAACGGGCGTCACGATGGCATTGGCCTTTAAGGCGATAGCCGCCGCGCCGCGCTGAAATTTGTAAGCTTTGCCCGGAACCGAGCGGGTGCCTTCGGGAAAAATAATCATCGTGCCGCCCCTACGCAGACAGTCGACGCAGTCGTTGATCATTTTTTCCGGATCGCCATTGCTGATATATCCGGCGTTGATGATGGGGCCCTTGGTAAAGGGATTATGCCATAACTTTTCCTTAACGATGCAGTTTGCCGCCGGAATCCTGCTGATCAAAAAGACGATATCGACCAAGGTCGGGTGATTGGCGACGATCAGTTGGCCGGGCCGATTAAGCTTTTCCAGGCCGGTAATTTGGTAGGTCATGACGCCGATTCGGTGCATGAAGCCGATAAAAAAATAAAAACTGAGCTGCACGCACTTTTGCGCTCGCCGAATCTTTCGTTCCCGATGGACGGGAAGGCTATTCAACAGCGGAAAAACCAGAACCCATAGCAAAAAACCGCCGATGCCGAACACGGCGAAGCTAAGACCGGTCGCAAACAACCGCCAGCCATAATCAATCTGTTTGCCCATCTTTCTCCCAACACCAACTGTGGCGCGACGTTTTTACGATCAGTTCGGTTTGCGAGTCGGCCAAAAAACGAATGAAAGCCGGTAACTGTAAGGCTTGCTCGCCATCGTTCCCGCTCGCCGGCGATGAATACATCGTCATCCGCTGTCCTTCCCCCTGACCGGCGATACGCAAAGCCAGCGCGCAGCTTTGATCCATCGAGACCTTGAACGGCGCGGAAGGATAAAAATCGACCAGCGGCTCATCATAAAACACCAGCAAAACCTGCTCAGCGCCCTCCTGCAACAGCCCTAAGGCTTCGATGAATCCCGGCGCCATGCCCTCCTCGCCGGGGGCGACGACGGTGCTTTGCAGTTTATTCCGCCAGGCCATCGAAAACAGCCCGGCAATGGCGTTGTGCACCGACAGGCTGAAGGCGGTCGGGGAAATTTCCTCGCCGGCTTGCAGCGTTTCCAGCATCGCGAAAGACTTGGCCAGTTCGCCATGACTGGAGCTGAATACCGTCGGCGCCATCCAGGCTTCATCGATACACTGATTGGCGGCGCAAAACACCGTTTTAGCCAACGGACTCAAGCGCCGTTTCAACATCTTCGGCACGGTTGCCAACAACGCCTTTTCCCTAAGCGCATCCTGTTCCGGATTCGGCAGCAAGGGCGGCCAGACCGCCCAGTTTTGTAATATGAAATGCTGTTGCATGTCGCTGATAAAATTTACGAAAGCTTTACGCGGTTTTCCAGTAAGCTCTGGTCAACCTGAACAAGACCGGACTCAACAAGGCCAGCGCCATTAAATTGGGAATCGCCATCAAGCCGTTCATGACATCGGCCAGTTGCCAGACCAGAGTCAGCTTGCCCAGCGCGCCGACGGGTATCGCGATCAGCCAGAGCAGACGATAAAAACCGATAACCTTGACTCCGAACAGAAATTCGGCGCAACGCTCGCCATAATAACTCCAGCCTAATATCGTCGTGAAGGCGAATACCGACAAACCGCAAACGACAATATAACCGCCCCAGCCGGGCAAACTGCTTGCAAATGCCAGGGTCGATAATGAGGCTCCATTTTCGCCGTCCTGCCAGACACCACTGATGATGATCACCAGCGCCGTCATGCTGCACACGACCAGCGTGTCGATCAAGGTGCCGAGCATCGCCACCATGCCCTGCTGAACCGGGTCCTTGTTTTGCGCCGCCGCATGAGCGATCGGCGCGCTGCCCAGGCCCGCTTCATTGGAAAAAATCCCCCGCGCCACTCCGAAGCGTATCGCCGCCCAGACACTGGCGCCGGCGAAGCCACCCATCGCCGCCGTGCCGTTGAAGGCGCTGTCGACAATCAACGATAACGCCTCCGGCACCTGTTGATAGTGCAGCGCGAGCACGACCACCGCCGCGATTACATAGCTCAGCGCCATCAACGGCACCAGCATCGCCGCCACTTCGGCAATGCGCTTGATTCCGCCGATGATGACCCCGGCGCTCAGCACCGTCATCACCACCGCGCTGACCCAATCGGGAATGGCGAACTGGGTTTCAATCGCATCGGCCACCGAGTTGGCCTGCACCATGTTGCCGATCCCGAAGGAGGCAAGCATCCCGAACAGCGCAAACAGCCAGGCCAGCCACAGCCAATTTTTGCCCAGGCCGTTTTTGATATAGTACATCGGGCCGCCGACATGCTGACCCAGCTCATCGACCTCGCGGTATTTGACCGCCAGCACTGCTTCGCCGTATTTCGTGGCCATGCCGAACAAGGCCGTCAACCACATCCAAAACACCGCGCCCGGCCCGCCCATGACGATCGCGGTGGCCACGCCGGCGATGTTGCCGGTGCCGATGGTGGCCGACAATGCCGTCATCAGCGCCTGAAATGGCGTGATGTCGCCATTCTGGCTGTCTTTTCGGCTGCGCCACAAAAACAGCACCGCCCTGGGCGCGAACAGCCACGGAAAGGCTCTTAGCCCTAGGGTCAGAAAAAAGCCTATCCCTAACAAAAGGGCCAGCATCACTGGCCCCCATACGATCGCGCTGAGCTGGCTTAACCAGGCTTCCAACAGCTTCATTTAGGCAGGTCGTTGGCCTCTATCGCCTTATCGTAATCCGAGCCGATGCTAATGATGAAACTGGTCGCCTGCTCGATATTCATTTGCGATTTGTGCACCCTAGATTCATGCGCGATCAAGGTGAAACCCGAGGTCGGATTGGGCGAGGTCGGCACAAACAAGATGTAGCGGTCGTTTTCCCGATTGGTCACGTAGGCCGGCACCCATAAACCTTCTTTAGGATATTCGATATAGACCACTTCACGGGCTTTGTGCTTTTCATGGCCGGACAGCATGTTGACCAGCTTCTTAGTCACCCGGTAAATGGTGTTCAATAATGGAATACGATGGATCACCGCATCTATGCCCGCAATAATCGAGAATCGTCCCAGACTGACCCGGTAACCGACATAGGCAAATAACGCGAAACTGACGACAAACAGACTAAAAGTCACGCCATAATTTTCATAATAACCGTATACCATCCTGAACAGGTCGGCGAACCGGTCTTTGACAAACCAGACAATCTGTAAAATCACGACGATCGGAATAAACGCCAACACGCCGATTAAAAAATAATTGAATATTTGTCTCATCATGCATTCCTCATATAGATTTTGTTATCAGTAAAAGCCCCGAGGCCAGCAAAAAGGCCGCGAAAAATTTACTGTATTTATTATTATCGATACCACTGTAGACTATTTCTTCAGTCAGCAAAAATACAATAACGCCAACTTGTAAAAAAGTCGCATTTTGCGCATAGCTCAGTTCGAACTCACTCCCTAAGGCCAGCAACGTGGCCAGCTGGAATAACGCGAAGGTAGCGTAACAGACCGCAACGGTGACGCGAGTGGTATTCTTGTCATATTGCTTGCCATGCACGATTGCCGTCAGCAAGGCGCCGCCCAGATTAGTCAGGCCATGGACAATCCCCATTGCCGCCAGATAGGCCTTCTCATATCTCACCAAGGTTTGCAGCATCGTTTCCACCGCCGGGAAAAAGCTTTTCAACGCGACAAAAATCAAAAATGCGCCGATTAACAAGCCGATGTTGATGCTGCTGGAGGTGGCGATAAATAGAAACAAAACCACAAAAGGAATCGTATATATCAATACATGCCTGAAAAAGTCGCCATCGATATAGCGGTAATGTTTGAGAATCTGCAGGGAATTGATCGCGATCGAAATCGGCAACAGAATGCTGAGCGCATTGACAAAATCATAGCCCAACAACAATAACAAAGGCGTGCCAAACAGCAGCACCCCCACCCCGAAAATTGACTGTATCACCGATGTCGCCAGGACAGTCAGCAGAATATCGACCGGCATCCCCTTCCCCCCTTTTTATTTATGCAGAGATTATAAGCGAATTTATCAAGGCAATCGCAATAGTCGCAGAGATTAAAATGACGACAAACAAGGACCAGGGCTCCCTCATTAAAAAATACCTGAATCAACAGATTGGTTAATATCGCGTCATCCCTCAGGGCGGGGCGGGTTATTTAACCCGCCCCGAACGTTTAACTTACTCTAGTCACGGTTGAATCGTTCAGGACCTCGCTGACCTGCATTTCGCATAGCGGCTTTTCGCGCCGAGGGCGGCGCTCCTACGCAAAGCACCGTCTTGCCTTCGGATATGTCGAACACCGTGAAGCGCATCAAAACCGATGCGGGCAGGGCGGATCAAGCGCAGCGGATCCGCCAACGTAGGGCGGCTTCGCGAAGCAAGCCGCCAAAAACCGCCACCAGGGCAAAATTGGGGCGGGTTATTTAACACACCCTAAACGTTTAACTTACTTTAGGCGTATTTGTAGCTAATTTTCTGTTTTGCCACTCATTCATTTAATGAGGTAGCCCTGACCCAAGGTCGACTCACCAGCGCCTTGATTCAATACGTATGTTTGTGATCTCGGCAGGACAATCGTGCTATGTTGCCGGTGATTGTCACATAACCCGCTCCCTTGCGTTCGGTTTGGTCGCTATGCGCCAAGGCGCAAGGGCATGGACAATGCGACCTTGGTGCTTCCCGATATGGTTCACATGCTCTGCGTGGAAACCCAGCCAGGGATGCTCCAGCGTACCGTACCGCAGAGCGCGGGATCGATAGGGCTGAGAAAGGTTGTGGACGGAGTTGCAAACTCCGTCCGGCTTGAGAAATCAATGACCTACTGCCTAAACACTGAAAGATACTGAATAGTTACGTTATTTAAACCAACAACGCTGCCGGTTTAGGCATTTTATCTTCATTGGCCTATGCCGATAGACGGCCAATCGGCGCCGACAATTCCAGACCGCTTTTTCCCGCCGACAACATTTGCCTGGGTGCCCCGTCATTGACCAGCCTCGTAAAGTTGGTCGACCGTCAAATGCACCTCGGGCAGAAAATATTTTCTGAAATAGTCCACTTCCGCTAAGTCGATGGCGTTCAGGCGTTTTTCAATTTCATCCATCGCATCCTTGAACTCCTGATTGCCGGCCTGGATTTCCTCGACGCATTTAACATAGGCGCTGATGGTGTCGGCCGCCTTGACCAGTTCCATGACCTCCAGATCGCAAGACTCGGTCACATAATTGAACAGATCGTCTTTCAGCTGGTCCGGCAGCGTATCGATCAACGCTTGTGCGGCGACCGCTTCAATATCCTTGTAGCCGGCGAAAATTTCTCGGTTGAATCTTTTGATCGGCGTCGGCAAATCGCCGGTGATGCTTTCATGAGCGTCATGATAAAGCGCCGCCAGCACCACTTCGCCGGGATCGATGGCGCCGCCGTAATATTCATTTTTGATCGCGCATAACAGATGGGCTATGACGCAGACATCGAAAGAATGCTCTTTGACATTTTCATCGACCGAATTGCGCTTCAACCCCCAGCGCTGAATGTATTTAAGCCGATTGATGGTCGCGAAAAAACCCGACATGGCGTCTCCTAATATCTATTTCCGATCAAGGTCATGGTGACTATTCTGGCAGTGCTGTATACTTTTTTCAAAAAGCGGAGGAATTCATCATGCGGCTTTGGTTACTGCTTCTTTCCTTTTTCGGCATCCTGTTGCTGATTACCCTGCTTAACGCCCGCATCAACGGCGGTTTCAAAATTGAAAGTTCATGGATTGCCATCGCCTTGGCGCCGACTATCATCTGGCTGCTGTCTTCCGGGCAACTGGCCGAACTCAGCGGCTTCGGCGTGGCCTTCAAGCTACGAGAAGCGGTTGCCCGTCCGTTTTCGCTGAAAATTCACGGCAGCAAAATCACGCCGGAGGTTTTGTCCAGCGATGAGAAAGGCAGCTACGACGCCATTCAGAATTTCATCAGGAACCGGATTCCGGCGATGACTCTGCAACTGGGCCGCAAGGGCTATTACTACGGCCCCGTCATCATGGAATACCTTAAGCAACTCACGCAACACGACTTTTTCCGCTATGTCGTCTTCATCGACGATGCCGGCAAATTCAGCGCGCTGGTTTCGGCCAGACCCTTTTACGAGCAATTGCGCGCAAACAAGGTCGACATCGTCAACTTGATCGAAACCAACGACCTCGAGCCGATTAAGGGCCTGATCAGCAGCGCAATTTCCAGCGACAGCAATAAACGTGAAGTACTGGAAAAAATGGCCCATAAAAACTTGTCGGAACTGCCGGTCATCGATGAAGACGGTTACTTCATCGGCATCATCGATCGCGACAAACTGACCAGCAGCATCGTACTCGACCTGGTCGCGGAAAAACAGTAACGATTATTCAAACAGACAATCACTCAAGTCCGGCGTTTTAAAATGTCGGGAAGGATGCGGATGTTCTTCCAGCGCCGCCATGCGACTGTCATGAACGACTCGAAAGCCCTTGTCGAAATCGGCATTGAGAAAATCCCTCGCCAACTGTTCACACATACGGTAAAGCGCTGAATAATCCGTGCTTTTCCCCGATGAACATTGGTTAATCTTATCGGACAGGCTGCGTACGATCGCGATCACCAAGCGATCATGTTTTCTAGAAGCGTCAGCCTCTTCGACATCGGCGCCCTGCAGTGCGACACCGGTCAATGCGGCATAGCCCAGGTTCACCAGACCGGCCAAGATATCGGCCATCTCGCCTCGTTTGAAAGCGTTGAACAGTTCGCTCCCCTCTTCCATCAACAAAGCCTCACGGGCAATGATGCGCATATCCGCCAACGGTTCGGGTTGGCCGAATTCGGCCTGCGGTATTGAATAAGCGGAATGAAACTCTCTGACCAACTGTAAATGTTCGTTCATCGTCCTGTCTCCTATTTAATACATCGATAGCGAACAGCAATTCCCATTTGAGCGTTTTAAGGGAATGGCTGGATAGTGAATAGACTATGACCATATCATGTGCATTCAGTTTAACCGTAATATGTTACAAAGGCGATAAAAGTTCATCCAGCGCAGCCGAAATTTAATCGATTGAGGTAAAGGTTCTGCTTGCCCCCTCTAACAATATTATTCAACGGTCAACGCATTGGTTTATTATGTTTCCAGTCATCATCCACTGCAACCGCCAGCAATGAACAAGTCTGCCGCCTCGCCTTATTGGGAACATTTCGAACATGACGCCGACATCGGCATACGCGGCGTAGCGCGGGAACTTGACCAGGCCTTTGAACAGGCCGCCGTGGCGATGACCGCCGTGATCGCCGAACCCAAGCTGATTGCGGCGGATCAAGCGATCGCCATCGCATGCGCGGCAGACGATGTTGAACTGTTGTTTCTCGACTGGATAAATGAATTGGTTTACCAAATGGCGATCCATCGGTTATTGTTCAAACAATACCGGGTCAACATCAAAGACGGCAAATTATCGGCAACGGCCTACGGCGAAGCCATTGATCGAGAAAGACACCAGCCAGCCGTGGAAATCAAAGGCGCAACCTTTACCGAGCTGCGCGTCTATCGACAAGCCGATGGCTTGTGGGTGGCGCAATGCATCGTCGATGTCTAATCCGATAAGGCAGCAATGATTCGAGTTAACGGGGGAAAGCGATGGATACCAGTCAATTTATACAACGCGATGAAACCTGTTGGGAAATTCCGCCTCATGGCAGGATGCGGGTGCCGGCCGTCATTTATGCCGACGCCCACTTGCTGCAGCAGATGGATCAAAAGGTCTACGAACAACTCAGCAATGTCGCAATGTTGCCGGGCATCGTCGAGGCCGCCTATGCGATGCCCGATGCGCATTGGGGTTACGGCTTTCCGATCGGCGGGGTCGCCGCCTTCGATCCGGAGCTGGGCGGCGTAGTCTCGGCCGGCGGCGTAGGCTTCGACATATCCTGCGGCGTGCGCACCTTGCATACCGGTCTCAACACCGACGACCTGCAAGCCCATAAACAGGCGCTGGCGGACGCCTTGTATCGGATGATTCCGGCCGGGGTCGGCAGCAGAGGGCGCATTCACCTTAATCATCAGACCATGCAAGGCATGCTGAAAGGCGGCGCACAATGGGCGCTGGCGCAAGGTTACGGCGAACCCCAGGACTTGGAACGCATCGAAGAGCATGGCAAGATGGCCGGCGCCGAACCGAACTATGTGTCCGCCAGAGCCAAAGAACGGCAAAAAGATGAGATGGGCACCCTCGGCTCCGGCAATCATTATCTGGAAGTACAACGGGTTGCCGAAATCTTCGATCAGGACGCCGCCCAGGTATTCGGTTTGCAAACCGATGCCGTCGTCATCAGCATACATTGCGGCTCCAGGGGGCTAGGCCACCAGATCGGCACGGAGTTCTTGAAACAGATGGCGGTCTCCGCTCCGCAGCACGGCATCGCGCTGCCCGACCGGGAACTGGCCTGTGCGCCGCTGGATTCGTCGTTGGGTAACCAGTATCTTGGCGCGATGCGGGCCGGCATCAACTGCGCCTTGGCCAATCGTCAGATCATTACCCATTTGACCCGCCAGGCTGTCGCCGGCATTTTTCCCGATGCCCATCTAAGCCTGCTTTATGATGTCTCGCATAATACCTGCAAGCTGGAACAACATGAAATCGGCGGCAAAAAAAAGGGCCTGTTCATCCACCGCAAAGGCGCGACCCGCGCGTTCGGCCCCGGCCATCCCGATTTGCCGCCGGTGTTCCAAGCCGTCGGTCAACCCGTGTTGATAGGCGGCTCGATGGGCACTAGCTCTTATATCTTGTGCGGCTGCAAAGACAGCGAGAAACGGGCGTTCGGTTCGGCCTGTCATGGCGCCGGGAGGGCGATGAGCCGGCGCCAGGCCAGCAAACAATGGCGGGGTAAAACGCTGATCGAAACGCTGGCGGCTCAGGGCATCATTATCCGCAGCCAGTCCATGCGGGGGGTCGCCGAAGAAGCGCCACCGGCTTATAAAGATGTCGACAGCGTCGTCGATATCGCCGAGCTGGCAGGATTGGCCCGTAAAGTGGCCCGCCTGGAGCCGATGATCTGCATTAAGGGTTGAGCCTTGTCTCGACTTTATATCGGCACCAGCGGCTGGAGCTACCGTCATTGGAAAGACTGTTTCTACTCGGGTATCGCCCGGAAAAACTGGTTAAGCTACTATGCCGAACAATTTTCCAGCGTGGAGGTCAACGGCACGTTTTATCGCCTACAGAATGCCCAGACCCTACGTAAATGGTTCGAGCAGACGCCGGTTGACTTCAAGTTCGCAATCAAGGCCAATCGTTACCTGACCCACAACAAAAAATTACTCGAACCGCAGCAATCGGTGCTGATCGAGAAAGACCATGCCTCGGCATTGCAGCAAAAACTGGCCGTGGTGCTTTGGCAATTGCCTATGAGCCTGTCTAAAGACGCCGCCAGGCTGAAGATGTTTTGTCAGGCCTTACGGCAATGGCCGGAAGTGCGCCATGCAATCGAATTAAGGCACCCTTCCTGGTTTGACGATGAAACGGGGGCAATCCTGACAGATGCCGACATCGCCTCATGCATTTCCGATGCCGGCGACTGGCCGCGTTGGGACAGGGCCAGCTCAAATCTGGTTTATATTCGTCTGCACGGCAAGCCGCAAACCTATGCATCCCGCTATAGCCCGCAGCAAATGCGGCACTGGGCAGAACGCATCGCTCAATGCATGGACCAACAGAAACAGGTGCATGTCTATTTCGATAATGACGCGGAGTGCGCAGCCCCGCTTAATGCCAGGGAATTGCAGCGGTTGTTGAATGGGGCTGTCTGATACAGCCATTGGCGACAGCCCCGACTGACCGGGCTAGGGGTTATCCGGATCGCAAGAGCCCATTTTCACCCAGGCGCCGTAATCACAACGCAATAGCACATCGCCGCTGCAGACTTGGCTTCCATGTTGATAGCTTTTGCCGTTGAAAAGACAGACCGGTTCGCCCGGTTGCTGCTGTTTGATGACATCCGCGCTTTCATCGAATTCATCGATGATCGGAGAGGTTTCCCGTTCCGGATCCGGAGCGCCGACATGCGGCACATTGATGCGATTCATTATTGTCTCCTTATGTCCTGGTCGTTTAAATCCTCTTACCTTAGTTTAAAAATACTCTCTTCGACACTCAATGACAAAACTTTTTAATTCTTTTCCTAGCACATAGTCAATATTATTCTGTCGGCAATTGTGAACATAGGTGAAGTTTTATCCGCGCACTGCGAATAAATTCACACCTACCGCGGCAATTCCCATCAGTTTGGCGTTCAAAAAGGGCACCGGGTGTGTTTGGCGCGGGTGTCCTCGACAGTCACACCCCATGCCCTAAACACAACCTCAGCTTGGGATAAGAGTTAAGAAGGCATCAGGTAGCTCTGGAAGAAGTGTGCGCGGCATGGCCGATTTTTATTTAGGTGCTGGGTGAACGGCGTCTTCTGGAAGCGCTACCTGATACCGGCTGATTTCTTAACCCAAACTCAGGTTAAACACAGCAAAAATGCTCAAACGGAGAAACTTTAGTAAAAGTAGCCTGTCCCCTTTTTGTCCCTTTGTTTATTTAGGTGCTCCTGAGTAAAAGTAGCCTGTCCCCTTTTTCGCTGTCCCCTTTTTTGCCCCTTTTTAAACTCGCGGTCAGTTAATAGCCATTTAATCTTATTCAGCGCTTCCGTTCCTGCAAGGCCTCGAATCCGGACACCACATCCAACAACTCCTCGGTAATCTGATTCTGGCGCTGCTGTCGATAAACCGCCGTTAACGACTCCAGGCGTTGTTGTATGTTTTTTTCCGCCACCTGCATCGACATCAGTCGACTCGCGTGTTCGCCGGCCAACGATTCCGCGCAGGCATTGAACAGCCGGCCGAATAAATACTGCCGGATCAACGACCGCAACAATTGTTCGGCAGGCATAGTAAATTGCGGCAGGGAACGGGACGGCCAGGGTTTGTTGCGGTCGCGGTTAAAGCGGCTCAAATCGACCGGCAATAATTGCCTAACCTCTGGCGGGTAGGTCACCCGTTGCCGGCGGGCATGATGGAACAACATGATCGTGGCTATATCCTGTTGCTGCCAATCATCGATTTTCAACAAAATTTTCTGCACCGTCTCGGTGATATTGTCGACCGTGCCCGGAACCCAGAAACATTCCTCCACGCTTTGCCCCATGGCTCGCAATGAGGCGTCAATCCGGGCGCCGACGACTAGAATGCGGCGACCATTCGTTTGTCGCTGCATCTTATCCAATTCCCGCATGGCAAAGGCCGCCATGTTTTCGTTATAGCGGCCGCATAAGCCGTGATCGGAACCAAACACGATCGCGCCGACCTCTCCTTGCTCCTTTTCGCCACCGCCCATCGTGTTTGCCGGCTTCCGCCGCAATACCGCCTGCAGTCCCAGTTCGACCGTACGATTATATTGCTGCAGCGATTCCTGCGCCCGTTCATACTGGCGTATGCTGACCGCGGCGAGCACCTTCATCGTGCGGACGATGTCCTGCATGTCGGTGGTCGTCGCCATGTCGCGTTGCAAAGCCTCAAGCGTTTTCATGGCCTTCTTCCGTAAAAGCGTCCAGCGTGGAACGGGCGAAATGCATTAACGCGCTCTTTTCCCGCTCACTCAGACGCTCGCCGTCTCTAATTTTCCGGCGCTGTTCGGCGAAACGTCTCGACAACTCGTCGCATAAGCGCAAGCCGGCCTTTTTAACCGCATCCAGCGGCAACGGATCGAACAAACCGGCATTGACCGCCTGCAAAACCACGATTTGATCGAACACGCCGAGCGGCCGACCTTCATCCTGCTTTAAAATCTCCCTGACCCGCCGCCCTCTTTCGATGCTGTGACGGGTGGCGTCATCGAGCCGGGTGCCGAAGCGGGCGAAGGTTTCCAATTCCTCGAATTGCGAATACGCCAAGCGCAGCGGCCCGGAAATATCCAGATATCCCGGCAGCTGCGCCTTGCCGCCTACCCGAGACACCGATTTGCCAACATCGACGGCCGGCAGTCCGCCCTTCTGAAACAACACCGGCGACAGATAAACCTGTCCGTCGGTAATCGAAATCAGATTGGTGGGGATATAGGCGGACAGATTCTGCGCCTGGGTTTCGATAATCGGCAGTGCCGTCAAACTGCCGCCGCCGTATTCGTTTTTCAGATGCGTTGCCCGCTCCAAAAGGCGCGAATGCAGATAAAAGATGTCGCCCGGATAAGCCTCGCGGCCCGGCGGACGTCTCAGCAGCAGCGACAGTTCGCGGTAGGCGTGGGCATGGTGGGTCAGATCATCGTAGATCACCAGCGCATCTCGGCCCTGCTGCATGAACCATTCGCCGATGCTGGCTGCCGCATATGGGGCGATATAAAGCTGGCCGGGCGTGGTTTCGCCGGCGGCGACCACCACCACCGTGTATTTCAACGCGCCATGTTCGCGCAAGCGCTGTATCGCCTTGGCCACCGCGGCGCCGCGCTGGCCGATCGCACAGTAGATGCAGACCATGTCCTTGTCGTGCTGATTCAGGATCGTATCGATCGCGATCGCGGTCTTACCGGTCTGACGATCGCCCAGCAGCAACTGGCGCTGACCGCGGCCGATTGGGATCAGCGCGTCGATGACCTTGATGCCTGTCTGCAACGGCGCCGAAACCGGCGCCCGTTCGATGATCGGCCGCGCCTCCCGCTCGATCGGCCAGCGCGAGCCGGACCTTAGCGGGCCAGCATTATCCTGCGGCCGCCCCAGCGCGTCGATCACCCGCCCCAGCAGAGCTTCGCCAACCGGGACGTCGATGACTCGGCCGCTGCGCTCGACCCTACTGCCGGCCGACAACTCCGTCTCTTCGCCCAACAACACCACGCCGATTTCGTCCGGGTCCAGGTTGAAGGCGATGCCCATGACACCATTTTCGAAGCGCAACAATTCCATCGCCCGAGTATTCGGCAGGCCCTGCACCCGAGCGACGCCGGAACTGAGTTCGATCAAGCGGCCGACTTCCCGCTGTTTCAAGGCGAAATGCTCGCTCGTCAACACCCGGTCGATATGCTGCGAAGCTTGCTGCAGATGACGGCGAAAAAACTCGCTCATGATGATTTGCCGGGGCTAGTTAACAGCTCGCTTTCCAATTCGCTCAGATAGCGATCCACATTCCACTCCCAACTGCGCCCGCCCACTTCCAGCGCGATGCCGCAAACGATCGCGTCACGCTGTTCGAAGAGCAAACGGCAATCGGGCGCAAACTCATCCAACCATCGTTGTATCCGCCGGCGATTGGCCTCGTTCGCCGGAAACCCCGTGATAATCGTCGCCTGATGCTGTTGGCGCAGCGCCTGAGTGAACGCGTCCCGTTCATCCTGCGGCAAGGAGGACAAATGCTCTAGAAAACGCTCGATGATGCGCTGCTCCAGCGACTCGCTGGCCAATTCAGTCAATATCTTGTCGCTGAGCGCTAGCGCTTTTTCGCTAAGCATCTGCCGGATAGATTCGCCCAGCTCCTGTTGCTGACGCTGCATCTCTGCCTCGAACTGCATTTTCTTGCGTTGCATGTCATCGCCGAGGCGTCGCAACAACTCCGTCTTTTCATCTTCCGCCTGCTGCCTGGCCTCCGCCATCTTCGCGTCCCGCTCCTCTTGCAATTGCTGCAGATGCTGCTGGTACTGCTGTTTCAACGCCTGCGCTTCGTCCATTTGCCGATGCGCCTGCTGCAAGCGGCCGTTGATGCCCAGCTCACGACGTTCCATCACATTCATGAGGGGCCGAAACAGCAGTTTTTTCAGCAGCCAAACCAGAATCAGAAAATTGACGATCTGGGCGGCGACGGTAAACCAGTCTATCGACATGGATCAACCTCCGCTTTGGGCGATCGCGTATTCCCAGAATGGATTGGCGAAAATCAGTATCATCGAAATTACCAGACAATAGATCGCGGTCGACTCGACCATCGCCAAGCCGACGAACAGCGTCCGGCTAATCGTGTTGGCTTCGTCCGGTTGTTGGGCGATCGCGCTTAAGGCCTGAGCCAGCGCTCTCGCCTCACCTAAAGCGGGGCCTACTGAGCCGATGGCGATGGTGATGCCGGCGGTAAAGATCGAGATCATACCGATCAAGCTGATGTCACTCATGTGTGTCTCCTGTTTCGGGGTGTTTGCTGTCCTTATCGTCACTGGACGGAACGGCCGAGGCGATATAAACCATCGTCAAGACCGAAAAAATATAGGCTTGGATCGTGCCGGTCAACAAGCCCAGCACCTGCATCAGTATCGGAAAGAAAAACGGCACGAAGCTGAGAAAGATCGCGCCGATCACGACGCCGCTCATGATATTGCCATACAGCCTGACTGCCAGCGCCAGTGTGCGAGAAAGTTCGCCGATGATGTTGAACGGCAGCATGAACAGTGTAGGCCGGCAATATTGTTTCAAATAGCGCCATAAGCCGATCTGTCTGATGCCGTAAACCGGCACCGCGACAAACACGCACAACGCCAATGCGGTCGTGGTCGACAAGGAGCTGGTCGGCGGTATGTAACCTGGCACGATCGCCAACAAATTGGAAATCAGGATGAACAGGAACAGAGTGCCGATCAGCGGCAGATAACGCAGCGGCCGCTGGCGGCTGATTTCGCGGATTTGCAGATTGACGTGAAACACGATCACCTCCAACAGATTCTGCCCTTTGCTCATCGGCGGGTCGACCACCATGCGTCGGGTCACCGCATAACTGACCAGCGCCAGCAAAGCCATCACGCCCCAGGTAAAGGCCAGGGTCGCATTGATCTTGATGAGACCGTATTGCCACAAAATAATCTGATCGGGATTGGTCATCATGGTTTTTCCCCCATCAATGGCTGTCTTGCACCCTGATCCGTCGGCTCAGTAGCATACGGACCACGATGAAACCGGCCAGACAAAACAGCATCGCCTGCCAGCCTTGCAGCGCCACCGGATAAAAAGCCGCCGCCGCCAATAGATTGCGGCTCAAGAAGCTGCCCAGCATCCATAACGCCTGGTGTTTGACTTCGACCAGCCGGCGCACCGTCAGCCACAATCCTCCGAAATAAAACACACCCAGCAACAGGCCCCAAAGCAGGGCCGCGCCGTATAGATAGAACGATTCAGTCATCGCGGCTTTCCTCGCCGATCCAGCGCCAGGCATTCAGGCAACCCAGCACGACGCCGACGAACATCAGCGTCAGCGTCCAGGAAATCTGTCCGGGCCAACGCTTGTCTATCCACACACCCAACGCAATGCCGGCCAGCGTCGGAATCGCGACCGACCAGCCGACCAGGCCGAACATGCCCAAACCGAACCAGACACCATGCCGCCGGTTTTGTCGGGCCTTGAGCTTGCGCTCGGCCTGTTCCTCCACCGATTTTGTCAGTTCCGCCTTGGGCGGCTCCGGTTTTTTATTCATAGTTAATCATTATGTTATAGATCGTCATCGTCCCTCCTGCATCTGGGTAAAGCGCCTGACCACGCCCGCTTCCAGCCTGGACAGAGCGCTGCGCGCGATGCGTTCCCCTTCGTTAAGCTGGCGAAAACGATGTTCCACCGTGTCTTTCAGCGTCTCCAGGTCCTCGCCCCTGACCGCATTGTAGGCCGAAATCATCACTTCGTCGGCGCATTTGACCAGTACGCCTTCATCGACCGCGACAAATACCTCTTGCCCATCGGCATCGACAAACTGCAACAAGCCCGGCGCCAATTCGGAAACGAAATCGACATGGCGCGGCTCCAGGCAAAAGGAACCGTTTCCGCCCTGGGCGATGACTTTTTGCACCGGTTCATCGATCAGCACATGGCTGGGCAGCAACAGTTTCAGTCTCATTTCTCCGCCCCGTCGATGGCGCCGATCATATACAGCGACTGTTCCGACATCTCGGCAAACTCGTCAGCGAGTATGCGTTCACAGCCATCCAGCGTATCCCGCAGGCTGACCAACTGCCCCTTGCGTCCGGTGAAATGCTCGGTGGTGACGAACGGCTGGGTCAGAAAACGCTCCAGTCGCCGCGCCCGATTCACGGTGGCGCGGTCATTTTCGCTCAGCTCTTCCAGCCCCAGCATCGCGATGATGTCCTGCAGTTCGTCATATTCAGCCAACACTCGTCTCACTTCGGTCGCAATTGCATAATGACGTTCCCCGACCACGGCGGCATTGAGCATCTTGGAACGCGACGCCAACGGATCGACGGCCGGATAGAAACCTTGACTGGCCCGTTTGCGCGACAATACCAGCGACGCGGACAGATGACCGAACACATGGGTCGCGGCCGGATCGGTAAAGTCGTCGGCCGGTACATAGACAGCCTGTATCGACGTCATGCTGCCGCCGGCGGAATTGCAGATGCGCTCTTCCAGCTCCGCCAGTTCGGTCGCCAATGTCGACTGATAACCGACCCGAGAAGGAATGCGCCCCATCAAGCCCGAGACTTCGGAACCGGCCTGAATAAAGCGAAAAATATTGTCGATCAACAGCAGCACATCGCGTCGGCTCTCGTCGCGAAAATATTCGGCCACCGACAAGGCGGCGTGGCCGACTCGGAAGCGCACGCCAGGCGGTTCGTTCATCTGGCCGAAGATCAATACCGCATCCTTCAGCACATCGGCTTCATCCATAGTCCGGTAAAGCTCTTCCGCTTCCCGGCAACGCTCGCCGATGCCGCAGAACACGCTGACGCCGCGATAATGACCGACCATGTTGTGGATCAATTCGGTAATCACCACCGTTTTGCCTACCCCGGCGCCGCCGAACAAGCCCGCCTTACCGCCGCGCTCCAACGGCACCAGCAGATCGATGATCTTGATGCCGGTCTCGAACACATCCGAGCTGACGTCGCGTTGGCTCAAATGCAACGGATTGCGATGCAGCGGCCGGGTCTCGCCATTTGCCGCCAAAGGGGCTTTGCCGTCGATGACCTGACCGAACACGTTGATCATACGCCCCAATACCGCATCGCCGACCGGCACCGACAAAAAGGCGCCGGAATCGCTGACCGGCGCGCCTCGCTCCAATCCCTCGGTGGTGTGAAAAGCGATGCAACGTACATCCGTTTCATTCAGATAGGCGGCCACCTCAAGTACGATCTCTTGCCCGCTCTCCACCCGCAGCATTTGATTGATACCGGGCAGTCGCCCCGTAAAAGTCACGTCCACGACGCTGCCTCTGACCGACTTCACCCGTCCGCCGACAGTCTCAGGGTTTTCGCGTGCAGCTTGATTCGACGTCGGCATCGTTAGGTTCCTTCCCGCCACGAGGCCAGATAGGTTTGCTGTTCCTTCGTCAAGCTGTCGATAGCTATTCCCATCGCCTCCAGCTTCATCGTAGCGACCTGACCGTCGAGATCGGATGGCACCGGGTGCACCGCGTGATCGAGCGATGCGCCGTGTCGCCATAAATAAGCGACGCTCAAGGCCTGATTGGCGAAACTCATATCCATCACCGTCGCTGGATGGCCTTCCGCCGCGGCCAAATTGACCAGCCTGCCTTCCGCCAGCAGACGAATGCGACGGCCATCTTTTAGACGGTAGGATTCGACGCTGCTGCGCGGACGGCTTTTATCGGTCGCCAGCCGCTGCAATGCCGGAATATTGATCTCGACATTGAAATGTCCGGAATTGGCGATCACGCAACCGTCTTTCATCACTTCGAAATGGGCCTGATCGAGCACATGTTTATCGCCGGTGGCGGTAACGATGAAATCCGAACACGCCGCGGCTTCCAGCAAAGGCATGACCCGAAAGCCGTCCATCGCCGCCTCCAGCGCCCGCAGCGGTTCGACTTCGGTGACGATGACATGGGCGCCGTGCCCCTTGGCGCGCATCGCGATGCCGCGCCCGCACCAACCGTAACCGGCGACCGTGAAGGTCTTGCCGGCGAGCAGGATATTGGTCGCCCTAATGATGCCGTCCAGCGTACTTTGCCCGGTGCCGTAACGGTTGTCGAACAAATGTTTGGTCATCGCGTCGTTGACTGCGATGACCGGAAAACGCAAGGCATTGTCCGCCGCCATCGCGCGCAGACGAATCACGCCGGTGGTCGTTTCCTCCGTGCCGCCGATTACGACGGGCAGACAGTCGGCGCGATTTTTATGCAATTCGCTGACGAGGTCGGCGCCGTCATCCATCGTCAGCTGCGGCCGATGATCCAGCGCCCTGGCGATATGCCGATAATAGGTGTCGCCATCTTCGCCGCATTTGGCGAAAGTCGGCACCTGATAATGCCGCACCAACGCCGCGGCGACGTCGTCCTGAGTGCTGAGCGGATTGCTGGCGCAAAGCACCAGTTCCGCCCCGCCGGCAATCAGGGTGCGCGCCAGATTGGCCGTTTCGGTAGTGATATGCAAACAACCGCTAATGCGCGCCCCGGCCAATGGTTTTTCCCGATCAAAGCGCTCCATCAATTGCCGCAAGACCGGCATTTCGCTGAGCGCCCAATCGATGCGCTCGCGGCCCTGGTCGGCTAGCGCAAGATCCTTCACATCATGGTTTTTATCATTCACGAACGCTACTCCATCTCAGTTATTCGAGATTAAGGCAAAGGCTTAGCCGCGCCATCGGTCTGATGGCGGCCGGTGAGCGGAACGAAACTGACGCCTAGTATCGCCTGGGCCGCTATTTCCCCGCTTAACTTGTGTTCGACGACGATCAATTCCTGATAACTGTAAGGCAAGCCGACCGGAATGACCAGCCTCGCGCCGGGTTTCAGTTGTTCGATCAGCGGTTGGGGAATTTCCGACGCGGCGGCCGTCACGATGATGCCGTCATAAGGCGCCTGTTCCGGCCAGCCATAATAGCCGTCGTCGGTTTTGAGTTCGATATTGTCATACCCCAATTTGTCGAAGCATGCCTGCGCCTGCTGCGACAATCGTTCGATGATCTCGATACTGTAAACTTTGCGCACTAGCCGTGATAACACGGCCGCCTGATAGCCGGAACCGGTGCCGATCTCCAAAATGCGGTCGCTGGCTTTGCTGTTGAGCAAATCGCTCATCAACGCGACGATATAAGGCTGGGAAATGGTCTGCCCCATGCCGATCGGCACCGGGCCATCGTCATAGGCGTGCTCATGCAGCTCCTGGGGAATGAATTCATGTCTCGGCACCTCCCTCATCGCCGCCATGACGCGGGCGTCCAAGGCGTCTTTGCCGATCTCTGTTCGGGTTAGCCTGACTTCCCTTTCGATGTCCTTCAACATGCGTTGTACATCGTTCATGCATCGACCTCCACAGGGGCATAAACTACTGAGTCATTTTGAATTCCAACACAATAGCGGCCGATTTTCAATTAAAGTCTTTAGCCCCAGTAATTCAGTTTGAGTATTTTTGCAGGGTTTAGGGCATGAGGTGTGTCTGTCGAGGAGCGCCGTAAACCCATCCCTGGGGGCTTGACGGCAGCATCCTTGCTGCCGACATCCTCGCCAAACACACCCCATGCCCTTTTTGAATGCCAAAGTGGGAATTGCTGCTTTAGCCCAGCAGAGCTACCTCATTAAATGAATGAGTGGCAAAACAGAATTTAACAACAAATACGCCAGGGGGATCCGCTGTGCGTGATCCATCTCACGGATGTGGGTGTGCTGACGATAGGAAGCGCACCGGTTTTTGATGCGCTTCACGCTGTTCGGCACATCCGAAGACAAGACGGTGCTTTGCGTAGGAGCGCCGCCCTCGGCGCGAAAAGAGCCATTCGGCCCGAGGGCGGGCCTCCTACGGGCAGACTTTGGCGGAGCAAGCGCACCTTGTTTCGATGCGCTTCACGCTGTTCGACACATCCGAAGGCAAGGCTACATTGGCATGCAACCGTAGGGTGATTCGCCGCCAGGCAATGCGCCTGGATACCTGACCAATTTTGCCTCCGGCGGCGGTTTTTGGCGGCTTACTTCGCGAAGCCGCCCTACGTTGGCGGATCCGCTGCGCTTGATCCGCCCTACCGGTGCGGGTAGGGTGTGCTGACGATAGGAAGCGCATCAAAACACTCCTTTCCCTTGAACGACGATCACCTGCGCTTGCCGCCTTTTTCGGCCAAAATGCAATCATCGCTTTACTCCTGGCAGAAAGCGTAGAATCATTAATAACATCCGGCAACAAAAAAACGGTGGATGCGATGAAAGCGATGCGCTTAACCAGTCTCTGCAATCTGAATGAGAACCAAACGCCGCTGGAATGGGTGCAAGCGCCTGTTCCGACGCCGGCGGCACACGAAATATTGATTCGGGTCTCGGCCTGCGGCGTCTGCCATACCGAGCTCGATGAAATCGAAGGGCGCACGCCTCCGCCCCATCTGCCGGTCATTCCCGGACATCAAGTGGTCGGCCGCATCGAAACGGTCGGAGATCAGGTCGACGACTTTAAAGCGGGCGACAGGGTCGGCGTCGCCTGGATTTTCTCCGCCTGCGGCCATTGCAAATTCTGTCTGAGCGGACAGGAAAACCTGTGTCCGGCGTTTCAGGCCACCGGCCGCGACGCCAACGGCGGCTACGCAGAATACATGACCGTCGATCAACATTTCGCCTATCGCATTCCCGACAGCTTTACCGATCAGGAGGCGGCGCCGTTGCTGTGCGCCGGGGCGATCGGATACCGTTCCTTGCGTCTGACCAATTTACACGACGGCCAGCGGCTCGGACTGACCGGCTTCGGCGCTTCCGGTCATCTGGTGCTGAAGATGGCGAAGCACCGCTTTCCAAACAGCGAAGTGTTTGTGTTCGCCAGAAGTCCGGAGGAAAGACAATTCGCCCTGGAGCTCGGTGCGACCTGGGCCGGCGACACGAAACGGCGAGCGCCGCACAAGCTCGATGCGATCATCGACACGACGCCGGCTTGGCAACCCATCGTCGAGGCGCTGGCTAACCTGGAAGCGGGCGGGCGACTGGTGATCAACGCGATCCGCAAGGAAGCCGGTCAAGAAAGTCTTTTACAATTGGATTATCCGCGCCACCTTTGGCTGGAAAAGGAAATCAAGAGCGTCGCCAATATCACCCGACGCGATGTCAGCGAGTTCCTGACCCTGGCCGCTGACATGAAAATGCAACCGGAAGTCCAGCTGTTTAGTCTGGAGCAGGCTAACGAAGCGCTGGTCGAATTGAAAACCCGTAAGATACGCGGCGCCAAGGTATTGAAAATCGGTTAACGCTCGATAGAATCGGCGGAAAACGCATCACCGGCGCTGATAGGCGCGACCTGATATAGGCTACTCAGGTTAGGCTTTGAACCATGCGCTGCGCATCAGTTGATTCAGGCCACCGCCTCGCCAAGCTGACTCTGGGCGATATCCAACAAGGCATTGACTTCTTCTTCGCCAGTCAAACGATCCAGCCTGAACAGGTCGGCATGAGTGGAATACTCCGCGACGCCGATCATGACTTCCACGGCTATGTTGCCCGGCGTTTTGACCTGGTTGAAAATATCGCTTTTAATTTTTTGCGCGATCTGTTCGGCGTGTTCCTGCGATACGCCCGGCAGCGCCAACAGTAATTCTTCCGGGCCGACTCTGGCCGCGATATCGACCCCGAGCCGAATATCCTGCTTCATCGTCTTCACGACTTTCAGCAGCGTCGTGTCCATTTCATGATCGAGCAAAGTATGTTTAATCTTGAAATCCCTGAGACTCAGATACAGCAACGAAAAAGGCAGTCCATTGCGCCGTGAGTTATCCGTTTTTTCCTGAAGCCGGGTCAACATGCTGTCTTTGCACAACAGCTGCGTCAATGGGTCGATGACTTCATTTTCCTTGGCCAAGGCCAGCTGAGCTTCCAGCCTCAGCACATTGATGATGCCCAATGAACAGGCCAGCAATACCCCCAGAATCCAACTGAAATACCACATGACACTCTCCTAATAAAGCTTATGATCGTTGTCGCGAATAAAATCGACGGTGATTTTGCCGCGCAGCACACGAAACACCCAACTGGTATAGATGACAATCAGCGGCAAGAAAATCACCGTGACCCAAAACATCAAGTTCAGCGTCGCCTGACTGGAACTGGAGTCCCAGACGGTCAACGAGCTGTTCAATGACATGTTGGATGGAATGAGGAATGGGAACATCGACACGCCGGCGGTCAGGATGATCGCCGTGAGGGTCAAGGAACTAGTGAGCAAGCCCCACCCCGGACGATCGAATCTGGACAAGGCGATAGTGGCCAAGGCGCCGACGAAGGCCGCTGCCGGCACGCCCCATAGCGCTGGCACGTGATTATAGTTGTCCAACCACAAACCTTCGGCCCGCTTGACAAACTTATTCAGCGGGTTGGACGGCGCATTCGGGAAAATTTCCGAGGTGATGTGATAGCCCTCTAAATGGGTGATCCACAAGCCGCCCAGCGCAAACAACACGATGACCAGCAAGCTCGATTTCAACACGACCGACTTGGCGCGCTGGTAAATCTCCGCATCGGTCCTTAATTGCAAATAAACCGCGCCATGCATCAAAAACATCGACACGCTTAAAACGCCGGCCAGCAATGCGAAGGGATTGAGCAATCCTCTGAAAGTCCCCAGATAAAAGATACGCATATCGCTATCGAGATGAAACGGAATGCCTTTCAACAGGTTGCCGAAACCGACCCCCATAATCAGCGCCGGCACTAAACCGCCGACAAACAAGGCCTTGTCCCAGTTATTCCGCCAGTTTTGATCGGGCAGTTTGCCTCGGTAATCGAAGCCCAACGGCCTTAGAAACAATGCTACCAGCGTCGCGAACAGCGCGAAATACATGCCGGAAAAGGAGACCGCATAGGCCATCGGCCAGGCCGCGAACAAGGCGCCGCCGGCGGTGATGAACCAGACCTGATTGCCTTCCCAGGTCGGTCCGACCGAATTGATGATGACCCGCCTTTCGTCATCGCTTTTACCCAGATACGGCAATAACATCGCTACGCCAAGGTCGAAACCGTCGGTAACGGCAAAACCGATCAGTAGCGCCCCCAAAAAGGCCCACCAGATGATCCTGAGGGTTTCGTAGTCGAAAATCATGACAACTCTCCTTCGGCGACTTCAAAATGATAACGACCGGTGTGCAGACTGCTCGGCCCCAGTTTGATGAACTTCAGCATCAAGAACATTTCTATCACTAGAAAAATGCTATAGGCGATGAAATAACCGGACAGGCTGATGATCAGATCCCATTCCGTTAATGAAGAGGCGCTAAGGAAGGTCGGCAGTATCTCCGCGATCGTCCACGGCTGACGACCGAATTCGGCGACGAACCAGCCCATTTCACTCGCGATCCAAGGCAACGGAATCATGTATAGACTGGCCTTCAGCAGCCATTCCTGACGGCATTTGCGGATCGAGCTGGCGATAAAGGCCAGGGCAAAGATCACCAACATAACGAAACCGCAAGCCACCATGACCCGAAAAGTCCAGAATAACGGCGCCACTCGCGGAATGCTGTATTGCGCAGCCATTTCGATCTGTTCGTCGGTCGCATCGACGACGTGTTCGGTCCAGCGTTTCAATAACAGCCCATATCCCAAATCGTCTTTCACGCCATCAAACTCGGCCAACAATTCCGGGTCACGCTTGTTATCCCGGAGTTGCTGCAGCAAGGCGTAAGCCTTGATGCCATTGCGTATCCGTAGCCGATTATGCTCCAGGATTTCGCTAATGCCGATAATCGGCTCATCGATCGAACGGGTGCCGATCAGTCCCAGCACCCAGGGGATTTTAACCGCATACTCGGTCTCCATCTTATCCTGATTCGGCAGACCGATTACCGTGAATGCGGCCGGCGGTTCCTCGGTATGCCACTCCGCCTCGATCGCCGCCAGCTTGGTTTTTTGAACCTCGCCATCGGTATAGCCGCTTTCATCACCCAGCACGATCACCGACAACACCGCAGCCAATCCGAACCCTGCGGCAATGGTGTAGGAACGTTGCGAAAATGCCGCATCGCGCCCTTTCAGCATATACCAAGCGCTGATGCCGAGCACGAAGGCGGAAGCCGTGGTATAGCCGGCCGCGACGGTATGCACGAATTTGACTTGGGCGGCCGGATTGAAAATCAAGTCGCCGAAACTCTCCACTTCCATGCGCATCGTTTCGTAATTGAATTCGGCGCCAATCGGGTTTTGCATCCAGCCGTTGGCGACCAGTATCCACAACGCGGACAGATTGGTCCCTAAGGCTACCAGCCAGGTGATCATCAGATGCTGGCCCTTGCTTAAACGGTCCCAGCCGAAAAAAAACAGCCCGACAAAGGTCGATTCCATGAAAAAGGCCATCAGACCTTCAATCGCCAGAGGCGCTCCGAAAATATCGCCGACATAATGAGAGAAATAAGACCAATTCATGCCGAATTGAAATTCCATCGTCAAGCCGGTGGCGACGCCCAGCGCAAAGTTGATGCCGAACAATTTCCCCCAGAACTGGGTCATATCCTTATAAATCTGCCGACCGGTCATCACATAGGTAGACTCCATGATGGCCAGCAGAAACGACAAACCCAACGTTAACGGGACAAACAAAAAATGGTACATGGAGGTAACGGCAAACTGCCACCTCGACAACTCAACCACTCCTTCCGAGATCATAACCTACCCCTCTTTCATTCGCATAAACTTAACCTCGCTGCCCGGCAAAAGACGGTTGGCCGAAATTTGAGGACAAAGCCAATATTAGCGTTTTATTATAAACAAAACAAGATAAATCATCCGAAGACAAATTTCAGAATGGGGTCATTGTGCACCGATCGCGCAAAAGAAGATAGTCGCAATTTGGCTGGGGCTAGGTATAAAGAGGGCTAGCGATAGTTCAGCACACCTGTTTGGCAGGAAAAACGCAGCGGAAACAACTGCCGGCGCCCAACTCGCTATGAATTTCCAACTTGGCGTCGTGCCGGACCAGCACATGCTTGACGATGGCCAGACCCAAACCGGTGCCGCTGAGTTTGCGACTGCGCTTAACATCGACCCGATAAAAACGTTCGGTGACGCGGGGAATATCGCTGCTGGCAATGCCCTCTCCCTGGTCTTCCACCTCCAGACAGGCGCCGCCATCGGCGGCCGCATTCCAACGCACCTTGACCACGGAGTCCTCTGGGGAATATTTCAACGCATTGACGACCAGATTGGTAAAAGCGCTGCGTAATTCCTGAGGATCACCCATCAGTTTCTTATCGGTGCCGAACACCAGTTCTATCCGTCTGGCGGAATTCTCGATGATATCGCCTTCATGACAGATCTGACTGAGCAGGGAGGGAATATCGACGCATTCGACATGCTTATCCGTCGTTTCCAGACGCGTCAACAGCAACAGGTCATCGACCAGAAATTGCATGCGTTCGGTCTGGGCGTACATTTGCTGAAAGGAGCGGGCATACTTGGATCGCTCCTCTTCCATCTCCTGCAGCGTTTCCAGATAGCCCTTCAACACGGTCAATGGCGTACGCAGTTCATGCGAGACATTGGCGACGAAATCCTTGCGCATCCGCTCCATGTTTTTAAGCTGGGTGATATCCTGGGCGACCAACAACCTAAGGCCGGCGCCATATGGAACGACGGTGATCTGCAAAATGATGCTGTCGATGACCGGCGAAGGAATGCTGATTTTCTGAGTATAGTCATCGGCATTGAGAAACTGGCTGAACAACGGCGAACGAATCAGATTATCGATGCGCTGCCCCTTGTCGGATTTTTTCAAACCCAATACTTCCCTGGCGGCCTTATTGATCCACTCGATTTCGGCATGTTTGCCCAACACGACCGCAGCATCGGGCAGAGCATTGGTGGATTTGCGAAACTGATCGATCATCTTGCTCAGTTTCTTCTTCCGTTTTTTTTCGTTTTTTTTGATCTTGTACAGATGATAATAGATATCTTCCCAGATACCCTTGGCCTTCAGATTATCGCCGATGGCGCCGCGTCTCAGCCAACGCTCCAATGCGCTGATCAGCAGCGTTTGCCTGACCAGTAAATAGATCGTGAGCAATAACAATAATTCGACGAAATGGCCGATGAAAAAGCTCAGTATAAGCGCCGCAATGAACAGTAAGGCGACTATATAGGTTTCCCTCCACCACCAACGTCCCATCGTTCACTCAACCGGAAACGGAAAAACGGTAACCAAATCCACGGACTGTCTGCACCAGGTCTTCGCGACCATATTGAGCCAGTATTTTTCGCAAACGCCGAATATGCACATCAACGGTACGCTCCTCGATATAAACACTGCGCCCCCATACCTGATCCAGCAACTGAGTCCTGCTATAGACTTTGTCCGGATTCAGCATGAAGAAATGCATCAACCTGAACTCGGTGGGACTAACATCCAATGCCTGACCGTCTATCATCAGCCGGTGTTGCTCGGTGTCCAGAATCAGATCACCGACCGCAATCTGCCGACTCTCACCGCTCTTGCCGCTGCGCCGCATCACCGCCTTGATGCGGGCGATCAATTCTTTCGGCGAGAAAGGCTTGGTCATATAATCGTCGGCGCCGATTTCCAAACCGCGAACCTTGTCCTCTTCCTCGCCGCGGGCGGTCAATAAGATAATCGGTATCTCCTTGTAACTGTCATCCTTTTTCAACCGACGCGCCAGCTCTACTCCACTGATGCCGGGCAACATCCAATCCAACAACAGCAAATCTGGCAAATTTTCCGCCAACGCCCGCAGCGCCTGCTCGGCGCTTTCGACCGCCGTTACCTGCAAATCTGATTGTTCCAAGGCCATGACCAACATCTCCCTGATGGCTTCTTCATCTTCAACGACCAGAACCTTCAATTTCGACATAATTTTCTGTGATCCGCTTATAAACCTTTTTAATCTATCAGCCCAATGTTACCTTTTTATGACAACGCAAGCATAGAGGCATCGCAGTCGAAACGGTTTGGCTCAAGACCATCAATGGCGGTAATTCCCATTTGGATAACAAAGAGGATTTGGGGTGCGTTTGGCGAAGATGACGGCAGCAGGGAGTGCGCCATCAAGCCCCCACACCGCTAAAACGCTCAAACCGGGAATTCTGGATCAATGGCTAGCCGCTACGCTAGGTCCGTCGATTTCGATATCATGCGCCAGGCCATGCAGGGAAAAGATCAGCAGGACTCCGGCCAGAATCAATGCAATCTGCTCTAACGACGTCTTGATATCGGTTTTTTTATGCAGCGACGGAATCAGGTCGGCCACGGCGATATAGATAAAACTGGAAGCCGCCAGCGTCAAAAAATACGGCAACAGATCATGTAAATCCTCCAGGCTGAAATAGGCCAGCACTCCGCCAATCACCGTCGTCAAACTGGCCAGGATATTATAGAAAAGCGCCTTGCCCTTGGAGTAGCCGCTTTCCAACAGAATGGCGAAATCGCCGACTTCTTGAGGAATTTCATGGGCGGCCACCGCCAGGCTGGTCACGATGCCCAGATGAGTATCGGTCAGAAATGCCGCTGCGATCAGGACGCCATCGACAAAGTTGTGCATGCTGTCGCCCAGTATAATCAGTACGCCTGTCGAGCGGCGGCCGTGACTATGGTCATGATGATCATGACCGTCATCGAGGTGAGCCTCACAAGAATGAGAATGACAGTGACGCCAGATTAACAGCTTTTCCAGGATGAAGAACAACAGAATGCCAATCAATATCGTGCCCGATAGCGACTGCAGCTGATCCGGCTTAGCCTCCTCGAAGGCGTGAGGAATCAGGCCCCAGAAAGAAACGGTCAATAATGCCCCGATGGCGAAACTGATGCCGTGCGGTAAAATACGATTCCTATGCGGTTCCGGCAGCAATAAAAATATACCGGCGGCCAGCACACTCAACACACCGCCTATCGCAGTAAAGATGATGATATAAAGCAATAAATCCAAAGTCAGTCTCTCCAAATGAGCGTCGCCATGCGGCCGGTTTCACCGTCTCGGCGATAAGAATAAAAACGTTCCGATTCGGTGACGGTGCAAAAATCACCCCCGTAGATGCGGTTGACGCCTTGCCTGGCCAAAGTGATGCGCGCCAGCCGATAAATATCCGCCAGCCACTTATGTTCGGCGTGTTCGCGGAAGGCGTGGGCAAACTCCGCAGACTTATGCACGAAAGCCTGCCTGACGTCATCGCCGACTTCAAAACACTGCGCACCGATCGCCGGCCCCATCCAAACCAATGATTCGGAGTCGGCCATCATCTCCACGGTGCGCTCGATGATGCCGCTCAAAAGGCCCCGCCAACCGGCGTGAGCCGCGGCGATTCGCCGGCCATCATCAGTCGTGAACAATAACGGCAGGCAGTCTGCGGTCAGCACCGCGCAAACGATGCCGGGGCGATCGCTGTAACTGGCGTCGGCCTGCGCCACGCCGTCGACCTGATTCGCGTTAACGACTCGCGCCCCGTGCACCTGCCGTAACCAGACCGGCTCGTTCGGCAAATTCAGCATCTGCTTGATCCGCTGCCGATTGACCCGCACGTTTTCGATATCGTCATTGACGTGGCCGGCCGGATTCAAACTCTGGTAGGCGCCGCTGCTGACGCCGCCCGTCCTCAGCGTCGTTGCGCCATGCACGTTCGTCGGCGCCGGCCAATCGGGTTCAATCCAGTTCATCTTCAGCCAATACCGCCAAGAGTTGTTCCATATCGTCCGGTAACGCTTGCTCCCACTCGCAATACTCGCCGGTTAGCGGATGATCCAGCCCCAGTTTGGCGGCATGCAGCGCCTGTCGCTTGAAGTTTCGGAGCGCCTCCTCCAGCTGTGCACTGCATCCCGCCGGCAATTGAAAGCGCCCTCCATAGACCTGATCGCCCACCAACGGGTAATGAATATGCGCCAGATGCACCCGAATCTGATGAGTGCGGCCTGTTTCCAGCTTGACCCGCAACAGCGTATGCCGCTTGAAGCGCCGTTCCAGGCGGTAATGGGTCACCGCCTGTTTACCATCTTCTCTGACCGCGTTGCGTTTGCGGTCTATCGGGTGGCGGCCGATCGGCTCGTCGACGGTGCCGCCGGCGGTCATCCAACCTTTCACCAGCGCCAGGTATTCGCGGGTTATCGTTCTGTTCTGCAGTTGTTCCGTCAGGCTGTGATGCGCCTGCAAGCTCTTCGCCACCATCAACAAGCCACTGGTGTCCTTATCCAGACGATGCACGATCCCCGCCCTCGGCAAAGTATTTAGATTCGGGTCATGATTCAGCAAGCCGTTGACCAACGTTCCGTGCCAATGACCGGCGGCCGGATGCACGACCAAGCCGGGCGGCTTATTGATAATCAGGATAGCCTCGTCTTCGTAGACGATGTCCAGCGGAATGTCCTCGGCTTCGCTCTCCAGCACGACTTCCGCCTCGGCGTCCAAGCGGATTTCCTCGCCGCCATCCAGCTTGTCTTTGGCCTTCAGCGCTTGACCATTAACCCGCACCCGCCCTGACTTGATCCAGGTTTGCAACTTGCTGCGCGAATAATCCGGAAATACTTCCGCCAGACATTGGTCCAGCCGCATGCCCGCCAGCTCTACAGGTACTTTTGCCGTTAATATAGCCATATTCAACTGATTTTAAGTTATACTCGCGAATGGGAAAAACGCCTCAGCGTTCTGAAAACACAAAAAAACCCGTTATAGTACAACGTGTCGTCAACAATATGCGATTACTTTTAATAAAATTTTTATTTCTTTTTGCCCTGTTGGCGCCGCTGGCGGGCTGCGAGACATTAAAGAACCTGCAATCGGCCGACTCCGGTTCGGACGCCGAATATAACGGCTGGGATGCGAAACAATTCCATGACAAAGCCAGGGACGCGATGAAAGCCGGCAATTATCAGAAAGCGATCAAGCTGTATGAAACCCTGGAAGCGCGTTATCCCTTCGGCGACTATGCGGCCCAGACCCAACTCGATGTCGCCTATGCTTATTATAAGAACGACGATCCGGAAGCCGCCATCGCAGCAGCCGACCGCTTCATCAAGATTCATCCCAGAAATCCCAGCGTCGATTACGCCTACTACCTGAAAGGTCTGGTCAATTATAACCGCGGTATCGGGTTTATCGATCGATTTCTGCCCACCGACGCCAGTCAACGAGACCCTGGCAACGCCCGCGATGCTTATGATAATTTCGCCGAGCTGATTCGGCGTTTCCCCGACAGCAAATACGTGCCGGACGCCAAACAACGCATGATCGCGCTCAAAAACAACCTGGCCATGTATGAAGTCCATGTCGCCCGTTTTTATTTGAAGCGGCGCGCCTACGTCGCTGCCGCCAATCGCGCCAGCCATGTCGTGCAGGAATATCAGCGCACGCCGGCCGTCCCTTACGCCTTGGAAATCATGCAGCAGGCCTACGGCAAACTCAACCTGAGCGATCTAGAGGCCGATGCCAAACGGGTTTACCAGCTAAACTATCCTGACGGTCCGCCGATCAGAAAGGATGAAGCTGAAAAAACCTTCGTCGAATCCCTCTGGGACAGCATTGGCTTCGATGAATAAAGGGCAATCCCGCGATGAATAGCAGACGCTCCCCGCGCAGAACTTTCTGGCGACTGCTTTTGTTAACCATCGCGCCCGTTTTCTGCGCCTTTGCCCACCATCCCGACAACGCACCGCCGTTGTTTCAGAACCGCTTTTTCACCCTCTCCCAAGACAACCAGCTGATCTGTACAACCAGCGAAAAACAATTTAAATCGCCGGCCGAATTGCGCGCGATCATCGCCTACTATGAAAAAAATGCCGCTGACCTACGTCAACATTCGGTTGCCGTGCTGACCGACCATATTCATCCGTTGCATCTACAAGATTTACTGGAATTTCGTGAAGATTGCGCCGACACCCCATCGCCTGACTTATGCGTGTTGGAAAAATACTGGGACAGTGAAGAGTCCGCGCTTAGGGTCCTGGCGCTGTTTTATGACACCAAAACCATCATCAAACATAGCGACGATTACCTGATCCCTCGGTTTAAAGATGATCATCTGCGCGTTTTCGAGAAGGGCATTCGTAAGATTCCACCGTTTTTACGTAAAACGATCACCCGGGCCAAACCAATCAACAAACTGGAAAAAGCCATCGCCAAAGCGCCGGCTCACCTGCAGTCGCTGATCCTGGAAGCCTCCCCCGAAGATTACGAAACCAGCATCTGGACCGACCACACCCATCCGTTAACGATCGTACCCGGCACCGGCTTCAGAAGCCAGACGGTGGCGCAGGTTTATAACGGCCAGAACCTGATCATCTTCACCATCCGAGGTTTCGACAAAGCCAAAGACGGAAAGATGTATCGCGACATCGACCTGAAATATCTGGTCGACTTCAGGCTGCCGATACTGATCCATGAAATCGCTCATACGATTGATAACTTCCACTTCTGGAACGGCAGCGATGACCTGTATTTTTTTTACTGGTATCGAAAAATGTCCACCGACAACGCCACGTCGAAACGTATTCTCGACGCCAAACTGGCGTTGTGGCCTTCCAAGTGGTTTGAAGCCTTCGAATACCTCTGGGAAGTCAATGAAGGCCGCTATAACGGCAGGATACAGGAAAAACTGGCCGAACTGGTCGCCCAATATGTGTTGATACCGGAACGGCTAAAACAAAGCTCTCCGGTCGCCTATCGCTGGCTGCGCGACGATGTTTTCAAAGGCGTCGAATACCAAGGCTACGACAGTTGTTCGGCGCCGATCACCAAACCGCTGGACTTCTGGGAAGACGCCGTCGCCAAGGTGCTGGGACAATAAGCGTTTATCCATACAGCAAATATCAATTTGGATAGCAACCCCAGGCAATCACATTCACAAAACCCATAGCCAGACCGATGCCAATCCACTGATGGCGCTGCCCAACAGCGGCAAGCCGACGCGCAGGCCCATAGGGCGTCCTCCGATGAAGGTCGCCATGCCGCCCTTGATCAGATTATTGATGGCCGCGGCGATCACGATTCCGCTTACCGCAATGCGCAATGTCAGATCGTGCTGACTCATACGCGCAAGCGAAAGCGTTATCGCATCCACATCCGCGACACCGGATGCGGCTGCCAGCGCCAAGACCCCGGCTTCTCCGAACCAGCTCTGCAATGCTTTACCAAGCAGCATCACTAACATCAACAACAAGCCAAAACTCAGCGCTGTCTTCAGTTCCAAAGGATTTTTAATCGGCGCCACCGCGTCGGTTTTCTTATGCGACGATGCGCGCCAATAAAACAGTACGGGTAAATAGCTCAGCAGCGCCATCACCAACGCCGGCACTACCAGCAATCTGAATAAATGAGGATTGAGCAGGCTTGCGACTAACACCATGCGCGGAAACATAGTCCCGCAGGCGAGCAGAATGCCCATCGCCAAGATCGGCGCCAGCGCCGCATCACGACGCGATATCCTTGAAAAATGCAGCGTCAGCGCCGTGGACGATGCCAAGCCGCTAAACAAGCCGGTAAATACAGCGCCCCGACGAGCCCCGCCGATCTTGATCGCGAAATAGCCGACGAAAGAAATGGCCGCAATCAACACCACCATCCACCAGATCGCATAAGGATTCAAGGCATTCCAAGGGCCATAGCCCTGATTCGGAAGAATCGGCAACAAAACCACCGAGATCAACAAGAGCTTGATGCCGGCGCGCAGTTCACTGGCTTCAAGGGCGCTCACCCACCGATGCAACAACGGCTTGTAGCTCAGCAGCAGTGTGGTCACCACGGCGGAAGCGGCAGCGATGGCAACCTCGCCGATGGCTGCCAAAGCGCCTAAGATAAAAGTTAAAAGCCCCGCGACTAAGCTGGTAATGCCGACATCGTTGCCTCGATGCAGATTCACGACGTAAGCCGCGGTAAACATCAGCGCAAGCCCGACGAATGCTAACCCCATGGTCAGCGGACCAAACCGTTCGGCAAGCAGGGCTGAGCCTCCCCCTAGCAAACCGGTTAGACCGTAAGTACGCACACCGGCAACGCGCGCGCCCTCCTCGGCTTTGCGTTCCTTCCAGCCACGCTCGAGACCGATCAGCAGGCCTATAGCCAAGGCCACGCTCAAATAGTAAAAAGTTTGCTGCGTATCGCTCATGCGTTAATCATGTAGTTGAAGTAAGGCTATGGTTAACATCAATCTTACAGACATTCCGACCTCTTTGGCCAGGATTGACCTGCAAACTCAAATCGTGTCGGGGCGATTAATGGTCAAAAACTAAGCGATTTTCATTTTTACCCTGTATAGCGGAACTCCAATATAAATCAGCCAGGCTTCTTGATGATCCGAGCTGTTGTCATTGACGACTCATTAGGTAGGGTTTCGCCCCAACCAAGTCAATCGCGCCATGTTGCGGTAATTGCCCTGCGAGCGGATCCACTGCGCGTGGTGCGCCTCACGGATGTGGGTGGATTCGCCGCCAGGCAATCCGCCTTTGATACACACAATGCCAAATTTGGCCCCCGGTGCGGGTTGTGGCGGCTTGCTTCGCGAAGCCACCCTACGCGTTATATCGCAACCGTCGGATGGCCCCACCGTAGGGTAGATTCGCCGCCAGGCAATCCGCCTTTGATACGGACAACGGTCAATTTTGGCCCCGGCGCGAGTTTTGGCGGCTTGCTTCGCGAAGCCGCCCTACGCGTTATATCGCAACCGTCGGATGGCCCCACCGTAGGGCAGATTCGCCGCCAGGCAATCCGCCTTTGATACGGACAACGGTCAATTTTGCCCCGGCGCGGGTTTTGGCGGCTTGCTTCGCGAAGCCGCCCTACGCGTTATATCGCAACCGTCGGGTGACCACCGTAGGGTGGATTCGCCGCCAGGCAATCCGCCTTTGATACACACAATGCCAAATTTGGCCCCCGGTGCGGGTTGTGGTGGCTTGCTTCGCGAAGCCACCCTACGCGAAGCCGCCCTACATTGGGAGCGCACCGGTTTTTGATGCGCTTCACGCTGTTCAGCATCCTACGCAGAGGTTGGGTAATCGCGCCATGTTGCGGTGATTATGACGGCCTGTCACATAAGCCAGCACCTAAACCAGGGCAACGGCTTCATCTGTCAAGCGAATAACCGAATGGCAGCAATTCCCATCAGTTTGGCGTTCAAAAATGCTCAAACTGAATTGCTAACCGAACGGTTCTATTTCGGAAAGTTAGTGTAAGCCAAATCGTAACTATTCAGTATCTTTCAGGGTTTAGGGAGTAGACCATTGATTTCTCGGGACGCGTGAATACTTCCATGTAAGCTCTGACTGCAACGTCCTGTTGCAGACAGCCCGATAAATCAATAGCCTACTCCCTCTGATAAAAATACGCTGAGTAATTACGCCAAATCCTAACCTAAATCACCCCAACAACGCCTTCAATTCCGGGAGGCAGGAACCGCACCCGGTTCCCGCGCCCAAACAACGACCGATCGCGTCAACGTCAGTTAGCTTTTTTTTCTCTATCGTGTCGATTAGCGTTTGTTCGCCGATATTGAAACAGGCGCAAACCGTACGACCTACATCCGCCTGACCTTTGGGAGGTTTGGCGCTGAGCAGACTCAACCGTTCCGCCTGACTCAGCCTGCCCTGCGAAAACAATGACTGCAACCAGCCGCTATCGGGCAGTTGCCAATGGCTGGAAACGAATACACAGCTTTGTAATTGCTCGTCGCCTAATTGTGCCGCCCGGTAAACACCGGCGGAGGTATCTCGATATTCTATCCATTCCGGATCACGCCCTGGAGTGTTAGCAGGCAACAAGGTCCTCGCCCACGCGGCGATATCGTCATGAGCCGTCTTCGTAGCCAGATGATAAAGCCAATATCGCTCCCCTCTTACCTTGACGCAATAGTCGAACCGCGGCAGCGTCAATGCCTGTCGGCTGATGACAAACAGATAATGGCGGACAATATAAGGTGACACCCGCACCGGCGTATGCTTGCTTTCGGGTTGTCCGGAATAAGGATCAACCACTGGATTGACCGTTGCCCCGACTCGCCCGCAACGGCTTAACTGCTCGGTCCAATGCATCGGCGCGAACAAACACCCCATTTTTTGTTTGGATGTCACATGCACTCGACCCAGCATACTGCCCCAGCGGCTTTCAAGCAAAGCCAACCCCCCATCGACGACATCAGCCCGATCGGCGTCCTTGGGATGTATTTCAACGAACGGTTCCGGTTTATGACTGCTCAAGCGGGCCGATAGTCCGGTTCGGGTCATCGTATGCCATTGATCCCGAATGCGCCCGGTATTCAAAATAAATGGATAAGCTGCTGTCGGCGCATTGACAGGCGCCCGCCAATTCACGGGAATAAAATTGGCCCTAGCATTAGGCGTAAAAAAACGGCCGTCTGAAAACAGCCGGGCTACACCATGGCCCGACCTATCCGTGACTGGCCACTGCACCGGTTGCAATCGAGCGTAGTCTCGCTCGGACAAGCCACACAGGCCGGCCAGGTTGAAATCCCGTATGCCATGGCTTTCATCATTCTCAAACGCCGATAACGCGGCATGCTCCTGAAAGATCTCCGCAGCGGAATTGAAATTGAAACCCTCGTCAAAGCCCATGTGTTTGGCGACCTCGCAAATAATCCGCCAATCCGGCCGCGCTTCGCCACTCGAAGGAAAAAGGGCCCGTTGTCTCGAGATCCGCCGTTCGCAATTGGTCACGGTGCCGTCCTTTTCGCTCCAGCCGGCGGCCGGCAGCTTCACATCGGCCCAGGCCGTGGTATCGGTGGAGGCGATGCAGTCCGACACCACCACCAGATCACAGCGTTGCAAGGCCTGTTTGACGAAATCGGCATTGGGCAGGCTGACGACAGGATTGGTCGCCATGATCCAGATCGCCTTCACGTTACCGGACGCCACCGCATCGAACAGCTCAACTGCTTTAAGGCCAGGCTGGTCGGCCACCTGCTCGCTGTTCCAGAATCGTCTCAGACGTCGCACATGTTCGGGATTATCCAGCTCCATATGCGCGGCCAGCGTATTAGCCAATCCTCCGACCTCGCGTCCGCCCATGGCGTTGGGTTGGCCGGTCAATGAAAAAGGCGCCGCACCGGGTTTACCGATACGCCCGGTAGCCAGATGACAATTGATAATGGCATTGCATTTATCGGAACCGGCACTGGATTGATTGACCCCCTGGGAATACAAACTCACCGTCTTGTCACATTGGGCGAACCAGCTATAAAACTGGCGTAAATCCGGCTCCGGCAGATCGCAGTGTTCGGCGACATGCCTCACATTACCGGCTTCGCTCTGCGCGGAAAGCAAGGTATCGGAAAATCCGTCGGTATGCTGTTCGATAAAATCCATGTCCAGCTTGTTATTTTCGGCTAGATAGCAAAGCAAACCGTTAAATAAGGAGACATCGGAGCCCGGCCTTAACGGCAAGTGCAAATCGGCCAGGTCGCAACTGTCCGTATCCCGCGGATCGATGACAACGATCTTCAATTTAGGATTATTTTCCTTGGCCTTGCGAATGCGCTGAAATGCGACCGGATGACACCAGGCGAGGTTGGATCCGACCAAAACCAATAAATCGGCCAGTTCCAGATCCTGGTAATTGCCCGGCACGGTATCCGAACCGAAGGCGCGCTTATAACCGACGACCGCGGAGGACATGCACAGGCGGGAATTGGTATCGATATTGGCTGAACCGATAAAACCTTTCATCAGCTTGTTGGCGACATAATAGTCTTCCGTCAACAGTTGACCGGACACGTAAAAAGCCACGGCATTCCGTCCGTGCTTTGCAATAATATCGTTGAATCCTGACGCGACGTGCGTCAGCGCTTGTTCCCAACCGCAGCGCCGTCCTTTTATTTCCGGATAGAGCAAGCGTCCTTCCCGACTGACGGTATCGGCCAAAGCCGATCCCTTGGAGCACAAACGGCCATAGTTGGCCGGGTGTTGTTTGTCGCCTTGTATCTTGATCTTGTGCGCCTTTGCATCTTCGATCACCGCTTCTACACCGCAACCGACGCCGCAATAGGGACAGGTAGTTTTAATGATGTGTTCGCTCATTTCGTCATAACCAGTTGTTTCAGGCGGCTTCCGAGTGTACCGCTCGGCCGAAAATCAATGCTTCCCGCATTTGGGAAATATCCGTCTTGTCGTGCATCAATTGTTGATACCAGGCGCTGTCGCTCGTATCGCCATACATCAGCATGCCGACGATTTTGTTTTGCCGTAGCACGATCTTGCGATATAGACGCCGTGCGTGATCGATCAATTGTAAGGTATCGGCCTCTTCATCGCCTTGGTAATCGCCCATCGAAAATAGCTTGATACCGCTCACTTTTAGCATGGTGGCCGGAGTGATCGAGCGATAAACGACATTACCCTGCCCGGCGAGAATTTGTGCGCAAACCTTGGCTTGTTCATAGACCGGCGCGACCAAGCCGAACAGTTCTCCCCGATGTTGCACACATTCGCCGACCGCATACACCCGATCGTCACTGGTCTGCATGTTATCCCGGACGATGATGCCTCGTTCACAATCTAATCCGGCCGCTTTCGCCAGCGCTATATTCGGCACGATTCCAGTTGCCATCACCAAAAGGTCGGCCGGCAGCTCCCGGCCGTCATCGAGGACGACGCCGGCGATATTTTCGTCCTCATTAACTATCGATTTGATAGAAAGACCGAGGCAAAATTGCACGCCTTTCGCCTCCAATTCCGCCTGCAACATGGCCCCGGCATGCTCGTCCAATTGTTTGTTCAGTATGTGGTTGGCCCGATTAACAACTGTCACCCGCATGCCGCGTTGCAATAAACCATTGGCCGCTTCCAGACCGAGCAACCCCCCGCCCAGAACGACGGCATTGCTGTGACTGCGCGCCTTATTGATCATGTATTCGACATCGAAAATATCTCGGAATCCAATCACCCCCCGGACATTCCTCCCCGGAATAGGAAGGATATGCGAACTTGATCCGGTGGCGATCAACAGACGATCATAATCGGTCCGGCTGCCGTCGCGGGTGATGACTCGACGCGTGTCGGTATCGATAGCAGTCACCGCTTTGTCCGGGCCGCACTGTAAATCTATCCGATGTGATTGATACCAGGCGAAATCGTGAATCATGATGTCATCGATCCGCTTGGCGCCATACAGTACCGGCGTCAACAGGACGCGGTTGTAATTGCCATAAGGTTCGGCGCCGAAAACCGTTATCGTGAATTTGTCCGCCGCGATGCCAAGCAATTCTTCGATGCAGCGCATCCCGGCCATGCCATTGCCGATAACAACGAGTTTTTCTTTCATAAGTCTACATCCAAAAAAAAACGCCTTACCCCCCTTTCGGGAGATAAGGCGCCATTGCCTAACATGGGTGTGTCGATAACCTTGGGTATCTCGTTAAAGTCTAAAGCAGTATTCGGGCCAACGAATCAGATCCCGCCAAATTCAGCCGCTACGCGTTGGAACAGAGAATAACCGAACCAGATCACGGGTTTCATCGCCGCTTAAACCCTTAGAATTCTCTGCCTTGGTGCGCAACGCACCGTTACTGTGCAGGCTTCTGATTCAGTAAATCGGCCATCGCCAACACATTTTTCGCCATGTCGCCGATGGTCAAGCCCCTTTCCATCGCCAATTTACGCAACGCATGATAGGCCTGTTCTTCAGAGTAACCTTGAGTCTTGATCAACAAGGCCTTGGCCTTGTCTATATCCTTACGCTCTTCCAGTTTGGTTTTGGTTTTTTCCAATTCCAACTTCAATGCGTGCTGTTCCTTGAAACGAGCCAATGCGATATCGACAATCGCCTTGATCCGTTTGGCCTCGAAACCGTCGACGATATAGGCGCTGACTCCCGCCTTGATCACTTTATTGATTGTTTCGGTGCTTTGGTCCTCGGCGAACATAATCACCGGAACGGCATGCTGCTGATTGATACCGATCACTTGCTGCAAGAGAGTTTTATCGGGACGGTATAAATTAAGGATGACGATGTCCGGCCGCAAGTTCTTGACCATTTCCAGCAATTCAAGCCCCGACAGGTTCAATGCCGCAACGTCATAGCCGCAGTGCTGAAGTGTTTGCTGCAATACATCGTCACCCTCCAATTCATTGGCCACCAACACGCTCAACTTGCTCATGATTCAATCCAGTTCGATGACGGCCAACGACCCATCGGGCATGATTTCCGTTATCACGCTCTTCGGTTCATTCAGAAAAAGAATGGTCGTCAGCGACAGCAGACAACATAGCGCCAAAATCAAAAAGAACACGGACGCCGGAACGAAGGTCAGCGCGACCAGAAAGAAAATCGCCCCGGCATTACCGTAGGCGCCGACGACTCCGGCGATTTGCCCGGTCATCGATCGCTTTACCAAAGGAACCACCGCGAAAACAGCGCCCTCGGCCCCTTGCAAAAAAATGGAACAGATCAAGGTGACGGAAACCGCCAGGGCGATAGGCCATTGCGGCGAAATCTGCGCCATCAACACATAACTGATCGTGAGTCCGGCACAATACACATATAACGTCGGCTTGCGTCCGAATCTATCGCTGACCCAGCCGCCGGCCGGCCTGGCTATCAGGTTGAGCAGCACAAAACAGGCCGCCAGCATACCGGCCTCGACCAAGGTGACCTGTTGCGAGGCATTGAAGGTTTGATAGAAAAAAATCGGCAACATCGACACCACCGCCAATTTAGAACCAAAAGTCACCAAATACAGCAAACCCAGCACCAAGACCTGACTGACCTGGTAACGATGAACGATCGCCACCGGTTGACTGAGCCGTTCCGCATTCAGGTCGATAACCTTGTAGGCGTGATAAAAAAACACGCTCCAAATCAACAGATTGATGACCAGGATCCAATAGCCTGATAACAGAGCCATCTCCGGACGCGAAAGTTTCCACACCAACAGAGACAAGGCTCCATAAAGCGGGACGATCGCAAGGATATACAAAAACAAATCGCGAATGCTGGAAACCTCGAGAATAGTCGTAGGCCCACGCCGTAGGCAATGCGCACAATCCGGCAGATTCTTCACGTTGCAATAATAGATAGCGGCAAAACACAAGGACAATAATCCGGTAAGCGCGATGGCATATCGCCAGCCGTTTTCGTCGCCAAAATACAGCGCCGCACCCGGTAAAAGCATGGCGGCGACGGCTGAACCGCAATTCCCCCAGCCGGCATATATGCCTTCGGCGGTGCCCATTTGCCGGGAGGGGAACCAGTCTCCGATAATGCGGATGCCGATGACGAAGCCGGCGCCGATGCCTCCTAACAGAAAACGCGCCCAGGCCAGTTGGGCAAAACTATCGGCCAATGCAAACATGAAACAAGGCAGGCTACACAGCGCCAATAACACACTATAACTGATACGGGCGCCGTAACGGTCGACCAACACGCCGACCAACAAGCGCGCCGGGATCGTTAACGCCACATTCAACAATAATATGATGTTGATCTCCTGTGCGCTCAGTCCGATTTCCTGCTGAATCATCAGCATTAACGGCGCATGATTGAACCAGACGATAAAACTGATCAAAAAGGCCATCCAGCTCATGTGCAAAACTTTCATTTTGCCGCTCAAGCTGAAAAGATTAAATTTAATTGCGCTCATGCTAGATTCTTCAATATCAATTTATACGTCTTTATGCAGTTTCCATACCACCCCATCTGGATCAAATCAAAATCGTACCTTCGGCGAAAATCACCGCTTCCCCGCCTACTCGTAGCGGCAACAAAGCCTCGCCTTTGTTATCCATTTCGATGTTCAGCACACTGCGGCGACTGTCGGCATCACCACGGTCCACGGCAAAGGTATAGGTTCCCTTGCGAGTAAAATCGAAAGAACAAAGATAAGCGGCAAAAGCCGGAATGGCATTACCCACCGGCGGGTCTTCTTGCAAACCGATATTCGGCCCCAGCAGTCTCAAATTGAAATCGGCATCCGGATATGGGGTTTTCGGGGCGAACAACAAAATTTCCTGGGCGGCAGTTTGCGGAGCCACCGACTGGCTCCAGGTCGCATAATTGAATCGAGCCTTGCGCACGCTGGCGTAGCTCCAAAGCGGCACGATGAGATAGGGAAAGCCGCAAGACACCAAGCGGGGAGCGTATTTATTATGGTCCAGGTCGGCGACCCGTAAGGATAGAAAACCAGCCAGCTCTTGATCGCTGGGCGCAAAGCGATCCACCACCGAAGCGACCTTGCGGGTAAATTGCACCAAGGAGGGCCGACCATCCCTGGCCGAAATATTGACCTCGACCGGCCCGGAATTCTGTTCGAACACCATCTGGGTCAAGGGCTCGGCGAGTTGAATATCGCCACAATGCCCCAGCACATAGGCGGTCGCGATCACCGGGTGGCCGGCGAAATCGATCTCGCCATGGGGGGTGAAGATTCGCATGACCCGCCGATGCGGATCTACCGGCGAATTAAACACGAACACCGTCTCTGTCAAGGCCAGCTCCTGCGCAATCAACGCCATTTGCTCATCCGCCAATCCGGTTGCCTGCGGGAAAACGGCTATTTGCGCGCCTCCGAACAATTCGCGGGTAAACACATCGGTTATATAATATTGATAACTCATGGCTCGCTCCCGAAGGCAATTTGCACACGCTGTTTGTCGATACGGACGTTATACGTTTGCAGCTTAACCGCCTCATCCTCAAGGCATACGCCTGTCTTCAGGCTGAAATGCTGTTTATACATCGGCGAAGCCACCATCGGTTCGCCCCGCAAGTCGCCGATCATGCCGCGCGAAAGCACATTGGCATGGGAAAACGGATCATGGTTATCTAACGCGAAAACGGCTTGCTCTCTGGGTAGATAAAAGATGGCGATTTGTCGGTTGTCGATCAGGGCGCAGACGCCCGAATCCGGTTGCAGATCGTCTACAGCGCAGATATCGCTCCATTCAGTCATGCTCAGGCCTCCACGGTTAACTGATGCTGTTCGCGCTCGGCGTCATTAGCCGGGCGAATCTGGCCACGCTCCTCGACAAACAAAACGTTGTCGTCGGACTGGTCGCTGTTGACAAAATGACGGAAGCGCTTGAGTTTTTGTTCGTCCTGGATGGTTGTCTTCCATTCGCACTGATAAGTCTCGATGACACGCTGCATCTGCGCCTCTAATTGCTCACAGATGCCCAACCTGTCTTCAATAACAACAGAACGCAAATAATCCAAGCCGCCTTCCATGTTTTCCATCCATACCGACGTGCGCTGCAAGCGGTCGGCGGTGCGCACATAGAAAATCAACAAACGGTCGATATATTTGATCAAGGCTTCCTTATCCAGATTGGTGGCGAACAAATCCGCATGCCGCGGCTTCATGCCGCCATTGCCGCAGACGTATAGATTCCATCCTCCTTCTGTGGCGATGACACCGATATCCTTGCCCTGCGCCTCGGCGCATTCCCGGGTGCAGCCCGACACGGCGAATTTGATTTTATGCGGCGCGCGCAAGCCCTTGTAACGATTTTCCAGCTCGATGGCCAAACCGACGCTGTCATCGACCCCGAAACGGCACCAGGTGCTGCCGACACAGGATTTCACGGTACGCAGCGATTTGCCGTAGGCATGCCCGCTTTCGAACCCGGCAGCGATCAGCTCTCGCCAGATCGACGGCAGTTGCTCGACCCGGGCGCCGAACAAATCGACGCGCTGGCCGCCGGTAATCTTACTATACAGTCGATATTTCTTAGCGACTCGTCCCAAAGCGATCAATTGATCCGGCGTAATTTCGCCCCCGGTCACGCGAGGCACGACAGAATAGGTGCCGTCCTTTTGCATGTTGGCGAGAAAAATATCGTTGGTATCCTGCAAACCGATGTGTTCTTTCTTGAGAATGTAATCGTTCCAATAAGAAGCCAAAATCGAGCCGACGGCCTGACGACATATCTCACAGCCCCGGCCTTTACCGTGCTTGTCGAGTAATTCATGAAAGGTCTTGATTTCCTCGACCATGACCAGGTTATAAATATCTTGCCGGGTATGGGGGAAATGTTCACAAATATCGTTATTCACCTCGACGCCTGCTTTTTTCAGCTCGCAATCCAACACCGACTTCAGCAAGGGAACGCAACCGCCACAACCGGTACCTGCCAGGGTCTCGCCCTTCAAGGCCGGTACGCTGACGCTACCTTGTTCGATCGCCTGACAAATCCGGCCTTTGGAGACATCGTGACAAGAACAAATTTGCGCCGATTCCGGCAAGGCATCCGGCCCTAAACCGACCGACTCATCGGAACGCGCCGGCAAGATTAACGAATCCGGGTTTTCAGGCAACTCAATGCCGTTCAGACAATATTGCAGCAAGGTACTGTAACCCGCCGCATCTCCCACCAGCACCGCGCCTAACAGACGTGTTTTGTCCGCGCTAACCACCAGGCGCTTGTAGACTTCCGCCGAACCGTCCTGATAGGTGTACACTAGAGAACCTTGGCTTTGCGCATGGGCATCGCCGATACTGGCGACGTCGACTCCCATCAATTTCAGCTTGGTGCTCATGTCGGCGCCTTGAAAACGGTCTTCCCTTCCCGCCAGATTGGCCACGACGGTGCGAGCCATGGTATAGCCTGGTGCGACCAGGCCGAATATGCGACCGTTCCATAACGCGCATTCACCGATAGCGTAAATATCCGGATTCGAGGTTTTGCATTCATCGTCGATGACGATGCCGCCGCGCGGCCCCACTTCCAAGCCACTGGCGTGGGCGATATCGTCACGCGGACGAATGCCGGCGGAAAACAGGATCAGATCGGTTTCCAGACTGTCATCGTCGGCGAACTCCATTTTCAGTGCATGTCGATCGCCATCGGAAATGTTACGGGTATTCTTGCTGGTATGCACCTTGACGCCCAAGGCCTCGATTTTGCTTCTCAGCATCGCGCCACCGCCATCATCCAGTTGCACCGCCATCAAACGGGGCGCAAATTCCACCACATGGGTCTGCAGCCCTAGGTCCGTTAACGCCTTGCCGGCTTCCAGGCCCAACACCCCCCCGCCAACGACGACACCCACGCGTGCATTCTTGGCATGGGCCGTTATCGCTTCCAAATCCTCGATGGTCCGATAAACCAGACATTGCTCCCGTTCATGACCGGGAATTGGCGGCACGAACGGATAAGATCCGGTTGCCAATACGACTTTGTCATAACGGACTTCAAGCCCTTGCGCCGAATGAACCAATTGCCGTTGCTGGTCGATTTTCACGGCGCGATCGCCCAAATGGATTTTGATCCCTTGTTGTTCGAAAAAGCCCTCTTTGACCAAAGACAGGTCGTCAGCGCTTTTACCGTTGAAATATTCCGACAGATGCACCCGGTCATAGGCCGGCCGCGGCTCCTCGCAAAAGGTCACGATATCGAAATCATCTTTCACCTCGCTATTGATTAAGCTATCCAGAAAATGCTGGCCCACCATGCCATTTCCGATCACAACCAGTGTTTGTTTAGCGTTCATAGTGCAAACCTCTCAGTAATTCGCCAGGCATATCATCCCGGTTTCGCGTGCTTCAATTTCATTTCCAAGGTCCAGACGATCCCATCCCATCTTTAGCGCCGCAGTCCTTGATGCATCTTTTACTGTGATCATCATGGCCCCAGAATCGCCCCTCATATCATTGGCCTTCCCGTGTTGCACTTGCCCTAGTTGAAAAACTTACGGACAAAAAAAACGCCTTAACCCTCATCAAGGGGTTAAAGCGCCAATGCTTTAGGGTAACTGCCAACATACAATTTAATTAACAGAATGCAGGTATGATGCCAACTTTTATGATTGTAGTTAACGCATTGTTCTATTTATTATTTTATTGCTCTAGCCCACTGTTTTTTATGATCCCCGTCAAGAGCTTCACCGCGCCAAAAATGTGCGTTTGCACAAACTTGGTTCGTTTTTTTGTCATTTTATTTCGCTCTAAGTTAGTCGTAATCCACGCGCCCGCATGGGGCGCGACAGCGGCCGGGCTTAATCAGCCCTTCTTCAGTTGTTTCAATCCACGCGCCCGCGTGGGGCGCGACTGCGGTGCCTTTTGTGCCGCCCAGAAGATATTGCGTTTCAATCCACGCGCCCGCGTGGGGCGCGACGTTTGTCCGTGCCTTTGCTGGGCATAGGGGGTGTTTCAATCCACGCGCCCGCGTGGGGCGCGACCGTTTTGCGCCTTCGGCGAGGGTGATGCGTTCGGTTTCAATCCACGCGCCCGCGTGGGCGCGACGCTACCGCCGGTAGTCGTCCAGGCGCCACCTGAGTTTCAATCCACGCGCCCGCGTGAGGCGCGACTGGAGTCGGTCATGCGCCACATGGCGGCCGGCCTGTTTCAATCCACGCGCCCGCGTGGGCGCGACGCTACCGCCGGTAGTCGTCCAGGCGCCACCTGAGTTTCAATCCACGCGCCCGCGTGGGGCGCGACTGGAGTCGGTCATGCGCCACATGGCGGCCGGCCTGTTTCAATCCACGCGCCCGCGTGGGCGCGACGTCAAGCGTACCTTCCGCGACAGTCCCGAATTGTTTCAATCCACGCGCCCGCGTGGGGCGCGACTTTGCTTCTTCGTTCATAGCGAAATCATAATTGTTTCAATCCACGCGCCCGCGTGGGGCGCGACAACACCCAGCCCTTCGGCCAATTGCCGGGCCAGTTTCAATCCACGCGCCCGCGTGGGGCGCGACAACCGTGCTGGCCGTTGGCCGATCGGTTATGTGTTTCAATCCACGCGCCCGCGTGGGGCGCGACTTTGCGTTTTTGACCAGATCCTTGTTCTAGTTTCAATCCACGCGCCCGCGTGAGGCGCGATAAGCCGTGGCCGCCGCAGCTTGGCGTGGCGATGTTTCAATCCACGCGCCCGCGTGGGGCGCGACAAGGCCTCGGTACCCTTGCGTATCTCGCCTGGGTTTCAATCCACGCGCCCGCGTGGGGCGCGACGCGAGGTTTTGACGCAAGGGCAAAATGCCGGTGTTTCAATCCACGCGCCCGCGTGGGGCGCGACTGAAACACGTCGACCCGCTCGATGTTGTCGGGGTTTCAATCCACGCGCCCGCGTGGGGCGCGACTTTGTAGCGTGAGAATGTTGCCGCCGTTCATGATGTTTCAATCCACGCGCCCGCGTGGGGCGCGACAACCTTCGGCGTCTGGGTGCATCGAGTATCGGACGTTTCAATCCACGCGCCCGCGTGGGGCGCGACACGGCCTGCTGAGATATCCCGATCGCATCCGCGTTTCAATCCACGCGCCCGCGTGGGGCGCGACAGGAATAATTGGTTTTGGAAAAGTCCTTTAGCAGTTTCAATCCACGCGCCCGCGTGGGGCGCGACCTGCGGCCCTGGATGTTCAGCTTATCCATGATGTTTCAATCCACGCGCCCGCGTGGGGCGCGACTAATAAGTGATGTGCAGGGTATGTGCAGGATATAGTTTCAATCCACGCGCCCGCGTGGGGCGCGACATCCATGATCCTGTAGTTGTGCTAGTACATCAGTTTCAATCCACGCGCCCGCGTGGGGCGCGACATATGTGTGACGAAGTTTGCCGACACGCGTCGTGTTTCAATCCACGCGCCCGCGTGGGGCGCGACTCGGCTATGAAACCGACCTAGCTGGGTTCGATGTTTCAATCCACGCGCCCGCGTGGGGCGCGACGTTAATTCAGCCATAACTATTCCTAATTTAAATGTTTCAATCCACGCGCCCGCGTGGGGCGCGACACTTCTGGTTTGTTCTGCTGGCCATCTGGGGCGGTTTCAATCCACGCGCCCGCGTGGGGCGCGACGGCCGGAATTTGTTAAACATACACGCCTGCGCGTTTCAATCCACGCGCCCGCGTGGGGCGCGACATGCACAAAGAAGCGGAAATTCTTGTAAAGCATGTTTCAATCCACGCGCCCGCGTGGGGCGCGACTATATCCTCTTTGTGTTTTTCGCTATCGAGGATGTTTCAATCCACGCGCCCGCGTGGGGCGCGACATGAGCAAGCGGAACTCTTCGACTTTTTCAGGGTTTCAATCCACGCGCCCGCGTGGGGCGCGACGCCAATGCGTTGATTGCCGCCTATCTCGAATCGTTTCAATCCACGCGCCCGCGTGGGGCGCGACGCCAGAATCCTTGCCGCCGCTGAACGAGACATAGTTTCAATCCACGCGCCCGCGTGGGGCGCGACATGCGCGTTTTTTTCGGCTCTGTTTTGGCTTCGGTTTCAATCCACGCGCCCGCGTGGGGCGCGACATGCCAGCGGTAAAACGTCCGCTTGCTAATCCCGTTTCAATCCACGCGCCCGCGTGGGCGCGACGAGCAGCAACAAGGTCGCTGGCGGCACCAACTCGTTTCAATCCACGCGCCCGCGTGAGGCGCGACCGGGCGGGCGGGGATGACGCCCCAAAGGTGGGGTTTCAATCCACGCGCCCGCGTGGGCGCGACATCGATGCGAGTGTTCAACTTCGCGAGATCTTTCGTTTCAATCCACGCGCCCGCGTGGGGCGCGACCAGGTCTTCATGGGCGACGCCACCGGCAGCGGTGTTTCAATCCACGCGCCCGCGTGGGGCGCGACTTCTATGCGCTGTTGTTTAGTGATGATGTCCTGGTTTCAATCCACGCGCCCGCGTGGGGCGCGACAGCGTATGCAGGCAAAAAGGAAGCTAAGTATCGTTTCAATCCACGCGCCCGCGTGGGGCGCGACACGGTTTCGGAAAAATGGAATCGCAAAAAGATGGTTTCAATCCACGCGCCCGCGTGGGGCGCGACGACGCCGGAAAACAAGCTAATAACATATCTGCTGGTTTCAATCCACGCGCCCGCGTGGGGCGCGACGTCGGACCGCCTGGCAACCCCGCCCTGGTTACGGTTTCAATCCACGCGCCCGCGTGAGGCGCGACGGCCGCCCAGATATTTTCAGGCCGTAGGTGCTAGTTTCAATCCACGCGCCCGCGTGGAGCGCGACTTGACCGCACCAACGATAATGCGCAGATAAACGTTTCAATCCACGCGCCCGCGTGGAGCGCGACGTTGACCTGCTGGCCTCTAGTCTTGGTGAACTGGTTTCAATCCACGCGCCCGCGTGGGCGCGACCATACAGCGCCAGGTCCTCCGCCTCGACGGTGTCGTTTCAATCCACGCGCCCGCGTGGGGCGCGACGCCGGACAACTCGCCTTGCAGTTGCCGGCCTGAGTTTCAATCCACGCGCCCGCGTGGGGCGCGACGGCGATCTTATTACCTGCACGGACTGTGGAATGTTTCAATCCACGCGCCCGCGTGGGGCGCGACTTGTCGCGGCAAACACACGGATGACGCTGAGCTGGTTTCAATCCACGCGCCCGCGTGGGGCGCGACGTTACTGGATCGGTGAAGATGGTGACGCGCCTGTTTCAATCCACGCGCCCGCGTGGGGCGCGACGATACTAAGTCGTTGCTGGAGAAGTTTAACCGGGTTTCAATCCACGCGCCCGCGTGGGGCGCGACCAGAGCGCGGCATATTGCATCGGCATTACGCTGGTGTTTCAATCCACGCGCCCGCGTGGGGCGCGACCGTTTCCGGCCGGGTTTTCGTCGCCCCCTCATGTTTCAATCCACGCGCCCGCGTGGAGCGCGACGCCTGGGCGTCAGCCAGATCCCAGGTATCAGGGTTTCAATCCACGCGCCCGCGTGGGGCGCGACGCCCGATACGTCAGCGCCGGCCAGCTGGTTGAGGTTTCAATCCACGCGCCCGCGTGGGGCGCGACAGGTTCTGGATTCAGATGGCATCATTGGCACAGTTTCAATCCACGCGCCCGCGTGGGGCGCGACCTTACTTATTGCCTGTGGAAATGACGCCAGAGGTTTCAATCCACGCGCCCGCGTGGGGCGCGACTTTCAGTTTCCGGAAAAGAAGCTCAACAATGGTGTTTCAATCCACGCGCCCGCGTGGGGCGCGACACGGTGTTGTCTTCGGTTTCGTGGTTGTTGGGGGTTTCAATCCACGCGCCCGCGTGGGGCGCGACCGGAGGAAATCGAACGTGTGCGACAGGAACGTGTTTCAATCCACGCGCCCGCGTGGGGCGCGACATTTCTTTTTGGCTTTTTCCTGGCTGGCAATGGTTTCAATCCACGCGCCCGCGTGGGGCGCGACGGCTGAACACATCATTTTCCGGTCACACCTGGTGTTTCAATCCACGCGCCCGCGTGGGGCGCGACGGCTTAATGGTGATGGTGCCTTCATCCACCTGGTGTTTCAATCCACGCGCCCGCGTGGGGCGCGACTCCGGTTCCCAGCCTGCCTGCTGCAGCTGGTGGTTTCAATCCACGCGCCCGCGTGGGGCGCGACTTCACAATGACTCTTTTAAAAGACTCAAGAGGGTTTCAATCCACGCGCCCGCGTGGGGCGCGACCCATGCGACTGCCGCGTGATCATGCCGTGGTGGTTTCAATCCACGCGCCCGCGTGGGGCGCGACGGCCAGGACGCGCGGCAGCTGGCGGAGGAAATCGTTTCAATCCACGCGCCCGCGTGGGCGCGACGCCTGGCACGTTCTTGGCTAACCCGTAGTTTCTGTTTCAATCCACGCGCCCGCGTGGGCGCGACGCTGGATGGGGTGGCCTTCATCAGCCAGGCGGTGTTTCAATCCACGCGCCCGCGTGGGCGCGACCTCATCACCATCACAACCCCGCCCGATAGCGCCGTTTCAATCCACGCGCCCGCGTGGGCGCGACAACAAATTAGCCCCGCCAGCCACTCGAACAGAGTTTCAATCCACGCGCCCGCGTGGGCGCGACGTTGCCCGCCCGGCCGCCTGCTCCCTGATATGTGTTTCAATCCACGCGCCCGCGTGGGGCGCGACCAGGGTTTGCAATGTGCCGCAGTGCGGACAGGGTTTCAATCCACGCGCCCGCGTGGGGCGCGACTTTGCGTTCCACTGATATGGATTCTAATTCGACGGTTTCAATCCACGCGCCCGCGTGGGGCGCGACTCGCCTCCATAAGACGCAGAAACCTGCAAAAAGTTTCAATCCACGCGCCCGCGTGGGGCGCGACCAAGGAAAGGCATGCCCAGGATCTGCCTTTCAGTGTTTCAATCCACGCGCCCGCGTGGGGCGCGACTGAATCTGGCCGAGCATGCTGCGGTCAACAAGGTTTCAATCCACGCGCCCGCGTGGGGCGCGACGATTTGATCACATTCACGTCGAAGCAGATAGAGTTTCAATCCACGCGCCCGCGTGGGGCGCGACCCGATAACGCCAACAGGGCGTTCGGACATACTCAGTTTCAATCCACGCGCCCGCGTGGGGCGCGACGGTGGGCGAACTGAAACAGCTGATTGACAAGCTGTTTCAATCCACGCGCCCGCGTGGGGCGCGACATGAATTACTGTACTTTGCGCAGCAGATACCACGTTTCAATCCACGCGCCCGCGTGGGGCGCGACTCGGCGCAGCCTATTTGCCGAGGCATTTGGCCGTTTCAATCCACGCGCCCGCGTGGGGCGCGACACCGACCCGGCGCATAAATCGCACCATAAACATGTTTCAATCCACGCGCCCGCGTGGGGCGCGACGGCCAATAAAGTCATTTTGATCAAAGGCGGGTCGTTTCAATCCACGCGCCCGCGTGGGGCGCGACCGCGCTGCTATTGTCGGTTGATTTGTAAGACAAAAATACCTTGCATTCGCGAATCAACCCATTCAACGCGAAATACATTGTAATCGATAATGCGTAATTCTGAGAAATGACTGTTGTTCAATGATTTAATGGCAGTGCGAGAACTAAGGGGATTTTATGCGCGCTTGGGGTTCGCGCATCACATCAACAGCAAGCCGTCTAAATCCAGGGATTTCTTGGCGCCGATATGCTCCACTTTGCGCTTCCAATTGTTGCCCAGGTAATAAAAGCGCAAACTGTCTTCATCCGGATCCATGACGTCTATCAAATCGTTTTTCAATTGCGTCCATTGCGCCATGTCCACGTCGATTTCGAACACGGAATATTGTACTCGTTGGCCGAATACTTGACACAATTTTGCGATGCGACGCAAACGCTTTGGTCCCGTTTCGGTTTTAAAACTGACATCGTAAGTCACCAAAATCATCATCGTCAGGAACTCCGGTTATTTCCATAAAAACGGCACATAACTGTCGCAGTCGCCGCGCAGGTGTCTGGCCAGAATCTGGGCCTGCAGCCAGGGCAACATGCCGACCGGCACCGATTCCTCGAACCAGGGATGTCTCAAGTTATCCTGCTTACGCTCTTGCCAGGCCGCCAGCAAAGTGCGGCGTGGCTCTTCCTTCAATGTCACCGAGCCGTTGGGCCAGGTTTCGAAGTCTTTAACGCCCAACTGACGTTTATTGATCAGCGACAGCACGAAACGATCGACGATGGGACGGAACTCTTCGGCCAAGTCCAAGGCCAGCGAGGGCCGTCCGCTGCGCAATTGATGCAGAAAACCGCTGGCCGGATCGAGACCGGTCGTTTCCAATGCCGAACGGCAATCGTGAATCAGCAGCGTATAACAAAACGACAACAAGGCATTGACCGGGTCGGTCGGCGGACGGCGCCGGCGGGCATCGAAGGAAAAACCGGGCTTGCGGATCAGATGCCGGAACACGCCGAAATAGACTTGCGCGGCTTCCCCTTCACGACCCATCAACGTATCGATCGTATCGCAATCGGCAAGCTGATGCAGGCAGCGGGCCACGCGTTTTTCCGCCGTCCCCAGTTCCGCCGCCATCGCTTCGGCATCGGGTTTATCGCCATAGTCGCGCAAATAGCGTTTCAGCACCGCGCGTTGATTGTAAAGCTTGCCGCACAACAGGGTTCGGGCAATGACGACGCTTTTGCCGCGATCGGCGCCTGTCAGGTGCTGGGTGCGCCGCAGCAGAACGTTGCCGCTGACCGGCCCCTCGACGCGGGCCAGGAATTTGCCGAACTGGTTCAGATAGGTGATGGTGACGCCGTTTTCGGCGCAATGCGCCATCAAATACGGGGAAATGCTGACCTGGCCGAAACAGACCAAGCCTTGCAGTTTGTGAATAGGCACCCGGGCTTTCAGTTCGCCGTCGACCTTCATCACCAAATTGTCGTTGTCCTTATGCACCCAGGCATTCTGGGTTTGAATGTAGATGACATTGCGCAAGGGGCGCATGCTTATTCCTCCGCCAATTGCGCCGCCAACCATGCCGAGGCCGAGCGGCTGAAGTGTTGCGGATGGCATTGTTCCAGCAGCGAACAGTGCCGGCATTTCTTGGCCTGATACGCGGCCTTGGGGGTTTGTTTGTTTTGCACAATCTCACGGCATGCCTGAACGGTTTGCAAGGTCAGTTCGCGCAAGGCGTCGTCGAAAACGACCCGATGCCTCCGCCGCACCGAACCGTAAAACAACGCGCCTTCCGGCACGCTTACGCCTTCCATGTCTTCCAGGCACAAGGCCTGGGCGCACAGTTGCACGTCGTCGGCCCGGTGCGCCTTGGGTTTTCCGCGCTTGTATTCGACCGGATAAGGCCGTTCCGTTCCGTCCGCAAGACGGTGGTATTCCACGACGTCCGCCACGCCTTCGATACCTAACGCGGCATGCGCCAAACGCAGCGCGCGCACCGTGCGGATATCGCCGCGCGTTTCCTTATCGGCCTGGTCGACGCGCTGGTGCAGCACTTGGCCTTCGGCGGTAAATTGGTTTTCCAGCCAAACATCCTCCAACTCGATCAACGCGAATTGGCGCGGGCAGTACAGATAATGTTGCAGGCGGGAGATGAAGATGGGTTCCGGTTCCATGGATGTTGCTCGCTCTAGAGTAGTTTTTTGAATTCATCGTTGCTCAACCCGGCGTCCCGAACAATATTACCCATCGTGATCGCGTTGACCGGGTTGTGCCGGGGAATCGTGATGATCCGGCTGCCGTTGGTCATGACAATATGTTTTCCTTGCCGGGCGATCCTGAAGCCAGCTTTTTCCAGGGCTCGTACGGCCTGCAAATGTTTGACGCCGTCCAGTTTAGGCAACATGCTCCTCCGGCACTTCGACTTCCTTGACGATTTTGTCCTTGGTCAGTTCCTTCACCACCGCCAGATAATCGGCAATCGCTTCGGCGATATTCCGCAAGGCTTCCTGCTCGGTCGAGCCCTGGGAGTGGCATCCGGGAAGGCAGGGCACGGATGCGGCCACGCCTTCTTCCGAGTGTTCTAGGATCACTTGATATTTCATGTCGATACCTCACCTCGTTTGTTAAAAACCGTCGATGATTTCCGCTTGTAAACCATCCAATTCGTCCAGCTCAAAACTGCCGTCCGGATTGACGCGCAAACTTTGATGCACCTTGGCCGACGAATATTGACCGGACTTGCTATTATGCTGCCACCAAATGAGATTGTTAACCGCCATCGAGCCTTCCGGCCGCGCTGACGAGGCGTCGCCCTCGAATAATCTTGGCAGCACGGACTTGATCGATTCGGCATCGTCATCGCTGAAACCGGTTTTCTCGGCCAATTGCGGGGTCATCGCGCCGTAAGCTACATACACTGCCTGGTCGACCCGGTGTTTCATGCCCATCGTGTCGGCGCCTTTTTTGCTGCCGTCGCCTTCGCTGTTGACGCTTTTGGTGATTTGGGTGCTGGTGATGCTGACCGGCTCGATGCTGAACGCCGACTGTATGGTCACCGGGCCGCGTATCGCGATCGACACGCCGGCGGCGTCGGTTTCCTTGCCGAACGCGAATACCTGGCCGAAAGCGCGCACATCCAGCCATTTATCGCACGCTAGACGAGCGGTGATATCCTTGCTTTGTTTCTTGGCTTTAAAGGCATCCTTGCCCAACCCGATAGGCGGTTCTGCTTCCGCCCGGTGTTTCAAGCTGGTCATGCCGTCGGTCTTTTTTTCGTCGGATTGCACGAAAATCGACCGACCCTCGCCTTGCAAGCGGTCGCGGATTTTGCGTTTCAGACAAACATCGGTGATTTCGCCGTAACCGTCATAGTCGGTGCGGGGCCGGTTGCCGTTCAGCGGATCGCCGTTGGGGTTGGCGTGTTTGACGTTGAATATGATCGCGAAATCGATTTTATGGCTCAATGCGCTCATGCAGATTCTCCTGATTCTGGGGTTCCTTCGGGTAGATCGGATTTGTGTCTAAAGTGGTGGCGTTGACAATGGTAGCCGAGCAGGAATTCACCGGACAGTCGTTGTCTGCTAGTAAACTCTTGCCGGTCGAACATGGCTTTAATAGCGTCGATTTCCTTGAGCCGGTTGGTCAAGAAGCCGCCTCGCGATACGCGTAGCCGTTGCATATAGGGTTGCAGGGCCAGTTCGATCGTGCGCCAGGTTTCAAATGGACGGTCGGCGAAACGTTGCATCAAACGCGCCGCCGTAGTCGGGCGTTTTTCGCCGCCGATATTCAATGCTATTTCTTCAATGTATTCGGCGATTGCCAGTAAACGACCGTATAAATAATCGCGGGCCGCGTAATCTTCTTCTAATGCCATGGAATAGTCTCTCCGTAGATTTCGATGAGGGTGCCGGACGTAGAATCCCCTGAACAACGCGCAAGTGATGCCGAGGTTCTTCTCCCACAACCAGTGTTTGTCGCTGGAATAAGCAGTGCGGTTGCAGGCCTTGCGTATACAGTTTTCGAGCAAATCTCTTGGAAACGGCTGGCCGTCGATGATGCAAGGCAGCAAGCGTTCGATGACTTTTTTCTTCAACGTGTCGTCGACGTTTTCGCCGTATGCGGCGACTGCGATGTCCTTGGGAACCGGCGAACTGATAGGCCAAAACACTTGCGTTTTTGGTTTCTTGCCGGTTGCGTCGGTCAACTTGCGGCTATGCCGCTGCGGCCAGGCGAATTGCCGGTGCCAGTTTTCCAAACGGTCCAGGAATTCGGGGCCCACCATCTCCCGGTAATAAACGATGCCCATCCGCCCCGGCGTCGCCGAATCTATGCCCATGATGGTGATTTGTTCGTGATGGTCCAGCTTGGCGGCGTAACCGGCCATGTAATGCCTTAGTTGCTCGGCGTAGGATTGACCGGTATCAAGGCTATGGTCGATCGTTGTTTGCGTTTTTTCCGGTTCGGTTTCTTCGACCTCATCCAAGTCTTCTTCGTCGGCGGTCATCAACCAGAATGAATCGGCCAAGGGCTGCGGAATTTTCTTGCCGGACACGGCCCAGGCGACATAAGCTTGGTCGCCGTTTCTAAACCCTTGTCGGGCAACCAGCCAGCGCAAGGCATTATGCGCTTTTTGCGATGTCTCGTAGCCGATGCCACAAGCTTGCGTTTCATCTAAAAACCTGCCGCGAAAGGTGTAACCGCTGCTGTCGTTGGAAGAAATCAGTTTGGCCTTGTCGCCGGTATGGCGAATTTTGGCCGGGTGATTGACCGATAAAGCTTTTTCGTCTCCGCTCACGAAACACAAACCGGAGTCGTTTGCCTGCTGGTTGTCGTAGGCTATCCAAGCTGTTTGTATGGATTGATCCTTCCAGGTATCGGCCTGTGGATCGCCGGCATTTTCGACCGACCAACAGACCAGCGCATTGCCTTGATCCAACGCCCCCTTCTCCTTTGGCAAAACTTTGAATAGCGCGGGCGGCTCGGAATCGGCATCTTCCGGCCAACGAGTCAACAACACGTTGTGGGCGTCGGCATGCAAAACGCGTTTTGCAATCAAATCGGCCACTACAGTACCTTTAGCGATGTAGCGATAAACGGCCTCCACCTTTGCGTGGCTTTGCCCTGATTCACACCAGTCTAGTAATTGTTTTCGATACCCCTCGAAATAGGCTTTTTTCTTGCCGCCAAAATCTGGGTAATCCTTGGCGACATATTGAATTTTGTCCGCCAAGGGGTGCGGCGCCTCGCCACTGCTACGGCCGGCGGACTTTTCGGTCGCCGGCAAAACAATCTGAGTCTTTTCCAGCACAAACGCCCGCTTGAAGTTGCCTTCGCCATCGATGACGATGTTGATGTGGGCATTTTGCAAGGTGTGGCTAATTGGCATCAATCGATCTTCAGGTTTCAAATCCAACCGAATGCCTGCTTCATAAGTTCGATAAAGCTTTTCCATCCAGCTCATAACTCGGCCTCCGTGTCGTCGACTCCTTGCAGATTATCGCCGATGCCAAACGGTTTGACGCTCATCGGCCTGACCAAGCGGCTGATCGCGCAGTGCTCCGGTCTTGGAAATTCCACAATGCCGTGTTTGAGCGTGGCTTGCCAGAACTGGCTATGCAGGGCGTCGCCGCCGCTTTCGTCGGGATAGGCGAAGCTGTGAAACATCAAGCCGAAACCCAGTTCGTCGATGTCGTCGTAGGCGCCTTGTCCCGTTCCGAATTCGCACGGTTCGATGTAGCCCTGACAATCGCGGACGCCGAGAAAGATATCCTGGCGGCCGCCTTTTTCCAGCATGCGTTTGGCAATATTGTAATGCTTGCCGTCGATGCGGTCGGCGGCCAGTTCCGGGCGATGCTCATTCCATTCGAAATGGGCTTCGACCTGATATTCCACATCGCGCAAAAAGGTGTAGATCGCCAGCGAATTACCGCCGCCCCAGACCAGCGGCTTGGTGCCTTTGGTTTGGGTGCGCAAGGGCTTCATGACCCGCACTTTGTCGACATACCAGATGATTGTCGGTTTCCAGTAGATGGATTTGAGCACGCCCTTGATGGCTTCGTAGGTCGGCAGATGATAGGAGCATTTCTCGCCGCCTATCTTGGTGATGGGGTCGGTAAACAGGGCGTAACGGCCCCATAAACGAAAACTGATGCGGTTTTTCATCCATTCATTCCCTGCGCATGGCGCATTTATCCTCCGGCCCGGCCGGTTGTTACCAAATAAGGGAGTCGGCTTTGGCGACGATGTCGGTGGACAAACCGAAATCCGGGCTATAGTGGCGTTCGTCCAAATAGTAGACGCCCTCGCCCGGATGAATTTCGTGTACGGCTTGTTGATCGACCAGCGTACGCCAAACCTGGGGGAATACATTAACACTAAACTTCTGCGCCTGTCTCAAAAAATCGCGATAGGCGGCCGCGTCGAACTGTGTCGACAGGCCGCATAAATTATTGATCAATTGTTCGGCTTCTTCGTTGTACGGAACGATAACGGCTTGCGTCGGCGCGTCGATAGCCTTGAAGTTGTCGGCGGCGGTTTTGAAGGATTGTCGCAATTGCCAGGGTTCCGTGACGCCGATATTGTTATCGTTCGTGCTCAGTAGATTAAGCAACGAGTCATGCCTAGCTGCCTGTCTCGCCTTGAGCGGATAATCCATTTCGGATGTCCGTTCGTAGAAATAGTAGCTGAAATACAGCGTCATCGCTTCTATCGACAATAAGTCTTGGTCGCCGATCTCGCTCAACAGGCGTTGCGCCTTGTCGCGGCCGATTTTTATGTCCGGCAATAGGTCGATGGACTCTTCAGCCGGATTGACGACACGAACCGTGGCTTCGGATCGTCTGCCGTTCCGGTTGCATCGGCCCGCCGCCTGGGCGATGGAGTCGAGGCCGGCAAGAAACCGAATGACCGACGCGAAATCGATATCGACGCCGGCTTCGATCAGTTGTGTGCTGATGCACAATACCGGCCGCCCGTCGTCCAAGCGTTGCCGGATTGTGCAGAACAGGTCTTTCCGGTGCGCCGGGCACAGGCTTGTGCTCAAATGAAACAAACTATCGCTGTCCACCGTTTCGAGACAGCGTTGATACAGTCGTTGCACCCAGGCTTTGGTGTTGACGATGACCAGACAGTTTCCCTGGTTTTCGAATTCGTCAGTCGCCAAATCGGCGATCTCCTGTTCACTCCAACCGTTCGGCCAACGGGTGAGGTCGCAAATGTTGACCCGTTCCAATTGCTTGAACAGCGCCGCCGGGTCGTCCATCAGTTCATTTTGCGGTGGAATGCTCAATTGCCCTTTGTCGGGCGCTTGCAGTTTGTCCAGCAACGGTTGAGTCGCCGTACACAATAACGCCGTGGTTTGGGTTTGCGTACTCAGGAAATTGATTGCATTGCAGAATAAATGCGTACAGCGAATCGGCAGGGTTTGAATCTCGTCGAAGACAATCACGCTGTTCGCCAATTGATGTAAACGGCGCACGCCGCGAGTGCCACCGCCGAACAGTGTTTCCAGAAATTGCACCATGGTCGTTAACACAATCGGCGCATCCCAATTTTCTGCGGCAAGCTTGCTGTGCCAAGTCTGGGTCTCGGGCTCCAGGTTGCTGTGATGTTCAAGCACCCAAGGGAATCGATCTCCCTCGCGCTCGACAATGGTGCGAATGGCGGCGGCGTTCTGCTCGATGATCGAGGTATAGGGAATCACATAAATAATGCGTTCCAGACCATGGGTTCGGGCGTGATGCAACGCAAAACGCAAGCTGGCCAGGGTTTTGCCGCCGCCGGTCGGCACGGTCAGGGTGTAAACGCCTTGTGAACCGGCGGCCCGGCGTCTGCAAGCATCGGAAATCCGCCGGCGTATGGCGTCTATCGGCGTCGCCTCGCTGGTTCGGCCGGACAACTCTTGCAAATGCTCTTCCAGCCTGTCGATAACGACCGACCATGGAGTTTGTTCGCGGGAGCGATAGGTTGAATTATCGGGATTTTCGAAATCGGCGCTGCTGATGCGATCGGCATCGATCAGGCAACTGAACAGAAACCGAGTCCAAAAACCGATATTGAAAGTATGTATCGTCTTCGACGGCGAGATTGCCGCCAGAGTCTGTAACCTTTTGACAATCTTCGACACCAAGGCTTTGTCGGCCAGCGCTTCCGCCCTGGCCAAGATCTCGCGGCCATTTCGTATGCACTCTTCGAGATGGGTTTGTTCGTCCGCTTTGTCCGCGCGAATTAAAAAACCATTCTCTCCATCCGGTTTCAGGCTGTCGATCAAGCCGCTGTGATGAGAAGCGACGCACAAGGCAAGAATTTGCCCGCAACACTTGCCTTGGCCGGCCGCGCCGTATTTTTTCAGGGCCTGCCAAATCCATTGAGCGCCGGCGCTCGAATGGTCTATCTTGCCTTTCGCGGCTTTGGCGTCGATATAACCGTCGTCATGATCGGGATCAAGCATCCCGGTTGCCGAACGAATATAGTTTTGAAACGCCATACTGTATTTGCCGAAGTCGTGTAACAGGCCGACCAATTCGCCAGTCTCGGCCGCATCGATTTTGGCGGCCAGATGCTTACTGATATTTGCAACTTCGCCTAGGTGAATCGATAAGGCTTGGATCTCCCGGTCAGACTGACGAATATGAGCAATATGATAAGAATTTATTTTGTCCATGGTAATAGCCTTACTGAAGTTTCCCAGTTTTTAGGGGGGGTATCCTGACTTGTAGGGGTATTTTTTTATGGGTTTGCCATGTTTCACGCAAACCCTGTTAAAACCAATGTCGCTCTGGACACTACAACGGATTGCTTTCTGAATTATTAGGTAACTTCAGTACTCCTATTTGTGAGCAGAAATTCCCAATTTGGAGATCAAAAAATGCATAAGCTGTGTCTGGCGTCAAGGCCCCAGGGATGGGTTTACCCAGCACCTAAATTCCATGGCTACAGGACTATATTTTACATTCCAGGATAATTTAGGTGCTGGGTGAACGGCGCTTCTCAACAGACAAACCCTTGTGCTTAATACGGCTAAAATATTAAAACTGGGAATTGCCGCATTGAGCGGCTCGTTTGCCATTCAAAGACAAAGCACTGTAAGACGCTGGGAATCTCAATAATTTCCGAAAACAATCCTATCAGTTTAAAAGAGTTCAGAAAGATTTGCTATCTATTAACGGGCTCGCTACCGCTTATATTCGGCTAAGGATATGGTCGTAAATAACTTCCAGGATCAGCCCTTTCATTCCTCGCTCTGCGGAACGGGGACATTGGAGCATCCCTGACTGGGTTTCCATGCAGAGCACTTGCCGTTATACACAAGTATGTCGTAGGCTGGCTGAGCGATAGCGAAGCCCAACATTTCCGGCGCGCCTCAATTTGTTGAGGCTTCATTTTATTCAGCCCAATCTACACAAATTTAAGACATCCCGCAATTTATGTATAACGCTAAGCGCAAAGCAAGAAAACTCTATCGGGATAGTTATTTTTAGCAAAATCCTAACGAACTATCCAAAGCGCTAATCATGTTCCCCCATTTTGCTGCAACATAGTGCCGAATGCACCAAATTGGGTAATTATGAAGAAGTATCGAGATTTTACAGAATTTATTTCGTTCCTTAAATTTCTCAATAAAAAATATAAACCATTGTTTATAAATATCTTTTATAAAATCATTAAACAATCCCCAGGTTCTGGCACAGCTACTGCTTAATCAGGAATAAGCGCTTCATCGCCGAAGCAAACATTTGCAGTCCATAGCGGGACAATTACGACAAAGGCGTCATCGAATATCGAATGGATATCCTGATGACGCCTTTTTTTTTTGAAAAATTTAGTGCGAGAGATTCATGACGACATTTCAATATAAAGCCTTTAAGTGGCTATCCGCCGTAACGACGGCATTTTTGATCAGCATGCCCGGACAAGTCGGCGCGATTGATAACCTCGAGAAGGAGGAGCTTAAATTCGGCTTCATCAAACTGACCGACATGGCGCCGTTGGCCATCGCCTATGAAAAGGGTTATTTCGAGGACGAAGGTCTGTATGTGCAGATCGAGGCGCAGGCTAACTGGAAGGTATTGCTGGACCGGGTCATCAACGGCGAGTTGGACGGCGCCCATATGTTGGCCGGCCAACCGTTAGGGGCGACCATCGGCTTCGGCACCCAGGCTCATATCATTACCGCCTTCAGCATGGATTTGAACGGAAACGGCATCACGGTCGCCAATGATATCTGGCAACAAATGAAACAACATGTGCCGATGGAAGGAGGTAAACCGGTCCATCCGATCAAGGCCAGCGCCTTGAAGCCTGTGGTCGATCAATACAAGTCCGAAGGCAAGCCTTTCAATATGGGCATGGTGTTTCCGGTTTCGACGCATAACTACGAGTTGCGCTACTGGTTGGCGGCGGGCGGCATAAAACCCGGTTATTATGCGCCGCCCCAGGATATCAGCGGCCAGATCAACGCCGATGCCCTGCTGTCGGTCACTCCGCCGCCGCAAATGCCGGCTACCCTGGAAGCCGGAACGATTTATGGCTACTGCGTCGGCGAACCGTGGAATCAACAAGCCGTATTCAAGGGCATCGGCGTTCCGGTCGTAACCGACTATGAAATCTGGAAGGACAACCCGGAAAAAGTTTTCGGTGTCAGCAAAGCCTGGGCCGATCGGTATCCCAACACGCACCTGGCAGTGGTCAAGGCCCTTATCCGGGCGGCAATGTGGCTAGATGCGGACAACAACAAGAATCGTCCGGAAGCGGTCAAAATCTTATCCGACAGCGCCTATGTCGGGGCCGATTACGACGTGATCGCCAACAGCATGACCGGCACCTTCGAATACGAGAAAGGCGATAAACGCCCGCTCCCCGATTTCAACGTCTTCTTTCGCTACAACGCAACCTATCCCTACTACAGCGATGCGATCTGGTATTTGACCCAAATGCGCCGTTGGGGACAAATCAACGAACACAAACCCGACAGTTGGTACATGGAGGTCGCGAAAAAAGTCTATCGTCCCGACATCTACATGGCCGCGGCTAAGGAATTGATCGCCGAGGGCAAGGCCAAGAACAGCGATTTCCCCGCCGACGATGAAAGCGGTTTCAAACCACCGCAAGGCGAATTTATCGACGGCATCGTCTATGACGGCAGTAAACCGAACGAGTATTTGGCCAAGTTCGCCATCGGCCTGAAAGGCAAACAAAGGGTTGTCGACGGCAAAGTGGTCGAGTAAACACGCTTTTCATAAATCGTTGTTTTCGTTAGTGGTGTTCTCGGTGATACAGGGATGTTGACTTGGCGCCGGGACGCGCCTTTTTTTGAGACTCGACGCAAAACAGGTGTAAAGATGAACAATCAATTGATCAAGTTTTTAAACATTACCGGCCTGACTTGGTTCGTGCCAGTAGTCAGGATTTGTCAGGGCGACAATCCGCAACAGCAAATCAAGGCCTTATGGATGGCGATCGGTATCCCGACATTCGCCTTCATCATTTTTCTGCTGCTGTGGAACAGCGTGGCGCAACAAATACAAACCAGCCTCGGAACGCTTCCCGGGCCGGTCGCGGTCTGGACCGAAGTCGATTCCTTAATGGAAGACCATTATGCCGAGCGGGAGAAAGAAGTCGCGTTTTATGAACGGCAACGTGCGCGTAACGAAAAAAAGCTGACCCAGACCCCTGATGCGAATGTCAAAATCCGCCCTTATACCGGCAAACCGACTTATCTGGATCAAATCGTCACCAGCTTGTATACCGTGTTTTCCGGCTTCTTCTTGGCAACGCTGGTTGCCGTGCCGCTAGGAATTCTCTGTGGAATGAGCCGTGTCTTCAATACCGCCTTGAATCCTTTGATTCAGGTTTTCAAGCCGGTCTCGCCGTTGGCTTGGTTACCCATCGTAACCCTAATCGTTAGTGCACTATATGTCAGCAATGACGACTCCTGGTTCGAAAAGAGCTTTCTGACCTCGGCGATTACCGTCACCCTGTGCTCATTGTGGCCGACACTGATCAATACGGCTGTCGGCGTGTCGTCGATCGACCAAGATCTGATCAATGTCGGGAAAGTATTGCGTTTGAATTACAGCACACAAATCAAAAAAATAATCTTGCCTTCCGCGCTGCCCTACATATTCACCGGCATGCGTTTGTCGCTGGGTGTCGGCTGGATGGTGCTGATCGCCGCCGAGATGCTGGCGCAAAACCCGGGCCTGGGCAAATTTGTTTGGGACGAATTTCAGAATGGCAGTTCGCATTCACTAGGCAAAATCATGGTAGCGGTATTCACGATCGGCATTATCGGTTTCATCCTCGATCGCATCATGCACGCGCTACAAAATGTTTTTTCTTTCGGTAAAGCACTCTAGGAGCACGCCATGGCAGCAGCGCAACATTTATTGACCGAAGAATTACGGAAGCATAAGGCAATCGAACAAAAACCCTCTCCAGCCTTGATCGAACTCAAGAATGTTTCCAAGTCTTACGGCGAGGGCGCCGAATACAGTCCGATTCTCCAGGATATCAATCTGAAAATCCAGGAAGGGGAATTTGTCGCCATCGTCGGTTTCTCCGGCAGCGGTAAAACGACGCTGATTTCGTTGATAGCCGGTCTGATTACGGCCGATCAAGGCCAGGTACTGAAAGCCGATCAATCGATCACCGGCCCCGCTCCCGATCGTGGCGTGGTGTTTCAGAATTATTCCCTGATGCCTTGGCTGACCGTCTATGAAAACGTCGCCTTGGCCGTCGATCAAATTTACCGGGACTGGAACAAGGAAAAACGCAACGCGCATACGAAAAAATACATCAACATGGTTAACCTGGGTTCGGCCATGGAAAAACGTCCGGCCGAACTGTCCGGCGGCATGAGACAACGGGTCAATGTGGCCCGTGCGCTGGCGGCCAATCCCGAAGTTTTATTATTGGATGAGCCGCTGAGCGCTCTGGATGCATTGACCCGGGGTAATTTGCAGGATGAAATCCTGCATCTCTGGGATAAAGAGAAAAAAACCGTCATTCTGATCACCAACGATGTCGACGAGGCAATTTATATGGCGGACCGGGTCATTCCGCTCACTCCCGGACCGGCAGCCACCTTCGGATCACACTTTCCTGTCGACATCGAAAGGCCCCGCGACCGGGCGGCATTGAATCACGACGAAAACTTCAAACGCCTGCGCGCCGACATTACCCGTTATCTGATGGATATCGGCGCACAACAATCTGAGCAAGCCGATAGCGACCGCGTGGTTCTGCCGGATGTGCGTCCCAACACCAGCAATGATTGGAAACTGGATATCTCGGCGTTGAAGCCGGCGCAAAAGGATGTCGGAAAACCACGCTATGTTGAATTTTCCCAGTTATCGAAAATATATCCGACGGCCGACGGCAATAGCACCGTTAAGGTGGTAGACGGCTTTGACCTGAAAATGAAAAAAGGGGAATTCATTTCCATCATCGGTCACTCGGGCTGCGGTAAATCGACCGTGTTGACGATGACGGCTGGGCTGAACGAAATATCCGAAGGCGGCATCGTTCTGGACAACAAGGAAATCGATGGCGCCGGCCCCGATCGGGGCGTGGTCTTTCAGTCACCCAGCTTGTTCCCTTGGCTGACGGCGTTTGAGAACGTCGCGCTTGGCGTGGAAAAAGTCTATCCCCATGCCCAACAATCGGAACGCGACGATATCGTCGAATATTATCTGACTCGTGTTGGTTTGGGCGACTCCTTGTTCAAAAAAGCGGCGGATATGTCCAACGGTATGCGACAACGGGTCGGAATCGCCCGCGCCTTCGCCCTGTCGCCCAAGCTGTTATTGCTGGACGAGCCATTTGGCATGCTGGACTCGTTGACCCGCTGGGAACTACAGGAAGTATTGATGGAAGTATGGGAAAGAACCCATGTCACCGCAATCATGGTGACGCATGATGTCGATGAAGCGATCTTGCTGGCCGATCGGGTCGTGATGATGACCAATGGCCCCATGGCCAAAATCGGTAAGATCGAATCAATCGATTTGCCGCGTCCCAGAACTCGTAAGGCCTTGCTGCAACATCCCGATTATTACCGCTATCGCGAGAGTTTATTGACCTTTTTGAATGAGTGCGATCACCGCCATTAGCTCGCCATAACCCGGAGATTGAAGTGGCCACAATGCCAGCAAGAGCGTTTTAAATGCCTTGACTTTAACGAGATCCATTCACTGCTGATTAGCAGCAATTCCCACTTTGGCGTTCAAAAAGGGCATGGGGTGTGTTTGGCGAGGATGTCGGCAGCAAGGATGCTGCCGTCAAGCCCCCAGGGATGGGTTTACCCAGCACCTAAATACCATAGACTATTGGCTATGATTTATTATCGTCGTTTATTTAGGTGCTGGGTGAACGGCGCTCCTCGACAGACACACCCCATGCCCTAAACCCCGCAAAAATACTCAAACTGATGATATGGGAATTGCTGGCTGATTAGCGCTATTTCGCTCTCGACAGCGCGTCCGAGAGTAATCAGTACTTAATTACCAACCGATTCATTCTTACTTGTATTTATTGGAGCCCCATCATGACTCTGCCTGAAAAAAAAACCCTCCCCAGATTCGCTTTGAGCAAGCCAGGCGTCGCGACGCTGTTTATTTCATTAGCCGCAACTCAATCCGTCAACGCCGGCATCGATCAGACGATCGAGGAGGCATTGCGGTTTGGCCAGAAGAATCCGCAATATTATGGTCAAATTAAATTTGACCTCAATTATCGCTATGAATACGCCGACACCGATGACACGGAGCCGGAGCCCGCCCATGCAAATACCTTTCGGCTGCGCCTGGGCTACCTGACGCCCGAAATTCTCGGCGTTCAAGCGTTTGCCGAATATGAAAACCTACTCGCCGCGCAAAACGATTACCGGGGCGGCGGCGTATACGGAGACCCCAATCATCATGTTGTGGCCGACCCCGCCGACCGCCATGAACTGAATCGTTTATGGATAACTTACAAGGGAATTCCGGATACTGTCATCAAAGGTGGAAGGCAACGGATCAAGATCGATGACGACCGCTTTATCGGTAACGTGGGCTGGCGACAAATGGAACAAACCTATGATGCGGTACTCGTAACGAATGATTCCATCCAAGACCTAACAATCAACGCGGGTTACATCGGCCGAATCAAAAATATTTTCTCATTGACCGACAATATCGATGCCCCTATCGTCAACATCAATTACCGAATGGGTAACCTCGGCAACGCGATAGGCTATGGCTATTGGCTGGATTATCGCGATGACCCGGCCAACGCCCCGAAATCCAGCCAAACCTATGGCGTTCGTTTCATCGGCTCGCCGAAATTGACCCAGGACATCAGCCTGCATTACACGGCTGAATATAGTTATCAGCAGGACTACGGCAGCAACAAGGCCGATTTTTCTCGGGACCGTTACCATATCATGGGAGGCATCAGCGTAGCGGGTATCACCGTCAAAGGCGCCATGGAACAACTGGATGGCCGAGATGGAGGCGTATTCTCGACGCCGCTAGGCACCAATCATGCCTTCCAGGGCTGGGCGGACCGTTTTCTAAATGCCGCCCTCTATCCCAACGGCGTACGCGACGTCAATGCCACCGCGGCGACTTCGATTGCAGGCGCCAAGCTAATGTTCGTTTACCATAACTTCAAGGACGACACGAGTAATTTTAGCTATGGCAATGAATATGACTTTCTGATCACAAAAAAATTTGGCAAGCATTATGCGTTGCTGGCCAAATACGCTTATTACGACGGAGATGATGACGCGCCGGGCGGCTTCAAAAATGATACGCAAAAATTGTGGCTGCAGGCTAATGTCTCGTTTTGAGCTCTATTAATGCATTTACAGCCTTTCCCTGGCATGGATTGCCAGGGAATATGGATACGCCATGATCGTCGTCGGGCATGTGCCTTCTTGTCACCCTCGATCATCGTCCGATTAGACAAGCTCGCCGACTGTCTCGCTCAAGATTGCTTGATTGCACACCGGCTCCTTTCCCCTGTTGACCAGGCTCAGGCGGGTATGATTCCGCCATCAAGTATGACGAGTCTTTCCAATTGACGTCAGCCTAATCGCTCGATCATGCTTTCCGCTTGTTTGGCGAATTTTTTCAAGTCGCCCGATTTGACCGTTTCCTTAGGGATCACGATCGCCGCATCGATGGCGATAAAAATATGCACATATTCTTTCAAAGAATCGACCCTGAGCATCTCCGACCATGGAGTCTTGCTGGTGCCGCCGGGCGATGTCTCGATCAGGTAATCCTGATCGATGGTCAGCTTGTGTATGCCGAACATCGCTTTCTTTTCTGCTTCGCTGTAGTTGTTTATGATCTGCCTGCGCATATCCATTTTCATGATATAGGGCGAGACGATTCCCCATACCAATGCCAATATCGTGATATAAGCGGTGGTCAGCATATCGACATAATAGACATAGTAGAACAAGCCGATAAACAACATGATGCCAGGCACAAACAAGCGATTTTTTCGGATATTTTTCTGCATTTCCTGGTCGTTTTCCAGTCTCAACTCATTAAAATGCAGCAGATCCTGCTCCCGGAATTCGTATTCAATTTCAAACATTTTTTATTTTTAGTGGATTAAGGTTGATGTGTTTTGGTTATATGGCCTTGCATTTTAATGCATTTTTATCGGCGCATGGCTAGTACGCCTATTCAAACCAGCAATTCAAACAGGTTGTACTCAGGCATAATTTATCCGAAAAATCATCTGCCGGTCCCGGGCAAGCTTAATATCAGTCCGTCATTGTTGCCTCCTAGCAAAGTCTGCGGATATTTTCCATTCCATTTTTGAATGGCATTATATCTGATCAATGCCGGCGTCACCGATTTTGCCAGCAACTCGTTGGCCATGGCTTGCGCCTCCGACTCCTTGCTGATTCGATAAGCTTCGGCATCGGCCTGAATTTTTTTCGCATTGGCATCGGACACCGCCGCCATTTCCCTGGCTTCGGCCTGTTTGACCTGCTGCTGGGCCTGCTGCTCGACGATTTTCAACTGGGCTTTTTCCCGCTCCAATTGCTCCTGTCGTTCCTTGGTCTGAATCACGGCATTGGTCACCACGTCCGGCAAGGTGATATCGCGAAACAATACCGCCGTCACAATGACTCCTTTAGCCTCCAAATAAGCTCGCAGACCGTCTTCCATGTAGCGTTGCAGTTCGTCTTGCACGCTGTCCAGATAAAAATCCTGTGATTGCTCGACGCTTTTCCCCGCCTCCCGCAGCAAGGAGCGCACCTTCGGCGTCACATGTTTGATAACGACATCTTGCAGCGTTCCGGTTTCTTGCAGAATCGTCGGCGTCCTGACGCCATCGAGCCTGAAGGTGACCGAGATATCCATCGACGTTTTCAGCTTATCCTGTGAAGGCACGTGAACCTTTTGCCAGGTATGGGTCTGTTGGCGCAAATCGAAATCGACGAAGTCCAGCAATGGATTGACGATATGGAAACCTTCGTCATAGGGCTCCGGCTGAACCTTGCCGAACATCGTCGCGACCTTGTTATGGCCGGCCTCGACGGTAGTATAAGAATTGAAGATTAAAATCAGCAGTATTAATGCCGCGCCCGCAAAGCCCGCATATTTCATTTTATCCATCGCTTTTCTCGCATTTATTACCCTTCACATAAAATCTGTACTATGATGTTCCCAAAATAATACCCAAGAGACACACATGCGTCGTAATCTAATCATAAGCACATTGCTCCTGCCAACTGTCTGTATGGCCGAACAACAAGAGCAGGAGTCCGCCCCGGCTCCAGAACCTCCCGAATTGCCGATGCCCGTGCAAAACGGAGAAGTTTTAGAGCCCGATATTACCATCATTCGTAAGGGAAAAAAGACTATTCAGGAATTCCGTAATAACGGCCAGCTCTACATGATCCGCATTAAACCCGATGTCGGTCCCGCCTATTATCTGATTGATACCGACGGCGACGGCAATATGGACGTCAGGCGCAGCGATCTCGACAAGGGCCTGAATATCAATCAATGGAAACTGTTTGAATGGAAATAGCGCATCCGTGTCAGTTTATACCCGCATCACTACGGCACAGCTACAACGCTTTCTGCAATATTATGACCTTGGCGCGCTCATCGATTTTAGCGGCATCGAAAACGGCGTAGAAAACACCAATTATCGCCTCCACACCGACCGCGGCCAATTCATCCTGACGCTGTTTGAGGAACTCGCGGACACTCAAATCGAACCTATTTTCGCCTTGCTAAGCCATCTGCGCCGCCGCGGCCTAAGCGTTCCGCACCCCCAAGCCGACCGAAAAGGCGCGCCATTGCTCAAACTCAATGATAAAAGCGCAGCCCTGTTCAGCTGTCTTCCAGGTCAGTCTTTAGTCAAGCCCACGCCTAACCATTGCTACGAAATTGGCCGGCAATTGGCCCTGCTGCATATTTACGCCGGGCAATTCGAATTTCGGCGCCGCAATCCCAAAAACCTGTCGGCTTGTCAGACGTTGTTTGATGATTGCAAAGCCCTGTTGTCAGATCAGGAAATCCAAACCATTGTAGCCGAACTGGCTTTCCAACGTGGATATGAAGAGGTCGAATTACCCAACGGCGTCATTCATGCCGATTTATTCCGCGATAATGTGCTCTTCGAGCACGGCAGAGTCAGCGGCATTCTGGATTTTTACGCCTGCTGTAACGATTTTTTGCTGCTCGATATCGCCATCGCCATCAATGACTGGTGTCGGCGACAAAGCGTCATCAACAAGCAAAAAATGACGGGGTTATTGCAAGGTTATCAATCGATTAGGCCCCTAGAAAGCCTAGAGCGCCAGCTCCTGCCGGTATTCTTGCGACGGGCCGCCTTGCGCTTCTGGCTATCCAGGCTCAAACACCGGACCGACGGCAAAAATGGCGACCTCACTCAGCACAAAGACCCGGCGGAGTTTCGTCTCCTGCTAGAACAGCATCGCAGCCAACCAACGCTGTCGGCATCGTCTGTTAGTCCGATGCCTTGGCCGGCAGCCCTCTGATTTTTATTGTGAATTTAGGTGCGGATTTAGCCGCGCACTGCGAATAAATTCGCGCCTACCGCCGCAATTCCCAATTTGCCGTTAAAAGGGTTAAGCCTGTATCAGGTCGCTCTGGAAGAAATGTGCGCGGCATGGCCGATTTTTGTTTATTTAGGTGCTGGGTGAACGGCGTCTTCTGGAAGAGCTACCTGATACAGGCTGATTTCTTAGCCCGAACTCAGGTTAAACACAGCAAAAATGCTCAAACGGGGAAACTCCAGTAAAAGTAGCCTGTCCCCTTTTCTGTCTTTTCTGTCACGATTTTTAGTGATTGCCCTATCGGCCCGCCTTGCCGTAGAGCATGGGGAATTTTTAACGCCGGGACGTTACCAGCAAGTCGAACGCGGCAAAGGACTGGTACATAGTCAACATTATTCTGTCGGCAATTGTGCATGTAGGCGCAGATTTAGCCGCGCCATGCGAATAAATTCGGGTAAAAGTAGCCTGTCCCCTTTTTTCTCTAGCGAGTACCCGTCATGTATGACATGACTGAGTACTGAGAGATGGGTCAATTTTCCCCATCTCGCGGTGTGCGAAACTATTGATATTTATCCATCGCCTTCAGCTTATCCAGCGCCGTCTTGATCTTGGCATTGGTCGCATCATCCAGTTCATTGTTTTTGTATATCTTGTCCAATAAACCTTCGTTGACCAAAGCTTCCTTGACCCAACGCTTGGTGAAGCGATAATTATTCGGAATTTTAGCCACTTCGCCAGTTTCCGGATTTTTTACACTATCCGGCAACGCCTTGCCGGCCGCCGGCTTCGCGGCAGGGGCCGGAGCCGGTTTTTGCCGCCGCTGCCGGCTTTTCCGCCGCGACCGGGGCGGCTTTAGCAGCCGGCGCCGGTTCGGCTTTTACCGCCGCGGCAGGCTTTTTAGCCTCAGGCTTCGCCGTCTGTTTTGCCTCTTCTTTTTTTCTTTTCTCGCACTCAACGACGACAAAGACCACGTAAGCCACAAAAACCGTCGTCAATATAAAAAGCAACTCTGCCATACCCCTTCCCCTTAATTATTCTTATGCACTATAGCCATACTCTCTATAGTGTAGTCGCTAAAGCACAGACTATACCAGAAGCAGCGCCGCACGGTAAACCCGTTGCCGGAGCCCTCACCAGCAACGCTGTTTTCGCGCCAGCCTCGGTAAATCATCACGCAACCCCATCGCATGACGGTTAAAATAGTTTTTGATCATATCGCTATGATTGATCCAGTTCATGCCGGCTGACCGTATCGAAACAAACGGCAATGCGCTGACCGCGAAAGTCTTGTTCAAGGCGTCCATGGCCGACATCATCAGCAGGTTATCGCCTTTGCGCCAACGTTCGTAGCGGCGCAGATATTGATGACCGGACAACGGCCGTCCCGCTTGCCGAGTCTTGATGATCAGTTCGGCCAGCGCGGCCGCATCCAATAATCCGGCATTGGCGCCCTGACCCGCCAACGGATGCATCGCATGCGCTGCATCGCCGATCAAGGCGAAATGACGCTCGCAATAACGGTTGGCATATTGAAATTTAAGCGGAAAAGCGGCCCGCGGGCCGGTCGCCAGCATCTTGCCCAGCATACCGGCCGAAGCCGACTCCAACTGCTGCAGAAACGCTTCATCCGATAACTGCAAACAGGCTTGCGCAGTTTCCGTTTTCAGCGTCCATACGATGGAACACTGGCCGTTTCTCAACGGCAGAAAAGCCAGCGGTCCTTCGTCGAGAAAACGTTGCCAGGCGGTCGCCTGATGAGGCTTTTCTGTGCGGATCGTCGCCACCAATCCGTCCTGATGGTAGGGCCAGCCGGTCACATCGATACCGGCTTGGTCGCGCAAAAAAGACTCCCGACCATCGGCGGCGATGACCAAGTCGGCCTGAAACTGCCGTCCGTCATCGAGCTGCAAGCGTGCGTCTTGCTCCAGCAATTGCATATCGGCTACTTTGGCCCCGGTGATACAAGTCGCGGCCGGCAGCGTTTCCAATACGTCCCACAGGGAAGCGACCGTCACCCGGTTTTCGACAATATGGCCCAATTCATTGTATTCGGTCTCCGCACAATCGAAATGCAATTCGCCATCGGCCTTGGCATCCCAAACCCGCATGTCTTTATAGGCGCAGACGCCGCGCCCGACCATTGCCGGCCAGGCGCCGACACATTCCAATATGTTCTGCGAGGCGCGTGTCAGTGCGGAAACTCTGATATCCACCGAATCCTGCGGCCACTGCCGTGGCGGATTATGACTATCCAATAACGCGACCCGAATGCCGCCATGCGCTAAGGCGCAGGCCGCGGTGGCGCCGACCATGCCGCCGCCGACGATGATAACGTCAAATGTTTCCTTCATCAGTTTCTTTTACTCCCTATTCTGGGCAAACGTTGCGCCAATCCCATCGCGTGACGCGCCAATAAATCCTTGGCCCAAGGGATATGATCGAGCACGGTCAAGGCGCTGTTTCTGACGGCGGCCAACGCCAACCAGTCGCTGGAGAATATCTTCACCACATTGTCGGTGAACGCGATGGTGCGATCATGATCCTGCTGTCTGAGCCGCACATAGTCCTCGAGCAAGGCGCTGGCGCCGACATCCAAGCCTTGCTCATGTTGGTTCAGCAGCATTTCCGCGAGCTGCACGACATCCCGCAAGCCCAGGTTGAAACCCTGACCTGCGACCGGATGCAACTGATGCACGGCATTGCCGATAATCACGGTGCGCCCCGACATCATCGTTTGCGCGCGAATCAAACTTAGCGGGAATGCCCGGCGCGGCGCGGCCAATCTCAATTCCCCCAAGCGATAACCGAAGCATTCCTGTAACTGGGCGATAAAATCAGCCTCGCCACCGGCCATCAGGGCCTCGGCATCTTCTTGTTTGCGCGTCCACACCACCGCCGAGCGATTGCCCGCCTGCGGCAGCAAGGCCAATGGCCCGGAAGAGGTGAAACGTTCGAAGGCGGTATGATGATGGGGGAGCGAAGAACTGATCGTCGTAACCAACGCCGTCTGGCCGTACTGGGTCACCTGTTGCGGGATATCGAGTAATTTACGCACCGACGAATTGCCGCCATCGGCGCCGACCAACAGCGTAGCCGATAAATTCAGCGACTGCTCCCCTTGCTTCAAACTGACATTGACGGCATCGATACCGGACATCAAGCCTGCCACTCTGGCCGGACAAAATTGTTTGATGCCTGCCTCCGCCACCCGAGCCGCCACATGATCTTCTATGTCCCTGGCGCAAATGACATAACCCAATGCGGCTACACCCTGCTGCCGGGCCGACAAGCGGGTTTTGCCGAAGTGTCCCCGATCGGAAATATGGATGTCGGTGATGGCCGTCGCGGCCCGAGCCACTCCCTGCCATACGCCTAAGGCTTGCAACATATTGACCGTTCCGGCCGCCAATGCCAATGCCCGGTCGCCGGCCGGAGAATCATGCAACTCTTCGCGGCTGCGGGCTTCGATGATCGCCACCTTCAAGCCCGAGTCCTTCAGCGCCAAAGCCAAGCAATTGCCGGCCAAGCCGGCTCCGGCAATCAATATATCGTAATCAGGCTGCATCGGTTTCACGCATTAATGTTTCTATGTCTGCTATGGTCTTGGGAGCGCCATCCGTCAAGACTTCAGGGCCGTCGCGGGTCACCAGCACATCATCCTCGATGCGTATGCCGATGCCACGCCATTTCTCATCGACGGTCTCGCAATCGGCCGGTATATACAAACCCGGCTCGATAGTCAGAACCATTCCCGGCTCCAACACCCGCCATTGATCATTGAGTTTATAGTCTCCGACATCATGCACATCCATGCCCAACCAATGGCCGATCCGGTGCATATAAAACTGCTTATATTCTTCATCTTTGATCAACTTGCTGACTCGGCCTTTCAACAGCCCCAGCTTCACCAAGCCTTTGGTCAACACTTCCACCGACACATCATGGGCCTTGTTCCAGGGCAAGCCCGGCTGCACCTGCTCGATGGCGGCATATTGCGCATCCAATACCAATTGATAAAGCTGGCTTTGCGCCTCGCTGAATTTGCCGGAAACCGGAAACGTCCGGGTGATATCGGCGGCGTAATGGTCGCATTCGACGCCGGCATCGATCAGCAATAAATCGCCTTTTTTGAGCTTATCCTTGTTTTCGGTATAGTGCAGCACACAGGCATTTTTACCGCCTGCGACGATCGAGGGATAGGCCACCGCGCGCAAGCCCTCTTGAATAAATTCATGGATCAACTCGGCTTCCACCTGATATTCATACATTCCGGGCCTGCATTGCCGCATCGCCCTGACATGGGCCTTGGCCGACACGGCGGCCGCCCTGCGCATCAGCTTCAGTTCGGCCGCACTCTTGAACAGACGCATTTCATGCAGTATATGTTCCAGCGAAACCAACTCACCGGGCGCATTGACGCCGCTACGCGACTGTTTGCGGATATTGTTAATCCACTCCAATAGCTGGTGATCCAATTCGCTATCCCGGCCCATCGGATAAAACACCTTGCTCTTGTTTTCCAGCATCCCCGGCAGGATGTCCCCCATATCGTCTATCGGAAAGGAATCGTCGGCCTCGTAATGTTTGGTCGCACCTTCCAGCCCGGCGTGAGCGCCTTCCCACAAGGCTTTTTGTTCATCGAATTCGCGGCAGAATAAGATGTATTCCCCCTGCTTTCGACCGGGAATAAAGACCGCCAATGATTCGGCCTCGTTAAAACCGGTCAAATAATAAAAATCGCTGTCTTGCCGGAACGGATATTCCACATCTCGATTTCGGGTGCGACTAGAGGCGCTGGCAATCAGAGCGATATTGCCCTTGCCAACCTGTTGCATCAAAGCTTTGCGGCGTCTTTTAAATTCACTTTGTCTCATATCAAGGCATCCCTGTTAGTGTCGAGTTTGTTCATCGGAGTCTGTCGCCATTTGGTCTCTGATCAACAATACCGCGGAGCGTAAATATTCATGAATTTCCACAAAATCATTTTCGTCTTCCTCGCCGCCGGCATCGGAATCCATCTTGGTGAACTCAACGATATCGCGCATGATTTCACCGCATTCGCCCGGCCAAACCGAAGTTGCTTTAGCATAACCGATACCGAATAAAAAACCTTGGCACCAGCAACGCAGCGCTTCCACCCGTTCAGGCAAGGCTTCATCGTCGCCCGGCAACAGCAAATCGAAGGCAAATTGTTCGTCGTCTCCATCCAGTAGTCTGCGGGTTTGCTCGAATATCGATTCCAATATGTTTTTTTCTTCCTCAGTCAACGAAACGTCTTTCTGAAACAGCTCGCCCATCCAATTGACTGCCTTGGCTCGAATGTCGATACACAACATCCCAACCGCAATCCCATGAGCTTCAGCCGCACCTTGATCCGCATCGTGCCGTACAAAAATTGAATTTAATACCTGATAAGCCATAAGCACAAAATATTGTTCACCACCGCTAAAAAAAAAATACTGCTTATGCTAACATTGATCGACAGTCAATATGATTTTTATGTTGCTATAATTAATAAAAAAGTATCAAATCGGCATAAAAAGCTGAAAAATGCTCAACAATTATCTCAACGGCATTGCTTTTCTAAACCTAGCCAAAAACAATTTCCATGTCCAACGCAGAGCACGACCCATCAACAGAATTAACAGATCTGGAAGAAAAACTGGATGCGCTGATCGCGCAATATAATTTACTGAAAAACGAAAACAGCTCGTTAAAGGTCAAGCAAGAGGCATTAGTGAAAGAAAAAGCCAAGCTTTTAGAAAAAACGACCTTAGCCCGCACCCGCGTTGAGGCGATGATTACCCGTCTTAAATCGATGGAGCACGGTTCATGAATAAACGACCGCAACCGGTATCGATCACCATTCTAGGCAAAGAATATAAGATTGCCTGCGAAGAGGAGGAAAAAGACACATTGATCCGTTCGGCCCAGGATCTCGATAAAAAAATGCGCGCGATTCGTGATACCGGCAAGGTCAACAGCCCCGACCGCATCGCGGTGATGGCGGCATTAAACCTAGCCCATGAACTACGCCAACTACAAAACATGTCCCAAAACCCGAGCAAAAGCCTCGGCGAAAAACTGCTCAAACTACGACATAAGATAGAAAACGTTTTAGAAATTCCTTAAATCGTTTAAAATATAGTCACGGTATCTCCTGCAGCGTTCGAGCAGTGCTGGGTGTTTCCTGAACCTGCTATTACCCCGGAAACAGATGCCTAGTAATGGTGAGCATGCCTGTTTACGACGGGAAGCCTGATTTACTGGCTGAGTTTCCACTTGAACCTCTGGTTCAAGGACGAAAGTACGAGACGGCGCAGGCGGGAGATACTTCTTCAATTTGTTATCGGCATCCTTGCCGAATCGGTTCCACTATATTTCCCCCTTTTAAAATTTACCATGGACGCCTGATTTCTACTCGGCCTCCCGGCTTCTTCCTTATTACTAAGGTATAAACGAAATTCACCACGCGCCGCACATATTCATCGATTATTAAGCTAAACTTGGCTATGATTTTACTATTTTCAATGACTGGAGATTTATCATGAAAAAAATTGCAGGCATCCTGTTGGGATCAACTTTACTAGCGGGTTGCGCGATCGATCCTTACACCGGCGAACAGAAAGTCGCCAATACCGGCTGGGGCGCCGGCGCCGGCGCCGCAGTCGGCGCGGCCAGCGGCGCGCTGATCGGCGGCGACACCGAAGGCGCCTTGATCGGGGCGGCGGCCGGCGCTGCGCTCGGCAGCGGCATCGGTTATTACATGGACCGCCAGGAGGCGAAGCTGAGAGCGCGCCTGGAAGGAACCGGCGTTCGGGTTCAACGCCAAGGCGATAATCTTAAACTGATCATGCCGGGCAATGTTACCTTTGCCACCGACTCCTCCAATGTCAGCCCCGGCTTTTATCCGGTGTTAGATTCTGTCGCCATCGTTTTGAAGGAATTCGATGAGACCACCATCAATATCTCCGGCTATACCGACTCGACCGGCAGCGACATGTACAATCAGGAACTCTCCGAGCGCCGCGCCAACAGCGTCGCCAGCTACCTGGTACGCTCCGGCGTACATCATGGCCGGATACAGGCGCGTGGTTTCGGCGAACGCTACCCGGTCGCGTCGAATGACAGCGAAGCAGGCCGCTCCCAAAACCGCCGCGTAGAAATCAGCATTCGTCCGAAATAAGTCGGGCATCGACGGCGAAAGACGAAATGCAATACTCGTCTTTCGTCTTTCATCTTTCGTCTTTCGTCTTTCGTCTTTCGTCTTTCGTCTTTCGTCTTTCATCTTTCGTCTTAAAATCAAACCATCATCTTCACCGCCATAATGAACAAAATGATGGCAAAATAGCGTTTCAGTCTTTGCGCAGGCAGCTGATGCGCCAACTTGACCCCTAAGGGGGCCGTCAACACGCTGGAAGCGACAATCCCGAAAAACGCCGGCAGATAGACATAACCAAGACTACCATCCGGCACGACCGCATGCTCCCAGCCTAGCCAGGCATAACTGAGCGTTCCGGCAACGGCAATGGGCAGGCCACAGGCGCTAGAGACGGCGACCGCATTTTTCATTTCCAAGCGCTGGCCTAGCAAATAAGGCACCGTCATCGTGCCGCCACCTATGCCCAATAGGCTGGATATCATGCCAATCACGCCGCCCGCCAAATAATCCAGCCAACTCAGCCGTAGATGCAGTGTGAACACCGGCCTGACTTGCATAACCATCATGCCCGCGACATAGAGCAAATATACGACAAACATCACTCGTAAAATGCCGTCACTGACCCAATCGGCAAACAAGGCGCCGATTGCCGCCCCCACGATGATACCGGGCGTAAGCTTCGCCACTCTGCGCCAAACCACGGCTCTCTTGCGATGATGCGAGCTGACCGCCACTATCGCGGTCGGTACGATAGTCGCCAACGACGTCGCCACCGCCATAATCATGATCAACTCAGAATTAAACTGGTGGGCGCTGAACAGCCAGGCCAAAAGCGGCACGATGACCAGCCCCCCGCCCAAGCCCAACAAACCCGCCACGAGGCCAGACACCGTGCCCAACAGCAGACTGAATAAAAATATTTCTGTCATCTTTTTCCCGATATTTTGTTTGCTTTTTTACTATCGAAGCGCAGCATCAATGCACTTTAGCCTCGTTTAGGACGGAAGAAACGCTTCAATCCAATGTATCGATATTATGAGGCATGCCGCCGTGTCCTTTATACTATGCCTTTGTATCGATTCAACAAGTGCAACGTTGTTTATGAAAACTTATCTGGTGGGAGGCGCAGTTCGCGATTTTTTGTTAAATCTGCCGGTTAAAGAGAAAGACTGGCTGGTGATTGGCGAGACTCCGGAATCGATGATCGCCAAGGGCTTCCAACCTGTCGGCAAGGATTTCCCGGTATTTCTGCATCCACAAACCCATGACGAATACGCCCTGGCTCGCACCGAACGCAAAACCGCTCCGGGCTATAAGGGCTTTATTGTACACGCCTCTCCCGAGGTGACGCTGGAGCAGGATTTAATTCGCCGTGACCTGACCATTAACGCGATGGCGATGGACGATAGCGGGAATATCATCGATCCTTACCAGGGCCGCAAGGATTTGGAACAGCGCATATTTCGTCATATCTCGCCGGCATTCAACGAGGACCCGGTCAGAATTCTGCGAGTGGCACGCTTTGCCGCCCGTTATGCTCATCTTGGTTTCAAATTGGCGGCGGAAACCCGCGATTTGATGGAGCAAATGGTCAATGCCGGCGAAACCGAACATTTGGTCGCCGAAAGAGTCTGGGCCGAACTGCACCGCGCCTTATTGGAAAAAAATCCCTCGGCGTTTTTCTATACATTGAAGGATTGCCGGGCGCTGGCATCGATCTTCCCTGAAATCGAACAACTGTTCGGCGTTCCGCAACCGGAACAATATCATCCGGAAATCGACACCGGTGTGCACAGCCTGATGGTGCTGGAACAAGCCGCTCTGCTATCCGATAAAGCCGAAGTCAGGTTGGCCGCGCTGCTCCATGATCTCGGCAAGGGCCTGACGAATCCGCAATACTGGCCTAGTCATCGCGGACATGAACAAAAAGGCCTGCCGCTGCTGGCTCAATTCTGCGAACGTCTGAGAGTGCCGAAACATTTCAATGTTTTATGCCAACTGGTGATGCAATATCACACCCATTGCCATCGCGTCAGCGAATTGCGCGCCAGCACACTGACCGATATGCTACAACGTTTGGGCGCCTTCAAGACACACAACAACTTGGTGGATTTTTTGTTGGCCTGCGAAGCCGACATGAGAGGACGCAAGGGCTTTGAACAGAAACCTTATCCGCAGGCCGATTTTCTGATCGGCGCCGCTGAAGCGGCTTGCTCAGTCGACACCTCGGAAATACTGGCTAGCGGTTTGCAAGGGCCGCAAATCGGCGAAGCAATCAGACGCCTGAGAATAAAGGCGGTCAGTCGCTATATTTCGCGTCAGACGGCTAAATCGGAATAAATGCCGTGGCCAAGGCCTGAATTACATTTTTGATCTGTCTATGCGTCCTGTCCGCCATGATTTGCGCCAACATATCCTGGGCATTGATCATCTTGCCGAATAGCCGTTCAAAGCTCAGATTCACTTCTTCGGCATCGCCAGAACTCAATAAAAACAGCTCTCCCTCGCTGTTGTGCTTGCTACGCAATAACCATGACGCCAACTCGAGATTGCGAGCACTGTCATATAGCTTTTGCGCTTCCAGCATATTATGCAGATAAAACTCGCGATGTCCGTCGTATGAATTCAATACCATCGTTTCCAGACCAACGACAAATGCCCTCACCCTGTCCCCTTGATACACTTCATCGAAGGCTAAACGGATGCAATCGATGCTTGTTTTGCCTTCTATCAACGGAAAAGGCTCACTCGCCAAGGCATCGACGGCATCCTGCAACGACCGATGTCCTTCCTTTTTCCATTCCGCCGGATTGCGTTTATATAACTTAACGGCTAATTCCCTCAGAGACGCCAACACGATCTGCTGATGAGTCTCGGAGACTAGATCGATATCATTTTTAACCACCGATGATACTTCGAAATCACGACCTTTAACATCGCCACTCGACGAACAAGCGTTAAGCAGGATCAGACTCAAGGCGGCAATGGTCACGGACAGCGGTTTATTCGGGAAGAGAGTCATGGATATCGACACTAAAAATGCATTGAAAATAAACTATAACAAAATTATAGTAAGTATATTTTTTTTTACCGAATAGCGCAAAAAATGCCATCATTTGACATAGTTTCCGAATTCGACAGCCACGAAGTCACCAACGCCGTCGACCAAGCCAACCGTGAGGTTTCAACCCGTTTCGATTTCAAGGGTTCGAACGCACAATTTGAACAACAAGAGGACAGTATCGTCATGAAAGCGGAATCCGCTTTTCAATTACAGCAGATGCTGCCGATGCTTTACGCCAAAATGACTAAACGCGGTATCGACATAGGTTGCATGGAAAGCGGCAATCCGCAAACCACCGGCAGGACCGCACAGCAAACCATCACCCTGAAACAAGGGCTGGAAACGCCAGTCGCGAAAAAAATTGTCAAATTGATCAAGGACAAGAAACTGAAGGTGCAAGCGGCGATCCAGGGCGATAAAGTGCGGGTCACCGGCAAAAAAAGGGATGACCTGCAACAGGTCATGAAAATACTAAAAGAGGAAGAGCTGGGTCAACCGTTACAGTTCAACAACTTCCGCGATTAATCAATTCGGGGGCATACGCCGGCAATTCCCAGTTTGAGCGTTTTAGCGCTGCTTAGACCTGGGGAGCGCCTGTCGAGGAATGCCGTTCACCCCCAAAGCCCTCTTTACCATCCTAATTGGAAATCACTCTGAGCAGGACGAGGTTTGTAACCCCGTCCTGCACGATTCAACCGTGTCCAAAATAATTTTAACGTTCGGGACGGATTCTGAAAGCCTCCCCGGCCCTTACGCAGCCGAATTGCAGAGAGGTGGTTTTTAGCGTGATGCATATCCCTTTCACAGTCCGGCTAACGAATCTTGTATTTTTTCCACAGATAATAAGCCGCAATCGCCAGCGACAGCCAGACCGTGACCAAGGGCCCGACCACGCCGTCATAGCCGCTGACCAGATAATAATACTCCGCCTGCTTATCGGTATCGAAAAAATCCTTGCTCACCTTGATCTGCCAAACCCAAGCGGCATGACAACCGACACAGATGCCTAAACCGTTGCCGAACTCCGTTCTAACCACGGCCAAAAATACGCCGACAACCAGTAAGGCCAGTAATGCTGAAAAAATTTCCGGATTGAGCCAATTGCCGAAAGCCTCGGTCATTAAGCGGAAGCCGCTTTCCGGCGACAAATCCTGATAGGGAACCTTCGTTTTGGTTTTCAGGAAGTGTAATGCGGCATAATAGAAGGAACTCAGAAATATCGCCATGCCGACCGCCATTTTGCGCCGGAAGCTCGCCAGTAGAAGGCCCCGAAAGACCGGCTCTTCGAAAAAAGAAATCAACAGGGCCAACAACAACGCCACGACGATTTTCGTCGCCGCCTTGCCGACCGTCCATTCTTTGCCCTGATCGATAACATGAATATCCAGGCCATATAAAACCAATAACACCGGCAATAACGTCGCCACACCCAGCAACAAGCCCAATCCCATTTGCCGGATGAATTGGCTTTTGTTCGCAAAGCCTAATTCGGCCCAGGTCATTTTCAGCCACGACATCAGCGGAACAATGGACAACACCAATAAAACCTGTGTGCCTTTGCTGATGACCTTACTCAACTCGACCACATCGCCCAGCGCCAACAGAATAAGATAACCCAACAGGCACGACACGGAGGCCAGGGTCACCAATACCAACAAGGGCATCAATGCATAAGCTAGCAATCTCATGCTGAAAAATCTCCCCACAGCGTTTGTACGGCCGATAAAGCGGCCAATGCCGCGGTTTCAGTGCGTAGAATTCTTTGCCCCAATCGCACGGGTATAAAACCGGCCTGCACGGCAATATCGCGCTCCTGTTCGCTAAAACCGCCTTCAGGTCCCGACAGTAACGTGACCTTGCCGTTTCCAGCGGGCAAGTCTGACAAAGACTGCTTCGCATAAGGGTCCAGAAATATCCTCAATCCCTGCTGCCCCTCGACCCATAGGCTTAATTCGTCGACCACAGACATGTGAGGCAACAACGTTCTGCCTGACTGCTCGGCTGCATGTTGAGCGATATTACGCCAATGTATCAGACGCTGCCGCTTTTTCTCCTCATCCTTGAACTTGATCACACAGCGCTCCGTCAGCAGCGGCGTCATGTGGTTGACGCCCAATTCGACAGCCTTCTGCACCGCCCAATCCATGCGATCGCCGCGCGAAATTCCCAGGCCAAAAACGATTTCCAATGACGATTCGACGCTGCGGTCGCTAAATTCCAGCACATCGACGACGACCTTTTTGCGGCTGACCTCCTCGAAACGACCTAGGTATTCGCCACCTTGGCCGTTGAACAGGATAATATCCAGGCCTTTTTTCAAACGCAGCACCGTGCGCACATAATGCGCCGCCTCGTCTTGCAGCTCAAGCCGTTTGCCTACGATGAGATCATCGGCCACATATATTCTGGAAACTCGCATAAGAAAAGTCTAGTGAAGTTAGCCAGCAATTCCCAGTTTGGCGTTCAAAAAGGGCATGGGGTGTGTTTGGCGAGGATGTCGGCAGCAAGGATGCTGCCGTCAAGCCCCCAGGGCTGGGTATACGGCGCTCCACGACGGACACACCCCATGCCCTAAACACAGCAAAAATGCTCAAACTGAGAATTGCTGGAAGTTAGCGTTTTTTAAAATAAAAAAGGAGCATTATGCTCCTTTTTTACCGAACGATTATCGCAACGGATCAATAACGGTAATGATCCGGCTTATAAGGGCCTTCTACAGGCAAATTCAGATAGTCCGATTGTTCCTGAGTCAACTCGGTCAGCTTTACGCCCAATTGCATCAAATGGGATCGCGCTACTTTTTCATCCAATTTTTTCGGTAACACATAGACCTTGTTTTCGTAGTTGTCGGCGTTATTCCACAACTCGATTTGAGCCAACACCTGGTTACAGAAGGAATTGGACATGACGAAGCTAGGGTGGCCGGTAGCGCAACCCAGATTGACCAAGCGCCCTTCCGCTAGCACGATCAGTCTTTTGCCGTCAGGAAAGATCACATGATCGACCTGCGGCTTGATGTTCTCCCAAGTATATTGGCGTAATGCGGCAATCTCGATTTCCGAATCGAAATGGCCGATGTTGCAGATAATGGCCTGGTCTTTCATCGCCTTCATATGCTCATGGGAAATGACCTTGCAATTGCCAGTCGCGGTCACGAAGATGCTGGCGACCGGCGCCGCCTCTTCCATCGTCACGACGCGATAGCCTTCCATCGCCGCCTGCAGCGCGCAGATCGGATCGATTTCGGTAATCCAGACTGTCGCTCCCAGCCCACGCAGCGACTGTGCGCAGCCCTTGCCGACATCGCCATAACCGCAGACCACGGCGATCTTGCCGGCGATCATCACATCGGTCGCCCGTTTGATGCCGTCGACCAGCGATTCGCGGCAGCCATACAAGTTATCGAACTTGGACTTGGTCACCGAATCGTTGACATTGAAGGCCGGCACTTGCAACGAACCTTTCTTGACCATTTCATACAGGCGCAAGACACCGGTGGTGGTTTCTTCCGACAAGCCTTTGACATCGGCCATCAACTCGGGAAATTTTTCATGCATCATCACCGTCAAGTCGCCGCCATCATCCAAAATCATGTTAGGACGCCAGCCGTCCGAACCGATGATGGTTTGTTCGATGCACCATTCCGCCTCGTCTTCCGTTTCACCTTTCCAGGCGAAAACCGGAATGCCCGCCGCCGCCATCGCCGCCGCCGCGTGATCCTGAGTCGAAAAAATATTGCAGGAAGACCATCTGACTTCCGCGCCTAAGGCCGTCAGGGTCTCGATCAGCACCGCGGTCTGAATGGTCATATGCAGACAACCGGCGATGCGCGCGCCTTTCAACGGTTGCTGCGCGCCATATTCTTCCCGTAACGCCATCAATCCTGGCATTTCCGTTTCGGCAATGCTAATTTCCTTGCGACCCCATTCCGCCAACGCAATATCGGCGACTTTATAATCTTGTGTACTCATGCTTTCCGTCCTGATGTGATGTTAAAGACCGGCCCAATCTTTGATGGCCTCGACTTTATCGGTTTTTTCCCAGCTGAATGACGCCTCGGTGCGGCCGAAATGGCCGTATGCCGCCGTGGGACGGTAAATCGGTTTCAACAAACCGAGCTGTGCAATCAATCCTTTCGGTCTCAGATCAAAATGTTCTCTGATGATCTCCACCAGCTTATCTTCATCGATCTTGCCGGTGCCGAAGGTCTCGACGCTGATCGACGTCGGTTCGGCCACGCCGATTGCATAGGAGACTTGGATTTCGCAACGCTCCGCCAAGCCGGCCGCAACGATGTTTTTCGCCACATATCTGGCCATATAAGCGGCGGAGCGATCGACCTTGGAAGGATCTTTACCGGAAAATGCACCGCCGCCGTGTCTGGCCATGCCGCCATAGGTGTCGACGATGATTTTACGCCCGGTCAAGCCGCAGTCGCCGACAGGGCCGCCGATGATGAACTGGCCAGTCGGGTTGATGAAATATTTGGTATCGGCATGCAACCATTCTTTAGGCAGTGTCGGCAAGATGATTTCGTCCATGATCGCCTCTTCCAATAACTTACCGCCGATCTCCGGGGAATGTTGAGTCGACAAGACGACCGCATCGATAGCGACCGGTTTGTTATCTTCGTAACGGAAGGTAATCTGACTCTTGGCGTCGGGACGCAGCCAAGGCAGGGTGCCATTTTTACGAATTTGCGCTTGACGCTCGACCAGTCTGTGCGAATAAGTAATCGGCGCCGGCATGAAAACATCGGTCTCATTGGTGGCATAACCGAACATCAAACCCTGGTCGCCGGCGCCTTGTTCGTGATCTTCCTTATCGTCGACCCCCATCGCGATATCGGGGGACTGTTTGCCTATCGCATTCAACACCGCGCAAGTCTTACCGTCAAAGCCGATGTCGCCATGATCATAACCAATTTCGCAAACCACATTACGGACCAATTCTTCGGTATCGACCCAGGCTTCGGTGGTGATTTCACCCGCTAGGATGACCATTCCCGTCTTGACCATCGTCTCACAGGCAACCCTGGACTTAGGATCTTGCGCTAACAAAGCATCCACTATCGCATCAGAAATTTGATCGGCAACCTTGTCGGGATGCCCTTCAGATACCGACTCCGACGTAAAAATGAAATTATTACTCACTGTGATTTCCTCATGACTGAATCTTACAGATATGCAAAAGGCCGCGTTCGCGGCCTTTTTTTAAATAATGGTGGGCCCTCCCAGACTCGAACTGGGGACCTGCCGATTATGAGTCGGATGCTCTAACCAACTGAGCTAAGGGCCCTTAAAAACTGATCACCAATTCTTTTGGCGCCATCAATCTCCATCCAAAAAACATCTCAATTGCTCTGAACGAGAAGGATGTCTCAGTTTTCTTAACGCTTTGGCTTCAATCTGACGTATCCTTTCCCGGGTGACATCAAACTGCTTACCCACTTCTTCCAAAGTGTGGTCGGTATTCATATTGATACCGAAACGCATACGCAACACCTTGGCTTCCCGCGCCGTTAAACCGGCCAGTACATTCTGGGTCGATTCACGCAGACCGGAAATTGTAGCAGATTCTACCGGAGATAACACCTTGGCGTCTTCAATAAAATCGCCTAAATGCGAATCTTCATCGTCACCGATCGGCGTTTCCATCGAAATCGGCTCTTTGGCGATTTTCAGTACCTTGCGCACCTTGTCTTCCGGCATCTCCATACGCTCGGCCAATTCCTCCGGCGTCGCCTCCCTGCCCAGCTCCTGCAGAATTTGCCGCGAAACCCGGTTCAGCTTGTTGATAGTCTCAATCATATGCACCGGAATACGAATCGTTCTTGCCTGATCCGCTATCGAGCGGGTAATCGCCTGCCTAATCCACCAAGTGGCGTAGGTGGAAAATTTATAACCCCGCCGATATTCAAACTTATCCACGGCCTTCATCAAGCCGATATTGCCTTCCTGAATCAAATCTAGAAACTGCAGGCCGCGGTTGGTATATTTTTTTGCAATCGAAATCACCAGCCTTAGGTTGGCTTCGATCATTTCCTTCTTAGCGCGTCGGGCCTTTGCCTCGCCGATCGAAATACGGCGATTGATATCCTTGATGGCGGCGATACTCATACCATGACTTTTCTCGATTTCAGCCAGTTCGCTTTGCGCCGCTCTGATTTCATCCTCATGTTCGCGCAATACGCCGGCATAACGTTGCCCATCATCCAGATACCGGTCTAACCATGCCGAACTCGCTTCGTTTTTAGTAAACGAATGGATGAAGTCTTTTTTCGGCATTCTCGCCTTTTTGACGCAAATGTTCAGAATAGTCTTTTCTTTTTCCCGAATCTGGGCAGTCACATGGGAAGCGGCATTAGCCATTTTCTTCAGGTATTGTGGCGTCCACTTAAACTCGGCAAAACACTGAGCCATCTCGGTGAATAATTGCTCGGTTTTATCATGCTCATAGCCATTTTTACGGATGGATTCTAGAATTTTCTGTTGAACGGACCTCAGGACATCGACCTTCTCTTTAACTTCGTCGTAATCGAGAGCCTTATTATTGTCGCTCTCTTCCGCCTCATCCGCCGATGCATCCAACTCTTCCGGCTCGCTCAAATCGGCAAACCCGGACATCATATCCGTCAGGCGAACGCCGGAATCTTCCTCCAGGACCGCGTCGAATGACTGTAAAAACGAGTCGACGATAAAGCCGGAACGGGACAATCCTTCGATGATCTGCTGTTGACCGTATTCAATGCGTTTGGCAATTTTCAGCTCTTCTTCCCGAGTCAACAACTCCACCGACCCCATTTCCCGCATGTACATGCGCACGGGATCTGTGGTGCGGCCAAACTCGCTGTCGACCGACGCCAATGCGGCGACTTCTTCGACATCCTCATCGTCATCATCGGTACTGACCGCGGCATCCGCGCCGATCAAAGAATCGTCATCATCAGGCGCCACTTCATGGACCTGAATTCCCATATCATTAATCATGCCGATGATATCTTCGATCTGATCGGGATCGACAATATCACTAGGCAAATGATCGTTCACTTCTGCATAAGTCAGGTAACCTTGTTGCTTACCTTTCGCGATCAGTTGTTTAAGTTGGGATTGCTGTTGTTCTTGATTCATTCTACACTCACAAAATACCTTCAGCACCAAGCATTGCTGAACAGGACATTATAGCACTAAAAATACAAATACGGCTAATTACAGTTTATTGCTCAATAATTTTCGCAACACCTCTTTTTCTTGCGTCGTCAATCCTTCCCGCCTTTCTTTCGCTAACAGTTGTTCCAAACCACTCTCACGAGCCTGCACCACCAATCGTTCAAGGGCGCCTTTAAATTCCGCCTCTTCATCAGGAATCGATAACTCCAGATTTGCCAAGGCTCGCACGGTTTTTTCCTGCGCCGTTCCTCGATAAAGCTCTAGCAATATCGCCGCATTTTCAGGCCGTTTGACCGTAATAATCTGAAAAATATCCCTCAAGAAATCAATCCCCGGAAAACTAAGCATATCCCAGTCGAGATTTCGCTCCTCCAAGATCTCGACCAGATCAGGATTTTGCACCAGCAGAGCAATCAGCACGCGCAGCGGCGAAAGCCTTAACCCCTCTCGCCGCTTACCGCTACCGGCATTACCATTAAGTGTAGCCAGATTTGACGAAACGTCCAGCCCGGGCGAACCGCTTAATTCCCGCAGCCGGGCAAACATCATTTCCTTAAAAAAACCGGTCGGCAATTTTTCCAGATAAGGCTTGGCCGCGGTCAGCAGCTGCGCACGCCCCTCCATCGCACCCAGATCCACAGATTGACTCAGATGATCGAAAAAATAATCCGATAAAGCCTGAGCCCCATCGACACGCGCCACAAAGCCATCCACACCTTCCGCCCTGACCAGCGTATCCGGATCATGCCCCTGGGGCAACAACATAATCCTGACCTGTCGCCCATCGCGCAAACAAGGAAACGCCGACTCCACGGCTCGCCAGGCCGCCTGCCGGCCTGCGTTATCGCCGTCGAAACAGAACACCAATTCGGAGCTGAAGCGAAACAGCAAGTCCATGTGCGCCTGTGAAGTCGCGGTCCCCAGCGCCGCCACTGCATAGCCGATGCCAAACTGCGCCAACGCAATGACATCCATATAACCCTCGACGACCAAAATGCGCGACGGCTTGCTGTCTTTCGCCAGCAATTCGGCGAGCCCGTATACCTCGCGGCCTTTTGAAAACACCGCGGTTTCCGGCGAATTGAGATATTTCGGCACAGAATCATCCATCACCCTGCCGCCGAAGCCGATGATGCGCTGACGCCTGTCCCGAATCGGGAACATCAAGCGCCCACGAAAGCGATCATAAACTTTTCCAGCGTCATTGCTGGCCAACAAACCGGCCGCCATCAATTGCTTGCGATCAAAGCGCGACAACAGCGCATCCCAACGTTTTGGCGCATAACCCAGCGCAAAATCCCTGGCCAGCTCGCCGCTAACCCCACGCCCCTTCAGATAATTCACAGCCTCCCGACCTTCGCTAGTCGCGCGCAGTTGTTCACGATAAAAAGCCGCAACTTGTTCCAATAAATGATATACGTCGGACAATTCCTGCTTATCAGAGCCGCCCTTATGCGAGATCGCCTCGCGCGGCACCTCGACACCGACAAAGGAGGCCAGATCCTCGACCGCTTCGACGAAATCAAGATGATTGTAGTCCATCAGAAAACTAATGGCGTCACCGCCGACGCCGCAGCCAAAGCAATGATAAAGCTGTTTTTTACGACTGACGGAGAAACTAGGCGTTTTTTCGTTGTGAAAGGGACAGCGGGCAACGAAATTGCTGCCGGACTTTTTCAGGGGGACATGCGAATCGATCAGATCAACTATATCGACCCGCACCAGGAGATCATTTATGAATTCACGAGGAATGCTTCCGGACATAGCACCGGATGATAACAGACTATGCAGTGAGCACAGCCTTGATTTTGGCGCTCACCACCGACATATCTGCACGCCCTTGCATTTGCGGCTTCAACAAGCCCATCACCTTGCCCATATCCTTGATCGATTCGGCGCCGGCATCGGCCACGGCTTGCGCAACTAATGCCTCAATTTCTTCATCGCTCAGCGCTTGCGGCAGGAAGTCCTGAATTACCAGGATCTCCGATTCCTCCTGTTCGGCAAGATCGTCCCGACCCGCATCGCGGTACTGCCTGATCGATTCGCGGCGCTGCTTCAGCATCTTATCCAAAACAGCGATCACGCGATCATTATCCAGCTCGACCCGCTCGTCGACCTCGATTTGTTTAATTGCCGCCAGGATCATGCGAATCACGCCCAACCTGCTCTTATTTCCGGCCTTCATCGCGGTCTTCATATCGTCCTTGATACGATCTTTCAACAATTCCATCTCAGTTGCACCTGAATTCATTAGAATTGTGGACGACCACGACGCAGATTTTTCAATGCATAACGCTCGCGCGCCAGTTTTTTCAGATGACGCTTAACGGCCGCGGCGCCCTTGCGCTTACGCTCTGCCGTTGGTTTTTCATAGAACTCACGACGTCTGACTTCCGACAGCACACCTGCCTTTTCGCAAGCACGTTTGAAGCGACGAATCGCGATATCAAAAGGTTCGTTTTCTTTAACTTTTACTGCTGGCATATAATGACCCGATTGTATGTTAATATTTCATATTGCTGGGCCGATAGACCCAAAAGAGAACTCCCAATTATACCCAACAAAATCTCTATATTCAAAACTTAATGTATATATTAGGCATCGAAACTTCCTGCGACGAAACCGGCGTCGCCATCTACCACTCCAAACTCGGATTAATCGCCGATGTTTTATACAGCCAGGTTTCGATGCATAGCGACTATGGCGGCGTGGTGCCGGAGCTGGCCTCCCGCGACCATATACGCAAGCTTTCGCCGCTGATCAAACAATGCCTGCACGATAGCCAATTAACATCCGCCAACATAGACGGCATCGCTTACACCGCCGGCCCGGGACTGATGGGCGCCTTGTTGGTTGGCGCCACCACCGCCCGCAGCCTGGCCTGGACCTGGCGAGTACCCGCCGTCGCCGTCCATCACATGGAGGGCCACCTGTTGGCGCCGATGCTGGAAAATAACCCGCCGCAGTTTCCTTTTGTCGCGCTATTGATTTCCGGCGGCCATACAATGTTGGTCAAAGTCGACGCCATAGGCCGCTATACGCTGCTCGGAGAATCTCTGGACGATGCGGCTGGCGAAGCCTTCGATAAGACCGCCAAGATGCTGGAGCTCGGTTACCCGGGCGGACCGAAACTAGCGAAGCTAGCCGAACAAGGCCAGGAGCGCTTCCATTTCCCCCGTCCGATGACCGACCGCCCCGGCCTAGATTTCAGCTTTAGCGGCTTAAAAACATTCACGATGAACACCCTGCGCGGCACCGAACAAACCCTCCAGGACAAGGCCGATATCGCCTATGCCTTTCAGAAAGCGACCGCCGAAACGCTGACCATCAAATGCAAACGCGCCTTGCGCCAAACCGGCCTGAAAAGCTTGGTCGTGGCCGGCGGCGTCAGCGCCAACAAAGCGATCCGCGCCCATCTCCAGGAAATGACGGCTCAAGAAGGCGCACAACTACACTTCCCCAGGCTGGAATTTTGCACCGACAACGGCGCAATGATCGCCTACGCCGGCTGCCAGCGCCTGCTGGCAGGACAACATGAAGACCTGCAGATTTTCGCCCGACCGCGCTGGCCTATAGACGAACTGTTAACCGTCGCTTAAATGCCTGCAGACCGAACGGCGGCTACCCTTGCCGCCGCCTAGTATTTTGGAATATTTTTAGCGTTCCTCCCCGACCAACAGCCGCTGAATATTGCTTTTATGTCGCCACAACAGAATGATGGAAATGAGCACAAAGGTCACCACCAAATTCACATCGCCGACAATCAAAAAGACATAAAGCGGCGTCAGCGTGGCGGCGACCAATGCCGCCAACGAAGAAATTCCGCCTACCTTATAGACGATAAACCAGGTGGCCGACACCACAATCCCCAGAAGCCAAGTGACCCCCAATGTTACGCCAAAGGACGTCGCAACACCCTTCCCCCCTTTAAAACCGAAAAACAGCGGGTATAAATGACCGAGAAAAGCCGCAAACACGACACAAGATAACAGCAAGCTATCCACGTTCATCGCCTTGGCGACCAATACCGGAACCAGCCCTTTTAAGGCATCGCCTAGCAAGGTAATCGCGGCCGCCTTCTTGCCGCCGATACGCATGACATTGGTGGCGCCGGGGTTGCCCGAGCCTTGCTCTCGCGGATCCTCTAACCCCATCAATCGACACACGATAATCGCGCTGGATACCGACCCAAACAAATATGCGCCCGGCACAAGCAACCACTGAATCATTTTTTAGCCCCCGTAAAACTTGTTTCTCAGCATCGTTTACCCGATACTGTTGCTTTTAACACTATATGATAACCGGATTATTATAATGGACATCATCTTTTTAGGCGGCCTGGAAATTGACACGGTCATAGGCATCTATGATTGGGAAAGAAGAGTCAAACAAACTATCGTACTGGATATCGAAATGGCATTCGACATAAGCAAGGCCGCCGAAACCGATGACATCGCTCACACCCTCGATTATAAGGCTGTTTCCGACCGGGTCGTCGAGTTTGTCGAACAAAGCGAGTTTTTTCTGGTCGAAACTTTAATTGAACGAGTCGCCACTATTTTGCGACAGGAATTCGACATTCCATGGCTAAGAATCGTGCTGAATAAAAGAGGAGCGATCAGCCGCGCCAAAGATGTCGGCATTATCATCGAACGAGGCGAAAAGTAGACTATGACCATCGGCTATATCAGCATCGGTAGCAATATTGATAAGGAAAAAAACATTCCTTCGAGCCTCGTTGCGTTAAAAAAACAATTCGGCGACATCATCGTTTCAAGCCTCTACGAAACGGCTCCGGTCGGTTTCAGCGGCGACAACTTCTACAACCTGATCGTCCGCTTCGAGTCTAAGCTGGAAGCCAAACAGGTCGCCAAGATTCTGCATCAGATTGAGCTGGATCATGGCCGTAGCCGCGATAGCCAAAAATTCTCCGCCCGCACCTTGGATCTCGATCTGATCCTTTATGGCGACCAGGTTATCAACGACGGACGCCTGCGCGTACCCCGCGACGAGATCGAACGCTATGCTTTCGTGCTGGAGCCCCTGGCCGAGATCGCCGGCGAGGAACGCCACCCCGTCAGCGGAAAAAGCTACCGCCAATTATGGGAAGAGTTTGACAAGAGCAGCCTGAAACAGCAAAGAATCACGCCTTCAACAGAATAGCGTTCTGCCGCCGTCAACAGCAATAATCTGGCCGGTGATATAATCCGCCTCATCAATCAAGAAACGCACCGCCCGGGCGATGTCCAACGGGTCGCCGCAACGCTGCAGCGCCACTCTTTGCAGGATGTCGGCCTTGGTTTGCTCGGTGATCTCGTGCTCCGGCCATAATATCGCGCCCGGGGCGACGCCGTTGACCCGGACATCCGGACCCAACTCCTTAGCCAAGGAGCGCGTCAGCGTCGCCAGACCACCTTTGGAGATGCTGTATAGCGGATAACTTTTCAAGCCCCTTTCGGCGTGTATATCGATAATGTTGACGATGCAGCCGCGCTTCGCTCGCAAAGACGGCAACAAGGCCTGCGCCAGAAAAAAAGGCGCCTTCAGATTGCTGCCCAGCAGCACTTCCCAGTCCTGCTCCGTCGCCTCATCCACCGCCCCCGAATAAAATGACGAGGCATTATTGACCAACACATCGATGCCTTGCCAAGCCTGTTCCGCCGTTTCCGCCAGCCTCTTAACCTCCTGCATCTCCAACAGATCGGCTTGGATCGTGATCGCCGACCCGGCTCTTTGCCGATTCAATTCGCCACATAGGAACTCCGCTTGACGCTCGGAAGATCTATAATGTAAACAAATATTATAACCCTCGGCATGCAGCAGGCGCGCACAGGTCGCACCTATGCGCCTGGCCGCGCCGGTAATTAAAACATTTTTAACCATAGAACATCCTCATGAAACCCATTTTATTCGCCTGCTTTTTGATGCTGCTGTTCGGCTGCGAACAACCACCGCAACTGAATAAATTGCCGACGGAAGCCGTCATCTTAGCCTTTGGCGACAGCCTGACTTACGGCACCGGCGCATCCCCGCAACGCAATTATCCCAGCGTCCTCAGCCAGCTGACCGGGCTGCAGGTGATTAACGCCGGCATCCCCGGCGAAATCAGCCGCAACGGCCGCAAACGCCTGCCCGACATACTGGACAAACAGCAGCCGGATTTGTTGATTTTGATTCATGGCGGCAACGACATACTCAGAAAAATCCCCCCTCAACAAACCCAGGAAAATATTCGCCAAATGATCGAGGAAGCCAACCGCAGAAATATCGATGTCGTGCTCTTCGGCGTGCCAAGACCGGGTTTAATCATGATGAGCAGCGCGGCGCTATATCAGCAGATTGCCGAAAATCAGGCCGTCGTCCATGACCTGAACACACTGCCGGAGATCCTCGGAGACCCTGCGCTGAAATCGGACATGATTCATCCCAACGACCGGGGCTATCGTATTATCGCGGAAAACGTGTATCGTTTATTGCAGCAACAAGGCGCTCTGTAAAGTGTGATTAATCTTCGACCTCGTCGTGATCCACCTGTCTGACGAAAAAACGCGAGAACAACAGTCCGACCTCAAACAGCAGCCAGATTGGCAAGGCCAGCAGCGTCTGCGAAATCGCATCCGGCGGCGTCAGCAACATACCGACAATAAAGGCGCCGACGATCACATAAGGCCGTTTTTCGGCCAGACTGGCCGGCGATGTCAACCCGGACCAAACCAGCAGAATGGTGAAAATTGGCACTTCAAAGGCCAAGCCGAAGGCGAAGAACAGGGTCAATACGAAATCGAGATACTTGGCGATATCGGTCATCACCGCGACCCCCGCCGGCGCCGCCGCGGTCAAAAAGCCAAACACCAGCGGAAATACGACAAAATAGGCAAAAGCAATGCCCAAATAGAAAAGCACGGTGCTGGCAATCAACAGCGGCAAGATCAGGCGCTTCTCATGCCGATATAGGCCGGGCGCGACAAATGCCCAAAGTTGATAGAGAATCACCGGCATCGATGCAAACACCGAAGCCACCAGGGCCAACTTGAACGGGGTAAAAAATGGCGACGCCACATCGATGGCGATCATGCTGCTGTTTTCCGGCAAATGTATCAACAAAGGGCCGGACAAATAAGCGTAGATTTCATTGGCGAACGGCGCCGCCCCCAAGAACACCACCAACACGAACAAGACGACGCGCAACAAGCGGTTACGCAACTCGACTAAATGGCTGATGAAAGGCTGTTCCTCGCCCGGTTCGGATTCAAGCTGATTCATGCGCCCCAATCAATCATTTGGTTTATCTTTTTTATCCGCTTCGACCACCGAATTGACGGCGGAATCGACCTCCTTCAGCGCGTCTTTACCATCCTCCAGCACCTCATGAACCTCGTCCATAGGATTGTGCTGCCGCAACATCTGGCGCATTTCCTCGGCCTGTAGTTCCTCCTTGATTTCGGCCTTCACCGAAGCCACCATGTTACGGGTCTTGCCTACCCAGAAACCGGCGATACGCGCCGCCTTTGGCAACCTTTCCGGCCCGATGACCAGTAAGCTGATCAGCCCGACCAGGCACAACTCCCAAAACCCGATATCAAACATAGCCGGTCCTAGACCTTGTCTTTCTCTTTCGAAGACACTTCACCTTCCAAAGTCTCACCGTCATTTTCAGTAATGTTTTTCTTGTCTTCGGCGCCGTCTTTCATCGCGCCTTTAAAGCCCTTGATCGCCCCACCGAGGTCGGCGCCGATATTCTTCAAGCGCTTGGTGCCGAACAAGACGACGACTATCGCCAAGATAATCAACAACTGCGTCACACTAATGCCCATTTTTTTACTCCTGAATCGTTATTTATCGCGCTGGGCTTTTTCCTCTAAACCCGACAACCCAAAACGACGTTGCAATTCCCGCAATACATCATCCGGCCCCAAGCCTTGATCAGCCAGCATCACCATACTATGAAACCAGAGATCGGCCGTTTCGTATACGATCTGGTCTTTATCCCCCCCCTTAGCGGCAATCACCGTTTCAGTGGCTTCTTCCCCAACTTTTTTTAAAATATGATCCAACCCTTTCGCATAGAGACTGGCGACATAAGACTGATCGGCCGACTCCTGTTTGCGTTGCTCCAGAACTTGAGCCAACTGCTGCAATATTTCACTCATTTTCTACCCTAAGATTGTCAGCACCGTAACCCTATCTTGAGACACATGTTCGATAAAGCCGATACTGAATGATTAAAAAATTATACTCCATTTTAGGTAATAGTTATGAATTATACATGACATAGTTTTAACGCCGAGCGAGTTGCTTAGTAAGCACTCGCTTTTAGCGAGCGAACCGTTAGCTCCGCCCGTCGATCAAAATCAAAAAGCAATGGACTCACCATCAATCGATTCAGCTATGGAAGGTTTGCCAAATCGTCCGATCGTGTCTATATTTAGACGCCATGAGGCGCTTTCTATCATTACCCGACTGCAAACATCACCGATTTTTTAGGTTTTGTGTCTCATCATTTTTAGCCGCCATGGTGGTAATGCTGCCATGCCCGGGAACTGCCGGCGCAGACACAACGGTTGTTCCTTACAGCCTAAGCAAGCAATCCAATCAGTTTAGCCGCGAAGATTTACGCGAGATATTCTTTGGTCGGCGCACCCGTTGGCCTGATGGAACAACGCTCAGAGTCTATGTATTACCCGACCAGCACCCTGTGCATGTCCGTTTCGCCAAGGAAGTCTTGGGCGTTTATCCATACCAACTGCGTTCCGCCTGGGACCGAATGATTTATTCCGGCACCGGGACTGCGCCGATTGTCATAGACACCGTCGAACAAATGCAAACAGTCATCAAACAAACGCCCGGCGCGATTGGATACATCGAACAATAGGAGGCTGAACTTGTCCATGAAAAACATCCCATTACGCCGTCACACCGCCTCAGTCGCTATTTTAATCGGCGCCATGCTTAGTTATGCCCAGCCTTCTTCGGCGTTGGAGCTAGGCCTAGGCGATTGGCAAGCCCATGGTTTTGTCAGTCAAGGTTATACATTAACGTCCAAATACAACGCCTTCGGTCAAAGCCGATCCGGAGGAAGCCTGGACTTCACCGAGATTGGCGTCAACCTTCTAGGGCATCTGCAGCCCAACCTATTGATTGCCGCGCAAGGCATGTACCGGAATGCTGGCGGCTCCGACCGGGAAGATTTTCGCCTGGACTACGCCAATCTTGATTATCACATGATGCTAGACCCACAAGCGACTATCGGCGTTAGGTTAGGGCGAGTCAAGAATCCATTCGGTTTATACAACGACACTCGCGATGTCGTATGGACACGCCCGGGCGTATTTGTGCCGCAATCCGTTTATTTCGATTCGCTGGCCCTGCGTCAGCCAATGATCTCTTCCGATGGCGGCTTGTTTTATGGTCGCTATGCGGTCGGCGATCATGCATTCACCAGCGAACTGGTAATCTCCGAACCACTGGATAATAGCGGCGGCGCCACCGAGTTTTTAACGGGCGTTCCCAATGCCCAAGGCGATATGGGCGGCCGTCCGATGTTCGTCGGCCGCATGGGGTACGAATGGCAGGAAGGGCGCTTTCGCCTGTTATTCAGCGTCGTCGATCTCGACCGGGACTTTAATTCATCGACGCCCGGCATCGCCTCCGGTAACATCAAGGCATTTTATCCGCTGGCATCGGTGCAACTAAATTTAGAGGACTGGACCTTCACCGGCGAATACGGCCAGGTAACCGCAGAGCGCAGCGGCTTCGTCAACGACGAAAACACCTCGGAAAGCTTCTATGTCCAAACCGAATACCGCTTTATGCCGAACTGGTCCGCATTATTACGCTATGACAGTTTCACCTTTGATATCGACGATAGGGGGGGCGACCACAATGCGGAAAAATTCAACTTACCCCAACATAGCTTTTATGCGCGCGACCTAACCGTCGGTCTACGCTGGGAATTTACCCGCAATTGGCAATTGCTATCGGAATATCATTCGGTCTGGGGCACGGCCTGGCTTTCACCCCAAGACAACCCCGATTTGAGCCAGCGCACCGGCCCCGAACGTTGGGACATGTTTGCACTGATGCTGTCGTTCCGTTTTTAAGGCTGAAACAGCAGGGAGATTATCGACGGCATGCGCCATCAGAAAGCAGAACAACACAAACAGAGCTTCATCGGGCTGCGCTGGCAAAGCTATTTATGGCTTAGCCTGTTGTTGTTGTGCATGTGTACTGCGTTTTTCGCCCTGAACTATCATGCCTTGATGGAACAATTCCATGCACGGCAACAAGCAGAAATTAATTCGCTGCGCCACCACATCAAGGGACTTTTTAGCGGTAGCTCAGACCGTCTCATTCGCCTGGGCGGGGCGCTGGCGACGATGAACGACCTGGGCGAGACATTAAAGACCAACAAGCCCAGCCAAATACAGTCGACAGCCTCACATTACGCGAGTCTGGGCTATGAGCTGGATCTGAGGCGCATAGCGCTTTATAGCTCTAACGCCACTCTTGTTAGCCGCTGGGCTCAATTCGGCAGCGAACAGCTGTCCGCAAAGATTTATCAGCAAGCCATCGATAAGGTACAACAACAGGAAAGGCCGGTCACCCTGTTAAATTGCCAGCCTCTTTGCCTGCTCCACGCCTTTGTTCCGGTCCTGGCCGGTGGGAAAAATGTCGGCGTGATAGCGCTGGGACAATCGATCGCCGATTTCATTATCGGCTTTAAACAAGCCACCGGCGTGGACATTGCATTGGCGATACCGGCCGATGACCAACACAGACTTCAACTGTCCAACTGGGGTGCTAAGATACCTGCCTTGACCGATGCGGCCAAATTGATGCCGCTATTGCGACACTTATCCGAACACACTCCGGAGCCGAAGAAATTCGATCAAGGGCAAATCATCGAGTGGCATGGCGCTCATTATGATGTGCATAGCCTGCCGTTAAACGACATCATCTCCGGGCAACCGGGCTTCATCCTGTTGATCTCCGATGTCAGCCAACGTTTCCATGATATCGAACAAGCCTTGCGTCAGGGCATGCTGGTGACGCTAGGCAGCCTAATCGCCGCCGAATTAATCCTGTTTGCGCTGATCAGCGCGCCATTGCGCCGCCTTAGCCGTTTAACCTTGACTCTGCCGTTACTGGCGGAAGGGGCTTATGATCAAGCGCGCCAATACTTCTCTTCGCAACGTAAAAAAGCAAGATTTCAAGATGAAATCGATTTTTTATATGACAGCGCCGTGCAATTATCCCATCAACTGGAACAGAACAGCCTGTCTCTGGCGAGCAAGAACAAAGAACTCGCCGAAGAACGCGATTTCATTCAGGGCTTACTGGCTTCGGCACAGGTGCTTGTTGTCACTCAAACCAAGGAAGGCCACATTCGGGTCGGCAACAATTTTGTGTCTCAACTCACCGGTTATCATCCCGGTCAGCTTCATGGCAAGCGCTTTGTCGACCTTATCTCCGATAGCGAAAGCAGAGAGGAAATACGCCGCAAACTACAGAAATTGTTCAACAGCGGACGCCCTCAAATGGAACATGAGCACGAACTGAATTGCCAAGATGGCGAACGGCGCAAAATAGCCTGGGTGCATACGCCATTACAAGAGGAATATAGCGACGGCAGCGCATTGCTATCGGTCGGAATGGACATCACCGAGCGGGTAAAGGCCGAATCCAGAATGCGCTGGCTGGCCAATCACGATCCATTGACCTCGCTAGTCAATCGTCATCGTTTCATCGAGGATTTGAGCCACACCTATGATGAAGTCAGCAGAATCGGAAACAGCGCCGCCTTGCTAGTTTTCGATCTGGATCATTTCAAGGAAATCAATGACACTAGCGGACATGCGGCCGGTGATGCGCTGCTCAAAATGATCGCCGACGAATTGAGAAGCCGGGCGCGCAAATCTGATATCGTGGCCCGATTAGGCGGCGACGAATTCGCCATGTTGATGCCGCAAACCGACCGCTACGGAGCCGAGACCTTCGCCAAGCAATTGAATGAGCGCCTCGCCGGCACGCCTTTTATCTATGACGAAAAACGCTATCGGGTCGGCGCCAGCATCGGCATCGCCTTCTTGCCTGAACACGGCGCTACCGTTCAGGAAGTCATCGCCAATGCCGATCTCGCGATGTTCGAGGCGAAACGGGCCGGCCGTTCGCGAGCCCGGGTTTTTTCTTATGAATTACAACAGTCGCAAGCGCTGACGGAAAACGTCTACTGGAAGGACACGCTGCTGCGCGCCATGGAAAATGAACAGTTGTTTTTTTATTTTCAACCGATAGTCGCTGCGAAAACCGGGCAAATAGTCTATACCGAGGCGCTATTGCGCTTGAAAATGTCTGACGGCAGGATCGTGACGCCCGGCGAGTTTTTGCCATCGGCGGAACGAGCCGGCTTGAACTATGCCCTGGACTGCTATGTCGTTAAGGCGGCCTTGAAAATTCTGTCCGCCAATCCAGACAAAAAACTTTCCATCAATATTTCCACCGCGGCGCTTAACGACTCAGGCTGGACCGAAGCACTGATCGAAGCGGTCCATCAACAAAGACTGTCGCCGGAGCATATGATTTTCGAAATTACCGAAACAGCCGTCATCTCAGACATGGAAAAGGCCAAACAAATCGTCGAAGAATTGACATCGCTAGGCTTTCGCTTTGCCGTCGATGACTTCGGCGCCGGCTTCAGTTCCTTATATTATCTAAAACACTTATCGGTGGAATATGTGAAAATCGACCAATCGCTGATCAAAGACCTTATCAACGATGGCGAGGACAAGGACTTCGTGCGCGCGATTATCTCGATGATCCATGTCTACGGCAAGAAAGTGGTCGGCGAAGGCGTCGAGAACGCGGCCATCCTCGAAATATTAACAAGCATGGACGTGGATTTAGTGCAGGGCTTCCAAATCGGACGACCCGCCGAACATTGGCCAGCTGCGCCGACCGACAATGAAGATCTCAATCCCAAAACATTCAACCATTCTATTGATAGACTATGACTGATAACTTCACCATTCCCGCAATTTACTGCCCATTTCCGTCCGCCATCAGCCCCCACGCCGATGCAATACAGCAACATACGCTAGCTTGGGTGCGGGAATTTGATCTTGCCGTCGAGGAAAAAGCCTGGCGCCGATTGCAAGCCTCGAAATTCGGTCGACTTGCGGCCAGAGCCTACCCGGATGCTCCGCTGGACCGTCTCGAAATCGTTTCCGACTGGAATACCTGGTTGTTTGTGCTCGATGACCAGTGCGACGAATGGGGACTGGGCAAGGATCCGCGCCAGCTGACTGTCTTGCATAACCGCTGCCTGGAAGTCTTATCCGGAAGTCAGCCCAATAGCCAAGACGCCTCACTAATTTACGCCATTTATGATATTCGCAAGCGTATCACTCCGTTAATGCCACTCGCCTGGCAAACGCGTTTTATCAAAAGCGCCGCCGAATATTTCGAGTCGACGGAATGGGAAGCCGATAACCGTCAACACAATACCTGGCCAGATGCCGATAGTTATATAAGAATGCGTCCCTACACCGGCGGACTGTTAACGGATATCGACCTGGTTGAACTAACAGAATCGATCACACTGCCGCTAGCGGTACGCAAACATCCCTGCATCCAGGAGCTCATCGACATCACCAACGATGTCGTTTGTTGGTCCAATGACATTATTTCCTTGCACAAGGAAAAAATGCATCACGATATGCACAATCTGGCATTAATTTTCCATCATCATCAGTCCATCGATCTACAAACAGCGATCGAACAGGTCAATGAACTGATCGGCGATAAGGTACGACGTTTCATGGAGCTGGAACAATCCTTACCTTGTTTCGGAGAAGGCATTGATGCGGATATCGCCCATTTCGTCGGCGTGATGCGCGCCTGGATGCGCGGAAACCTGGACTGGTCCTTCGAATCCGGCCGTTACCTACAGGATGAATCACAGACAGTCCAGGGAGACGATCGCTACGCCGATGAAGAGCGGCTGTTGAATTCGCTCTGAACCGAATTAATCATCGGCGCCTAAATGAAAATGCAGGTAAGCGACATCCTGCTTGTCCGGCCCATTACTCCAAAGCCGATAATCGGATAGCTGACGGGACTGAATGATGGTTGCCAGCGCGGTGAACAGATCGCAGATGTAACTCATGTCTTCGCTGCCAAGCTCACCGATGTTTTTAATGTCTTTTTTCGGCACGAACATATAATGAGTCTTGAACCTAGGTCGTGGATGCTCGAAAACCAGCGTCTTATCGGTTTCTAAAATCACATTAGGAATCAAGCGAGGCGCTTTACGCACGATCACAGAGGCGAAAAGACCGGCGATTTGATTGGCATCCCAGCCGCGCGCGCTCAGATGCAGGCTAGCCAGACGCCTGGGTCGGGTATCGGTGAATAAGATGCGCCCGACCCCCAATCCGGCCACAAACACCAATAAAGTCCAGATAAAGATCATACTCATAAGCCCTGTTCATCTTCGCTTGAAAGCGCGCAAATGTCCTTGCCATTCGTCGCTGCTGATCACCTTATCGCCATCGCTATCCAGCTTTTCGAACCAGCGCCCGATCAATTCGGCATGCTCTTCAGCATCGACCGCACCATCCCGGTTATTATCGATGCTCTCCAACAATCGCTCCTTGTCGGCCAAATGAGCTTGTCCATATTCCTCCTGATCCAGTCGGCCGTCCTGGTTTTTGTCCAAGCCATTAAAACGCCGCTCGGCTTGTTTGGCCGCATGATCGATAAACTCCTGCTTGCTGACGACGCCATCCCGGTCGAAATCCATTTTAACGTGTTTCTTTTGCCGCCAATTTTTTAGCCTCTCGATCGAATAGCGTTTCAACTCGTCGATGCTGACATCGCCGTCTTCGTTGCCATCCATGCTTAGATAGCGCTGCTGCATGGCGCCATTGAACTCCGCTTCGCTGACGACTCCATCGCCGTTGCCGTCAAAACGCTTCAGAACATCGGCGCTGTTAATGTCTTTTCCGCCGCTGTCCGGCTCGGCGATAACGCCCTCGGCAAACGTCAGCGCCAGTAGGATGCAGGCTAGCAAATGTTTGTTCATGATCTTGCTCCGGTTAAGAAATATACAAAAAGCACTGAGCATGTATGCCGTATCGCGTGAAAAGCCACTACGGCAATTCGTTTTGGCCGGCACGGCATGCTTCACCGCATCGCTTATAATCTACTATTATAAATAGCATCGACATGTGACAGGTAAAAAACAGATCGTGGCAATAGCACGAAAACACATTAATCCGGCGCGACTCATTGTTCTGCTGTTGTTATCGTTCACGACAACGACATCAGCCAAGAAGCTTTATAAATATCAGGATGCCGAGGGCCTTTGGCACTACAGCGATAAAAAACCGGCCGAAGGGCAGTCCTTTGAAAGCAGACAACTGAAAGCGGAACCGAAAAGACATGTCTGGTTGGAAAAAACCGGTGAGGCCCATCGACCGGCGTTTTTCATACGCAACACCTACCACGGCCCGGTCGAGGTCGAAGTCAAATTCATCGATCAACAAAACGCCGTCGCCGACCCGCCGTTGCCGCGCCGCTTCGTTGTCGAATCCGGACGCTCCGCCACCTTATTCCGCGTCGCCGGCGCCAATCGCAAACAGTCCTGGCAATTTCAGCTGGCATATCGCTATACCATCGGCAGTCCATTCGCCGAACAACAAGTGGACGCCGTCTATCTTCCGCCTGTTGCAGCCGGCAGCCGCTTTCTGATCACCCAGGCCTTTGATGGCCCTTACAGCCATCAGGACGGACAGAACCGTTATGCGGTCGATATCGCCATGCCGAAAGACACCCCGGTTCACGCAGCCCGCGCCGGCGTGGTCATGGATGTTGAAGATGATTATTTTAACAGCGGCGCCGAACAAGCCTTTAAAAGTCGGGCCAACAGCATCCGAATCTTGCATGAGGACGGTTCGATGGCGGTTTACGCCCACCTGGCCCTAGAAAAAGCCCAGGTCTATCCGGGCATGGCCGTAGAGGCGGGACAATTGATCGGCTATTCCGGCAACACCGGCTTTACCACCGGACCGCATTTACATTTCGCGATTCAGGTCAACAAAGGCATGAGCTTAAGTTCGGTGCCGTTTGCTTTTATCGATGAGCATGGCGGAAGGTTGCGGCCGCAGGCGGGCATGTGGCTGAGAGGATTAGGCTCCAGAATCAGTCGTTAAGGGCCGTCAACGGGTGCCGAACACGACAATGGTTTTACCGTGGGCGCTGATCAAGCCTTTGTCTTCCAGCTCTTTCAACACCCGTCCGGCCATTTCCCTAGAACAACCGACGATACGACCGATTTCCTGCCGGGTGATATAAATCTGCATGCCGTCCGGATGGGTAATGGCGTCGGGTTCCTTGGCTAAATCCAGTAATGTCCTGGCTATACGGCCTTCGACATCCATAAACGCTAGGTCGCGATATTTGCGGCTGGTGATCAAGAGCCGGGAAGAAATCTGCTCACCGAGCATCGCCAAGATGTCGGGCGCATAATCACGCAGTTCCCTTTTTAGCGATTGGTTGAAACGGTCATAGGAAATTTCCGCCAGTTGACACCTAGAACGCGTCTTAACGGTGACGGTTCTAACCTCCGGGCCTTTGAAAACACCGACTTCGCCGATAAATTCATTCTTGTTAAGATAGGCCAATATCAATTCCCGTCCTTCTTCGTCCTCGACGCTGACGCTGACCGAACCGGAGACGATGAACAACAATTTATCACCGACATCTCCGGGACGAATAATCGTGACTTTGGCGGGGTAAGATCGCGTGTGGCAAAGCCTCAGAAATTGCTCCAGCGCTTCCTGGTGTATCATTTTGTCTGTAATGAGTGCCATGGCAGTAATCTTCCTGTCCTTATGGGGTAATTTGATATCGTACCATGCAGGATTTTTATGAAAAAATCAATAAAATCTATGAAGTCGTTGTAGAATCTGCAATTTGTCTAAGAGGAATCTAATGGAAGCAAAAATCAAATGGGTTGATGGCCGCATGTTTGTCGGCGAAACAGGCAGTGGGCACGCGATCGTGATGGACGGACCGCCGGATCATGGCGGTAGAAACATGGGCATCCGTCCGATGGAAATGATGCTATTGGGCCTGGGTGGCTGCTCGTCTTTTGATGTGGTGGAAATTCTACAGAAAGGCCGGCACGATGTCAGCGATTGCACGACCGAAGTCTCCGGAGAGCGAGTTGACGCGATCCCCAGCGTGTTCAGTAAAATTCATCTGCACTTTAAAGTCGTCGGCAAAGGTCTGAAGGCATCCGCGGTGGAAAGGGCGGTGAAATTATCCGCCGAGAAATATTGCTCGGCGGCGATAATGTTGGGAAAATCAGTCGATATCACCCACAGTTTTGAAGTGCTTGAAGGTTAACGGTCTTGAATAAGTTAAAATTATATGGTTTCAATAATCTCACTAAATCCCTGAGCTTCAACATCTATGATGTCTGTTATGCGCCGGAAAAAAAACAGCAGGCCTATATCGAATATATCGATGAAGCCTATAATGCCGATCGCCTGACCCAGATTCTGAAAGATGTTGCCGAAATCATTGGCGCCCAAATCCTGAACATCGCCCATCAGGATTATGAACCGCAAGGCGCCAGCGTGACGATGCTGATCGCCGAGGATGAGGTGATCCCCTCCGGGATGCATTCCGAGTCTCCGGGACCTTTGCCGGAAACCGTGCTCGCGCATCTGGATAAGAGCCACATCACCGTCCATACTTATCCCGAGAGTCATCCGGATAATGGCATCAGCACCTTTCGCGCCGATATAGACGTGTCGACCTGTGGCCAAATATCACCACTGAAAGCCTTGAATTATCTGATTCACAGCTTCGAGTCCGACATCGTCACGATGGACTATCGAGTGCGCGGCTTTACCCGGGATATCGCCGGCAACAAACATTATATCGATCACGAGATCAATTCGATTCAAAACTATATTGCCGAAGACACCAAAGAGTTGTATCAGATGATCGATGTCAATGTGTATCAGGAAAATATCTTTCACACCAAGATGATGTTGAAAGAAACGGAGCTGGAAAATTATCTGTTTGAGAAAGAGAGCAACTTAAGCATCGAAGACAGACTGAAAATCCAGAATCAGTTACAGATGGAAATGGCGGAAATTTTTTACGGAAGAAATTTCAGCTAAATTAAGATGGGCATTAAGGCCACTATCGAGCCTTCAGTGTTAAAGTCTGAGCGGATAAGCAGACTAGTACTCAGTCATGTTATATATGATGGGTACTCGAAAGGCGCCAGCCATTCCCGGTTTGAGCATTTTTGCTGTATTTAGGGCATGGAGGTGTGTCTGTCGAGGAGCGCTGTTCACCCAGCACCTAAATTATCCTGGATGTAAAATATAGTCCAGTAGCCATGGAATTTAGGTGCTGGGTAAACCTATCCCTGGGGGCTTGACGACAGCATCCTTGCTGCCGACATTCTCGCCAAACACACCCCCATGCCCTTTTTGACTGGGAATTGTTGCGGTAGGTACGAACATTTATTCGCATTGCGTAGCAAAATCTGTACCTACATTCACAATTGCCGACAGAATAATATTGACTATGTACTAGACTGGCCCAGGATATGAAATTTTTTGATTCTATCAAGCAGCGATTCGATAACTTATTGATCGATCAACAGCCTTCCAGGGCCGATTCTAATGCTCAGACCATTAATGAAAGGACGCCTTACCAGGGGCCGATCACCTTCCTTAAACAGCTGGTGCCGATTGGCCAGTTGGACGAACAACAATTGAGCGAGCTGAGAATTTTCAAGATCAGCTATGAGCCGGGGGCGATTATCTTCAATCGCGGGGAAAGCACCGAATCCCTGCTTTATCTGTTGTCCGGCGTCGTGCACCTGGAAACCGCCGGACGACAGGGCCTCGATATCGCCGCCGGCACCTTCGAAGCCCTGCATCCCTTGTCCAGCGGCGAATACCGTAATGTGACGGCGATCTGCAAAAAACAAGCCGAGGTGATTTCGATCCCCAAGCTAGCGATGGACTTATACCGCCAACGCTATAATATCAACCCCAAGCGTTTATTGGATTTGCCGGAATCGTATCAGGATAACGCCCTGTTGAATAAATTTATTGCCGCCGACAACCTGGTCATGCCGGCATTGCCGGACGTGGCGATCAAGCTCAGGGAAGCAATGCGCAAGGATATCGGCATCGCCGACGTAGCAAAGATCGTCATGCTGGACCCGGCCATTTCCGCCAAGCTGATACAAGTCGCCAACAGTCCTTTCTACCGCTCGGTTAGTCCCATCACGACCTGTCATAATGCGATCAACAGAATCGGTCTGCTCAGCACGAAAAATATCGTCACCAGCATCAGTCTGCGCAGCCTCTATAAAAACAAGCGCAACGAACTGAATATTCTGGCGCGGAATTACTGGAAACAGAGCATACGCATTTCCGCACTCAGCTATACCCTAGCTAAGTTGACTGATTGCCGCGATCCGGAAGAAGCGTTGCTGGCCGGCTTGATCACCAACATCGGCATCGTGCCGTTCCTTAAATTCGCCGATAACCAAGCCGATGATGTTTATAGTCTCGAAGAGGTCCACAGCGCGCTGCCGTTTGTCACCGGCGCATTAAGCGCGCTGATTCTGGATAAATGGCATTTTCCCGACGACATGAAAAATATTCCGCTGGAAACGCAAAATTGGTTCCTGCCTGGCGACGACACCCAGACTAGCCTGGCCGATATCGTATTATTGGCCAAATATCATCGTCACATCGGCGCCGAAAGCATGGCCAAGCTGCCGCCGATTACCTCATTGCCCAGTTACGCTCATATCAAACATGCCGAATTGACGCCGGATAAATCGTTGAAAATCCTGCACGACGCCAAACAGCAGATTAACGAAGCGATGCAGTTTTTCAGTGCCTAAGGAAATACATCCGTTTGTTCCGTTTCCAACAAAGCCTGGCCGCACTAACTATTCAGTATAAAAATGCTTTTACTATCAGTTACTTGCTCCAGAAGACGCCGTAAATATGTCCCTATAGGCTTGGATGCGACATCCCTGTCGCATACACTTCTTCCACAAGCAATTGATAGTAAAAGAAATATTTTCTCAGCATCAAGCTGAATAGTTACCAAAGCCTTTACTCATGAAAGATCAAACATGCTTCGATATTGACCGTCATGCTGGGCGGTGCTTACCCTACCTGGCTATTAAGCGGTGAACCGATCGAGGAATCCATCGTCGGACGCGGGTCATTCGTGATGAATACGCAACAGGAAAAGGCGCAGGCGATCGACGATTTCAACAGCGGCCTTTCGGCCGAATGTAAAGGTATTCGTAATTATTCTGCGTATTTTTATCAGAGGGAGTAGGCTATTGATTTATCGGGCTGTCTGCAACAGGCAGATTTTTGCTCCTGCAAAATCTGCATTTCCATCGTCCCTGACGGTCTACCTCACCGGTTCCCGACCGGTGTGGCATTCCCACCCTCCCTGGCAGTCAGACGTTGCAGTCAGAGCTTACGCCGCACAGGGAAGTGCAAGTGCCGCGTGAGATAGGACATCGCTAGCGGCCGCCGCACAGGGAAGTGCAAGTGCCGCGTGAGATAGGATGCCGTTAGCTGCCATGGAAGTATTCACCCAGCACCTAAATACCCTAGGTTATTGGCTATGATTAATAATCTTCGTTAATTTAGGTGCTGGGTGAACGCGTCCCGAGAAATCAATGGTCTACTCCCTAAACCCTGAAAGATACTGAATAGTTACAGGTATTCAAGCTTGGGGTAATCCGTCAGAGCCTCAGTTAGTCCATGGTGGGAGGCTTTCCCATACCAGTCCTAATGCAAGCATTACCGGCAGACTCAAGGTCAACACGACATTCAAGCCCAGGACGGGCGTGAGCCGTTCCATATCGTCATGATATTTAAGAGCCAACATCGCGGCCGGAATCGCCGCCGGCAGCGTTATAAGACTCAGCAGGCCGGTAGTCGGCAGCAGTCCTGTGAATACGCTCAGCAACACCAACGCATAAGCCAACAGTAACAAGGCGACATAGACCCAGGCCGAGTTTTGTCGGCCAATGAGAATAAGCAGATGTCGGCGTCCGGCCTCCCGGTCGGCTTCCAGGTCGGGAAACTGGTTCAACAGCAGTAGATTGCTGACGATCAGCATGATGACCAAAGAGACGACGAACACCGCAGCCGGTTGTTGGCCGTTAAGCAGGGTATAGGCGCCTAATATCATCACGGGCCCAAAACCTATACCGGGAGCTAGCAGGCATAACCAAGGACGCTCAGTGATATAAGGACTGTAGCCGTAAACCAATAATACGCCCACAAGACCAAGCGGCAATAAACCCCAAGCGCCGCGCCAGACAAAATACAGTCCGATCATAATCGTCACAAGCAAACACAATAAACCGCTTTGTTTGACCCGTTCGGCGCAATCCGGTGCGGCGGGCAAGGCGCCGCTGCCGCCGCTGAAAGGCGTGCGTCGGGTGTGCAAGTCCAGTCCGGAACGAAAATCGTAATATTCGTTGAGCTGATTGACGCTGATATGGGCCGACAAGGCGCCGGCAAACATTAAGCTCAACGTCAGGCCATCGAAACTAATGCCTTCCGCGATGATAAAAGCGACGGCGACGGATAGGCAGCAGGGCGTCAATAATAGGAAAGAAGGCCGGCTACATCGGAACAGGGCCGACAGTGTCTGGCGCATGATTTTTAACCTTAGAAGTTATAGAGCATGGTGAGTCCGAAGACATGGGCGTTGTAATCGGGTGAACTGCTGCCCAGGCTGATGACCCGGTCCATCGTGTCGACTTGCACGCCGTCGCGGGCAAAATCTTCGGTTAACAAGGATTCATAGCGATAGCTCAAGCGCAGACTCAGGTTTTTTTGCAGGCGGTAATCGCCATGAAAGTTCAAGCTGTGCAGTTCGGTGTTGATATTAGGCAAGTCGGTCACCGGGTCATTACGACTCGGGTCGATTTCGGTGACGGCGCGCGAATACAAATAATCGAGGCCGATATCCAGCGTATCTTCGATCAGCGTCCAGCTCAATCCGGCGCCGACGGTATGGACGGTATCTTCATTATCCAGCCACCAAAAACTATCGGGGTCCAAAGGAGGTAAGGCCGCTTCGACGCTACGGCGGGCGAAGCCGGTTTGCCGCGACAGAAAATATTCTTGGGTGTAAAAGCTATGCAACTCCAGGTGCTTGCTGAAGGCATAACTAACATCGAATGTCCCACTCAGTCGGGTCTGACTGCTGAGGCCGATCAGCGCATCATAATTGTCGTGTAGAAAGAAACCGGACAACCCCAGCGTTAACCGGTCGGTCGGAATCAAGGTGACGTTGCCGTCGACCCGGTCGCGCACCCGGTCGGAATACTGAAATTTACGCAACAACGGATTGTTGCTGAAACGCCGGTCGGCCGGCAAGGTATCCAGAAATTGTTGAGTATGGCTGTCCGTGTACAGTTTGTTATGTCTATAATCTGATCCGTTGCGCATCGAATGGGCGTATTGCAGTCGCGTCGTCATGAAATTGAACGGGCTGGCGGTCAATTTGAGACGTCCGGTGTGTTCATTGGTGGCGTAAACTTCCGCATAATCTCGTTCGATGCGTTCGAAATCGTAACCGGCCGTCAGCTTGACGGTATTGAACAAACGATAACCGAGATCGAGTTGGGTTTTGTGTTTGCGGTAGTTATAGGGCAGATTGGTTCTAATGACATCGCTGTCGGCGGCGGTTTCCTGATCTTCGGAATCGTTGCGCAGGATCGCATAAGCATCGGTCGGCGTCTGGTTGTCCCGTTCGGTGTAGGTATAGCGCGCCTTGAAATTCATTTTTTTGAAGGGACGGGCGCTAAAGGTCAGGTTGCCGTGCAGATTGTTGACGCGCGCATCCAGGCTGTTTCGGGGCAGGGGCGTCGTGACATTCAGAGCGGGATTGACGGTATAAGGCAGGAAATCTTGGTCCTGCAGCATCCACCCATAGGAAAATTTGCCCGATAGGCGAGTCGTCCGATTAAAACGGTGGGCAAAATTCAGGCTAAGTTGATGAGCCTGGTTATCCGGCTCATAAGCGAGTCGTCCTTGATCGGGATAAGCGGTTTGCAATGGCGACATCAGACTATACGGATTCTGCCAGGTCAACGAGTCGCTGTTTTCAAATAGCGACAGATGATAACGGAAGGAAAGCTGGGAGCTGTTGTCGTTGTAACTCAATTCGAAGTTGACGTCGTTGGTATTGAAATTGATCGGGCGGGGCAGAACGGCTGCTAACGGGTTGCCGCCACTGGTGCCGAAGATGCCCGACGTGATGTCGAAGCCGTCTTTTTTCTCATTGAAATACTGAAGATTCGCGCTCCATTGTCGATTGAAATGCCACATCAGGCCGGCTTTGTATTTTTTCCGTTCCGTCGCGATGGATACCGGCTTCAGACTGCTATTCAATTGCGTCATTCCGGTCGTATCTTGACCTGCTACCCAGCCGGTAGGCAGGTTAAGCGTATTGCCGCCGGTGATAAACGGTGTTTTCGCATCGTCCCAGCGGTAATGCGGCGTTTGATCGTATTCAAAAAAAACCTTACCGCTTCCCTGTCGACCGTATTCGCCCCGTATATAACGCGATGTCAGCCCCAGATTGCGGGCATCCAGTTTCCAATAATCGGTCGATTCGCCGTTAGGGTCTGCGCGCCGTTGCAGTTTCAGGTTGCCGGTCACATAGCCGCCACGGTTTTGCAATCCCGAATATTCGCCGAATTTGAACGAATCTTCGCTGCCGTAAAGCCCTCCTAATTCCACTTCATTGACATAGACCGATTCGATAGGCTTAGGCGCTTGTTCGACCGGAAGGGCACCGAGGCTGAAGTCCATGCTGTCTTCATCGTCGGCGATAGCCTCCGTCGATAGACACAGGCCGGTCAAAAAAAATGGGGTCAGGAATAACATCTTCATAATACAACCCTCTTAATGCATTTTTGCTAACGCGTAAAAGCGGCGCCGGCCGGGTGATTGGAGCCATGCACGAAATAATGGCAATTCAAACAACCTTCGGCGAGTAACCGGCTTTGCGCGCCGACCGGCGGTAGGCCGCTGCCATCGTATAGGGTGCTGGGATGAAAACGGTCGGAATGGCATTGTTGACATAAAAACGGCGTTCTGACTTTCAATAGCCTGTCCTGAGTCGATCCGTGCGGGTTATGACACAGTGCGCAGTTTTCCTGAACCGGCGGATGCTCCCACAGGAAGGGGCCGCGTTTTTCGGTATGGCAGGCGTAACAGGTTTCTGTGACGGTGTTTTCTTTCAATTGAAAGTCGCTAGTCGACCCATGTGGATTATGGCAGTCGCTGCAAACCATTTTGCCTTCCCGGAAAGGGTGCCGCGAACGTAAAAAGCTTTGCGCTTTTTGTTCGGTATGGCAGGTGAAGCAGACCTGGATTTGCGTGCTCTTCTCGACGACCGGGTCGCGTACCGCGTGGATGCGGTGACACGCGGCGCAGGCGATGTCCGAGGCTTGATGACTGCTGTTTTGCCAATGGACCTTATCGCCGCGATCGTGACAGTCCAGGCAGACTCGGTTTTGTTCTTCGACCGGCGTTTTCGATAACGCACCGAAGGCGATCTCAGGATGATCTTCGCCGCCGGGGCCATGACAGGTTTCACATTCTTTGGTCGCAAAATTTGTGCGAGGATCGCCTTTTTGCGCATGGGGGGTGCTGAAGATCGGTTGGATATTATTATCGTTGTGACAACCGAGGCAGTTCGAAGGATCGATTAGATCTCGATCCGCCCGTGACGGCAAGGTCGTTTCCGCCGACACATCGAGTACCATCAGCCCTAAAAGCAGCGTCGGGAAAAAAATTAGCGTCGAGATGAGGCGTTGCATCATGATGAAACCTTTTTATTGTTTACGGGCGATGAAGTCGGCGGGGCCTTCATCCAGACGCAAGGTATAGGCCAGCGAGACATAATGACGTCGACCTTTAACATGGCCGTCATGAACGGCGAAACCCACCGTATAGGTTTTGCCCGGCATGATATCTTTGTAACCCGGCTCGTTAATAATCAGTGGCCGGCTCAATTCCACGAACCACCGTCCACTGTCGTAGCGGGCTGAAGCACGTACCTGACTCTTGGTATGATCATGGCGCCTGGCCAATATATAACCTTGCGACACGTTAGCGTCTTGCCCCCGGTTTAGACGGGCTTGCCAGATTTCGGCGAAGAAGCCTGAATCCAGCAGGTTTTGCAGGTCGGCCGACGACTTGATATGATTGCCGCCACCGTAACGAGTCATCTTGCTGCGCGACTTGACCAGATATTTGGAGATATTCGAGGCTCTATCGGCATTGGGCATGCCGTTGACGTCGGCATGACAGGCCCCCCAGCAGCCTCCCCGAGCAATTTCAGGCACTCGGCCGTCGTCCAGCATCAGCGAGGCCATCGCTTCGTAATCCGGATATTCGTTAGCGCCGGCTTGAGGGGTAGCCGTCCACGCCAGATGCAGATAAAGGTTTTCGGCATCATAGGTCGATTTGATTTCGATTTCGACCGAACTGGCTTTGCCGGCGATCGGTTTTGGTTCGAGGAATGCCCCGGAAATCAGTTTTTGTCCCATTTCCTGTTGTATATCGGCATGGCATTCCCGGCAAAATTTTCCGGATTTGATTTCCGATGCGCCTTCGTGTTCGGTCAGCAGCCATTCCCAGGAGGATTGCCCCGGATAAAACAACGTGATCTTCTGTCCCGGCAGACGTTGCCAATCGATTGCATAAGCGCAACTGTTCGCTAACCAGAACAGACTCACTAATAAAAATAACGAATGCGTGATGGAGTATTTATTCATGACACTGCTCGCTGGATGATTTTGTTTAACAGAACGGAGAGGCGACTCACGTCACTCTAAAGAAAAACTCTCTTCGCCATCCGTTGTCGTGCTTTCGGAAGGATGACCGACGCCCTCGTGACAATCGACACAGGTTTTATGTTGCTGTTGGCCTTCCTGATGTTTCACGCGCGCGACCGACGATTGCTGAGCCAGGTCCATGTAGGCCTCTTGATGACAATTTCGGCACTCGCGCGAATCGCTGGCCCGCATTCTTTCTCGAACGCGTTCGGCATACAAGGGTTGATGAGCGGCGTATTTTTCCGGCGTATCGATCGTTCCGATTAGCGTATGATAGATATCTTTAAGGGCTATGGTTTTACGTATCAGTTTCGCCATCAACGGCTTAGGGATATGACAATCGGCGCAACCGGCCTGTATGCCCTTACTGTTACGAAAATGAACGCTTTGTTGGTATTTCGGATAGATATAGTTCTGCATCGAATGGCAGGACGTGCAGAACTCGTTCGTGTTGGTGGCATCGAGCGTCAACAGGAAACCGTTCCATAACAGGATGCCGACGATGACGCCAGCAACACCGCAAATCAGTTTGCTGCGTACTGACGGGTGTTGGGTCCATGCATAAAGATTGTGCAAATGCATAAGGCGCTCCTTTATCGTTATAGTTTTCGAAGCGTAAGAGAAATGTCCTTATGGATTCTCTTGGTAATTATAATGGAGGCTAGATTCTTTTTTAATCCTAATAAACTTAAAATGCAAGTGGAATATCGAGAAGTATCGAGCGAACGGTAAACACCCCGAGTCCCTTGGGGGGTTTTGTGGCAGATTTTAGGTCTTGGTCGACAGCGCCATCGTTACAAACCTAGTACTCAGTCATTTTATATATGACGGGTACTCGGCAGGTGCCAGCTATTCCCGGCTTGAGCATTTTTGCTGTGTTTAGGGTTCGCTGGTCGAATTACACCCATTTGGCTTACGAAATTACTATTACTGGAACGAAACCCAGGGCTACCTCATTAAATGAATGAGTGGCAAAACAGAAAATTAACAACAAATACGCCAGGCAGGATGATGATATGGACTCCTCTCTTTTCCCAGGAGTCCGACATGAATTAAATAACCCGCCCCGCGTACACGGCCAATTTTGCCCCGGAGGCGGTTTTTGGCGGCTTGCTTCGCGAAGCCGCCCTACGGTGCGGGTAGGGTGTGCTGACGATAGGAAGCGCACCGGTTTTTGATGCGCTTCACGCTGTTCAGCACACTCGAAGGCAAGACGGTGCTTTGCGTAGGAGCGCCGCCCTCGGCGCGAAAAGAGCCATTCGGCCCGAGGGCGGGCCTCCTACGGGCAGCCGCCCTTGGCGCGAAAAGCAAGTAGCCCACATGTCGCTATGCGAAATGCAGGTCAACGAGGTCCTGAACGATTCAACCGTCACTAGAGTAAGTTAAACGTTTGGGGCGGGTTAAATAATCCGCCCCGCCCAAAGGGATGACGCGATATTGACCAATGTGTTGGTTCAGGTATTTTTTCTAGCGCGCCACTATTTCTGCGAAAGCTTGTTTTGGGCATCCCAGCCCAAGCAAGCGGCAGAAATTACGTGGCGATTATTGCCTCCGGCGGCCCCGATTCGTCCTGCGTCCGTGCCACTCCGCCATATCATCGTAAACTCGATACTGGCTCCGTCGCACTCCCACAAATGACTTGACGGCGTTTCGGGAGACCTTTTATTTTGTCTCCACCTTCGCTCTCGCTTCGATTCCGACAAAACAATCGGCCCTACGCCTATCGGGGACTAAAAATCTTCACTTCGCTGGCGCTCCGTTTCCAAGATTTTCAGCGAATGAGGGAGCCCTGGGAACGAAACGGCTTCGAGGTTGAACAGCCCACCCTACCCGGCTATGCCACGTGCGATCGCGTCAGGTCATGATCTTACAACAGCTAATTGTTACTCAGGTTGCTTCAGCATGAACTAACTGACTTTACCCCCCCAGTTTAAGGGCTTTCAAAGAACAACGCGGCCAGTTTCTCCACACCGTCCAGGTCCGGCCGGTCGCTGAATACGCCGCTTTCCGGCTGTTCCGCCGACATCCCGCGCATAAACAAATATTTCACCCCGCCGAAGTGATGCCGATAATCATAATCCGGCAATCGCTGCTGCAGATAGCGATGCAACACCAGCGTGTATAACCAGTATTGCAGGCCGTAATTGTGATCGCGCATGGCCCGCGTCAGACTGTCGGCCTGATAGTCTTCCAGGCTGTTGGACTTGTAGTCGATGACATAATAGCGGCCGTCATATTGGCAAACAAGGTCGATGAAGCCGGTCAAATAGCCGCACATTTGCCGACTGCTTAACGGCTGATAGGCCGGACAGTGCCTCAGCAGATCATTGATGGCCGCCGCGTCGATGCTCCGCAACGCCAAATAAAAAGGCATTTCCTTCAGGCAATGACGATCCGGAATCCGTCGCAGGCGGAATTCGTGGTCGGCTGACAACGGCGTGTCGACGACGACTCGCAATAACTGGTCGATCAATTCAGGCTGGTCAACAGCCAGCCCATACTGCAAACAGGCTCTATCGCGCCGGGGCACGATATCCTCGCCGGCGGCGATAGCGTCGAAACTCAAGTTTTCCAGCAAATCGTGCAGCACATTGCCGGCATGAGCGCCCTTAGGCAACTGCTCCGCATCGCTTGCCGGCGCAAGCGCCAAGACCTGCTCATCGGCCTTATCCGCCGGCAATTCCGGCGCATCCTGCAAGCTCAGCGCCGACAACGCGGTATAACTGCTCATCTGCCAGTGGGTATACAGGCTGCGAGAACGTTGCCGGTGCCGCAGTTCGCTCGCCGATGGGCTTGCCCGATAAGGACTGGAAATGGCGTTTTCCACAGTTAACAGCCGATAGGCAAAACTCCGGCTGTCGTCGCGATTGAAACTGCGCAGTTTTTCCTGCTGAGCGGCGAAATCGGACTCACCGAAATCCATCAGCCACGCCATCGCCGAATCGTTAGCCGCCTTTTGAGTGCGCACATCGGCCCAGTTGATATAGCAGCGGTATTTCGCCCGCGTGACCGCCACATAAAACAAGCGCAAATCTTCCGCCAATTCTTCGTCCAGCGCCTGTTGCCGGCGCAGCTCGAACTGCTCCGAGCCGAAATCGATGATCATTCGGCCGTCCTGATGACATTTGACGATGTTTTTTTCCTTTTTCAGACGATCGCTGCGTTGCCACAGGCTCGGACAGAAAACGACCGGGTACTCCAAGCCCTTGGCGCTGTGCATCGTGATGATATTAACCGCATCCTCGTCGCTTTCCAGACGCAATTGCTGTTCATCGCCGCCGTTACCCTGGGCGGCCTGATCGATGGCGTGATGCAACCAATCCAGCGTCTTATTAATGCCTAGATGCTCATCGATCGCCGCCTGTTGCAGCAGCTCAATCACATGATGCAGATTGGTCAATGTACGTTCCGCCTGCGTCTGCCGGGAAATATGCGCCTCGACCCGCTCATTACCGAACAGCTTGCCCAGCATGCTCATCAGCCCCAGTTGCTGCCAGGTTTGCAGATAATCCTGAAAGCGGGCAACCCACGCATCCAGACTCGTTTCATCGTTGCCGAGGCGGTACAGTTCCAAGCCATTCAGGTTAAACCAGTTCACCGTCAGCGCCTGCTTCAACAGCGGCAAATGGCCGGGCTGGCTGATGGCTTGCAGCACCGTATGCAGGTCGCCGGCCTCTCGGCTGGCAAAAACCGACTCCTTGCTGTTCAGCACCGAGGGTACGCCGACTGAGGCGAGCGCCTGCTGATAGTCCCGCGCCTGGCTATGACTGCGAACCAGAATGGCGATGTCTCTGGGTTGCAGCGATTGTTCGGATTGCTTTTTCTTGATCATGACGGGATGATTCAACAGCTCGACAATTTCGGCGGCGACCCCGTCCCGTATGATCCCGGCCGCCTTGCCGGCGCTCCAATATTCCTGCTTGCCGGGGTATTGTTGCAGTTGCCAAAGCAGCAACGGCGCCAGCGCTTCCTCGTCCCGGTAAAGCGCGCCATCCTCGGTCGATAGAGCCGCCTGCACCGGTTTAAAATCCAATTGCTCAAACAGAAAAGGCCTTTGTTTTTGAAACAGGCGATTGATGCCGGCAACCAGTTGTGGGTGGGAGCGCCAGTTTTGACCAAGGGTGTAATGGCGCTGGGCCTGGCTCTGGGCCGCGAAATAAGAATAAATATCGGCGCCGCGAAACTTGTAAATCGCTTGTTTGGGATCGCCGATCAGATAAAGATATTGAGTCGGCGCGGCGAACAGCGTAGAGAAAATATGCCATTGATTCTGATCGGTGTCCTGAAATTCATCGATCAGGGCCGCCTGAAAACGCCGTTGCAGTTCATCGGCCAACAGCCTGCCTTTATCGCCCTGAAGCGCGGCGGCCAGCCGGGTGATCAGGTCGTCAAAGGACAATAAGTTGCGCTGTTGCAGGGTTTGTTCGAGTCGTTCGCGCAGATCGTGCAACAGGGCCAGACGGAAATGCAGGCGAATTTGCGCCAGCGTTTCGCCGAGGCAATCGAAGGCCCGCGTATCGATCCCGCAACGCTGTAGATAAGCGGCTTTTTGTTCATCCGGCGGCGACGGGTTTTTCTTGCTGCTGCGGAATTTGCTGCCATTGAGCCCGACAAGCAGGCCGGCGCGGGTCAGGGGAGTGAAATCGGGCGCAATCAAGCTTTGGCCGTTCAACCAACTTAACCAGGCGCTGCCGTCTTCGGGCAGCATGCGACGATAGCTGGTCGTGAACTTACCGTCCGCCAGCGCCGAATTGAGCGCCGTCAAGGTGGAATCCAGCACCTGCGCCGCGCTGTCGGCTTGTTTCCGCAATTCCGCCAGCAACGCGTCGAAATCGGCATAAGGCGGATAGACAGGCTGCCGAGCGGCGGCGACATCGATGCTGTCGAGCAGGCTGTCCGGGCTCTGATAGTCGCCGGTCAATATCGACACGTCCCAGGCGCTGCGCTGATACAGCGTGCGGCGCCAGAAGTCATCGGCGCAGGCCTGTTTGAGCGCGGCGATATCGCCGGTCAATTCACAATCGAACAACTGGCCGCTTTCCAGCGCATGTTCGGCCAGTACGCGCTGGCAAAAGCCGTGTATCGTGAAGATGCCGGCCTGATCGATGTCCAACAAGGCCTGATTCAGCCGTTGCCTGATCAAATCGGCTGGCAACTCCGAGCCTTGCAGCCAATCGACCAGATTGCCGTCCAAGCCGTCCAGGTCGCCATCCAACGCCGTCTTGGCGTCGGTCAGCCGAGCCCTGATCCGGCTTTTCAGTTCCTCGGTGGCCGCCTTGGTGAAGGTCACGACCAACAAGGCTTTGATGTCCAGTTCCCGCTCCACGACAAATCGCAGCACCAGCATCGCAATGGCATAGGTTTTGCCGGTGCCGGCGCTGGCCTCGATCAAATTGACGCCGGGTTGCAGCGGGCTGCTGACCGGATTGAACTGTTCAGCGCTCATAGACGGCCTCCCAGATCGGTTGCAGCAGCGCTTCGCATTGCGCGGCGAAGTCCTCGCCGAATGCCTGAGTCAACGCCCCGTCATGACTGAATAATTGTCTGAGTTCCGGCTCATATGGCCTAGCGATGCGTTCCTGCATCTTGGCGATCGTGTGCGCCAGTGGCTCGGTAATGGGACGAGTGCTGGCTTTGACTTTCTGCCCCTGTTGCAGATAATCGAACACCGCTTCGGTAAAAAAGACGTCGGGGCGCCGTTGCCCCTGCTGAAAAATATCGATCAAGACTTGCAGATCCTCGGAACGAGCAAGAGCCGCCGGAAACAGCAGGTCTTTATCTTTGCTGAGCAAGACAGTGTCTTGGCTTTCAAGCCGGTTGATCAACAGATGATGCAGCCAAGCCTGAATAAAGTCCTTGCCTTTTAAGCTGCTGAAACGATACAACAGGCTGCCTTTTTGATACAGATTGGCAAGTTTTCCGACCAGCCGATAACGCTCGAAGGCGATATCGATCGCCAATTCAGGACGTTCCTCGCCGAGCCCCTTGCTTTTGATCCGTTCGACAAACTGCTCGATGGCAGGTTGCTGTTGGGCGAACGCCAGTTCTCCGGGCGCCCCTAACAGCCAGCGTCCCTCGGCCTGCAACTTGGGCAATGACAGCGTGTCGTCGTGCAGTGCCGCGTGTATCCAATCCTGCTGCACCGCGTAGCTTTCCAGTGCGTCCAGCGCAAAGGCCTCGCGTTCCTCGGCTTCGACGCTGAGGCCATAGTAACGCAGTCCTAATTGACGCTGCATGAAATAACGCTGAGGATGGCGATAAAAGGCGAACAGATCGGCGATCTCGACCATCTCATCGTTTTCGGCTTCGATGCTGTCCTGCCACCAGGGTTGTTCCGGCGCTTTTTCATCATGCAGCCGCCGGGCCGTTTCACAATCGCTGTGCACATAGCTGAATAATTGTTCAGAACGACCGTCAAAATAACCCATGCTGAAGGACTGCAGCGGATGGCGAACGGTCAGGTCGCTCAGCTGGTAATGCTCTGCCAACACATCGAGCAGTTCACTGACAATCACCGACGGCGGGATTTCCTTGTTATGCTGCATCGATTGGCCGATATAGCTGATCATCAGTTGCTGCCTTGCCGACAGCAGGATTTCCAAAAACTGATAACGGTCATCGGCGCGGCGCGAACGGTCGCCGGGACGGAAATTCTGCCCCAGCAGGTCAAAGGTCGGATGACGATCGATTTTGGGAAACTCGCCGTCATTCATGCCCAACAAGACAATCACCTTGAACGGAATCGAACGCATCGGCAGCATCGAACAAAAGGTGAGCTGACCGCGCAGGAAGCCGGTCGATGACTTGCGCTCCGACACCATGCCTTCCAGCCAGCTTATAATGACTTCCAGCGCCAGCGCTTCGTCATGCACGCTGGCGTAATGCTCCGCCAGCTCCAGCAACAATTCATTCAGTTGCTGCCGCTCCACCGGCTCGGCCTCCGCCAGCAATTGATCGGCATAACGATACAACACCTCACCCCATTGCCGCAGGTTTTTGCTGCTTTGCAATTCGGCGGCGGCCTGAAACAAGGTCTGCAAAAAATCATGCAAACCGCCCAGCGCTTGCGCGGCGGAACCTTCGATATGTTTGTACGGCAGCACGCCGTCGACGAAGTCGCCGTCGTCGGCCACCGCATATCCCATCAGCAGGCGTTCCAGCGCCGCCTGCCAGGTGTTTTCAGCCAGCGGCGGCAATCCCAGTTGCTGTTTATGCTCGGCATTTCGGCCCCAGCGCACGCGGGTATCGTCGACCCAATAGCGGATCAGATCGAGGTCCGCTTCCGACAGCCCGAAGCTGAGATAGACGGCCGGCTGTTCCAACAAATCCAGCACCTCCTGCCAGCCGAAGCGGCTGCGGCTCAGATGCAGGAAGCGGAGATAAACATCCAGCGCGGTGTTGCTGAGGCTCAGGCTGCGATCGGCGATGGCGTGCTGAATGTCGTCGAACACCGCGCTGATAAACGGCGCATAAAGCTGTATGTCCGGGGCCATGACGACGATGTCGCGCAGCTCCAGCTCCGGGTCCTGCTCCAGCGCCGCCAGCAATTGGTTTTTCATGACCTGTACCTCGCGCATCCGGGAATGGCAGGCGTGAATGGCGATAGAACCGTCGTTTTCCAGCGCGCAGGCGGGGCGTTCGTTGCCGAGTATGTCGTTTTGTAATTGTTGCAGATTGCTGACCGCCGACGCGGCTTCGAAGCTGTCCAGCTCCAGTTCGAATTGCAGCTGATCCAACAGCATCTGCTGGAATTCGCGTCCCTGTTGCCCCAATGTCGCCAGTAACGGGTGACCGTCGAATTGTTCCAGCTGGGCGCGCAGTTTTTTGCCGGGCGCATCGCCCCAGTAGACCTGAGCCGGATTGAGCAGATAAAAATGTACGTCGCAATGTCTGGACAGGCCTTGCAGGTAGCTTAAAAACAGCGGCGGCAGGCTGTGTACGCCGAAGACCGAAACCCTTTCCGGTAACTGAGTTTGAAACTGCCCCGGTTCGGCGGCATTGAATTTATCGATCAATTGCAGCCACAGCGCCCCCCGATGCTTTGGACCGATGTCGGCGCTCACCTGTCGCCACAAGGCGCATTGCCAAGCTTCGGTTTCGCCGCCATAAAGAAGTTGTTCCTGTTGCCACAGGGCCAACATGTCCGGACGCATCATCTGATACTGATCGAAAATCTGTGACAACTGCTGAGCCAGCTGGAAACGTTTCAGCTCGACGTTTTCGCCGCTTAAATAATGCAGCAAGGGTTTAAAGACATCGCCTTGCAAATGCCGCAGCGCGGCTTCGAAGCGCCATAGCATCAGATGACGGTCGAAGGCCTCGTCGCTGAGGCGACTGTCGAGCTTTTGCGCCAGAGAACTGAAGAATTTGCCCGGAAACAGGAATCGATAATTGCCCCAGACCTTGAATTCCGCCGCCAGTTGCTGGGAAAGCCAGCGCTCCATGCCCTGACTCTGGATTAAAAAGACTTCCTCGCTAAACGGGGAAGCCAAAGGCGCATGCTGCAATATAGCCACCAGGTGGGCCAGCAGGTTTTCGGTCTTGTTGGAGCTATGCAGAATGAACATCAAGTTTTCAAGGTGATAAATCGCGATGATTTCGACTAGGCGCCATTATCCTTTATTTGAAGACGAAAGACGAACCGTGTCGGTGGCGTATAAACATGACTGAATACTCTGACGATAATGCGGCATATGCCAACGGCAATGCGACAAGCAACTGATAGTCTAAGCAATATTTTCTCAATACCAAGCTAAATCGTTACGACAGGAAGAGGATTGGCGCGCTCAGGTGATGATCAATTCATCACTCAATTCGTCCGTCGGAATGATCGCGTCTTGAAACGATTCCACCTGCTCCGCGACCCCTTCGTGATCTTCGAATTTGGCCAGATGATAGAGCGCCTCTCCTTCATAGACCAGCGGAATTTCCGAGCGCCCGATGACCAGGCCGGTATGTGGAGATATGACCTCGACCTCTACATTGCTGATCGGATCACTGATGATGCCCAACACTTCCTTACGCGCCACATGACTTCCCAATGGTTTGATGGTGCGAAAAATGCCGCTTGCCGGCGCCCTGATCCAGTTGCTGGATTGGGAGATATAAGGTTCCTTGCGTTTTTTTCGAACCCTTTTTTTCGAGGCGACCATGCCCAAATGGCGCATCACGGCCAGTATCCCTTGCAAACCGGCGCGAATGCAGATTTCATCAAAACGCAACGCTTCTCCGGCCTCATAAAGCAGCATCTGAATACCCTGCTCCGCTGCCGATTCTCTCAATGAACCGTCGCGCAGATGGGAATTGATCAACACCGGCACATTGAAGGCCTCAGCCAGCGCCAGGGTTTCCTCGTGATCGAGGTTGGCGCGTATCTGCGGCAGGTTGCTGCGATGTATGGCTCCGGTATGCAAATCGATGCCATGACTGCACTGGGCGACAATTTCATGCATGAACAGATCGGCCAGCCTGGCGGCCAAAGAACCCTTGGCTGAACCGGGAAAAGAACGATTCAAGTCGCGCCGGTCAGGCAAATACCGAGAATGATGGATCACGCCATAGACGTTGACCATCGGAATCGCGATCAGAGTACCGTGCAAACGCTTCAGCGCGGACTGCTTCAACAAGCGACGGACAATCTCGATGCCATTCAGTTCGTCGCCGTGGATGGCGGCGCTGACAAACAGGCGCGGGCCGGGTTTTCGTCCGTTGATGACATGCACCGGCATGGTCATCGGTGTATGGGTGTATAAGGACGGTAATGGCAGGTCGATAACCAGGTTGCAGCCAGGCCTTATTAGCTGATTATTGATGATTAGCTCTGGCTGCATAGGTTTATCCCTTGCCGCGGGTTAGGGTTCTGTAATGTTGTTTACCGGCTTCCAGGGCAACTATTTTTTTCTCTATAAACTTAATGATCAACTCGGCAATATCCTTACCGCTGGCTTCTTCGATGCCTCTCAGGCCGGGCGATGAATTAACTTCCATCACAACCGGTCCATGATTGGAGCGCAGCATGTCCACGCCACAAACATTCAATCCCATGATTTTGGCTGCACGCATCGCCGTCGAACGTTCTTCCGGCGTTAGCCTGATCAATGTCGCGGTGCCGCCACGATGCAGATTGGAACGAAATTCACCCTCTGCGCCTTGACGCTTCATCGAGGCAACCACCTTACCGTCAACGACAAAGCAACGGATGTCGCTGCCGCCGGCTTCTTTGATAAATTCCTGCACCATGATGTTGGCATTCAGGCCCATGAAGGCCTGAATAACGCTTTCCGCCGCCTTGTGCGTTTCCGCCAACACCACGCCGATGCCCTGAGTGCCTTCCAATAACTTAATGACCAGAGGCGCGCCGCCGACCTCTGAAATCAGGTCTTCAATATCGTCGGGATTGTTGGCGAAACCGGTGACCGGCAGACCGATGCCCTTGCGCGCCAGCAGCTGGGTGGAACGTAATTTGTCGCGGGAACGGGTGACCGCCACCGATTCGTTTAACGGAAACACGTTCATCATTTCAAACTGTCTCAGCACCGCGGTGCCATAAAATGTCACCGATGCGCCAATTCTGGGGATCACCGCGTCAAAACCACTTAATTCCTCGCCACGATAATGAATCGTGGGATTTAAGGAAGTGATGTTCATATAGCAGCGCAACACATCCAAAACCCTGACTTCATGCCCCCTTCTTTCCGCAGCTTCCACGAAGCGTGAAGTCGAGTAAAGCTTGGGGTTGCGGGATAGAATTGCGATCTTCATAAGGCTTTTCCTGGAGTAATCTCGTTTCATTGAGCGCCTTAGCGCCGTGTTTTTAGGCCTGTTTTAGACTGAGCGCTTGTCTTTCGCCAGCTCTTGCAATAGCTAGCTTAGCAAGGATGATCGGTCAATCGCTTCGCATCGTTAACATTGCCGAATATTCGAGTGCTGAAGTCATCGTCAAAACAACTTACCGGCTATTGTATCTCGTTTTATCGACTAAGCGTCAAAGCCGCATTCGCACCAGTAATTCCCAGTTTAAGTATTTTTGCAGGGTTTAGGGCATGAGGTGTGTCTGTCGAGGAGCGCCGTTCACCCAGCACCTAAATTATGCTGGAATGTAAAATATAGTCCAGTAGACATGGAATTTAGGTGCTGGGTAAACCCATCCCTAGGGGCTTGACGGCAGCATCCTTGCTGCCGACATCCTCGCCAAACACACCCCATGCCCTTTTTGAACGCCAAAGTGGGAATTGCTGCATTCGCACGGGAAACGTTCTTTTCAACGCAAACGAGCGTCACTCAATCGTCGCGTTCGCCGAAAACAGGCTTGCCCTGCAAATACGATTCCGCCGGATTGACGATAAAACGTTCATTCATCGCCGTTCTGCCCAATAACATGCGAAACTTCATCGTATCACGATTGGTCAGCGTCATTTCCGCCTTGAACAGAGTGTGACCGATCAGCATCGGCGTTTCGATCACAAATCGGCGCTGTTTATGGCCGCCAGAATCGGACACCATACGTCGATCCTTCACCCGCGCCTCGCATTCGATAGCCAGCTCACTGTCATGCGGGTGAGGGTGTATCCCGAAACGGACCCAATGCTGCTTGCCTTTCTTGTATGGATCGACGAAGAATGCATGTAGCGCAGAAGTCCTGGCGCCGGTGTCGATCTTCACCTTGATCGGGGGCAGATCTAATTCTGGCAGCGCGATCCATTCTCGCCAGCCTAGCATGGGAAACAGATTTGACATGGGGGTTATCTCGTTTTTTAGCCGCAATTATAGCCGCTTTGTGAAAATTTCCGTGTAACTATTCAGTATAAAAATGCTTTTTCTATCACGCGAAATCGTTATCTTTCCGCCTTATATATCGTTCAACAAGGCAAGCTCCTCGGGATGAGGCGACATGTAATAAGAACTGTCGATGAAGGGGTCCGGTTGCTTACGGAAATGGTGTCTCAGCAACGTGACCGGCACAATCAGCGGCAAGACTCCCTGACGATATTTCTCGATCGTTTCAATTAACTCTCGCTTGTCCTCATCATCCAGCCTTTTCTTCAGATAACCCTGGATATGTTGCAGCACATTGACATGATTGCCGCGGCTGGCGACGATGCGTAGGCATTGCATCAAGGCCGAGACATAGCGGTCGGCCACTTCCTCGATATTATCGTTATTGGCTGACGCCGCGATGCGTCCCAATTCCCTGGCCTGATTTTGTTCATGGCTCATCGCGATCAGTTTGTGACGACTGTGAAAAACCATCAGCGCATGAGGCGTCAAGGCCTGCTGATTTAATTGTCGCCAACGGTGATAAACAAATACCCGCTGGATGAAATTTTCTCTCAAACCCGAGTCCCCCAGCCGACCTTCCTCTTCCAAAGGCATCAGCGGGAAATGATCCTTAATATACTGGGCGAACAAGCCGGTGCCGGAGCGATGAGGATATTCCTTGTGGTAAACCTTGACTCTTTCCATACCGCAGCTAGGGGAGTCTTTTTTAAGGATATAACCGGTCAGCGTGGCCAACCAGTCATGTTGCTGCTGCGAACATTGTTGCAACTGCTCGGTGACATCCAGATCATGATCCTTCACGCCCACGCAACGTATGCCTTGCTCGGTTTCCCTTAATTGCACCGGGGGCCGGGGGATTGTCATGCCGCTGGCCACTTCGGGACAAAAACGGCGAAATTCGAAATATTCCCCCAGTGTTTGCTCGATATAACTATTGCGTTTATGACCTCCGTCATAACGGACTTCATCGCCCAATAAACAGCTGCTGATGCCGACGATTATTTTTTTCATTTTTTCTCGGACGGTTGTTTGGTGTGACTGCGTAGATAGACATTCATTTTGTCTTTGACGGCCTTGACTCGGTTCCGATTGACGCCGAAATCATAATGACCGACCCGGGAGGCAGAACGCAGATGAATCAGCTTCTTTTCTAAATCCAATCTGACCTCGAGATCATCGACAAACCTTAGCCAGCGGGAACGAAATTCGGCTCGTAAGTAAAATCCATCCTCATCGATTATGTTCCCTCCCTGGGCGGCGATGATGTTTTTCAACAATTTCCAAGCCGGCTGGGAGGGATAGTGACCTAACTGCAAGGCCTTTGCCGGCATGTTTTCGCTGCTGACGCAGTTCGGCGAATCCGGGCAAGGCAACAGTTTGCCGTTTTTCAATCCCAATCTGGGCATGGGATCGCTGAGACTGATCATGGCCAAGAACGACAACAGCAACAGCATTGCCATAATCAAACCAAATCGAGACACTTTATTCATCATGGTTCCCCATTGTTTCACAGCGCCTAAGCTTACAGTGGCCATAACCACAGTCGCCAGTCTTTGGCTACGCACTCGCAATGACGTCACGATCCGTTCACGGCCGGGACAATCGACGCTATTTTCTATCACTATAACGCCTTCATGGGCGTCAATGGAATAGCTAATTTGCAAGGCCGGGGATGCAATGATTTTAGCGCGCCGAGACCGCGCAGGCTGTGCATTATGCAACGCTTTCAAGCGGGCTTGCGTTTTTAGCATTTTTTTTGTTATGAGTCATGGTGTAGAATTGCTGATTTGAACACTAAAATCCCGGCATGAACCCACGTACCGCCCAAATCGAGCGTAATACGCTAGAAACACAAATAAAAATCAGCATTAATCTGGACGGGGATGGCAGCGCCTCCTTTGTCACCGGGGTTCCTTTTCTGGATCACATGCTCGATCAGGTGGCGCGACACGGTTTAATCGACATGAACATCGAAGCCAAGGGCGATCTTGAAATCGACGCCCATCATACCGTTGAAGACATCGGCATCACCTTGGGCCAGGCCTTCGCCAGCGCCTTGGGTAATAAAAAAGGCATCTATCGTTATGGCCATGCTTATGTGCCTCTGGACGAGTCCTTATCCAGGGTGGTGATCGACTTTTCCGGGCGTCCAGGGCTGTTTTATCAGGCGGACTATCCGCGCGCGATGATCGGCTCGTTTGACGTGGATTTATTTCGCGAATTTTTTCAAGGTTTCGTCAATCATGCCGGCGTAACATTGCATATCGACAATCTAAAAGGCGGCAATGCCCATCATATCGCCGAAACCATCTTTAAAGCGCTGGGCAGAGCGATTAGAATGGCGATTAGCGAAGATCCGAGAATGGCCGGCATTATGCCGTCCACCAAAGGTACACTATAATAATTTTAACCTACCACTTTAACGCTTTGTTATGTCATCAGTTGCCGTTATTGATTACGGGATGGGCAATCTTCACTCGATTGCCAAAGCCCTGCAGCATGCCGATCCGGCAGTCAATGTTCAAATATTCTCCGACGCCGCCGCCATCAAACAGGCGGACCGGGTAGTATTCCCCGGTGTCGGCGCCATCCGCGATTGCATGCACGCCCTAAACGACAGCGGCTTATCGGACGTGATCAAGGAAACGGCCGCCAGCAAACCTTTCCTGGGCATCTGTCTGGGCATGCAGGCCTTATTGACCGATAGCGGGGAGAACGGGCTGACGCCGTGCCTGGATATTTTCCCCGGCCACGTCGTGCATTTTGCCGAAGGCCTGGTCGATGCCGACGGCAGCCTGCTAAAGATCCCGCATATGGGTTGGAATACGGTCAACCAAAAACCACATCCTCTATGGCAGGATATTCCTCAGGGCAGTCGTTTTTATTTCGTGCACAGCTATTATGCGGTGCCGGACAACGATCACGACAGCATCGCCACCAGTCAGTATCCCGAGGAATTTACCTGCGCATTGGCGAAAGACAATATCTTCGCCGTGCAATTCCATCCGGAAAAAAGCCAGACGGTCGGACTGCAATTGCTGAAGAATTTTTTAAACTGGGATGGTGTTTGCTAGCGCCGTGCCTTTTACTCGCCTCTATGTATCTGATTTAACCGTTGAGAAGTTGATATGTTGCTAATACCTGCAATTGATTTAAAAGAAGGAAAGTGTGTCCGTTTGCGTCAGGGTCGCATGGAAGACAATACCGTATTTTCTGACGATCCCGTGGCCGTAGCCGGCAAATGGGTGGAAGCAGGCGCGAGAAGGATTCACCTAGTCGACCTGGACGGCGCGTTTGCCGGCAAGCCGAAAAATGCCGACGTGATTCACGCCATTGTCGAAGCTTATCCCGATGTGCCGGTGCAAATCGGCGGCGGCATACGCGACGAGGACACAATACAGGGCTATCTGGATGCCGGCGTGCAATATGTCATCATCGGCACCAAGGCGGTCAGCGAACCCCATTTTATCAGGGACGTGGCGCTGGAGTTCCCCGGCCATATCATCGTCGGTCTCGACGCCAAAGAAGGCAAAGTGGCGATCGACGGCTGGTCCAAACTGTCGCGCCATGACGTCATCGATATGGCGCAAAAATTCGAGAATTACGGCGTCGAAGCGATCATCTATACCGACATCTCCCGCGACGGCATGATGACCGGCGTCAATGTCGAAGCCACCGCCAAACTGGCGCGCTCGATTCGTATTCCCGTCATCGCCTCCGGCGGCATCACCAACATGGACGATATCCGCGCCTTGGGCGCAGTAGCCGAAGACGGCATCATGGGCGCAATCACCGGCCGCGCCATTTATGAAGGCACGCTGGATTTTGCCGAGGCCGAAAAACTGGCGGAATCATTCGCATAAATCATGAGCTTAGCTAAACGTATTATCCCTTGTCTCGATGTCGATAACGGCCGCGTCGTCAAAGGCGTCCAATTCGTCGACATCCGCGACGCCGGCGATCCGGTCGAAGTCGCCAGACGCTATGACCGGGAAGGCGCCGACGAAATCACCTTTCTCGATATCACCGCGACCCATGACGACCGCGACACCATCGCCCACGTGGTCGAACAGGTCGCCAGCGAAGTCTTCATCCCACTGACCGTCGGGGGCGGCATCAGGACGCTGGACGATATACGCCGGATGCTCAATGCCGGCGCCGACAAGGTCGGCATCAACAGCGCCGCGGTGCGCAATCCGGAATTCGTCAGGGAAGCGGCGCAAAGATTCGGCTCGCAATGCATCGTCGTCGCGATCGACGCCAAAAAAGTCAGCGCCGAAGGCGAACCGAACCGCTGGGAAATCTTCACCCACGGCGGCCGCAAGCCGACCGGCATCGATGCGGTCGAGTGGGCGAAAAAAATGACCGATTACGGCGCCGGCGAAATCCTGCTGACCAGCATGGACCGCGACGGCACCCGCGAAGGTTTCGACCTGGCCCTGACCCGCGCGATCAGCGAGGCGGTATCGGTGCCGGTAATCGCCTCCGGCGGCGTCGGCAACCTCGATCACCTGGCCGACGGCATCATCGAAGGCAAAGCCGATGCGGTGCTGGCCGCCAGCATCTTCCACTTCGCCGAATACAGCATCGAACAGGCCAAGCAGCACATGCAGGCTAGAGGTATCGAGGTGAGGTTATGAGCGACGCCTGGCTGGACGAAATCCGCTGGACCGATGACGGGCTGGTGCCGGTCATCGCACAACAAGCCGACAGCGGCAGGGTGATGATGTTCGCCTGGATGAACCGGGAGTCCCTGCAATTGACCGCCGAGGAAGGCTACGCCGTGTACTGGTCCCGTTCGCGGCAAAAGTTATGGCGCAAAGGCGAGGAATCCGGCCACCGGCAGAAGGTGCTGGATATCCAATTGGACTGCGACGAAGACGTCATCTTACTGAAAATTGAACAAGAGGGCGGCATCGCCTGTCATACCGGTCGAGAAAGCTGCTTCTACCGCAGTCTGGTAGATGGGCAATGGCAACCGGTCGAGCCGGTACTGAAAGACCCGAAAGCGATCTACAACAAATAAGCCGATGTAGCTCAGTCGGTAGAGCAACTGATTCGTAATCAGTAGGTCGCGGGTTCGACTCCCGCCATTGGCTCCATTAATTTCAATGGATTGAGCGCCTATTTTCTTTTTATTGAAAGACTAATATAAAATTAATAGGCATATAGTAGGCATTTTTTTGTGATCGATATTTTTAGTCAATACTTCAAAATTTATTACTTTTTGATGCAATTAATGCCGCACATGTGGCGAAAAGGAATTGTTAGCTAATGACTAGATGGTGGATCAGTAATGTATGTATAACTTATTCCTGGTTTGCCATTGCATGAAAGTTAATTGTCGGCAAAAGAACAGCACCATAGCCAGAATTTACGGTCAGTGTGCTAATAAAACTACGTAAAAAAGGATAGGCTATTGCTGGAGCGTTTTCTTTTGTAAAGTGAGAATTCTTAAATTCTTCAGTAAGCTCTTCATCAGTTTCAAAAAAAGCAATATATTCGATAGACAAGTTGAAGCCTTCTTTGGATTTTAGAGATAGATTGAAGCTTATTATAAAGGAAGTTCCATGATCATTGCTAAAGCCACTAGAGTAACCTAACTCGATAGAGTCCTCTTTGGGTAGCTCTTCAATTCTATAAAATTCTAACTTCTCTACCTTTGTTTCGCGTAGGGATATCTGCATTTTTTATGCTGCAAGATCAATGTTGTGATTTTCCAAAGTAAAAAACGTAGGTTGATTTGCGACTTTGACTTCTGAAATCGGGTAATGTTTCATATCTACAGAGCGAACAACAACGATTTGCTTATTAGAATAAGTTACATGGTAAGGGGACTCCAATTGAACAGGAACATATCCATAGCCATGTTCTACAAATTTCTCTCCAAGTTCTTCTGCAGACATTGAATTAATACGCTCAAGGGCTTGTTTTGCCAATTCTTGAATGTTCATAATTTCACCTTTCCTTCCTTTGCTTTTTTCATTGTGTTAGTGCATATATTTGCAGAATTTTTCACGCACATTACCGTTACATTCGGAACATTAGATTTGATTCTATATTGTCTTTGTCGTTTTGTTTTTATGTAAAGATTATGAATAATAATCTCTAGTTTCATAAAGTCAGCAACCATGTTCCAAAGAATCCGATTATCTTCTTCAAGCTTACGGTTTCTTTTCCAGTGTTTATCGTGTATTTCCAGTAATTTGTCTCTTACCTGATTAAAAGCTTTAAGATCTTCTTGTTTATTTGTATCTAGAACATTCTTACCATGAACTTCAGCTGATAGAACAGTATATCGGGGATACAAAGGAGGATTGCTCCTACCGTTCCATGCTTGATTTGTAGCCCATTCCTTAGCATTATTTATAGGATCAGAGATCCCATCTACAAAGAAGTATATACCATATCCAAGCCAATCATCAGGATTTTCGCTTGGTTTAAAATTTGTATCTAGGATTTTGTCGGCACATTCTTCGCTTGTCCCATGATATCCAATGAATATTTTACTTTCCTCTACCGTAGTCAATTCTTCTATCATGCTCTATCCAAAGCTATTTTTACTCCATTGTAGGCGATAAGACGTCTATCTTTTTCTCCTTATCCCTCATTGAAATAGCGGAAACAGGATGAAAAAACGGATGAATAAAAGAGGATCTATCAAGTGGATGCGGGTAAATTCATAAGGCATCCATATTGAAATGCTGAAGTATGATAATTGAAAAATATATAGGCGTAAATCCAAAAGGCGATTATTTGTCTTTTAAAGTATACATTGCAAGACCTTTTTTGCTAAACGGTAGAATGCGGTCTTGACGCGTCTTATTCTATGTCTCATAATTAATTCCAACAAACTCTAAGAGTTTATGAGACATAATTAAGAGGATACGATCATGGCTAAAATAGGTTACGCGAGAGTTTCATCAACCGGTCAATCGCTGGACGCTCAACTGAAGAAATTAACAAAGTATTGCGGCGACGGCGACAGCGAGATATTCCAAGAGAAGCACACAGGAACCACCGACAACAGACCTCAACTAAAAGCCTGTTTAAGACATCTCAGAAAAGGTGATCAGCTTGTAGTCACAAAGCTTGACCGACTGGCGCGTTCAACACTGCACCTCACCCAAATAGCCGACGATTTGCAAACACGTGGCATCGAGCTCGTCGTCCTCGATCAAAACATCGATACCTCGACACCGACCGGCAAACTCTTATTCAACATGCTTGCGTCCATTGCTGAGTTTGAGACAGCTCTCCGCAAAGAGCGACAAACCGATGGCATAGCCAAAGCCAAAGAGAATGGCGTTAAGTTCGGCGCAAAATCTAAGCTGACGCCGACGCAGATCACAGAACTGAAGGAGAAGCGCGCCAGCGGCACAAAAATAAAAGACCTCATGTCAGAGTATCAGATCAGCAAAGCAACCGCCTATAGGCTTCTATCTGACTGATACACGCTGCCTCACCACCAAACCGGCCACTGTGCCGGTTTTTTTATGCCTATCGTCCAGCCGTTAGATGATTAATTAAACAATCAACAACTTACATCTTGTAACGTATACGAATTAATAATACAATATTCTTTTTAATTCAAATGGTTATAAAAAATGAAGAAAAAACCGGGACCAAAGCCAATTAAGGGCGAATCAATGACCGCCACCGAAAGAATGCGGCGTTATCGAGCAAAAATGAAAGCCACTAAGGCCAAACAAGAGATCATCAAGGAGGAAATGGAAAAGGTCGGCGTGTCACCCGTTGGCCTGTATCTGCCGTCGATCTATTTACATGCATTACGCCAGTATGAAATAGGACTTTGTTCGCATCCTGATTTAGTTGACGCGGTCGCGGGTTCGTCGCGCTGGCTGGCTTTAGCCATTCGGCAGTTTTTAGAGGCCCGTGTTGATGAGGCCCATAATCCTGAGTTATCGGAAATGATGAATAGCGCGGAATGGCAAGAGGCGTCATCAATCGATTATGGCGATGCAATGACGCGGGCAAAAATCAGGATTCACGAAGAAATGGAGGGCAACCAATGAGAACAATCTACCTTAACAAATTCGAAGCATCAGTCTACCTGCACAGGCTATACGATGAACTGCTAATCATTGAAGGGCTTGACGACAAGCACCCTGATTTTTATTCAATCATCACTGAGAACCTGAGAAATCCAATATCGCCGGATGCCGTCAAGAAAGGCTACCCACGCGGCAATCGCGTGACGTATGGCAAAATTGAACATATCCGCATCGGAAACCGCCCTTGCTTCTTCAGATCGGAACTAAAAAAGTGGTTCATTTTGCATTACGCACCGAAGTTGCTACTAGAGGCGGCGTGATATGCCGGGAAAGCCGAAAACAACACCCGAGATTAAAGAGGCAATCCACTTGCGTGACGCTGGCTATTCGTTAGCCAGCATCGCAGACAAGACCGGCATCAGCATTGCGACACTGGCGCGCCACTTCAAAAGGCACGGCGTCAGCAAGGGCTCTCTGACCGATGAATCGGTCGAATTGGCGCGTCAGCAATTACTATCCGATGCCGGATTCATCGACAGCCTAAAAGCCCAGATTGCCGCCTCCATCGTCGATGACCTTGCACACGTCCGGCAGCTACGCACGGCAAGCGCCATATTGCTTGAAGAGATGCTAAACGATAAGAACCTACCACCGCACTACAAAACGCGCGGTGTCGCGGCTCTGTCAACGTCTCTGCGGCTAACACAAGAGGCAGCACGCAAGGCTTTACGAGTTGATGAACTGGAGCCGGAACCCAGCGAGTTGCCGGAGCTGATCGTATCCGAACTGACGGCGGCAGAGATCGAAGAAATGCGCAAGGAGCAACAAAGCGATTCAGTTTATGATCTGCCAGCGCCGGAAGAGATCGAGATCGTAGAGGAGAGTTGACGATGGCTGAGTTGATACTTGCGGCGGCTTGTTTGGCCGATGTTTACATTGTATTGCCGGAGTCGATGACGTGACCATGCCGACGGCGTGATAAAAACCAATGTCTTAGAAAAAAACGACTTTATGCTGAGGGGACCTATTCATCGCCTACTGTGATTTTGAAAATCTGGGTGATGTGAGGCGAAAATCCGGCAACCGGTAACACAAACAAAAAAGCCCCCAATGCGCTGCAACGCCGGAGGCCTTAAGAAAATATATTACATGACATATTATACACCACTGAAATACGACCAAACTTTATTTCTTGAAAGGCGTGCGGCCTTTCTACGCCGAAAACGCGAAATACAAAAATGTGAAGATTCCCGCCGAAAACCATCGAGAAAAACCAAGCTCAAAAACAGGCGCACACTAGAGGCCATGCAGGCTGTAGTCAAATTGGAAAAAGCCAAAAAGAAAGGCAAACCAGTATGTATAAATATAAGACACATAACATCACGCATTCCGATGGTTCAAAAATGGCAATATTTGGATGAATGCAACAAAGTATTTTTCTATCAACTGGCGTTGGAAAACGCAGAAAAAAGAGGCGGCGGCCTGAAGCTCACCCCTTTTACATTTAATGCCTCAAATGAGCTTGTGGGGGCCTTCTACCGGCAGAAAACAAAAAAGCTGGCTGACTTTCTGCGTGACCACATAACAGAAGCTCTAAAAGGTCTTAACAGGCCGGTAGAATATTATTTCGTCATTGAGACAGCCGGACGCGGCAAACTTCACCTACAAGGCGCAATGCTTATTGCTGAGCCTGAGCAATCACTTATAAGAAAGGCGCTTGCAAAGGTAAACCGCAAAATGACGACAGGCGAGAAAAGAAGTTTTCTTGAATGGGGCTTAAACAGCCGGAACGAAACTATCAACGCCTATGGCAACCTATACGCAACATTGAACTGGGCAGATTACAACCTCAAAGAATACCGGCGCAATATGCTGGGCTACAGCTTGAAGAATGTGACCGCATCTAGCGCCCCGATGACGCGGCTTGCTAAAGAATACCACGCTCGATTCAGACAGCTAAAAAAGCAAAGCAAATTACCGGCTCATTGCGCGCATTACGCTTGATCAACACAATAAGTCACGGCTTAGTTATTAGCATTGCCTAATATTCTCAGATACAATCACCGGCTCTTCAAATCCAACAAGGAAAAATAACAATGAAGTTCCAAGAAATCACCCTCAACCAACTAGCAACGATTCACGACGAAGCGACAGACCTGCAAACCCACCACGCCGGCAATCAAACAATCTTTACCGGCAATCACCCACAACACGGCAGCTTCATCATGCATCAGGTGGGCGCATCAGACGAAGCAATCCTGATTCAGCTATAGAAGCAATCCTGATTCAGCTATAGTAGAAATGCTTTAATAGAGAAGGGACCGACCACTCTTGGAGGAGATGTTTACGAATGAAGGAGTGATTAAGACTGTGAAATGACTTTGATCATGTTGATAACTGCCTTTCTTTTTTCCTCTGGAAGCTCTTGTAAGATTATCGCAGCTTCATAAACTTCATCATCAAACTCTACTCCATATTGCAACCATGCCGGAGATACGTCCAGCGCTTTTGCAAGTAACTTCAGATAAGTTTCGGTTGGTTGAGTGGTCGGTCCCTTCTCTATTTTTGCAATAGTCGACCGGCCTACGCCAGATCTATCGGCTAACTCCTGCTGACTCATACCTAACTTTTTTCGCCTGGTTTTTAATCGCGTTCCGATATCACTGTTAGTAACATTATTCGTCATAGAACCACTTGCGTTTTAATTAATTGAGCGGCAATAGTGTCACCAGATAAGCAAAAAAGACAGGAAAAAAACTTTCCTTTTCTTTTTATCACCTCAGCCGGTTTTGCCCGTCACCGCTCATACAGTTAGGCACACGGCTTCACCTCACAGCTTTTCAAATACTCTTCAATGTCAGCGACACGGTATTTCACCATCCGCCCGATTTTAATATACTTCGGCCCAGTTCCTCGCCAACGCTGTTGCTCCAGCCATGCCATAGTAAAACCATATCGTTTAGAAACTTCTTTCGTGCAGAGCAAAACATCACTCATTAAACCAATCCTCATATCAATATTAAGGAGGCTGATGCACTACGCTCCAGCCTTACATCCCAATATAGTCACGCGCGGCTTATTTGATGAAAAAAAATTATTTTGCCACCCTGACCCGATCCAGCTCCACAACCTCAGCGGATTGTCGAATCTCAGCAGATCTCAAAACAAAGTCGGTGATTCTCTGCATAGGCTCGCGTAAACGTTCGGTATTCAATTGTAAATAGCTGCTGGTAATATCGCTGCTATCCATTTTATGATTAACCAATGCCTTTAGCGTATAGTGGCTAATATCCAAACTTTCGGCGATAGTGATAAACGTTCGGCGTAGATCGTGTAAGGTGAAGTGATTACCAATAGACTCGCCCACAGCAATAACCCGCTTCTTAGGTTCTGCTAAATGACCGCTTGCCGAATCAGCAGGAAACACGAAAGGGCTATCATTACCAACCTTGCGGCCTTTCAGTAAATCAGCCAGGTAATCACTCAGCGGCAGCACAATAGGGTTTTTATTCTTCGGGTCACGAATAAAGAAACTACGGTCCTCAAAAGAAACATCGTCCCACCTTAACCGCGCGGCCTCTTGACGCCGACACCCTGTCAACAAAACAAATTGCATGTAATCACGAATTACGGGATTGTCTATTGCCAGCACCGCATCGAACCACGCTTTTAACTCATGCGCTTTAAGGTGACCTGTCCGGCGGTCCACTCGATACCATTGTTTTGTTTTGGAAAGTCGAGATACTGGGTTTTCTGGGAGTATCGAATTGCCTTTAGAGTCTTCATATTTGGCGGAAGCGAAGTTCAATACAGAGCGTAACACGCGAGCGGATAGATTGGCGTATGCATGGCCGCGTTCTTCACCGATCTTTTTATGTCGGCGCTCGACCATATCTTTACTGATGTCCACAATGCTCTTTCGATACCAGTCACCGTAAGCCACCTCCATCGCGCGCTTGTAATCGTAGACTGTTCTCGGTTTTAAAGATCGTCCGGCCATAAACTCATCAAACACCTGTTCCAGTGTCACGGCTTTTGCTTTGCGTTCCTGTTTCTCAGCAGTGGGGTTAATACCTCTAGTCATATCGCCAAGCGTCTCCTGAGCCATTTTTCGCGCTACAGGAGCCGTTAAAGCCGGATGCTTGCCTAATGTTGTCCTAACGGTTTTTCCGTCGATACGGCGCTCACAGATAAACGCCTTCGACTGTTTGCCAACGCGCAGACCGAAACCCGACAAATCTGTGTCCCAATAGATGACCTGACCGGATTCAGGCAGCGGTAGTTTATCGACGGCTGATTTTGTCAGCTTAATTTTTGATGCCATGCTCTTTATCCTCTTGATTCACGCCTACTAAAAAATTAGTAGGCATATAGTAGGCAGACTGTGTCAAAGTCGGTCGGTGACCGTATGACTAGATAATACAGTCAAGGCCATGTAAATCAAGGGATTCGAGACAGCGTAGAAATTAGTAGGACTCGGTAAAACACAGGGACGTAGAATTCGTAACCAGTAGGTCGCGGGTTCGACTCCCGCCATTGGCTCCATTTTTTATCACACATCAATAGCATATAGTGCTGCTCTTCCCCACACCACACCTTGTTAATTCAAAAATCGTCAGAGCCTCTGATGCTATCATTTATTGATATATAACTTTTGGTTGAGCTTTTCTTTCTAGAGCCATAACCGTGCGTAATTCCTGCCGCTAATGATTGCCAAATTTATGGAAGATGCGTTTTATTGCGCGCGTTCATTTCTTACATATGTACATTTTTAATGAACACGCTAAAATAATGAACAAAGTTAAAGCGCCAAGAGATAACTAGAGTGAAAACTAAAGATACGGGGCAAATAGACAAGGCTGTAGAAAATTTCAGGGAGCATACTGGTTTTACGATTGAGATCGATCACTATTTCCATGAAGACAAGGACATGGATGCAACAGGTATTTTGCATACCGGTGTCAAAAAAATACCTTTAGCTATCCAGTTCAAAAAAAGAGTCACTATTCCAATCTTGGCGAATATACGCAATCAATTTTACCATGCAGAGGAGCAAGGAATACTCATCGCCGAATATATCAACCCGATCATGGCGGAACGACTCAAGGCGATGGATATTTGGTTTCTTGATACCGCCGGTAATGCTTATATAAACGCCCTGCCAGTTTATATCTATATCAAAGGCAATAAGCCAGCCGAAGAGCAAGCGACTACTCCAAAATTGAACCGTGCCTTCAGGGCAACCGGTTTGAAAGTCGTTTTTGCTTTTCTGTGTCATCCGGATTTAGTCAATGCGCCCTATCGTGACATTGCGCAAACTGCGCAAGTTTCACTTGGAGCCGTAGGAATTGTGTTCAAGGACTTAACGGGAATGGGCCATATTATCGATATGGGTGATCGCGGGCGGCGCTTGAAAAACCGAAAAAAGCTATTGGAACGCTGGCAGGTAGCTTACCCGGAACAACTCAGGCCTAAGCTTGAAACCGGCAGATACCGTGCGCCTGATCCGGACTGGTGGCGAAAAGCCGATCTGCATAATCTACACGCCTACTGGGGCGGCGAAGTAGCCGCAGACAGGCTCACGCATTATTTAAAACCGCAAACCGTAACGGTCTATGTGGATGAAAAGCGGATAAGCAAACTGAGAGCTATAAACAAGTTACGAAAAGACCCGAACGGCGATATCGAAATCCTCAAGGCATTTTGGGATGTCGAACATGAATCCGATCGAACGGATATCGTCAATCCGATACTTGCCTACGCGGACCTGATGGCGACTGGGGACCCGAGAAACATGGAAACGGCACAAATCATTTATGAGCGAGAACTTGCAGAACATTTCCGGGAAGATTAGCGAAGCAATAGTTTCAATTTACGCGCTGATCACCGACATAGCTGAACAAAATAACCTGCCGTTTTTTATCATTGGCGCGACCGCAAGAGACATTATTTTTGAACATGTTTACGGCATCAAAGCGCCCCGAGCGACCAGAGACATCGATTTAGCAATAGAGGTTGCAAGCTGGCAAGACTTTGAGCTGTTAAAGAGACAGTTGATCGAAACCGGCCAATTTACCCAAACCAAGCAAGCTCAACGGTTAGCTTATCGAAATGAGATCCCGGTGGATATCGTTCCGTTCGGCGATATTGCAAGCGACGGCAATATCAGTTGGCCGCCGGATTTCGATATCGAAATGACCGTAAAAGGTTTTCAGGAAGCCTACGACAACACGCAAGGGGTTAGACTCAGCGACAATCCACCATTAGATGTGCATGTCGTGACACCAGTCGGCCTGATGATATTGAAAATCATAGCCTGGAATGAGCGTGATCATCAGAAACGAAAAAAAGACGCCTTGGATATTGCCTTCATCTTACGCAACTATGTGGATGCCGGGAATGACGGCTTATTTTGGCAACAACACGATGACCTAATGGATGACGACACCGATTATAATGTCGCCGGAGCCAGAATGTTGGGGCGGGAAATGGCTAAAATGCTTTCCCCGGTAAATAGGCAATTGCTCTTAGATATTTTGCAGCATGAAACCGGACAACAACGCATTTATCGGCTGGTTGAAGACATGATGAACACACCGGGACAATTTGAAGAAAACTTGGAACTACTGGAAGCACTGAATCGCGGCTTGCATGACGAGCTGTCAAACAACAACGGATAAAACTGAAACGATCAAGAAAAGCAACGGCGGAAAAAGAGGGGGCAAAAGAGGGGGGCCTTACATTTTACATTTGTTTTGCTCTACAGCCTTTACTGCCCTACTGACAGTGGCATAACTCACGCCAAAATGATGACCGATTTCGACGAGCGCATAGTGGCCACTTAAATAAGCACGAGCCATGCCTTCCTGACGACTATCATAATGCTCAGAATAATATGTCAATGATTTTATAGGAGCCCGTTTTTGTTTTTTGGGAATATCTTTTAGCGATTGTTCATTTACCCTGCACAGCATTAATAAAATCATCATTCCCCAAATAAATCTGGTTTTTTAACTGTTGCCAAGGGGACGGTTGTCTTTTACCGGCATCAACAAAATCACAGTAACGTCGCTGGGCTTGTTTTTTACTCTCCGAAAATTCAGCAAGTATCCAGTCGGTGGTTAGACAAGGAGGCTTATCTGCATAACCCGCCGTTGCTCGATAACTGCTCCAAGGCCACTGCTTCGCATTTCTGACCATTTGCGCACGAACAGGATTCAAAACAATATAACGCGCTAACTCCAATAAATATGAATCTTTTTCAACCAAGATGGCCTTAAATCGACCTTGAAACACATGCCCGACTCGGCGTTTTTGTCTTTAATTGTATATTTTCTGAGACCTTTTTTACTCAAAGGAACGAAGGGGGTAGAGTAGAGAACAGAATTCATCTTTCCGCCTTATAGGCAAATGCAGGCAATACGATTAGCGTGCAAACAATCGTCAGGATCAAGCCGATAGCCAGCAATTGACCCATGCTCGCCAAGCCCGGATGTGGCGTGAATGCCATGCTGACCAGACTGCAGAGCGTCGTCAACAGGCTGAAGAATACGGCTCTCGCCGTGCTGGTTCGCAACACGCTCTGCTCCCGTTCCGGATTTCTCAATCGGTACATGATATAGATGCCGCCATCGACGCCCAGGCCGAAAAGCAACGGGATGATGATGATATTGGCGAAATTGAAAGGATTGTTCATCACGACCGTCGACGCCCCGGTCAGAATAGCGGTCATCATCAACGGCAGGAGGATCAGCAGCGCATCCTTGAAGCTGCGTTGGATGATCAGCAAAACCAGTATGATGGCCGCCAACGCGCTGACCAATGCTTGTTGAAAGGCTCCTACGACCGCATTGCCGGACTCCAGATAAATGACCGGTAAATCGGTGGCGTGGGGCGCCACCTTCCTGACTTCGGTAACGAATTCCCTCAGATTTTTCGCTTCGTTGAGATCGCGACTAGGCGATATCATGATGCGATAAATGCCGTCTTTATTGAGCCAGCGTTCGCTCAGATCCTCCGGCAATGTGTCGATCGTAACCGGGCCGGCAGTCAATCCTTTTAGCAACAGGTTCATGGTAGCCGGCAGTGTGTCCAGCAGGCTGAATTGCAGCTTATCCAGCATGGCCTTTTTGGCCTGCTCGGATTCGGATTGCAGCTTGGCGATGAATTGATCCAAGTCTTCGCGCAGTAAATGCAAGGCGCCCGACAATTCACTGTCCGGTTGGTCTTCCAAATGCTCGTCGATGTCCTGTTTAAACTCATCCAACACCTCCATGTTGTTCTCGACGGTATCATGATGCATGGGAGGAAAGGTCGTCAAATGAAGCCCCAACACCAAAGACAAATCCTCGATGATGGCCAGCTTGGCCTTTTGTTTCTCGGGAATATAATCGAAAATGGTAATCGCATTTTCGACCACTTCCAGACGTTTCAATTTTCGGGCTTTATCAAGCGCTTCGTCTTTGTTCTTGGCCAGCGCGGTTAACGTCATCGGCGAGGTGTCCTTGGTTTTCAGCAATTCCCTGAATGTGGCGACGGACTCGCTGTCGGGATCGCGCAAATTGAGCGGATTGAAATCGAACCGGGTCTGCGTCAACAGCCCCAGACCGGCAAGAACCAGTGCCGCCGACGTCCACCGGACAACGCTTGCGTGCCGCATTGGGAACCGGTAAACCCAATCCGGGAACATTCCTTCGGATGCCACGGTGATAGCTGAAGAAGTATCCACCCTGAACAGCTTCAGCAGTGCCGGCAGCACCGTCAGCGTAATCAGGAGGGAGATGAATATGCCCACGCCGGAGATGATGCCCAGTTCCGAAACGCCCTTGTAGGCTGTCGGAATGAATGAAAAAAAAGCCGCTGAAGTCGTCAGCGCGCACAGGGTGATGGAGGGCCCCACCTTGCGAACGGCGTCTCTCAGCGCCTGCGACCGTGGCAATTCGTTTTGCCGCAATTCCCGATAGCGCAGACAGAGCTGAATCGTGTAATCGACACCGATGCCGATATACAAAACTGCAAATGCAATGGAAATGATATTGAGATGCCCGATGGCGAGCGCAGCGAAGCCTGAAGTCAACAGCAATCCCATCAGCAGGACGGTCAGCGTGACCAGCACCATCCTAATAGACCGAAGCCCTATATATAAAACCATAAAGACCAGAGTGACGGAAAATATTAAGGCTATTTCGGCGCTGCGGGTCACGCTGATCAATTCATCATGTTCCAGCACGACTTCACCGGTCAAATGCATACTCACGTCGGGAAAAACGGTTTTCGCTTCATCCACGATAACGCGCACGGCCGCCAGCGACTTTTCGGCAGGCACCAATTCATTGAAGTCCAGTTTAGGCTTGAGCAGGATAAAGCGTTGGGTTCTCAGCAAATCCCGGTCTTCTCCCAGCATCTCTTGCTGCCAGGACAGCCGATAGGTTTTAGCTTCCCCCGCGGCGTTGACCGCTCTCCGTATTTTATTCAACAAAGGGTTCAGGTCGGCCGGTAGTTCAACAATTTCCTGGGAAATAGCCTGTCCGATAATGGACAACAACCCGTTCAGGCTGTTGTCGTCGGCCAGCGATCCGATAAACGGTTGGGCTTCGTCCAATTTGGATGCCAGTTCATCGAGCTCGTCAAGATCGAGATAAAGCAACCCGTGCCGGTCAAAAAAATCGCCTGCTCCGGGAATATAGACCGATTCTATTTGCTTTTTTTCCTTCCTGAATTGCGTTCCGAGGTAATCCAGCGCCTTCGTGGTTTGTTCCGGCATATTGGTCTCGACAACGACCAATATGGCCTGATCTTCCTGAGGAAAGGCTTCAATGAAGCGTTTTCGATCCTGCTGAAAAGACAGTTTTTCGGACAATATTTTGGTCGTGTCTGTATCGATGCCGAGATGCCCGGCCGCATAAAACAGGCTCCAGCCACAGAGCAGACAGGTCAACAGGATCAGCGTCTTCGGATAGCGCTGCAAGCCGTTCGCCAGGTGGACTAAAAAATGACTGCAAACTTCGGTACTCTTTTTCATGCGTCACCTCTGTTTTCATATCTCGGACTGATCCCCAAACTATGCTGAGTTCCTGCGACTCAAAAGTCCCAATAAAGCCACAAAAAGAGCCGCCCCGATAATTGACCATATTATCGGAAAGGCGGCCTCATCACCGATGCGAATAACAAAAAGCTCAGGCAATTCCATCGCTCGTGCAAGCCACGCGCCCAAAAGTGCGCCAATGAACCCCAGTACGATAGAACCAAGACAACCGACGCGTGAGTAACCAGCAATGGCTTGTCCCAATCCGCCGCAGATGCCGGCAACAACTAATAACGTCAGAAATTCCCAAATATCCATAGTGTTTGCTCCAGAGACGGGTGACGGCGAACGAAAACCGGCGTCATGATGAACAGCGCCAGAAACACAAAGAACAAAATGCGCGCCGCCTCGGTGGCGACTGCGGCGACATCGCCAAAACCGAAGATGGCGGCAATGAGGAAAATAAATGCCCAGCGTAACATCGCAATACCTCCTGTAGATTGGTGCCGAAAGCGTTTAGGCGACTTACTACCGACTACAGTGTCGGCAGTTTGACGCCAATTCTCTGAGATATCTGGTCTATTGTGCCCGCTCCGACCGACTTTACTTTAAAGCCGGAGGCAATCAGTGGCTATGACTTGTTACGAAACATCTGTATGCAAAACAAAGCATGGCGGGCAAATCAATTGAAGTCTCCCTCTGCTCTTACCGCTTGCCGGCATTGTCTGGTTAGGGCTGTGAACGGTTAGCCACGCCCCCTGTGTCAGGACTTTTCATCCCGAAAAATTTACGGCGGCGCATTGGAGGCGCAAAAGTTCAGTAAAGAAAGCGATCTTACCCGGATGCGCAATAAGAAAAAAGAAGCTTAGCGTAAGCATAGAGCGCCCTTGGATTATTCGTCGTTTGTCTCCATCTTCCGGCGAAAGTCATCCATTTTATCCTCCCGGTCACGCTTGTAAATGTACGCGTCGTGACTCATCTGTCCGATTTCCCGTTGCGCATCCATTATGGCGCGGTGTTGTGCCTGCCAGCCCGGAGGAGGCGTTTGGCCCATCGGCATTTCCTGTTGGCCCTGGGCGTACTGCGGCTGGCCTTGCTCCTTGTCGGCAGATAAAGAATAAACGAACATGATTAGGACAGCGATCATGGCGGCGAACGTCCCCGCCACAACATAAACAGCGTTCTTCGGGTTTTTCCGTACATAGGCTCCGATCGGAAACTGTTTTCCTTTCCAAGGAGGGTACATCGCTTTCGCAAAACGATAGGCTTTTTCTTCAAAAGAGCTCAAGCCTGCGGGGACATCGGCGTCGGGCAACGGTGGGGGCGTCGCCTGATTTCGGGGTAAGGGAGGGGGCTGGACGCGGCTCTTAAAGAATGACGATAATTCCTGGATTTGATCAGCAGGCTTCCAATTATCCATGCCTTCGCACCACACGAGCGTCTGAGAAGTGATCACGCCTTCCGTGATCTTCTTTTTGATCGCTTCCAGGTCCAACGGGCCGGTCTGTTGATTATCTTCGCTGAAAAAATAATCTTTACTCATCTCTTCCCCCTTTTTAGATACGATCCTTTTTGGCTTGGATTATCTGAAGAAGTGAAATTATCTTGCGATAAATTGGGATTTCAACGCCACTTTAGAACCTATCCATTGATCAACGCTACTCCAAGCGGGTTTGTTTGGCAAGTCCTTTTGACCGTATCCTCGGTATCTGAGGATGTAGACTCAACCATCGGGGGATTTTTGAGCGAAAATGATGCGTTTAGCGTTCGTTCTCTGAATAGTGCACAATAGCAATATTAATAGAGCATTAAAAACTCGATTGATCTTTTTAGTTCATTGACAATATTTCAATTGACATCAATACATCTGTAGATCAACTTAGCCCCAGCGATTGGCCAAGTAATCGTGCCGGGTTGCAAAGATCTTGTTCAATTTGTCGGCAATCAGCAACTTATGGAAGAAATCACCGATGAGTCCCAGCGGCATCGCATAAAAGACGATGTCCTCCACTATAATGCCTTGATCTTGTTCCGTTAAACGGACTTCGTGGCTCCAGAAGCGGAAAGGCCCTATGCGTTGTTGATAGACAAAATAATGGGGCGTCTCGCAATGGCTGATTTCCGATAGCCAGGCCATCGGCATGCCGAAGACCGCTTTCATCTTATAGCTGATCATCAACCCACCGTAGATGCATTCGGGCACCGCCGAAGTTGGCGTGATGGTAAAAAAATCGGGGGTGATGGTATTCAGATGGTGCGGGGAGGTGAAAAAATCCCAGGCTTCCTGGCGCGATAGATTCAGCGCCTGGCGTCGGTACAATTGATGGATTTTCATGCCGGCTCAAGGAGTTCGGGATTGATCGTGTTCGGTAAAGATCAGTTGATCGACCGCGAATCCCAGCGTTTTGGCGCGGGCGATTAGATCATTCAGTACGGCCGGGGCAAGATCCGGTGTGCGGGCGAGTATCCACAGATAATCGCGATCGGGACCGGTGATCATCGCATATCGATACGCCTCTTTGTCCAGCTCGATAATATGATAGCCGCCGTAAAACGGACCGAAAAAAGAGACCTTCAGGCTGCCGACGTCGTTTGCGCCGATGAAATAGGCCCGACCTTCGGCTTGTTCGAGCTGACCGTCATCGACGTTATAACCGCTGTTGACGACCCTGATGCCGCCGTCTTCCCGCAGGCTGTATTCGGCGGTGATTGCGGTCAGTCCCCGTTCGAAACGATGGTCCAGGCGGGCGATTTCGTACCATTTGCCTAGATAGCGTTGCACGTCAAATTGCTTTACCGGCTCGATGCCTTCGGGGATGCCTGTGCAGCCGGTCAAGGCCAACAGCAGAATCAATAATAGCGGTTTCATTTTCATAATCAGATCTTTTAAAAAATATCCCTAGAAGCCGGCATGCCCTGCCATATGATGCTAAGGAAAAATGATGCGCTGACGTTAGATTATTCGTATCCCGGTACGCTACACGTTGTTCAACGCACCCTACAATTTTTTTGAGCGCTTCCTGAAAACAGGGATGCTTCAGTTAATGAATGTATCAACCGAAACGATAAAAGCAAAATCTCAGCAGTTTTTAAACAATTCCTTGCTGTAGGCGCTTGCGATTTTATGGTCGATGATAGGTTTCGGATAAGCGCCATCGCCGTGTTTTTTGTCCCAGCGCTGGATGATTTCGACCGGGATTTTTTCCAGTTCCGGCAGCCAACGGTAGATATACCGACATTGCGGATCGAATTTCTGTTGCTGCCGCCAGGGGTTGAAGATCCTGAAATAAGGTTGCGCATCGCAGCCGGTAGAGGCGGCCCATTGCCAATTGCCGTTGTTGACGCAAGGGTCGTAATCGACCAGATGCCGGGCGAAGTGGCGCTCCCCCCAACGCCAATCGATATGTAAATCCTTGACCAAAAAGGAGGCAGTGATCATCCTTACCCTGTTGTGCATATAGCCGGTCTGCTTCAATTCGCGCATGCCGGCGTCGACGATCGGGAAACCCGTGCGCCCTTCGCACCAGGCCTGGAAGTCTTCGTGTTTATTGGGCCAGACGATGGCGTCGTATTTTTGCCGGAAGGCATGGCCGAATACCCGCGGAAAATGGAAGCCGATATGGGTAAAAAAGTCGCGCCAATACAATTGCCTGATCAGGGCATGTTCGGGACCCAGCTGCGTTTGCACGGCGTGCAAAACTTCCCGCACCGAACAGTCGCCGAATTTTAAATGAGCGGAGAGACGGCTGGTCCCGGCCAACGCGGGAATATCCCGTTGTTGCGGGTAGTCGCTAAAACGCGCCAGCCGATCGAGGATATTCAAGGCGGCATCGCGTCCGCCCGGCTGGATCGCGGCGTTTAAGCGCCGGTCCCGCAACGGCTTGGGATCATATTGCCGGGCCTCGCCGAGGCCGGGATGGAAATTTGTCGCGGTCAGCGCTTGCGGGAGCGGAACCGGGGCGTGCCGCGCCGTATTGTAAAACGGCGTGAAAACCTGATAGGGACCGCCGCCGGACTTGCCGATTTGTTCCGGTTCGGTCAGCAAGGCGTCGTTGAAGCTATGAAAGTCGACGTTCAATTCGCGGCAGCGCTGCTGCATACGCTTGTCCCGGTCGATGCTGAAAGGCGTGTAATCGCGATTGACGAATACCGCTTCCAGCTTTTCCAACGCGCACAGCTGACCGATGACCTTTTCGGGCGAACCGTAACATAGATTTAACCGGGCGCCGATGTGAGCGAATTGACGCTGCAGGTCTTCAAGACTCTGCAACATGAATTGCAGGCCGGGAGCGCTTTGGTAGGGATGACTTTCGATTTGCGCCGGATCGAAAATAAAACAAGGAATCACGATGCGCGCCTGCTTCAAGGCCTGATTGAGGGCGCTATTGTCGACAAGACGCAAATCTCGGCGAAAGATGAATAAGGCGACGGAATATTTTGCCATACGTCATTATAGGTCGATAACCTGAAACCTTGCTCTGCTTTTTACCGGATAGCTCGCATGCCGTCATCGGCATTGCGCCACGGCCAGCTCGTCCCAGTTTGTCGTATAACGGCAGGAGCGTCGTTCGACCCGAGTTTGCCAGTGCTGATCGAGGCCGGCCGTGCTGACGGCAATGCCCTGGTGAAAACGCTTGTTGATCTGGTCCATCGCCGCCATTAACATGCGGCTTTTGCCGTATTCATCTTGCTCCGGGTCGCTCATTGCAAACAAATCCAGCTGCCGAAGGGGCGTCTCCGCTTTGATGTGGCCCAGCTGCACCCCGCATTTTTGATAACGGTAGCCGGGCCTGTAACCTTCTTTCAACAGACGTTTGGCCGTCTCGATAATCTTGCGCGTATCCTGGGTGCTCTGCCCCAGCATCGCATAGAGTGAGCGCTGATATTGCGGTTCTTCGGGGTTGAACGGGTTGGTGCGGAGGAAGACGGTGATGGAGCCGGCGACCGAGCCTTGCCGGCGCAACTTTTCCGCGGCTCGGCTGCAAAAATGACTCAGCGCCTCGGCCAGCTCGTGATAGTCCGTCAGCCGGCGTTTAAAGCTGCGTGAACAAACGATTTGCTGTTTGTCCGGCGCGATTTCATCCAGCGTCAAACAGGCCTGGCCATTCAGTTCCATCACCGTTCTCGCCAGCACGATGTTAAACTGACCGTGCAGGCTTTCGACAGGCTGCTGCGCCAAGTCATATACCGATTCGATGCCCATTTGCCGTAGCCGTTGCGCCGTGCTGGGCCCGATGCCCCACACTTCGTTGACCGGCACTAGGCGCATCAGTTTCTCGCGCCTGACGGGACAGGATAAATCGAGCGCGCCGCCGGTTTTGCGCCATTTCTTGGCCGCATAGTTGGCCAGCTTGGCCAGCGTCTTGGTCGGACCTATACCGACACAAACCGGGATGCCGGTGACCCGGTAAACCGTTTGCTTGATCCCTCGTCCGTAGGCCTCTATGTCGCGATCCCCGATGCCGCTCAGGTCAAGAAAAGACTCGTCGATGGAATAGACTTCAATCCGCGGCGTGAACGACTCCAGGCATTGCATGACCCTGTTCGAAAGATCGGCATACAACGCGTAATTGGACGAAAACAGCTCGATGCGGTGCCGCCTGATCAATGGCCGCACCTGATGAACGGGCGCCCCCATCTTGATGCCCAGCGCCTTGACTTCTTGGCTGCGAGCCACGATGCAGCCGTCGTTATTGCTGAGCACGGCGACCGGCTTGTCCCTCAGGTCGGGACGGAACAGCCGTTCGCAACTGACATAGAAGTTATTGCAGTCAACCAGGGCGAGGCGGATCGGCGGCGTCATCAGAGCTTGTGAATCACATTGGTCACGACGCCCCAGACTACCAAATCGACCTCTTCATCGACGACGATATCGGCATAATCCGGATTCTCTGCGGCCAACACCATGTTGCGGCCCAGGCTCTTTAGGCGTTTGACCGTCAACTCGCCATTCAAGGCACAGATAACGATCTTGCCGACCGCCGGTTCGATGGAGCGATCGACGACCAGAATATCATTCGGGTGTATGCCGGCGCCCAGCATCGACTCCCCCTCGGCGCGAACGAAAAAGGTTGCGGCCGGTTTTTGGATCAGCAGCTCATTCAAGTCCAAGGTTTTTTCGACATAATCGTCGGCCGGGGACGGAAAACCGGCTGCGACCTTGCCGGTAAACAACGGAATGCTGACACTGCTGAGTGGCTCCGCCGGTAATGAGGTCGCCGCATTGAGTTGGCCTAAATGTTGTTTGCGCCTCGCTAGCAGGGTTTTCACCTTCGGAATCATGCTCTCCGGGATGCGTATCGCCCGGGTGCTTTCGCCATAGGCCGAGGAGCCTTTTTTGCGGCCCGCGCCCGGTCGTGCGCCGCCGCGTTGGGAAGGGGATTTTTGAGTCATGACACGGAAACAGTTGCTTGTATTTTGAAAAGTGTACAGTATTCTATATCGTACAAGCAAGCGTCGGAGTCATTTCAATAAAGCGGAGTTAGCCTACAGGCCGACATCAATGTTCGGCCGTTCTCAGCAGTAACCAGGAAGCTATTTTTTCCAGCACCTGTCGGCGTAAGGCCGGTTCCGAAAACAGCTGTTCATGATGATGGGCGCCGGCCAGCATCATCACGTCATTATCGCGATGATTTTGTCGGCTGGCAGCGACGAAATCTTCATTGCCCCAGGCCGGGGTGATCGGGTCATGCTCGGAATATATGAGCAGATAGGGCGTGTTGAATTCCGCCATCCGCCGCCTGAATCGAATCACTTCCTTTTCCACCGCCAGCACATAGCGTAATACGGAACGGCGGATGATGAAGGGGTCGGCGTTATGACGGCGGCGCTCCGCTTCCCAGTCGCTCAGGTAATCGACGACCCAGTCTGGAGTAGACGGTGAAAACAGTTGCCTCATGCCCGGCAATGACAGCAACTCGATCAGGCCGTCCTGGATCGGCACCGTGACGAGGGCCAACAACTGGTTGAACAACAGTAACGGCAAGGCTTCATCGTGCGGATTGAGGAAGTGTTCGTGCGTATGGTAGGTGAAACGAACCAACGGGGTCTGCAGCCAACCGCGCCAGCCGGGAACCTCGGTGACCGAGAAGGCCGGGCCGCTGAAGATCATGCCGGCGATGCTGTGTTTCAGTTCGCTGTCCTCGGTTTGCAACAGCCAGGAGGCGGCGACCAGTGAGCCCAGGCTGTGCGACAGGATGAAAACCGGCATCGCTTGATCGGCTGATCGTCGGTGACAATGATGCTGCAGATAGCTCAGGGCTCGTTCAAAGTCTTGCCGCATCGGCTGCAGATCGCGGATGCGGGACTGTTCCAGAAACGCCTCGCTGATATCCTGCTTGCCATTGCCGGCCTTGATGTTTTCATCGGCGCGGGCAATGACGGGATTGCTGAGGCCGTGCGCGCTCAGGTCCAGGCCGGCGACGGTATAACGGTCGGCGAAATAAGCGGCGATTTCGCCGTAACGTCCGATGTATTCGTTCATGCCGTGCACGATCAGGATGCAGGCCTCGCTGTCCTTAGGCTCCAATATTTGCAAATGCCGGGTTTGGCCGTCGGTCGCGGGCAGATTGATTGGGCGGCCCCATAGCGGATAGCGGGCATTCAGCGGCTTTTGCTGGGCGCAGCCGTTAATCAGCATGATCAGCAGGCAGAGCATGGTAATAACCTCCGGACGAGCCGCCTACTGTCAAGACAAGTCGATAAGCCATGCATGTTGAAAATGCCGTTCCAGCAGATAAGCGGACAGGTTCAGCCAATGATCGACGGCATCGAGTATCGCCGAATCGGAGGTGACGGCGACCTTGGCGCTGGCCGCAAGCGCCCGGTCCGGATTGACGAGCAATTCCGCCTGCCAATTCCAGTCATTTTTTTCGCCGACGCGGCGAACCAAATTCGCCAATCTACCGCTGTTCGAGATCGGCTTGTCAAACAACCAATGGACGCTGCGCGGTTGGAATTCGGCCAGCGTTCGGCCGATCAGCGTTATCGCAGTTTCGGTTTCCCCGACCTGATGGTAGGTGCCGTGTACGCTGGCCAGGTCGCGGATGCAGTGGTCGCGACAACGCAGCAACACGGCGCCGGCGATGGCCGCTTCCAACGTGATGATCAGATTGAAGCCATCGATCAGCAGCGGCTGGCCTTTGATGTCGTTCAGCTCGACGCACTTGGCGAGTCTGGCATTTTTGCTGTCATCGGAACAAGCGGCTCTGCCGATGGCCAGGCGTTGACGTTTTACCAGTTGATGATGATCGCCGACCAACTTAATCGCCGAATGCCTGGCGTAACCGCGATTGAACAGCCAGCAAAGCTCGTCGACGGCCGCCTGCAAACGTAGTAGGCTTGGCCCGGTGAATAGGCCGTCGTCATCGGGGTGAGCATTACGATGTCTATGTTCCAACGGATTCATGGCAGTCATCATATTAGCGAACAGCGCGATGCCGTTGTTGATCCGCCGCTAATCAGGGAACGGAAGCAGCCGGTCTAGCGGCGAAGGATTTCAATTTTGCCGCCATACGGTAAGTGTGACGTTGCTCAATGCATCCTTCGAATTCTTGAACATTGACGGCGCGAATAGACACAAACGCCGCCGCTCAACGTTAAAAGCTATTTTTGTACCGATAAATTACGCACCGCTTCGGCGACAATATCCATCAATTCGGAACCGTCCTCTTTCAGATAGTCGATAATCTGGGTTCTCATGCGCGGTTCCCAGAATTTTCTGATATGTTGCTCGATGCCGGTTATGGCTACTTCTCTGTCTGGTTCCGATTGAAAATAAGCACCGATATTGTTGGCCATTTTGACCAGGTTTAGTTTGTCCATAGAGTTTTTATGAAGCGATAGTCTGATAATGTTGAATACGATGCGGATGGGTGTAGATAACATGGTTATCGTTACGGGCATAACCGACTAGAGTTAAGCCGCATTCCCTCGCCAATTTAATCGCCAGCGCGGTCGGCGCCGAAATCGCCGCCATCACGGTAATGCCGACGCTGGCAGCCTTTTGCACCATCTCATAACTGGCGCGACTGGTGATCAGCAGGCAACCGCGATCGAAATCGGCTTCGCTTTTGGTCAATGCGCCGATCAGCTTATCCAAGGCATTATGGCGGCCGATATCCTCGCGAATCATCGTGATGCCCTGGTCCAGCGCCAGCCAGGCCGTCGCATGAACCGAACCGGTGAGCTGGTTCAGAGACTGCTTATCCCGCATTGCGCCCAGCGCGGACATCATTTGTTCAGCGTCCACCACGGGACCGCGGCCAACTGGAGGCGGTTGCCTGATGGCTTGTTCCAGCGTAGTCGCGCCGCACAAGCCGCAACCGGTCCGACCGGTCATGTTACGGCCTTTGTCGAGGATGCAACTGAATCGTTGCTCCGGTATCCGCATTCTGACTTCGATACCTTTGGCTCGTTGCACGACCCGAACCGAGTGCAATTCGGAACGATGGCGGATAATCCCCTCGGTCAAACTAAAACCGAGGGCGAAATCCTCCAGATCCAGCGGCGTCGTCAGCATCACGACATGCGGCTGGTTGTTGTAGACCAGCACGATCGGCACTTCCTCGGCGACATAATCTTCCTTGCGGGCATGGTTGGAACCATGCCAACTGTCGACCATTCCTTGGCTGTAACTGGACCAACCTAACTCGGCTGCGATGTTGTCCATCGTGTCGCCCGATTTTACTCGTGTTCGTGAGTGGCAATACGGTTATCCAACAAGGCTTGCTGCTCCTCGCTGAAACTACGGTATTGCTCCTGCCATTCCGATGGATGACTGACCTTGGCCACATGCACCGCGGTCACCTTGTATTCCGGGCAGTTGGTCGCCCAGTCGGAATTGTCGGTGGTAATGACGTTGGCGCCCGAATGCGGGAAATGGAAGGTCGTATAGACGACGCCCGGTTGCACCCGATCGGTGATCAAGGCCCGCAACACCGTTTCCCCGGAGCGGCTCTTGACGCCCACCCAGTCGCCGTCGGCGATACCCAATTGTTCGGCGTCATGAGGATGGATTTCCAGGCGATCCTCCTGGTGCCAAACCACATTGTCGGTACGGCGTGTTTGCGCGCCGACATTGTACTGCGACAATATCCGTCCGGTAGTCAGCAACAGTGGGAACTTGCGACTGCTGCGTTCATCGGTTGGAATATATTGGGTCAGCATGAAGCGACCTTTGCCGCGCACGAATTCATCGGCATGCATGGTCGGCGTGCCCTCTGGAGATTCGTCGTTGCACGGCCATTGAATGCTGCCCATGCGCTCGATTTTTTCGTAACTGACGCCGGCGAATTGTGGCGTCAACTGGGCGATTTCATCCATGATTTCCGATGGATGAGTGTAATTCATCGGGAAGCCGAGGGCATTGGCCAGGTCTTGCGTGACCTGCCAATCTTCCTTGCCGCCCAACGGTGTCATGACTTTCCGTACCGGCGAGATACGACGTTCGGCATTGGTGAACGTACCGTTTTTCTCCAGGAAGGACGAGCCTGGCAGGAAGACATGGGCGAACTGAGCCGTTTCGTTCAGAAACAGATCCTGGACGATGATGCATTCCATTTCCCGCAAGGCATGGTGCACATGCTGAATGTCGGGATCGGATTGGGCGATATCCTCGCCTTGCACGTACAAGCCCTTGAAGCTGCCGTCCACCGCCGCCGCAAACATATTAGGAATACGCAAACCCGGCTCCGCCTGCAATTCGACATTCCAAGCTTTTTCGAACAACGTGCGGGTTTCGGTATCGGACACATGGCGATAACCGACGAACTCATGCGGGAACGAGCCCATGTCGCAAGAGCCTTGAACGTTGTTTTGTCCGCGCAGCGGATTGACGCCGACGCCTTCGCGGCCGATATTGCCGGTGGCCATCGCTAAGTTGGCGATGCCGATTACGGTCGTGGAGCCTTGGCTGTGCTCGGTCACGCCCAAGCCGTAATAAATCGCACCGTTGCCGCCGGTGGCATACAGACGGGCCGCCGCGCGAATCGTTTCAGCCGCTACGCCGGTCACTTCGGCCATCGCTTCCGGCGAGTTTTCTGCCTTGGCGATGAAGTTTTTCCATTTTTCGAAAGATTCGCTATCGCAACGTTCGCCGACAAAACGTTCGTCGGTCAGGCCTTCGGTGACGATCACATGAGCCATCGCGCTGACCAGCGCGACATTGGTGCCGGGGCGCAGTTTCAGATGGTAGTCGGCCTTGACATGCGGCGACTTCACCAGATCGATATTGCGCGGGTCGACGACGATCAGCTTCGCGCCTTCGCGGATGCGGCGCTTCATCATCGAACCGAATACCGGATGGCCATCGGTCGGGTTGGCGCCGATCACCATGATGACGTCGGACTTCCGCACCGAATCGAAATTCTGAGTACCGGAAGACTCGCCGAAGGTATTTTTCAGACCATAGCCGGTCGGTGAATGACAGACCCGGGCGCAGGTGTCGACATTGTTATTGCCGAAACCGGCGCGCACCAGTTTTTGCACCAGGTAGGTTTCCTCGTTGGTGCAGCGCGACGAGGTGATGCCACCGATCGAATCGCGGCCGTATTTAGCTTGCAGGCCTTTCAGCTTGTCGGCGGCAAACTGAATCGCTTCCTCCCAGCTGACTTCCTGCCAGGCATCGGTAATTTTCTCGCGGATCATCGGGGTCGTGATGCGGTCCTGGTGAGTCGCATAACCGAAGGCAAAACGGCCCTTGACGCAAGAATGACCATGGTTGGCCTGGCCGTTCTTATCCGGCACCATGCGCACAACCTCTTCGCCTTTGATCTCGGCGCGGAAAGAGCAACCGACGCCGCAATAAGCGCAGGTGGTGATAACGCTACGATCCGGTTGACCGTGGTCGATCACCGAGTTTTCCATCAGCGTGGCGGTCGGACAAGCTTGGACGCAAGCCCCACACGAGACACACTCGGAATCCAGGAAGTCCTGATTTTGTCCGGCGGCGACCTTGGATTCGAAACCGCGGCCGTCGATGGTCAACGCGAAAGTGCCTTGGGTTTCCTCGCAGGCGCGGACGCAGCGTGAGCAAACGATACACTTGGAAGGATCGAAACTGAAATAAGGGTTGCTGGTGTCCTTGGCCGCCGACAGATGATTTTCACCTTCATAGCCATAACGCACCTCGCGCAGGCCGACCTGACCGACGGTGTCCTGCAGTTCGCAATTGCCGTTGGCGGAACACGTTAAACAATCCAGCGGGTGGTCGGAAATATACAGTTCGGCGACACCGCGACGAATATCGGCTAATTTATCGTTCTGCGTGCAGACCTTCATGCCCTCGGCCACCGGCGTGGTGCAGGAAGCCGGATAACCGCGCGCGCCTTCGATTTGCACCAGACACATTCGGCACGAGCCGAACGGTTCCAGGCTGTCTGTCGCGCATAATTTGGGAATGCTGACGCCGGCTTCGGTTGCCGCGCGCATTACCGACGTCCCTTCGGAGACGGTGACGGTGCGACCGTCGATTTCCAATGTCACCTGATTGGCGGAGGAACTGGCCGGGGTGCCGTAATCTGTTTCTTTATTCATGCTCATGACTCTTCTCCTGGCTAACTGCTTCAGGCTGCATCAACGGCCTTGTCGAGGCCAAAATCTTCGGGAAAATGCTTCAATGCGCTTAGTACAGGGTAAGGCGTCATGCCGCCCATCGCACACAGTGAACCATTGACCATCGTATCGCATAAATCTTCCAACAACACGGTGTTTTGTTCTTTCTGTATGCCTTTGACGATGCGATCGATCACTTCGACGCCTCGGATCGAACCGATTCTGCAAGGCGTACATTTGCCGCAGGATTCCTCGACGCAGAATTCCATCGCATAGCGCGCCATCGCCGCCATATCGACCGTGTCGTCATGGACGACAATGCCGCCATGACCGACGACCGCCGAAATGGCGCTGAAGGCTTCATAATCCAACGGGGTATCGAATTGCGATTCCGGCACATAAGCGCCCAGCGGACCACCGACCTGCACGGCGCGGATGGGTCGGCCGCTGGCCGAGCCGCCGCCGTAATCATATAAAATTTCACGTAACGTCAAACCGAACGCCGCCTCGAACAAGCCGGGGTATTTGATGTTGCCGGCCAGTTGCAATGGCAGCGTGCCGCGTGATCGGCCTATGCCGTAATCGCGGTAATAGTCGCCGCCCTTGTCCAGGATGATCGGCACCGAGGCCAGTGAAACCACGTTGTTGACGACGGTAGGCTTGCCGAACAGGCCGATGATGGCCGGCAGCGGCGGTTTGAAACGCACCAGACCCCGTTTGCCTTCCAGGCTTTCCAGCAACGACGTTTCCTCGCCGCAAATATAGGCGCCGGCGCCGAGGCGGACTTCCAGGTGGAACGCTTTTCCGCTGCCCAGGATGTCGTCGCCCAGGTAACCATTGGCGTAGGCGTTTGCAATCGCTTCATTCAGCGCCACGTTGGCATGGGGATATTCGACGCGCAAGTAGATATAACCTTGGGTCGCCCCGACCGCCAAGCCGGCGATGGTCATCCCTTCGATCAATACGAAGGGGTCGCCTTCCATGACCATGCGATCGGAGAAGGTGCCGGAGTCGCCTTCATCGGCGTTACAGACAATATATTTTTGTTCGGCCGGCGCGTTCAATACCGTGTTCCATTTGATCCCGGTCGGGAACGCCGCGCCGCCGCGGCCGCGCAGACCGGAATCGGTGACCTGCTGGACGATATCTTGCGCCGACATGTTCAGCGCATTTTTCAGACCACGATAACCTTCATGAGCCAGATAATCATCCAGCGACACCGGGTCGGTGATGCCGACACGGGCGAATGTCAGACGGCTTTGATCCTTGAAATAGGGCAGCGCTTCGATATCACCCAAGAATAAGGCATGTTCCTTGCCTTCCAGCATGCCGGCTTCCACCAACTCGACAACATCTTGGCTTTGCACCGGACCATAGGCAACCCGGCCCTGGGCCGTTTCCACTTCGATCATCGGTTCCAGCCAGAACAGTCCTCGTGAACCGTTGCGCACCAGTTCGACATCCAAACCCTTGCTGTCCGCGGCTTGTTGTAAGGCTTCCGCAACCTGATTAGCGCCTAGCGACAACGCGGTCGAATCGCGGGAAATGAAAATTCTTGTCATTCTGCGGCACCTCTTTGACTGGCAATTAATTCGTCGAAACGTTCCGGCGTGACACGGCCGTATACTTCGTTATTTATTGTGATGGCTGGAGAGCAGGCACAGTTCCCCAAACAATAAACAGGTTCCAAAGAAAATTCACCGTCGCTGCTGGTTTGATGCCAGTCTATATCGAGCTGTTTTTTTGCATGTTCCTGCAAGGCTTGACTATTCATCGCCTGGCATGATTCCGCCCGACAAATACGAATGGTATTTTTACCGGGAGGCGTCTGCCTGAAATAATGATAGAAACTGATAACGCCGTGAATCTCGGCAATCGATTGGTTCAACGCCTCGGCAATATCGGCGACCGCCTCTTGGGGAATGTAGCCTAAAGAATCCTGAATGCCGTGCAAAATGGGCAGCAAATTGCCCGGCATACCCTCATGCTCGGCCAAAATCTTTGCCACCACGCTTTTTTGAAGATGATATTCCTGCATCATTACACCGTAAATGATCAAATAACTGTATCGAGCATTTAATCATAAACAAACATGAATATGCAATTTAAAGCAGGCGGCGCATCTCATTATTTAACTGGTTTTGCCGAGCCCTGAAAGCAGGAGAAAAACCTTCATTTGATGACGGTTTTATCATGTCGCATTGATCGAAATGCAAAGAAATTATATTCTTTTCCTCTGACCATTTCGGCAGCGCGACCGTCTTAAAGCCAAACAGCAAGCCATCCATTTTATGGCTGTCCTTATTTAAACTCTACGGTGGCAAAGCCTCTCCATCTGATAGCAGCAACGGCCATTTATTATCCCGAGCAACTTATATCGGACTTGACAGTCTTAGACTATAATAAAATTAACAGATAGTAATTAATGGGCAGCCAAGCCATTACGGAAACGCAAGGGCAGCGAGAAACGGCCGCCTATAGCAGGGCGGTTAGTCCGGCCGCCATGAAAATTAACCTTATAATAGGTGACAGTAATGATGACCACGACGCATCTGATTATTGAAGGCATGCATTGTTCCGGCTGTGAACAAGCCATTGAATCGGCCGTATCGTCGTTACCGGGCGTACGTCAGATACATATCAGCTATGTCGCCGGAAGCGCCGATATCGAGTTCGATGACGATCTGATCGACGAACAGGCCATCCGCCTGAGCATCATCGACAAAGGCTATGAAATTCAGTGCAGATCGATGGCCAAGCCACGGCGATGGTTAAGGCCGCTGATTTTTATCGTCTTGCTGCTCGCGGTTGGCGGCGTCGCGTTCTGGGGCAAAAGCCAAATGCCGGCGTTGCTGCCACAAGTTAACGCACAGATGAGCCATGCCATGCTGTTTGGCATCGGTTTTTTGACCGGCTTTCATTGCATCGGCATGTGCGGCAGTTTCATCGTCAGTTATGCCGACCAATCCATGTCGAAAATCCGGGCGCTGCTGACACATTTGGCTTACGGATTCGGAAAAACGGCCTCCTATTCGGCTATCGGCGCCGCATTCGGCCTGCTCGGCGCGGCCATCACCATTACCCCGCATATGCGCGGCGTAGCGGCATTGGCGGCCGGCATATTCCTACTGTTGTTCGGGTTGAAGATGCTGGATCTGATGCCGTGGCTGCGTCATTTCTCATTGCGTCTGCCCAGGCGCTTCGTCCGTGGCGTCAACAGCAGCATCAGAACCCAACGCAGTCCGCTGGTGATTGGCGTATTGACCGGCTTCCTGCTAGGCTGCGGACCGTTACAGGCTATGTACATCATGGCCGCAGGGACCGGCAGTCCGCAAGAAGGCGCGACCTTGTTATTCTTTTTCGGCCTCGGCACATTGGCGCCGTTACTCAGTTTCGGCTTCTTTGCCAATTTTCTATCCCGGCACATGGTTCACGAACTGGTCCGAGTCTCCGGCGTGTTGGTGATTATCATGGGCCTGATGATGACTAATCGCGGCCTGAAAATGACTCGGTCCGGCTATGATTTCGCCTCGCTGCAGACTCAAATACAGCAGAAAATCGATTCGATCGACCAAAAAGAATGACACTTTACCCCGCACCTAATTTCCATGGCTACTGGACTATATTTTACATACCAGGATAATTTAGGTGCTGGGCTCCTCGACAGACACACCCCATGCCCTAAACACAGCAAAAATGCTCAAACCGGGAATAATTGGCGCCTGCCGAGTACCCGTCATATATAAAATGACTGAGCACTAGCCGCTTTCAAGACTACCGTATCAGCTCCGTGTGGGCAAACGGCGAAGGCGAGTCTTCCGGCACGCGAGGGTCATGACCCCATTGAGGATAGCCGTCGGTCAAGGTTTTAAGAAAAGCCACTAGCGCCGCCTCCTCTTCCGCGCTCAACATCAGGTTGCCTAGCTCATCGATATTAACATTCTGCTCGATTTCAGGCGCCGGCCAGCCGTTTTTGGCGAACTGCGGATCATTAATATCGGAAACAAAGCCCAACACATCACGAGTATTATAAAAATGCACGATCTCTTCCAGCGTCTTGAACACGCCGTTATGCGCATAGGGCGGGGTGATTGCAATATTCCTAAGGCTCATGACCTTGTGTTTGCCGATTTCGTTGCCGTCAGGACCCTGCTCGGCGATATCCGCTCTTCCGCCTAGCCCCAGGTCGGCTTCCGGGTCATCGGGGATATTGACGTTACGCGGCACACCAATGTTGTCATAGGTAAAATCGGTAAATAATGGCGGAAAGGTCGAGTAGACCGGTTTCTTTCGACAAAATGACATCGTACTTGCCATGCTTCTCTGGAACGCCCCGCCGCACGCGGCTACTACGTGATTGCAAATAGTTTGTTATTTCATCAATTGTTACCAAGCCCCTCACAGAACCGTGCTTGCGCTATTTACGCACACGGCTCCTCATTAAGAACCCTATTCACGGATTCAGAATAGATTCACCAAGATTTTAGGTTTCGGCAGTGGAAAACGCGCTAACAATAGAGCAAACTTTGCCCAACTACAGCAGTTTCTCCGACCTCGCCGATTCAGCCATTTGTGTAGAATGCGTTGCACTTGATAAAAGTACAGGTTTATTCCTCGACTGTTATCGGTGACGCCATAGTAGCCGTAATGGCCTCGCAGTTTGCGGGCGGTTCGCTTGAGTATTTCGGCGGTCGGCAGGTTTCGGTTTGCCTTAAGCCATGCACGGTAGGCTTTCAGCTTCGCCGTTAGGCGTTTACCGATCGTCTTCCGCTTCATCCGAAAGCGTTTTCCGTCTCGCGTCCGTGAACAGTAATGGGTAAACCCCAGAAAATCAAAGGTCGCCGCCTTTTCGCCACGCGCTCTCGCACGTTTGACCGCTAACGGGCCAAATTCAATGCATTGCGTTTTCTCCGGTGCTAACGTCAGCTCAAACAGGGCGAGCCGTGCTTCTAGCTCGTTCCGGAATCGTTTGGCATCCGCTTCCTGCTGGAAGCAGACGACAAAATCGTCCGCATAGCGTATCATTCGGGCGACTCCACCGCAGCTTTTCGCAAACTTGCGGGTCATCCACAAGTCTAGGCTGTAGTGCAAATAGAGATTGGCTAGCAAGGGCGATATCACGCCACCTTGCGGCGTACCTGTTTCACTGGCTTTAAACTGTCCGTCTTCGACGATACCCGCTTTCAAGAAGCGTTTGATGTAGCGCAATACGCGTTTGTCGGCGATACGATGCGCGAGAAAAGTCATCAGCTGCTCTTGGTCAACCGTATCGAAAAAGCCTTTTATATCGGCTTCCACAATGTGGTTTATCGGTCGATTTTCGACTGTTTGGCTTAACGCTCGCAGCGCATCATGACAGCTTTTACCCGGCCTGAATCCATACGAGTCGTCTATAAAGTCTTGCTCATAGATAGCCTGTAAGATTTTGACCAGCCCGGCTTGCACCAGTTTGTCTTCCAGCGCCGGTATCCCTAAGGGCCTTAACTTATCAGTCCCGGGCTTGGGGATGTAAACCCGTTGCACCGGTTGGGGTAGGTAGGCCATTCGGTGCAGTTTATCAACTAGCTGCTGAAGATTTTCCAGTAAGTTGTTCTCATACTGTTGCTTGGTGACTCCATCAATACCTGACGCAGCATGATTCCTCAGCGCGTCAAAGCATCCCCATAACATTTCCACTGTCATCAGATGAAACAAGCTGGTGAACTGACAGTTCGGTTCGTTACGGGCTTTCTCCGCTATACGTTGCAGTTTCGTGGTTACCGTTTCTTCGTTTCTGGGCACGTTCGGTATGTCTCCTTAACGTTGTTTCTTAATGTAACGGTCTTCCCTCCCGCAGCATTACCCGCGTTCATCGGTACTACACCGTTATCCGACTACCTATAGGCATTTGTCTTTCTTACTTTATGATCGCTTGTCCGACATACTCGCTTCCTTGTGAGGCCTGATAGGTTCTCCCAGGTTGCCGTTTATTCCCGGTGTCCAACATGCCATGCTCTTCGACCCCGGAGAGGCAGCGTAAGACTTGTCATGACGCCTCACTCTGTGTTGATTTCCGCATAGTTAACTACGTCATCCCTCTCTTGTCTCTGCTTTCGAGGCTCAATCACTTCAGCTTTCGCTTACGGCCTGTTGTCTTGAGTTGCTTTGTGCTTAATCTTTGGGGTTACCCCCGCCGACCCAAAGACTCTACCCAGTGGCTGACCGGCCTTCTGGGACGGGATTCTCGCCCGCTGGAATAAACGACCTTGCCTGGCCGCACTAACTATTCAGTATCTTTCGGGTTTTAGGGAGTAGGTCATTGATTTATCGGGCTGTCTGCAACAGGACGTTGCAGTCAGAGCTTACATGGATGTATTCACCCAGCACCTAAATACCCTAGTACAATAAACTTGAAATATATTGGATAATACAACGATTTGAAACCAATAAAATAATCCCTTGGCACGTCCACTCCTCCCACTGACATTGAGCTCTGAACAGCAGAGCATTTTGGAAACCATTGTTCGAAGTCGCGAAGCGCCACACAGTCTGGTGCAACGTGCTCAAATCGTGTTATTGGCCCACGTCGGCAACACCAATAAATCGATCGCTCAAAACCTGGGGCTCTGTGAAGAAACGGTCGGGTTTTGGCGAAAGCGTTGGTTAGGCGACAGTATTGAGTTGGAAAAATATGCCGACCAATCAAAAAAGTTGCGCGAGGCGATCAGTCACGTGTTGGCCGACAAACCACGCGCTGGCTGCCCCGGCGTCTTTACTGCGGAGCAGATTTGCCAGTTATTGGCGCTCGCTTGTGAAACGCCTCCCGAGCATCTCAGTCATTGGACGCAACCGGCACTCGTCCGAACCGCTATTGATAGGGGGATTGTAGACACCATTTCGCTCAGCAGTATCGGGCGTTTTTTAAAATCAGGGGGATTTGAAACCGCATCGCACTAAATATTGGCTCAACCACAAAGCCGAAGATGAAGCGACCTTTCGACAAGAAGTGAGAGACGTTTGCAAGCTCTACCATCAAGCTCAAGAGCTACACGAATCCGGTGTACATGTGATCAGTGTGGACGAGAAAACCGGTATTCAGGCGCTGGAACGGATTCATCCGGATCACCCGATGTCCAAAGGAAAACTGGAATTACACGAATTTGAGTACAAACGGCATGGCACACAAACCCTGATAGCCAATTTTGAAGTAGCGACCGGAAAATCCTGTGTCCAACGTTGGGCGACACCCGAACAGAAAACGATTTTGTGGCCCATATCCAGGCGACCGTCGCTACTGACCCCACGGCAAAATGGGTATTTATTGCCGACCAACTGAATACGCATAAATCCGCTTCATTGGTGAAATGTGTGGCAGAACTCTGCGGCATCGAAGCCCCGCTGGGCGAGAAAGGACAATCCGGCATTTTAGAGAACATGGCGTCGCGCGCGGACTTTTTACAATGCACCGAGCACCGTATCCGTTTTGTTTATACACCAAAACATTGTTCATGGCTGAACCAAGTCGAGATTTGGTTCGGCATTTTAAGCCGTCGCTTACTCAAACGCGGAAGTTTCCCTTCGATTAAGGCTCTGAATCAAAGAATTCAGGCGTTCATTGCATTTTTTAATGAAACATTGGCAAAACCGTTTCGATGGACCTATATTGGTAAGCCTCTACTTGTCTAAATTATCGAAGGTATTTCAGAAGGCGAGTACTAGGTTATTGGCTATGATTAATAATCTTCGTTAATTTAGGTGCTGGGTGAACGCGTCCCGAGAAATCAATGACCTACTGCCTTTTAGTAAAACTACGCTGAATAATTACCCATTTTCCTGATTTGAGCGGCTTTAAGCGATGACAGGACGCACAGGACTGATTATGATTTAACGATAAGTTTTCCTCATTGAATAGCGCTTGACCTAACTTTTCTTCGGCGCTGAGCGCTGCACGCGGGCCGGCCATAAGAGCCGTGGAACAAACAAAAAAAGAGATGAAGAATGCAAGGTAAAGTTTTAATGGCGTCATAGTTAATAAGACAAGCAAGTAAATTTAATTAACCTCAGTTCGGGATAAAAGAATCATATATTGCAAAGGGTTAAGACAGTATCAGGTAGCTCTGGAGGAAGTGTGCGCGGCATGGAGGCCGCGCTCAAGCCTACATGGACGTATTTACGGCGTCTTCTGGAAGAGCTGCCTGATACAGGCTGGTTTGTTAACCCGAACTCATGATAATTATTATTGTAAATAATAATTATTCTTATTTGCAAGAGTCTATTTTAAAATGCTAGCGTCCGCTTGTTGAATAGTCTCCGCTAGCCCCGCTTACTGATGGCGTTAATCAACAAAATTCGGCACAATAATCGGAAATGGGGTTGAATAGGCGATAGCCGAAAACCACCACGCAATCACAACCGGAGTGACGCAATGCAACATGGCAATAAACGTATTCTGATTATCGGCGGCGTAGCCGGCGGCGCCTCCTGCGCGGCAAGATTAAGACGATTATGTGAGCGATGTGAAATCGTCGTGATCGACAAGGGCGAACATGTCTCCTTCGCTAATTGCGGGCTGCCTTATTTTGTCGGTGATGTGATCAAGGAGGAACAAAAGCTGCTGGTCGCCAATCCCGAACTTTTTCAGAATCGCTTCAATATCCAGGTGCGGGTCAGGCATCAGGCGACGAGCATCAACCGCACCGACAATACCGTCAGCATCACTAACTTGGAGGATGGTAGCGTGACGGAGATGCGTTATGATGCGCTGGTGCTGTCCACCGGTTCGGAAGCGATCAGACCGCCGTTGGAAGGCATCGATTTGCCGGGCATCTATGTGCTCAGAACGATACCGGATAGTCATAAGTTGAAAGCCGCGGCCAAAAACGCCAAGCGCGCAGTCATCATCGGCGGTGGTTTCATCGGCCTGGAGATGGCGGAGAATCTGGCCGGACTGGGCTTGGAAGTGACCCTCATCGAAATGGCCAAGCAGTTGATGCCGCCTTTGGATGCCGAAATGGCCAGTTATATCAAGACCTGCCTGGAAGACAACAAGATCCAGTTGAAACTCGGCTGTGCGGTGGAGGCCTTTAGCCGGACGACCGAGGGTTTAAGCGTGCATTATTCGGACGGCCACCACGTTAATACCGATATCGTGCTGCTGGCGATCGGCGTGACGCCGGCCTCGGAATTGGCCAAGCAGGCGGGACTGGAGGTCGGGCCTCGCGGCGGCATAAAAGTTGATGAAACCATGCAGACCAGCGATCCCGACATCTGGGCGGTCGGCGATGTCGTCGAGGTCGAGGACTTCATCAGCAAACAGAAGCTATCGGTGCCTTTAGCCGGTCCCGCCAACCGCCAGGGGCGCATCGCCGCCGGCGCGATCCTGGAGTCGTTCAACCCGGCAATTAAACGCAACCTAACCTTCCGGGGAGTGCAGGGCACAGCGGTTTGTCAGGTATTCGGTTTGACGATCGCGCTCAGCGGCGCCAGTGAAAAGTCCTTGCGGCGGGCCGGCATCGATGATTATCAGAAGGTTTACCTGCATCCGGGTCACCATGTCAGTTATTTTCCCGGCGCCCAACCGATCCATCTGAAACTGATTTATGCGCGCGACGGCAAAATTCTGGGCGTGCAGGCGATCGGCAGGGCTGGCGTCACTCGGCGAGTCGATGTCATCGCGATGGCGATACAGATGGGCGCGACCGTCTATGACCTGGAAGAAAGCGAACTGTGCTACGCGCCGCAATTTGGCGGCGCCAAGGATCCGGTCAACTTGGCCGGCATGATCGCGGCAAACAATTTACGTCATGACCTGGACCTGGCCGACTGGCATTTGTTGCATGACGACGGACACCAATTACTGGATGTGAGGACTGATAGTGAGTATCAACAGGGCTATATTGACGATGCGATCAACATACCGCTGGAGCAACTGCGCCAACGCCTGGACGAATTGAGCGCCGACAAGGAACTGTGGCTGGTCTGCGGCGTCGGCCAGCGAGCCTATTATGCCGTGCGTTTGCTGATGCAACAGGGATTCAAGGTCCGCGTACTATCGGGCGGAATGCAAACCTATCAGGCTTTTGCCAACGCCGGGCTATTGGAGGCCAAGAATGCCTGATGGCGAAACATTAATACCCTGCTGATAGGGGTGATCTTGCAAGAGTCATATAGTCAGGGAACGCCCCCCCTGACTGCAAGAAACGAATTGAGTCATGCGTAGCTTCAATGACTTATTGTTAAAACTATAGAGTCAGGAGGTCAATAATGGGCTGTTGTGACGATCCCACCGAACCGGTCAAAGTCAACCGCAGTGATCTGGTGCAAGTCCAGGAACGATACGGCAATCTGCAACGCGAGCTGTTCACCGGCGATCCGGAAAAGGTGATGGCAAAGGAATTGCGTAACGCCAATACCTATTTACTTGAACTGGCGGCTCTCCGTGCGCATTATGCTTCGGTGCGAAAACAGGCGATTGCATTGCTGGAAAAGAGTAGCCAATCGGTGCTTGAACGCATAAGCGAAGCCGAAGCCAACAGCGAAATCGGCCTGGCGGCAAAACAGCGCCTGGAACAGCTCGCCAACGACAAAGGCTTATTTGGCAATTTATTTAAAGGATCATCATGAGTGATTGCGAATGCAGTCTCGAAGTGACTGACAAGGAACAATATAAGGTGCTATGGTGGCTGCTGCTGATCAATGCGATGATGTTTGTCGTTGAGCTGGCGGCAGGCCTGCTGAGCGAGTCGACGGCGCTGATAGCGGACTCGCTGGATATGCTGGCCGACGCCTCGGTTTACGCGATCAGCCTCTACGCGGTAGGCAAATCGGCGGGGCAAAAAGCCGGCGTCGCCTTCACGAGCGGCATCATCGAGATCATCCTGGGGCTGGCGGCCGGCTTCGAAGTAGTCGACAAATTGCTGCACGGCAGCGAACCGCAGTCGTTTTATATGATATCCGTCGGTAGTTTGGCGCTGCTCGCCAATAGCGTCTGCGTCTGGCTGATCGCCCGATTCAGAGACGGCGATGTTCATATGCGCGCCAGCTATATCTTCTCCAAGAATGATGTTATCGCCAACCTGGGCGTGGTCACCAGCGGACTCTTAGTCGCCCTGCTGGGTTCCAACATTCCCGATCTATTGATCGGTATGCTGATTGCGCTGGTGGTGACCCGGGGCGGCATCCAAATTCTTAAAGAGTCGCGCGAAGCCTTTAGGGATCGCTGAACCCGCTGGTTTCGTAGTTGGGGTTCTGCGCCGCCTGCCCTTGCTGATGTAGATAAGAGCCACCGACAATGAAGGCCATGAGACAAATAAATATCATCGACGCGATGCGTTTAACTTTTTTGACTCCAGGGTCCTGAAAATCATGCGGAACCACGGGCTTGTTTTTATCGTTCATTTCCAATACCTTGTTGGCGTTATGAAATCAATGAAGAATTATACTCTTGTATCAGCAGTTTTTTAATTTTACCGAAGCGCCTTTTACGATAGCGCCGGATCCGCATTTTGTTTATATGAGTTCCCGGCACCAAGAAGGCTTGGCCCATCTGCTGTATGGCATCAACCAGGGGGGCGGTTTCGTGGCGCTGACCGGAGAGGTCGGAACCGGCAAGACGACCTTATGCCAATGTCTGTTGCAACAATTACCGGACGAAGTCGATCTCGCCCTGGTATTGAATCCGAAGCTCAGCGCGGTTGATCTGCTCGCGACGATTTGTGACGAATTGGCAGTCAGTTATGACAAATATCGTCAAACCCTGAAGCATCTGGTCGATCGTCTGAATCATCACCTGCTGGCCGCCCATGCCAAGGGCCGACGCACCGTTTTGATGATAGACGAGGCGCAGAATCTCAGTTTTGACGTGCTGGAGCAGATTCGCTTGCTGACCAACCTGGAGACCAGTAAGAGCAAGCTGTTACAAATTATTCTGGTGGGTCAGCCGGAATTACAACAGTTGTTGGCGCAACCCAAATTGCGTCAGTTGAATCAGAGAATTAACGCCCGCTATCATTTATTGCCGTTGAACCGCGCCGAAACCAGTCTCTATATCAAACATCGGCTGGCCGTCAGTCATGGCGATCCAGGCATCTTTAAAGCCCCAGCCATTAACAGAATCTATCGACTGTCCGGCGGAATTCCACGCCTGATCAATATCCTTTGCGACCGCGCCTTATTAGGCGCCTATGTCCATGACAGCCACAACGTGACGATAGCGATGGTTAACCAGGCGGCGGATGAAATCGACAGACAGTTGCTGGAAGGTCAGCGCCACAAACGCTTATCGATATTGCTAGGCTGTTTGCTGCTGAGTGCTGGCGCGGCGCTTATTTATCATTGGCCTGACGATTTGCGCGAACGATTTATCAATTTTTTGGTTAAAACCGAGCAAACTCTGGTGGCGCAAAAACGCATGGATAGGGCTAGGATAATCGATGTCCCAGCTAACGTCCAAAGCGAACCAGCCCCTCCGGTTCCCGCCGCCAAAAAACCACAACGTGACGCGGCAGTCAGCGAAACTGACGAAGCCAAGGAATCCAGTGACACAGCGGATTTAGCACAGTTTTTGCGCCAGCCGCAGCTGACCCTGAATCAGGCCTTTTCCGGACTGCTGCAACAATGGGGGCTTTCCCCCGAAACTGAGCCGGATTGCGCGCAGTTGCCATTGAACTGTCTTGCCGATCAGGGCACGTGGCGTGAATTAGTCGCCCTAAATCGCCCCACACTGATGGAATTCGTTGTCGAGCCGGGCGAAAAGCGCTATCTTTTGCTGATCGCAGTAAAAAACGGGCAACCGCTATTCTGGCATCAGGGTCAAGAAATCCGCTTTACCCTGCACGAGGTTTTAACATTATGGCGCGGCGATTTTCTATTGTTATGGCAGTCGCCGCTGGAAAAGGTCGATATTGTTTATCCTAAACAGCAATCACCGGCGGTATCATGGATACGCGACCGACTCGATCCGGAGCTGAAACAAGGAGGCGAAACCACAAGCGGTCAAGCCGATTATTTTGATCCGGTCCTCCGGGAAAGCGTTCGTAATTTCCAGCAGACAAGACAGCTACAGGCCGACGGCATCGTCGGGCCGCGTACGATGATTCATCTACAGAACCTGACGACTAACGATTATGGCCCTAGGTTACAGATAAACGATTGATATGTCCTATATACTAAATGCCTTGCGTAAATCGGAGCAGGAAAGACAACAAAACCGAGAACAGACTTTGTTCGCCCAGTTGCAGCCTAGCCGACCTAACAAGGCCGGCCGTTTCACCGGCTGGCTGATGCTGCTACTTAGCATCAATGTCTTGCTACTCGCTTATTTCCTATGGCAATACGCTGGCAACAAGAAGAAAGCGGCGCCGAATGAAGCCACGGTTGCGATAAAAACAACGAAGACGCCCGCCGAACCTGACTCGGCAAAAGCTGTTGCCGGCGCGATTGCGCAACGTCCGTCCAAACTGCTATCAATCGCCTCTCTGGTTCAAAACAAAAAACCGATCATCAAGACTGAGCCTATCGCCAAAGCGACGCTGGCAAAAAAGCAAAGTAGTGAAGTGGTAGTCGCGCAAAAGAAGGAACCGGAGACAATCATCACTCCGACCGTCAAAACTGTAGCGGAAACGGTTAGCAAAACCGAAAATAAACCGACGGAAGAATTGGAAAATAATGATATTCCCTGGCTAGATGAATTGCCACATCACTTCCGCCGCAATGTGCCGAAACCCGATATCAATGTCTATGTCTATGCCGAGCGACCGGAAAACCGCTTCGTCATTGTATCGATGCAAAAATATCACACCGGCCAGGAAATCGGTGCTGGAATGATGCTCGACGAAATACAGCCGGACGGCATCGTAGTCGAGTACGAAGGCCGACGGTTTAAGATCAGACGAGATTAACCGGTTTATTCACGGCCATCTTATCGAGAGCGGCTAGGATGAAATTCAGCGCCGCCAGCGCGATGAACAAGGGGATGGCGATAACCAGACTGATAATCCAGATGAATGCATCGTTGCTTTGTTTTTTCATGTCGGTCACCGATTAAACGACCATGGCCTGCTCGTATTCATCCAGACCGGTCGCGTTTAAATTTGCCGGCTTTTCTGCTTTTTCAGCCCTGTTCGGAGCGATAAGAAAATCGATCACTTCAGGGCTTACTCCGGTGTCGGCACCCAAAAATTCACTATCTATTTGGCTTTCTCTGTTCATAAGCTTTTGCATATCATTACAAGAGTTTACTTGTTTATGGGACTCTGTCATTTTTTCAAAAGTTCATTATCAACAGTTCATGTTAAAGAAAGATGACAATGCCAACTTTCAATCGCCAATCCCTGTGATGCGATCTCCGCATATCTGCGCTAACCGAGTACTCAGGGCATCCTGACTCCCTGTCTTCTCGATCCCCAATTGCCAGGTTTGGGGTCGAACACGCCGGCGCAACGAGCGCCGCATTGCTTGCAACAACCATCGGCGTCCAGCCGCCATTCGGACAGCTCGTACCAATCCCGACCGATCAACAAATTACCGCAATGGTGACAGTAAGTGCTGTCCGCCTCCTTATGATGAACATTGCCGACATAGGCGTAATGGACGCCGTTTGTTAATGCAATGTCCCGCGCCATCAACAATGAACGAGTCGGAGTGTGAGGTTTGTCGAGCATTTTCCAGTCGGGATGGAAGGCGGAAAAATGCATCGGCACATCGGGACCGAGATGTTCAACCACCCATTGAGTCATCCGCTGCAACTCCTGCTCGGAATCATTTTCCCCGGGAATGATCAGCGTCGTCAGCTCCAACCAGACATCGGTTTCGTGCTTGATATATTGCAGCGTTTCCAGCACCGGCTGCAGATGGGAGCCGGTGATTTTACGGTAAAACGCCTCGGTAAACGCCTTCAAATCGATATTGGCGGCGTCCATAACCCGATAAAACTCGGCCCGTGGTTCGGCGCAGACATAGCCGGCCGAAACGGCGACCGATTTAACGCCCCGCTCCCGACAAGCCAGCGCCGTATCGATCGCATATTCGTGGAAAATCACCGGATCGTTATAGGTGTAAGCGACACTCTTACAGCCATATTCGGACGCCGCCTTGGCGATGGCTTCCGGCGACGCCTCGCTCATCAACGAATCCATTTCTCTTGATTTACTGATATCCCAGTTCTGACAAAATTTGCAGGCTAGATTGCAACCTGCGGTGCCGAAGGAAAAAACGGCACTGCCAGGATAAAAATGATTGAGCGGTTTCTTCTCGATGGGGTCTACACAAAAGCCACTGGAACGACCGTAGCTGGTCATGACGATTTGTTGATTCAGATTCTGTCGAACAAAACACAGTCCTCGCTGTCCATCGTGTAACTTACAAAAGCGTGGACATAAATCGCATTGGATACGACCGTCATCCAGCGCATGCCAGTAGCGAGTGCTTACCGTGTTGTCGTCGATTAATGTGCTCATAGTCGTCCCTTGTAATTTACTCGAAACTGCCTATAACTTTACTATAGATTAAATCAGTGAGGTGCATATGTCTCCTATTATTCGTCAACCCGCCGTCGCAGGCTCTTTCTACCCGGCCAACCCGGTGCAATTACAGGCCATGGTCGACCGCTATCTGGAAGAGGTAAAGCCCACCGAGAAGGCGCCCAAGGCTATTATTGTCCCGCATGCCGGCTACATCTATTCCGGACAGATCGCGGCCTCCGCTTATGCGAGATTGAAGTCGGCGGCCGGACTCATTTCCAGGATCGTGCTGATCGGACCTTCTCACCGTGTCGGCTTCAGTGGCCTGGCCGTCTGTCATGCGGACCAATTCGCGACACCGTTGGGTAATATCGACATCGATACAGAAAGCAGAGATCAACTGCTTAACCTGCCCTTTGTCGATTATCTGGATCAGGCCCATAATCTAGAACATAGCCTGGAAGTTCAACTGCCTTTTCTGCAGGAAATGTTAGGCGAATTTAAGCTATTGCCATTGGTTGCCGGTGACGCCAACGCCGAACAAGTATCCCAGTTATTGGAAAAGGTTTGGAATGGCCCGGAAACGCTGATCGTGATCAGTTCCGATTTAAGCCATTATCATAATTACGCAACGGCTAAAGAGCTGGATCAACAGACCACCGATAACATTCAAGCCTTGCAGTACGAAAAATTGGATTTTGATTCGGCCTGCGGCAGGGTGCCCATCAGCGGTCTGCTGGCTTATGCTCGAAAACATGGCTTAAAAGTCACAAACGTGGATTTGAGAAATTCTGGTGACACCGCGGGCGATAAATCCCGAGTGGTCGGATATGGCGCTTATGTCATTGAATAAAAGGCAACAGGAAGTGTTATTGAAATTGGCCCGACAATCGATCGAAAACGGCTATAAGACCGGTCATCCGCTCGGTGTCGATTTACGTGATTATCCCCCAGAGCTCGTCAAGCCCGGGGCAACCTTCGTCACCCTGGAGAAGAGGGGGCGGTTGCGTGGTTGTATCGGCATGCTGGAAGCGGTGCTTCCTCTGGTTGAAGACGTGGTGGAAAATGCATTTTCCGCCGCCTTTAAGGACCCTCGGTTTCCGCCGGTGGAAAAAAACGAGATAGACGAACTGGACATTCATATTTCGATATTGGGTGAGCCTGAGCCTATCCATTTCGCTTCCGAACAGGAGCTGCTTGATCAGATTCGCCCCCATATAGACGGCCTGATTCTGCAAGAAGGCTCCCAGCGCGGAACCTTTTTACCGTCGGTATGGGAAACCTTGCCTGATAAAAAACAATTTCTTCGCCATTTGAAAAACAAGGCCGGCTTGCCGGCGGATTATTGGTCCGATGCGATCAAGGTGTATCGTTATACCACAGAGATGTTCGGTTGAAGATCGAGGCGATACCCCTCCCCCGGCCATCAGAACAATGAGTGTCTGCAACCGTTATACGGACCGTTTGGGGCTACTACGCAAGGGCGCTAGGAGAATAAAATCAATCACACCGAGGAGCGTCGCCCTCGGCGCGAAAAGAAAATCTTAATCTTAGGCTTGTTGCCGAGCAAGCAACAAGCGCTCAAATTCTTCGGCCGGCAAAGGCTTGCTGAGTAAATATCCCTGCAATAAATCACAACCCTTTTCAGCCAGAAACGATTTCTGTGCGGCTGTTTCAACGCCTTCAGCGACTATTTTCAAACCCATGCTATGGCCCATGCTGATGATTGTTGAGGCGATCAGCATATCATTGTCGGCAGCGGGAATATCCTTGATGAAGGAGCGATCGATTTTAAGTTTGGAAATGGGCAGATGTTTGAGTTGGGCCAATGACGAATGACCGATGCCGAAATCGTCCATCGCGATCGCGATGCCCAATGCTTGCAGGGCCTTCAACTCGCTTAAATCTTCGTATTTCATGATCAGGCTTTCGGTCACTTCCAGTTCCAAATTGGCTAATGGAAAACCGATTTCCATCAACAACGCTTGAAACTCGGCGGCTACGCCGGGGCGCAACTGATTGACCGACAGATTGACAGCCAGGGAAAAGCGGGGCAGCCCCCGTTTCCACCATGCCAGGCATTGTTGACAGGCGGTTTTCAGGACATAGATCCCCAATTCATTGATTAAATCCGATTGTTCGGCAACGGGAATAAACTCGGCCGGAGGAATCATGCCCTTGTCCGCATGTCGCCACCGGACCAAGGCTTCGGCGCCGACGATTTTATCGTTGTCATGACAATATTGCGGCTGATAATGGATGACGAAATCCTGCTGGACCAGGGCCTGACGTATTTCGGCGGTCAATTGCAGGCGATCAGTCACCGTTTGTGTTAACGCCTCCTGATAAAACTGGTAGCGACCTAGACCCTGTTTTTTGGCGGCATACATCGCCGTATCGGCATTGCGTAACAATATCTGCGCCGTTTCCCCATTATCGGGAAAAATACTGACGCCGATGCTGACGGACAGGGGATAATCGATGTCGTTGAGGGTAAATTTGGACTTAAAAGAGTTGTTTATTTTTTCGCAGATATGGGTGACCAGTTCGGTATCATTGAGATTTTCGATCAGCACGACAAATTCATCGCCGCCCAACCGAGCAAATGTATCGCCTTTGCGTAAACACGATTCGATGCTTTGGGCGATATATTGTAATACCCGATCTCCGGCTTCATGACCCTGGGTGTCGTTGATATCCTTAAATTTATCCAGATCCAGAAACAACAGCGCCAATTTTTGCCGGGTGCGCCTGGCGATCTGAATGGCGTACTCCAGATGATTATTAAAGAAGGAACGATTGGGCAGGTCGGTTAATGGATCGTAATGCGCCAGCTTCCATAACTGGGATTCTTCGCGCTGCCTTTTGATCACGATGCCGGCAATATAGGCGCATGTTTCTAGCAAACGCCTGAGGAATTCTGAAGGCTGACCGGGCTCAAAATTAGACAGCGCGAATGAACCAATCGGCTCCTGTTCATTGATCCGAACCGGGTTAGACCAGCAAGCGCAAATATTGAAATCGAAGGCGAATTGGCGCAGTTTACTCCAACGCGGATCGTCACTGGTATTGCAGACGTATTGCGGTTCATTGCAATAAACCGCGGTCCCGCAAGACCCCGCCTGCGGCCCTGGAATCAGGCCGTTTAACGCACTAATCGCATCGGCTGGCATCGAGGGGGCGGCCAGCACTTTCAGAAAACTGCGGCTTTCATCGAACACCATGACCGAAGCGACCGCACCTGCAGACATGTCTTCCGCAGTTTTGCATAAGGCATCCAGTATGCTCTGATGGTCGGCGCCTAACGTCAACCGCTCCATGATATCTCGCTGTATTTTCAACAAAGCATTACTCTGCTCTCTGCTGATTATCATGTCGCGGTTCTGTGGAACTAAATCCGGTTTCATAGTGGTCACAATACTGCGCCGAAGCTGTTTCTGTTGGAATTGAGGTTGATTTCTACATACCTTACGTACTTCGAAAAAGTTCGTACGTCCTCTGTAAGATGCCGCACCCACAGCTCGAAAAAAAAACCACCAAAAATCTATAATTTGCGCAATTCTGATCGACGAGTGCGTCCCACGCCTTCAACAAAGCCATACGATTACCTAATCGCTGTCGCTTAGGCTGGACTCTCGATGCGCTCAAACTTATTTCAGGGCGCTTAATCAGCCGTTTATAGCACAATTTAACGGTAGTCATTAATCAATAATAGCCGTGAAATGACGCGAAAGCAGCATAAATGCTATAGTCCGCTAGTATATGGTTGCCCGTTAAGGATTACAAATTGATCAAAAAATTATTGAATTATCAGATTGAGGACTGGCTGGGCAGCAGTATGCATGCCGAAGTGTATAAGGCCTCTCCGCTCGGTCAATCTGATAACATGGTCGTCATAAAAAAAATCAATGACCAATTCTGTAGCGATGAGCTGGCGCTTTACCTGCAACAGCAGATCGATCATCTGGCGGAACTGCCGTTGGAGGACTTGATCGTGCCCGTATTACTGCATCCGAACAGCGAAATGTTGTGTCTGTTGCAACCTTGGCAACCGGGACAAAGCCTGATGAAGTGGATGGAGGACAATGCCACGCCGGGACTGGAGACTATACTGAAAATCGTGTTGGCGATCGCTGAACGAATCGAACACAGACACCGCGCGGGACATATCCACAAGAGCATCAAACCGAGCAATATTCTGATACAGCCAGACAGCCTGAAAATCCAGATTCTCGACGATGTCCGGGTGCTGGATATCAACCAGATCAGCCATTTCATCTATCATGAAAATTTTCGCATCCAGACGCTGCCCTACCTATCGCCGGAACAGACCGGACGCATCAAACATTCGGTCAATTATTCAACCGATCTCTATTCATTAGGGATGATTTTTTATGCGCTGCTCACGGGCAGGCCGCCGTTTTTGTTTGACGACCCGATCACGATCATCCATTCCCATCTGGCCGAAACACCGCAGCCGGCGCATCAGGTCAACCCGGCCGTGCCGAAGACGCTGAGCAAGATTGTCGGCCAATTACTGAAGAAAGCCCCTGAAAAACGTTATCAGAGCGCATCAGGCTTATGCGTAGATTTGCGCCACTGCCTGGAGAATTGGCAGCAGCATCAGCACATCAGCCGTTTTACTTTGAAACAGAAGGATTATAGCAACCGCATCACGATACCCTCGTTGATGGTCGGCCGCGACCAAGAGAAAAAGCAATTATTGGAGGAATATCATAAGGTTTGCTCCGGCGTGTTCAGGGCGGCGTTGATTTCCGGCTTGTCCGGCATCGGCAAGACCCGCTTGATACAGGAACTGCAACTGCCGATTGTGTCCCATGCCGGCTATTTTTGCTCGGGAAAATTCGATCAATTTAAAAAGCACATCCCCTACAGCACACTGATTCAGGCATTGACCGCCCTAATCAAGACCTTTCTGACCGAGGACAGCAGCCGCATACGGTACTGGAAAAACAGGATAGCCGCCCAACTGGGAGAAAATGGCCAGTTAATGATCGACCTGGCGCCAGAGCTGGAATTGATTATCGGAGCGCAGCCGGAGGTGGCCGATTTGCCGCCGGTGGAAGCACGCAACCGTTTTAACGATGTGGCCGGCAAGCTCCTCGCCTGCCTGGCCAGCCAGGAACACCCGCTGACCCTATTCATCGACGATTTGCAATGGTGCGACGGCGCCACCTTCGATTTTCTCGAGCGCCTGTTCGACAATCCGCTGGAATATCCCTATCTGTTCCTGATCGGCGCTTATCGACATAATGAGGTGGACGCCAGTCATCGCCTGACCGGATTGATCAATAAAATCCACCGGGCGAACAGACCGCTGCAAGAAATCCGTCTACAGGCGCTGGGCTTGCCTGAAGTCAATCAAATGACGGCCTATATTCTCAACACCTATCCGTCCCGGACAGAAGCATTAGCCGATGTCATCTTCCATACCTCAGCCGGCAATCCGTTGTTCGTCAATGAAAGCCTGCGCTGGTTGCATAGTTACCGACATTTGCATTTGGCTGAAGACGGCGTCTGGGTCTGGGATGACGAACAGCTGCGTCATACCGCGATACCCGAGTCGGCGCTGGACTTGTTCAAAGATAAAATCGCCAAACTCGACAGCGTTTCGCGAAGACTCTTGTCGATCGCGGCCTGCCTGGGCGCCCGCTTTGCCGCCAACGAACTGGCGCTGGTGGCCGGCATGTCATTGCCGGCCTTATACCAGGCGCTGACGGCATGCTTTACCCATAATATCCTGCTCAGAGAAAAAGAACAGATCCTGTTTTTTCATGATCAGGTACAGGCGGCTTCGGAAAGCTTCATGGATGAGACGACTAAACGCCGCATCCATAAACAGATCGCCGATGCGCTGATCATGGCCATCCCGCCCGAGACTGAATTGGAAAGCCTGCCAAATCTGTTCAGCATCGTCGAACACCTCTATGAAGGTCGTCCTGAACAACAAAGCGAGCAACAGCGTCGTCAGGAAGCGGAATTCAATTATCACGCCGGAATCATGGCGATGAAGGCGCTGGCGATGGAGAATGCCAATTTTTTCTTCCGCCAGAGCCGTGAGCTGTTTGCCGATCAATCCTGGGACGAACATTATGATTTTTTGTTTTCGCTGCATAAATATCTGGCCCGCACCGAAATGGCGCTGGGCTCCCAACCGGAATCGGAGCAGATTCTGAATATTCTGATCAAAGAGGCGAAAAGCGATCTCGACCGGGTCGATTGTCTGTATGAGCAAACCACCGGCCTGTCCTCGATGGGAAAATTCAAACAAGCGATAACATTGGGTAACCGCGGCCTAAGTTTCTTCAATCGCGCGATTCCTGACGACGATGAACAGGCGCTGGCGAAATCTGCCGAAATTATCGAACAGATTCATCACGACAATCGCGATATCTGGCAACAGATTCTCGATATCACCCCTAGCGGCGATCGCGCCACCAAGATCGAAACCGGCATCTACAGCGAACTGATTCCCGATTATTATCTGGCCGGCATGGTGCCTCAGCTATATTTGTCGGCGATACAATCGACTCAGAACTGCCTGGCCGGCGGCGTCGATGAGACTGTTATTTACGGTTTTTCGATGGTCGGCCTGTATTTACAGCGCCAAGGCCAATATGACAGGTCGTTTCGCTATGAAGACTTGGGATTGGCGCTGTCCGAGCGCTATCCCGATACTTTCGGCGCCACCAAGGGCATCAACGGCATCTTATGGACCAATATGCACAATCGCCGCGGCTCCGAACATATCATCGAGCAATGCCGAAAAAATATCCATCGCGGCAAGGGTTGCGGCGATTTATATAACGCCGGCCTGTCCTACGGCCCGTATATCTGGCACCTCATACATCAAGGCAAGCATCTTGACCAGGTCAATAACATCGCCGAACAATGCATCGCTTTCTCGGAAAAATTCAATCTGTCATTGTCATTGGGGTTGGCGCAAAGCGCGATAGCAGGCTGGAGCGACCTGATGGTGACCGGAACCGCCAGTTACACGCCTGAGCAAATCGAGGCGATGCTGGCGAAATGGGAACGCGATAAGCATGTCGTATCGATCGGCGGTTATTACACGTTGAAAGGCATCAGCTATCATTATCTTGGCGACTTCCTCAGGGCCAGCGAGGCCTTGGAGCAAGCCCGACCTTATCTAAGAGGCTTGAGCGACAATATCCTTAACCGGCTCTGGTATGTGTTTCGTTATGTCAATGATCTGCGTTTGCAGCCTTCCATCTCGACGACGGAACGGCAAGTGCTGAATGAATGTGTCGACAAGGTGGAAAGCTGGGCGACATTGGGACCGATTCTTAAGCCCTATTTTCTATTCATGAAAATGGAAAAAGCCTATCAGCAAAATGATTTCAGCAATTGCCGCCGCTATTGCCTGGACGCGATCGATCTGGCGACGACGCAGCAATTCATATTGCTGGAAGGCTATTTGCAGGAGCGTCTAGGACAACTGTTTATCGAAAATCAGCATGATCAGGCCAGCTATTATTTGCAGCAGGCCGCCAAAGCTTATCGCCGTTGTTCCGCAGCGGTGAAATTCAAGCAATTGCAGGAAAAATATTCGCTCACGCTGCGCGACCAAGAGCACAGCGCCGAACGCTCACTGGCGCAATTGCTCGATGTCAATTATCTGCTGCAAGCCACCCGGGCGATCACTCAACAGCTCGATTTTAATTTACTGCTCAGCACAATACTGAAGGCGGTCATGGAGCGTTTAGGCGCCAAGACCGGTTATTTTTTGCTGGCCGAAAAGCATCATCTGCAAGTCGTGGCGCGCGGCAGCAAACGCGATATCGTCGAGGTGCAAATCAGCCAAGAGCAAGGCTTTGACACCGGCAGTTTAAGCTGGGCGATCGTCAACTATGTGCACCGCACCGGGGAAATGCTGGTGTTGGAAAACGCCTGCGCCGAAGGCGACTTCATTACCGACGAGACCGTGCAGCAACAGCAACTGAAGTCGATCCTATGTACACCGCTGTTGATTCAGCAAAACGTGCTGGGAGTGTTATATTTAGAGAACAAACTGATCAAGTCGGTCTTCACCCGTGAACAGATCGAGCTGACCCGGATGTTGATGGCGCAAGCGGCGATCGCCTTGCAAAACACGCAATTGATCAGGAAAATGAAACAGAGTCAGCAAGCCATCGAAAGCCTAAACAAAGACCTAGAGAGGCGGGTGCAGGAAAGAACCAATGAGCTGAATCATGTCAACGAGGAATTGAAAAACTTCGCCTATGTAGTGTCCCATGATTTGAAGGCGCCGCTACGAGCGATTAATCAATTATCGGGCTGGATCGCCGAAGATTATGCCGATAAGTTCGACCAAGACGGTCGAGAACAAATGGCGCTGCTCAGAGACAGAGCCAAACGCATGCATGACATGATCGACGGGATTTTACAATACTCCCGGGTTGGTCGAGTTAAGGAGAGACTGGAAACGGTGGACACCGGCGAAGTGTTCGACGAAGTCATTCAGTTGATTTCGCCGCCTGAGAGGATAAAAATTAGTATCCAGTCGCCATTACCTGTTATAAAGGCGGAAAAGCTCAGGGTTTATCAAGTCTTTCAGAACTTGCTCGATAACGCCATCAAATATAATGATAAGGAGCGGGGACTGATCGATATCAGTTGTTCAGAACTGGCTCACGACTGGCAATTTTGTATTGCCGATAACGGACCGGGCATCGACAAGAAATACCAAGAGAAAGTCTTTCAATTGTTCCAAACCTTAAAACCCAAGGACCAAACCCATGGCACCGGCATCGGCTTGAGCCTGATCGAAAAAATGGTGCACAACTGGGGCGGCAAAATCTGGATAGAATCGGAAGTTGGTCAGGGATGTTCGGTTATTTTCACCTTACCTAAAATAATAAAAAAAGATGAATAATGTTCAACCCATATTATTGGTCGAGGACGACCTGGTCGATGTAATGACAGTCAAACGCGCCTTCAGAGAATTGGAGGTAGTGAATGTGCTGGTGACGGTCAGCAATGGCGAAGAAGCCATTGCCTATCTGCAGCAACCGACCCAAGGATTGCCCTGCGTGATTTTGTTGGATATCAACATGCCGAAAATGAACGGCCTGGAATGTCTGGATATCCTCAAGGAGCATTCCTTGTTCAAAAACATTCCCGTCATCATGCTGACGTCGTCGAAAGAACAGCAGGATGTCGATCAAAGCTTCATCAAAGGCATCTCCGGCTATATTCTCAAGCCGGTTGATTATGATCAGTTTCTGGCCTCGATTCAGGTACTGGCGCCTTATTGGACGCGCAAACAATAAGTCCCGATGCCGCGAATACGCTTGTTATTGATCGAAGATGATCTGGCCGATCAGATCATCTTTAAGCGCTTCGTCAAGCTTCGGCGACTCGCCTATGACTACGACATTGCGAGCTCTGTGGCACAAGCCTCTGCATTGCTGAAATCCCGGCAATACCAGATTGTTCTGGCCGATCACTCCTTGGGCGATGGCACCGCATTTGACTTGCTGCCGCAGATTCCTGCGAACACGCCGACCATCTTCGTCACCGGCAGCGGCGACGAGGAAATCGCCGTCAAAGCCCTGAAACGAGGAGCGGCCGATTACCTGAGCAAAGATGTTCAAGGCGATTATCTGAAGCTGCTGCCGCTGATCATCGATAATGTGCTGAAAAGCAAGGCGGCGGAACAAGAACTGGAGATCTATCGTCAGCGCCTGGAACAACAGGTGGAAGACCGGACGCGGGCCTTGCGGCAGGAAATTTCGGAGCGCTTGCAGGCGGAAGAAAAACTGATCCAGGAAAAGGAGCGCGCCCTGGTCACCTTGAAGTCGATTGGCGACGCCGTCATCACCACCGATGAAAACGGCTTGATCGAATTCGTCAATCCCATCGCCGAAAAATTGACCGGTTGGCCTCATCATGAAGCGAAGGGGCTGGCAGTGGACAAGGTCTTCTACACGATCGACGAGATCAGCCGGACGCCGCTGAGTTGTCCGGTGAGGAATTGTTTACGTAACGGTGAAATCGTATATTTGAGCCGCAGCACCCTGCTGCTCGACAGACAGGGCCAAGAATATTCGATCCAGGACTCGGCCGCGCCGATCATCGACAATGACGGCAAGGTGCAAGGCGTGGTGCTGGTATTCAGCGACGTCACCGAATCCAGGCGGCTGGCTCAGGAACTGGAATACCAGGCATCGCACGACTCCCTGACCGGCTTGGTCAACCGGCGTGAATTTGAAAACCGCTTGAACAAGGTGATGTCGCTGCGGCATGAAATGCACAGCGACTACGCCTTCTGTTATCTGGACCTGGATCAATTCAAGATTATCAACGATACCTGCGGCCATACCGCCGGCGATGAATTGCTGAAGCAGTTGACCCTGCTGTTACAGGATAAGATCAGAAGCCGAGACACGCTGGCGCGTCTCGGCGGCGATGAATTCGGCGTGCTAATGGAACACTGCTCGCTCGAACAGGCCGAACGCATCGCCAATTTACTGCGGGAAGAAATCGCCGATTATCGTTTCAATTGGGAAGACAAAAGCTTCCGCATCGGTGTCAGCATGGGGCTGATCGAAATTACCGACGAATTTCATAATCTGAACGACCTGCTGATCGTAGCCGATTCCTGCTGTTACGCCGCCAAAGACGCCGGCCGCAACCAAGTCTTCATCTACCATAAAAACGACGAAGAAATCCGCCTGCGCTCGGGACAAATGCAATGGGTAGCCAAGCTGCATGAGGCTCTCGATCATGACCGTTTCGTGTTGTATAAACAGCCGATACAATGCATTCATGCGTCGGAAGGCGAGCATTTCGAAACCCTGCTGCGAATCAATGATCACATCGACACCGATATCCAGCCGGGCGCCTTCATTCCCGCCGCCGAGCGCTACGGCCTGATGGATCAGATCGACCAGTATGTCATCAAGCACTGTCTAACCTGGTATGCCGAACATAGTAAACAGCTCGATAACCTGGCCTTATGCACGATCAACCTATCCGGCCACACCCTGGGCGCGAAAGGGGTTTTGGATTCGATTTATCGGCAATTCGAATATTTCGCCCTGCCCAGCGAAAAGTTCTGCTTCGAGATTACCGAAACGGCGGCGATCGCCAACTTGAATCTGGCTACCGACTTCATGCGGGCGCTGAAAGCCAAGGGCTGTTTGTTCGCGCTGGATGATTTCGGCAGCGGCCTGTCTTCGTTCGCCTATTTGAAAAATTTACCGGTCGACTTCTTGAAGATCGACGGCATGTTCGTCAAGGATATTTGCGATGATCGGGTCGATTTGGCGATGGTGAAGTCGATCAACGAGATCGGCCATTTGCTGGGCAAGAAAACCATCGCCGAATTCGTCGAGACGCAATGCATTTACGACCAGGTCGTCGAGCTGGGCATTGATTACGCCCAGGGCTACTGGATCGCAAAACCCCAACCGTTTACCGACTGACGTCCTTCGTGCGCTGAAAGCGCGGGGCGGCTTAATTAACTCGCCCCGCACGCATTGAATGCTTTTGGCGGATCCGCTCCGCGTGATCCAGCTCACGGATGTGGGTGTGCTGACGACAGGAAGCGCACCGGGTTTTGATGCGCTGCCCACGCGAGACGGGATTGCAAACCTCGTCCCGCTCAAAAACAAGAAATATCCGGATTAAACGTTCCGTAGCCGGTCGATCAGCGCGTCGATGTGCGGACGTTGACGACGAACATCCTGGCACAGCCGAAACTGCTCGACAGCCCGTTCCAGGTTCTGATCCCGACGCTTCACCTTGAAATAACGGTCGCCGTTCAAAAAGTCGGTAAAAAAGCGTAGACCCAGTTCAAACGGAATCAGCTCGATCGCCGCATATAAATAGTCGTAATCGGCGTCGCTGAAAAAAGAGCCGGCCTCGCGCAGATAATTCTCCAGCACCGAGGCGCAAAGATCCAGATCGAAACGGTGGTCTCGCTTGATATGGCAGCAGGAACGCAGACAATCGCCGATGTCATAATGCACCAGCCCCGGCTTGACGGTGTCCAGATCGATCAGGCTGATAATGCTGTCGGCATCGCCGGCGAACAGAAAATTGTTCAGTTTCGGATCGCCATGTATGATCCGTTCCCGCAACAAGCCTTGCCGTCTGGCGTTTTCAAGCACGTCGCACTTGTCCCGATAGTCGTCGATAAATCGTCGACAGAAAACGACAGACTCGTCTTTGCGATCAGCGGCGGATGCGGCCGCAACCTGATCATAATGCCGTAAATAACCGGGCGTGACATGAAAACCGGGCAACGTGTCGTGCAGTAAGCCCGGTTCAAGATTGCTGAACAGGCGATGGAAATGCGCCAGCGCGAAACCGGTCTGCCCCGCCTCGCTGCGGCGACTGAGGCATTCGCGGCTTTGGCCGTGTTCGATCAATGCCAGAGCCCGCCAGAAATCGCCGGCGGGATCGCGATAACCATAGTCGCCGGCCGCCGTTTGCAGTAGCGCCGGCAGCGTCAGTTTGATCATCCGGGCGTCGAGCGATTGCAGATGACGCCCGATACATTGCAGATTTTCGATCACCCGCTCAGGTTGAGAAAAAACCCGCCCATTAATTCGCTGCAACACGAACTTCGACTCGGCGGCGCTCACCAGGAAGGTGTCGTTAATCAGGCCATTGCCTAGCGTTTTAATCTCGGCGATGGCCTGGCCCGGACAGAATTGACCGGCCGTGGCCAGCAGCGGGTCTTTCACCGGGACTTCATCAATTCGGCCAGTTGCTTCAGCGCCTGGCCGCGATGGCTGATGGCGTTTTTCACCTCCGGCGTCAGTTGCGCCGACGAGCACTGGTATTCCGACACCCAGAACACCGGGTCGTAGCCGAAGCCGTTTTCGCCGCGCGGACTTTCCAAAATGCGTCCTTCCCAGCAACCCTGAGCGATGACCGGCGTGGGGTCGCCGGCATGCTCCATGAACACGATGACGCACACGAAGCGGGCCGTGCGCTCGGCTTCGCCAACGCCTTCGAGCTCCCGCAGCAATTTGATCACATTGTCCTGATCGGAAGCGCCGGCGCCGGCATAGCGCGCGGAAATGACGCCCGGAGCGCCGTTCAGCGCATCGACGACCAGCCCCGAATCATCGGCGATGGCCGGTGCATTGGCATGCAAGGCCGCGTTACGGGCCTTGATGATGGCGTTTTCAATAAACGTGGAGCCTGTTTCGTCTGCCTCGGCGATATCGAATTGTGATTGCGGCAGGATCGGATGACCTTCCAGGATGGCCTGAATCTCCTTGATTTTGCCCCGATTGCCGCTAGCTAAGACGATATGCTGATGATTGCCGAACATTATTAGACGCTGTCCAATGCTTGCTGTTGTTTTTCTATCAGCACACGGATGCCTTGCTCGGCCAACTCCAGCATGCTGTCCAGCTCTTCTCTTCTGAATGCATGGCCTTCGGCGGTGCCCTGCACCTCGATGAAGGCGCCGGCGTCGTTCATCACCACGTTCATGTCGGTTTCGGCATTACTGTCTTCGGCATAATCCAGGTCCAATACCGGCACACCTTGGAAAATCCCCACCGACACCGACGCCACCTGACCATGCAGCGGATTTTTCTTGATTTTGTTTTTGTCCAGCAAATGCTGAATCGCGATCGACAGAGCGACAAAGCCTCCGGTGATCGACGCCGTGCGAGTGCCGCCGTCGGCCTGAATGACGTCGCAATCGATGGTGATGGTGTTTTCGCCCAAGGCCTTCAAATCGACTGCGGCTCTCAATGAGCGGCCGATCAAACGCTGGATTTCCAGGGTCCGACCGCCTTGCTTGCCTCGGCTGGCTTCGCGTCCCATGCGATCATGGGTGGACCGAGGCAACATGCCGTATTCCGCGGTAATCCAACCTTCGCCCTTGCCTTTCAAGAAAAAAGGCACGCGGCTTTCCACACTGGCGGTGCAGAGTACCCGAGTGTCGCCAAATTCAACCAGCACAGAACCTTCCGCATGTTTAGTATAGTTGCAGGTAAAACGAATTTCTCTTAATTGATCTGGGCTACGTCCGCTTGGTCTCATGGTGTTCTCGACAAAATTAAAACCGGACAGTATACCCGTTTTTACCGTCATGGTTTAATTTTTACCGAGCAGCGCCTGCTGTAGATCCTCCACCGATTGCGGCCGTTCTTCAGGCTTGACCGCCATCGCCCAATCTATCGCCTTCAACAGGTAATCGGGATACTTGTTTTTATGCGTCTTGACCGCCGGCGCCAACGTGTCTTTTCGCTCTCGCTCGGGAGCCGGCGGAGGCGTCTTATGATCCAGGCAGGCGCGCATACTGGCGCCGACGGCGTAGATATCGGACCAGGGTCCCAGCTGGATTTGATTGGAATATTGCTCGATCGGCGAATAACCCTTGGTCAACACCTTGCTGCGGTTGGCGCCCTTAACGATGGGATAGCGCTGGATGGCGCCGAAATCCAATAGCAAGGGATCGTGTTGCGCGCGAATCAGGATATTCGCCGGCTTGATATCCAAATGTATAAATTTTTGCCGGTGAATTTCGGCAATACCGTTCAGCAGATCATGAAAAACCTTCCGCAAGAACTCTTCATCGACGGTCAGCAGTTTCTTATGCAGTATCTTATCCAAGGTCAGGCCGTAATCGTAAGTCATCACCATGTAGACGGTTTCATTGGCCTGAAAGAAATTGATCACCTCGACGATGTTATGGTGCTTTAAATTGGCCAGCGCCTTGGCTTCCTCAAAAAACAACGCGCGGCCGCGCATAAACAAGGTCTTGGTTTCATCGCCATGCGGCGTCACGACATTATTCCAGGTGCGATGCGCCAGTTTTCTGGGCAGATATTCCTTGATCGCCACCTGAACCTGATCCTCCAATTGCCTGGCCAAATAGACCGAACTGAAGCCGCCATGAGCCAGTTCCCGCTCGATCATATACTGGTCTATAATGGTGCCCGTTTGTAGATAATTCCATTCTTGCGGATAGGTTTCCGGATCGTAATATTCTGACATTGGGGTTTGAGAGACTTTGATAGCCCTACAATTATAGGTGAAAAATGATAAGAAGTATGACAGCTTTTGCCGGAGCCGAGGCCGAGATCGCTAATTTACTGATCAATTGCGAATTACGTTCGGTCAACCATCGTTACTGCGATATCAGCTTGAAACTGCCGGAGCGCCTGCGCTTCGCCGAATCCGATATGCGCGTCGCCATTTCAAATCGCCTCAAGCGCGGCAAGATCGAATGCACCCTTAATTACAAGAAACAGGGGACCGAGCAAAGCTATGCCTTTAATAACGAAGCGGTCAAAGGCTTGCTGACGGCGACCGCCGCGATCGAACAGCACATGGAAAGGCCGCAGGCTTTTTCCGCGCTGGAGGTGCTGGCCTTTCCGGGCATTCAACAGGAAGCGGAAAGCGACCGCGAGTCCTTGCAGCGGGGCATCAACGATCTGCTGGACCGCGCCCTGAGCGATGTGCTGGCCGCGCGTGAACGGGAAGGGGAACAGTTGGGCCTATTGATCGAGGACCGTTGCGGCAAGATGCGCCTATTGGTCGAACAGGCCCAGGCGAGAATGCCGGAAGTGCTGCGCCTGCTGCGCGAGAAATTGACCGAGCGCATCGCCGAACTGGTCGCCGAGCCCGACTTCGACCGCCTGGAACAGGAGCTGGTGATGCAGGCGCAGAAACTGGATGTCGCCGAAGAACTGGACCGCTTGAATACCCATATCGACGAAGTCTCCCGCATCCTGACCCAGGACGAGCCGGTCGGCCGCCGCCTGGATTTTCTGATGCAGGAAATGAACCGCGAAGCCAACACGCTGGGTTCGAAGTCGGCCGACAAGGAAATGACCGCCATTGCCATCGACCTGAAGGTGCTGATCGAACAGATGCGCGAGCAGGTTCAAAACATCGAATAAAGCTTTCGTAGAGTATAAAATTACCTGATTACCCATAAGTGTCCGCTAACTTTAAAGAATAATGATTAACTGCATTAAGCGTACTTGCTAAGATAGGTAAAAAAACGAGCATTCGGTAACTTGCTCTGCAAGACGCTGTAAATATATCCCTATAAGCTTGGGTTCGGCATCCATGCCTCACACACTTGCAGATCAAGCCACCGAACACTCGCCCAGTAGCTGAGAGTTATAAGTAATCAGGTAAAATTAACCCTAACCGCCTTAGGAGCGCCGCCCTCGGCGCGAAAAACTTCATTTGGTCCGAGGGAGAGACTCTTACGGCTACAACGGCGGGACGGGATATTTTTCCCGTCCCTAACTTTGCTGCCGACGGTAATTGGCGCATCAATCTCGAACGATGCGCTTCACCCAGTGATAGGGTAGGCATTGCGTACCCTTTTCAAACGATTCGGACGTATTCATACGCCAAAAGGTACGCGGCGCGCGCACCCTACGCCGGCGCGATTAAGGAACGAGTATGAAATAACTTCTCCAAACGTCGGAAGAGGAATCGGTGGCTCGATTGACAGGTGTCGGCGGCAGGGATAGCCGCCGTCAAGACTACACGGATGTATTCACGGCGTCCTGTCAAGCGAGTTACCGAACCTCCACAAAGCCTATTGTTTCGGGAAGTTATTTTGTGCATATTCCTAAGGAAGTCTACAACCGGCAACTGAATAGTTCCTTACTTTGCTGCAAACCTTGCCGGAACCAGATTATGTTGAACGCCCGATCAATAAATCCAATGGTTATGGCCAAGCGGCATACTATTCAAAAGATCTCGACGCTCGCGCCAGTCGGGCAGGAACTTATCCATGTAGGCCTTAAATCGCTCGTTGTGCTTACGTTCCAGCAGGTGGATCAATTCGTGCACCAGGATGTATTCCAGGCACTCGGGCGGCTTCTTGGCCAGCTCCAGGTTCAACCAGATCCGTTTAGCTTCGGTGTTGCAGCTTCCCCACTTGGTTTTCATCTTCTTCACACCCCAGCGACTCGCAACAACGCCAATTTCTTCCTGCCAGTATTCGAGCAAATTCTCTATGCGCGCTTTCAACACTGAACGGTAATACTCCGACAGAACCCAAGTTTTGTTCTCAAGCGAGGTTTCCGCATTCACGTAAAGATGGATTTTCCCACCCCCGACCTTCACCTCATGCCGGCCCGCCCGTTCCAAAACATTCAAACGATGACGCTTGCCCCATAGATAGTGGCATTCGCCGCTGACCATTTCTCGGTCTGACTGTCTGGGTTGTTTGGCAAACTCATTTTGTTGCCTTTTGATCCAGGGAATACGGCCGATCACCGCCATGCGAATAGCGGTGTCCGTCATGGACTCAGGCGCGGAAATCCGCACCCGGCCATCGGGCGGCAATACGCTGATATGCAGGTTTTTGATGGCCTTGCGATGTAACGCTACCGTAATCGAACCGATTTCTATGATTGACCCCAATGTTCAGCCTCTGGTTGTTTGGGGGGATGCGCTAGGCTTATCCTTCTCTTCATAAATAATCCTTTTGCGCCTTGGCAAGCTCCATTACACCTTCAATGTCCACCTCATAGCCTGTGGTTTCCTCTCGCACCGCATTGGCGATTTCCCGTTCTTTAAAACGGTCACCCACCCAATCCGCTTTCTTGGTATAGCGAATGGCGCTGTCAATTTTGGTTGCCAGCAGTTCATCTTTGCCAAAATTGTCGTAAAAGGCGCGTTTGGGAGGGGTATCCATTGAAGATGGATAATTGGATGACGTTTGCTCGGGGCGGATCACCTTGCGTGATAACTCACGAATGCGCTGCAAATATTCCTGATACTCGATGGCCTTTTGACGACGCAGTTCAATCAGTTCATCCAACAATACCGACATCTGCTCGTAATACTTCGGATTGACCGGATTTTCATCGACAATGGTTTTACGCACATTGTTCTCGATGGTTTCCGCCATGGCCTCTGGGTTGTTGCGAATACTCTCCGGCAAGGCATCAACGGCATCGGCCCCTTTTTCGACGATCAGCTCGATCAGCCCGAGCTCTTCAAAATCCATCAATACTTCGCTGTCGTCGGCGCGAATATACATATCCAGCAAGTGGCGCATCGCGGGTTCAAAGCGCTTCATGTCCAGCAAATCGCCACTGGCCAACTTGACTTCATCGCGAACCTTTTCAAAGCGGGTCACTTCCGTTCGAATGGCATCGACTTCTTGCGCAGAATAGCCTGCGTCAGGCATTTCGTTGGCGATATTGGCAAACGCACGCAGCAGCTTGGCCACGTTTTGATACAGGGTTAAGCGTAAGGCTTCCTTTTCGGTCAACTCATCCTGATTCGCGCCGGATTCGCCACAGAAATAATGAATGTAGTCTTCCGTATTACGCGGCGCTTTGACCGGCTCGCACAAGGCGCGAACCATTTCAAGCGCATTATCCAAGTCCAACTTGGCTTGCTCTAAACGGTCTTTCAGGAGTCCTGCCACGTCTTCCTTGTCGTAACCCTCAAACGCGCCTTGGGTATAGTCAGAAATGGCTTTATCCAGGGACCGGAACAAGTCTTTGTAGTCGATGATATAGCCGTATTCTTTGTCGTCGCCATCCAAACGGTTGACTCGGCAAATCGCCTGGAACAGATTGTGGTCGGCCATCGGTTTATCGATATACAAATAGGTGGCCGAGGGCGCATCGAAGCCCGTCAGCAGTTTATCGACCACAATCAACAAGCGTATCTGTCCCGGCTCGTCGATAAAACGCTTTTTGACCTCTTTTTCGAACGCCTCAACGCGACTGGCCGCTTGCTCTTCCGGTTGCTCGAAGTAGTCGGCCAGCATCTTGCGATAAATATCGTATTTAAACAGCTTTTCGGTCAACCCTTCGCCGCTTTCCTCGCCTTTGATGCTGGCAGCCGTAGGCTGAAAGCTGGTGACAATGGCGACCTTGCCCGCTAAATCGCTTTGGCTGAACATCTCATAGGCTTTACAGGCCTGATAAACGCTAGCGCACACCAACATGGCGTTGCCGTAGCCGTCCATTAAGCGCGGCTTGGTATCCATGTCCAACAGAATGTCATTCACAATCTGTTGCAGGCGCGACTTACTGGATAGCACCTTCTGCATGGTGCCCCATTTCTGTTTCAGCTGTGTTTTGGCTAACCGGGAAAGGCCACGGGTTTTGGCCTCGAACCAGTCGTCCACCTTCTTTTGCGAGGTAATATTCTGGTCGATGTCCCGCGCTTCGTAGCGCAAATCGAGCACCACGCCATCGGCCACCGCTTCGTCAAATTTGTAGGTGTGGATATAGGGGCCAAATACCTCCACCGATTTTTTCTTGTCTTTCTTCATCAGTGGCGTGCCGGTGAAACCGACAAATAGGGCTTCAGGCAGGATGGACTTCATCGCCTCGTGCAGTTTGCCCGATTGGGTGCGGTGACATTCATCGACAAACACAAACAGGTCGCCTTTAGCGCTAAAATCCGACGGCAGCGATTTCTTCAGTTCGGCAATGAATTCATCGGTAGCCGCGTCATTTTCCGAATCCGACTGCCGACCAAACTTATGCACCAACGAACACAGCAACCAAGGATTAGGCTGGTTCAAGGTCGCCACCAAATCGGCGCCGCTTTTGCTGCGGTAAATATCTTCTTCCACGCCAGTGAAAACTTTTTCGATTTGTTCGTCCAGCTCGGTACGGTCGGTGACAATCAGCACGCGAGCGTCTTTTACATTTTCGCGTATCCACTTGGCCAGCCACACCATAGTCAAGCTTTTACCCGAACCTTGGGTGTGCCAAATAATGCCGCCTTCGCGCCTGGCGATATGGCGCTTGGCCGCTTCAACGCCAAAGAACTGATTGTGGCGGCAGGTTTTCTTGATGCCGGCGTCAAAGACAATAAAATCATGGATGATCTGCAAAAAGCGCTGCTTGTTGCAGATACGGCTCAGGTGAAAATCCAGCTTGTGGTCGTATGGATGCGCTAAATCTTCTTTCCATTCCAGATAATGCTTTTCCGGCGTTTCAATGGCGCCGTAACGCAAGCCCTGGGCATCGTTACCGGCCATCACCAGTTGTAGGGTGGTGAAAAAGTTACGGATAAAGTCTTTCTTCTGGTTATCCAGATTCTGGCGAATACCTTCGGAAACCGACACAGACGAGCGTTTCAACTCGATCACGCCCAAGGCGACGCCATTGACGTACAACACGATGTCCGGGCGCTTTTTGTTCTCGCCCTTGATCGACACTTCTTCGGCGATGGCAAAATCGTTGACCTCCGGATTGTTCCAATCGATCAGCCATACGGTTTCATTCTGGTGACCTGCGCCTTCTTTGTCTTTCACGCCATAACGCAGCAGACGGTAAACGTCTTTATTGGCGTAGTAGAGCTTTTTACCTTCACCCAGCGCGGCGGCGACATCCAACTGGCGAATGGCGCGATTAATCAAGGCTTCGCTAACACCACGCTTTTTCAGCCAATCGACAAGGAGATCGAGCTCAATATTTTTATTATTGGCGCGATCCTGCCAATCGCCTAAATAGCGGTAGCCCAAATCCGTTTGAAAAAACTGAACAATACGGTTTTGGGTAATGCGCTCGCGCTGGCCTACGTTGCTCATCATATCCTCTCATGTATTCGATGCTGTTTAACCTCTGCCAGTCAAGCAACGATCAAGCAAATATTTATCATAAAAATCATATGCCTACATAGAATTAACCAAGAATAGGCTGCTCTCAGTCAAGCAAGGATCAAGCCCCCAAATAGCGATAGCCTAAGTGCTGCTGGAAAAACTGAACGATACTATTTCATATGATACGCTCACGCAGGCCTGCATTCGACACATTAAAACTCCTTTTACAGTGCAACTACTTTCAAACGATCTATCGCAATTTGTAGGCTTTTATCATCAAACAATGCAAGCTTTCGATCAGCCCACTTCCTGCCAGCAGGCCAATTAGCGAGGCCGGTTTTAATAGATGCTAGCGTAGGCTCACAGCCTTCGTTTACCAACAACCAATCAACGCTAGAAAGCAGCTCCATACCAAAGGGAGACTCAAAGCCATCCATGATCTCGCTAGCCTTTTCCAATGCAGGTAAAAAGTCTTTGCCTTCACTATTCAGGTAAGCTTCAACTTGCTGCTTTTTAGCATCATTGAAGGCAATAACGTCTAAAGGGTTGCTATCGGGAATACGCTTATCGGATTTTAAATAACTACCATCCAGCGCATTTAACAGATGTTCTAGGTTATTGGCATAAGGGCCATAGTTGTTTGCCTCGAAATTAAGCTTTAACTCGTTTTTTAGCCCTTGTGCTTCGATAACGCGTTGTAAGAACCACGCTAACTTTTGAATCTCCAATAAGCTGCATTCCATCCCCAAAATCCAGTAGCGTCTCACCAGTTCAGCCACCATGGCTCGTGCAGGTGTCAGCTTATTCACCCCCGTCTTTTTAGCCACGTTTTGATATTTCGCTGTCGGCTCGAATATCCAGATTTCAACATCTGGTAGTTCCCCCAACGTTTGCTCAATTTTCAGTTTAACCTCTTGCCACACCAAACCGCCATTACCGGCGCCCAAGGGCGGGATGGCGATGGATTTAATTTGCTGCTCAATAATGAAATTGCGTAAGTCTAAGAGCCCTTCTTCCACCCATTCCATTTTGGATTTGGTACGCCAATGCTGCTTAGTAGGGAAGTTTACAATCCACTGCGGCCCCATCAGTTCGCCGGTTTGGGTCACAAACATTTTACCGGTAACCACTTCACCGGCTTTGCAGGCTTTGACATAGGCTTGCATGTTCATAGGAAAGCGCTCTTTAAACATGAGCGCTATACCCTTACCCATCACCCCGACGGTATTTACGGTATTAACCAAAGCATCGACGTCGGCTTCGAGTAAATTGCCTTGTGTGTAATGAATCATTAGAAATACCACCTAGCTCGTGCAAACACTGGCATGATTAAATTGCGCTGTTGCAGCCAACCATCCAGTTGTATTTTTGTGTTTTCAGTGTAACAGACCATACCTATAAGCGCGTCAATGGGGCAATGCCCATGAACTAAAGCCTCTGCCTGATAGCGCTCAAATTTTGCCGGGTCGTCAGGGTCACGCCTGAAATCTCGCGCTTGAAGAATACGCCAGTCGATTTTATCTAAATCGGCCAGATCCGTATAGAAATTCGACCATGCGTAGTAGGCGTGGCCATCGGTAAATACAAACGGCAACGACAACTCTCGCGCCCGAAAAAGATTAGACACCAGTATCACAATCTCATCATTAGAACGCTGGCGAATACCACCATAGCCGCTGTGAATATTCTTCATCATAGGCGAAAAAGGGGTGAAATAAAACGGCACATAATCATTTAAATAGCCACCCGCGCCGATAGGCACCGGGTGTGACGCCCGCTTATCAATCAAATCCGGATTGCCAATATGCACCCAATTGGGAGCCTGCACGATACTATTACCGCAGTGCAAACCGTTATCCAATATCCATGGGATATTTTCGCGGTGGACAATACGCCAAATCAGTGCTTTTTGGGGATTCAGGGTTTGGCTGTAATCATACATGAGCTTCACCCGCAAACATGTGAATCGCCAGATTGATGTGAGACGAAACGTTATGCTTATCAGCCAAATCCTGTACAGCTTTCCTAACTGCCTCCGTCTTCACATAGACACAGAATATTTTCCCAGCAGGCACACTGTACGGAGATAAACACTCAGCCATACAGGCAACTTTGCAGGCCCTGTCGCTATAGTCTCTTTGTGAAATCAGCGCCCAATCAATTACATTGATTCCCGCATCGTAATCAAGAATTTCATAACCCTCGTCTGCCAGGGGGTGTCTTGGCACAATCTTCCAATTATTAGCCTGCGCTACCGTTCTATGCACCGTCACCAGTACAAAATCTTTATTGGGATGAGCTCTCTGAACACCGTAATCAAAAGGACTTTTCGCGAAAAAATGAAAAGGAACGTATTGCTCTAAGCCATGTTCTTGGCGCGAATTTAAAATCTCAACATCCGCAACATCTTCGAACATTCCTTTTTGTAAACCGGCTCGAGACTGCAATCCAGTTTTGAAAATAGAATCAAGATTTTCCAACGCTGATAAGTGATATAGCAGCTTACCGTCCTTTGCCATTTACGCCTCCTTCACCAAACGCGTTTTCCCAGTCAGCAGTTCCTGCATGTTAAGTTGAAAATGGAAAGTTGAAAATGGAGAATTACTTTTTGTCATTTTCGGCATTCTCCCTAGAGGTTTTGACGATGGAAACCAATAGTTTTAATAGCTCTTGAATATCCGGTTTGATGGATTGATAGCTTTCTTGGGTGATTTCGCCTGATTGAAACAAAAGCTCTATCCAATAATCCGTTTCGTTGGCTTCTTTCAAGGCGATACTCATTTTATTGATAAAGTCCGCCTTACTTTGCGCATGCTCCGCCTCACGCACTAACGCACCAATCGCCGTGCCACTGCGCAACACCTGCTTGCTCAAAACATACTCGCGCTTCTCGGATTGTAAAAATTTCGACATTTTTACTACGCGCAATGAAAACTGAAACGACTTCTCGGCAACGGAGTTACGCTTTGTGAATGGATAATTGAGAGTTGATAATGGAGAATGTTGGTTGTCTTTTTTCATTTTCAATTTTCCATTCTCAATTATCCATTGACGCGCAAGCGCGTCCGTCCGGTTAATAACTCTTGCATCATGCCCTGTTTGATTTGGCGGGTTTTGCTCAGGCGTTGCTCCAGCGCCTGAATCTCTTCGTCCATATCGGAGAGGATGGCGGCGATGGCAGTTTGTTCTTTCTCTGAGGGAAGAGGCAAAGACAAATCCTTAAGCTGAGTCCCTGTTATTAGTGGTTGGCCTGACCCAAAAACTAGAGTATTGAGATTCTTCCTTATCAACCAATATTTGAAAAAGGCGATGTTATTGTCTGGCCTTAATTTGACTATTATTGTGTTATCAGAAACGCCATACTCACCGCAAACAAAATTAAGCCTACCAGCATTAGCCCCAACACGCGCGACAAGTAGAGCATCACCTGTATATTCAGGTCTTTCGCAAGTACCGATTAGGCCTGTAGAACCGTAAAGCGGAAAGTCTCCAGTATATTTTGTACTCGTTTTTCCAGAGCCAACATAAGATGAATAATCGCCAAGTTGAACAACCTCCCAATCCTCCGGAATCTCCCCCAACTCACTGTGTTTCATAAGTTGAGAATTGACAGGGGATAGTTGATAACGGGGTTTTCGTTCTCCATTTTCAACTTTCAATTCTCCATTCAAATCTATTCCCATCGCCGCCAAGTGCCCATAAACCTTATCACTCAACGCACTAACCGACCGCTCAATACTCGGCAGCGGTTCGCTATAACGTTCTTCCAGCTCTTTAACCCGATTGGCCAATTGCTGAGTGACGCGCTCAATTTCAGCCACGATATTACTTTCCAGCGTTGCCAGCCATTTGTCCTCAACGATCAGGGTTTTAATCTCGTCTTCTGACAGTTTGGGGTATTGCTTAAATACCGCCAAGTCGAGGGCCTCTTGCGCCTCTTTCAGGGCTTTTTTGGCGTCCGCCTCGGCGTCGAACAGCTTTTTGGCCTGTTTGAGCGCGGCTTTTTCTTCCGGGTCGGTAGCCTGTTTTAAACGGGCGGTCACGCTGGCCTTGGTAACCTTGTCTTTGTCGTTCAGCGCATCGATCAGCAATCCATCCTCTCCGCCGTTCTCCTCGATATAGCTTTCGAGCGCTTGGCTGACGCTATCCAGGGCGCTTTGCAAGGCATCCACTTCGGCTTGTTTATCCGCAAAATAACGCGCGACCACCAAGGCGGGCGGGATCAGTTCGGCCTTGTATTTGCTTTTGTTAATCACCAAATCCGGTGTTTCTTTGAGTTTTTCGCCTTTTTTGGCCACCAGTTCACGCAATACCTTGCCCGCTGGCCAGCCGTCTTGCACCAATACGTAAACATCGTCTTGCAGGGTGTCGGCCCAGTAGTCCATCAGGATCTGATAGATATCGTATTTGCTCAGCAGCGGAACATTGGTATAGCTTTGCAGCAGACTTTCACTGATTTCAAAAATCAGTTGCTTAGGTTGGTCGCCTTTAGCAATTTCTCCAAGCGCCGCCGCGGAACTCCAAGCCGTGAAATGTTCGAGACTTTCCGCGGCAAACGCCTTGAACTCATCGTGATTTAAAATCGTGCTTTTCACGTCTGAAGCTTTCACCAGCGCATCGCTATAGCCATCGCGGGCAGGTTTGAACAGGCTGGCGCGAATGCTGGGGAAGACTTGCCAGTATTTTTCCAAGGCATCGATGTCGGCATTGGGGATGCCGCCTTGTAAATGGGCGCTTAAGTCGTGCAGGTCTTCCGGTTCGCTGGCGTCGATATAGCGGGGGATGTTCAGGTTGTAGTCGTTCGCCGCTATCTCACTTAACGGCGCCATGCGCGAATAGCGCGGCAGCTCCAGTTGCTTGGTGAACACATCCACGATTTTGTGAATGTCCTGGCTGCGCAGACGGTTTTTGTTGCCGTCTTTGATAAAGCCTTTGCTGGCATCGACCATAAAGATGCCTTTCCTAGCCTGCGCGTGTTCTTTGTCGATTACGATAATACAGGCGGGAATGCCGGTGCCATAAAACAGGTTGGCGGGCAGGCCGATAATGCCTTTGATATACCCCTGTTTAATGAGGTTTTCACGAATACGCGCTTCGGCATTGCCACGGAACAATACGCCGTGGGGCAGAATCACCGCGCCTTTACCGGTGCTTTTCAGGCTTTTGATGATGTGCAGTAAAAAGGTGTAGTCGCCGTTTTTCTCGGGTGGTATGCCCCAGGTAAAGCGACCGAATTCGTCTTCGCTCGGGTTGATACCGCTGGTCCAGTTCTTGTTGGAAAACGGCGGGTTGGCGACGGCGAAGTCGAAGGTTTTTAATTGGGCTTTTCCATTACTGGCGGCTTCCTTCCACTGCGGATCAGAAATGGTATTGCCTTTCCAGATTTTGGCGGTGGCGGTGTTGTGCAAAATCATGTTCATGCGCGCCAAGGCGCTGGTGGCGTTGTCCATTTCCTGCCCGAAGATACTCAAACCGCGCGGCGCCTCATCGCTGGCTTTCAGCAGCAGCGAACCCGAACCGCAGGTGGGGTCGTAGACGGTGGCATCCTGCGGCGTATCGCTACTGATGCCAATCACCTTGGAGAGAATACGAGACACTTCCGACGGCGTATAAAACTGCCCCTTGGATTTGCCGGATTCGGTGGCGAAGTGGCGCATCAAATATTCGTAGGCATCGCCTAACAGATCGTCACCGTCGGCGCGGTTGGCGGAGAGATCCAGCCCTTCAAATAGGCCAATCAGCTTGGAAAGGCGGTCGATCATCTCCTTGCCTTTACCGAGCTTGTCTTCGTCGTTAAAGTCGGCGACGTCGATCACGCCTTTCAGGTCGTTTTCTTCCGCTAAGGCGCTGATGATTTTATTGATCTTGTCACCGACTTCCTTGTCGCCCTTGAGGGCGACCATGTCGTCAAAGCTGGCGCCTTGCGGCACCACAATCATGCCATAAGGGTCGCCTTTGTATTTATCGGACACGTACTTCATAAACAGCAGGGTCAGTACATAGTCTTTGTACTGGCTGGCGTCCATACCGCCGCGCAGCTCGTCGCAGCTGGCCCAAAGGGAGGAGTAGAGTTCGGTTTTCTTAATGGCCATTTGGGGTCCTTAATTTTTTGACGTATGCCCGATGGCCGGTACACGTTCCAGAATATGGTGTATTTCACAGTCAAACAGCACGCACAGTTTATCGAGCGCCTCTAAGTCCACCTTTAGCGCGGTTTCTTTGTAAAGTAGCGTGATGGTGGTGCGGCTTAGGCCGGTTTCTCGCATCACGTCGCTAATGCGCATTTTTCGTTCGCCCATTAAACGAGCTAGGTGGCAGCGGATCATGCTCTCTCCACGGTGTTTTTTTAACCATAAACTTTGGGTTTTATCACTGTTGCTTATCCTACCACGATTATGATTTTTCTCAACTTATTTGAGTTGAAACCAAATAATTGGGTTCGTTAGCTATTGGTACATCGCTGGTTATTGGTGTACTAGCAGTACACTGTAATGACTCTAGCGGTGTTGTCTGTGTGGAACTGCAACTAAGGCCAAACACCTGCGTTTACTGGCGGTGCACTGAAAGGTGACAAGGCTGTACTTGATTGGTCGTCCGCTTAGCTAGTCATCCAAGATGCTGCCTTTGACACAGTACATCCGTGGGTGGGTGTTGTCGGGCAGGCTGACTTTGCGCTGCGGCCGGTTGCCATCGGGCACGAGGTAGCCTGCGGCCATAAGGGCTTTGGCGGCGCGCTCTGGGCTTAAGCCTTCGGTGGCTTCGCGCCAGCCGGTTGGGTAAAACAGGTATAGGGTTTGTGGGGGGTATCGATCCAACCAGCCCGTTGGCGTACTTGGCTGCTGTAGCCTGTTTGTTTAGGGGTGAAGCGACTTTCGCCATGTTGCTCAATAAAGCTGCGCACCTGGCGAATGGCTTGTTGGTCTTCATTGGCAGCGACACCACCGCGGGCGAGTATCCATTGATTGAGCTGGGTTAAACAGGCCGCTTCTACGTTTTGGCCTGGCCAATCTAGCACTTTGGCTTGAATGGCTAACAGCCCCGCGCTGGCCAGTAAGGCAAACTTTTCTGCTACTCGGTGCACTTGGCCATCTGCCTCAGAGGGTAAGCTGGCTAAAAAACGTTGGCGTACGGCTTGGAAAACGGGGCGAACCTGTTCGCTATGCTCAGTTATATACCTTAACCAATCCAAGGCTAAGGTGCCGTAATGTTGGCGGCTTTGCTGTTTTAGATGATCGGCTAAATCGGCCGCATTCATACCGTGACTGTGATTAAATACGCCCATTTGCGCACCAGCATCAGCACTAAGATCGATCACTCGCACTTGCTGTCCTGCTTTCACGCGCTTACCTATGCTGGCGAGGTGGCTTTCTAAGGTAACTTCTCCGGTAGATAAAAACACCAAGCGCCAACGGGCGGGTAAGCGCATTTCACCGTACTTGCCCGCGCGGGTTTTACCTTGGCCATTGGCAAGCATGTAGGCGACATCGCCCGCTTCTTTTGGGTCCACCTCGCCCATTTCATCGAGCGCGAGTAAGGCATCGTTATGGGCCAAGGCGGTGCCTTCTAAACCGTTGGCAGTGGCACGCCAACTATGGCGCAGTTGATTGAGTTCGCCCCAAACGGATAACGCCGGATACAGCGCAGCGGTTTTACCGGTACTGCTGGCACCGTAGAGGTGTAAACCAAAACCATCCACACCACCACATAGATGCAGTAATGGCGCAGATAGCGCAGCACAGACGCCCACCATTAACAGCGGATTATCCAGACAATAACGGCCAACCTGTTGTCGCCAACTGTCGCTGCTGCCTCGTTGGATAAACCCTTCGATGGGGTGCATGGTTTGCAGCACCATACGCGGGCTTTCGGCTTGTTGGCTTGGGTAAAAAGTAGTGCGCGGATGCACATAGGCGCTGTGGTGCCAGCCTATGCAGTTCACACTAATGGCTTTTTGGGTGGCCAGTTCGCCCATTTGCTGAATAAACAGCGAGAGTAACTGCCGCGCTTTTACGCTGTTGCTTAGGCGCATGCCTCGACTGAGTAAAATTCGGCGGTACTCGCTGCCATCTCCTGCCAATAGCTCCGCAGGCATGGCCCAGTAGCGATGGCGGTTATCATCGTCTAACCAGTTCAGCAAATAGCCGTAGTTGTCCCCTTGTGGGTCACGGGTACGTGCGGCTACTTGCAGCCAAGAGCAGATTTTGATTGGGCTATCTTGCCCTGCCGGTTGCATCACCAGCCAGTTTTGCGCGTTGTAGGCAAAACCAGCCGGTAACGGCGGCAATGTTGGCGTGTTGCTGTTTAGGGCGCTATTCATGGCGCTATTCATGGCACTGTGGGTTGGCAAGTTAGATGTTGATGTATTACCCACGGCCATATGCGGCACCGGCAAGGCGTGTTTCAATCCACTGATCGATATCGCTTTCTAACCAACCCACGGCACGAGCCCCAATACGAATGGAATGCGGAAATTCACCGTTGGCCATCAAGGCATAAATGGTACTTCGGCCAAAGCCGGTTTTAGCCTTAACCTCAGGCAAACGCAAAATACGCTGCTGGCGGCCTTGGCCTGTTGCTGTTGTGGACGATGATGCTGCGGCTGATTGAGCTGTAAAAGGTTGAGTAGTTGGGTTCATTCTTTGTTTCCTCACTGATCTGTTAAGTTCAGTTAGGAGTTTGCCAGCACTAAACGGACGCGGTAGGCAGATAAATGCCAAGATCTTGCAGCTTTCTGAGGGTATAGGTAACCACCTGTCCCAGTTTTTAAACAATGCCCCAAGCAATAAGAGCATTGTGGGCATGGTTGAGTGATGGCAAAGCGAGATGGTTTGAGACTTTGCCCATACTGCCCCAGATGCCCAAGGGGTGGTGTGCGGCTTGTGAACAAATGAAGTGAGAAATCGAGGATAAAAGTGAAACTATGAATACTGCCGAGCTAAAGACAAAGCGAGCGCAAAAACACTTTTATGCGCATGAAAATGTAAAATTTCACACTTTTTTGCGCATAAAAGTGTTGGATAGGTTATAGTATTGACCGGTTAACGATCTTATTGACAGGAAAAGACAATGCAGCGCACCTTACTCAACGCCCTAATTGCATGGAAAAACCAACCTATGCGTAAGCCATTATTGATCGATGGCGCTAGGCAAACGGGTAAAACTTATCTGCTGCAAGAGTTGTTTGGTAACACCTTTGCCAACATCCTTCGTATCGACTTTCTTGAAAACCCTGCCTACAAAGAAGCGTTCGATGGCTCACTGTCACCTGACGAACTGTTAATGAACATTGAGCTACTGACCAACCAGACGTTCAACCCAGAAACGGATCTGCTGATCTTAGATGAAATTGGCGAATGTGAACGCGCCGTTACCTCACTAAAGTATTTTGCCGAAAAAGCACCGTCCTATTTTGTCGCGGCCAGCGGCTCGAACATTGGTTTGCTCAATACCTTTCCAGTTGGCAAGGTGGAACAATACAATTTACGACCACTAACCTTCCAAGAATTTATTTATGCATCAAAGGAACAGGCGCTGATCAAAGCCTTTGATAGCCAAGCAAGCACACCGGCAGTACACACTAAACTGATGGATAAACTGACGGACTACTTTTTTACGGGTGGCATGCCGGAAGCAATTTCTGCTTGGTATCAATATAAAGAATCGAGCATTTTAGAACGTGTTGAAAAAGTCTCTAAAATTCATGCTGATTTAGTTGAAGGCTATCGCCGCGATTTTGGTAAATACGCGGGCAAGGTCGATGCCACAGTGATTGAATCGGTGTTTAATAGTATTCCATCACAATTATCGCTGGTTGCCGATGAATCCGTTAAACGCTTTAAATTTAAGCACGTTCATGAGCGCAAGTCTCGCTACAGCGATTTTGAAACCGCAATCCATTGGCTTACCTGTTGCCACTTAGCCTTGCCGAACTACCCCATTGAAGGGTTGCCGAAATCGCCTCTGGCGGCCTATAAAAAAGAGAATATGGTAAAACTATTTTTGTTTGATGTGGGCTTGCTCAATCATATGCTGGGTAGCAGTTATAAGGAAATCAAACAGCAAAACTACGAATATAAAGGTTACGTTGCTGAAAATTTTGTGCAACAAGAACTCACCGCCATTGGCGTTGACCCAAGTTATTCCTGGAATGACGCCCGCGCCGAAATCGAATTTATTTTAGCAACGGATGAAGGACATATCGTCCCTGTCGAAGTAAAAAGCGGCAAACGCACGCGAGCTAAATCGCTGGCGTCCTACATTGAAAAGTGCTCACCAAATAAAACGTTTAAGTTAACGGGAACGCAAGGTTCCTCAAAGCTAGAACAAACCAATATCGTGATGCCCTTGTACTTTACCCAGTATTTGCCGCTGAGATGTTGACAGCTTCTTTTCCTATCACCTAAAGGTCTACACAAAGTTACCTTATTGGTAACAATCTGTAGACCTACAAAGTAAGTATCTTGATCTGCTTCAGTTTCTCAGCCAATCGAAAGCAAATTCATGTTTACCGCTATTTTTTGCCAAGACCATTTGACCTGTCTATAACTTCATAGTTTATCGTCATTAAAAATTTGGTCAGTTTGAGTCAACTTTGGAGTTTTATCTGTGTATCGCATTTCTGAATTGGCCGAAAAAAGTGGGACTGTCGCGCTCAACCTTGCTCTACTACGAGAAACAAGGGGTATTACATGGGACACGCCAAACCAACGGCTATCGGCTGTACCTCGATAAAGATGTTCAGCGGCTGTATTTACTGCAACAACTGCAAGCAGGCGGCCTGACACTCAAGGAGTGTAAGGCCTGCTTAGGCAGCAAAGTTGAACGCGCTGTGCTTAAAAAACGCTTACAACAATTGGATGAAGACATTGCCCAAAAACAGCAGGCGCGCGATTTGTTAGCGGCCTTGCTGGGTGAAGGCTTGCTGCGTCCTTGGCATCAACAGACCGATAAATTAGCACCAGATGCCCATCTGGATTGGTTAAAGCAGCAAGGCTTTAATGAAAAACAGGCCCTGCATTTGAATTGGTTGTCGAAAGATATGAATGAACACGATCAATACGTGGCCGACTTTATGACCGTATACCAGCCCTTGGAGCGCTGGGGACCAGGGACGGAAGAAGACTCTTTAAAAGCGTTGCAGCTATTACCCACAACACCAACCAAGGCCGTGGATATCGGTTGTGGAAAAGGGTTTTCGACCACCCTGTTGGCACAGCACACCCAAGCCCGGGTGATCGCGGTGGATAATGAACTTAACGCACTAAGTCAGTTAGCGCAGAGATTAACAGAACAGGGCTTAGCGGAGCGCGTTACCACGCAGTGCGCCAGTATGGCGGAATTACCTTTTGCGCCAAAAAGCTTTGACCTGATTTGGGCCGAGGGGTCGGCATACATCATGGGCGTTAAAAACGCCCTTACCCAGTGGCGACCGCTGTTGCAAAATCGAGGCTGTTTGGTGCTCAGTGATTTGGTGTGGTTAACGAATACCTCAAGCCAAGCAGCATTAGATTTTTGGCGACAGGAATACCCAGACATACAAACCGTAGCCACGCGTATCAGCCAAATGGAAAAGGCAGGTTATGTGGTATTAAGCCACTTCACCTTGAGTGAGCAAGCTTGGCTCGATTATTACCTGCCGCTTAAGGCACGCGTTGCAGCGCTTCAAAACAGCCTGCCGAACTCGGCGGCGCTACAAGATCTTGCCCGTGAGGTCGCGCTCTACGAGCAATATCTTGGTGAGTTTGGCTATGAGATGTTTGTATTGCAAGTGATGGAAGATCAAGCACTAGATGAGCTTTCTAGGATCGATCAGGAGCTGGGATGATATGAGGCTTTATCGTCGCTATAACCGGAACAGTGACGAGGGACCGAGTCGCGCTTACCCGCTCAACACCAAAACTGCTATCATATGGCTTGGCCTCGTAGGTTACGCAATGCATACCCTACCGATGCTGTGGAGCGAACCATACTGGCTATTGATTATTTTTGATTGCAGATTTTCAATGCGCGAGCAAAGCCAAATTATCGAATAATAAGTGATGATTACAGGAAAACTTTATATTATTTCGGCGCCTTCCGGGGCCGGAAAAACCAGCTTGGTGAAACAACTGATAGCCGATATGGATCAGTTGACCGTATCGGTTTCGCATACCACCCGGTCTATGCGTGACGGCGAGGAGCACGGGCGCGATTATTTCTTTGTCTCGGTCGATGAATTTAAAAAAATGATCGAACGGGAGGCTTTTCTCGAATACGCCCGCGTGTTCGATAATTTTTACGGCACCGCCAAGCAGACGGTGGAAGAGACCCTGGCTGCGGGTTCGGATGTGATTCTGGAAATCGATTGGCAGGGCGCTCAGCAGGTCAGAAAAATGATTCCGGATTGCCTGTCCATCTTCATCCTGCCGCCTTCGATAGCCGTTCTGCAACAGCGCCTGAAAGGACGCGGACAGGACAGCGACGAAATCATCGCCCGACGCATGCGCGATGCGGTGACGGAAATGAGCCATTATGGCGAATTCGATTATCTGGTCGTCAATGACGATTTTCAACAAGCGCTGGCCGAACTGCAAAGCATCATCACCGCCAACCGCTTGATGAAGAAGCGCCAGCAACAACAACTGGCCGGTTTGCTACCGGAATTGCTGGGACAAGTTTAGGTTATTCGCGCGGAGGGCCGAGGACTTAGAAAGCCGGCGGGTTGAAATGCCATGGCGCAAGGGCGCGGGCATCGTGACCTACGGTGCTCCGTCGGCGACATCCCGGCATGCGCTCATGTCCATCGATGCAGCAATTCCCACTTTGGCGTTCAAAAAGGGCATGGGGTGTGTCTGGCGAGGATGTCGGCAGCAAGGATGCTGCCGTCAAGCCCCCAGGGATGGGTTCACCCAGCACCTAAATTCCATGTCTACTGGACTATATTTTACATTCCAGAATAATTTAGGTGCTGGGTGAACGGCGCTCCTCGACAGACACACCCCATGCCCTAAACACAGCAAAAATGCTCAAACTGATGCTGCCATCGATGTGGCTAACTTGTGACCGTTAAGGTAAACTTGCCGGCTTTGCAAGAATTCCGTTTTACTCCATGTCCAGCGACTCCTTATGCCTTTGCGGCTCGAACATCGACAAAGAACAATGCTGCGCGCAATTGCATTCCGGCGCACGATCGGCGGCGACGGCCGAAGCATTGATGCGCTCCCGCTTCACCGCTTATGCTCAGCATAACGAAAGCTATCTGCTGGAAACGTGGGACAGCGGCAAACGACCGGACGGCATCGATTTCTCCAAGGAGGGCGACGTCGAATGGACCCGGCTGGAAATCGTCGGCAAAAAGAAAGGCGGCGAAAAAGACAGCAAAGGCATCGTCGAATTCAAAGCCTATTACACGCTGGAAGGCGAAGAATACGCGATGCACGAGATCAGCCGTTTCGTCAAAAAAGCCGGCCGTTGGCTGTATCTGGACGGCATGGTCAAATCGGTCGGTAAGGTCGGCCAACAAAGCAATCAGGGCAGGAACGCGCCCTGTCCGTGCGGCAGCGGCAAAAAATTCAAGCGCTGCTGCGGTAAATAGCCGTTCGCGGCGCGCCCGCCCCCGGGCCTTTAAGCGTTAAGCGAGCCCATCATTTCGGCCGTTTCAAACGATACAACGCAGAAATATCCTCATCGCCATGGTCTGCGGCCATCAATTTCTCGTAATCGGCCAGCGTCATCTCGGTTAACGGCGAATCGACGCCGCTTTGCTCGGCCATCTGCCGGCAAATGGTTAAATCCTTGTGATGCAGCGCGACCTTGAAACCCGGCTTGAAAATATCCCGCGTCATCGTCGGACCGCGATGCTGTAAAAACCAGTTTCCGGCGGCGCCGCCGGAAACCACTTCAACCACCTTATCCATCTCCAGTCCCTGGGCCTGACCGAAAGCCAAGGCCTCGGTCACCGCCTGATTGATGCCGGCGGCCATGATTTGATTGACCGCCTTGGTCGCCTGACCGGAGCCGGCAGGGCCCATACGGATAATGCGCGCCGCCATGCTTTCCAGCACCGGCCTGACCGTCGCCAGCGCCTGCTCCTCGCCGCCGACCATCATCGCCAACGTGCCTTTATCGGCGCCCTCGACGCCGCCGGAAACCGGCGCATCCAGAAAGGCCGCCCGCTTTTCCGCCAGCATCGCCGCCGCCTTCCTGGCCGTTTCGATGCTGACCGTCGACATGTCGACGACGATGCCGCCGGGCTTGATCGCGGCCGCGACCGCGTTGACCATTTCCAGCACGTCCTGATCGGCCGAGACACAAATCAACACCACATCGACCTGCTCGGCCAATTGTTCCGGCGTATCGCTGGCCACAACGCCCAATTCTGTCGCCAGTTGCCGGGCTTTATGTTCGCTGCGATTATAAACCGCCGCCAGCAAGCCCGCTTTCGCCACATTGCGGGCCATGCCCATGCCCATCGCGCCCAATCCGATAAATCCCGCTTTCATGTTATTTCTCCAAATAAGTGTAAGCCTTCAAACCGGCATTCAACTCCTGTAGATAACACTCCCGCTGTTCGTCGCTCAAGTGACTCTGCTGCAATTTTTCGTAATAGGTCGATTTCAGCGACTCGACGTTGATATGGACATAGTCCAATAAATCGCTGACGTGTTCGCCTTCCAAAAAATCGCCGATGTGATAACCGTTCTGATCCAGCTCGATATTGAACGAATGGGTATCGCCGAACAGATTGTGCATATCGCCGAGAATTTCCTGATAGGCGCCCAGCATGAAAAAACCGATCAAATACGCTTGGTCCGATTCAATCTGATGAATCGGCAGCGTGTTTTCGATGTTCTGATGATCGACATACTGATCGATGCGGCCGTCGGAATCACAGGTCAGATCCTGAATGACCCCGCGTCGCTGTGGCCGCTCCTGCAAACGATGTATCGGCATGATCGGAAAAATCTGCTCGATGCCCCAGATATCCGGCATCGACTGGAACAGGGAAAAATTACAGAAGACTTTGTCGGCCAGTTTTTCATCCAATTCCCGCAAAATTTCGCGCTGATTATGGTTTTCCGGATTCAGTTGTGCGCGGACGCCGTGACAGGCGTTGATATAGCGTCTTTCAGCGACGGCCAGTTCCTGCAAGCTCAGATCCCCTTGCACAAACAAGGTGCGCGCCTCGGCGATGTCGAACTGAATATTGTGATAGACCTCGACGATATTGCGCTGCTGAGAAACCCGTTCGACCGCCGCGGCATCGACCGGCAACGCCTCGACCTCGGTGACGTTGGTAATCATCAGCGCATGGTGCGCGGTAATCGCGCGGCCGGATTCGGTGATGATGTCCGGGTGTTGCAAATTATGGGCATCGCAGACTTCGGTGAAGCTTCTGACGATATTTTCGGCATATTCGTTGAGACTGTAATTGATCGAACATTCACGCCTGGAGGCGCTGCCGTCGTAATCGACGCCGAGACCGCCGCCGGCATCGACCGTGGTGATATTGGCGCCGAGTTTCTGCAGCTGCAAATAAAACTGACCCGCCTCCTTCAAGGCCAGCTTGATGTCGTGAATATTGGCGATTTGCGAGCCCATGTGAAAATGCATTAACTGCAGGCAATCCAGCATTTCCCGCTGCCTCAAGCGATCGATCAATTGCAGCACCTCACTGGCGTGCAGACCGAATTTCGATTTCTCGCCGCCACTGTTCTGCCACTTGCCGGCGCTGATCGTCGACAGCCTGACCCGTATGCCCAGCTGCGGCCTGACCTGCAGCTTTTCCGCCTCCGCGAAAACCATGTCCAGCTCGGAGGGTTTTTCGACCACGATATAAACCTGCTGCCCCATTTGCCGGCCAATCAATGCCATGCGGATATAGGCGCGGTCTTTATAACCGTTACAGACGATCACGCCGGCGCGCGGCGCCATCCCCAAAATCGCCAGCAATTCGGGTTTGCTGCCGGCTTCCAGGCCGATATGCTCGGCGGCCACGATATTTTCGACCACGGTGCCCTGTTGATTGACTTTGATCGGATAAACCGGCGTATAGCGGCCCCGATAACCATGACCGGCGCAACTATCGTCAAAGGCTGTTTGCAGCCTGTTGATCCGGTCGCGCAGGATATCCGGAAAACGCAACAGCACCGGAAAAGACAGCTTCTTGCCCTGTAAGGCCCTGGCGACCTCAAACAGATCCACCTCGGTGTCGAGATCGGCCCTGGGCTTGACACAAACATGTCCCTCGCCGTTAATGGAAAAATAATCTTTTCCCCAATGCGGCAGCGCGTAGAGTTGCGCGGATTGTTCAATCGACCATTTTTGTCTCACTTTGTCATCCTGGCTATGCTAATTTAAAGAGAATTTTAATATAATGAAGCCGATTCTTTTACCTTTATTTCAGGACAACACAATGCTTGAAGCTTCACAATGGTTTACCGAACAATGGACGGCCGATGGCTCGGCGTTTTCATTAAAAATCAAACAAAAACTGCACGAAGAGCAATCCGACTTTCAGTTCCTGGAAATCTACGAAACCGAAGGCTTCGGCAACCTGATGGTGATCGACGGCTGCGTGATGCTGACCAGCCGCGACAATTTTTTCTATCACGAAATGATGAGTCATCCGGCCTTGTTCACTCATCCGGACCCGAAAAAAGTCTGGATCATCGGCGGCGGCGACTGCGGCACGCTGAAAGAGGTGCTGAAACACCCGGGCGTGGAAGAAGTCGTGCAAATCGATATCGACGAACGCGTCACCCGCCTGGCGGAGCGTTATTTCCCGGAACTGTGCGCGTCCAATGACGATCCGCGCGCGCAATTGAAATTCATCGACGGCATCAAATGGGTCAAGGACGCCGCCCCGGACAGCGTCGACCTGATTATCGTCGACAGCACCGACCCGGTCGGCCCGGCCGAAGGCCTGTTCAGCGAAGCGTTCTACCGCGACTGCTACAATTGTCTGACCGCCAACGGCATGGTGATACAACAAAGCGAATCGGCGCTGTATCATCTGCGCTTGCTGGGCGAGATGCGCGGAGCGATGAGCGCAGCCGGCTTCGGCGATCTACAGACCTTATTCTTTCCGCAGTGCGTCTATCCGTCGGGCTGGTGGAGCGCGACCATCGCCGGTAAGGCCGAATTATCGACCTTCCGCGAACAGGATGCCGCCAATAAAGTCTTCGATACCGTTTATTACAACAGCGATATCCATAAGGCCAGCCTGGCGCAGCCGGAGTTTTTCAAGAAGGCGATGAAAACGCAATAACGGCATGATGAAACATAGGTGCTGGGTGAACGGCGTTCCTCGACAGACACACCTCAGGCCTAAACACCGCTAAAACGCTTAGCCACCATTAAATTTTCATGCGCCTAATTGACTTCATGCTTGCCTCTTCCATCTCGAATAGTTTCTGAGCTAGGGAGCGTAGCGAGCAGAGGCGAAATAAACTCGCCAATATTGCTAGGGTTTGGCATGACTTGTGCTAAAATTTCGTCATGCACGAGTTAAACACCTTTAAGCTTATCGAACGCATCAGCACCTTGGTGCGTTCGGAAGAACGCAAACGATACGCCGCTATCGGCCTGCAGCCCGTTCACGGACAGGTGCTGGAATATCTGGCCAAATGCAATCGATACAGCGATACGCCGGCCGCGGTAACCGAATATCTAGGTTCGACCAAAGGCACGGTTTCTCAATCGATTCAGGTATTGGAACGGAAAAACTACATCGAAAAAGTGCCGGATACCGAAGACCGTCGAGTCGTGCATCTAGTGCTGACCGAAGCTGGATTGGAATTGATCAACGGCTTGCAACCGCTGGAAATTTTTGATCAAGCCGAACAACAGGTTTCGGCGCAACAATTCGAATCGATCGATGATGCGCTGAACGTGACCCTTTCGGCCCTGCAAGCCGCCAACCATTCGAAAAGCTTCGGCTTATGTCGGACCTGCCGCTTTTTTGGCGAGAGGGAAAATCATTTCCATTGTGAACTGACCCAGTCACCGCTGGAACAGGCCGACACCGAAAAGTTATGCAGGGAACATCTCCCTTGTTAAGCTAGAGGTCACTATTCAGTATAAAATGGATTTTCTCGAGACCAGACTGAATAGTTACAACGTAACTGCTCGCCCCACTTATCGAACGCGGCAGGGCATGTAGGGGGATAAGCCTGAAGGGCGCATCCACCCTACGAATGGGGGTGAGTCGTTACGTTACAACTAGAGTAGTGCTGATTAAATCGACACTTCCCCAAGACCAACGATTAAGAGACTATTATGATAGACCCCAAAGCTATTGATGATATCGCCAGCCGCTTATCCGGCGCCATTCCTCCCGGCTTCAGCAACCTGAAAGAAGACCTGGAAAAAAACTTTCACGCCATTTTGCAAAGCGCGCTAGGCAAACTGGATCTGGTTAGCCGCGAGGAATTCGAAGTGCAAAAGGCGGTCTTGGCAAAAACGCGCAGCAAGCTGGAAGACTTGGAAAAACGCGTTGCCGACATGGAGCAACAACTGCCCAAAGACTGACAGTCGGGTTTCCTTGGCCCTCATAAGCATACGCTGGTATATTTACCCCTATGTCACTCGCCATTGTATACAGCCGCGGCCGTTCCGGCATCGATGCGCCACTCGTGACGGTCGAAGTTCACGTTAGCAATGGCCTGCCGTCGTTGAGCATCGTTGGCCTGCCGGAAACGGCGGTCAAGGAGAGCAAGGATCGCGTGCGCGGCGCGATTCTGAACTCGCATTTCGAATTCCCGATCCAGCGCATCACGATCAATCTGGCGCCGGCCGACCTGCCCAAGGAAGGCGGCCGCTTCGATCTCGCTATCGCACTGGGCATTCTGGCCGCTTCCGAGCAAATACCCAAGCAAGCATTGAGCCGTTACGAGTGCATAGGCGAACTGTCGTTAGGCGGCGAGTTACGCCCGATCAGCGGCGCACTGCCCGTCGCCATTCATAGCCGCGATGCGGACAGACAGCTGATACTGCCCAGCGAAAACCTGGCCGAAGCCGCGTTAGTGAAGCAGGCCGAGCTAATTCCGGCCGATAGCCTGCTGCAAGTCTGCGCTCACCTGAGTGGGCAAAAATCGATCGAAACGACGCTGGCTGAACACGACACGCCGGTAAGCGACCACGCGCTAGACTTTGCCGATGTGCAAGGCCACTTCCAGGTCAAGAGAGCGTTGGAAATCGCCGCCGCCGGCGGGCACAATTTATTGATGATGGGCCCGCCCGGCACCGGTAAGTCGATGCTGGCGGCGCGCATGCCGAGCATCGTGCCGGACCTAAGTGAACAACAGGCGCAGGAAACGGCGGCGATAGCGTCGATCAGCAATCAGGGCTTGGATATCAGTCAATGGCGCCGGCCGCCATTCCGCGCACCCCATCATAGCGCCTCCGCCGCAGCGCTGATCGGCGGGGGCAGCAATCCAAGGCCTGGAGAAATATCATTGGCCCATCACGGCATGCTGTTTCTCGACGAACTGCCGGAATTCGACCGCAAGGTGCTGGAGGTTCTCAGAGAGCCGCTGGAAAACGGCTACATCACCATTTCCCGAGCCAGCCGTCAGGCCGACTTCCCCGCCCGCTTTCAGCTGATTGCCGCGATGAACCCCTGCCCCTGCGGCTATCTGGGCGATCCTTCCGGCCGCTGCCATTGCACCGCCGAACAGGTCGAACGTTACCGCGCCCGCATATCCGGACCACTGCTGGACCGCATCGACATGCACCTGGAAGTTCCCAGGGTCTCGCTGGAGGTATTGCGCCAAGGCTCGCCACAAGGCGAGGAAAGCAGCGCCGACATCAAACAAAGAGTCGTCGCTGCACGTCAACGGGCATTGGCGCGTTGCGGAAAAGCCAACGCTCTGTTAACCTCCCCCGGCGTGAAAGAATTCTGTCCCTTGTCCGAACAAAGTCATCAATTGCTGGAGCAGGCGCTGGAAAAATTCGCTCTGTCGCACCGCGCCTATCATCGCATCCTAAAACTGGCTAGAACCATTGCCGATCTGGCCGGTAGTGAAGCCATCAATACTTCGCATGTCAGCGAAGCCATCAGTTACCGCAAACTCGATCGCGCTGTTTAAATTATGGCTAAATTAAATCCACAACAGCTTGCCGCTGTGAAGACTATCGATCGTCCGTTATTGGTGTTGGCCGGGGCCGGCAGCGGCAAAACCCGCGTCATTACCGAAAAAATCGCCTATTTGGTGCAGCAGGGCACCTCGGCGCGCAACATCGCCGCGGTGACCTTCACCAACAAGGCGGCCCGGGAGATGAAGGAGCGGGTCGCGCGCCTGCTGGACGACTCGCAAAGCAAAGGGCTGCGGGTTTCGACCTTCCATTCCTTGGGCTTGGACATCCTGCGTAAAGAGCATAAGACATTGGGCTACAAATCGGCTATTACCCTATTTGATGAACAGGACAAGCTGAGCCTGTTGCGCAGCCTAATCAATCACGGCCTCAAGGACTGCGACATCGATGCCGTGGAAAGCTATAACCGGCAGATCGGACAATGGAAAAACGCCTTCGTGACCCCGGAACAGGCGCTCAGCAATGCCGATCATGAGACCTTGGCGGCAGCTCGTCTATATGTCGATTTTAACCGCAGCCTGAAGGCCTATAATGCGGTCGATTTCGACGACCTGATTTTATTGCCGGTGTTATTGTTCCAACAACATCCGGAGATCCTGGAAAAATGGCAGAACCGCATCCGCTATCTGCTGGTCGATGAATATCAGGACACCAATATCACTCAATATCAATTGGTGCGCCTGCTGGCCGGCAACCTGGGCCGCTTCACCGTGGTCGGCGATGACGACCAATCCATTTACGCCTGGCGTGGCGCGCAACCGGAGAACCTGAGCCAGTTGCAGAAGGATTACGGCCGCCTGCAAGTCATCAAGCTGGAACAAAACTATCGCTCCGCCGGCCGCATCCTGAAGGTCGCCAATCAGCTGATCGCCAACAACCCCCATACCTTCGACAAGAAACTATGGAGTAATCTAGGTTTTGGCGAACCGCTGCGAGTATTAAGCCATAAAAACGATATCACCGAAGCCAAACAGATCGTCTCCGAAATCATCCATCATAAATTCAGACACGGCGGCAGTTACGCCGACTACGCGATACTCTATCGCGGCAACCATCAATCACGGCTGTTTGAACGAGGCTTGCGGGAAAACAATGTGCCTTATTTCATCAGCGGCAGCACCTCGTTCTTCGCCTATTCCGAAATCAAGGACATCCTGGCCTATCTACGCCTGTTCGTGAATCACGAGGACGATGCCGCCTTTTTGCGCATCATCAACACGCCACGCCGCGAAATCGGCCCTAGCACACTGGAAACGCTCGGCGACTACGCCAATCAGCGCCATGTCAGCCTGTTCGCCGCCTGCTCCGAATTCGGTCTGCAACAAAGGCTGGCGGAAAAAGCCGTGCAACGGTTGCAAAGATTCTGCCATTGGGTTTCCGATACCGCCGAGCGCATCGAACGGGAAGACACCTTCGCCGTCATCGACGAGGTGATTCAGCAAATCAATTATGAGCAATGGCTGCAGGAAAACAGTAAAACGCCGGCCTCGGCCGAACGCAAAATTTCCAATGTCTACGAACTGATCGACTGGCTGAAACGCATCGCCGGCAATGAACAGGGCGGGGAAAAATCGCTGGCGGAAATCATCAGCAAGGTGCTGTTAATGGATATCCTGGAACGAAATCAGGAGCAGGAAGCCGGCGACCAGGTCAGTCTGATGACCTTGCATGCCTCCAAGGGACTGGAATTTCCGCATGTGTTTTTGATTGGCATGGAGGAAAATCTGCTGCCGCATCAAAACAGCATCGAAACCGATAATATCGAGGAAGAACGACGGCTGGCCTATGTCGGCATCACCCGCGCGCAGAAAAGCTGCACGTTCAGTTACTGCACCCATCGCAAACGCTACGGCGAAATGACCGAGTGCGAACCCAGCCGCTTCCTGAATGAATTACCGGAAGGCGACCTGGAATGGGCCAACAAAAAACAGCTGGACCCCGAAGTCGTCAAGGAGCGTGGCAAGGCTAGCCTGGCTCATTTGAAAAACATGCTGGCGTGATCACTAAAGGCTAAAGCCGGTCTGAGGCTAGCATGCGAGCAACACCTATTTAAGAGATCAAAAAGTGCGCGGGGTGTGTTTGACAAGGATCTCGGCGTCAGGGAGTCCGCCGTCAGCCCTCCCAAGGATGGGTTCCTCGACAGACACACCCCAAGTCCTAAACACCGCTAAAACACTCAAACTGGTGCTTTAAACTAACAAACAGAAAATTGCGCATTATCCAATAAACACTCGTTTTAATGAACAAAGAAAAACGACTGGCGATTTTCGATCGCCTGGCCGCCGCCATCCCCGAACCCACGACGGAGCTGAACTACAGCACGCCATTTGAATTATTGATTGCGGTCGTATTGTCCGCTCAGGCTACCGACAAGGGGGTCAATAAAGCCACCGCCAAGCTGTACCCGGTCGCCAACACCCCACAAGCCATTCTGGAGCTCGGCGAAGAGGGGCTGAAGGAATACATCAAGACCATCGGCCTCTACAACAGCAAGGCCGCCAATATCATCAAGCTGTGCCGGAGCTTGCTGGAAAAACACGACGGCGAAGTTCCGCAGAGCCGCGAGCAATTGGAAGCACTGGCCGGGGTCGGCCGAAAAACCGCCAATGTGATTCTAAACACCGCATTTGACCAACCGACCATCGCCGTCGATACGCATATTTTCAGGGTATCGAATCGCACACGAATCGCACCGGGCAAAACCGTGCTGGAAGTGGAAAAAAAGTTGGAAAAATGGGTGCCGAAGCAACATAAAAAAGACGCGCATCACCTATTGATTTTACATGGTCGCTATACCTGCATCGCCCGTAAACCGCGCTGCCAAAGCTGCGTGATCGCGGATCTGTGCGAATATAAGGATAAGACCGACAGTTAATGCACGAAACTTCCCAACGAACCTTAATGAGGCCGTGAGGCGATATCAACAACTACCCATTAGAATAACAAAGAGGTCTTGGGGTGTGTTTGGCGAGGGTGTCGGCGGCAGGGAGTCCCCCAGGGGTGAGTTTACCCAGCACCTAATTCCATGGCTACAGGACTATATTTTACATTCCAGGATAATTTAGGTGCTGGGTGAACGGCGTTCCTCGACAGACACTCTCCAGGCCCTAAACAGCGCTAAAACGCTCAAACTTGGAATTGCTGAAAGGCATCCCCTTTATGGATGGAACGTTCATTTTTCTGTATAGTCGTAGGGCAATGCTTAACATGAACTGCATCGATCTATTTCATATCGTATGCCGCAATGGATGCGCTTTATATTTCGTAACTATTCAGTATAAAAATGTTTTCTCAGTATCAAGCTGAATAGTTACTATATTTCAAACAATAAAAAACAGCAAAGAGGATTACTAATGAAAAAAATGCATAAAACTCCATTGGCTACTGCGATGGGAACCGCTCTTGTCACCTCACTCACCGCAACATCGGCACAAGCCGAAACCAATCCGTTCGCGATGACCGAACTCTCCGAAGGTTACATGCAGGTCGCCGAAGCGGGTAAGGGCTATAGCGTCGTCCCTTATTCGGGCGGCAAAAAATCCAAGGAAGCCAGCTGCGGCGAAGGTCAATGCGGCGCGATGATGGAAAACGGCAAAATGAAAAAAGGCATGGAGAATTCCTGCGGTGCGATGATGAAAGGCAAGGAAGGCAAATGCGGCATGGGTATGTCCAAGCCTAAAGATACTGAAGGTAAATGCGGCGAAGGACGCTGCGGCGATATGATGGAAAACGGCAAAATGAAAAAAGGCATGGAAAATTCCTGCGGCGCGATGATGAAAGGCAAGGAAGGCAAATGCGGCATGGGCGGCATGATGAAAGGCAAGGACATGAAAGGCGGTGAAATGTCCTGTGGCGCGATGATGGAAAATGAAGGAAAGGGCGGTGAAATGTCCTGCGGCGCGATGATGGAAAACGAAGGAAAGGGCGGTGAAATGTCCTGCGGCGCGATGATGGAAAACGAAGGAAAGGGCGAATAAATCCCCCAAAAATCCCGTCGGGTGCAATAGGCTCCGGCCGACTTGCACCCTTCTCTGCAGTCAAAGCTGCTGACTTTTTTATCGTTAGTTTCCAAGAGGTAAACATATGGAAACATGTCAAAATCTCGTGCATGACGCCGGTCTGGGTTTACGACGCTCATTTTTAAGCGAAATAGTCGATCATCCGCCGGAAAACGTCTCTTTTTACGAAGTCGCGCCGGAAAACTGGATGACTCTAGGCGGCAAGCTAGGCAAACAATTTCGCGCACTGACCGAACGCTTTGATTTTGTCTGTCACGGCCTGTCCTTGTCGATCGGCAGCAGCGATCCGCTCGATGAAGACTTTGTCCGCGCGGTGAAAGCCTTCCTGAGCGAACATCGAATCAAATTCTACAGCGAACATTTAAGCTACTGTAGCCACGAAGGCCATTTATACGATCTAATGCCGATCCCCTTTACCTCTGATGCCGTCAAGCATGTCGCGGAACGCATCAAGCAGGTGCAAGATATTCTGGAACAAAAAATCGCGATCGAAAACGTCTCCTATTACGCTGCGCCGGGCCAGGAAATGGATGAAATCGCTTTTTTCAACGCCGTCGCCGAAGAAGCCGATTGCGATGTGCTGATCGATATCAACAACATCTATGTCAACAGCATCAACCACGGTTATGATGCCGAAGCCTTCCTGCGCGCGATTCCGGCCAAACGCATCGCCTATGCCCACATTGCCGGCCACTATGTCGAAGCGGACGATTTTCTGGTCGACACCCACGGCGCCGAAGTGATCGACCCGGTGTGGAAACTGCTGGGCAAGGCCTATGAGCTTTATGGCGTGTTTCCAACGTTACTGGAGCGCGACTTCAATATTCCGTCATTGGACGTGTTGTTAAAAGAAGTCGACACGATCCGTAGCATTCAGAAAGCCTGGGGCAGCCAACATGAGCAGCGCACAGCCTAAGACAGACTTCAAAGCCAAGCAAGCCGAATTCGCCGCCTATATCCGCGACCCGGCCAATAATCCGTGCCCGAGCGATGTCAAAAAACAGCGCATGGACACCTACCGAGAGCTATTTTTCAACAATGTCGACAGTTTCCTGAGCAGCAACTTTCCGGTGTTAAAACGCATTCTGAGCAATCAACAATGGTTTGAATTGAGTCAGGATTTTTTCAGCAAGCATGTCAGCCGCTCGCCGTATTTTTCCGAAATACCGGAAGAGTTTCTGGAATACCTGCAACATGAACGTGACAATGCCGACGATTACCCTTTCCTGCTGGAATTGGCGCATTACGAATGGGTGGAAATGGCGCTATCGATCGCCCAAGAGCATGTCGCGCCAGCCGATGAGACCTTTATCGACACGCTTTTGCAACAAAACATCGCCTTATCGCCGCTGGCCTGGCCGCTGGTTTATCGATACCCGGTGCAAAAAATTTCTCCCGACTATTTGCCGGAGACGGCGCCGGAACAACCGACTTATTTGCTGGTGTATCGTGATAGCGTCGATGAGGTGCATTTTATCCAGATCAACGCGATGACCTTCAGACTGCTGCAGATGATTCAACAGCACGACGGCATCAATACGGCAGCATGTTTACAGCAATTGGCCACGGAAGCCGCCCAACCGAATCAACAAATCATTATCGAAGGCGGCTTAACGATACTGCAGGATATGGCCAGCAAGGGAATTGTTATTCCTGAACGCGAGTGAATGTATGCACCCATACGCTGTGCGTATCGTCCCAGCTCATCCCCGGATGCATCTTGATAATTAAATCGCGATAGAACTCCAGATTGGGGTATCCTTCCGCCTGAGCATCGCGGTCACTCATGTCGCCCAGTGTTTGTTTTTCTACCGCGGTTACGATAAAGCGAACCCCTTCCAGCTCGAAAGTTTCATCGGGATAGGCATACAAGCCGTCGCGGCGTTGCTGGGTTTTACGGCCTTCTAAGGCGGCTGCTACTAATTTCGGATGGCGAATCAGACGATCTATGTCACAGGTTTTTTCTGGGTACTCGGTCATTGTTTTATAGGGCTAATCTGGTTAAAGTATCGGGTTGAAAATAAATGCAGCGCAAATCGAAATTCTTTCATCGCTTACAACCCTAGAAAAGCTCGTGAAGGGTAAAAAGCGAATTTTGAACCGCACTATAGCGCCGCTTAGCATAGCAGAATCCTTTTAACCAAACAGTGAAATCAACAAATGCGTTATTTACATACAATGGTACGAGTCAAGGATCTGGACGAGTCTCTGGATTTCTATTGCAATAAATTAGGGCTGGTGGAAACCCGCCGAATAGAGAGCGAAGAAGGTCGATTCACGTTAGTCTATCTGTCTGCGCCGCTGGACAAAGGCAGCGCGGAATCGACGCATGCCCCGGAACTGGAATTGACTTATAACTGGGATCCCGAGCAATATGACGGCGGACGCAATTTCGGTCATCTGGCTTACGAGGTCGATGACATTTATGCGCTCTGCCAGCGCCTGATGAATCAAGGCGTCACAATCAATCGTCCGCCGCGCGACGGTTGGATGGCGTTCATACGCTCTCCGGATAACATCTCCATAGAACTGCTGCAAAGAGGAGACAAACAGGAGCCTCAGGAGCCCTGGGCATCGATGGAAAATATCGGTAGCTGGTGACCTTCTCTCCGCTCTTTGCCGGAAATGAGAATCTCCTTGTTTAAATTCCCATAGGAGAACAAAGCGGTCTTCATACCTAAGGCGGCATAGAAAAGCTCACCGCCAAGGGCAGGAAGAGCATGAGCTTCACTTCGTTCAGTACACCTATGAAGGCGATGTAATAAGCGACCTTCATTCGGTGCGCAATGCGTCCAGCGGCTTCAATCTCGCCGCCTTCATCGCCGGCAATACGCCGGCGGCGATACCGATCACCAATGAAATAAAAAACGCCCCGACGATGTAATACCAGGCCAATTCCACCGGTAGTTTTGGCACGACCAGCTTAAGCGCCTGCGCAACGGCGATGCCTAACAAGATGCCGCCGGCGCCGCCGGCCAAGCTCAAGGCCAATGCTTCGGCGAGAAAAATTTGGAAAATGGTGCGCTGTTCTGCGCCCACCGCTCGCAACAGGCCGATTTCCGAAATGCGCTCGGAGACCGCGATGGTCATGATCGTCAAGATGCCGACCGAACCGACGAGTAACGAAATACTGCCTAACGCGGCCACCGCCATAGTCAGAATATTCAAGATGGAGTCCATCGTTTCCAACATTTGATTCTGGGTAATGATGGTAAAATCCTCCTGACCGTGACGGGCGACCAACAAGCGGCTAACCGCTTTTTCGATGCCTTCGACCGCAACCCCGCTTTGATAGAGTAGATCTATTTCCATGACACTTTCCCGATCAAACATTTCCAATGCCTTACCGATCGGAATATAAATCGAGTCGTCCATATCAAACCCCACCATCTGACCTTTCTCCTCCATTACGCCGATGACCCGATAACGGTCAGCGCCGATACGCACCCGCTTTCCCAGCGGATTGTCGCCGCCAAACAGCTCATCACGCAGTTTGCTGCCCAACACCGCAAACGCTCGCGGGTTATTCATCTCGCCCGCCGGCAGGAACCTGCCTTGCTGAACATTGATTTTCCACACTTCCGGAACCGCCGCGCCAACACCGAAGACGCTGGCGCGGCGTTGTTTATCGCCGGCCTCAATCCTGGCATTGCCTTGTATCACCGGCACAACCGCTAAGACATGATCCAATCTTTCCAGGCTAGCCGCATCATCCTGGGTCAACGGCCTGACCGTGCTGATCGTCGCGCCGGACAAGCCCAACGTCGTGGTCTTGCCGGGAAACACCGCCAACAGATTGGTGCCGAACTGGGTGAACTCGGCCAATACAAATTGATGCACGCCGCGACCGATCGACGTCAGGATCACCACCGCCGCAATGCCGATAATCAAGCCCAGCGCCGTCAACACCGAGCGCAATTTCTGGCTGCCGATGCTGCGATAGGATAAGGTGATGAGATCGATAGCGCGCATGGTTGGCCTCACCGAATAATGAGCTAGGGTCTAGTATAAATGCATCTGGGCCGCCTTTTCAGGTTTTTATTGCCTTGAGTTTTTTGCCCCGGGAGCGGCGCTCCTACGATTTATGCAATTATCGACAATGGTGATCGGAGCGGGGAACGCAGGAAACATAGGATGCGGCCGACGCAGAAGGCGCATCATTGCATTTAACCCCTCCTGCATCGCAATTAGCCAAAGAGTCCTTATTAAATCAGGCCATTTTCGATCACCGGCATCACCCAGTAATGGATGCCGGCCCCAGCAAAATCCGCTCTCAATCGATCGATCAAGGCCGATAAAGCCTGCTTCTCGATATACATCTGAAAGCGCACTTTTTTTTGCCGGCCACCGACCTGCTCGGCCACCGACAAACCTTCATTCCTATGGTCGTGCGCCGACACCGGCAAGCTGCTGAAGCCGTGTTCCGACTCGAAGGTCAGCAAGCAATCGACAATCGCCTCCTCCAGACTGGGAGGCACATTGAGGGTGATTAGAAACTCCTGATGATTCATGCTCTCGCCTCCTTAGATTGGCCGAATAAGCGATACAATATCGGTAATAAAACCAGAGTCAGAAACGTCGACGATACCAGCCCGCCAATCACGACGATGGCAAGGGGTTTTTGTATTTCGGAACCCGGCCCGCTCGCGAACAACAATGGAATCAAACCCAGGGCGGTGGTGCAGGCGGTCATCAACACCGGCCGCAGACGTCTGCCGGAACCGACCAACACCACCTCATCCAGATCCATGCCGGTATCGAACAACTGGTTGAAATAGTTCACCATTACGACCCCATTCAATACCGCGATCCCCAACAGCGTGATGAAGCCGACCGACGCCGGAACCGACAGATATTCGCCGGAAATCCACAGGGCGAAGACGCCACCGATCATCGCCAGCGGAATATTGGACAATACCAGCGTCGCCTGTCTGACCGAACCAAACGTGGAAAACAGCAGTAAGAAAATCAAACCCAACGAGACAGGAATCACCAGCGACAGCCGCGCCGCGGCGCGTTGTTGGTTTTCAAACTGGCCGCCGAATTCGACGTAATAGCCGCTCGGTAACGACACTTTATCGGCGACGGCCTGACGCGCTTCGTCGACGAAGCCGACCAAATCGCGATCTTCGACATTGCTGCGTATCACGACGAAACGTTGACCTCTTTCCCGTTGTATCGACACCAGCCCTTCGACGCGTTTGATCTTGGCCACCTCGGTGATCGGCACATGACCGCCCTCTGGCAGGGCGATCTGCAAATTATCGAAATTAGCGCTATTACTGTCGCCGCGCACGATCAGCGGCGATTTCACAATGCCTTCCTGCACGATGCCAACCCGCAATCCTTCAATCTGCGAACGCAACAGCATTTGAATTTCGTCGCTGCTCAGCCCCCAACGCCCGGCCGCTTGTTTGTCGATCTCCAACTGCAAAAACTGCATGCCTTCGTTTTCCCGGGTAAACACGTCGCTGGCTCCCCGAATGCTTCTCAGCACGGTGACGATTTCCTGGGCTTTTTGATTCAACACCTCCAAATCGGCGCCGAACAGCTTGACGGCGACATCGCCTCGGGTCCCGGTCAACATTTCCGACACCCGCATTTCGATCGGCTGGGTAAAACCGAAGGCGATGCCCGGCGTCTCCGCCATATATTTGCGGATTTCATCGATCAATTCTTCCTTGGTTTCCATGCGCCATTGATCCTTGGGCTTGAGCACCATGAAGGTATCGGTGTCATTCAAGCTCATCGGGTCCAGCCCCAGTTCGTCGGTGCCGACCCGTGAAACCACACTGCTGACTTCGGGAATGTTTTTCAGGATATTCTTCTGGACTTGCACATCCAGAGCCACGGATTGCTCCAGCGTGATCGACGGCAGCTTTTCCAACTGCACGATGATGTCGCCTTCATCCATGGTCGGCATGAACGTACTGCCGATCCGGGTAAATATCAACCCCGTCACCAACAACATCGCGAGGGCGCCGATAAACACTTTTTTGCTGTTATGTAGACACCAATCCAACGCCGGCAAATAAAGCCTCTGCAATTGCCTGGGCAGCCAAGGTTCCTCGTCCGACACATTTTTCAATAAAAACGACGCCAACACAGGAATTACCGTCAGCGACAATAACAGCGAACCGGATAACGCAAATACGATGGTCAACGCCACCGGTGTGAACAGCTTGCCTTCCAACCCTTGCAAAGTCAGCAACGGCACGAACACGATAACGATGATCGTGGTGCCGGAAACGACCGGCAGCGCCACTTCCCGGGTCGCCCGGTAGATGCTGTGCAGATGCGGCAAGCGTTTGGACTTTTCCTTATCGGCGAACAGGGTGGTGATGTTTTCGACCACCACCACGGCGCCGTCGACCAGCATGCCGATGGCGATGGCCAAGCCGCCCAGACTCATCAAGTTGGCCGACATGCCGGTATAATGCATTAAAATAAACGTGAACAACGCCGCCAGCGGCAAAGCAAGCGCAACGGTCAAGGCTGCGCGCAGATTACCCAAAAACAGAATCAAGGTGACGACGACCAGCACGATCGCTTGAACCAGCGCCTCGGACACGGTATTGACCGCCTTTTCCACCAAGGTGCCGCGATTGTAGAACACATTGACCTTGACGCCTTCCGGAAAACCGCTACTGAGCTCCGCCAGCTTTTTCTCGATATCCTCGACGGTCTGGCGGGCATTGGCGCCACGAAGACTCAGCACCAGCCCCGTCACCGCTTCCCCTTTACCGTCCTTGCTGACCGCGCCGTAACGAGTCAGCGCTCCGATGCGCACTTTGGCCACATCGGCTACGCTAATCGGCACGCCTTGATGTTCGGCGACGACGATGGCGCCGACATCGCGTTCGGTCTTGATGCGTCCTTCGGCCCGGACAATCAGCGTCTCCTCGCCTTCGGTCAAACGACCGGCGCCGTCATTGCGATTGTTGCTCTTCAACGCATCGACCAGTTGCCCGATGCTGATGCCCCGTGAGGTCATCCGGGTATTATCGGGCACGACTTCGAAACTACGCACCAGGCCGCCCAGGGAATTGACATCGGCCACCCCCGGCACGGTGCGCAGCGCCGGTCTGATCACCCAGTCCAACAGCGTCCGTCTCTCCATCAGATCCAGATCACCGCCTTCGATCGCGAACATGAACATTTCCCCCAGCGGCGTCGTCATCGGGGCGATGCCGCCTTCGACGCCTTCCGGCAAATCGGCCCAGATCGTATTCAGGCGTTCGGCCACCTGTTGCCTGGCCCAATAGATATCGGTGCCTTCCTCGAAATCGATGGTAATGTCGGTAATCGCATACTTGGCCAACGAACGCAACATCGTCTGCTTCGGTATGCCGAGCAATTCATACTCCAACGGCGTCGTGATACGAGTCTCGACTTCTTCCGGGGTCATGCCGTTGGCCTTGACGATCACCTTCACCTGGGTCGGGGAGACCTCCGGAAAGGCGTCGATCGGAATTTTCTGAAAGGCCAAATAACCGCCGCCGATCAGCAGCAGAATAAACAATAGCATTAAGATGCGCTGGCTCAGCGCAAAACGTATCAGCGCAGTCATCATTCATCCTCGCCCAAGCCCAGCCAATTGGCTTTCAGCGCCACGGCGCCGCGCACGGCAATCTCCTCACGTCCCGTTAATGGACCGCTGATCACCGAATCTTCGTCCTGCCTGCCGATCACCGTTACCGGCGTGGCGACAAAACCATCGTCGTTACGAACAAACACATAGGCTTGCCCTTCGTTTTGCGCGATCGCCACATTGGGAACCTTATAAGCGGACTGACCGGCGGCGGCCTGGATAATTTGCGTATTGACCGTCTGTCCGGCGCGGATTTTGCGCCGGTTGTTGTCGATCACGGCGCGCGCCAACACCGTCTGATTATCGGGATTGACGCTCTGCCCCAGCATGCTGATTTTGGCCCTGACCTCGCCGCCTTCGACCAGCACCTGATCGCCGACCTTAATCAAGCCGACGCGCTCCTGGGGAATGTTGATCTCCAGCCAGAGCAGATTCAGGTTGGCGATGCGATACAGCGGCTCCAGAATATCCAGGCGCTCGCCGGCAACCACCATGCGTTCCAGCACCACGCCTGTAATCGGCGATCGAACATTCAACTGGCTGCTGAGGTGACGATTTTTCTGTAGGCTGTCGATGTCCGCTTTCGACATGCCGGCGATTTCCAGCAGTTGTTTCGCCTCGTTCAACTCCGAGACCTTACTGCTGTATAGACTGCGGGTTTCCTGCCAGCGCCGATCGGCAATCACGCCTTCCCGCAGCAGTTTTTTATCGCGCTGATAAGCCAGCCAGGCTAAGCGGTGTTCACTGCCGGCCTTCAGAAACTGACGTTGCAGCGTCAGCAATTCCGGGCTGTTGATATGCGCCAGCACCTGGTCTTTTTCGACTCGATCGCCGACGGCCGCATTCAGCTTGCTGATCAAGCCGGCCTGCGGAGCGCTGACGATGAATTCCTGACTGGGCGGCACAACTACTTTAGCCGGCGCATAAAGCAGGGGGATTTGTTCAATCGACTGCAAGCGCCCGATTTTGACGCCCAGATTGTAAAACTGCATTTGCGAGATGTTGATCTGCTCATTTTGAGCTTGTATAGGGCTGCTGCCGATCAACAACAGCAGGGTGCATAAAAGAATTCTCATGGTTGTACTCCTACCGCCTGATTATAAAAGGCGATGTGACGTTGCTTTTGGACTTCATGTTCTTTGGCGTGACGGATGGCGTTATGGGTTTGCGCCTGAATCTTCAACAAGTCCAGTAAATTGATCTCGCCGGCGGCGAAACTGAGTTCGATCATCTTCAGATGTCTTTCGGCGATCTCTTTCATTTCGTTGGCGATCGCCAGTTCCGCTTCGTCCACTTCCAGCGCATGCTCAGCTTCATGCAGATTTTTCTCCAGCTGACGATATAAATGTTCGCGCCGGGCCAGACCCTGAGTCAGTTCTATATTGGCCTGCTCAACCTGCGGCTGCAGAAAGGCCTTGCCGCCAAACGGAATGGAAATACCGACGCCGGCGCTTTGTATCGCGCGGCCGCCGCGCTGATCCCTCTCGTTTTGCATGCCGATCTGTAGATTCGGCTGTCCGGAACCCTGGCTTTTCACCCAATGCAGTTCCGCTTGCTTGCGTTCGATCTGGGCGTTGACGGCTTGCAACAGCGGGTGTCGATCGCTGATCGTCGCTTCCTCGCTTAAGGTTTCGGTATAATTTTCCGGAATCCGGTTCATGCCGGTAAGGATGGAATAATTTTTTCGGGCATGCATCACTTTCGCTTCGGCCTGAGTGACCAAGGAACGTTTTTGCAGATAATCCGATTTTGCCAGCAGATAATCGGAGCGGGGCAGGTCGCCCAAATCCACCCGGCGACGGATTTTTTGCAACAGCTTCTCGGAAATATCGAGAATCTGTTTGGACTGCTGATAACGGATATTTTCCAGCGCCAGATCCCATAACGCCGCCCTGACCAATCCGGCAACCTGCAGCTTCAATACCGCCACTTGCTTGTCCGCGGACAACTGCGCCTGCTCGGCGACCTTCTCCCCGGCGGAACGTTGATTCCAGTTCCATAATGGAACTTGTATTTGTCCGGAAATCTGTCGATAGCCGATATCATCGGCCACGACATCATCGAGATATTGCACCGATAGGCTGGAGGAACCCGCCAACCAGCTGTCCCCACGCTGCTTCAAGGCATCGGCTTCCCGTTGTAGCGCCTGATTCAGCGTCCGATCCGGATATTTGGCCAGCGTTTGCTCGATGACCTGAGGCAGGGTCAGCTGAACATCGATGCTGATCGGATCTACATGTTCGACAATATAGTTATTTTCGGCAAAATTCGGCGTTGCCGTCAGACATAACAACGGCAGACAAAACTTAGCTAAGCTAGAGCCTTTCATACTAAAACTCCGCTGCGAACGGATCGCAGGTAAATAAAAAGAAGTTTTTACAGAGGTCAGAAATTCTGACGATGACTTTTAAAGAGGAAGAGTACGGGGAGGCGCACGGGGACTGTGCAGACAGAAAAGCAGACGATCGACGAGCGACTTATCCTGCGGGGAAAAATTAATCGTGCAGCCATTTAGCGCGATGGAAAAGACCATCTCAGCCGGAATATACGAATCAATATACGAAGACTCAACGGATGCATCTTGCTTCTGAGGTATCGCCGAACTGATGCCGACCAAACAGCTATCCTGATGATATTGACCGCTAATGGAACTAAACTTGTCCACATCCGTTCCAACCGACAGAGCTTCCAACCCTGGCACATGCACACCCAGATTAGAGATTTCCATGCCTGCATGCGCATGCACCAGCGGCGCTGCAAATTGCAGCAACACCAATAGCGCCATGATCATTTTTTGCAGGAATGAAATCATCTTAAAATTGCTAAGCGAGATAAAGTTAACTATTCTACTTGAAAATAATTAATTTACCCAGAACATAAGATAAATCTTATTAATTCAACAACACCGATACTTAAATTACGTTATGAATAAATTTTTTGGTCTTGCAGCAACTCTCATCATGACCCTGACCTTTTCTTTGGGCGCTATATCCGATGCTGAAGCCAAACGCTTCGGAGGCGCCCGCTCATTTGGCGGCAAGTCTGCTTACAGCTCGCCTTATCGCCGCTCAACAACCAGCCAGAGCAGCCGTTCCGCCAGTCAACAGCAGGCTCATAATAAGAATCAGGCGCTTAAACAGAATCTTTCCAAACGCGGCGGCCTAATGGGCATGTTGGGCGCCTTGGCTCTGGGCGGGCTGCTCGGTTCGCTACTTTTCGGCGGCGCCTTCGAAGGCTTTAACTTCATGGATATCCTGATATTCGGCGGCATAGCCTATCTGCTCTACCGCCTGTTCGCGGCCAAGGCCGGACAAACGCCATCACCGGCTTATAGTCGCAATGATGGCCATGATACACAGACGCCTTTTCAATACCGCGACAATCAACAGACCTATGGCGGCAATTCGTCCGAATTTGACACCGACGTGTTATTCAACAAGGACAAGACAAGCAACATGAATACACGTAGCCCTGCTCAACAGGACGCCGACTTCACCCCGGCGATGATACCCGACGGCTTCAATGAACAGGATTTCCTGGCCGGCGCCGAAATCGCCTTCCGCAGCCTACAGACCGCCTGGGACAACCGGGATTTGGCTGAGATTCGCGGCCTAACCACCGATAAGGTCTTTGCCGAAATAAAGGAACAATTGCAGGCCAACGATGAAGAAGACCAAACCGACGTGCTGAAACTGCAAGCGGAACTACTGGAAGTGCGCGAAATCGGCTCGGAACTGGAAGCGGTCGTGCTGTTCGATGCGATCATGCGTGAAAACGCCAATGAGCAGGCCGAACAAATTCGCGAAGTCTGGCATTTCATCAAACCGAAAACCAGCATCCAGCCTAAATGGTATTTGGACGGCATTCAGCAACTTGAGAATTAACCGACGAAGACGGTGAGTCAGTTGGGTATCGGGAGACAACCCAGCTGGCCCATTATTGTCACCCACTTTTTCCAGGCTATTCCACGATGAGCTCCGACAGCGAAAAAACTCGACGCCGCTACGACCGTATTGCACCTTATTTCGAAGTCCTGGAAAGCGTCCTGGAAGGCTTGTTTTTCAGCCGTTGGCGCAAGCTATTATGGTCCAAGGCCAGGGGACCGCATATCCTTGAAGTGGGCGTCGGCACCGGTAAGAATTTTCCCTTGTATCCGCAGGACGCCAACATCACCGCCATCGATTTCAGTCCGAAAATGCTGGAACAGGCGCAAAACAAACGCGATCGCAAGCATATCAATGTCGATCTGGAGCTGATGGATGTGGAATCCTTATGTTATGCCGACAACAGCTTCGACACCGTGATCGCGACCTTTGTGTTCTGTTCGGTGCCCAGACCCAACAAAGGCTTACAGGAACTTTACCGGGTCTGCAAACCCGGCGGGCAGGTATTATTGCTGGAGCATGTATTGAGTTCAAACAAGGTCATGGCGGCGATGATGAACCTGATGAACCCGCTGATCAAATCGCTGGTCGGCGCCAACATCAACCGGCAAACGCTGAAAAATGTCCAGGCCCGTCCGTTTCAAAAGGTACTGCTGGACCCGGCCAGCGGCGACATGGTCAAACTGATCCGGGCGATAAAATAGATTTAAGTCGGCCGCCTAGGCTTTTTGAATACCCTGATAAGCAATTTCTCGATCTCCACGAGCGGCAACACCGTAAAGGCGATCAAGATGATCGGCAGCCATTGTTCCGCGTCGATCGCGACGGTGCCGAACAAATGATTCAGCGCATCCAAATAGGTGAAGGCTAATTGAAACACGATCAGGATCGCCACCGCCAGCAACACATAACGATTGCCGGTCACCCCCCGCCAATTGACGATCGAAGCCTCGATTTTCCTAGAGTTGAATAGATAGAAGATTTCAAACATCACTATCGTATTGATCGCCACGGTACGGGCATGTTCGATCGTTTCACCCTGCCATTTTTCCCACAGAAACAGGCCGAAAGCGCCGCAGAGCATGATCAGAGAGACAAAAAGAATGCGCCAAACCAACAACGGCGTCAGCAACGGTTCGTCCGGATTCCTCGGTGGCCGCAGCATGATGCCTTCTTCGCTGGGTTCGAAACCCAAGGTCAACGCCAGCGTCACCGTCGTGATCATGTTGATCCAAAGGATCTGTACCGGCGTGATCGGCAACTGCTCGCCGAGCATGACTGCGGCGATAATCACCAATGCTTCGCCGATGCTGGTCGGCAATATAAATAATATCGACTTTTTAAGGTTGTCATAAACCGTTCTCCCTTCGACGACGGCCTGCGCCAACGAAGCGAAATTATCGTCGGTCAACACCATTTCCGCCGCTTCCTTGGCCGCTTCGGTGCCTTTTTGTCCCATCGCCGTGCCGACATCGGCCCTTTTCAGCGCCGGCGCATCGTTGACGCCGTCGCCGGTCATCGCGACGACATGGCCATTGGCCTGCAAGGCCTTAACCAGACGCAGCTTATGTTCGGGGCTGGAGCGAGCAAAAATATTCACTTCGCCGACCGTCCGCCGCAATTCCGCATCGGATAAATCTTCGATTTGATGGCCAGCCAATACGCCGCCCTGGCCGTTCAAGCCTAATTGCGAACTGATCGCCGCCGCGGTGTCGGCATGATCGCCGGTAATCATCTTGACCACGATGCCGGCCTGCTGACATTGGCGCACGGCGGCGATCGCTTCGGAACGCGGCGGATCGATCATGCCGACGACGCCAAGCAAGGTCAGACCGCTTTCCAGATCATCGGATTCTAGGCTCCTCAAACCGTCGCCGCCCTCTTTGATCGCGATCGCCAACAGCCTTTGCCCTTGTTGCGCCAGGGCCTGCATCTGCTCCAACCAATAATCGCGATCCAGCGCGCCGTCTTCGGCGCCGTTGCGCTGTTTCGTACACATCTCCAGCAGTCTTTCCGGCGCGCCTTTGATATAAGTAAAACCTTGGCCGGCATGATCATGATGCAGGGTCGCCATGAACCTGTGTTCCGATTCAAACGGAATGACATCGGTGCGCGGCCATTTTTCCCTCTCCGGCATGATTTTCAAACCTGCTTTCAGCGCCATCGCCAGTAATGCAACTTCGGTCGGATCTCCTTGCAGAGTCCATTCGCCATTAGTTTCATGCAAAACGGCGTCGTTGCACAGCAACGCCGCACGGGCCAGTTCCTGCAGCACCGGAAAATTCCGCGCTTCAACGGCCTGTTGCTGACATTGAAAACCGCCATCAGAATTATAGCCGACGCCGCTGACCGAAAATGACTGTTCGGCGGTCAGCACCGAACCGACCGTCATTTCGTTGCGGGTCAGCGTGCCGGTTTTATCGGAGCAGATCACTGTCACCGAGCCCAAGGTTTCAACGGCCGGTAAACGACGGATGATCGCGTGACGATCAGCCATTCGTTGCACGCCTATCGCCAAGGTGATGGTCATGATCGCCGGCAAGCCTTCCGGTATCGCGGCGACGGCCAACCCTACGGCCGCCATGAACATTTCGGTCATCGGATAGCCGCGATAGAAAAAGCCGAATAGAAAAGTGCCCGTCGCCAATAACAGGATAGCCGCGGTCAACCAGCGGCCGAAATGCGCCAGTTGCTTCAATAATGGCGTCGTCAGTGTTTCGACCTGAGCCACCAACGCGCTGATCAAGCCTATTTCGGTATCGCCGCCGCTAGCCACGACGACGCCTGTCGCCTGACCGCTGCTGACCAGGGTGCCGGAATAAGCCATGCTCACACGGTCCCCGAGCTCCACCCGTCGCTCGACCGCTTCGACCTGTTTTTCAACCGGCAGTGACTCTCCGGTCAGCACCGCTTCCTGCACTCGGAAATTACGACATTTCAGCAAACGCAAGTCGGCCGGCACCTTATCGCCAGATTGCAGCAACACGATATCGCCGGGCACCAGTTGTTCGGCCGCGATGCTCAGCTGTTTGCCGCCGCGCATCACCGTCGCCTGCAACGACAGCATGTTACGAATCGCCCGCAACGCATTCTCGGCCTTGCCCTCCTGAATAAAGCCGATCAGTCCGTTGATCAAGACGACGCCGACGATGACCGCACTATCGACGATATGGCCGATTAAATAGGTAATCAACGCAGCAATCAGCAGCACATAGATCAACAAGTTGTGGAACTGGCCGAAGAAGCGCAATATGGCGCTGCGCGATTTGCTTTCCGGTAGACGATTGAGGCCGTAGCGACGCTGACGCTTCGAGACTTCTGCCGGCGCTAAGCCGGACTCCGAAGCGTTTAATTTGACCAGCACTTGTTCTGGGTCCAGCGCGTGCCAAGCTTTTTTAGCGGCGCGTTTTGGCTGACTTTCCCGTTGCGTTTGTCGCCATTGCAGCACCTGCCAAGTGGCCCAGGCGGAGACGATGCCGAGGACAATCGAGGCGGACATCACCCACCAGGGCCATACCTGCGGCTGAGATAAATAGCGATAAACGAAATCGAATAAATTATTATCCAAGGCTTTATCCCCCGGGTTACGATGCGAAATATCGACGCTTGGAACGTCGCTAATATTCAGTCATGTTATATATGACGGGTACTCGGTAGGCGCCAGCCATTCCCAGTTTTAGCATTTTTGCTGTGTTTAAGGTGTGTCTGGCGAGGAGCGCCGTTGACCCATGCCCTTTTTGAAAGCCAAACTGGAAATTGCTGCGATAGGTGCGAATTTATTCGCATAGCGTGGCTAAATCTGCACCTACATTCGCAATTGCCGACAGAATAATATTGACTATGTACTAGTACAGCATCCATTTTCATCTGACGAGTTGTCTGCTTTAGCAAGCGGATGAATTCTTAGCTATTTTTTAATGTCTTTACCCGCCATTGGAATAATGGTGTTGTACTAGGTTGATTCGTAACCGCGATGACTATCGCTCGTGCAGACCTTCGAGTGCGGCAACGCGGGCGCGCAAAGCCTCGATTTCCTCCAATAATTCCAACACCAGCGCGCTGCCGGCCAAATTGACGCCGAGATCTTTTTGCAAGTGCTGAACGGCAAGAACCCGTTTCAGGTTATCACCGCTAAAACGCCATTCAGTCACATCATTGCCGCTGGGTTCCAAAATGCCTTCGTCAACCAGCGCGATGATCCACTCGGCATGGACCGAACAAGCTCGACTCAGATCGACGAGCGTGAACTCCATTTCTTCTTCCAACACGACGCCTTTTAACACATAGGATTTATCAGTCATCTAAACCCCCATTCCGGCACGCGGATTAAACCCCAGTTTTTGCTGCATTTCCCGATATAAAGCCTTGGCCTGGTCGCTGTCGGCTTTCGGTAAGACAATCTGCAGGATAACATAAAGATCCCCGGGCGGCTTGCCCGGAATGCCTCTGCCTTTCAAGCGTAGTTTCTTGCCCGATAAATTGCCGGATGGAATCGTCAAATCCACCGGACCGTTCGGCGTCGGCGTTTTTATTTTTGCCCCCAAAGCCAACTCCCAAGGCGCTATCGGTAAATCCAGCATAATATCCTTGCCATCGACGCGATAAAAACGATGCGGATTGAATTCGATCTGCAAATAAAGATCGCCGGCCTTGCCCTGACCGCTGCCAGCGCCACCCTGCCCAGACAAGCGGATATGCTGGCCCTGGCGTATGCCTCTGGGGATATGCACATTCAGCGAGCGAGTCTTGACGTGCGGGCGGCCGTCCTCGCCCAACTCGGTGTTGCGCAAATTGATGTTACGCGTGGCCCCGTTGAAGGCATCTTCCAGATCGATGCTGATTTTGGCGAAGGTATCTTGGCCGCGGACATTGAAATTCGCGCGTTGAAAACCTCTTCCGAAAAGGCCGCCGCCAAACAGCGATTCAAAAAAATCACTGAACCCGGAGGCGTCGGCGTCGGTAAAGCCTCCGCTATGAAATTCAAAACCTTTGTCCCAGTCGGGTGGCGGCCTAAAATCCTGTCCGGCCTTCCAATTGGCGCCTAAACGGTCATAGGCGGCACGCTTTTCCGGATCTTTCAATACCTCATAGGCTTCGCCGACTTCCTTAAAACGCGCCTCGGCATCCGGCTCCTTGCTGACGTCGGGGTGATACTTGCGCGCCAGCTTTCGGTAGGCGCGCTTGATTTCGTCCTTGCTGGCATCCCGGCTGACGCCCATGATTTTGTAATAGTCTTTAAATTCCATTATTGACACCCTATATGACTAACGCTTCTGACGAAGTTTAAATCAATATGGCTTGCTGTGCATGGTTTCAAAGCGAAACAACGACTCGCCCTGAAGCAGAATACTCGAAAAGTTTGGGTGCAAACAAAGCGATAACGACTTAAATAATGTGTTAGATTATCCATCAAATGATTTTGCGTTAATTTTAGAAAAATGAAAAATGGTAACTATTCAGTATAAAAATACTTTTACTATCAGTTACTTGCTCCAGAAGACGCCGTAAATATGTCCCTATAGGCTTGGATGCGACATCCTTGCCGCATACACTTCTTCCGCAAGCAATTGATAGTAAAAGAAAAATTTTCTTAGTATCAAGCTGAATAGTTACGAAAAATGTTGGTCTTATCTGTTTGAAAATTTGGGAGATCGGCTATGAACTTAAAAAAACTGAACCCCTGGAATTGGTTTAAACACGAAGAATCCCCGACTGCCCAACCGGACACCATACCGGTACGCAGAGAGCAATACGATAAACAACTCGGCGCGCAGCATCCCATGGCCCGCTTTCATCGCGAAATCGACCGTCTGTTTGACGAGGCCTTCAGAGGCTTCAGATTTCCAGCGCTTAGCCGGGACGTCTTTCCTGAGACCGGCTTTCAATGGCAACGATTGCCGACCTTCAATCCGGAACTGAATATCTCCAGCGACGACAAGGAATACACGATTACGCTGGAAGCGGCGGGATTGGAAGAAAAAGACCTGAACATTAAGCTGAACGGACGGCGTCTGTCCATCGAAGGAAACAAACAAGAAGCGAGTGAAGACCAAGACAAGAGCTTCTATCGCATCGAACGCCGATATGGAGCCTTCCAGCGGGTTCTGTCGTTACCGGATGATGCCGATGCCGACCACATCAAGGCATCGATGAAAAACGGCCTGCTGACCATGCGCATACCGCGCGAACAACAGCCGAACAGCGATACAAGAACCATCAACATCGAAAAATCGTGAGCGCAATAGGGCGGGAGCATAATTCCGCCCATTTTACTCTTTCAGAACCAGCAGAGGTCGTCATGTTTTTTGCCCATCGAGTCTTAATCCTGTGTATTACCTTGTTTTCCGTTACCGCCGCTAATGCCGCGTTACCGAACTATGACAGCAGCGGCCGGCCGGTGCCGTCCATATCGCCGATGTTGAAACAAGTGAATCCGGCCGTCGTCAATATTTCTACATTTTCGACCCGGGAAGTTTACAACCCGTTGTTAAACGATCCTTTTTTCCGCCACTTTTTTCAAATTCCCGAGCAGCCCCGCTATCAGCCGAAGCGGCGTCAACAAAGCGCCGGCTCCGGCGTCATCGTTAATAAAGACGAAGGGATAGTGCTGACCAATTTTCACGTCATCAACAATGCCGACGAAGTCTATGTGTCGTTGATCGACGGTCGTGATTTTAAGGCCGAGGTCGTCGGCGAAGACCGCGACCTGGATATCGCCGTGCTGAAAATCAAGGCCTCGAATCTGACCGAAGTGAAAATAGGTCGCTCCAGTCTGCTTGAGGTCGGAGATTTCGTCGTCGCGATCGGCAATCCGTTCGGACTGGGACAAACGGTCACGACCGGTGTAGTCAGTGCATTGGAACGTTCCGGGTTGGGCATCGAGGGCTACGAGAACTTCATTCAGACCGACGCCTCGATCAATCCGGGCAATTCCGGCGGCGCATTGGTTAATTTACTCGGTGAATTGGTCGGCATCAATACCGCCATCATCGCCCCCTCGGGCGGCAATATCGGCATCGGCTTCGCAATTCCGATCGACATGGTCAATGCAAGCATGCGGCAAATACTCGCATTCGGTGAAGTCCGACGCGGGATGATCGGCGTCAATATCCAAGACATCACCTCGGACTTGCGCAAGGCCTTCGATCTGAAACACGGTCAGCAAGGCGTGCTGGTAACCGGCGTCATAGAGGGCGGCGGCGCCGACAAAGCCGGATTGAAGGCGGGCGATGTCATCATCAGCGTCGACGATCAAATGACCCGTTCCACCGGCCGGCTGCGCAGCATGATTGCGGTCAAGGCGATAGGCGACGAACTGACATTGGGAGTGATTCGCGACGGCAAAGAACGCAAATTCAGCGTCGAAATCCAAAAGCCTAAAGCCGTCGCCGCCAGCGAGCATGCACTACTGCAAGGCGTCAAATTGGAAAATACGCCCAACAACGAAGGCGTGATTATCACCGCGATTGCGCCCAACTCCATGGCCGCTTACAGCGGCTTGCGTCCCGGCGATATCATTACCGGCGCGAATCGCAAGCGGGTCAGCGACATCGATAGTTTACGCAAGGCCTTGAGTCGGACGGATAAAGAGTTGTTGCTGCATATCAACCGCAGCGGCAGATTCTTTTATCTGATCATTCGTTAGACCACTATGCTTGGGCTCGCACGCACCGGCATCGAGCCCAGGCGAATTAATCAAAGAGTCCCGCATTATGGCGCTTGATGTAGACAACTGGAAGCAACACTCCTTAGCCAATCGGATGCAAACCCTGTTGTTGCTCGTGGTGATGGGCAGCCTCATGTTATTGCTTGGCTACTTGCTATGGGAATTCGAAGGCGTCATCGCCCTGGCCTTGATGTGCTTGCTGTTGCTGCTGTTAAATCCTAGATTTACGCCAAATCTGATCATGAGCCTATACGGCGCTTATCCGTTGCCGCCCCATCAGGCCCCGCTGATCCATAGGGCGATCGAAGAATTGAGCCGCAGGGCCGGTTTAAGCAAGGCGCCGTCACTGCATTACATCCCCAGCCGAACGCTCAATGCCTTTTCGGTCGGCCAAACTTCTGACGCCAGCATTGGCATCAGCGACGGCCTGTTGCGCGCGCTGAATATCGAGGAACTGGTCGCGGTGTTAGCCCATGAAATCAGTCATATCGGCAACAATGATATGGGCGTAATGGGGCTGGCCGACATGTTCAGCCGCCTAACCAGTCTGCTTTCTTTATTTGGTCAGCTATTATTGTTGCTTAACCTGCCTTTGATCCTGCTCACCGACGCCACTATAAACTGGTTTGCCATCATATTGCTGATTTTATCGCCCAATATCTGCGCCTTAGCTCAACTCGGCTTGTCCCGAACCCGAGAATACAATGCGGATTTGAATGCGGCGCGTCTAACCGGCGCCCCGGAAACTCTGGCCCGAGCGCTGATTAAAATTGAACATGTGCAGGGAGGCTGGATGGAGCGCGTATTTTTCCCCGGCCGCAGAATACCCGAGCCGTCTTTGCTGCGCACCCATCCTCCCACCCAGGAAAGAGTGCGTCGTTTAATGGAGCTTAAGATTCCGGAAACCGTAACTCCGCTGCCATTGATGTTGGGCAGCAGTCCCTTGCAAGATATCCTGCAAAGACGAACGGTAAAACGTCGGCCCAGATGGCATATTAACGGCTTATGGCATTAAGCCGCGGTTCGCGCCGAAGCTCCTAAGGACCTGGCAATAGTCGTGGCTCTGATGTTTATTTCCTTTGGCAATTTATTTTTTAGCAGTATGATTGGTAACTATTCACTATCTTTCGGGTTTTAGGCAGTAGGTCATTGATTTCTGAGGACGCGTTTACCCAGCACCTAAATTAACGAAGATTTTTAATCATAGCCAATAACCTGGGGTATTTCGGTGTTGGGTAAATCCCTGGCAGCTAAAGGCATCCTGCCTCACGCGTCACTTGCACCTCCCTGTGCGGCGGCCGCTGCCGATGCCCTATCTCACGCTGAATAGTTATGTTTGATCAAGTCTTAGCAACTCATCTAATATTACATTTCCGAATGCCTATGATAAAGCGTCGCCGTTATATGCGTCATGGAATTGAACTAGCCGCCACGCTGGTCGTTAATGATTCCCAGCAAATTAAAGGCATGATACGGGATTTTTGCTCCGGCGGTTTGTTCATAGAACTGCAACAAGCTCATCAGGACGGGGACTTACAACTTCAACAAATGTTACAGGTTCAATTTACCTTGAACCTTGGCCAAGATGGCGGCAAAGACTTCGAGTTAGACGTACAAATCCGCCATTTCCGCGCCCATGGCGTCGGCGTCGCGTTTGCAGGCGATGCCAAAGCGGCTTTTCAGGCGCTAAAACAGCACGCAGCAATCTCCGACGAAGCCTCTTCGACGACCAATGGACCGCCTCGCGATCCATCGAATATCCTGGAAGCGGAGCTGGCTACCCTGTTGCAGGCGCATCTGTCGAGGATATTCCGGCAATTTTATCAACGAGCGGCGCCGAAATTAACTGAAACCGCCGAGCATGTCGCCGATTTTCACGACTATACGGCCTTACTCGACGCCATTCCCAATCTGCAACTCAACAAAAACATGTTGTTTGACAGATTTTGCCATGCCGCACTGCAAGAGCCTCGTCACGTTAACCAACCAAGTCGAGAAGACAAGGAAATAGCCTTACCGCTGTCATTGGTTGATAAAAATGAGTTTGAAGACTGGCTCGATTTATCGGCCACCATCAGAAACCTGGATGCGTCATACCGATCGGAGCTACGACAACTGCAACACAAAACGGCCTATCTTATCGGCGCCGATGCCAATAGCGCGAGCAATCCCGCCAGCCCGGAAAAATTATGCGACTGTTTACGTGACGCCTTAACCGGTATAGAGGAAAATCCCCAGGTCAAACGCACCCTCTATGCTGTCTTTGAACAAACGCTGCATGACTGTCTGCCGGATTTATATAAAAAAATGGATCAAATCCTTGTTGCCCATGGCGCTCCCAGACAAATTACGGGGCCCAACACCTGGAAAAACATCATCCTAGGCAACGCAGTTACGGAAGGCCTTGCTACTGCCGATAGGACTTATCCTAGATATCCTGCAAATGCCGCCTTCAACAAAGACACTCCGTCCACTCAAACGGCGCTTAACACCGAAGGCAGCCAACCGCTCGTCAATGTCGCCAGTCATCTGTTGCGCCTGGTTAAAGGCCAAATTTCTCCCCAGCACTCCACAACCGCCGAGTCGCCGTCCAGGGATGCGGAATATTCACCCGAAGAAATCGCCGCCGCCCTGTCACACTTGCAAAAAAAACCGCCGGCAGCCCCACTCCCCATCTCGAAGGCCAGTCTCTGCAAAAGGAACTGCAACGGACGTTAAAAAAATTCGCTGGCGACCACAAAAATCTCTCCAACGCCGACCAAAGTGCTCTCGATGTCCATCAACGTCTGTTTGACACCCTGCTCAGGGACATGTCGTTGAACAAGGAAATTCAACCGTATCTGCAAAACATTTATTTGCCCGTCATGGCTCAAGCCTTGCTGGATCCGAGCTTCCTCGAATCCGATCAGCATCCTGCCCGTAATATCGTCAATCACCTGGCCTGGCTGGAGTCGGCCGTCAAAGACAATAAAGTGATCCGGAACCGACGCCTTAAGCAGACCTTAGATCAACTGGTCGAACAAATCGCCCATCAGTCAGTGAAAAATCCCGATATTTTCGTGTCGGTGGAACGGCAACTCAATGAGCTGACTCAATCGGTCAATCAATCCATCGACCACAACATTAAACGCATCATCGAAGTTTATGAAGGCAAACAGAAGTTGGAAAAAGCGCGTCTATCGGTCCAGCACGAACTCAATCGGCGCTTTGCCGGCAAACGCATCCCGAAAATCATCACGGCTCTGCTAGCGGCCGGTTGGCAACATTTATTGGTCATCGCCAAATTAAATGACGGCGCCGGTGACGATGCCTTTAGCAACTATCTGCGTCTCATCGATCAGCTGAATAACTGGCTAACCGGACCAAACAAGGTTAGCGAAGCGCAAACGCTAACGACGCTGGAATTCATCGATACCCACCTGCAGCAGGTCTGCACCAATACGTTTGTACAGCAAAAAATACTGCGCCAATTGAAAACATTATTGTCGGGAGCCCCTGATAACCAGGCGGAAATGATCACATTCCCGGTTTCCGAGACCGATAAAATTGCCGATAAGACCATCAGTCACGACGAAGGAGTCGATCAACTCCGGGTTGGAGAATGGCTGACCGTCCTAATTGACGATAATTTGGAACCCTTGAAACTGGTCTGGATCGGCGACATTCAGGATGTCTACGTCTTTGTCGACCGAAACGGTATGAAAAAGCTGGAACTGGAGCGGGAGGCGCTATCCGATCTGATCAGAAACGGCACCGCCAACCGCATTGAAAGCCTCGATGTGCCGGTCATGGACCGTGCAACTCATACCATGCTGCAGAAAATGCATGAAAAACTGGTCTATAACGCCACTCATGATCCGGTGACTCAGCTGATCAATCACAAAGAGTTTATCAAACAGTTCAAAAGAGAGCTGTCCAGACTCGACGGCGCCCAGTATGTGCTCTGCAATATCGAGATCCAGGACTTCCGCATGATCACCAATACCTGCGGCCTGGCCGGCGGCGAAGCACTGATAAAACAGTTGGCCGACTTATTGAAAAACCAACTGCATCATCGACAAATCCTGGCCCGCCTCGGCGATAACACGCTAGCCATATTATTGAGAAACTGCTCCGCCGAAGCCGCCTATGATATGGCCAGAAAACTGCAATCCCGGCTCATCGACAGTCATTTCGAGTGGCGGGATAAAAGTTATGCGATCGGCGCCAGTATCGGCATGTTGCCTTTCAACGATAATAGTTACGACATCGCCAGCCTGCTGCAAAAGGTTGATTCGGCCACGCTTTCGGCAAAAAACGCGGGTCGCAACAGCATCCGCATATTCCAGAAAAATGATCAGATGTTGAAGTCCCAACTCAATACCCATGACTGGGCCGGGCGCATCGATCAGGTCCTCAACAATGACCGCCTGTTCATCAGATGCCAGAAAATCGCCGCAATCGATCCGCAAAAAAAGGCTCACTGCCATTATGAAATCCTACTTGGCGTCAAAGATGAAAACGGCAAGGTCATCGCCCCTGACGATTTTATCCCGGCCGTCGAACGTTGCCGGCGCATGTCCGAAATAGACCGCTGGGTGGTGTTGACGGTTTTAGCCTGGATAGAACAACACCCCTCAGTCTTCGAGGCGCTGGATGGCTTCTCGATCAACCTGTCCGGCGAATCGATGAATAGCGAAGATTTTCTGGCTTTTTTAAAAAACACGCTGGCCTCCAGCAATATAGCGTTGGAAAAAATCACCTTTGAAGTCACCGAAACCGTCGCCGCCGAAAACGTCTATTTCACTCAACAGTTCATCAAACAAATCAAACGCTACAACTGTAAGTTTTCCTTAGACGACTTTGGCTCCGGCTATTCATCCTATTCTTATTTGAAAAGCCTGGATGTCGATTTCCTGAAAATTGATGGCGTCTTTGTCAAAGACATGCTCAACAACAGCACCGATGTCGCCATCGTCCGCTCGATGAATGAGATCGCTCATAGTTTAGGATTGAAAACCATCGCCGAATATGTCGAAAACGATCAAATCCACGCCTTGCTGCACGAAATAGGCGTCGATTATGCGCAAGGCTGGGGGGTGGAAAAACCCATGCTGCTCAGCGAACTGGCATAGCCTGCTCGCAACTGATCGTCATCGCGATAGCGACAATTTGTCGCGCGACACTATGCCACATTTTCAACATGGTCATTGCGCTATAAACTACGCACAACTCTTGAATGCGCTCCCAACCTCCTGGGATAGAGAGTTTTTTTATATATCCTTCTATACTAATGCGGCCTCAGGCCGCATTTTTTTTGCCTATTGCTCGGGAAAATCGCATATGTCTCAGATCGAACGCTGAGAAATCCTGGACAACACGATTCAGCATCCCATATAAACCGGCAACCACCGCCCCTCATCTGAAAAAATATTTTCAACTAATTTCCGCCGCTCATCAGAGAAAAAAAGGGCTGATCGACTCGGCAATACAAAACTAGGGGATATGACTCGGTTAAATAGGGCATATCACCCAATTTTCGTTCTTTTCAGCCCTCAAGATACCCATCTAGCGCATTTCAGCCAGGCAAACCCAGCATACATTGCAAACTTCTTGCCACAATCGGCGGCATATTGTCGCGCGACACTATGTCACATATTCAAGACAGAGTCTTGTCGCTAGACTTTACCCAACTCTTATCGCTGCTCCCTCCTCGGAGAAGTTGAGTTTTACCATCCTTCCTACTGCGGCCCTTCGGGCCGCTTTTTTGCGAGGTGCCCATGGAAAGAAATTATCACACCACCGATGCCATCCAAATTGATAACCTGGAACTGTATGCACAAACAGCCTTCCATGAAGCTGGACATGCCGCCGCCATCTATTTTGGCAACCGCCAAAAAAAACTGCCGCCGGTTTATTTTGAAATTCAGGTCAGCAAGCCGGCTGAAAATAACGCGCAATTGTTCGCCAAGGTGATTGACGGACAACTAATACAAAATTTGCCCGTCACCGTCATCGATAACCTAGCCGATCTCTCTGATGCCGATAAACACAGTTATCAATGCGCCTATGAAGCGGATGTGATGAATTTGCTGGTCGGCCCTTTAGCCGAAGCGAAATATGTCGCCGAACGTGACGGAGAAGTGTTCAATCAAAACTTGGTCAATTGCAACGCCTTGAAACACTACGGCGGCTGTTCCGATGTCAAAAAAGCCACCACCTATTTACAATATTTCATCGGTTCGCCATCGCGGCAAAAAAAGAAAATGCAGGAACTATTCATGCAAGCCTACCGCTTTATCAATCGGCCTAGTTATTGGCAAGCGGTTATGCAACTGGCGGAGTTTATCCTGGCTCATGACCACGACACGATTTCCTGCGAAGAAATCATCACAGTTTTCAACCATTATCATCGTTAAAATGACTTCAGCGTTGTCCGGCTAACACAGCAGCAATTCCCACTTTGGCGTTCAAAAAGGGCATGGGGTGTGTTTGGCGAGGATGTCGGCAGCAAGGATGCTGCCGTCAAGCCCCCAGGGATGGGTTTACCCAGCACCTAAATTCCATGTCTACTGGACTATATTTTACATTCCTGGATAATTTAGGTGCTGGGTGAACGGCGCTCCTCGACAGACACATCCCATGCCCTAAACCCTGCAAAAATACTCAAACTGATGATATGGGAATTGCTGCTAACACAGCGGAGTTTGTGTTTTTTGCTTATCCGCGGTTAGAATGTCCTAACGATTATTGACATGCGCACCGGTAATGCAAGCGCCATGCATCGTGATAAACCGATCATCTGTCACGGTTAACGATACGGTTGCAACTAAGCCGCGACTATGCGGTAATGAGTCTGAATAACAATGAAAGAACAAGCGCCCAAAGCCTGTGCATTGTGCAGTCTGCCTGTTGAGCTGAATATCTTTACCGAATTAACCAAAGACAATCAGGTATTGCATTTTTGCTGCGAAGGCTGCAAAAATATTTACAGGCTGATTAATGCCGAGGAATTAAAGCCGGAAGAAAAAGCCGATAAACACTAATCCATTATCGAGAATTATGATGAGTTCACACGCGAATCATGGCGCCAAGGGCGCCGTCAAGGCCGGAGCAATCGCCACCGGTAGCGGTCTGGGCGCTCGCATCCTAGGGGGCGCGGCCAGACATCCTGTTTTGCTATTTGGCGTCGGCGTGGTTGCCGGCATTTATCTGCATAAATACCGGCAACAGATTAATGAAGCAAGTTGCTGCGAAACGGAAGAATAAGGTCTAAATCTAGTGAGTCTATTTTGCCGTCAACGACGGCTTAATAGCTTCCGACGGCTGTTCACAAGCTTGCCAATATCGTTGTCGCCAGTTCGTAATAGGCATTGAGCAGACTGGATAATAATTCCATAGTGGCCGTTTCCAAGGTCTGTAATGGCTGTTCCATTAACAAGGCAATGATTTCCTCGCTTTTGTTTTGTAAGTCCTCCACCAGTTCCGCCGATAAATGACCTGCCGCTGTCAGGCTTTCCGTCATCGATGCTATGGCTTCGGCGCTTACCTGTTCCGGATTTTCGACGATATAGTCGACGTTATCGAGCGTCTGCGTCGCTAACTCTGACGCGGCAAGCAGCATCTGATCATAGCTTTGCTCGGCCTGAGGCAGCCATTTTTCAAAAAAAACGGCATAAAGATCGGCGCCGTATGCGACCGCCTGGTTATACCAACGCTCCGACGTTGCGATCGGGTCGTCATACCATTCCCTGCCCAGGACCGCGAGGCTATTATGAGCATCGATCGCGCCTTGACGAATCATCGTAAAAAGCCCGGCTAAATCCAATTGAATCTGATCGAGCAGTTTCTGTGTCGGAATATACAGTTTGTTTTCGAGATCCAGATATTCATATGCCATCTGTTGCTCCTTTGGATATCGCGAGATAACAAAAAAGAATGCGGCCGCAAAGCCGCATCAGAGGAAGGGTTTTCAACTCTAGTTCCCGCTTGGAAGGGTCGCATACAAGAGTTGCAAAAAAGTTTAGCGTCGGATGGCGAAAATTGAAATGTGGCATAGTGTCGCGCGACAATATGCCGCCGAAATCGGCATGGATTTTGTTATGTATATCTTTTGGCCAAACAGAAATACCGGAAAATCGGCTTAGCCGTATACTCTTAGCATTGATTTTATGGCATTTACCATACTGACTCAGTCAATTGACACAATTCTGCAGTGATCAGACGGAAAAACAGAAATCACCGTTGTTTGCTTACAAAAAAATACTCGACAATCACCGGCAATCGTTGCCGCTACCGGATAATCCCAGAACAATCCAAGACTGCCTTGTATAATCCCCCCCCTCTAAAACTTGGGAACGAGTTAAGCCGTGGCTAGATGACATCCGCGGTCGTTATAACCGATTTCCACGCCAGAGCTTTCCCTCGTCCGATTATCCGGGCTAAACTCTGTAGATAACCTTTAAGGAAAAAATTGCCATGACAGAAATGACCGTTGACGCCAGAGTCTCGCCCGAAGGGCCGCTAGCCGTTCTCTCGAAAGCCGAAGTAAATAAACTACTGGACACTAGCCAGGGCGGCTTGTATCGCTTGTTGCATAACTGCTCTCTGGCGGTGCTGAACTGTGGCAATTACATGGATGACGGCAAGGAATTGCTTGAGCGTTACCGTTCGTTTTCAATCCAAGTCATTCAGGAAGAGCGTGGCATCAAATTGGAAGTCACCGGCGCGCCGGCCAATGCCTTTGTCGATGGCTATATGATCAAGGGCATCAAGGAGCATCTATTTGCGGTGTTGCGCGACATCGTTTATGTCAGCGATGAAATCAATGACAATCCCAAGTTCGACCTGAACAATTCCGAAGGCATCACCAATGCGGTATTCCATATCCTCCGCAACGCCAACATCATTCGTCCACGCACGGAACCAAAGCTGATAGTGTGCTGGGGCGGACATTCCATTTCCCGCGAGGAATACAATTACACCAAAGAGGTCGGCTACCAGATCGGCTTGCGGGGCATGAATATCTGCACTGGCTGCGGGCCGGGCGCGATGAAGGGACCGATGAAGGGCGCGACCATCGGCCATGCCAAGCAGCGCATCAACAACGGCCATTATATCGGCATCTCGGAGCCGGGCATCATCGCCGCCGAATCGCCCAACCCGATCGTCAATGACCTGGTGATTCTGCCGGATATCGAAAAACGATTGGAAGCATTCGTGCGCACCGGCCACGGCATCGTCGTCTTCCCCGGCGGCGCCGGTACGGCCGAGGAAATACTCTACCTGCTCGGCATTCTGTTGCACCCTGATAACCGTGAAATTCCGTTTCCGTTGATTTTTACCGGCCCTCACTCCGCCTTGGAATATTTCAAACAGATCAATCAATTTATCGGCGACACCTTGGGCTTTGAAGCGCAGCAGCGCTATAAAATCATCATCGATGATCCCGCACGGGTGGCGAGGGAAATGAGAACAGGCATGCGTCAGGTGCGCGAATTTCGCCATAGAAAAGACGATGCCTACTATTTCAACTGGTTGTTGAGAATAAACCCTGAATTTCAGCTGCCGTTTGTGCCGTCGCATGAAAATATGGCTAACCTGGAATTACACAAAAACCAGGAGAGGCATCAACTGGCGGCCGATCTGCGCCGGGTATTTTCCGGAATCGTGGCCGGCAATGTCAAAGATGAGGGCATACGAGCGATAGAACAGTACGGTCATTTTGAAATCAAAGGCGATGCGGAGATTATGGAGCCTGTGGACAGGTTATTGAGCGCGTTCGTCGATCAACAGCGCATGAAACTGCCGGGCAAAGCCTATGTGCCTTGCTACAAGATTGTAAAATAAAAACGGGAAAATGTTATTTGCCCGTTCGCCAAGAACGTATTATTCACCATGAAGCACACGAAGACAACGAGTCGATCAATCTTGATGTTCTCCATGGTCGCGTCTAGTCGAATCATTGCCAATCGTAGGACGGATCAAGCGCAGCGGATCCGCCCAAATAGCGGAAACACGCACCAACCGTATTCTTCACCATGAAGCTCATGAAGCACAGGAAGACAGTAAGTCGATCAATCTTCATGCTCTTGATGTTCTCCATGGTCGCGTCTAGTCGAATCATTGCCAATCGTAGGACGGATCAAGCGCAGCGGATCCGCCCAAATAGCGGAAACACGCACCAACCGTATTCTTCACCATGAAGCTCATGAAGCACAGGAAGACAGTAAGTCGATCAATCTTCATGCTCTTGATGTTCTCCATGGTCGCGTCTAGTCGAATCATTGCCAATCGTAGGACGGATCAAGCGCAGCGGATCCGCCCAAATAGCGGAAACACGCACCAACCGTATTCCTCACCATGAAGCTCATGAAGCACAGGAAGGATTCGGCTTTAATTATTCTTACTCGCTGCTCTTATAAGCCAACTCGCCGGCTTGCTGTTGTTGCGACTGCGCGGAGAAGAATCTCTTGAAGTACGGCATGAAGCTGGCGGTGATCGGGATCGAGTAAAAGCAATACATCGCCGCCGCTTCGCCGGTGCTGACGCCGAATAGCCATTGCGGCATGAACAAAGTCATGATGGCCATGCCGAAATGATAGGAAGCGATTTTCCAGTTGTCTTTCCACAGGAAACCGCTGACGGCCAGCGCGAATAAAGAGCCCCAGGTGACCAACAAGCCGAAAGCGCTGGGAATTTGATAACCGATGTGATATTCGCCCATGAACAAACAGGCAATCATATCGCCGATGAAGTTCGGATTAATGTCGAACAGCTGCCAGCTAGTCGGCAAGAAGCTAAAAACCAAGAATGAACCACTTAAGGTCATCCCGATCATAAAGGCTTTTTTCAATGCTCCCTTGTCCGAAGAATAGGTGGCCAGCGCCGGCATGATGGCCAAAGCCTGAAGACTGATATGGTAGGTCGATAGTTCACTGAGAAATAAATTCGTTCCGTAGCCGCATTGATCGGCAACCGGATAAGCGAAAAATTGAATAAACTCCATCATCGAAAAATGTAAAATCGCATAGGAGCGGGCAACCCGCACCCACAGCGGTTCGCTTTTATCCCTGTAGGTGACGCCTGATGCAGCGAGCCCGACCAGGCCTAAACCAAGTGACATATTGGCACTAAAACACATATTGAATCCGTATATTTGAAGAAAAAATACTGTCCTATTCGGCATCATTTGCTGAATAGGGCGGTTGTTGATTTATTGATAGTCCGGCTTGATAAATTTCAGCGTCATTCTGTCGCTTTCACCGATGGCCAGATATTTGTTCCGTTGCGTCTCTCCGAGCCTCAATGTCGGCGGCAAGGTCCAAACCCCTTTAGGGTGTTTGCCAGTATCCTGCGGATTGGCATTGATTTCGGCTTTATCCAGCAACTTAAAACCGGCTTTTTCGGCCAAATCGATCACATAATCCTCGCGCACATAGCCGGAGACGGCCTGTGGATCCTGCGTGATATAGGTCGGACTGCGGTGTTCGACAACACCCAGCAAACCGCCCGGTTTCAAGGCCCGGTACATCGCCTTGAAAACCGTTTCCGCCTGACCACTTTTCATCCAATTATGCACATTCCTGAAGGTCAAGATCCGATCGGCGCTGCCCTCGGGGGCGATCGTCAGTTTTTGCGGCGGCTGTAAAACGGTCAGTTTAAGCTCGCCATAGACTTCGGGTTCGGCGGCGATTTTATCTTTGAAGGCGGCCAGACTTTTTTTGAAATAGGGAACGGTCGACTCGGCCGAGAAATGCGCCGCATACAACTGTCCCCGGCCTTTTAGGTACGGCGCCAGGATTTCCGTGTACCAGCCGCCGCCGGGCCAGATTTCAACGACGGTCATGTCGTCTTTCACGTCAAAAAATGTCAACGTCTCGGCCGGGTGACGATATTGGTCGCGAGCCTTGTTTGCGGCGCTGCGCCGCTCGCCGTCAATCGCCGCCTGCAAGCCATCCGGCGTTTGCGCGCCGGCTATCGATGCAAACAATAAGGGGAAACATAAGGCTAATAAGTATTTATTCATCGTCTAGGCCTCTAGGTGTCAAGGTGTTGTCATTCCAGTATTGCAGCAAGCTGACCGCGGCCAGCATCAGAAAGGCGATCAGTGTCCAGCCGGGAATGCTCAGGCCTAAGAAGGTCCACAGCACATCGGCGCATTCACCGGTGCCGTTCAGCATCAGCTTGATCGTTTCCGTCAACGGAAAGTGTTCAAAAACATAGGACAATCCGGGACCGCATTCCGGCACCTCTTCCGGCGGTAGATTCTGCAGCCAGACATGACGGGTGGATATCGCGGCGCCCGCCAGAGCGACCACGGCGCCGAGTATCGCGTATATCTTCCGCCCCGTCGCCACCGGATTGTGTATACAAGCGGCCAAAAAGACGAGGCCGGTCGAAAAAATGGCGATGCGTTGCGAAATACAAAGCGGGCAGGGCTCCAGATCCATGATCAATTGAAAATAGGCACCTATGGCTAGCATGCTAAAACAACTAAAAAAACCGATAAAAAACCAGGTTCGGGGATTAAATTTAATTTTATTCAACATGGGCGACTTCTTTTTTAAAAGCTCTGATGTCCCTGGAGGGGCCTAAAATAACGAGGGTATCGCCGGCATTCAACAAGTAATCCTGTTCGCCGGTGGCAAAATGCAGGTCTTCCCCCAAATCCTTGTCTATGATACCAATTAAAATCAAATTATGGTCTTCATTCAATCTTAGTCGGCTGCTATGAATATTTTCCAATACGCTGTTTTCGGGAATCACGACTTCGGCGATGTTCAAGTCCTGGCGACCGAAAACGGTGTGATCGATGATATTGGTAATATCCGGTTTTTTGATCAATTCATGTATTTTTCGGCCACAGATCTGATAGGGATCGATTACCTTATTGGCGCCCGCCGCGATCAGCTTGTCAACGGCATCGGGATCTTCGACGATGGCGATGATGTGCAGCGCCGGATCGATCGCCCGGGCCGAAATCGTCAAGAATACATTTTCCGAATCTTCCGTTAAAAAACAAAAAATCGTATCGATATGTTTGCCTAGGCCTATCGACTTTAAATCCTCATCATCGCGAAAATCGATGGTCGCGACCGCATAGCCTTTTTCCGTTGCCGACTCGATCGCCGTTTCGCTTTGTTCGACGATAATAACGTTATGGCGTTCGGTATCCAGGCGTTTCAAGGCTTCTATCGACAAGCGGTTATAACCGAAAACGACGATGTTTCTCATACTTTATTCCTTTTCAACAATCGTTTCTGTTCGATTTGGTCGCGAAAATGCTCGATGCTATATTGCCGTCCCAACACCACGAGTATATCCCCGGCCCGCAAGATGAAATGGGGATCGGGATTAAAATAAAAATGCTGTTGTTTAAGTGGATACTTGTTCCTATGCTTCAAATGGATCGGATTGGCGCTGATCACGCCAACCAGCGTCAGCCTGATGCCGGTAAAGTCAAAGCCTCCGACTTGGGCATTATCCAGCATCGAATCCGGTCTAATTCGAATGGTTTCCAAGCGCACATCTTTTTGTTCTTGCAGTATGCCGAAAATAACCTCAAAAGCCACCGGTTGACCAATATATTCGGCGGCCAGCAGGCCGGCGGTCGCGAACGGTTCTATCACATTATCGGCGCCGGCCTGATAAAATTTATCGATATTTTCAGGCTGATTGGCGCGAGAAATGATCTGAATATCCGCATTCAGTTGTCGACTGCTCAGGGTGATATAGACATTGGTGACATCATCGCCCGTTACGCATAACACCGCCGTCGCGCCTCGCTTGATGCCGGCCTTGACCAGGCTATCGTTCTTGTTCACGTCGCCCAGATTGGCCAGAAAGCCCTGTTGTCTGGCGAGGTTGATATTGCTTTCGTCTTTATCGATAACGATGAAATTCTGTCGGTCATTAGCCAACTGCCGGGCGATTTCCTGCCCGACCCGGCCGTAACCGCAGATGATAATGAAACTCTTAAAACGCTCCAATTCCGAAGTCGTTCTGTTTTCTCTAAGGGCCAGCATCTTGTCGCTGAAGGCGGCGACAATAATTGAGGTGAAAAAGGCCAGCACGCCCAGCCCGGTCAGAATCAAGGAAATGGTCACCAAGCGGCCGCCGACGGTCTGCGGAGCGATGTCGCCATAACCGACGGTGGAAATAGTCACGATGGACCAATACAGCGCATCATATAAATTATCGACATGACCTCCAGCAACCTTGTTCTCGAACAAGTAAATGCCGATGCTGGCGATAAACACTAAAAAGCCCATGAAGACCATCAAGGTAATCAATTCAAAGCGTTTGCTGGCTAAGACATCGGCAAATACCTTGATGCTATTCGAGTAGCGGAATAGCTTGAACAGACGGAAGATCAAAAAAATACGCAGAATTCTCAACGACCGATAACTGGGCAGTATCGCCAGTAAATCGATGATCGCCAACGGCGAAAAAACATAATGCAGTTTTTTGTCCATCGCCTGTCTCAGCGCCCGCGATAAACTGAAACGGATATTCAGATACTGCGCTTTTTCGTAATGTTCGATAATGATCCGATGCGAATCGGAATAAAGCCACCCCCTGAGCAAGTACTCGATAATAAATATCGTCACGACGCCATGCTCCAAATATTCCCCGAGCCTGCCGACTTCATGCTCGACACGATAAACCAGCACAAAAACACTGAACATGACCAAAAAGATCATAAACACGTCGAACTGTTTTTTCGCCCGACTGTCCGGATTCTCCAACAGATCGTAGAACAGACGCTTGACAAGGTTATAGCGACGCGCGTTCTTTAAATAATAAGCGCAATAAACGACGGTTCTGGAAATCATGCGATCTATCTGTCAATAAACATTATTGTCGGCCTTTCGTCTTAAACTTAATCACCTTATTGGCTGGGCTTAGGTTGATTTCATCGACCACCATATGAGTTGCCGCCTCTAAGATATAAGTCACGGCGTCGGCCACATCGTCGGCCTGCAGCACTTGTCCTTGACCTTCGCCCGGCATGAACGACAAGTCGTCAAAAAAGGGCGTTTGCACCATACCGGGATTGACCAGCGACACCCTGACGCGGCTATTGCCGCATTCATCACGCAAACCTTGAGTAAATCCCCTTAAGGCAAATTTGCTGGCGCAATAGATGCTGCCTTTGCGGCTACCTTGCAAGGCCGCCTCCGAGCCGATATAAACCAAGTTGCAGCGTTCTTGGCGCTTCAATTCAGGCAGCAGGGCCCGAGTCAACAATGCTTGACCGGTAAAGTTGACCATCATCAGCCGCTCGATCTGGTCAAAGGAAAACTCCTCCAACGAGCCGAACTGGCCGTATCCGGCGGAAAAGACCACCATATCCAGGGCCGGATAAGCTTGTTGCAGTCGCCTGGCCAGCTGCGGAATGCTGTCCGGCTTGGAAAAATCCAATGTATAGCCGCTAAAGCGAGGATGTTCGGTGGTAAAGCAACGGCAGTCTCTGGCGCTGCCGATGACGTAATGACCCAACGCCAGCAAGCGTCTGGCGGTCGCCCGACCGATGCCGGAACTGGCGCCGGTGACGAGTATGGTTCGACTTACAGTGTGCATGGAAAAAACTTATCGGCCGGAATATAGTTCAGCAGCAATTCGCCACAGGTCTGCATCATTTCCTGTTCAAGCTCCGCGCGATAGGAGGTCATGCCCTGCTGAGTCTGCAGCGGACTGGCGAACAGCTTTTCTTGTGGATAAAGCTTATGCATTTTTTTGAAATATTTTTCCGGCAAACGAAACACTCCCAAGCTGGCCGAATGCAGCGATTCCACGTCGATCACCTCGAAGACCTGATCAAATAATTGCTGATATTGTTGTTGATAGCCCTGTTGATAAATCAGCGGATCGAAACGCAGCCCCAACGACCATCCTTGTTGCTGAAGCTTACGCATCGCCTCCAGACGACGCTGCAGCGGCGGGGCCTTATGCTCCACCTTGGCCGCGACCTGTTCCGGCGCCAAGCTAAAGGCCACCACGCAGCGCGGCATGGCCGGCCGGTTGAGCAACGTCCTGATTTGCGTGCTTTTCGTCCTCAATTCCAACCACGCGTTCGGCAAGGTCTCGAACAACGGCAGAAAATGTTCGGCAAAACCGGTCACCGGCTCGAAAGCCAGGCTATCGCAATCGTAGCCGGAAAAAAAATGCACCGCTTCATCCTTATGTTGCCGACTGATGCGGCGAATTTCGTCCTGGTAATCTTCATAATTGACGAACAATACATAATTGGCCGATTGGTACATGCCCTGTAAAAAACAATAGCGGCAATCGTACAGACAGTTCAGCATATGGGAAAAATAATAATTATGTTTCGCCCCGATGCCGTAGCCGGGCGGCGCCGGCAGCACGAAGTGCTTGAATTTTTCCGCCAGAATCAGCGCCGGGCGCTGTTTCTGCAGGCGGAAATTTTGCGCTTTCGGATTAAAGACTTCGCCGTAGCGACGGCAGAGGATTTGCCGTGCGTCGGGAAAGCGGGCGCAAATCTGCTTGACCCGCGGATGTTGGAGAATATGCTGTTCTATATAGATGCTATCGATCATCGCTGCCCTGCTGACGGATGGCGCCGGGCCCATCCACTCTGCTATATTGTCAATCGGTGATTGTACCGAAGCCTCGCGCAATTGGGCGCAATATTTTTTTTCGGCGCCTAAAATTCAGTTCATTAGCAGATTTGTGTTTAACTTTCTAGGCTTGACAAGTTAATGGTAGAATGAACGGTTTTCAAATTATCCGATAATCATGCAGTTAATCAGGGGCCTGGCTCATCTAGAACCATTGCAGCATGGCTGTGTGTTGACGATAGGCAACTTTGATGGATTGCATCTGGGGCACCGTGCGGTCATAGAAAAACTGGCGGCGCACGGAAAAAGATTGGGGCTGCCGGTGGTCGTGCTGTTGTTCGAGCCGCAGCCGTTGGAATATTTCCTCGGAGAAAACGCGCCTTCACGACTGACTCGCCTGCGGGAGAAGACGATACAGTTCGCCAAACTACCGGTCGATCAACTGCTGGTGCTGCGATTTAACCGACACTTGGCGAATTACCGGGCCGAGGACTTTATCAAAGACATACTGATCGCCAAGTTGAACGTGAAATACCTGGTGATCGGCGACGATTTTCATTTCGGTAAGGCTCGGCGCGGCAATTTTGCGATGCTCAAGGAAGCCGGGCGAAACTTCGGCTTTCAATTGGAAGACACCCACTCCTACGAGCTGAACGGCATGCGCATCAGCAGCACGCTGATACGCGACGCGCTGGGAGAGGGCAACCTGGCCTTGGCGGCGAAAATGCTGGGGCGAGATTATTCGGTTTGCGGTAGAGTGGCCCATGGTGATAAAAGGGGCAGAACCATCGGTTTTCCGACCGCCAATATCGAAATGTTCAGAAACAACACGCCGATCATCGGCGTTTATGCGGTCACGATGACCGGGATCGACGACCAGGAATATGTCGGCGTCGCCAATGTCGGCACCCGGCCAACCGTCGATGGCGGCGCCAAGGTGATTCTGGAAACGCACCTGTTTGACTTTCACCGGGAAATCTACGGTGCTTATGTCGAAGTGCATTTCAAACGGAAAATACGGGATGAAATGTGTTTTCAGTCGCTGCAACAACTAAAACAGCAGATCGATCGCGATGTGCTGCAGGCTAAAAAGATTTTTGCTGATTTAAACAAAACATGACGATGGACTATAAAAAAACACTCAATTTACCTAAAACGGGATTTCCGATGAAAGGCAATCTGGCGCAGCGCGAGCCGGAAATGTTGAAAAAATGGAATGACAAGGCGTTATACCGGAAAATCAGGGAAGCGTGCGCCGGGCGTCCGAAATTCATCTTGCACGATGGCCCTCCTTACGCCAACGGTGCGATACATATCGGCCATGCGGTCAACAAAGTCCTGAAAGACATCGTCATTAAAGCAAAAACCTTGAGCGGTTATGATGCGCCTTACGTGCCTGGCTGGGATTGCCATGGTCTGCCGATCGAGTTGATGGTGGAGAAAAAAGTCGGTAAGGCCGGCGCCAAGGTTAGCCATGCCCAATTCCGCAAGGAATGCCGCAACTATGCCGGCAAACAGGTGAAGATGCAAAAAGACGAATTCATTCGTCTGGGCGTACTCGGCGACTGGGACAATCCTTATTTGACCATGGATTACGCCTTTGAGGCCGACATCATCCGTTCGCTGGGCAAGATCGCCGCCAAAGGCCATTTGAGTCAAGGCGCCAAACCGGTGCACTGGTGCACCGATTGCGGCTCGGCGCTGGCCGAGGCGGAAGTCGAGTATGAAGACAAACACTCTCCGGCGATCGATGTCCGTTTTCAGGTCGTCGACGATGCCGCCTTCCTGGCCGGCTGCCACCATGTGCCCGAACACGAAGGCGAGGGGCCGCTGTCGGTCGTGATCTGGACCACGACGCCGTGGACCTTGCCCGCCAATCAGGCAGTGGCGGTTAATCCGGAACTGGAATACGCCGTCGTGCAATGTGAAACCGACGGCCGTAAAGAACGTTTGCTGATCGCCGAAGTACTGCTGAAAGACGCGATGGCGCGCTACGACATCGACGACTATCATGTCATTGCCTATTGCAAGGGGGAAGTGCTGGAAAACCAGTTGCTTCAACATCCCTTCTATGACCGTCGGGTGCCGGTGATCCTCGGCGACCATGTCACCGTCGACGCCGGCACCGGCGCGGTGCATACCGCTCCCGGCCACGGTCAGGAAGACTATGCGGTCGGCCTTAAATACCAATTGCCGGTCGATAATCCGGTCGGCGCCAATGGCGTATTCCTGCCCAGCACCGAACTGTTCGCCGGCGAACATGTGTTCAGCGCCAACGACCATGTGCTGGAGGTTCTCAGAGAGAGGGGCAAGCTGTTGCATCACGAGGCCTTATTGCACAGTTACCCGCACTGCTGGCGGCATAAGACGCCGATCATCTTCCGCGCCACCGCGCAGTGGTTTATCTCGATGGATAAAAACCGCCTGCGCGAAACCGCCCTGAATGAAGTCAAACAGGTCGCCTGGATTCCCGACTGGGGACAGGCGCGTATCGAAAGCATGATGGAGAAACGTCCCGATTGGTGTATTTCCAGACAACGCACCTGGGGCGTGCCGATCGCGTTCTTCATTCACAAGGAAAGCGGAGAGCTGCATCCGCGCAGCGCCGAACTGATCGAGGAAGTCGCCCGGCGCGTCGAACGAAAGGGCATAGAAGCCTGGTTCGAGCTCGATGCGGCGGAGCTGATCGGCGCCGATGCCGAACATTACGACAAGATGCAGGATACGTTGGATGTCTGGTTCGATTCCGGCGTTACCCATGCCTGCGTGCTGAACAGACGTGATCAACTGGACTTCCCGGCCGACTTGTACCTGGAAGGCTCGGACCAGCACCGAGGTTGGTTCCAGTCCTCGTTATTGGCCTCGACGGCGATGAACGACGCCGCCCCTTATAAGGCGGTGCTGACCCATGGCTTCACCGTCGATGCGGAAGGCAAGAAGATGTCCAAATCCAAAGGCAACGTCGTCGCGCCGCAATCGGTGATGAAATCGCTGGGCGCCGACGTGTTGCGTCTATGGGTCTCGGCGACCGACTATCGCGGCGAGATGAATGTCTCCGATGAGATTCTGACTCGCACCTCCGACGGTTATCGACGCCTCAGAAACACCGCCCGCTTCCTGCTATCCAATCTGAACGGCTTCGACCCCGCCCAACATAGCGTCGCCAAACAAGACATGTTGGCGCTGGACCGTTGGGTCGTCGACCGAACCTGGCGTCTGCAAGAAGAAGTCAAGCAGGCCTATGACAGTTATCAATTCCAACAGGTCTATCAAAAAGTGCATCATTTCTGCGCGATTGACCTGGGCGGTTTCTATCTGGATATTATCAAAGACCGCCAATACACCGCCAAAGCCGACGGCATTCCGCGCCGTTCCGCACAAACGGCGATGTATCATGTCATCGAGGCGCTAACCCGTTGGCTGGCGCCGATCATCAGTTATACCGCCGATGAAATCTGGCAATATATTCCCGGCGACAGAGGCGAATCGGCTTTCCTGGAAACCTGGTATGACGGCATGTTCGAGATGGATCAAGACGCAGCCGTTTCCCGTGACACCTGGGACAAGGTTATGGCCGTCAGGACCGTGGTCAGCAAGGAAGTCGAACAATTACGTTCGCAAGGCGCCATCGGCGCCTCGTTAAACGCCGAAGTCGCACTGTATTGCAACGAAGGCTATGCCTCGGCGCTGAATCAGTTGGACGGCGAGCTGCATTTTGTCTTCATCACTTCCGCCGCCCGCGTTTTCGCTGACCAGGAATGCCCGGACGATGCCGTGCAAACCGATCTTGAAGGCGTCAAACTGAAAGTGACGGCGTCGCAACACGCTAAATGTGTGCGTTGCTGGCATCAACGCGAGGATGTCGGCGCCGATGCCGAACATCCCGAATTGTGCGGCCGCTGCGTCGAGAACATCGCCGGCGACGGGGAAGTACGCCATTTCGCCTAACTGGCGTAGGATGGGTAGAGCGTAGCGAAACCCATCATCACTACTTCTGTGGCTTATTGACGGGTAACTATTCAGCTTGATACTGAGCATCTTTGGCGGATGCGCCCTTCAGGCTTATCCACCCTACATGCCTGTCACTACTCACCCCCATTCGTAGGGTGGATAAGCGGAGCGCATCCACCGGGTCGGCTGATAGTAAAAGCATTTTTATACTGAATAGTTACGTTGACGCCAACAATGATTTTTCCGCTAAGATTGCAAGAAATTTAACATGCTTAAATGGTTATGGTTATCCCTGCTGGCCTTGCTGTTGGACCAGGGCAGTAAACTGATTGTTGCCGGTTCGATGCGTTTGTATGAATCCATAGCCGTGCTGCCTTATTTTAATCTCACCTATGTCCATAATACCGGCGCCGCCTTCAGCCTGCTCAGCGAGGCCGGTGGCTGGCAACGCTGGTTGTTTGCCGCGCTGGCGGTGATCATCAGCGCGGTGTTGACGATCTGGCTGTCTCGTTTGCAAAAACATGAAACCTTACTGGCGATCGCCTTGGCGCTGGTCTTGGGCGGCGCCCTCGGCAACCTAATCGATCGCCTCGCTTACGGCTATGTCATCGATTTTCTCGATATCTATTACCGAGACTGGCATTGGCCGGCCTTCAATATTGCCGACTCGGCGATTACGCTCGGCGTTGTCCTGATGCTGCTGGAAAGCATCGGCGTCGGCCGACAGAAAGACCAATAATGCTCCGGATTGTAGGCCTGTTGGCCGCGCTCGGCAGCCCTCTGTCTCGAGCCGATCAACAACAGCCATATCAGGATGCCGACGACTTCTTCCTCGCCGACGCCCCGGCCGTATTGACGGCAACCCGCCTGAAACAACCCTTGGCCAGCGCGCCGGCGGCGGTGACGGTGATCGACAAGGCCATGATCAAGGCCAGCGGGACGAAGGAAATTGTCGAACTTTTCCGCCTCGTGCCCGGCATGCAGGTCGGCTACAGACGCGGCCATTTAGCTGCGGCGACCTACCACGGCATGAGCGATGAGCTGGCGCGAGGCATGCAGGTATTGGTGGACGGTCATTCCATTTACAATGCCAGCTTCGGCGGTGTCACCTGGGACGATTATCCGCTGCTGATCGAGGATATCGAACGAATCGAGGTCATTCGCGGCCCCAATTCGGCGACCTACGGCCCTAATTCTTTTTTGGGGGTGATCAATATCATCACCACCGACACCGCTCATGATCAGGGCGGCAAAGCCTCGTTCCGCGCCGGCAGCAACGACTATTACCGCGGCATGGGACGCTATGGCGGGAGCTGGCGTGATTTGAGTTATCGCCTCAGTTTTCTGCATCAACAGGATGACGGACTAGAGGGACTGTATGATGCTCGACGTGTCGATGCTTTGAGCAGCCGTTTCGATTATCGCTTAACGGACCGGGATGTCTTGCAATACAACTTCGGCTACAGCGAAGATAAGAGCAATGTCGGGGATAAGGGCGATCCGGCCGATCCCGGGCGCAGCGCCCAAGCCAACCTGTTGTCACAGAGTTTTCGCTGGACTCATCTGAAAAGCGCCGATGAACAACTCGTCTTGCGCCTGACTCATATCAGACGAGAAAAGGACGAGCGATTCGAATCGCTGGGAATGCCGATCGACAATCTTACGTTGACCGAAAGATTGGATTTCGAATTGCAGCATGTTTTTCAACCGTTCGACCAGGCCAGGATGATGTGGGGCGTCGGCAGTCGTTTGGACCGCACTCGTCTGCCGCTATGGTTAGGCGACGGTGATGACAAAAGCAATGTGCTTTATCGAGTGTTCGGCAACATCGAATGGACTTTTCTCGATGACTTCATCCTAAATCTGGGCGCGTTACTGGAAAAAAACGCCTATACAGATATCGATGTCTCACCGAAAATCGCCCTGAATTATTTATGGTCCGATCAGCACAGTTTTCGGGTGATGTTATCGAGAGCTTCTAGAATGCCGACTATCGGGGAGCAAAACCTCGACGTGCAAAAAACGGTCCATTCGATCATACCGGTCAGAGTCAGAACCGAACGCACCCTGAAACCGGTAGAGGTAATCTCCGTTGAAGCCGGTCATCATGGCCAATTCTTCGATCACACCTTGACGACCGATATCAAACTGGCCCATCAGCGCTTTCGCAGATTGACTCAATTCGTCTTGCCAAATGCCTCTGAACCCGTTTTAGAATATACCAGCGCCAATGTGGCCAACAGCCTGAACGCCGAATTGCAACTGGATTACCAGCCGAATCAACAAACCTTGCTGCACATGGGCTATTCCTGGATCAATATCGATCATGATGATGGCAGCCATATCGATTACGCCGCCTCGGCGCCGCATCACACCGCCAATATCCTGGCCTCTTATCGATTTACCGAGGGATGGCAAACCAGTGTCGCTTATTATTATCGCGGCGCAATGCAATACCTGCGTACACCAGCCCCGATCGGCGCCTTTCAACGCCTCGATCTAATCGTGCAAAAGTCGTTTAAATTGGCTGACAAACAAACATTGAACCTCGCAGTGGTGCATCAAAACAATTTGGGATCGAATGACGAATTTCTCGAAGGTGAACAGCTTAGCGATGAGACCTTTGTCGAAGTATCTTATCGGTTTGAATGAGCTTAATTTCCGAACTAACTATTCAGCTTGATACTGAGAAAATATTTCTTTTACTATCGATTGCTTGCGGAAAAAGCGTATGCGACAGGGATGTCGCATCCAAGCCTATAGGGATTCACCCAGCACCTAAATTCCATGGCTACAGGACTATATATATTTTACATTCCAGGATAATTTAGGTGCTGGGTGAACGGCGCTCCTCGACAGACATACCCCATACCCTAAACACAGCAAAATGCTCAAACTGATGAGAATTGCTGTAGATAGCCAGCAAGGCTTTCTAGCGCATATAATAATTTGCTATTCTGTATGAAATTGAATCCTTTTAATACTTTTAACAAGCCTCACTATTCAACCGATGTTACCAGCTCCCTATCAGTTCTATATCGGCTTTGTGATTTTTGCCCTCGACTCGCTTCATCTAGCCTACACCATCGATTCGGTTAGCGCTAAGCAGCAAAAGGGCGTGCAATGAAGCGGGTCGCAGGCGTTCTGACCTTGTTCGTCAGTCAGGCCTCCTACGCACAGGACGCTAATGACTTCTTTCTCGACGACGCGCCTGCCGTGTTGACCGCGACCCGCCTAAAACAACCGTTATCCAGAGCGCCGGGCGCAATGACGGTGATCGACAAAACGATGATCAAGGCCAGCGGCGCCAAGGAAATTGTCGAACTGTTCCGGTTGGTGCCCGGCATGCAAATAGGTTACAAACGCAAAAACCTGTCTTCCGCCACCTACCATGGCATGTCCGATGAATTCTCCCGCGGCATGCAAGTGCTGATCGACGGACACTCCATTTACAATGCCAGCTTTGGCGGCGTGCATTGGGATGATTACCCGTTGCTAATCGAGGATATCGAAAGAATCGAGGTCATTCGCGGCCCCAATGCGGCCACCTACGGTCCCAATTCTTTTTTAGGGGTCATCAATATCATCACCACCCATACTTCTCAGGATCAAGGCGCGCATGCCTCATTCCGAGCCGGCAGCAACGACTATTACCGCTCGACGGCACGCTATGCCGGGACCTGGAACGATTTAAGCTACCGTTTCAGCTACATGCATCAGCAGGAAGACGGGCTCGAAAGCGTCGCGGACAGTCAACTGGTCGATGTGCTGAGCACCCGCTTCGATTACCGCCTATCGGAAAATAGCGCCCTGCAATATAATTTCGGCTATAGCGCCGATAAAAGCCAAACCGGAGGCCACGGCGGCTTAAACGACTCGGTTCGCAATCAACGCGCCAGTCGCATCTCCCAAAACCTGAGTTGGACGCATCAATTCGATATGAATGAACAATTACTGGTCCAGCTCACCCATATCCGCAGGGACAGCGTAGAGCCTGTTCGTGTGGGGCTAACAAATCTCAACAATGATACGATGAGCGAAAGACTGGATTTCGAATTACAGCATACGACACAGCTGTTCGACGATCTCCGTATGGTGTGGGGTTTGGGCAGTCGCCTGGATCGCACCCGCTTACCCTTTTGGCTAAACACCCATGACGACAAAAGCAATGTGCTATACCGTTTGTTCGCTAACTTCGAATGGAAATTTCTAGAGGACTTCACATTGAACTTGGGCGCCTTATTGGAAAAAAACGCCTATCAAAACGTCGATATTTCGCCGAAAGCGGCCTTGAACTATTTGTGGTCGGAGCAACACAGTTTTCGTTTGATCGCCTCCAAGGCGTCTAGGATGCCGACCATCGGCGAACAGCATATCGATATTCGCAACACGGTGCCGTCGATATTGCCATTTCTGGTCAAAACGACCGGCCATTTAATGCCTGAAGAAGTCTATACTCTGGAGTTCGGTCATCACGGACAGTTTTTCGATAAGACGCTGACCAGTGATATCAAGTTTTCTCATCAGCGTTTTAGACGCCTGACCCAGATAACGGGTTTCGACGTGGACCCGGAAACAGGGGAACCGATCTTTCACTATCAGACCGGCGATGTCGCCACGGCGTTGAACTATGAAATGCAGTTGGATTACCGGCCAAATCCTGAAACATTGCTGCATATGGGCTATTCCTGGATAAACATCGACGGTCGCCCGATGGCATTGATCGACTATGGATCGTCGGCTCCCCACCATTCGGCAAATTTGCTTGCCTCCTACCGGTTTCCCCAACAATGGCAGGCCAGTGTCGGTTATTACTATCAAAGCGCGATGACTTATCTGCGCTCGACAGAAATCAATCAATTCCAGCGTCTGGATCTTATTTTGCAAAAGTCGCTGAAGCTGACCGAAAACCAGTCCCTGAATCTGGCCCTGATACATCAGAATGTGCTCGGTTCCAAAGACGAGTTCACTCCGGGCCAGCACTGGTCCGATCAGACTTTTTTTGAAATCAGCTACCGCTTCGACTAATCCAACAGACTCAACAAACGATCCCAATCGAACGACGGTCCGGGGTCGGTCTTGCGGCCTGGCGCAATATCGCTGTGGCCGGCAATGGCCTGCTTGTTCAATCCGGGATAATTTTCCAGCAACAAACGCGTGACCGCCGCCAGTTGTTGATACTGCTCATCGCTATAAGGCGTCGATTCACAGCCTTCCAGCTCGATGCCGATGGAAAAATCGTTGCAGCGATCCCGTCCGGCAAAACAGGACTGACCGGCATGCCAGGCGCGCCGATCGAAGGGCACAAACTGAATCATTTCGCCGTCACGCCGGATCAACAAATGCGCAGACACCTTGAGCCGGTAAATCTGCTTAAAATAGGGGTCGTCTTCCGGATCCAGACGATTACAAAACAGCTGGGCGATATAGTCGCCGCCGAACTGCTGCGGCGGCAGGCTGATGCAATGAATCACCAACAGGGAAATATCTTCAGGATCGGGGCGTTGATCAAAATTCGGCGAAGCGATTTGTTGCGCCGTGCTAATACAGTGGTTGTGGATGTTCATTCGCTAAACGGCTCAAACAGCCGCTTATTTGGTGGGAATCAAATCGAATACTTCTAAACAATCATCGACGTGGCAGCGCTAGATTTTCATAAATACATCGACAGGTCAATACTAAAGCGTCGATTTATCAGGGCCACCTCATTAAATGAATGAGTGGCAAAACAGAAAATTAACAACAAATACGCCTAAAGTAAGTTAAACGTTTAGGGTCTGTTAAATAATCCCCCCCGCGTGCACGGCCAATTTTGCCCCGGAGGCGGTTTTTGGCGGCTTGCTTCGCGAAGCCGCCCTACGGTGCGGGTAGGGAGTGCTGACGATAGGAAGCGCACCGGTTTTTTAGATTGGCATAGGGTTGAAAAATTCAGGCAAAACGGTATCCAAATTACAGATTTATTTTGCCTGACGGCCTATTCGGACGGTTTTGCAGTTTTCACAGCGGTGAAGGATAATGCATCGATGAACCTAAATCTAATGCTGTGTGAGGACCTGAAACGATGCCGACGATATTACGAAGATTGCTGGGATTCATACTATTGCTCGCCACAGTCGGGCTGACGACCTGTCAGTCGATGGTGAAGGCGGAACCGGCAAAACAGGGATTGGAACTAACGACGTCAGGATCAAAAATCTAGTGGCGCCACAACAATGAAACCATTCTATTCCAGAAAACCCAAGCGTTTTGTTCACGACGCCTTGCAGCGCTATTCGCCGCGAGGCTTGTTGATGTATTTTTTGCCGGCGGCCTTGATTCCGGCGACGATCATTGGCTTGGCTAAAGGCCATGTTGCAACAATCATTATCAATGCCTCCGGCTTTGCCGGCTACATGCTGGCTGCTTGGTGTATACGCCAAGGATTAAAGGCCGAAGCGCTCTATCAGCAAAACCGCATCGCCCGTCCGCCGCGCTGGCCTTTGAAGCTAGTCGCGGCCGTCATGACCGCGTTAACGACCGGCCTAATCGCATGGCTCGGCGTCCGGCAACCGCCGGTGTCTGCGTTGTTAATAGCAGGCGGCGCCTTGCTGGGCATGTATCTGAGTTACGGTTTCGACCCGAGACGGGAAAAAAAGATTGCCGGCGCTCATGGCTACTCCGGTGATGAGATTTTTCGGACCCTCGAAGAATCGGCCCTGATCATACGCGACATCGAGCAAGCCAATGACAAGATTGAAAATCCCGAATTAAATCAGCGGATCGAACGCATTTGCGAGATTGCCAACGGCATCCTCGCCGAAATTGAAGCCGATCCCCGCGACATACGCCGGGCTCGTAAATTCCTTAACGTTTATCTAGACGGCGCCAGAAAAGTGACCGAAGGTTATGCACGCACGCATCGACACAGCCAGTCCGGCGAGCTGGAACAAAATTTCCGCAACGTGCTGGCCACGATTGAATCGGTATTTCAGGAACAAAAACAGAAATTATTGGAAGATGATGTGTTCGATCTGGACGTACAAATCGAAGTGTTGAATACGCAACTTAAACGAGAAGGCATCCGTTGATGCTCAGGAGGATTCAAGCATGAGTGAACAACAGACAACCACGACGACGCCATCAGGCAGCGACACGACCGACATACCGGGCAGCGAGGTATTCAAGGAAATTGTACCGGGCGTCAAGGCCGAAGTCGTTCCTTTTGGCGACGCGTCAGATGACAGGAAACAGAGCATTCAACAGCTGCTCATCGAAATCGACATCAACGACACCCATTCGATTATTTTCTTCGGCAGCAGGGCGCAGGAGCAGTTGACGACCATTTCCGACCGAATGCTGGACGGCGTCAAAAACAAGGATGTCGGACCCGCCGGCGAAGACCTCAACGAAATGGTGGCGACAATTCGCGGCTTCGACGTCGATGAACTGGATCCTAATAAGAAACAGGGTTTTTTCGACCGCTTGTTGGGCAAGGCCAAGCCTGTCGTCAAGTTCCTGCAACGTTACGAGGAAGTTCGCAAACAAATCGACTCGATCATCGACAAGCTGGAGCGCCATAAAACCAGTCTACTGACCGACATCACCTCGCTGGACCGCCTTTACCAAGCCAATTTGGACTATTTTCATGCGCTTGAGGATTATATCGCCGCCGGCGAAGAAAAATTGCGCGAATTGGATGATACGATCATTCCGGAACTGGCCAAAACAGCCGAAACCAGCGCCGAAGTCCTAGACGCGCAGAACTTGCGCGATCTACGCGCCGCCCGCGACGACCTGGAACGCCGTATCCATGACCTGCGCTTGACCCGGCAAGTATCGATGCAAAGCCTGCCCGGCATCCGTCTGGTGCAGGAAAACGACAAGGGCTTGGTCAACAAAATCAACTCGACCATCGTCAACACAGTGCCATTATGGCGCCAGCAACTGGCGACCGCGGTGACCATATACCGTTCCTCGCAGGCGGCGGAAACGGTCAAAGCCGCGACCGACCTGACCAATGAGCTATTGGCCGCCAACGCGGAAAATCTGAAACAGGCCAACGCCGAAACCCGCAAACAGTTGGAACGCGGCGTATTCGATATCGAGACGGTCAAAAAAGCCAACGAAACCCTGATCGCGACGATAGAGGAAAGCCTGCAGATCGCCGATCAGGGCAAAAAGATGCGCAGCGACGCCGTGGTTCAATTGCAGGAATGCGAAACCGAACTGCGCAAGACTCTTGCCTCGGCGAACGCCAAGGCAAGTGCTTAGGATCAAGAATATGATCTCGATCCAATAGGGGAATCAAGGAGGGCATGGAGTATCTGACAAGAATTCTGCTTTAAATCGTAGGTCATGTTGCCGCTTTAGCGGCTACGTGACACATCGAGGTGACGAGAAAACTATTGTCAGGGAACGCTATCGCGCACCCTGACCTACGTTTGCAAATAATCGCGGCCATCTAATTTAAATTGTGGGAATTTAAGATTTACTTTACTAGCGTCACGAACGGGAGAAACAGACAGTGGGCATTTGGGATAAATTATTCGGCGAATTCATCGACGTCATCGAATGGATTGATGATTCCAACGACACGATGGTCTATCGCTTCGAACGCTATGGCAACGAAATAAAGTATGGCGCGATGCTGACCGTCCGCGAATCGCAAACGGCGGTGTTGGTCAGCGAAGGCCGCGTTGCGGACTTTTTCGAGCCGGGCTTATACCAGCTCGAAACCGCTAACATGCCGATCCTGACCACGCTGGAAAGCTGGCCGCACGGTTTTTCCAGTCCGTTCAAGGCGGAAGTGTATTTCTTCAATATGCGCCGTTTCACCGACTTGAAGTGGGGCACCAAAAATCCGGTGATGTTGCGCGACCGGGAATTCGGCCCCTTACGGCTGAGAGCCTTCGGAACCTATTCCATCAAGATTAAAGACCCCGTCACCTTCATCAAGGAAATCGTCGGCACCGACGGTCACTTCCAAACCGGCGAAATCAGTCAGCAACTGCGCAACCTGATCGTCTCGCGCTTTTCCAGCATCATCGGCGAATCGGGCATTCCGATACTGGATCTGGCCGCCAATTACGATGATCTTGGGGACTTCATCACCGAGCAAATCAATCCCGAATTTGCCGCCTACGGCCTCGAAGTGCTGCATTTGACGATCGAGAATATTTCGCTACCGCCGCAAGTCGAAGAGACTCTGGACAAGCGCACCAGCATGGGCATCATCGGCGATTTAGGCCGTTATGCCCATTATCAGGCGGCCGAGGCGATGACGAAGGCCGCCGACAACCCGTCGGGTGCCGCCGGCGAGGGCATCGGCATGGGCATGGGTTTCGCGATGGCCAATCAAATGGGACAGGCTTTTTCCAAACAAACGGCGAAGCCGAAAAGCCCGCCTCCGCTACCAAATTCGGTCGCCTATTATGTCGCGATCGACGGTCAACAACAGGGGCCTTTCCAGCAAGACATCATGGTCCAAAAAATCAACAATGGCGAAATCAACCGTTCTACGCTGGTCTGGCATGCCGACTTGACGGAATGGACGCGCGCCGACAAAGTCTCCGAATTGAGCGGACTGTTCGCAATGACGCCTCCGCCTTTGCCTAAAGCATAACCTGATCGTCGATGCGAACAAGCAAAAAGTCAACGAACAAAGATGTAGAGCGTTTTCCTTGCGGCCAATGCGGAGCGGTGCTGAAATACGCGCCAGGGACAACGCATCTGCTGTGCGACTATTGCGGATTCGACAACCCCATCGCCCGACGCGGCGGCATGATCGAGGAATACGATCTGCAACAGGCATTGAGAGACTTAACGCAACCGCGTAGCGAAGCCCCCAAGTCCCAGATTCATTGCGACGAATGCGGCGCCGCATTCCAGTTCGCAAGCAACCAGCATGCCGGCGAATGTCCGTTTTGCGGCACCCCGATCATTTCGACCACGGCGCAAATCAAGCCTATACAACCGAAGTCGCTGCTGCCTTTCCGCATCGATGAAAGCGAAGCGAGACGGCAGTTTCAGCGTTGGCTGAACGGTTTGTGGTTTGCCCCCAATGCGGTCAAGAAATATGCGCGCGGCGAATCGAAATTGGCCGGCGTCTATCTGCCATATTGGACTTTCGACAGCCAGACCGATTCCACTTACAGCGGCGAGCGCGGCGATGTCTATTATGTCGACCAGCCGGTCCAGGTCATGCGCAACAACCGGGGCGTCACCGAAATCAGACGGGTTCCCAAGATTCACTGGACGCCGGTGCGCGGTCATGTCAGCCGCTTTTTTGACGATGTGCTGGTCGGGGCCAGCAACTCGTTGCCGCGCAAGATTCTGGATGCGTTGCAGCCCTGGGATCTGGAGAACTTAGTGCCTTATGACGCGAACTACTTGAGCGGATTTCGCAGCGAATTCTATCAGGTCGACCTGGACGAAGGGTTCGATGTTGCCAGGCAGGTTATGGATGGCGTGATATATCGCGATATCGCCTTCGATATCGGCGGGGATCATCAACGCATTCATCAGGTTCAAACCCGCCATAGCGACACGACTTATAAGCATTGTCTGTTGCCGGTCTGGTCCGCCGCTTTCCGCTACCGTAATAAAACCTATCGCTACATCGTCAACGGCCGCACCGGCGAAGTGCAAGGTGAGCGTCCTTACAGTGGGTGGAAAATAGCCTTCGCGAGCCTCGCCGCATTGCTGCTAGCCGCCGGCGTTTACTATTATTTGGAGAAAACCGGCGCACTGCAAAATGGGCAGCCTCATTACGAACCTAGTGCACCATACTATGACGCTCCCTCTTACTTCTATGTTGAGTAGAAACGAGTCGAGTATCTATGATGGATCATCGCAGCCATGGCTATCCCCGCAAATGACCATTGCCGTAAGCCACCCACTTGTAGGTTGTCAATTCATCGGGACCGACCGGGCCGCGGGCGTGCAGCTTGTCGGTGCTGATGCCGACGACCGACCCCAATCCGTAATCGCCGCCGCCTGACAAACGGGTCGAGGCGTTAATCAATACCGACGCCGAATCGATCTGCTGTTCAAATTGTTGCGCATTGCTCAGACTTTGCGTGACGATGCCGTCGGTATGGCCCGAGCCATAGGTATTGATATGATCTATCGCCTCTTCAATGCCGCCGACGACCTTTATCGAAAGAATCGGAGCCAAATATTCTGTATGCCAGTCCTCTTCGCTCGCCGGCACGATATCCGGCAACAGCTGTTGGGCCTTTCCGCAGCCGCGCAGCTCGATATCGTTTGCATCGAACGCCTTCTGCAATAACGGCAGCATCTGTTCGGCGCAGCGTTGGTCGACCAATAGCGTTTCCAGCGCGTTACAGACCTGCACGCTTTGGCATTTAGAATTTACCGCCAACTCGACCGCTTGCGCCGGGACAGCGTCTGCGGCGATATAAAGATGGCAGATGCCGTCGTAATGTTTGATGACGGGAATCCGGGTTTCCTCGGCGATGCGCCTGATCAAGCCTTTGCCGCCGCGCGGAATCAATACGTCGACATAGTCATCCATTTTCAGCAGTTCGCCCACCGCTTCATGGCCCGGAACTCTGATCATCTGAATCGCATGCTCTGGCAGCCCAGCCTCAACGGCGCCCTCGATCATCGCATCGGTCAGCATCGTGTTGGTTTGCAGCGCTTCCGATCCGCCTCGCAAGATAACCGCATTGCCGCTTTTGATGCAGACGCCGGCGGCATCGGTGGTGACATTGGGGCGCGATTCATAAATGATGCCGATGACGCCTAGCGGCACCGATTTTTTGTAGACCTGCAACCCGTTAGGATTGGTATGGCCTTCGAGCACTCGATTCAACGGGTCGGGTCGCCGGGCCACTTTTCTCAGTCGGGTGAGCATATACTGAAAAACCTTGTCGTCGATGGTCAAACGCTTGACCATCGCCGCCGATAATCCATCCTGCCGTGCTTTCGCGACTTCCTGGGCATTAATCTCCAGAATCTGCCGCCTAACCGATTCAAGCGAATCGGCCATTTTCGCAAGAGCGAGATTACGCACTGATTCGGAGGTCGATGATAGCTGGCGCGCCGCAAGGCGACTTTGTCTGGCAATGACTTGAACGCTAGGGGTATTCATATACTGATAAGGGTCGTTTTTTGAGAGGAGGAAGGTTAGCAGCAAATCGGAGGCCGCACAAATCAGTAAAGCTGCGGCGTGCCCAACCAGATGCCCATCGTACACGCCGACGCTTGCTGCAGCTTATCGAAGCTTACTAATTTGGCAAATATCTTCTGGTTTCAGCATTGAAACTCTCAGCCAAAATCAATTTACCACCCTAATCCATTCGTATTATCTCAAGATATGTTAAATATACGGACTCGCTTTCTCGCTCAGTGTATATGGACTTGTCGGGTTTTGATTGCATCGCTTCTTTGCAACGTATAATCTTTTTGATTACCGGCGATTGGCGTTCCATCATTGTTCAGTTGAATCAGTGTGGCTTCGTCTTGAATACTGAATTGACGTTTGGCGGCTTGCTTTTTTGGGGTTAGCGTCACGATACGGTTTTCTTCATCCCAAGCGTATTTACCTTTTTCGTAATACTCTCTGGTAGACGCTTTTGCATACTGAGTAACCAGCAAGTAATTGTTCTTTTGTTTCAACGACAAGGTCACTTTGATGCCATCGCAATCTTTCTGCTCACAAGGCAGATAGCCATAAAAAACGCCTCGAAATACACGGCTGGCATCAGTCGGTTTTGCATGAGCCGAATGCTCCATGGCATTGTGACTTTTACCTTCGCGAGCCTTCAATGCTTTTTCCATAAGCTGCATATCAGACGCCGCCCAAGTAGTGTTAAGTGGAGAAAATAATGCAGTGAAAATAACCAGCATCCCATTTTTTTTCATTGTTCTAGTGATTGTTTGCATATCAATTCTTCTTGCTTCTGAGCATAACGGTAAGTAAAAGACGCATTATTATAATCAAACGCTTTCACACCGGCATCCGAAACGTCGCACGGGGTCCGTCGCACGCGCACGGGGTCAGACTCGATTTAAACAAACATTGACTCATGTTTATTTACCGGAAGCGGATAGAAAAAATGTCAAATGTAAGGCCTGACACCGGCTGGCTAATGGGTGACCCTTTGGGTTACCATGGCCTAAGACCTAACCCGACCAACGGTTATTCTGTCTGATATCCGGGGGCAATTGCCAGATTTTCCACGCCGTATAAAGTCACGGTATTTTTCAACCACAGATGGTATTCCGATCCTGTCAATGAATGGTCGTCAGTGCAATCGACGTTCCATCTGCGCAACACATATCCCGCCACTGCCGCGCGCACATTTGCTTTCAACACGTCGTGTTCCATACCGTATTCCATGGCGATGGTTTCGGGATGCGCCAAGCGGGGATGAGGCACGATGTGCATCTCGACGATGCGGTTCCACTGAATGTCGGCCTCGCGGGTCTGGGTATTTGGGATGTAACCATCATGCAAAGAGGCTGCAGAGATACGATTGATGACAAAGTCGCCAAACTGCTCCCGCTTACGATCGAAGGCTCTCACATGGCAGCGCAAACCATTATCGACCAAGGCGAAAGGCACAATATCGCGTTTGCTCCGGCCACTGGACAAAGATTGATAATCCACCGTCAAAATTTTTTGCTGATAAATAGCTTTGCTGACTTCGGCCAGTATATCAAGGTTAGGCGTATTCAGTTGCGTCGGAACCTCGGCCGAGATCAGTGCGCTTTGAACGCAAACATGGTCGTCTCCCAAACCATGACATAAGGCGGCGAGGGCCTGCCCACCCGGATAAGCGAAGACCGGCTTAAAGTCGCCGGCCTGGAGATAACGCTTGACCTTGGTATCGTAAATCAGATTGTCAGGGGCGATTTCTTTGTACTGGGCGAGATCTCGTGTCGCCGCGGCGGCCTTAATGCCAAAACGAGAAACAAGATCGGTCCGATTGATGAGGCCCGAAAACCGTAATTTGAAATCGATATAAAACAATCTTTCTTGCTGAGCCTGACCGATATCGTCTAACAATATCCGAGGTTGTGAATCCATACCAATCCAAATCTAGGTCGGGTTCGTGTAACCCGACAAGTTAGATGTCGGGTTACACCCATAGGGAACAAGCGGCAGTCCCTAACCCGACCTATGAGAGAATGATAATGGCAAAGCGGAATATGCGTCAATTTTATTTGTTGACATCATCATTTTGATGATGATAATGTCATTTGATGATTTTTTTATTGTCGGGTTACGCTTTGCTTTTATGCCCTTAAGGGTAAATCCGACCTACGCATTTTGATGGGAGAGTCGTTTGAATTTTCAGGGCTTACAGGCCAAATATCGTCGCCTGTACCAGGAAAGCGCCGCCTGGAAACTGCTGCGGGCGGACAATGCGCCCATCATCCTGGCGTTCATTGCCGATTTATTCTCCGATGAAAACGAGGTCCCTTTCGGACGCGCGCGTATTGCGTTGGCCGCCGAACTGGAAAAATGCAAGGAGCAGGGGATATGGGAAACGGAAACGCCGGCGGGCGCTTATCTGAATCAATGGATTCATAGCGGATGGTTGCGCGAAATGGACGACAAACTCAGCAAAACCGACGCCAGCGAAATCGCGTTAAGGTTTTGTATGGGGTTGGATCAAAGAAATACCGGCACCACGGCCTCTCACCTTCGAATTGTACAAGAAGCCGTGCGCGAGTTTGCCGTCGCCATCAGTCCGAACGCCGACGAGCGGATTGCCTTGCTCGAACAGAAAAAAGCCGAGCTGCAGCATGAAATCGATGCGTTGAATGCCGGCGTTGTCACCCAGTTAACGGAGGCGCAACAACGCGAACGCATTAGAGAAATCTATCAATTGGCCTCGGTACTGACCGGAGATTTCCGGCGAGTGGAGGACGAAATCCGCGAACTCGACCAGGCTATCCGGGTGCAAATGATCGATGGTGGCGCAAAACGCGGCGAAGTGCTTTTATCCGTGATGGAAAAAGAAGCATTGCTGGCCGAAACCGATGCCGGCAGCGCTTTTGAAGGTTTTTTCCAACTATTATGCGATCAAAACCGCTCGACCGAGTTCAAGGACCAGTTGCGCAGTATTTTAAGCAAACCGGTCGCGGAAAAGTTAACGCCGCAACAACATCAGTTCCTCAGTCAATTGATGCGGGAGCTGTCCAAAGAAAGCGAACGGGTTTTTCATATCCGGCGGCGAACGGAAGAAGGCCTTAGAGCCTATATCGAAAGCGGCGCTGCGTTGGAAAACCGGGCCGTCAACCGGCTGCTGCAACAATTGGAACGCAAGGCGATAGCTTTAAAGGATGCCGGCGTCGAATCCAAAACCGCAACCGTACTCTCGTTACCGGTAGGCCCGATCAAGATAAGCTCTCCGGACAGCATGCGTCTCAGACCCCCGGATGAAAAACTCGATACCTCCGACATAGAGGAACAGGTCAATTCCCGCACACCGAGTTCTCTGATGCTGGATTGTCTGGACGCCGTTCAAGTCAGGGAAATCGCACTGCAAACGCGCAATACCTTGCTTAAGCACGGCCCGATGACCATTGCTTCCATCGCGGCCATTCAACCGCTGAAATCGGGACTCGAAGAATTGGTCGCTTACTTACGGGTCGCAAGATCGGTGGGCGCGACCAGTCTGGACGAAAAAGAAAGCGTAGAGGTTTTGGACAAACAAGGCATCCGCCTTAAGGCCGACATTCCGAAATATCTGTTAAGCGCGGACTTGTTCCCCGACAATATAGAGGAGATGGCGATATGAGTCACGATGAAATTGAACGAAGTTCGCTGACTTCAGGAGCCGGCGATTTATTCGACCGTTTTCGGGAACGTCAATCCGACCGGTCACCATTGGAGCAAAATACGAATGTCGAACACGATGACCGCGACTCATCTCCGTTCGCTCCCGACCCCGCTTCATCGGCGACGACGGAAACAGCTCCCGATTCCCCTTCGACGAATAGCGGAACCCTTCCGCCGGAAGCCAGGCGCGCCTTGGTCAGTTTACTCAGACACGGGGTCGTGTTAGCCAGCCAAAAAGCCAATTTGTTCGATTCCATTTGTCGCTATCAAGACGCCGTTCGCAGCCATCTGGCGGACGTCTATTTAAAACTGGTGCTCGATCAAAGAACGGGCGTCGTATTCGTGGCCGGACTGGATGAAGACGACAACGAACAAGAAGAGGAAGCTGTGTCATTGATCAGCCGCAGAACCCTGACGCTGTACGACACCTTGTTGTTGCTGATTCTGCGCAAACATTATCAAGAACGGGAAACGGCCGGCGAACAACGCATCATCATCGATAGCGAAAAAATCGAGGCCAATTTGTCGCCCTTTCTGCCCTTAACCAACAGCACCCGCTCGGATCGCAGAAAACTCGACAGCGCCTTAAAAAAGATGAGCGAAAAACATATATTAAGCGCCGTTCGAGGCAGCGATGACCGCTTCGAAATAACCCCCATCATTCGTTACGTCGTCAATGCCGGTTTTCTGGAAAGCATGCTGACGGAGTACACACGCCTGGCTCTCGATGCCGGTTTAACGCAGGATGCTCCCGTCGCAGCCGAAATGAATGAAGGAGGATAATATGCAAGATAAGGAATTTACCAACATTCACTCCCTGTTCGACAGTGGACAAATCAGACTGGCCGAACTCTCGGTCTATAACTGGGGTTCGTTCCACGGCCTGCATACGGCGAAGATAGACCCGCACGGCACCTTGGTCACCGGCGACAATGGCGCCGGCAAATCGACCTTTATCGATGGCTTGATGGCGCTACTGCTGCCTGCCGGACGAGCCACCTTCAATGTCGCCGCCGCCCAAGGCGACCGCACCGATCGGACACTACTTTCTTATATGCGCGGCAGTTTCGGTTCCGTGCATGACGGCGGCAGTACGCGGGTCAAGAGTAAGCGTGACAAAGCGGTCGTCACCGGATTAAGAGCGCTGTACCGCGGGGATGACGGTTCTTGCATGACCTTGGCGGCTCTGTTTTGGACGACTCAGGCAAGTAATGCGCTGTCGGATGTGAAACGGATTTATTGTGTCGCGAAAAGAAATCTGTCCCTCAAGGAAATGCTCGATGCCTTCGGCGAAGGCAATGCCCGCTCGTTAAAGCAGTGGCTGAGAAACGATCCGGCCATTACCTGCTGCGACGACAGTTTTCCCAACTATCAGGAGTTGTATCGGAAGCTGCTGCACATGGATAACAAGAATGCGCCTGCACTGCTGTCGAGGGCGTTGGGACTGAAAAAAATCGATGATCTGACCTCGCTGATCCGGGAACTGGTCTTGGAGCCCAGCACCGTTAAAGATGATGCGCGGAAAGTCGTCGACGAGTTTGCCGACTTGGTTGCCATACACGACAGCCTGATCGACGCCAGGGCGCAAAGAGATCGTTTGTCCGGATTGCCCGATCTGCATCAGGCGTTGGAACAGGCGGAAACCGAACTGGACTCTCTCGCGCGGGAAAGAAGCGGCTTGCCGGTTTATTTCGGCGAGATTTGTTATGCGCTTTGGACCGAGAAAATCGCCAAACTGCAATCCGCTTTCGACGATTTAGTATTACGACTCAAACAACTCACCGAGCAGGAACAAGAGGCCGAAACCCAAAAGGATCAGCGCTACGCCGATTATCTCGACGCCGGCGGGGAACGAATCGAAGTTCTGAAAAAAGAACTTGGCGACGCGCGGCAACGGCTCAATCAAATTACGGTCCGTGCAGCCGGCTATCAACAAGATATTCGCAAACTCGATCTCGACGATCGCCTGGAAGAAAAACAGTTTTTGGCTAACCAGCAACTCGCCGCCAATACACTCGAAAACATCGGTGCGGAGAAACAAGCGGCCCAGGACCGTTTCGGCAATTTGACTGCCGAATGGACTAATCAGAAGGAACAAAAAGCCGCCCTCGACAAAGAAATCGCAGAAATCAGCACAAGGCCCGATTCCAACATCGATCTGAAATATCAGCAATTGCGCGACGAATTGGTGCAATCGTTGGGGTTTGGCAAGGAGCAATGCATGTTTATCGGCGAATTGATCGATGTCAAAGAAGATCATCGCCACTGGCAAGGCGCGATCGAACGCGCGTTGGGGGGATTGCGAACGACCTTGGCGGTGCCGGCCGACCGTTACTCGATGGTGACCCGTTGGTTGAATACCCGGCATACCGGATTGCATGTCCGCGTTCAGGTGGTCAAAGAAGCAAATTCTCACGACAGGACCGACTTTAAAAGCGACGGCTTTTTGCGCAAATTGATTTGGCGTGAGCATCCTTATCGCGAATGGCTCAAAAAACACCTCTCGCGTTTCGATTTGCAATGCGTATCTTCGACCGAAGAACTGGACAGCACGCCTTTTTCGCTGACCGAACAAGGCCTGATTCAGTTCGATAAAGGCCGGTTCGAGAAAAAAGACCAGCACAAAATCGACGACCGCCGGCGTTGGCAACTGGGCTTTTCAAACAAATCGCGACTGGCCTTGTTGCAAAACGACTTGAAGCAAGCCGTTCAACGCGTAGCCGAACTCTACAAATCCCTGGAAAACGCCAGGGCCGAACTGAATCTGGTCGGCGAACGGGAAGCCACTTGGAAGCGTATTCTCGACTATTCCTGGCCGGAGATCGATGCGCCCAAATGGCATGAAACAGTCAATCGGTTGAAGACGGATATAGCGGAACTCGAGCACGCCGGCAACGCTTTGGAAACGGCGACACGGCGGCTGGAAGAAGCCAAACAAGAGTTAATGGACATCAGAAACCAAAAAGAGGAGGCGATTGGCCAAAAAGGCGAACTCTCCACTCAGCTGGAGGATGCCAAAATGAAACAGACCCAAGCGAGCGCGGCCGCCGCTTCCGGCATAGCCGAAGATATCCGGGCAATGCTCAAGAAACGCATCGGGCCTATACGGGAAAACGACCTGGAACAGATCGTGCAGTTGCAAAACCGTCATGACAAAAACATCGAAAAGCTGCAAGATAAATGGCGGAACAAAAAGAGCGAAGCCGTCAATAAGGCCATCGGCATCATGTCCTCGTTCCGCGCCCATGAAAAATGGCGGGTCGTGGCGGAAGATTGGGGCTGCGATATCGCCAGCCTGGACGAATACCTGGACTACTTAAAACAGCTAGAGGAAGAAGGTTTGCCCAACTTGGTCGAACAATTTATTGGAAGACTCAATAAACACGCAACGCAATCGTTGGCCCGCATTCATAACCGCCTCGATTCCGAACGCGATGACATCGTCGAACGCATCGAGACGATCAACCGGGTTTTATCCCGCACCGAGTTTCGACAGGGCACGCATTTGAAACTGGGGAACAAACTGGAACACTATCCGCATGTCCAGGATTTCAACCGCCAGGTGCGCAGCGTTTTGGGCCAAGCCGCCAGCGACGATCACGAAACCCGTTTCGAGCAATTAAAAGCGGTGGTCGATATTCTGGAAAAAGCCAGCAACCCGGGCACAGCGAACACGATGGAAAGTTTAAGGCTGCTCGACCCGCGCTATCAAATGTCCTTTTATGCGGAAGAACTGGATGCCGAAACACAGGAAGTTAGAGATGTATTGGCCTCTTCCAGCGGCAAATCCGGCGGCGAAAAAGAATCGTTCGCCGGTACGATCGTCGCCGCCAGCCTGGCCTATGTGTTGACGCCGGACGGTTATGACAAACCCGTTTACTGCACGGTATTTCTGGATGAAGCGTTTTCCAACACCGCCGAGGCGGTCAGCCGTCGAGTGCTGCGGGTATTCAAAGAACTTCATATCCATGTCAATCTGATCACCCCTTACAAAAATCTCAATTTAGCCCGCGAATCCGCGCACTCCCTGCTGATTGCCGAACGTGACCCGGAAAATCACGAAAGCAGCCTCTGTGAAGTCACCTGGGAAGAAGTCGATAAACGGCTCGAGCAACAGAGAGAACAGAAGCTCATGACGGAAGCAGTGGAACTGGGCGTGGAAATAGCGCATGGCTAGGTCATGGGGCTTATTGCCTGCCGACATCAGAGCACGGGTTTTAAAGCGGGAATGGCGCAATACTTCTAACTTAAAAGCGCGCCTATTAAATAAAAAACCGTTTCCGATTCGAATTGGGCTAAAACCGCCGACAGGTCAATCCGCCGTCGAGGACATGGAACACTTTCAAACCTTCATTCGCCAATGGCGCTCCTTTCCCTCGCAACAATTTGTTGAATGGGATACCCGCAACTATCGAACGCTTTCCGAGCAGAGCTTGCCGAAATTTTTCATTTTAAAAAATATCCAGGAACTGATCGAGTTTATCGGCGCTGAGGCTGTCAAGCGGAGCCAAATCTGGCAGCGCAATATGTCGCCTTTGTTGGAAGCTTATCCCGGCACGTATCGGGCATTAGTCAAACACTTGCAGACGATAGAGTCGATGCGTCCGTCCGACGCCCGGTTAATGCCTACCTTGGTCGAACAGTTAACGCCGGGGATGGGGGAGGGCAAATACCTCAGAGCATTACCCCTAGTTGGCGTCGACACCAAATTTTTAGAAAATTACCAGTCCCTGATTGCCGACATTCTCGATACGGTGCATGACAATGCCGCCGTGAATGCCGGCGGCTTACACGGATGGCTAGGCTGCCATGCCAATCCGAAAGGCTGGTTAACGATACGCCCCCTATGTGAAAAGGTTCGGGCAAAACTGGGCGGTTTACCCATACTGCAATTGCCTGGCGATGTTTTGAAAGAACAACGTCTTCCAGCCGATAACATTCTCGTCGTCGAAAATATGGCATCAGGACTGGGGCTACCTTTGCTTCCAAATACGATTGCCGTATTCGGTGGCGGAAAAAACGTCGCCTGGATGGAGGCGCCATGGTTGAAATCCAAACGCGTCGCCTATTGGGGCGATCTCGATACCTGGGGACTTTCCATCTTGAGCGACGTGCGTTCCAAATTACCGACGGTAACAGCGCTGATGATGGACCAGGAAACGCTCGACCGCCATGAAGATCGCATGGTTGGCGAACGAAAATCCGTCGATGCCATACCTGAATTTCTTACCGCTTCGGAAACCCAGATTTTTTTAGATTTGAGAAACTCGGAGAAAAACGACTCCAGACTGGAACAAGAAAGGTTGTCGCCAGACTATATCAAAGCCAAACTAAAAAACTGGATAACTATTCAGTATCTTTCAGGGGTTGGGGAGTAGACCATTGATTTCTCGGGACGCGTGAATACATCCATGTAAGCTCTGGCTGCAACGTCCTGTTGCAGACAGCCCGATAAATCAATAATCTACTCCCTCTGATAAAAATACGCTGAATAATTACAAAACTGGATAACTTCTGAAGATTACAGTCAGAAGATACAAATTTGATACGTCATTACAATCATTGAAAAATCACGATATCAATCAACCCCTTTGATGCTTCAAATCTAGATTATTTGTCCAAACTCAATACCATTATTCTTTTAAGGTTACTGCTCGCCCCACTTATCGAACGCGGAAGGGCATGTAGGGTGGATAATCCTGAAGGGCGCATCCCTGCGCGGGGCGGGTTATTCAACCCGCCCCGAACGTTTTGATTTTATTGGCATAGGATTGAAAGATTCAGGCCGGAGTTACAAACTCCGGCCTGCTCAGAGGATGCATCCACCAAAAATGCCGACCCGGTGGATGTGCTCCGCTTATCCACGAATGGGGGTGAGTAGTTACCTTTTAAGCTTGTTTTTCAAACTTTTTTTCATTAGGCTTTCCATCTTACAGAGAAAATACGGAGCCTTCCATTGTCGTCCCTCACCGATTCAGCAACTTGGCAAGAACTCCGGGAACATCATCGGGAAATTGCCGAACTACACATGCGGGATATGTTTGCGCAAGACTCGAAGCGTTTCGATAAACTCTCCCTGAAATTCCAAGATATCCTGTTCGATTTTTCCAAGAACAGAATCACCGAAAAAACCCTGCCCTTGTTACTCAAACTGGCTGAAGAAAGCGACCTGGCGGACAAAATCGCCGCCCTATTCAGCGGGGAAAAAATCAACCGCACCGAAAATCGCTCCGTTTTACATACCGCCTTGAGAAACCCAGGCCGACAGCCCTTTATGTTGGATGGCCGGGATATTCATGCCGATATCCATAGTGTCCTGAACAAAATGCGTGTTTTTTCTGATGCGGTGCATTCGGGAGAGTGGCGAGGTTACACCGGTAAAGTCATCACCGACGTCGTCAACATCGGCATCGGCGGTTCGGACCTGGGCCCCAAAATGGTGGTCAGGGCCTTGCAGCCTTACGCCAAGGGCACTATCCAATCTCACTTTGTATCCAACGTCGCCCAGGCCGAGCTGATCAATACCTTAAACAAATTGAACCCGGAAACGACGCTGTTTTTGATCGCATCGAAAACGTTCACGACTCTGGAAACCATGACCAATGCGTTTTCGGCGCGCGCATGGTTAGTGGATAGCCTCAAAGCGCCGGGCGCGGTCGATAAACATTTTGTCGCCGTCTCCACCAACCGCGACAAGGTCGTCGAATTCGGCATCGATCCCGACAATATTTTCGAGTTCTGGGACTGGGTCGGCGGTCGTTATTCGCTTTGGTCGGCAATCGGTTTATCCATTCCGCTCAATATCGGCATGGATAATTTCGAGCAACTGTTGAACGGCGCCCACGAAGCGGACGAATACTTCAAAAACGCGCCTTTCGAGCAAAACATCCCCGTCATCATGGCACTGCTGGGTATCTGGTATAACAACTTTTTCAATGCGGAAACCCATGCCATTCTGCCTTATGGCTATTATCTGCGGTACTTTCCGGCCTTCATGCAACAAATGGACATGGAAAGCAACGGCAAAAACATCGATATCGACGGCAATCCGGTCGATTATCAAACCGGACCTATCGTCTGGGGACAAGCCGGCACGAACGGCCAGCACGCCTACTATCAATTAATCCATCAAGGCACCAAACTAGTTCCGTGCGATTTTCTGATCCCCGGCACCAGCTGCCATTTCCTGCCGGATCACCGCAATATCCTGGTCTCCAACTTTTTGGGCCAAACCCAGGCCCTGATGCAGGGCAAAACCGCCGACCAGGTGCGCAAAGAACTGGAACAGGCCGGCAGCGAATACGACGAAGCGCTGATCAACGCCAAGGTCTTCCCCGGCAATATTCCGACCAACTCGTTTTTATTCAAAGTCTTGTCGCCGAAAACGCTGGGCTCGTTAATCGCATTGTACGAGCACAAAGTCTTCGTGCAAGGCGCTATCTGGAACATCAACTCATTCGACCAGATGGGGGTCGAACTGGGCAAAAAACTCTCCGGCGCCATTTTTCCGGAATTGCAGAACGACCAACCGGTGCATAGCTACGACAGCTCGACTAACGGCCTGATCAATTATTTGAAAGAAATTCGTTGATGTGTCGGCTTATAGCCACAGGGCACATGCGGCTTCGCCTAACCAGACCTATGTGGCTACCATGACACTTCAATCGATACCGACCCCCCTTTTGATTTCGCCGACCCTTTTGATTTCGTACTGAGTTCTGCAAGAAGAAACCGGGCTGCCCAAGTAGGTGCTGAAAAATGCTATTCAGACGGCTTATGGGGCTTTGCGGGTTGGGAACTAGCGGTGCCCAACCATTGCCGGATAAGGACAGTTATGTGGGTTCTTTTGTAGACAAGCCGCTTAGCACTTCCCGGAAGCTGTTTAATCCAGCCTCCAGGTTTTCAATAATCTCTTCTGCGAGATCGTCTGGTTCAGGCAAGTTCTCCAGGTCGGTCAGGCTTTTGTCTTTTAGCCAGAAGATGTCCAGGCTGGTTTTGTCGCGCGCTAGTAATTCCTCAATACTGTATTTCCGCCAGCGGCCTTCTAGGTTCTTCTCGGGATGCCAGGTTTCTTTGCGCTTGGACGGGCTTTTCGGGTTGTAGCACTCGATAAAGTCCGCTAAATCTTCAAAGCGCATTGGCTTTTTCTTCAGGGTGTGATGGATATTAGTTCGGTAATCGTAAAACCACACGGCTTTCGTCCACGCCTTTGGACTGGCTGGCTGGTTATCGAAAAACAACACATTCGCCTTAACCCCTTGCGCGTAAAAAATGCCAGTGGGTAAACGCAGAATGGTATGCAGGGTTGTGTTTTCCAACAGCTTCTTGCGGATCGTTTCACCCGCGCCGCCCTCAAACAGCACGTTATCCGGTACAACGACGGCGGCTTTGCCGGTGGTTTTCAACATGCTGCGAATATGCTGAACGAAGTTGAGCTGCTTGTTGGAGGTAGTGGCCCAAAAGTCTTGTCGGTTATAAGTGAGCTCGTCAGTCTCCTGTTCACCTTCTTCGTTGGTAAAGCTCATAGAGCTTTTCTTGCCAAACGGTGGATTGGCGAGCACATAGTCTACGCTAACGGGGCTGGCCGCGATCAGCGCATCATTAGGGGAAACTAGGCTATCGCCATCAATTTCGCCGATGTTGTGTAAAAACATATTCATCAAACACAGGCGGCGGGTATTGGCGACGATTTCGTTACCATAGAAAGTGCTGTGTTTGAGAAACTGCTTTTGTTCTTTATCGAGCGAATAGTTTTCGTTGTTTGTCAGAAAGTCATAGGCCGCCAGGAAAAATCCACCCGTACCGCATGATGGGTCGGCGATGGTTTTTCCGGGTTCTGGCCGAACGCACTCGACCATGGCGCGAATTAATGCCCTCGGCGTGAAATACTGGCCCGCTCCAGACTTGGTATCTTCCGCGTTCTTCTCCAGTAAACCTTCATAGATGTCACCCTTAACATCTGCACCCATCATGATCCACTGGGTGCTATCGATCATATCGATCAGGCGGTACAACTTGGCGGGGTCTTGAATCTTGTTTTGCGCTTTGGTGAAAATCTGGCCCAACATGCCTTTCTGCTTACCCAGCTCGCGCAGCAACTCCACATAAAGCACCTCAAGCTCCGCACCTTTCTTACTAGTCAGCGCCTGCCAGTTGTACTTTGCAGGAATACCCACATCACGAGAGTATGGTGGTTTGGAGTATTCATCGGCCATCTTCAGGAAGATCAGATAGGTTAGCTGTTCAAGATAGTCGCCATAGCCCACACCGTCGTCGCGTAGGGTGGTGCAGAAGCTCCAGACTCTGGAGATAATGGTTGATGTATTCATATTTCTTGCTCTCTTATTAGTGGTATCAGAGCCACTTAAATCAATTATTCGATAACAATCGGCACGCCAATCTGGTTCGCAATCGGTGTGTATAAATCCACGTCAATATCTGGTGCATTAATAGATACGACCAGCGAGTACCTGATGCGCTGATCGTACCGTTCAAGCGCTGGCCTGGTTTTCCACCAACCAAGCGAGGGGTAAACCGCAATGGCACCGCGGCTTGCTAGCTCTGCTGCACTGCCTTTCCAAATATCTGAGTGCAGCGAGCCTTTATGCCGGTTCTTTTTGCCAATCATCCAGTTGGGATCATTGTCGCTTCTACTTACACGCTCTTCATCGTCTCTAGCTGCAGCATTGATACGGGCACGGAAGTCAGCTTCGCTTTCCAGCGGGCGTTTTACATCAAAACGAAGGCCATGGGACTCATACCGATAGCGCGAAGTAACGCCACGGGCAGAAGGGTTGGGTTCGATGAAATAAGACAGGGTTACCCGCATTTCTACCTGCGTTTCACCAAGCGCTTCAAGCTCCTGCAATGGCCATGGCAAGCGGTGCAGATTCATATCCCTTAGCTGTGGTTCTTTGCCTTTTTCGCGTTTGAACGGATTTAAAAATTCCTCACAAATCATGGTTAACGAGTTGTCCGCGCTCCACATGGCTCTATCGAGGCTTGGCTCACCAAACCCGCAATGCCTTACCATTTCAGCTGTTTGTGCCTTGGTTGGCCCCCCTCTTGCGGGCAGAAACATACGCTTCATGGCATCGGTCCACTGCGCTGAATGCACTATCAATCCGCGTATACTTTCTGGCCACAGGTTCGGGTATCTGGCCATTAACTGGGCCGCCATTCGTGCACAAAGGGCTGAAGCGGCACTGGTGGCATTGCTCGTGGTCAGCAGGCGTTCTGCTGGATTTGCATTGGTCGTCAGCAGACTTAAGCTTGGCATCCAGGCGGCACCTAAACCGTCTTGTGCCACATTACCACCTTCGAATACCACATCCGGTTTTAATGGCCAGAGGGATTGCCACGTTTGTGATGTAGTACTGAACGGGCTTAAACCACCGTTTTCTGCAATCGGAGCGTAGTGCTCTGCATCCGCTTCGGTGATTCTTGCCAGGTTGGTCATGGCACCCACAGTCAAGGCATTCCATGCCTGCGCCGGGTCATGAATACCATCGGAGGCATTGCTGTGTGGGTATTCCATCCAAGCGTTAGGGTCTTTAATGTTACCGGCAGATATCACAAATAATTTTGGCGCCTCACCTTGTGCATCTGCATCAAAGGCAAGCCGGTCGATGGTTGCAGACCAGGCTGAAGGACGCCCCCGGTCACGATTGTCTCTGGCGGTAATCGCCATACTGAAAACCCGTTTGCGGTGCGGCGCAGTAACGGTTGGTCGATCGACGGCCTCGGAGGTCAGGTAGCCATGCAGAATGGCATCACCACCATTGGCTCCATCTTCTGGCAGTAATTTAACGGACTCCAAACGATGTGAAATCGTTACCGGAGCCAGAATAGTTAGCGCTTCAGTGAGATTACCAAGCAGGGCAAGGCCCGCCATCTCTGTACCATGCCCTTCGCCATCATCAACAGCCCATGCAGGTTCAACGCTATGCTTATCGGCATTGGCAATAGCCTGTTGCAATAACGGGTGTCCATTGTTCACCCCTGTATCAAGCAGGCACACATAGGGCGCGTCTGCACCGTCATCGGGAAAGGTTAAGCGGTCATTTAGCTCATCAATCCATTCAGGCTGCTCTTCCGTGGGTAAAGCATCAAAGAACTCTGCCGTTTCTTTAGCACGACGCAATTCGGCGATACTGTTTAACGTCATCATCGAGCGCTTCATCTGGCCGACTGACCCATAAACCAGCAGCACTGAGCGTTCCGGAAAGTAGAGCTAACCTGGTACAATACGAAAGTTCAGGCCAGTCGCCGTTTCCCGGAATTGATTCACAATCCCTTGGCGATCCCCTCGAGTCGGCAACCAGACCTCCCACCATAAGTGTTCGTCGTCTGCGACCGGCATGGAATCGGGCGAGTCAGTCCACAGGGCTTGTAAAGTGGCCGCACGAATTTCCGAAATGGCATTCAGCAATTTGCTATGAGCAGGACCACTCTTTTTGTCCTTGCTGTCATCTAAGTAATCGGTGATGAGTTTTTCGAAAACACCGAGCTTACCGTCTGGCACAAAAACCGTAGCAAACGTCTTATTACCTTCTTGGCGGACATTTCGCAGTTCGATACCTGAGCGTTCACGGGCAAGGGATTCAAAAGCCAGTTCAACATCCGGGAAGCTTTCAAACTCAATTTGCAGACCGATCCCTTCTTCAACACCAGCCTGCCGCTGTTGATCCGCCGCTTCGGCCAGCACGGGCGTCAGTTGCTGAAGCTTACCCAGTAGGGCACCGCCATGTGTCTCCCTGTCTCTGCTAGGTATCTGTTTACCGCCGCCACCTGTTGCTGGGGATGTAAAGCTTTCTGCTTGAGCGCTGTTTTGAAAAATAAAATGCGGGTGGTTATTCGGCTCCCTTTCTGCCATATGATGTCCTTATCGTTAACTGTTCTTATTCAATCGGTTGGAAAGCCTGCGGCGTTCCTCCAGTGCTTGCGAAATATCTTTTTCTGATATTTTTTCTGCTCGTTCAATTAACGCCGTTTTCAACACCTCATCCGCAGCACGAGTGAGCTCCGCGTAGCTCAAGCCAAGCGCCTTAGTGGCCAAACGCTTCCAAGAGGTATTCTTAACGGCCATACGCGACAAGCGTGACTTCAATACACTGGCAATATGTGCTTCATCTGGCAACTCGTAATGCAGCAGATCATCAAAGCGGCGGAACAGGGCGTTATCCAGAATATCCGGGTGGTTGGTGGCGCCGATGATCAAACTGTGGGAGTCATCCTGCTCGATCATTTGCAGGAAGCTGTTAAGTATACGACGCACTTCTCCCACATCGTTAGCCAACCCCCGTTGGGAGCCGATAGCATCAAACTCATCAAAGAAATACACTCCGCGAGCATGGTGGGTCGACTCAAAAATCTGCCGCAGCTTGGCTGCAGTCTCGCCCATAAACTTGGTGATCAGCCCATCGAGACGCACCTGGAACAACGGCAGACCCAGTTCACCGGCCAGTACCGATGCAGTCATGGTTTTGCCCGTACCGGGTGGGCCGACTAACAGCAGCTTGCGCCGTGGCGATAACCCGTGGGACAGGATTTCCGTGGCATGGCGCTGCTCGCGAATAATCCGCTCCAACTGTAGGGCAAGCTCGTTATTAAGCACCATATCTCCCAGGCGGGATTTGGGGTAACTCACACTAAGCAAGTTAGCCAGTTCACCCCTTGGCTTGCTGATTGGCACCGCCTTGCTATCTGGCATACTCCCTGGTAAAGCCGCCCGGCGGGATTTGGCCTGATCAACCAGCGCACGCAACTCTTCAGCCAGCTTGCCATGGCCACGCTTGGCTTCATGGGCCGCCACCTGCATGGCAACGGAGTAAAAACGGCTTTCGTCGCCCTCCAGATGAGACTGGAGCAGCGCCTTTAATTGGTCTGCACTGGCCATAATCGGGCCCTCCTCAATATGAGGTTATTGTACCTTTTCGGGTGGAGGATCACGATCAAAAACATCAGGAGGCCACCTTGGGCTTTCGGCCCCGCTTGACGCCTGGTATTGCGGCTGCCCTGGGGATTCCAGCTTTTTTTGTTCACCATGTGTTCGCTTTCGTTTGTGCAGTGGGATACGTTGTCGACATTGACTCGGAGCTTGCTACTCATTTGTTGCCCACCCATCAAATCTTCCATCCTCGGATTTAGGTGTTGGGTCTGCACTTTTGGACCGTATACAGGTTGGCAAGGCCACAGTCCCCCCCATTACAAGGGCATGTTGCCTGGGTAGACCTGCAATACGAGATACCTCACGTTTATCTGCCCACTCGCAAGCAGATGAAATCACACGCAAGTCTTGCTCGGATGTAAGGCGAAAGGAAACCCATGTGTTGCACTGAGAAAGGACTGTTGGCGATACTTCGGACGGCCTCTGTGTACTAAGCCATAGTGCAAGTCCAAACTTACGACCTTCTTTAGCCAGTCTTTCATATGCGAGCGATGAGGTGCCTGAATCCCCATCAGGCACGGGCCGCAGATAGTGATGCGCCTCTTCAAGTACTAGCAAGGTGGCTGGGTTATTGCCTTGTCCGCGGCGGAACAGGACTTGAGAATATAGCTCTAGCATCGAACCCAGCACGAGGGGCATTAAGTCTTGCGGTACTTGGCGAAGATTCACAACGTGCACGCGCCACTGAGTCTCCGCACAGCCAAAGATCTTATCGACCAGGTGTTCTCCTTCCGCCCGCATATCAAGGTTGCCACCATTGACTGGAGCACCACCGCTTACATCAACGACCGCTCGAAGCATCTCATCATCTACTAGACGATGGATTCGGGTGATAAGAGGTGAGACGTTGCCATATTGAAAGCCATTTCGCTCAATAGCGCCTCTATTGTTAGGCGCTAAGCTATGACTCTCTGCAACTAAAGCCGATAGAGCAGACATGTGAGGCCAATTTTGAGCGAGCTGGCCCTGACGTTCTCTGAGGGCATTGATTGCACGGTCAGCTTCCGCAGCACCATTTTGGCGACAATCATCAAAAAGAACAGGATTAACACCATCAATCGATGCACCTCGCTGAGCCGGGTGCCAATGAATATATTTCAAGTTGTCGATGGCAAATGACAATGCTGGCCGCTGTGTTTTTTCACTTGGCAAAAGAAGTCGATTGAGGCCCTGTCTGCCGAGCGCGTAATAGGGAATACGATACCCTTCTGCACCATCAGCATCTTCACCTATAACGGTATGCTGATAGGCACCTTCTGGCAGTCTGCACTCCATGTCGCCCGCAGCTATCGCACTCTCAGATTTTCTGAATGCGCGATCGTACTCCCCATTGATATCGAATATAACAATGCGGGAGTTCGGCATATCTGCTAGTTGCTGTAAAACGGCGGCAGTAAAGCAGCTTTTACCTTGGCCTGAACTTCCTAGAACAGCAATATGCTGCGCCAAGAGTCGGTTTAGACCAGTCCTAACACTATTCCCTGTTTTATACTCGTTACCAAGTGTAATGGGCCCGTCAGGCTCCGGCCCCCCAAGTACAATTTGCGACTCTTCGCCTGTTAGTGGAAAGGCTTCTGCTCCCAAAGGCGGTGATGCCAAATTGTCGGATACAAATCTTCCCGCCTCTACCCAACCAATTACTGTGCCATGCAAATGACGTAAAGGCTGGCCATTCTGACTCTGGCTGCTTGCGGAAGGGCGATGAATTTCTTTGGGTTCTGAAAAATTTAGGCCGGAAATTTTCAGTACAAAAAGCCGATACCCCCCATCGAGAACCAACAGCCCGCCAACTTCACCTACCGGAGTGACGCCTTGATAGTGACTCGCCATTTGTCCACGGTGGTGATCCAGTAGATTGAGCGTGACCTGGCCGCCATCAATCTGAACAACATAGCCAATAGCGGTTCTACTCAGCATCTTCGTCACCAGATATCGCTTTTATTCTGTCTCGAAATTCCTGCTCCTTCAAATCGTAGAGCATAGGGTCTGGCAGGAAGTCGACCATGTGATTGAAATATGCATTCGCGCCACCGCCCACAAAAGTCAGGCGGGGCGATTTCAGAGCGATTAGGCGCTTCACTTCAGGCTTAAGTGCCTCAAGCTGCGTTGGGTCAGTGCCTATAAATTCTGGCAAAAACGCAATGACTTGCAGTGTTGGATTAAGCAGTGCGGAGCGTAGAAGGCGGTTGATATGGTCATCGCCAAACGAATAGCCTGCCAAAATGATGCAGCTTTGTGGCCTGGCTAGAAAGTCGGAGAAGCGGCGGAACAGCTCTCCAGACAGAAAACCAACGGTCTGTAAATATTTAGCTGCCCTGGGGAAAACCATCAGTGACTCGTCTATTGCTTCCACACCATCAGCGATTTTTTTGAGTTTCGGCCAAGCTTCAGGTGCAGCCAGTTCACGATATTCGCCATCAGTACATTGCCAGGTTAGCGAGCCATGTAGTTTTGCCAAGTAAACATCGTTACAGCCAAACCTGGCTTCACCTTTGGCATTGATGTTTCGGTATCCCAAGTCGAAAGATTGTGGCGAGAATGTGCGATTATGAATGCCGACAAACCCGGTATGTGTGTGTATCCCTACGGATTCGGCTGCCCACTCCACAGCCAGATCGTAGTTTGTAGTAAACACCCATGGGCTTGCCTGTCCAGGCTGTCGAGCGCCAACCAAGCGTTGCAACAATTTAACGTGATAAGGTAAACGATCAAATGCCGGTGGTTTTGCCCATGCATCTTCATCCAGTATGGCTGCTTTAACCACGTATTTAAGTAGTATGGCTATGTCGCTTTTGAGGGTTTTTAAATTCCTACTGGCGGGTTTGCGGCGGTGCCAGTCAATCTGCGCCATTTCCAACTGATCCAGAAGAATTTCGATATTAGGCAGCGCTCTGGGGTTGCCTCCTTCAAAGTTGGCTAAAACGACATCTTCCTGTGCGATAAACCCGTCATTTGCAAATCGCACCGCAGTATCAGCGTGGTCGCGGATAAAATCCTTCCACAGCTGTACAATGGTCATGCCGCCAGCGGCAACGGACGCCCCCGCACCAAGCAGCACAGCTGTGTTTTCCAGACGCAGCATGGCCGCCAAATGCGCACGTAAATCTTGCTCGTCTAAAGCGGTGTCGCCGCGTATACAGACAATACTCATTTTGCCCTCCTTGTCTTTGTAGTGCTGTTTGCCTTAGACGTTTCTCTCTCGGCTTGTATACGTGCCAGCAGCTCACTGGCAGGTTCATCGTTGGCGTCTTGGGGAACCAACTGGCCAGAGAAGGCTTTTTTCAAGATAGACTGGCGTAGGGTTTCGGCTTTCACTAACTGAATATTCAATTCATTATCTAAGTTTTCGACAAAAGATAGTTTCTCGGATAGTGCTTGTACTACCGCCATTTGTTCTTCGACGGAACAAAGTGGGAACTGAATACTTGCTACCCGGCTTTTATTCAGTGCCTTTTGATTGTTACCGGAACCTACTCGTCTGGTCTGCTCATACTGATACTGGAGAAAATAATAGATATACTCTGGCGGCAAACCAACCTCAGATACTCTAATCGCCGCAGTGTTTTGATTGTGAGCTGCTGGAACTCGAAGAATAGCGGCTTGACCTCTGGTTTTACCCTCGCCAATCATTGCTAACAAAACCGTGCCTTCCTGGTGTATTTCCGTTGAGGTGTTCCCGTATCCTTTCGTGGTTATAGTCTCGGTTGTTTTATGGATTTCGCAGAAAGCGACTTCTCCACTACTTACCCAAAATATATCGCCATTCCAGAATTCATTCTTTTTCCGACTTGGGGTTGCACCAACGTGAACCGAAAAAACGTGCCCCATAAGCATAGATTCCCATGTTTCGGGAATATCGAAATCTATTTCGGAGCCAGCGCCTATCTCACCTTGTTTTTCAAATTCTTTTGGCTTTCCCGGCTTTTTCCCCTCTTTGCCATTCGCTTCCCACGCTTCTACAGCGGCTTTCCACTCTTCCAGCTGTTGCTGGTAACGAGCTTCGCGTTCTTGTTGAATACGGGCGAGGAGTTGTTCGGGGGATTCCAGCTTGTAGCCATTATCTTCCCGCCACTTTGCTGTTAGTTTGCCTTCAAAGGCATGTTTGAGCACGGCCTGGCGGTAGACTTTGAGTTGTTCGCGGGCGGTCTTCAGCGCGGCAATGCCGTTGTCCAATTCGGAGAACAGCTCTTCGATTTTGGCTACAATGCGTTTTTGTTCGTTGAAAGGAGCAATAGGAAATTGATAATTCCAGAGTAGATCTGGATCAACATGAGGAGTCCCGCTTCCCTTGGCTCGCGTATTGATTTCTTGATATTTAGATAGGAGAAAATAATACGCATATTGATTGTTCATCCCCGGGAAATTGATGCGCACAAGTGTGCTTCCTAATGCACCGTGCATACCTTTTCCGACCAACCCCGAACGCGAGCCATCCCAAACCATTAGGAAGTCTGACTCATAACAAATTCGACAGCCCTCACCATCAGTCCAAGACTTAATATTACCTTCATCGAAAGCCTCTATATCAACATAAGGAAGGCTAGACTCAGCCGTTTTTTCTGCTGTCTGCTTTTTGGGTTTTTTCCCTTTTTCATTTTCGACAAATTGCCCGAGCTTAACGCTTTCCCAAGAAGGTGGCAGCACCCCGTATAAATTACTCATCACGCCACCAACTCCCGATTCAGCTCATCAATCACCCAATCCATCTTGTCACCAAACTGCTGGTACATGCCCATTAAGCCGCCTTTGGCGTCGAAGGGAGTCATATCCAGATCATCGCGTTCAAAGTGAAAGGAACTGGCGATATGGTCGCGAATGGCTTGCAGCCATTGCATTTGTTGTTCATTAAATTTTTCTGAATTACCTGAGTGGTACTTCATGATCCAATCCTGAAAGTTCTTTCTTACGGTGCTGCTAAAGGGCGTGATTTGACTATCGATGCCACACACCCGGCGAACCAGTGCGACTAAGGCGGTAAGTTCGGTCAATGGGTTTTCACCGGTATAGTTATCCAAATGGGCGTAAGCCTGCCAGATGCGTAACGGCGCGAGTTTGGGGCGGTCTTGCTTGAGCTTTTCCAACAGGGCTTTGATTTGTGGGTAGGTCACCTCAGCACGGCGTGCTGGTGTATGGAAATAGATGGCGAGCGCATCAATTTCATCAGCCTGTTCTTGCAAGTAGTCGGCAAACTCCTGGGTGAGCATCTTGGCGTTTTCGGTGGTTTCACCATCCCACTCGGCTTTGAGTACTGTATCCAGGTCGTCGTGAACGATGGTTTGTTCTTTGTCGCGGCGGATTGAATCAATCAGCTCGATCAATTCGCCGTTAAACACGTTTGCCACCTGACTGACCAGTTGTTGCTGAGCTTTGTTGCGGGCATCGTCACCGGGGTCGGTACCGACGGGCTGGCCTGCGATTTCCAATGCTTTTTGCTCTACGCGGTCGCCATCAATGGCGTTGAAGAGTTCACCCACGATCATCAGTAGTGGCGTGCCACCGGCCTTTTCCGCAATGCGGGCGCGTTCCTTGTCATCCAGTTGCTTGTCCAGCCGAGCCAAGCGGCCTGCCAGCGATGAAACAGTGTCGCTGTCACTCGCTCCCATCATCACGCCCATGGCCAGGTCTTTCAGCGGCACGCTAGGTTTGGTGATCAGCGGTTGGCTGGCGGTTTTGACGGATTTGGTCACGCCGATGGCATCGACAATCACATAATGGGTTTTGGCGCTTTGCGCGGATGGTGTCACCTTTTGCAGACTGTCTTTATCCAGTGTGCGGGTGCCGCGCCCCTTCATTTGTTCAAAGTAGTTTTTGCTTTTGACATCGCGCATAAACAGCAGGCATTCCAGCGCCTTGACGTCGGTACCTGTGGCAATCATATCGACGGTAACGGCGATACGCGGGTAGTAATCGTTGCGGAACTGGGCGAGCACGGATTTTGGATCTTCCCCTTTTTCAATCACGTTGCCGTCGGCATCGGTCTTGTCATTGGCTACGCGGTAGGTGACTTTTTTGCAAAACTGGTTACTTTCGCCAAACTCTTCGCGCACGGTTTGAATGATGTCATCGGCGTGGCTGTCGGTTTTGGCAAAGATCAGGGTTTTGGGCACTTCTTTACGCCCAGGGAATATGGCCGGTAGCGCATCCCTGAATGTTCGGGTAACGGTGCGAATCTGGTCGGGGTTAACAATGTCGCGATCAAGCTGTTTCGCGGTGTAGGCTTCGTCCTGATCCTGTTGCTCCCAGCGCTTGCGGCGGGTGGTGCGCTCGCGGCGCTCTACCTGTTGTTTGGCTTCGATTTTGCCGCCTTGCTTGGTCTTTTCGGTTTCGATCACAAAGATCTCGTTACCGACGTTAACACCATCGGCCACGGCTTTTTCGTGGTTGTATTCGCTGACCACGTTTTTGCGGAAGAAGCCGTAGGTGCGGTTGTCCGGTGTGGCAGTCAGGCCGACCAGGTAGGCATCAAAATACTCCAACACCTGCCGCCACAGATTGTAAATTGAGCGGTGGCATTCATCTATGATGATGACATCGAAAAACTCGGGTGGGATCTTTTCGTTGTATACGACCGGCAGTGGCTCTTTAGGCTTAGTGAATTGCTCAGCCGGGTTCTGCTCTTCGAGTGATTCGTCTAACGGTTCATCTTTTAAAATGGAATACATGCGCTGGATGGTGCTGATACAGACCTGGGCATCTTTGGCGATGTATTGATTCTTCAGCCGCTGTACCGTGTAAAGCTCAGTAAACTTTCGGTTATCGTCGTTTGGCACGAAGCTCATGAACTCTTGTTCTGCCTGCTCCCCAAGATTCTTGGTATCCACCAGAAAGAGAATGCGATTGGCACTCACGGGCTCGCGTAACAGACGATAACTGGCTGTAATCGCAGTAAAGGTTTTACCTGAGCCAGTGGCCATCTGTACCAGGGCGCGGGGCTTGTCTTGCTTGAAGGACTCTTCCAGGTTGGTGATGGCGGTAATCTGGCAATCACGCAGACCTTCTTTGATCAATGGCGGGAAATCCTGCAAACGACCTCGCAGGCTTTTGGGCTCTTTCAGCCATTTGGCAAGGGTTTCCGGGCGGTGGAAGTTAAACACTTCGCGGGAGCGTGGGTGTGGATCTAAACCATCAGTAAAGCGGGTAATGACGCCGGTACTTTCATACACGAAGCGCAAAGGCTGGCTGTTGTTTACCCATTTCAAGGTGGCGTTCGCATACCCTTGCGACTGATCTTCAACCGTGGTGATCTTCTCGCCCCAGGCTTCAGGTTTGGCTTCAATTACGCCCACGGCTTGTTTATCAACAAACAGCACATAATCAGCTGGGCCGACATCGGTCTGATACTCGCGGACAGAAATTCCCGTGGCAGCAGAGAAATCGATTTTCTTTTTGTCCTGCACGACCCATCCCGCTTGCGCGAGCAAAGCGTCTATTTGGTCACGGGCTTTTTGTTCTGGATTTTGATTGACCATGTTTCACGTCCCTGTCTACTGACTGCCATCGTGCGCTTGATGTTTGTTGCCTGTCGGCGTCGCGCGCTCTAACAGATCACCAATGCCGCAGTCGAACAACTCACACAATTTGTCGAGCGCTTCCAGATCCACTTTCTGCGCCGTCTCTTTATAAAGCAGCGTCACCGTGGCGCGGCTTAAGCCAGTTTCTCTGGCAACGTCGGCAATACGCATCTTGTGCTCGCCCATCATGCGGGCGAGATGGCAGCGGATCATGGCTGTGCCTCTGGCTAATAGTCTGGTTATAGGAATAACACACGAGCGTAGCACAATTTTTATATTAGCATCGTATTTTGTAAGTTGAAATTAAATTATGTAGGGCTAATTCTCAAATATTGCCAATCGTTTTTTGCCTACATCCCAATGACTTTTTCTGCCGCTCTGGCTAGCCATGACACCAACGCATCTTGCTCGTTTTTTCTTGTTATCCGGGCGCCCCAAATATTCCCGAACTAACCCCCCCCTATCCCTGGGCGCAAATATAGCTTCAGCGTCGTAGGGCGGATGGCGCTCTGTTTATCTGTCCTACGGTCCTATCCCCCTCATCGCGCCGGGGGCGGCGCTCCTACAAGTTGTAGGGGAATATTTCCGGCCATACCCTTAACTTAGGTCCTCACATATCCATCATCAACATCGGAATGCCGTAAGTCAAGACGAAGTAGCTGGAAGCGAAGATCAGGCTGACATTAAACGGATGATTGAAAAAGCGGCGAAAGATATAGGCAACGATGGTGACATACCAAATGACCAAGAATATCCCCAGGCCCGTGGAGACTTCCTCGTAATAAGGTTGATGACTCCTCACCATCCAAAAATACAACACTTCGACGCAGACTGCCAACGTCATAATGAAGTTTTCGCAGACGAAAATGGAGGTGTACAAGCGGCTGTAGTAGGGCCATTTTCTTTCATACAATATTAGCGCCGCTATCGAACTAAACGCCATGGTGATGCGCCCCATGACTTCCAAGGGTCCTTCGATCGGATCGGCGATCAGGCCTTCAACGATGAAGCCGGATATTAGATAAAAGCCACATTTTTCCACATGAAGGAGGCTGGTGGCGACAGCTCTGCGGGATTCTTTCTAAACAAGCAAGTGGAAAGGTATGCGAGCAATAGTTTCATGGCCAGGATTTCACGTATAAAAAGCAAGGTTTTAAAGGCTTAGGAAAAAACCGCACATTATAAATGAGCCGGCCGATTTTGGGTTCTAAATTTGTGTTGTTTTGCGGTTCTTCAGAGCGCAAATAATTCAGGCCAATTTAGCTGGTCGTAACGCACCGAATGAGCTGGAGAGAATAATCGATTTTGTATCGAGGAAAGTGAGTAGGTCGCTTTAGCACAACGCATGTGACCTGCAGATATAATCCGACACAACGTAGACGGAAATTGCCGGGTTACCGCTACCCCTAACCCGACCTACGTGACTGAGTTGCTTGATTGCAAGACCTGACTCTGATGGTGTTGTTTAATAAATCCAACTATAGTTTTGCAGATTACGCATTAAGTCCTAAATATCTAAGCTAAGCGTTATAGGAAATGTCTAAAATATCTAGAAATATCTAAACTATTGCCGTTTAGACATTCGCCAGGATTTCCCTTCCGGCGCAATCAAGCCTTCTTGTTTCAAGGCCTGTAGTAGATTCTTTATTTTATTGTCTTTTTGGCTGGCATCCAAAACATCTGGTAACTTGTCTAAAAGCAGCCGATTATTATCCCCGCGTTTGGCGATTCCAAACATCTCCAAATATTCGACTATAAGCTGCTTATAGTGCTGGTCATCAAATGCACGGTTGCGGATATATTGGGCCCGCTCGTCACTATGTTCGGCAACTCTGGCTGAAATATGATAATTTGGATTACGTCCTTCGATAAGAGATTGACTTTTAAGATACTTTACCTGTTCGCTTGTTAGAGGTTTACGCTTTTGTACTCTACCCTATAAGTAATTATTCAGCGTATTTTATTTATCGGGCTGTCTTCAACAGGACGTTGCAGCCAGAGCTTACGCCGCACAGGGAAGTGCAAGTGCAGCGTGAAGCAGGATGCTGTTAGCTGCCATGGATGTATTCACGCGTCCCGAGAAATCAATGGTCTACTCCCTAAACCCTGAAAGATACTGAATAGTTACCCCTATAACAGAATATCTTCAAGCGTTAAATCCGGAAAATCTGCCAATTTTCGAGCGTAGGCTATATCAACCACTCGGCCCGGTAATGGTCACCTGAACATGTTGGTTGTCAAGCTCATACTCTGACGACGAGTAGGTCGAGTTTGCACAGTACTTGTGCGCTTTCGGGCCATAACTTGGCACAATCGTTGAATTGTTTGTTGATCTGTTTCTTCCATGGTATTACATCTTTAAAACGGCTCAGTTCATTGTCCAGCCACTATACAAATCACGAGCCAGTTTACTAAAACCTTACCTAGCAATTCATTTATTATATTTTCCTAGCTCGTCATCTTACATTAAAAATCTTATATGTAAACTTTACTAGATTATATTACATAAAAAAATACATATGTAACTTTTATCCCATTTTCATTACATATAATTATCTATATGTAAAGCTACCTTTCCTTATTTCATAAAGAGTTCAAAGTAACGAACAAACATATAGAGCCTATTGCGACCATAACCCGTTGTTTCAACTAGCATCCCCATACCCTCCAATTGTTTCACCAAGGAATTAGCTGCTTGATGTGAAATGGCCAAAATCTCAGCGGCATCACCGACACTAATCATCGGGCTTTGATACAAATGCATCAAAAGTTTTTTACCGTTTTCCGCACGCTTACCCAAGGCCAAAATTTGATTCTCCACATCATGTCTCAACGCCATGATGGCCATAAAGGTCTCTTTGCTTTTCGTCGCGGTTTCCACCACTGCAGTTAAAAAGAACTTCAACCAATGCAGCAAATTATTTGAGCTTCGTACGACGGTTAGCGCATCGTAATAAGCTATACGGTTACGTTCAAAAAAATCGGACAAATACAGCGCCGGTTTGTGTAACAACCCCCTGGAGACCAAATATAAGGTAATCAACAATCGCCCAATCCGACCATTGCCATCTAAAAAAGGATGGATAGTCTCGAATTGGTAATGACTAATCGCAATCCTTATCAAATCAGGGACTTGTACCTGTTCATTGTGCCAGAATTTTTCCAGGTCACTCATCAATTCCGGTACTTGATTCGGGTGCGGTGGCACAAAAATCGCGTTATTCAGGTTAGAGCCCCCGATCCAATTTTGCGAGATGCGAAATTCACCCGGCGTCTTGTGCTCACCGCGGACGCCATCCATTAAAATGGCATGAGTTTGCTTCAACAAACGGTTGGACAGCGGCAGTGTTTTAAGTTCTTCTATCGCAACATTGATCGCCTGAACGTAATTTTGTACTTCCTGCCAATCGTCACGTTTTTCTGGCGCAATTTGCTCTTTACGCATGATCGCTTCGTCCATTTGCGTTTGCGTGCCTTCGATTCGGCTGGAAGTATTCGCCTCCTTGGTGATATGCATGCGAATGAACAAATCCACATCCGGCACCATTAACGACAGTGCATTCAATTCGGCTAACGCACGAGATGCCTGCTCCAATAGTGTATTGAGGCCAGGATCCAACCATTCCCAGCTTTGGTTCACAGGAGCCGGAGAAAAACTTTTGTATTGATATTGTTGTAACCAAGTACCGGAAACAAATTGCTCGACTTGCACTACTTTTCCTCACATATAAGTATAGGCCGGTGTTACCCTAAACAGCATAAAAGCGATAGCGCTACCCGGCGCACGTTACAGAAATTGTCGGATTACGGCTCCGCCTTAACCGACCTACATTACTGTGATATAGCCATGAATGGCAAAGTGAAGTTTGTTTTGCACCAATGCAAAAACCGTTTGGTGGTGCGCTCATCCTTGTTGTAATCTATGCTGGTAGCGTAAATATCGGTAATTTTTTGGTAAAAGCGCCGTTTTCAATACGTTCTTTGTCTACGGCATAGCCTTTAATGGAAAATTCGCGTATAACTCGTGTTGCCCACTGACGGAACTGAGTCGCGCGTAACGAGTTAACCCGATAGCCAACGGAGATAATCGCGTCCAGGTTGGAGTATTGCGTGTTATAGTTTTTACCGTCGGACGCAGTTATCCGGAATTTCCGGATAACTGAATTTTCATCAAGCTCCCCCGATTGAAATATGTTTTTCAGATGTTCACTGGTGGTGCGCACATCGACGCCAAATAGTTCAGCCATCAGTTTTTGCGAAAGCCAAATCGTTTCGCCCGCGTAACGCGCTTCAATGTGATGTGTCAACACTTTTCCGGACAACGCGCACCGCTTGTCGTAACTTGTCGATATGATCAACCAGCAATCGGGTTTTACGTTCGAGCAAATTGACCGTGAAGAAGTAAGTTCCGCCAGGAACACGATTGCGTCGATAGTTTGGCATAGCATAAGTTTATGCCAATTTTCAGGTATAGAATTATTGATCCCCCAGTGAGGAGGATAAAAAAGTTTGGGGGTCTTGCAATGGTGCAAATAATAAACGTCCCTGTCCATTCTCCACAAGCTACTCCACCGTCACCGACTTAGCCAAATTCCTAGGCTGATCGACATCGGTCCCTTTCAGCACCGCGACATGGTAGGACAATAGCTGCAATGGCACGGTATAGACTATCGGCGAGATCACGTTGGCGACCTTGGGCACTTTGATGATCTGCAGATTTTCGGCTTCGTCGGCTTCCAGCGATTCGTCCATGAACACGATCAACTGGCCGCCGCGGGCGCTGACTTCCTGCATGTTGGATTTCAGTTTTTCCAGCAAGGTATTGTTCGGCGCGACGGTGATGACCGGCATTTCCGCGTCGATCAAGGCCAGCGGACCGTGTTTCAATTCGCCGGCTGGATAGGCTTCGGCATGGATATAGGAGATTTCCTTCAGTTTCAGCGCGCCTTCCATCGCGATCGGATATTGCGTGCCGCGGCCGAGGAAGAGGGCATTGTGTTTCTCGGCGAATTGTTCGGACAAACGTTGGATTTGCTCGTCGAGTTTCAATACTTTTTCCAGGTTGCCCGGCAGCGTGAACAGTTCCGAGGAAATCTGCCTTTCGATTTCTTCGGACAGTTCGAAGCGGCGCCCGACGGCAATCACCAACATCAACAACGAAACCAACTGGGTCGTAAACGCCTTGGTCGAGGCGACGCCGATCTCCGGACCGGCGCGGGTCATCAACACCAAGTCGGATTCCCTGACCAACGAGCTTTCCGGCGCATTGCAGATGGTCAAGGCGTATTTGACGCCCATTTTTTTGGCTTCCAACAGGGCGGCTAGGGTGTCGGCGGTCTCGCCGGACTGGGAAATGGTCACGACCAGCGTGCCTTCGGCGATGACCGGCCGGCGATAGCGAAATTCGCTGGCGACGTCGATATTGCAAGGCACTCTGGCGTATTTCTCTAACCAATATTTTGCCACCATGCCGGCGTGATAGCTGGTGCCACAGGCCAGAATCTGCACGGCCTTGATGTTATCGAACACCTCGGCGGCGTTATGTCCGAAGGCGTTGTCCTGTAAACGGTTATCGACGAAACGCCCTTCCAGCGTCTGGGTGATAGCCCAGGGCTGTTCGTAAATTTCCTTCAGCATGTAATGGCGATATTGGCCTTTTTCGACGGCATCGGCTCTTAACTGGCTTTCCTTGATCGGGCGATCGACCACGTTTTGGTTGCTGTCGTAAATGACCAGGCTGTCGGTTTTCAGCTCGGCGATGTCGCCTTCTTCCAGGAAGATGAAGCGCTGAGTGACCGGCAGCAGGGCGGCGATATCGGAGGCGATGAAGTATTCGCCGATGCCGACGCCGATGACCAGCGGACTGCCTTTACGACAAGCCACTAGGGTGTCGGGCTGGTCCTTGTTGACCACCCCTAATGCATAGGCGCCGTCCAGACTTGATACAGCTTTCTGGACCGCCGTCAACAGGTTTGGATTTTTTTCCAGCTGATCGTGAATCTTGTGCACGATCACTTCGGTATCGGTTTCCGAGGTAAACCGATAGCCGTTTTCTTTCAACGAAGTTCTGAGTTGATCATGGTTTTCGATGATGCCGTTATGCACGACTGCAACGCTATCGTTGGAAACATGCGGATGAGCATTGTCGGTGCTGGGTTTGCCGTGCGTGGCCCAGCGGGTATGAGCGATGCCCAAGGCGCCACCGATTGGATCCTGATCGATCAATGCCTGCAAGGCGCTGACCTTGCCCAGCGCTCTTTTTCTGAAAATTTTCTGATCGTTGACAACCGCCAAGCCGGCGGAGTCATAGCCTCTGTATTCGAGTCTACGCAAGCCCTCCATTAAAATGGGTACGACATCGCGTTGCGCAATTCCACCTACTATCCCGCACATATTATTTCTCCTGTTTCACAGGTCTTTGCCAACCGTTTACACTGATTTGTTTGGACCGGCTCAAGGTTAATTGCTGGTCCGGGGCATCCTTGCTGATCGTCGAACCGGCGCCGATCGTGGCGTAAGCGCCGATCGTGACAGGCGCGATTAACTGGCTGTCCGAGCCGATGAAAGCGCCGTCGCCGATGATGGTTTTGAACTTATTGACGCCGTCATAGTTGCAGGTGATGGTGCCGGCGCCGATATTGACCTTGCTGCCTACCTCACTATCTCCAATATAGCTGAGATGGTTGATTTTGCTACCGCTGGCGACAGTCGATTTCTTGATTTCAACGAAATTGCCGACATGAACGTGATCGGCCAATTGCGCTTGCGGCCGTAATCGGGCGTAAGGACCGATGCGGCTGCTCTCGCCGACTACCGCCTCCTCGATCAGGCTGTTGGCGAGAATTTCCACGTTATCGCCGATCACCGAATTCCTGATGACGCAATTCGGGCCGATCGAGACGTTGGCGCCGATTTCGTTGTCGCCCTCGAACACCACATTGACATCGACGACGACATCCTGGCCCAATCGACTGAATTGCCCCCGTATATCGACTCTGGCCGGGTCGCGCAAGGTGACGCCCAGTTCCATCAAGCGTAAACTCTGTTCCGCTTGGTATGCCCGTTCCAGATAGGCCAGTTGAGCCCGGTTATTGACCCCCAGTACTTCGTCCTGGCTTTCGGGCTGAGTGGTTCGCACAGTCAAACCGTCCGCCACCGCCATTTCGATGATGTCGGTCAGATAATATTCATTCTGGGCATTGTTGTTTTCCAGGCGCGACAACCACTGTTTCAATTTGCCGCCTTTAACGGCCAGAATGCCGGTGTTGCCTTCATTGATCTGCAATTCCGATTCGCTGGCGTCTTTTTGCTCGACGATGCGAACGACGGCGTGATGCTGGTCTCTGATGATGCGTCCGTAACCGCTGGGATCGTCCAATGTCACGGTCAACAACGACAAGGTCCGTTCGTCCACGTTATTCAGCATGTCTTCGATCGTGGCTTGCTTCAACAGCGGCACATCGCCGTACAGTATCAACACGGTATCGTCGTCTTCGATAAACTGGCTGGCCTGTTGCACCGCATGGCCGGTGCCCAGTTGCTGCTTTTGTTCGACCCAGGTGGCGTCCAGCTCGCTCAACGCCGTTTTAACCCGCTCTCCGCCGTGTCCATATATGATATAGACCGAATTGTCGGGGATGCCGCGACTGGTATCGTAAACGTGTTTTAGCAGGGGGCGATCGGCGATTTCATGTAGAACCTTAGGTAAAGAGGAACGCATGCGCGTACCTTGGCCTGCGGCCAGGATAAGTGTTTTTACAGTCATGTTAGTCCTGATTCGGTGTCTGTCTACGGCTGGTATTGTACAATGGATGGTGGTCGGTATATAGGTGGGTCGTGTCTATGCTAGCGTGGCTCAAGAGTCCCCTGAGTCTCAAATGTTGGCTTATACCCTAAAGGGCATTAGCGGCTAACGCCTGAGCCAACCTACCTAATTTTACCGTTATTTGATAACAAAAAAGCCCGGCAGCGTCTGGCGTTACCGGGCTTTTTCGCTCATTTAAACTGGCTTGTCATGAGCCTCGTTTTCTGAGCCTGTCCAGCGTCCTTAATTGCATAATGGCCTCGGCCAGTTGCGCCTGAGCCTTAGCATAATCAATCTTACCGGACTTGTCGCTCAACGCTTCTTCCGCTCTTGCTTTTGCCTCCAAAGCGGCTGCCTCATCAATATCTTTCGCTCTGATTGCAGTGTCCGCCAGTACTGTCACCACATGCGGCTGAACTTCCAAAAGCCCGCCGGAAACAAAGAACGACTGACTTTCCTTGTCATTTATCTTGACCCTGACTTCGCCGGGGTTAAGTTTAGAGATTAATGGAGCATGACGCGGTGCAATACCGACTTCGCCAAGTTCAGCCGGAGCAAAAACCAATTCCGCCAATCCGGAAAAGATCTCCGCTTCTGCACTGACGATATCTACATGTACTGTCATTGTCATGTCTAGTCACCTATGTGTGAATTACTTCATTCCTTTCGCTTTTTCGATCGCTTCGTCTATGGTGCCGACCATATAGAAAGCCTGCTCGGGAAGATCATCATATTCACCCTCAATGATGCCTTTGAAACCGGCAATGGTATCTTTCAATGACACATACTTACCGGGTGAACCGGTGAAGACTTCGGCAACGAAGAACGGTTGTGACAGGAATCTCTGAATCTTACGTGCTCTGGATACGGTCAACTTGTCTTCTTCCGACAACTCGTCCATGCCCAAGATCGCGATGATATCGCGCAGTTCCTTATAGCGCTGCAGGATACCTTGCACGCGGCGTGCGACATCGTAATGCTCCTGACCGATCACCAGTGGGTCTAACTGGCGGCTAGTGGAATCCAGAGGATCGATCGCAGGATAAATACCCAGCTCGGCGATTTGACGAGACAGTACCACGGTCGCGTCCAAGTGAGCGAAGGTTGTCGCCGGAGACGGGTCAGTCAAGTCATCGGCAGGGACGTAAACGGCCTGGATCGAGGTGATCGAACCGGTTTTAGTCGAGGTAATACGCTCCTGCAATACCCCCATCTCTTCCGCCAAGGTCGGCTGATAACCTACCGCAGAAGGCATACGACCCAACAATGCCGATACCTCGGTGCCCGCCAGCGTATAACGATAGATGTTGTCGACGAAGAATAGAACGTCACGACCTTCTTCCCGGAAAAACTCGGCCATGGTCAGACCGGTCAATGCAACGCGCAGTCTGTTGCCGGGCGGCTCATTCATTTGACCGTAAACCAGCGATACTTTGTCGATCACGTTGGAATCGGTCATTTCGTGATAGAAGTCGTTACCTTCACGAGTCCGCTCACCGACACCGGCGAATACCGAATAACCGCTGTGTTCGATCGCGATGTTACGGATCAGCTCCATCATGTTGACCGTTTTACCCACGCCGGCGCCGCCGAACAGGCCGACTTTACCACCTTTGGCGAATGGACAAACCAAGTCGATGACCTTGATGCCGGTTTCCAGCAATTCGTTGGCCGGCGCTTGTTCGTCATAGGAAGGCGCATCGCGGTGGATGACCCATTTCTCCTTTTCGCCGATCGGGCCTTTTTCATCGATCGCATCACCGAGCACGTTCATGATCCGTCCCAGTGTTTCCTGACCTACCGGAACCTTGATCGCCTCGCCGGTGTTGCTGACTGCGACTCCGCGGCTCAGGCCGTCGGTCGTGCCCATCGCAATGGTTCTTACAACGCCGTCGCCTAATTGCTGCTGAACCTCTAATACCAGGCCTTTGTCTTCTACATTTAACGCGTCATAGACTTTCGGCAGCTGTTCACGCGGAAACTCCACGTCAACAACCGCGCCAATAATCTGAACGATTTTACCCAAACTCATTGTGTCGTCCTCTTAATACTCTTTATAAATTCGCTTTCTGGCTCTATACAGCCGCGGCGCCGCCAACAATTTCGGAGATTTCCTGCGTAATCGCGGCTTGTCTGGCTTTGTTATAAACCAGCTGCAATTCATCGATGATATTACCGGCATTATCGGAAGCGCTCTTCATCGCCACCATTCTAGCCGCCTGTTCACAAGCATTGTTTTCCACGACGCCCTGATAGACGATAGACTCGATATAACGCGACAGTAAATTATCCAGTACTTCCTTTGCGTCAGGCTCATACAGATAATCCCAATGACCGCTCAGATCTTCTTCCAATTCACCTTCAACCACAGGCAGTAATTTTTCCACCGTTGGTTTCTGTGTCATCGTGTTGACAAATTCGTTATAGGCAACGTACAACTCGTCGACTCTGCCTTCGTAAAAGGCATCCAGCATCAGTTTAATGACGCCGACGAGGTCGTTGACATGCGGCGTATCACCTAATTTAACCGCCTGGCCGATAATATTGGCGTTGATACCGCTGAAAAAACTCGCGCCCTTACTGCCGATGGCGCAAACATCCACTTCCAAGTCGGCGCCTTGCCATTCCTTGAATTGAGTCAGCACTTTTCTGAATAGATTGGAATTCAAGCCGCCGCATAAACCGCGGTCGGAACTTACGATGATGATCCCAACCCGTTTGACATCGCGTTCGATCAAGAACGGATGCTTGTATTCAGGATTTGCATGCGCCAGATGTTTGATTATCCGACTGATTTTTTGCGAGTAGGGGCGGGTCGCCTCCATTTTATCTTTGGTTTTACGCATTTTACTCGCCGCGACCATTTCCATAGCGCGGGTGATTTTCTGCGTATTCTTGATACTCGCTATCTGGGTGCGTATTTCTTTACCAACAGCCATTACTAGACCCTTTACCAGCTACTTGTTTTAATGAAATCCTTTACTGCAGCATGAAGACTCTGCTGAATTTCATCATTGTAATCGCCTGTTTCGTTGATCTTCGCCAGCAAATCGGCCTGTTCCGCCTTCATATAAGATTGCAGCGCATCCTCGAAATCACGAACTTTTTCAACTTCCACGTCATCCAGATAGCCTTCGTTGGCGGCAAACAGCGACACAGCCATTTGTGCGACCGACATCGGGCTGTATTGATTCTGCTTCATCAATTCGGTGACGCGTTGACCGCGTTCGATTTGTTTACGCGTGCTTTCATCCAAGTCTGAAGCGAACTGAGCGAATGCCGCCAATTCACGATACTGAGCCAAATCCAGACGAATACCGCCGCCCAGTTTCTTGATGATCTTGGTTTGCGCAGAACCGCCGACCCGGGAAACCGACAGACCGGCGTTAACCGCAGGGCGGATACCGGAATTGAACAGATCCGTTTCCAGGAAAATCTGACCGTCGGTAATCGAAATCACGTTGGTCGGTACGAAAGCCGATACGTCGCCACCTTGAGTTTCGATGATAGGCAATGCGGTCAACGAACCGGTTTTGCCTTTGACTTTACCGTTGGTCAGTTTTTCCACTTCCGCGGCGTTGATACGCGCGGCGCGTTCCAACAAGCGCGAATGGATGTAGAAAACATCGCCCGGATAAGCTTCACGACCCGGTGGACGACGCAGCAACAATGAAATCTGGCGATAAGCCCAGGCTTGTTTGGTCAAATCATCATAAATGATCAACGCATCTTCGCCGCGATCGCGGAAGAATTCTCCCATCGAGCAACCGGTGTAAGGAGCGATGAATTGCAGCGCTGCGGATTCCGACGCAGAAGCCGAAACGATGATCGTGTGATCCATCGCGCCGTGCTCTTCCAGCTTGCGTACGACGTTGGCGATGGACGAGCGTTTTTGCCCGATCGCCACATAAATACATTTAACGCCGGTGCCTTTTTGATTGATGATCGCATCGACGGCAATCGCCGTTTTACCGGTTTGTCTATCGCCGATGATCAACTCCCGCTGACCGCGACCGACTGGAATCATCGAGTCGATTGATTTCAAACCTATTTGAACCGGTTGATCGACCGATTGCCTGGCGATAACGCCCGGTGCGATTTTTTCGACCGGCGATGTTTCGTTGGTGTCGATGGCGCCTTTACCGTCGATCGAGTTACCCAAGGCGTCGACGACACGACCCAGCAGGGCTTCGCCGACCGGTACTTCCAAGATCTTGCCGGTACATTTAACGGTGTCGCCTTCGGTGATGTGCTGGTAGGCGCCCAACATAACCACACCGACAGAGTCTCTTTCCAGGTTCAGCGCCATACCGTATGAACCGCCGGGGAATTCCAGCATTTCACCTTGCATTGCGTCAGACAGGCCATGAACCCTTACGATACCATCGGTCACGCTGACCACGGTACCTTCTGTATGAGCTTCGACTTTGACGTCGAAATTCTCGATCTTCTTCTTAATCAGATCACTAATTTCAGATGGATTTAATTGCATTTTGTTTTTTCCCACTCTGGCTTTTAGAGCCTTTTCGCTAATTGATGAAGCTGGCCGCTGATTGAACCGTCAATGACTTTGTCGCCCGCTTTCGCACGAATGCCGCCGATCAATGTCTTATCGATCGAAACGCTTGCATGCACTTTTTTGTTGAGCGCTTTCTCCAGCGTCGCGACGTATTTCTTTTCCTCTTCCTTGGTCAAGGCATAGGCGCTGTAAACTTCAACATTGACGTAACCCTCGTCATCGGCTTTATATTGCTCATATAATGCTGCAATTTGGGGCGCCAGTTTTAATCGGTCATTTTCTATTAGCACTTTCAGAAAATTGACGGCTTCATCATGGATTTGTCCCTCACAGATATCCATCATCAATTGCGTCGCTCGTTCCTTGCCGACTCTTGGATTATCGATGATTGCGGCCAATTCTTTATCCTGCATGGCTGCCGATAAGAAGGCCAACGAATCGGACCAAATGCCCGCAGCGCCAACTTCTTTGGCTCTTTTAAAAGCCGCTTCCGCATAGGGTCTTGCTAATGTTGATAGTTCACTCATTGCTTAACCTAGTTGTTCAGAGGCTTTATTGATAATGTCTTTGTGCTTGGCCTTGTCGATTTCTTGCTGCAAAATCTGTTCAGCTGCACGTAAAGCTAATGCGGAAACTTCCTTACGCAAGCTTTCCCTGGCTTGTTGCATTTCCTGTTCAATTTGCGCGTTCGCGGCCTGAATCATGCGCTCGCCTTCTTTTTGCGCATTGCCCTTCGACTCTTCAACCACTTCGTTAGCGCGTTTCTGCGCCAGACTGACGATTTCCGACGCCTGTTCTTTCGCTTCCTTCAGAACTTTCTTGGCTTTTTTCTCGGCCAATCTGATTTCTTCCTGACCCTTTTCCGCGGCGGCGAGGCCTTCGGCAATTTTGCTTTTACGTTCTTCCAACGCCTGCATTATTGGCGGCCAAACGTACTTCATGGTGAACCACACCAGAAGCGTAAACGTTATCATCTGCCCGATCAGAGTAGCATTGATACTCATGATGCTTTCCTCGTATAGCTGTTGTTAATTGGGTACACCTCAGCCTGCAGCAGACTGTACAGCAGCAAGGAACGGATTCGCGAAAGTGAAAAATAAAGCCATACCAACACCGATCATGGTGACCGCGTCCAACAGACCCGCAACGATGAACATTTTAACCTGCAACATAGGCACTAATTCAGGCTGACGAGCCGCGCCTTCCAGGAACTTGCCGCCCAACAGACCGAAACCGATCGCGGTGCCGACGGCGCCTAGACCTAAAATGATACCGACAGAAACAGCTGTTAAGCCTTGAACCTGAGCGATTAAAGATGCGATTTCCATAAAATCTCCTAGTTATGTATTAATAAAGTAAAGGAATAAAGCTTGAAATTAGTGATCTTCGTGCGCCATGCTCATATAGACGATGGTCAACACCATGAATATAAAAGCCTGCAACGTGATGATCAGAATATGAAACACTGCCCATGGAAAACTGAGCAGCGGTTGCATTAAAGGTGGCAGCAAAGCAATCAGGATGAAAATCAATTCACCGGCATAAAGGTTGCCGAAAAGCCGCAGCCCCAATGAAATGGGTTTCGCGATTTCCTCAACCACTTTCAACAACAGGTTGAAAGGCATCATCCACGGCCCGAAAGGGGTGCAGGTCAGCTCTTTGGCGAAGCCGAAGACGCCTTTTACCTTAACGCTGTAAAAGATAATCAGGAAAAACACGCTCAGTGATAAAGCAAAGGTCGCATTCAAGTCGGTGCTAGGCACCACGCGCATATATTCCATGCCCATCAAGCTAGCGATCAACGGTAACAAATCAACCGGAATCAAATCCATGAAATTCCACAAAAACACCCAGCAAAAAATGGTCAAACCCAAAGGCGCTATCAACTCGCTGCGGCCGTGGAAAGTATCCTTGACCTGGCCATCGACGAACTCCACCAGCATTTCGGCGATATTCTGGGTCAGATTGGGCACTCCGGCGGTCGCCTTGTCCGCTTGTGATTTAAAAAACCAGACAAACAGGCCACCCAGCAGCGCCGAAAAAAACAGGGTATCCAGATGCAGAGTCCAGAAACCTTCACCGACCGTCAACGGGGTCAAGTGATGAACAATATAACCGGTTGCTCCACCTTCGCTAGCCATTTTTCCTCACAATAATCATTAATTACGCCACAATATCAGGGCAAACCAAAAAGTCGACAACACCGCCAAATAACCGATTAGCAGTGTTAATAAATTTATATCAGGGATTTGAAAGGCGATTGCAAACAAAGCCGCCGTTAAAAATAGTTTTTTCGATTCGCTCGCATAGAAGGAACGAACGATTTTTTTTGCATCCCAGTTTCTACTCAGATATAAACGGTAGGCAAAATAACAGTTCGGCAGCAATGCAATGCTGCTCCCGAGAAACGGAGACAACGCATTTTTCCAACCGCCGAGCACGAAAAATCCCGACGCTACCGAGATAGCAATCAGGACTTGCATCAGTAATAAATTCTTGACAGTAGAAAATTCATTTCTAGCTGTCATATTCATCCCCGTAATTTCTTAGCTTAGGAATTATATCCAGCAAGCTGCCTGAAAGCAAGGCGAGAGATGATGTTTGCACGCATTTAAGCGCTTAATCCGGAAATTTCAATGTGCCGTTGTCTTCGAATGCGGCAAGAGTCGGGATGGCTATAACCAAGATCACTGACGATTCGTCGGCGCTATGCTGAATAAAGAGAGGAGGGGGGCTAACGACCTAGAGACCTAAGATCAAGCTGAACAGGGAGAGGAGATGAAAAACAATAGGGCGCCAATTTGACGCCCTGTATCCGGCAACTGCTTACAGCATGCCTTTCAGCTTTTCCATGCCTTCGATGCCTTTGTCCAAATGCTTAGTAGCGCCTTCCAGGTCACCTTTTTTAGCCGCGCGACGCGCTTTTTTGAAGTGACCGTTTGCACGTTGACGGTTTCTGTCAACGACGTCATTCGCATTGATTTCTTTAGTCGTATCGCTGGCTTTTTTGATCAGGTCAGCAACTTCCATCGCATCAGCGCCTGCGCCGATAGCAGCTTTGGCAGCCTGAGCACGCTCTACAGTCATGTTGATCGCATCAATTGGACTGAAAGTAGTACGACCTTCTTCATAGGCGACTGCTGTTGTGGAGAAAGTCCCCATCGAGATAGCTAAAGAGAAAGCAACGACAGCGCTTTTTAAAATATTCATGTAATAAAACCTCATTGTTGTTTTTTTATAATAAGCATATAACTATTAACACCATGCTCATTAGCTATATGTCATGGGCGATTCTAACACAAATTTTATGGATGGATAGACCCTATCTTATTCGCTAACGCTGTCAAAGAAGCTGAATTCAAGCTGAATTATTCGTCATCTCTGCGGGCCGAAAGCATGATTTTCCCCTCTTCATCGATCTCTAAAGTAATGAAAATCGGCGCACAACAAACCTGACAGTCTTCATAATATTGCTGCCCACCCGATGAGGCATCGACTAAAACCGTAATGTTTTCACCGCAATAGGGGCAATTGATTGGAAATTCCTGCAACTGCTGCATTCATTGCACCGATCTGAGCAGATAATCCAACCAGGACATCGGCAACAAACGCTTTAAATAAGCGAACAAATAGGTAGGAAAGGTCACATAGTAACGGATTTTGGGCTTTTTGGCCTCCAACGCATGCACAACTTTTTCGGCAACCGCTGCCGCCGGCAGGGTAAAAGGGGCCGCCGGACCTTGCTTTTGCAAGCGCTGCTCCATCGCTCGATAGGTCTCTTTATGAAAGCTGCGCTCGGGATCGATATTCTTTTTGTACAACGCGTAGGCATTTTTGCGGAAATCGCTCTCGATCGGCCCCGGTTCGATCAGAACGATGTGTATGTTCGTGCCATGCAGTTCGATCCTTAGCGTATCGGCCAAGCCCTCCAGGGCGAATTTGCTGGAATTGTAGGCGCCGCGATAGCGCATCGCGACAAACCCCAGGATCGAACTATTATAAATGATGCGTCCATGGCCTTGTTTGCGCATCAATGGCAACAATGACGTGGTCAGCTCATGGGCGCCGAAAAAATTAGTTTCAAACTGCTCTCTGAGCACTTTCCGGCTCAAATCTTCCACCGCGCCAGGCTGGCCGAAGGCGCCGTTATGAAAAACCGCGTCGATACTGCCATCGGTCAGTTCGATCAGTTCCCGCATCGCGGCTTGTATGCTTGCCGAATCGGCCAAATCCAGTCGCAGGGCTTCAAAACCCTCGGCCTGCAAACGCTGGACATCGTCGTCCTTACGCGCCGAGCAGATAACTCGGTGACCGCGTTTTTTGACTTCCTGCGCCGTGACATAACCGATGCCGCTGGAACAACCGGTAATGAAAAGGGTCTTCGCTGTACTCATTGTTCCGTTAGCTCCATCTCATTGAAATATAAACGCTTGCCGCTGCTGCAATCGATCACAAAAACCAGCTTGCTTTTCCGGCTCTTGAGATCCAACTCATCGGCTTCAACACGCTGGCATTGACCGCTGGCCAAGGCCTTTTGCGCCGCCAAACGACGAAATTTCTCGATGTCCGGCAAGCGCTCTGCAAACTGCTTGACCAAGGCCGGTAATTTTTCCGGCTTATAGGCCGGTATCGCGAAAGGCGAATATTGAGCCGGGTTGCTCTTGATCATGGCCTGGTTGATCTCACTTTCCGCTACCGCCGCTTTGTTACGTCGTTCTATTTGCAACAAACGTTGCCGTTCCTGCTGTTGCAAGCGTTGCTGTTCTTCCGCTTCCTGTTGTTTTTGACGCTGTTGCCGACCTAAATCGACCGCCGCACCGCTTTTAATATCCATTTCAAAGGACTTGTTCCGGTCGGCGCAGGGTTTGGATTGATAACTGGTGTTGCCTGACGCATCTGTGCATTTATACACGCCGGCGAAGCTGCCGCCGGAAAACAATGCGGCAATCATTAAGATGGTTTTTTTCATGTGATGCCCTTAGTCAGAATTGCAGGCCGCAAAGATTATACCGCCTGTTCATCATGTAAATATGTCTTTTCAGTGTAGTAGCGTATGATCCATATGAAAAGGCAGGCGGTCAGCAACATCAAGGCGCTGAAGAACCAAAAATAATCGGCGCCGGCCAGTTTGCTGCTACCGTCCTCGTTCTGAATAAAAAAATTAACGGCGCTGGTAAACAGATTACCTATCGCGATGGATAAAAAATAAAAAGCCATGATGAACGACTTCATCGTTTTCGGAGCCTGAGTATAGGAAAACTCCAGACATGTAATCGAAACCATCACCTCGGCAGCAGTCAACAATAGATATGCCAATAACTGCCAACCGATATGCACTCTCCCCCCTTCATCCAACTGGACCTGAATCAAAGCCGCGATGACGAAGGCGATCACCGTGATGAACAGACCGATAGCCATTTTCTTCAGCTCGGTCAGCGTCATGATGCGATCCAGAACCGGATATAGCCAATACGAAAACAGCGGCGCCAACAACATGATCAACAACGGGTTGGCCGCCTGAATTTGTGACGGCAACAATTCCAGGCCGAAGATCATCCGGTCCATTTTTTGCGCCTGCAGGACCCAGGAAGAACCGATCTGTTCGAATAAGGCCCAAAACACCGCGATAAACAGATAAATCGAGGCCAATTTACCCAAGGTCTGCAAACCGGTGCGACTGAGGCTTTCCCGAACGAAGTCCATGCCGGACGGCGGAATGTGAACAAAACGGTAACGACCGCTCCAGAACACGATCGTCGCCAGCAGCATCAATAGACCGGGCGCCGCGAAGGCGACCGATGAGCCGTATTCGGCCAGCAACCAGGGAATGATCAACATCGCCGCAAAGGCGCCCAGATTGATCGAGAAATAAAACCAACCAAACACCTTGCTGAGCAGGTGTCGATTGGAGGCGCCGAACTGGTCGCCCAAATGCGAGGAAACGCAAGGCTTGATTCCGCCCGCTCCCAATGCGATCAGGCCTTGTCCCACCAGCAAGCCCATGCGGGTGTCATCAAGCGCCAAAGCGAAATGACCGACGCAGTAAAACAGCGACAAAAACAATATCGTACGGTATTTGCCCAGCACGCTGTCCGCCAACAGCGCGCCAAGGACCGGCATGAAATAAACGGCGGAGACAAACAAATGAAAATACCCCTGCGCCTCATTTTCCGACATCAAGTCGGGCTGACCATTAGCGTCCATTAAATAGCGGGTCATGAAAATGACCAGTATCGCGCGCATGCCGTAATAACTGAAACGTTCGGCGGCTTCGTTAACGACGATGAAGGGCGTGCCCGGCGGCAGTTCGCGGCTGGCCACCGGGGCGGTTTTATAAGCTGTCATCTTGGATCGCTGAAAAAATTCGATCAATATACTATCCCAAGTCCGCCAAATTCAAGCGCCGGCCAGCATCCAGCAATTCAAAACAGAGCATGGGCGGCGAAAGCTCATCAATATTTTCCAATATATTGTTTTATAATCATTATTTTACTTATCCGGGCTGCCTTAATCGACTATCCGAGTTAAAATAGGGAACTTTAATCCCGACTTTACGTCACAGTCGCCGTTTACTGCCAACGAATCGGCCAAGGATGAAAAACCGCAGGGACAGGCGCGACGGAATCAAAATCTAATTAAAGGAAAGCGCAAAATATGGCTGAAACCAGTTTAAGCACTACACAAATCGCCTTGCAACAACTGAAATCTTACATTAGCAAACAGATCATCGGCCAGGACGTGTTGGTTGAAAGAATGTTGATCGCTTTGCTCGCCGACGGTCATATCCTGGTCGAAGGCGCTCCTGGCCTGGCCAAAACCCGGGCCATCAACGTCTTGAGCCAGGGCATCGAGGCGGATTTCCACCGGGTGCAGTTCACGCCGGATTTATTGCCGGCTGATCTGACCGGCACGGAAATCTATCGTCCTCAGCAGGGCAGCTTTGAATTTCAAAAAGGGCCGTTGTTTCACAATCTGGTGCTGGCTGACGAAATCAACCGCTCTCCGGCCAAAGTCCAGGCGGCGCTGCTCGAAGCGATGGCGGAAAGACAAATCACCGTCGGCGGCGCCACCTACCCGCTGCCGAAATTATTCATGGTGATGGCCACCCAGAATCCGATCGAACAAGAGGGCACTTATCCGCTGCCGGAAGCTCAGTTGGATCGGTTTTTACTGCATATCAAAATCGATTACCCGCCCGCCGACCATGAACAAGAAATCCTGCATCTAGCCAGGGCCGAAGCCAAAGGCGAACTTGCCGGGCAACAGCCGACACTGCAGAAAATCAATCAGCAAACGCTGTTTGCCGCCCGCCATGAAGTACTGGACATCCACATGGCCGACAGCTTGGAACAATATCTGTTGCAATTGGTGTTGGCGACCCGTAATCCCGGCGCCTATGGCGAGGACCTGGCGTCATGGCTGCAGTACGGCGCCAGCCCCCGCGCCAGCATCGCCTTGGACCGTTGCGCCCGCGCCAAGGCCTGGCTGCAGCAGCGTGACTTCGTCGCCCCGGAAGACATTCAAGACATGGCTTACGATGTGATGCGGCATCGCTTGATCTTGACCTACGAGGCGGAAGCCGAAGGCATTACCGCCGACCGTTTCATCGAGGAATTAATCGCCCGCGTCGCGGTGCCGTAACGATATCGCCGCAAGGGTAGCGGGTTAGAAAAGTTTATAGATGAAATGAAAACAGCAATTGACACTCATCCGTCATCCAACGAACGGGTCTCGGTGACACTGAACACCTTGGTCTATCTCGCCAAGGCGGCGTCGGCGTTGAATCTGCGCCACGATCAGATTCGCTCCGGGCAAAGCGGCGGCTATTTGTCCCGTTTCAAGGGGCGCGGCATGGAATTCGATGAGACTCGTCTTTATCAACCTGGCGACGATATCCGCAGCATAGACTGGCGTGTCACCGCGCGCACCGGCAAAGCTCACACCAAGATTTACCGTGAAGAACGGGAGCGACCGGTGTTTATCTCGGTGGATTATCGCCAGACCATGAGCTTCGCCACCCGCGGCGTATTCAAGTCGGTACAGGCCGCCAAACTGGCCGCTTTGCTGGCCTGGGCGGCGCAGCAACACGGCGACCGTATCGGCGGCCAGATTTTCACCGACGAAGCCTGCCTGGAACTGAAGCCGCAAAACGGCAAACATGCAGTCTTGCGCCTGTTTAAAGCGCTGGTCAAACCTTATTTCGCCTTCGAGGCCGCGATGACGCTGGAACTAGTCCTGGCCCGCCTGGTTCAGCACGCCCGACCCGGCAGTCTGGTCTATCTGATCAGTGATTTCCGAGGTCTCGCCGGCAACAACGCGGAACGACATTTAGCGAAGCTGAGCAGGCACTGCGAGGTGGTGATGATTCATGTCTACGATCCGCTGGAAAGCCATTTGCCGTCTAAAGGCCGATACCGCTTTACCGACGAACGACGCGATGTCGTGATAGACAGCGGCGATAAACAACGCATCCTCGGTTATCAGCAACGTTTTCGGCAACGCACAGATTATTTGCGACAGTTGAACCGTAAACCCGGCTTAACCGTGTTGCATTGCAGCACCGCCGACGACCCGCTGGAGGTGTTCAGATAATGGAACAACAACTGCCGCTCAAAGATATTCATATACCGGAAGCGGTCGACTGGTGGCCTCCGGCAATCGGCTGGTGGCTGCTGCTGATCCTGATTCCGGCGCTGATTTTCATGCTGTGGCGCCTCTATCGACGCATAGTGCGGCGCACCGCGGTTAAAAGTGCGAAAAAGATATTGGCCGCGATCAAAGAAGATCAGCAGTCGGATCCTCTGCAAAAACTGCAGCAGCTATCTGCGTTGCTGCGTCGGGTGTCGATCAGCGTGACGCCGCGCGAACACTGCGCCGGCTTGACCGGCGCCGACTGGTTGCGCCATCTGGACCGCTCCGTCAAAGGCTCGCCGTTCAGCGAAGGCGTCGGACGCTGCTTGGCCGATGCGCATTTTCGCAAAACGGCGCCCGACGATGTCGATCTGTCGGCGTTGATCGGCTTGTGCGAACAGTGGCTAAAAGGGCAGAAACGATGATCCATTTCGAATGGCCATGGCTGATGTTATTGCTGCCCCTGCCTCTGCTGTTTCGGTGGCTGCTGCCGGCGCAAACGCCGGTGGAGCAGGCGGCGTTGAAAGTGCCTTTTCTCGACGATCTGGCCGGCGCCGAGACCACAGCGGTTTCGCAGCCTCAGCAATGGCCTTTGCTGTTGGCCGCGCTGGCCTGGATCCTGCTGGTGCTGGCCGGTTGCCGTCCGCAATGGCTGGGCGAACCGATAGAGCAGGCGGTCAGCGGCCGCGACCTGATGCTGGCGGTCGATGTCTCCGGCAGCATGGAAGAGCGCGATTTCATCGTCGGCAAACAGCGGGTCGACCGGCTGACCGCCACCAAGCAGGTAGCCGGCGACTTCATCGCGCGCCGGGTCGGCGACCGTATCGGCCTGATCTTGTTCGGCACGACCGCCTATTTGCAGACCCCGCTGACCTTCGACCGCCAGACTGTCGTGACCTTATTGAATGAAGCCTTCATCGGCATTACCGATGACGAGCCGGCAACGTCCATCGGCGACGCCATCGGCCTGGCGGTTAAACGCCTGAAAAATCAACAGGCGGACAGCCGAGTGCTGATTTTGCTGACCGACGGCGCCAACACCGCCGGCGAGGTCTCGCCGTTGCAAGCGGCGGAACTGGCGGCGGAAAATCAACTGAAAATCTACACCATCGGCATCGGCGCCGATGAAATGATCGTGCGCAGTTTTTTCGGCTCGCGCAAGATCAATCCTTCGCGCGATCTCGATGAACGCACCCTGAGCGCGATCGCGAAAAAAACCGGCGGTCGTTATTTTCGCGCCAGAAACACGCAGGAACTGAACAAAATTTATCAATTACTCGATGAATTGGAGCCGGTGGAAAAAGACAAGCAATATTTTCGCCCCCGAACCGAACTGTATCACTGGCCTTTGGCGTTGGCGCTGCTATTAGCGGCGGCGATCGCCATCAACCGTACGAGGTGGACATGAACTTGGCGGAATTTCATTTTATCAGGCCTTATTGGCTGCTAGCCCTATTGCCGGCGTTAGTGCTGATCATGCTGTCGCTGAAAAAGCGGCTGGGCCGAGGCAATTGGTCCGAGGTCTGCGATGCCGCCTTGCTGCCGTATATTTTGCAAGACCGGGCCGTAGAACAAAGCCGCTGGCCGTTGACGGCGGCCTCCTTGGCCGCGCTGCTGGGCATTGTCGCGTTGGCCGGCCCGACCTGGGAGCGGCTGCCCGCGCCGGTTTTTCGTAATGACGCGGCGCTAGTGATCGCGCTGGATCTGTCGCGTTCGATGAACGCCAGCGACATCAAACCGAGCCGGCTGATACGCGCGCGTTATAAAATCGCCGACATCCTGAACCGGCGCAAGGACGGCCAGACCGCATTACTGGTCTATGCCGGCGACGCCTTCACTGTCACCCCGCTCACCGAGGATAACGAAACCATCGCCAGTCAATTGAATGCGTTGCATACCAGCATCATGCCCAGCCAGGGCAGCAATGCCGAATCCGCGCTTAAACTGGCGATCGATCTGCTGCGCCAGGCCGGTCTGCAACAGGGGCAGATTCTATTGATCGGCGACGCGATCACCGCCGATGTCATTGACGAGGCTTCTGAATTATTGGGCGCTTACCGTTTATCGGTATTGGGCGTCGGCACTGCGGAAGGCGCACCGGTCAAGGCGGCCGAAGGCGGTTTCTTAAAAGACGTCGACGGCAATATCGTCGTGCCAAAACTCAATGCCGAACAATTGTCGGCGCTGGCCGCGGCCGGCGACGGTGTTTATCGCAGCATCAGTGCCGATGACAGCGATATCGAGGCCTTGCTGTCCGCGATGGACCAACCCAAAACAGACAAGCAAGAACACAATCCGCTGTATCTGGATCAGTGGGCCGAAAAAGGCCCCTGGTTATTGCTGCTGGTCTTGCCGTTGGCGGCGTTAAGTTTCAGAAAAGGCCTGCTGACGATGACTTTTTTCGTGTTGCTGCCGTTTCCACAGGACAGTTTTGCGCTGGAATGGCGAGATCTGTGGACGAACCCGAATCAACAGGCGCAACAGGCGTTCGAGCAACAACAATACCAACAGGCGGCGGAACAATTCGAATCATTGCCATGGAAGGCCGCCGCCCAGTACAAGGCCGGACAATATCAGCAGGCGGCGGAAACGCTGCAAAATATCGATACCGCCGACGGCCATTACAACCGGGGCAATGCCTTAGCGAAGACCGGACAATACCAGCAGGCGCTGGAAGCTTATCGACAAGCGTTGCAGATCGATCCCGGTCATGAAGACGCCCAATACAATAAGGACTTGGTCGAAAAGGAGCTGGAAAAACAGCAACAACAAAATCAGCAACAAGACGATAATAGCCGGCCGTCCGATCAACAGCAGCAGCAAAACCAGGATGGCGAACCCTCGCAACAATCCGGGGAGCGGCAAGATAGCGAACGACAGCAGACCGATGCCGAGCAGCAAAACGACAATCAGCAGCCCGAGGCCTCCGAACAAACGCCTCAGGACGATGGGCAACAACGTGAAAATGAAAGCCCACGGCAAGCGGAACAGGCTGCCGAACAACAGGAGCAGGCTGCCCAACAAACGGAAACGGAGGAAAGCGAGCAGGCCAGCGAACAATGGCTGAAGCGCATTCCCGACGATCCTTCGGGTCTGCTAAAACGTAAATTCAGATATCAATACGGCCGGCGCGGCCGCAAACCAGCATCGACGGATCAGACATGGTAACCATTCAAACTCTCGCGGCCTGGCTTAAATACGGCTCGGCCATCGTTTTGTTAACCTTGTTATTCACCCCCTTAACACAGGCGGCTAACATCGAGGTCGCCGTGGACAGAAACCCGGTCAGCATCAGTGACTCGTTTCAGTTGACCTTCACCGCCCGCGAATCGCCCGACGACGATCCCGATTTCAGCACGCTGCGGCAAGACTTCGATATCCTCAATCAACGGCAAAGCTCGCAATCCTCCTGGGTCAACGGCCGCTTCAGCAAAACCATTCAGTGGACGCTGGACGTGATGGCCAAACGCACCGGCCGATTGCTGATACCCTCGATTGCATTTGGCGATGACGCCACCGAACCGTTGACCATCACGGTGATGCAGGCGCCCGCGCTCAACAACCGCGATGATGAACTATTCCTGGAAGTCGAGACAACACCGGAGCAAGCCTATGTGCAGTCGCAGATTATCTATACATTGCGTTTTTATCGCCGGGTGCAGATTACCCAGGCCAGCCTGAGCGAACCGGAGCTGGACGACGCCGTTGTGGAAAAACTCACCGAGGATAGCAATTACAATACCCGTATCAATGGCGTCAGTTACGCGGTGACCGAACGTAAATATGCAATATTTCCGCAGCAGAGCGGCCGCTTGACCATTCCGCCGCTAACGCTGACCGCCGAAGTGGTCAGCGGTTCCCGCTCGCGCTTTAACGGTTTTTTCAGTTCCCAGGTCACCAGAACCAAGCGCGTCTCTTCCAGAGCCGTGACGTTGGACGTGCTGCCGGCGGCGGACAGCTATACGGCCGACCATTGGCTGCCGGCAGAACAACTTCATCTTGAGCAAAAATGGTCCAACGATAATTTACGGTTCCAGGTTGGCGAACCGTTGACCCGCACGTTGACGATTTTGGCCAAGGGCACGACGGTCGGCCAACTCCCGGAACTGGCGACGCCTAGCGATGACGCCCAACTGAAGACTTATCCCGATCAGCCGGTTCTGAAGGAACAGAAAAACGCCACAGGCCTGATCGCGTTTCGCGAGGAGAAAATCGCCTTCATCCCTTCCTCAGCCGGCACGTTCGAACTGCCCGCGATCGAAGTCCCTTGGTTCAATACCGAAAGCCAGCAAATGGAAATAGCGCGCATTCCGCCGGTGACCTTGACCGCCGTTGCCGGCACGCCGGCCGCTAAACCGACTCCGCCTGCGGCTCCGGCCTCTCCTTCAACGCAGCCGACTGAAACGACCGTGCAGCCGACGTCAGCAGGCGATCATTTCTGGAGGTGGCTGGCGTTATTTTTAGGGAGCGGTTGGCTGGTGACGCTGGCGTTTTTGCTGCATCGGCATTTTCGTAAACCGAAATCTCAGGACGTGCCGCTCGTCGACAGCGAACACAAGCGCTTGAAAGACTCGATTAAGCGGCTGAAGGCGGCCTGTCAAGTCAATGATGCGCAGGGCGCAAAACAGGCTCTAATGGAATGGGGTAAAATGCAATACCATAGCGCCAGCCTGGGCGCCATCGCGCCGCATTGCGAGGCGCGTCTGCGCGATGAAATTCTGCACCTTAATCAATGTCTTTATGCGGCGGATCAAAACGCCTGGGAAGGCAAGCCCTTGTTTCAGGCCTTCGCCGAACACAATGCCCGCGAACAGATTAAACGGCCAGTGGATGAGGCGCTGGAACCGCTTTATCGTATTTAAACAGGATGCGACCGAATTATTTGTATTCAAATGGCTTGACTCAAGCGGCATTTCATCGGACGATGGCGCATTTTTTACCGGAGAGCTATAAATGAAGATGGGTCTTTTCCGAATCACGGTCTTATTGAGTGTGTTGTCATTGGTCAGCGGCTGCGCCTCGATCGGCCGTGAATTTCCCAGCAGTCAGGTTTCGGTAATCACCATCGGCGAAACCACGCAGCGGCAGATACGCTCGATGTTTGGCGCACCCTGGCGGGTCGGCATCGAAAACGGCCAACGGACCTGGACTTACGGTCATTATCAATACAGCCTATTCGGCGAGGGCAGCACCGAGGATCTGGTAGTGCGCTTCGATAACCGGGGCATCGTCGCCTCCTATGTGTTCAACACCACGGAACATCAGGAAGGCGCGCCGGTGGCCGGACAATAACTATCTTTTCTTATCCAGCTGCGCCTCGGTAGTCGACAGGATGCTGGGCACCAGTTTTTCCGAGAAGCCGGCGATGAAACACCAGATTATCAGGGAAAAAAAGCTTTTCGAGTTCAGATTAATCTCCTGCTTTTGACCGAAATCCGGAAACAACGATCCGCTCAGCAGTTCGGCTCTGAAGAAATAATAACAGATCAGCGCTGCGCCGATGCCGGTGATGATTCGAGTCAGAATGAAATGCAGACTGTGTAAATTGCCCAGCTCCTGCAACGTGACCGTTTCCACCCTGGCTTTAAGCGAAATCAACATGCTGAAACAGGCTCCCATATAGCCGGCCATCAATGCGGTGATGGCGAAATGCAGATGGATAGGCGTGGAATCGGGACTTTCGGCGGTCAATGTCTTGAGCCATGGGCTATCGGCAACATACTGATATATGCCATCCGGATACAGTATGCCGATCGCAAGCAGGAATACGCTGAGCAGGATCGCCGCGCTGAAGAAAAAGCCGATCTTCAAGCGCGCCTTATTGGCATACATGCTTCTATGCTGCCGCCCTTCATAGAACCTGTGCAGGCTGGCGGTCAGTTTGCTCAACAAGGCGCGTTTTTTTTCGCGAACAGATTCAGCATCCTCTTCTGCGATTTTTTTGAATTCCTGGTTGAAGAATGCGTATTCCTGGTCATTGAATAGTGTAGCCGCCTTATGCAGTTGATAACGCAGCTCGATATCGAGATCGCATTCGCTCAGCAACGGTATCATTAACAATTCGACCGTTTTGACAGTATTCCAATCCGGGTGGCTCTTCAATTTGTCCAATTGCTCCTCGATAGCGGAGGCTGCCGGTCCCTTTTTTTCAATATTTTGAAAACGGGTCCACAAACGAACATAATTCTGCTGATTGATCTGGTCGAAATTTGTGCTATCGAAGCACTTGTTGATCCAGCCCAATCCGGACTCGAGCGGTGATTTCATTCTCGGCGCCTGTTCAGATAATCCAGCGTCAAATACAAGGCGGCTATGGAACGCGCTTCGCTGCATTCACCACTGGCCAACAGCCCGGGAATATCGTCGATTTTCCAGGGCACCACTTGCAATTCTTCCGGTTCATCGCCCGGTAGTTTTTCCTGGTATAAATCCATCGCGATCACGACATCGATGCTGTGCTCCATGTAAGAGGGGGCCAACGACAATTCCATGATATGCTGCAATTTTTTGGCGCCATAGCCGATCTCTTCCTTCAGTTCGCGATTGGCTGCCGCCATATAGTCTTCGCCGGGATCGAGCTTGCCTTTCGGCAGCCCCAGTTCATAACGGTCGAGACCGGCGCCATATTCCCTGACCAGCAGCACTGTTTCGTTATCCAATAACGGCACCACCAGCACCGCCCCGCAGCCGGCGCCGCGAATCAAGCGTTCGTAATTTCGTTGTTCACCGTTGCTGAATTCAAGCTCCAATGCTTCAATATGAAACAAACGGCTTCTGGCAACAGTCGACTTGGCAAGTATTTTCGGTTTCTGAATCATTTTTCGTGGCTAGGGCTCGGTTCAAGCGACTTAGGGAAACGCTTAACAAGGCCCATCCGTGGATTTCTCGGTGGTCGCCGAAGCAATGACTTGTCGTCAACGATTTGAGTTGTGCATCGGCGCACATTCCTTGGGAATGTCGGCTCGTTTCTTAAGGAACGAGTATGAAATAACTTCTCCAAACGTCGGAAGAGGAATCGGTGGCTCGATTGACAGTTGACTGCAACGTCCTGTTGCAGACAGCCCGATAAATCAATAACCTACTCCCTCTGATAAAACTACGCTGAATAATTACAATATAACTCACTCTTATGCTAAATTGGAAACAAATTGACACCGTTTTGCTGGATATGGACGGCACGTTACTGGATTTGAATTTCGATAATCATTTCTGGAATGAATTTGTGCCGTTGCGCTATGCGGAAAATAACGGTCTGACTCTGGCCGAAGCCAAACGGCAACTGGCGCCGCGCTTTAAGGCGATGGAAGGAAAACTCGAGTGGTATTGCATGGACTACTGGAGTAACGCCTTGGATCTGGATATAGCCGGACTTAAACAGGAAATTTCCGGGCTGATCGATGTATTGCCGCATGTGACCGAATTCCTGGAGGCGGTGCAAAAGTCGTCGCGCCAATTACTGCTGGTCACCAATGCGCATCGAAACAGCCTGGGGCTGAAAATGGAAAAAACCAGCCTGAATGTGTTTTTCGACGCCATTATCTGTTCCCATGATTTCGGCTTCGCCAAGGAGCAGCAGGGCTTCTGGCAACGCCTGCAACAGCATCATGTCTTCGCCAAACACCGCAGCTTGCTGGTGGATGACAGCCAGGCGGTGTTGACCGCAGCCAGAGAATTCGGCATTGCCCAGCTGATTTCGGTCAGCAAACCGGACAGCCGGGCCGGCAAACGCAACATCACCGAGTTTCCTGCTATTGAGGACTTTCGGGAGCTGATGCCGGTGGACGGCTAGGCTTGCGCCGCGGTTTGCCGGTACGCTTGTCTTGAGAGGGTTTTCGCGGCGGCCTGCTTGTCGGCTGCTTGATATCTTTGGCCAGCAATTCTTCCGAGATGCTCTGCACCGGAATTTTTTCACCGATATAGGCTTCGATATCCGGCATCGAATAAGCGTATTCCTCGCAGATAAAGCTGATCGCCTCACCGCTGGCTCCGAAACGCGCCGTTCTGCCGATTCGATGCACGTAATCTTCGACGTCCTGGGGCAGATCATAATTGAATACATGCGAGACATCCGGAATATGCAGGCCGCGAGCGGCGACATCGGTCGCTATCATCAACGTCAGCTTGCTTTCCTGAAAATCATTGAGCAGGCGCTGACGCATGTCTTGAGGGACATCGCCACTTAACAGGGCGGTTTTGTAACCGTTGGCCTGCAGATAATTGTTTAATTGCTCGGCGCTGCGTTTGGTATTGACGAAAACGATGCTGCGTTGGGGTTGATGCTGTTTGAGCAGACCCAACAACAACGGGATTTTTTGTTCATTGGCAGGGCAGTAGGCGATTTGCTTGATCGATTTCGAGGTCACTTCCTCGGTCTCGATCTTGACCACGACCGGGTTGTTCATGTGCTCATAGGCCAATTCGGTGACCTTGTATGACATGGTCGCCGAAAACAGCATATTCAGGCGTTTCTCGGGCGGCGGCATGCGGCGCAGCAGATAGCGGATATCCTTGATGAAACCGAGATCGAACATCCGGTCCGCTTCGTCCAGCACCATGACCTGGATGTTGTTCAACGTGAAGGCGTTTTGCTTGTAAAAATCGATAATGCGGCCCGGCGTGCCGATAATAATATCGACATTGGACTTGATCTTATCCAGTTGTTTTTTGTAATCGGTGCCCCCATATATTAGTGCGAACCTAAGATTTAGGTAAGAACTTAACTGAACGGCGTCCTTATGAATCTGGATGGCCAGCTCTCGAGTCGGCGCCACAATCAAAGCCCGGGGATTTTTTATCTTCTCGCTATCATCATTGATTAAATGTTGAAAGGCCGCCAGCAGGAAGGTCGCGGTTTTACCGGTTCCGGTTTGCGCCTGACCGGCGATGTCCTTGCCCCTGAGCGACAACGGCAAAGACTTTTCCTGTATCGGCGTACAGTTGATAAAGCCAGCATCTTTCAAGCCTTTTATGATGGAATCCGAAAGTTCCAGGTTGCTGAAGCGTGTTTCGGTCAAATGTGATTTTTTCATCCTTAATAGCATAACGTAAAAATTAATTTCACTGAAATTGATTGACAAATTATCCTCGGCCCACCTATAGTTTTAAATTTGAAAAATATTGGAGAATAGCGTGAGTGACTTAGTCCTTCATGTATCAGATGCGGATTTTAACGAAACAGTGATTAAGGCCAGTGGCCCTGTTCTGGTCGACTACTGGGCTGAATGGTGCGGCCCATGCAAAATGATTGCACCAGTGCTGGATGAAGTTGCTGCTGAATACGAAGGTAAATTGACAGTGGCAAAGCTGAATATCGACGAAAATCCCGAAGCCCCTCAACACTATGGTGTGCGAGGCATTCCCACCTTAATGATTTTCAAAGATGGCGAAGTGGAAGCAACTAAGGTTGGCGCTTTAACCAAGTCACAATTAACCGATTTCATCGATAGCAACATCTGATCGGCAGCATTGCTTGGAAGGGTCCGGTAAAAATTATTTGGACGGGCCCGCTCCATTGCGTTATACTCACCACGTGCTTATTTCAGCGCGCCCCTATTTCTGTCTTTTTATCCCTAATTATTAACCCTTTCTTCGTGACCGCGGCCTTCTGTCGTGTTGCATTTCCTGAACGCTCTTTTAATATGAATCTTTCCGAGTTAAAACTAAAACCGATTAATGAAATTATTTCCATTGCCGAATCTTTAGGCCTTGATAATATCGCCAGAGCCCGAAAGCAGGAATTAATTTTTGCCATTCTGAAAAGCCAGGCAAAAAGTGGTGAAGATATTTATGGTGATGGCGTACTGGAAATACTGCAGGATGGTTTCGGCTTTTTACGAACTCCCGGCTGTTCTTATCTTGCCGGCCCCGATGACATCTATGTTTCCCCCAGTCAGATAAGGCGATTCGGTCTGCGCACCGGCGACACCGTCAGCGGTAAAATCAGGCCGCCAAAGGACAGTGAACGTTATTTCGCGATGCTGAAGGTCGAAAGCATCAACTTCGAAGCCCCGGAACACGCCAAGCATAAAATCCTCTTTTCCAACCTCACCCCCTTATTCGCCAATAAACGCTTTAGACTAGAGCAGGGCAACGGCTCCAGCGAAGACCTGACAGGCCGCATCATCGACTTGGTGGCGCCTATCGGCAAAGGACAACGGGGGCTGATCGTATCGCCGCCCAAAGCCGGTAAGACGATGATCATGCAGAATATCGCCCACTCTATCGCCGAAAACAATCCAGAATGCTATCTGATCGTGTTATTGATCGATGAACGTCCGGAAGAGGTGACCGAGATGGAGCGTTGCGTGCGCGGCGAGGTGGTTTCCAGCACCTTTGACGAACCCGCCACGCGTCATGTCCAGGTCGCCGAAATGGTCATCGAAAAAGCCCGTCGTCTTGTTGAGCACAAACACGATGTCGTTATTCTGTTAGACTCGATCACCCGTCTGGCGAGGGCTTACAACATGGTGGTGCCGTCTTCCGGCAAACTGCTGTCGGGCGGCGTCGACGCCAATGCACTGGAGAAACCGAAACGCTTTTTCGGTGCGGCTAGAAATATCGAAGAGGGCGGCAGTCTGACCATCCTCGCGACCGCCTTGATCGATACCGGCTCACGCATGGATGAAGTGATCTACGAAGAATTCAAAGGCACCGGCAACATGGAATTGCATCTGGAACGCAAAATCGCCGAAAAACGCATCTATCCCGCGATCAACATCAATCGCTCCGGCACACGTCGCGAGGAATACCTAGTCGAGCCGGAAGAACTGCAAAAAACCTGGATTCTGCGCAAAATACTGCAGCCGATGGATGAAATGGCCGCTTCGGAATTTTTGCTGGGCAAACTGAAAGACTTTAAAACCAACGCAGAATTTTTCGAATCGATGAAGCGGTAAAAAGCTTGGCCACACTAACTATTCAGTATAAAAATGATTTTCTCAGCATCAAGCTGAATAGTTACAAAAGCTTTAGGTTCAAGGTAAAGCATTTAATCTTGAATTCAGAGATTAAATGCTTAGCGTGTCATGCCTCAGTGAGTTATGTAGAAACACATGCAGCATGGCTGCATTAAAGCTTACACCGCACAAGGATGTGCAAGTGCAGCGTGAAGCAGAAGCAGTTAGCCGCCATGGACGTACTCATGGCGGCTTTCGGAGCAAGTTAGCTGGGACATGACTGCAAACATCGACTTACAACTCCTTGATTTTTCAGGCACGAACTCTCAGCGTTTAATGCATATTTGAACCCTTAGATTCAGTCTTTTTGCGGCACGTAGCCTTCCGGCATTTCGAATCCACCGGAAAACAGAAATTTTTCCCTTTCTTCTTCCAGGATCTTCTTCGATCTGGGATCGAAGCTGGCCAAACGCTGCTCGTTAATAATCATAGTCTGCATGTTCAGCCATTCCTGCCAAGCCTGTTTCGACACATGCTCATAAATATATTGTCCTTTCGGGCCGGGAAACGGCGGTTGTTCCAAACCTTCCGCTTCAATCCCCAGTTTCACGCATTTAACCATTCTCGTCATACTCTTCCTCTATCTGTTGATCCTGCAATAATCTCTTTACCGGCGCAGGTAAACCTAATGAGTCAATTTGACTGGTTTTATACCAGACTGCCAGATTTGCTTCCATCACATTATTATTGGGGTTTTCACTCTCGACGATGACGGCGGTATAGTCGAGATGATAGTGAGAGAAGGTATGGCGCTGGCTAGCCAATTCTCGAAGGCGTCGCACCGGATAATTTTTCTCTAGACACCACTGCTGCAATTCCGCCAGACTGACGAATTCGGGCAAACTCCATAATCCGCCCCAGATGCCGCTAGGCGGTCTTTTTTGTAACAATACTTGTTGTTCGTCGTTTTTCAACAGCAGCCAAAAGGCTTGTTTCACCGGTATTTTCTGGCGCGGCTTCGGGGTCGGCAACACATCGGTTTTATTTTCCCGAAAGGCAAAACAAGCAGTGCCCAACGGACAGCCATCGCAATTGGGCTTACTCCGGGTGCATAGCGTCGCCCCCATATCCATCATCGCCTGGGTGTAATCGGCAGTGCGTTGCAGCGGCGTGTAACGACGACTGACGCTCCACAATTCCTTATTGACCTTGCTGTCGCCGGACCAGCCATGTATGCCATGAAAACGAGCCAATACCCGCCTGACGTTGCCATCCAAGATCGGATGACTTTGTCCACAGGCGATGCTCAATATCGCCCCGGCGGTGGAACGGCCGATGCCGGGCAACTCACTCATCGAGTCTAGGGTGTCTGGAAACACGCCGCCATTGTCGGCGACGATACGCGCGGATTTATGCAGATTTCTGGCTCGGGCGTAGTAACCGAGACCCGCCCAGTGCTGCAAAACCTCATCGAGCGGCGCCTCGGCCAGTCTGAACACATCCGGGAAACGGACCATGAAGCGCTGAAAGTAGGGGATCACCGTCGCGACCTGGGTTTGCTGCAGCATGATTTCCGAAACCCAAACCCGGTAGGGATTGATGTTTTGCTGCCAGGGCAGGTCTTTGCGGCCGTGCCGGTCAAACCAGCCGAGGATGCGGCGTTGGAATATTTCAGGTGTCATGGCGTCTAGGCCGGCATCCACATAAAACTTCGCCGCAGGATAATTATCTGAAAAGCCCCTTGAGCAAATCGCTGGCGCCAGGACCCAGTTTTTCATCCAGTTTTTTCAGCACTTCTTCTTTCTTCTCTTCGATCTTGCCTTTGTTTTTCTCCAACAGCATCGCCGGTACATCCAGTGTATAAGACGGTTTATTAAATGTTCCACCGATTTTAATGATCAACGGCACGCCTTTTACCTTTTCGGGCTGATCGCCGGTCGCTTTTTTGATCAATTTGCCGTGGATTTTATAATCCAGTTTTTCATTAACCAGGTTTGCCGTGCCTTCGCCGTCAACATGCACTCTTGAAGACAGCGCTTGCAGGTCATTATTTCTCACCAGGCCGTCATTAACCGTCGCCGACCCGCTGATGACCGAAAACACGGTCTGATCATTCTTGTTTTCGGTCGGCAGCGGCGACCCCTCAATCAGCGCCTTCGTGTTATCGATCATCTTTTGCAGATTGAAGCCTCTGATCACCCCATCCTTGAAGTTGAAATCGAGCTTGCCGTCCAGCGAGGATTTGATCGCCGCCACGCTGTTCCCGGAGCCGCGCAGATCGGCGTTCAGATTAACGATGCCGGACATTTTGCTTTTCCCTCCCTGCAGATCCTGCAATAAGGACTCGACCTGAACATTGTTCAGCGCTTCACGCAACGCGATCGTAGGGCGGCTGCCCTTGACATTAATCGTCGTGTTTCCTGAAAAAGCGCCTTGATACAGCTTGTTAATAACCTGCTCGGTTTTGACTACACCGTTGGCGGCATTCAGTTTCAAACGAATATCCTGCATGCTCAAGTTGTTGATTTTCAACTTACCGATCGCCAGATTACCGTTGGCATTCAATCCCCGCAGGGTATCGACAGGCAGTAACGCCGCGCCGGCCGCAGCCACCGCGGCGGATGATGCGGCGCCCGTTTTTCCGCCTTTAGCTTGTGGCTTGGCCGGCGGCATATAACGGTCGGCATCGATAGCATCCAGGTTAAGATCGAAAACAATCGCCTGAGTCGCGAAGTTTTTGATGCCGGCGGAGCCTTTTAAGGTGCTGTCATCCAGTTTCAGCTGTAGATTCTGCATGGTGACGCTGGTATCCGTCGCCTGAAGATTGAAATTGGCCGACAAGCTGCTCAGGGCGTCGCCGTCCTGCATCGCCGGCAGCGCAATGCTCATGTCTTTCAGCAATTTAGCCAAGTTGAATTCGGCAATACTGATCGGTCCCTGGAAAACCGGCTTATCTTTGATTTGCGTGCCCTTGATGTCGGCATTGACCATTAAATCGCCGGAACTAAGCTTCAACTTAGAGATATCCAGGGTTTGCTGCGTCAAATCGATAGCGACCTCGGATTGCAGCGTAGCCTGAAGCTTTTCTCCGGGTATCGCTTTACCACTGGTCTCGCTATTCAACTGCAAGCCATTCAGCTTGATGATATCGAATTTTTCATTGATGACCGCATCGGTCGTGAAACTGAGATGTTCGGTCAACTGCGGTTCTTGATTGATCAGCGTCAACGACAAATCGATGCCTATCGGTTCGGCAAATGCCAGTTCGTCGGTGACCAGGTTAAAATCCTTGATCTCGGTATGTTTACCCGCTTGCCGATCGTCCCAGACGATATTGGCGTCTTCGATCGACAGACCGCCTATCGCCAGTGCGGCAAGCGCGCTGCTGGTATCGGTCTTGGGCGAGGATGGTTTTTCCTCGGCCGCAGAGGTTTTCTTTTCTTCCTTTGCCGGAACCAGATCATCCCAGTTAGTAACTCCTTGCTTGTTCTTGGCCAAATTGAGCGCCAAGCCCTTAAGCACAATGCGATTGACCTCCACCTGTTTCGACAACAGCGGCAGCAATTTAACCTTGATATCGCTTTGTTCTATCTCGGCGAAGGGCTTGCCGTTGAAGCCCTCGGCATTGCTCAAGGACAACCGTCCGGTTGACAGTCCTATCCATGGAAATATCGACAGCTCCAGGTCTCCCTCGATGCTGAGTTCGCGCCCGGTATGGTCTTTGACGACTGCCTGGATTTGCGGCTTAAAATCATTGGGGTCGATAACAAAAGGTAACACGACGGCGGCAACCATGATTAACAGTACTAAGGTTGCGATAACTGTTAACAGGATTTTAAGCGGCTTGCCCATCTGAATCTCCATGTAGTTAAAAAGATGTAATGAATTTGGATATCGAATATGATAATCGATCCATCACAGCGTGTTGTTACTGATTCTAACCGGATTAAATTCTAAATCAATCAATGCGTGCTTTTTCATAATCAAAGAGGATCTATGCATGTTGCTACTTGCTAAATTTGCCGGAATTCTGGTGTTGGTATGGTTTTATCTCAGCGGGAAGAAGATAGGGGAACCGCCCATCAAGTGGGCGATCATCGGTTTGATAGGTTATTGGATAACCTGGTGGCTGGCTAACAAACTGATTCTTTCTTCGTTAACCGGCATGTTCGCCAAAAGTGCGGTAGCGGTTTTTCTAGTCACTCAGATTCCAGTCGTTTTTGCACTAGTGGCAGCTTATTTTATCAGAAAGAAATTGATCGGCAGCGCGGCGGCAAGCGAATAACAGGGCTCCCTCATTAAAAAATACCTGAACCAACACATTGGTTAATATCGCGTCATCCCTCTCGGCGGGGCGGGTTATTTAACCCGCCCCAAACGTTTAACTTACTCTAGTCACGGTTGAATCGTTCAGGACCTCATTGACCTGCATTTCGCATAGCGACATGCGGCTACTTGCGCCGCGGCTCCGCCAAAGTTTGCCCGTAGGAGGCCCGCCCTCGGGCCGAATGGCTCTTTTCGTGCCGGGGGCGGCGCTCCTACACAAAGCAGCGTCTTGCCTTCGGATGTGCTGAACAACGTGAAGTGCATCAAAAACCGTTGCGCTTCCTATCGTCAGCACACCCTCGCACCGTAGGGCGGCTTCGCGAAGCAAGCCGCCAAAAACCGCCACCGGGGCAAAATTGGCCTGTACGCGGGGCGGGTTATTTAACACACCCTAAACGTTTAACTTACTTTAGGCGTATTTATTCAGCAATTCCCACTTTGGCGTTCAAAAAGGGCATGGGGTGTGTTTGGCGAGGATGTCGGCAGCAAGGACGCTGCCGTCAAGCCCCCAGGGATGGGTTTACCCAGCACCTAAATACCATAGACTATTGGCTATGATTTATTATCGTCGTTTATTTAGGTGCTGGGTGAACGGCACTCCTCGACAGACACACCTCATGCCCTAAACCCTGCAAAAATACTTAAACTGAGAATTACTGGTATTTATTGTTAATTTTCTGTTTTGCCACTCATTCATTTAATGAGGTAGCCCTGAAGCGAATAAGTCCAGCGCTTCGCTTGTTAGCGGCTGTTTCTCGGACTACCGAAAGCGATACCCACTTCGAATCGCAGATCTGTTTATGACAGATGGCCGCGTAATAAAAAAGGCGCATTGCCGAAACAATGCGCCTTCTGGCTAAAAACCGACAGCCTAAAAATGCTTACAATTTGTCGGCATTGGCGCCTAGGTATTTAGCGACCCCTTCAGGACTTGCATCCATGCCGCTATCGCCTTTGTTCCAGCCGGCTGGACAAACTTCACCATGTTCTTCGTGGAACTGCAGCGCATCAACCATACGCAACAATTCGTCGATGTTGCGACCTAATGGCAGATCGTTAACGACTTGATGACGCACCATGCCGTTTTGGTCGATCAAGAAGCTGCCACGATAAGCAACCGACGGCGCCTCGGCTTCTACATCGTAATCTTTGCAAATTGTATGGCCGATATCGGCGGCCATCGTATAACGAACCGGACCGATGCCGCCTTCGTTGACAGGGGTATTACGCCACGCATTGTGAGTAAAGTGTGAGTCGACCGATACGGTAATCACTTCAACGCCACGGCTTTTGAACTCATCGAGACGATGGTCCAGCGCAATTAACTCGCTAGGACAAACGAAGGTGAAATCCAAGGGATAGAACACAACTACTGCATATTTTCCTCTGGTGGCGTCAGAAAAATTGAAGGAATCAACAATTTGACCGTCGCCTAATACCGCAGGAACTGTAAAATCAGGTGCTTGTTTGCCTACTAGTACGCTCATCGTTTTTCTCCAGAAAATTTTGCTAAAACAAAAGATTACGTTAAAGATATTGCCACTCGTTCAAGTGGATCTCAACTATTCTACACTAAATTACTCGGAATTTATTCACTATTTATTAAAATTCTACTTGATTTAATTTTTACTTTAGCGATAATTTGTAATCATAAACCTACACAAATAACAACAAGGCTATATCCCTTGTTATGTTAATAACACTATCCACTACCGCGGTAGTCACACCCTTCAGGTTTAAAAATTATGGCAAAAGTAAAACATATTACCGAACCCGATGCATTCGGATATCAAGTACGCATTGTAAGACGGGGGAAGGAGAGCAGTCGTTATTTTTCTCACAAACTTTGGGGAAACAGAAACAAATCCCTGCAAGCCGCCATCACTTGGCGCGACCAGATGTTGGTGGTGCTGAAAGGCAGCAAGACTCGCTTTCTAAAACCGCCTAAAAATAAAACTACAACCGGCGTTACCGGTGTTTCCAGAACGATTAAATACGATCACAGAAAAGATAAAAGCTATCTGTGTTACACCGTGTTCTGGGTCAAAGACGGCAAATCACGCAACAAGACCTTCCAAGTGGGTAATGTCGAAACGGTTAGCGCCGATGACGAATTACACGCTTTCAGAACGGCGCGCTTGTTCCGCAGCTGTTATGAACACGCGATCGATCACGATATTTACTTCGACGACAGTAAATTTGCCGGTTGGAAAAAACGGCGCCTGTATGAAGAGCCGAATCTGAACGCCGCTGTCTAGTACAGCACCATATTCTAAATGGCGGGTAAAGACATTAAAAATACCTAAGAATTCATGCGCTTGCGAAAGGCGATAACTCGTCAGATGAAAATGGATGCTGTACTAGGTTGAAACTGGCGAGTGATGAAAGCCGGTCAGTGTCAGTTGTACGTGATTTTAACTGTCTTGATTACTGATATAATCCAGCCACTGCAACGCCGACTTTTTTTGCTTTTTGTAGGCTTTGGCCTTATTGAAAGCTGAGCGCGCCTGTTTGACATTTCCTAGTTCATAGTAGCTCATGCCCATTAACAGGTAGGCGGTTCCTGGATGTTTCAGTCCGCCTTTGTTGACGGCCTTGTTAAAGGCGTCAATGGCTTTTTGCCATTGCTCCTGTTCCACATAGATCTGTCCCAATTGCTGATACAGGCTGCCTTTTTCGTTCAGTTTTGACGCCGTCTCCAATGCTGAGATCGCCTTGTCGAATTCTTTCGCCTGTAGCCAAGCGTTAGCCAGCGTTTCCCAATTACGAGAATTACTGCGCACCCGTTTATTGGCGATCGTTTCGCTCAGCAACTTCGCGCCTTTGTAAGGCGAACCGACATAGAGAAATAAATTGGTTAACGCCAATATCTCTTTTTCCGAATTCAGTAAACCCTTTTCATAGGCTAGGTGCTGAATGCTGACCGCTTTTTGGTATTGCTTTAATTGCTGGTAAACGGAAGAAAGTTGCTCCCAGTATTCTTTTTTTTGCGGATATCTGTTTAACAGTCGATTCAACAAGGTGGCGGCCGACGCGTAATCGTTCAATTCATAATAGAGCGCCAAATTGAGTTGATACCACGATTCGCTCGGCTTGTTGCTTGCCGCAATCGCTCTCTTGATATGCGGCAAAGCCTGGCGATATTGTTTCAGCTGAGCATAGGCATTAGCCAGCAGAGCACTGAGCTCGGCATCCGGCTTCGGGTTCTTAGCCAGCCAGGGTTGCAGCGTTTTTACCGCCAGGGCGTACTGTTCGCTGGCCATATATAATTGGCCCAGGTTCAGGATGGCCTGTTGTTCCTGCTGTTCCGGCAATACCTGCAAAGCCAGGCACTGCTTCAGCAGCTGAGCCGCTTTGCCATATTGGCCTTGTAAGGCATGGACCGAGGAAAGCGAACGCAGCACGGCGGCCTGTTCATAGCTACCCTGATCCACTTCGCCGAGCAGTTTCTGCAAGTCTCGCTGTGCACTGCTATAGGATTTCTGCTCGATCAGTTTTTCGGCCTTGGTCAGTTTCTTATATAACCAAGGCGAAACGGTGGCGCTCTTTTCTTGATCGGCCGCCAGTAGCGACAGACTGATGACACAGCAAAGGAAAAACAATATTACACGCATCATTTTGACAACTTGAATTGCAGAACCTGAACGGCGCGCTGTTCAAAGGCTTCGCCATCGATAATTTTAGCCTTGAACTTCCATTTGCTAATGGCGCGTAGCGCGGCTTGGTCGAATATGTTTCCCGGCTGCGAGTCGACGACAACCGCGTCCTTGACCGTACCGCTCTCGGTGATGGTGAATTCAACCTTGACCCAGCCTTCGATACGGCGCCGTGCCGCACGCATCGGATAGCGGGGCGGAATACGCACCAACGGGATGACATTGCTGCTGATTTTACCTTTGCCCATTTTCACGCCGCCAACGACGGAGCCGGCAAAGCGACTGCTTTGTAACGGAATGTCCAGGTTCGGCATGTCCATATCCGGTAATTCAGTCTGAGTGACTTGGCTTTGCCGCATCTCAACCTGCGGCGGCGGAGGCGGGCGTTTCTCCGGCGGAGGCTCTTCCGGCATCTTGCGCTCCTTCGTTTTCAGCTGGGCTTCCCGTTTCAGGCGCACGAATTCGGTCATCTGAAGACTGTCTGTTTTCTCGAACGCCTGCTGATTATTGCTGATCATGAATTGCATGAACCAGAACAGCACCAGCGAAACCAATAGGCCGCTCAGCAACGAAATCCCCAGCCGCATCACCGTGATTCGCTCTCGGTGGCGATGGAGGCATTGGTGATGCCGGCCAGACGGATCTGATCCATCACCTGAGTCAACACTTTCACCCTGGTGTCCCGATCGGCGGCGATCACCACCGAACCTAAGGGTTGTTCGGCATGCAGCCTGGCGACATTGGCGCGAACGGCGCGCACATCGACTTGGCGTTTATCGATCCAGATTTCACCGTTGGCTCTAATCGACACGATGATATTGCCTTGCTCCTTACGGGTCGCGGTCTGGGCGGTCGGACGATTGACGTCGATGCCGGATTCCTTGACGAAAGAGGTGGTCACGATGAAAAAAATCAACATGATGAAAACGATGTCCAGCATCGGTGTCATGTCGATGTCGGAACTGTGTTCGGCGGTTGAGCGACTGGATCTTCGGCGCATAAGCAATATTCAATTAATGATTTTGTAACAAATCGCTCAGATGATGGGTTTCATCACTGACGCGTTCTTCTATCAATTTGCTGAAATATAAACCGGCAATGGCGATCACCATGCCGGCCATAGTCGGTATCGTGGCCTGGGAGACGCCGTCGGCCATCGCCCGGGCATTGCCGCTGCCGGTCACCGCCATCACGTCAAACACATGGATCATTCCGGTGACGGTGCCCAGCAAGCCCATCAACGGGCAAATGGACACCAGCATCTTGATCACCGCTATGTTTTTGCTCATCGTGATTTGGGCCTCGGAAATGATGCCCGTGCGAATGTGGCGGGCATGCTGCGAACGTTTATCGGAGCGTTGTCGCCATAGGCCCAGCCAATGCTCCCGCAATTGCGGATAACTGAATCTAAAAAACAACAGCCGTTCGATAATCAAACACCACAAGCCGACCGAAACCAGTAAAATAAACCACAACACCGACCCGCCGGCATGCAGGAAGCGCTGGATCAAATCGAGTTGTGTCGTGATGATATCCATTATTTTCCGGCGCGGCGACTGACGATGCCAGCCGACTGTTCATCCAATATTTGCACCAACATGCGGCTGCGTGAAGCCACCAGGCTGTGTAGAAACAGCAGCGGAATCGCGACGCACAACCCCAGCATCGTCGTGACCAAGGCCTGAGAAATACCGCTGGCCATCAGTTTTGGATCGCCGGTGCCGAACAGGCTGATCGATTGGAACGTCGAAATCATCCCGGTCACCGTGCCCAACAAACCTAACAACGGCGCGACCGCGGCCAACAGCTTGATCATCGACTGGCCTTTTTCCAAGGCCGGGACTTCGCGGGTAATCGCCTCATCGAGCAACAGCTCCAGTGTTTCGTTATCCTCGCTGCCGGCCTGTTCTCCGGCGGCGATGACCCGACCCAGCGGATTGTCTTCGCTAATCTGATCGGAACCGACCTGGTTTTGCATTTTACGCCAGGTCAAGGTCAACATCACCAACCTGACGATCGCATACACTAAACCGAAAGCGCCCAAAAACAGAATGATATAGCCGATGATGCCGCCTTGGTCGATACGTTCGGTGGTGTTAGGCGTCTGGATCAGCATGCTTAAGATCACCCCCCGGGTCGGATCTATGCCGACGGGAACCGGTCCCTGTTTGGCGGTCAGCAGATTTTCGGCCAAATCCAGATATTTGTCTTCCGGTTGCCTGGCCAATTCCGAAAGCTTGCCGGTTTCCGACAAATAACGCAGATATTTACCGTCGGCCAGCGCATTGAAAGAACCGATGCGAACCACCTTGGCCTGACGCGGTTCGCCGGAGGCCGTCTGAATTTTAGTGTCGAAACTGACGACTTTGGCCGATTCGGTCATTTCCTGTTGCAGGGTAAACCACAATTTTTCCAGTTGCTCGATGGTTGGCAACGCCTTGCTGTTGGCGATCTTATCGAGCTGTTCGAGCCGTCCGGGAAATTGCGCGGAAATGATCGAATTGGTCAAATCGGCTTTCAGGTCGCCGGCCGCCTGGCGGGCGACCCCGAATAACTCTCCCAACTCGCCGCTGCGATTTTTCAGTTTCGCCTCCAGCTCCATCAATTCCTGTTCGTTGGCGTCCAGATGAGATTTCAGTTGTTGGCTGAGTTGCTGTTGCTGATTCAACTCGACCTGAGCCTCATGCAACAATTGCTGCTGTTTGTTTTTTTCCGCCAGAAATTCGGCTTCACGGACTCGATTGATCCTAGCTTCCGTTCCCTGGCTTCTTTTAACATCGCGCAGTAATTGATCGAGATCCAGGTGTTCGGCAATCGCGGCAGGCGTGGCCAGCATCAGCGTTATCAAAATCAGTTTTTTCATTGACTTGCCTCCACTGCGGGAATCGGCAGCGTTAACAAATCCGGCGCCGCTTCTTTTCTAGCGATACGCAAACCATTACGAATGGTATTGCGATATTCTGATGACAACACTTGCCATTTTTTTTGTTCTTTATTCCAATAGCCGGTTTCGCTGCCGTCCAGACGTTGGTAATAAAGCGCGAGCCGTCCCAGGCGCAGAAAATCGACCGAACTGGTCACGCCGTTTAACTCCAGCTCGGCGCGATAGGCCTCGATAGTATTGCCGTACTCATTTTCAATTTGATAGGCTTCCATGATGCGACGGTATTTTTCCGCATTGCTGACATCGGCCCTGACCACCATCGCCTTTAATTCCGCCAGGCGTTGTTGGCGCTCTTCGCGCAGAAACGGCATATCCAGTTGAATGAATTTATCCAAGCTATCCAACATGCGCAGCAATAACGGCACAATTTCATGCTGGGTGGTTTCGATTTCCTGTAATTGCCGTTGCAAGGACTCTTTCTCCTGTTGCTGGGAATTCAGCAAGTCCTTTAAATGCTTGTTATAGGTGCGCAGGCTCTTGGTCTGATGAGTTGCAGCCCGGTACTGTTCAAGCATCTTTTGGGTCTTCTCGCTTAACGCGTCAATTTTTTGTTGCGATTTGATGGCGGCTTTATTGGTGGCCGTTTCGACCTGGATCGCTTGAGAGAGAGGATCTGAATGTAGGGTGGCGGAGAAAAGGCCGACGACTGCCGCGATTGTGATCAGCAGCGGCTTTCGATGAGAAAAAGTCATAAATGGTTCCAAAAAAGCGATTATTAAATCCGAATAAGGCCCTTAATATTAATCGCGGACTTTATTTTTAACAAATTTGGCGAACTTTAGCACAACCGATTTCAGCTTGATACTGTTATTCTTCTTCATAGCAATTCCCATCAGTTTGAGCATTTTTGCTGTGTTTAGGGCATGGGGTGTGTCTGTCGAGGAGCGCCGTTCACCCAGCACCTAAATTATCTTGGAATGTAAAATATCGCCCAGTAGCCATGGAATTTAGGTGCTGGGTAAACCCATCCCTGGGGGCTTGACGGCAGCATCCTTGCTGCCGACATCCTCGCCAAACACACCCCATGCCCTTTTTGAACGCCATATATGGGAATTGCTGCCTTCTTCAATTATGTAACATTACAACGGTAAAAACAGTTAAAATAGGGCGTTTACATAAATCCAGCCAAAATTCTGTTTACCGATAACCATGTTAAGTAAATATACCACCGATGATTTAAGAATTAGTGAGACCAAGGAAGTCGTTGCGCCGGTTCAGGTTCATGATGAAATACCGATCACCGACGAAGCCGCCTCGACCACATTGGAGGCCAGGCAGGCTATCCATAACATTTTAACCGGTGAAGATGATCGTTTGCTGGTCGTGATCGGGCCCTGCTCGATCCATGATCCCAAGGCCGCCGTCGAATACGCGCAACGCCTGAAGGAAATGAAAGACAAATTGGCTGACGATTTGCTCATCGTGATGCGGGTCTATTTCGAGAAACCACGCACCACAGTCGGTTGGAAAGGTTTGATCAACGATCCGGAACTAAATTCCAGTTTCAATATCAATAAAGGCTTGAGAATTGCCCGCCAGCTGTTGCTGGACATCAATAACCTGGGCATGCCGGCGGCGACCGAATATCTGGATTTGATTACCCCTCAATATGTCTCGGATCTGATTGCCTGGGGCGCTATCGGCGCCCGAACCACCGAAAGCCAGGTCCATCGCGAATTATCGTCTGGCTTGTCTTGCCCGGTTGGTTTTAAAAATGCCACCGACGGTTCGATCAAAATCGCCATAGACGCGATCGGCGCGGCGATGAGCCCGCACCATTTCTTATCGGTGACTAAAGAAGGGCGTTCGGCGATTTTCTCGACCCGGGGAAACGAAGACGTGCACATCATCTTAAGGGGCGGCAATGACTCGCCGAATTATGATGCGGTCAATGTCGAAAAAGTGTCGGAAGGCTTGGAAGGCGCTGGATTAAGGCCGAATATCATGATCGATTTCAGTCACGCCAACTGCCTGAAACAATTTCAACGACAATTGGTCGTGGCCGAGGATGTCGGTCAACAAATCGCCCGAGGCGACAGCCGCATCATCGGCGCGATGGTGGAAAGTCACCTGAAAGGCGGCCGCCAAGATGTCGTTGAAGGCAAGGAACTGGTTTATGGACAAAGTATCACCGATGGCTGCCTGGGCTGGAACGACAGCGTTAAGCTGCTGAATGATCTTGCCGTCGCCGTGCATAAACGCCGTACCATAGAAAAATAGTTAGAGTTGAATTATGAAAATATCTGTAAATGGAGAGATGCGGGAATACAGTGAAAACAGTTCGGTCTCCGATGTCGTAGCCGACCTGGGTTTGAACGGAAAACGCATTGCCGTCGAGTTGAACAAAGAAATTCTGCCTTTTGATCAATACAACAGCAAAAAGCTGCAGGCGGACGACCGTCTGGAAATCGTTCAAGCGATCGGCGGCGGCCAAGATGACTTCTTTACAATAGCTGGGAAACAATACCATTCCAGATTATTGGTCGGCACCGGTAAATACAAGGACTTGGAAGAAACCCGTCTAGCGATAGAAGCCAGCGGAGCGGAAATCGTCACGGTCGCGATACGTCGCACCAATATCGGTCAGAATGCCGACGAGCCGAATTTGCTGGATGTCATTTCACCGGACAAATACACGATATTGCCGAATACCGCCGGTTGTTTTACCGCCGATGATGCAGTCAGAACCTGCCGTCTGTCCAGGGAACTATTGGGCGGACATAAATTGGTCAAACTGGAAGTATTGGCCGACCAAAAAACCTTGTTCCCCGATGTGGCGGAAACCTATGTCGCCGCCGAACTGCTGGTCAAGGATGGATTCGATGTGATGGTGTATACCAACGACGATCCGATTGCCGCGAAAAGACTGGAAGACATCGGTTGTGTCGCAGTGATGCCATTGGCAGCACCCATCGGTTCCGGTCTGGGCATACGCAACCCGCATAATATTCTGACTATCGTTGAAAACGCCAATGTGCCGATTCTGGTCGACGCCGGCGTCGGCACCGCATCCGACGCGGCGATTGCGATGGAACTGGGTTGTGATGGCGTATTGATGAACACCGCCATCGCCGCTGCCAAAAATCCGGTATTGATGGCGTCGGCAATGAAAAAAGGCATCGAAGCGGGCAGGGAAGCGTTTCTGGCCGGCCGCATGCCAAGAAAACGCTTCGCTTCGGCTTCATCCCCGATAGACGGAATGTTTCTTTAAGCCTACGGTTGGATAGGCACAGGCCGCTGCGCTTAACCCAATCTAAATTGTAACTGCTCGCCCACTTACCGAACGCGGCAGGGCATGTAGGGTGGATAAGCCTGAAGGGCGCATTCACCAAAGATGCCGATCCGGTGGATGCGCTCCGCTTATCCACCCTACGATTGGGGATGAGTCGTTATTCTAAATTAAGTATCGGCGTGGTTTTGCTGAATAGAAACTTTCATGGTTATGACTAATCAGCAATAATCTGCTTTTTAGCGGCAGAACGCGGGTTTCGATGCCGTATGGTTAGCTTTTATTACATAGCTATCAAACAAAACTCAGAATAAAAACCAAATTAGCTTTTCCGGTTTAGATTTCAAGGCTGACGATCGCAAGTCAGATTTGAGATGTGTCAGTTCAGCAAGAAGCAGGAGCTGTTAGTTGCTAGCGATGTCTACGCCATGTCTTGCAGACCAAATTGGAAACAACCAGAAAAAGATCAATAGCTAACTTTATTTGTGATTATGACCCGCCCAGAACGTATCGAGCCGAACCGCATCCGCAGTTATATCCGCCGTCAGGGCCGCGCCACGGCCGGACAAAGACAGGCGCTAGACAATTATTGGGATAAATATTGTCTCGATCCGCAAAAAAATTATGACTACGAGCAGGTCTTTGCCCGCAACGCGCCAGTGATTGTCGAAATCGGTTTTGGCAACGGCGAAAGCCTGGCGGAAATGGCCGAGGCCAATCCTCAACTGAATTATCTGGGCATCGAAGTACACCGCCCCGGCGTCGGTCATCTAATGCTGCTGCTGGAGCAGAAAGGACTGACTAATGTCAGAATCTATCATCACGATGCGATCGAAATTTTGGAACAAAAAATCCCCGATCACAGCCTGGCCGGCGTGCATTTGTTTTTTCCCGATCCCTGGCATAAGAGAAAACATCATAAACGCCGAATCGTTAGGCCCAGCTTCGTCGAATTGTTAATTAAAAAGCTGCATACCGGCGGATACTTTCATGCCGCCACCGACTGGGAACATTACGCTAAAGACATGCTGCCGATCCTCTCCGCAGAATCCGGCCTGATCAATACCAGCGCTAGCAACGATTTTTGTCCCCGCCCGGATTACCGTCCTCTGACCAAGTTCGAAAAACGCGGCCTGCGTCTCGGCCATGGCGTCTGGGATCTGATTTTCAAAAAAGTCTAATATCTTTGCACAACGGCCAATTTTGCCTCCGGTGGCGGGGTTTTGGCGGCTTGCTTCGCGAAGCCGCCCTACGGTGCGGGTAGGGTGAGATGACAAGAGGAAGCGCACCGGTTTTAGATGCGCTTCACGCAGTTCAGCACATCTACGAAGACAAGGCTACATTGGCAGCGACCGTAGGGCGGATTCGCATAAGCGCCAACTTAAGACGCAAGACTTTGATTCACAGTTGAAAAATCAAGGTGTGACCACAACATAGAGTATTTTTACCGACGAAAGTGAAAATCTCTATGAAGCAGCCACAGCTAACAGATACCCTTTTTGATGACTTTTTGCAAGAGCTCCCAGCAGATTTCCAGGAGCAGGCCTATGAATTACAGGCGTTTGCACGGGCACGGAAAATCCGATCACCGTTGCAATTATTGCAGCTACTAGTCCTGTTGTATTGCGGACTGGACTTGTCGTTGCGCAGCTGTGCCGGCGAAGTTGCCAAGCTTCAAGGCTGTTTGAGCGACACGGCGGTGACCAAGCGACTGGTGGCCTGCGTGGTGTGGATCAAGTCGTTACTGAAGCGTGTGTTCGGATTGGATAAACAGATCAACAATGGCTCCTTGAATTTCATTGTGATTGACGGTTCGACCGTGCAAGAACCCGGTGCGAAAGAAACAACGTATCGCTTGCATGTGGCCATCGACCTGTTGAGCTTGACACTCCGCGAGGTCAACGTCACGACCGATAAAGTCGGCGAGAGCTTGGATCACTATCAGTTAGCCGCAGGTGATGTCGCGGTGGTTGATCGAGGCTACAACCAACCGAAGTCTTTAGTCCCGGTCATTGATCGCGGCGGCCACGTTGTGCTGCGCTACAATCCACACAGCATGACCCTTTACGAAAGGCGCAACGAACCGAAAAATGTCAAAATCGATTGGGAACAGCGCATACGCGATTTGAATGGTCAGCCGGGTGCGATACCGGTTTATCTGTGTCATCAAGACAAACGTATTGAAGGCGTGGTGCATGCCATGCCGTTACCGCCGGAACAGGCGGCGCAAGCACGCCGCAAAGCGAAACAACGCGCGCGTGATAAAGGTCGCACGGCGAGCCAAAAGACCTTGATGCTGAGCGGCTGGGTGTTGATTTTTACTTCGCTCCCCGAGTCGCTGCTCGACACGAAATCAATCGCTGAGCTCTACCGGGTTCGTTGGCAAGTGGAGCTGGTCATAAAGCGGCTAAAGAGCTTGCTCGATATCGACCGGCTACGCGCCCGAAAAGACAGCAAGCTGGCGGATTTGTATTTGCACGGCAAGTTACTGTTTGCTGCAGTGACTCAAAAAATAGCGCAACGCCGATTCGGCCGAGCGGCCACCACAATGGACGGCGATCGTTCAATTACCCATTGGCGCTTATGGCGCACGATCGCCGATGAGATCAAGTACGGACTTAAGGCTTGTTTTCCAAAAAATGAGCGCTTTATTGACGACTGCATAAAAAGCCTTTGCGAACGCCCGCGCAAGAGAAAGCTTCAGGGTTTGCCGGATCGAGTTTTGGAGCTCATTACTGAATGTCGGGCTTTAGGTGTTAGCCTTTTTTAATCAATTACTTAGATGCTTAAGTTGGCGCTTATGGGCGGCGCTCCTACTCCACTTTACCTTTGTAGGATGTGCCGAACTGCGTGAAGCGCATCAAAAACCGGTGCGCTTCCTATCGTCAGCACACCCTACCCACATCTTACCGCAATATTTCCCATATATAGACTCCTCCCCAATTGGGCAGCAATTCCCACTTTGGCGTTCAAAAAGGGCATGGGGTGTGTTTGGCGAGGATGTCGGCAGCAAGGATGCTGCCATCAAGCCCCCAGGGATGGGTTTACGGCGCTCCTCGACAGACACACCCCATGCCCTAAACACCGCAAAAATACTCAAACTGGGAATTGCTGGCGCCTACCGAGTAGCCGTCTACATGACTGAGTACTAGGAATTATTGCCGTTTCAGTTTGTTTCCTGGATGGACTGCGGAATCCAGGATAAACGTGGCTGATATTATCTCGGATTCCACTATGTTCCTTTGGTTACTAGCTGAGAGCAGCCAGGCGTTGCCAGGCTTCCGTATCACAAGCCTTTTGCCGTAACGCGCGATGATAAGAGGCGCGGTTTTTAGTGCATATCAACGTATAGGGCCGGCCTTTTTTATCGGTGGCGCAATCTATGTCCAGACGTTCGGTTCTGATATTGGATTCGATATGCGAACGAATATTTTGATTGGCGCACATACGATACTCTTGCGCTTTCGGGTCCCGAACGAATTGATTGATCGTTTGGCAGTCCTTGCATTGGCATGATAGCAAATGCGATTGTCGCCAATCCTTGGGTTCTTCAATAATTACGTCCGCCAATGCCTTGATTTGCTGCAGACATGTAGCCAACAGGGTGGCGAAAGCCGGGTTTGCTCTGTTTTGTTCGCTGAACCAATCGTTCAAATCATGAAGACAAGGTAATAAAACGCCGCGCAACGATAGCACTTGAGTTTGCTGGGTAAGCCAGTCGGCCAGCGTTTGCAGTGCTTCATCCATTTGCAGGCGGTGACAGACGCGAAATAAACCGGTTATCGCGGCTCGTTGTAACGCCTCGTTTTGTCCACGCCAATCGTTGCGGCGGAGTTCGTCCGATTCAATCAATTTTCGCCAGTTGCTCAGGCAATTTTGTGCCGCGGTGCGGCAAAGGCGTTGCCGTTCTTCATTGTCAGACGGAAAGACAGCGTTATCCGCCAAAACATCCAGAATTTTTATGCAGGCGACAATGTTGGCGTTTTGTTGTTGGTGCGACATTGTTTCCAGGGCGCGTTCGGCGCATTGCCAACCATAGTAGCGTAAATTTTCCGCCAACAATCGCCCTTCGCCGCCGGCGAAATTTTGGCAAAGAATCCGATCTAAAAAGTTTTGCAACAGAGTTTGATCTTGCAATTGCAAGAGTGCGGCAAGAAAACTGTTGTGAAGTTCCGAGTCACTATCGCTTCGAGACCAATGATAAGGACTCGAGTCTTTCCAATGCAAGATAATTTCTGCAGCGAACTCGCGGCAAAGCGATGGATCGGCGCCGTTCTGAAGCATGTCTTGTAACCGATAAACCGATGAGCGTTCGCCAAACTGCGTTAAGATTCTTAAATGCCGTTGCTCGGGCCACAGCACAATCGCGGCGCGGCGATACCAGCGGTCGATTGTCGCGCCGGCATTACCGGTCGGTCCCTCGACTTCCTGCTGATCAGGACGGCCTTCCCTCAATGGTCGCCGCGATACAATCTGCTCTTCGGCGATAGACATTTCTCCGAAATCGTGAATGATGCCTGTACTATCCTGCCAATGATCAACAGTCAGGGAGCTGTCGAAAATTTCTCCTATTTCGAATTCCTCATCTTCGTCATCATAATTGTAACCGTATCGGTGATAGTCACCGTAGTAGATTTCCTCCGCATCGCCTGATTCCCACAATGTCAGCAAGGCAAGATAGGCTTTACAACCCGCTTGTTCGGCCGCCTGAATCAAAACCTGCGCCTGTGTTCTATCCAGATTTTTCAGGTTACTCATGCTTATGCCGGCTTGAGTGTATTGATGTTCCAGCAGAATCGCCAGCTTTTCGCTGTCTTCGCGTTGCTTCCAGGATTTAAGGTATTCTTTAAGTTGTCGAGTTACCGCGGAATATTCGGCGGCGACAGGTTGTTCTTTAACATTGGCCAATGCCAAGTTGTAAACCAGACATAAACGGTAACCGTCCGTTAATGGCTTAACCTCATGTTGACAATCGGCGTAAAAAGCCGCGTAGCGGATGTAATACTCGCTTCCATCGCCACCGGAAGCAAAACACTTTTCTTCTCCTGCATGAGAAACAATTAACTCGCCGCCTTGATGCCGGGAAGGCAGGGTCACGATTAGCGTTGCAAACATATTCTCGATCTTTTCAGTATCCCGGTGAGGCACAAAGAAGCTACCGGCCTCATAAAGCAGCAACTTATAAGGATCGCAGATAATCTCGCCCTTACCCACGCCCAGCGTTTTTCTTATCGATTCGATCGTTTCGCTCAAGCGCAGATCCCAGTCGGGATTAGTTAGCCGGAACTGTTCGGGTTGCAATTCCCATACGCGCCTGATATCCGTATCAACCAGGGTTTTGTCGCCCAAACCATAAGGCGCCTGACTGGCTTGCGCGATGATCTGCCGGGCCTGTTCATCGATCAACGGTAATCCAATGGTTCCGACATGTTCAATTTCCAGGCCGGGAAAACATGGCTGCATTTCGTCAATAGCGCAAAATGAGCCGGGTTTGTTAATTTGTTCCAGTATGTCTAATAAGGGTTTCATAGCAGTCTCCAGAAGGATGTGCTATTTTGTCAGATAAGTATTTTTCGGTCATCAGCTACTTTTAATGAACACGCCACACAGTATTTTGTAAGTAGCCTGCAACCAATCGGGGCATCCATTAGCCAGTGTGTAACGAAGGGTCGGGTCTAGAAAAATAGCTCTATCTAAAACTTTGAGTAATTATTCAGCGTAGTTTTACTAAGAGGGAGTAGGTTATTGATTTATCGGGCTGTCTGCAACAGGACGTTGCAGTCAGAGCTTACATGGATGTATTCACGCGTCCCGAGAAATCAATGACCTACTGCCTAAAACCGTAACTTCTCAATAACTCATGGCACGAGCCGAGCGGCCGCGCGTTGACGTATCAGTTCGGGTAGTGGCGGAATCGTATTCGTTCCCTTGGTCCGGTCCAATAGATATTGCCAAAACGAGATACCCAGTTTTCGGCAGGTCTTTTTGAGGCTCAAGAACGTGTCTCGACACTGTCGCCCCAGATCACTGCGGGTACCGCCACTGATTTTCTTCCGAATGACTTGTTCGCGAATATCCCGTTCGCTACCATTGGTGTGGAGCGGTGTCTGCGGATAATCGAGCACTTGCAGCAACTCGGCTTTATTGCGGTAGAGCCGCTTGAGTAGGTTATTTAATGTGGCAAAGTCGGTTTTCTGGGTAAAAATAGCGTCAAACCGGGTGCCCAATGCGCTTTTTTGAGTGGCATCCGGCGCCATGGCATACTGTTTGAGGTCACGGTAAAGTTCCCACAGTTGGCCACGCACTAAGGCTTGGGCTTGGCGGTGCGGCTCGTTGAGCGGAATCAATTTGTGGATCAAGCGCTCGCTATGGACCCAGCATAAGGCATGCAGGAGTCCCGGCACATGGAATTGGCCGGCATCATCGCTGACGATCACCAGTCGCCGCCACAGGTCGTTTTGTAACAGGCAACCGCACTGTATGCCTTCGCTGGCGATCCGTTGGTGGCGTTCTTTGTCGATGCCTAATGCAGCCAGATGCGCTTGCCAAGCTGTTTCATCGGCAAAGTCTTGGACTTCATGCGTTGCTAAACGCTCGATCAGTTCCTGCGGTAAGCCTTGCTGTTGCATGTAGGCCAGGCCTTCCAGGGTGATTGTGCGCTGGGTTTCGCCGGCTCGCAGCAGGGTCAGAAAATTCAGACGGTTTTTATGGGCGGTACTGGCAAACCAGGCAAAATCGTCGTTGCCTATGTGGGTGGTGTAGCCGTTTTGGCCTTGATGGCAGTGCCCTGTGTCATCCACCGTGATGGCCGGCGAGACTTCAAGCCCAGCCCTGAGCAATTCCTCTTTCTCCAACTGGAAACGCGCCTGCTGTCCTGTCAACAGCGCATCGATTTGACCGACCGAAATGTCGATGCCCCATTCCAGCAGCATCTCCCTTAACAGCGGCTGCGGAATGCGACTGTGGTGATGCAGGTATTTGACGGTCGCCTGTAAATGCGGGCCAAAATGCCCGTCTACCTCGGGCGGTAATTGACCGCTCACGAATTGGCCCTCCGGCGTTTGCCAGCATTCGAGTCGGTAACGGGTATTACGGGATTCGAGCAGCAAATCTTGGACGACAGTGTCCCGATAGCCCTTAAAACGCGAGCCGGAGGCCAGATCGGGCGGGCGAATCACTTGTTCTTCATGGATGACCAGCTGTTGCGGCTTACTCCGTTTCTTCGAGAAACGCCCGTTTTTTCTTGTCCTTGCCGGTTTCCGACGTCGGTTTGCCATCGGTTTCTTGCGTCATGCCACTCGGCTTGAATTTTGGACGCGCTTTTTCGCCCTTCAAGATGGCTATTTCGTCTTTCAAGCAGCCGATTTCTTCGTCCTGGCGCTGGACTGTTTCTGACAAAGATTCGATGATGCCCAGCAACGCATCCACTAATGGGGTGCGTTCGGAATCCGGAATCTCTGGGAGGCTTAGACGTTTACTCATAGGGCGCTAGCTTCGCATAATGTTGCTTATTTTGCGAGAAGTTGCCTCGACTTTTTGAGAAGTTACCTAAAACCCGAAAGATACTGAATAGTTACAACTTTGATTTGTAAGCTATAATGAGATTAGCCTCTTTTTTTGATAAAATAACTATAAAATCTTGACCTGCTTCCTCCCGGGTGTTTCTTTGGACACCGTTGCTTTCGCCTAATTCTTCCCTTCTCAAAGGGCAAAGTCTGGACTTTCACCAACTAGCTGACTACCATGCCAGTCACACCGCTACGCTACATCCAGGCTACTGGCTTATAAATCTCATAAAAAATCATCAAGGAGAAAACATGCAAATTTGCAAACCAATGCAAACCAATGGGGTCGGTCTCGAACGTCGGGGTCAGGTCTAGAAAAATAGCGTAACACTTCGATTTGTAAGCGATAATGAGTTTAGCCTCTTTATTTTTTTGACAAAATAGCTATAAATCTAGACCTGACCCTACTCATGTGTGACCCTACTCATGTGCACGCGTCGATGATAACCGCGCCTGGTCGTTAACCGGGTATTACTAGTTAATCATAACTTTGTACGTTAGAATGAATTTCTGGTTAATTTGCCACATTCTAGTTGGAGAAGTTTATGAACAAGCTTAATCCCGTTTACTTTTTATTTATCGGTTTATTAGGATGTGAACCTGCTTATGAACCAACCGATCCCAATGCAGAAATTGCAGCGAATTCCTGCGATGCGGATGATGTCTGTGAAGTTGCTAAAACGCTCTCCACTAGAAAAGGAAGTACTAGCGCATTACGTTTAATGTCCGATGCTGGACCTGTCATCGTTGATGGGCCACTGGCTTCTGAAAGCTTGGTTACGGGCAGAATCACTATTGATGGAAAAATCATTTCAACAAGCCCTGGTACTACCAGCGCCTTAGTATTAGCCTCTGACGTTGATTCAATTATTGTAGAGGGGCGCTTGTCAGTTCCGAAACTGGGCGGAAAAGGTAATGCTTATGCTTGCCTCGATAACAACGGTCTCCTCTTCAGAAGCGAAACTCCATGCAAATGATTTAGCATTGTAGGTTGGGCTGACGATAGGAAGCCCAACAAATATCACTCTCACAAGCAGAAAAATGCAATATTGAAGAGCTAAGCATAAAGGTGGGTGTTATTTTTTTACCGTTAATTTTGCAGAACGGAATCGAAGCCTTTTGATTGACCATGTGAATGAATTAAGAGCTTGCATGAAAAAGGTGCAACAAAAACATCCCTATTTTGTTGAAGCTATTGTTATCTTGCCTGATCATTTACATGCCATTTGGACATTGCCAACGGGTGACGATGATTATGCAACGCGCTGGATTTAATTAAATCTAATTTTTCCAGAGTGTTGCCTGAGAATGAACGAATCAATAGTAGCCGTTTGAATAAGAGAGAACGAGGTGTTTACCCAAAGGGTACAAGTGGCAACGGCGATATTGGGAGCATTTGATTCGTGTCGATTGGAGACATTCAAGCATTCATCGATTCATACAAGAGGGTGTTTTAAATGTTAATTGGTGAGCTGATATGAATTGCGATGGGCAGGGTTCATATTGGGAATTAATATCTTGAGTGGTGGGGGTTTTGTTGGGCTTTCTGGTGTCAGCCCAACGAGGCTTTCTACTTGGTCCCCCGAATAGCTGATTTTGATCGTGTACCACACGATCATCTTGGCGACGTTGAATAGGAATTAAGATAACTTTTACGCTACATTGTAGATAACTGGCCGTTGTCGGGGAGAAAACGAAGACAGCGGGCATTAGATTATCCACCCAGAAAAAGTAGCGAAAATCATGGCGACCATACTCATCGTCGACGACGAGCCGTCGATTGTCGATAACACAACCTTCGCATTGGAAACCGAAGGGTTTAAGGTAAAGGCGGCTTCCACCGGCAGCGAGGCGCTGCAGGAAATGGCGGGCGAAAACTTCGATTTGCTGATTCTCGACATCGGTTTGCCCGACATGAACGGTTTCGATCTAGCGCGTCAAATCCGCGCGTCTTCGACGATACCGTTGATTTTTTTGACCGCGCGCAGCGACGAAATCGACCGGGTCGTAGGTCTGGAACTGGGCGGGGATGATTATGTCACCAAGCCATTTAGTCCGCGCGAACTCAGCGCACGGGTCAAGGCGGTGTTAAGGCGAACAGCGTTGAAAGAACCCGCCGATACCCAATCGTTACTATCGAATTCCGCCTGGTTCGCTATCGACAAGGAACGGTTCCGCATCAGCTATCGCAATACCCCGCTGGAGCTGTCGCGCACCGAATACCGGCTATTGCAGCTGTTGATACAATCGCCGGGCCGCGTCTATAGCCGCGAACAATTGATGGATAACGCCTGGGAACATGGCGGCATCAGCCTGGAGCGCACGGTCGATACCCATATCAAGACCATCCGCCAGAAACTCAAAGCCGTGTGTCCCGACGACGACCCCATCGTGACTCATCGCGGCATCGGCTACTCGCTACGGGACGAGCGATGAGCATCCGCCGACGCATCATCCTGGGTATCGTTCTGCTGATTGGCGGCGGCTTTTATTTTCCGATTTCCTTAGTTGTCGACGATATCGAGCTGCGTTACCGTGAATCGACCGAGGAGCCTTTGGTCGATGCCTCGCGTGTCTTGGCGGCGCTGGCCGCATCCTCCGACATCAACGGCAACATCAATCTGCCGCTGTTTCGGGCCGGTTTTGATCAGGTCCGCTCGCAGGTGTTTTCCGCACAGGTATTCGGCCTGTTGAAAAGCCAGGTGGATTGGCATGTCTACATCACCGACCGCACCGGCGTCGTTATCTTCGATTCCAATGACGGCCGCGACGAAGGCAAGGATTACTCGCAATGGCGCGATGTTCATCGCACGTTGCGCGGAGACTATGGCGCGCGCACGTCGCCGATGGAAAATAACGCAGACAGAAGGATGATGTATATTGCCGCGCCGATTTTGCACCAAGGCGACTTAATCGGCGTGTTGTCGGTGGGCAAGCCGACCTACAGCGCTGATCAATTTACCGAAGCTGCACAGAATAAATTCATCATTGGCGGAACCTTCGTGTGCTTGGCCTTGATCGTTATCGGCCTGTTGCTTAGCGTCTGGGTGACCCGGCCGATTATTCGCCTGACCGATTACGCTCGCGCGGTCCGTGACGGCAAACGGCTGCGACGGCCACGGCTGGGTTCGAGTGAAATGGAAGAACTGGGCGTCGCTTTCGAACAAATGCGCGATGCGCTGGCCGGAAAACGCTATGTCGAAAATTACGTGCAAACGCTGACCCACGAGATTAAAAGTCCGTTGTCGGCGATCAGCGGCGCGGTCGAATTGCTGGAAGAAGACCTAACACCGGCGCAGCGGCAGACGTTTCTACGCAATATCCGGCAAGAGAGCGGGCGCATAGGTCGCATCGTCGATAATCTGCTATTGCTGTCCTCATTGGAGACTCGAAAATACATCAATTCGAAAGAGCGCATCGGCGTGAGCAACCTGCTTGCCGAACTGGAAAAAACACTTGCGCCATTGTTGGCGGTCAAAAATATCGAGTTGGACATACGGGGCGAGCGCGATTTGACGATTCGAGGCGAACCGAACCTGATCCGGCAGGCCTTGCTGAACATCGTGCAAAATGCGATCGATTTTAGCCCGGCCGGTGGCGCGATCGTTGTTCGAGTCTTACGGCAGACGAATGGTGTTTGCTTTGCGGTGCTCGACCAAGGACCGGGTATCCCAGACTATGCGCGTGAGCGGGTTTTCGAACGATTTTATTCATTGAAACGGCCGTCAGACGGCCGCAAGAGTTCCGGCCTCGGTCTCAGTTTGGTCAAGGAAATAGCGGTCTTGCATCAGGGGAATATCACGCTGACGAATCGTCCCGACGGCGGCGCCGAGGCCCGCTTGTTTTTCCCTTCAATGTAGAGCGTGTCCAACAATGACAGCTCGTACACGCTGGCGCTTTGTACGGACGGCCTACAAATGTTGCCTGAAGGCACTCATACAAGTTATTAGCTGCCTTCCAATCTGGAGCTTGGAAGGCCAAACCGGGAAGCTGGAGCTTCCGAGGACTGTAATCCAAGCTGGAGCTTGGAATTACAGGAAATGTGGGCGTTACTAAAAGCCCACTTCACATAGATTTCACAACGACTTCACAAGCCCTTCAACGTCATTTCTTTTCCGTTTCTTACACTGAAATCACGGCAATCCTACCGTCCATTGTAAGAGGAAACGATCATGATCCGAATAGACGCAAACCCCTGGCGCCTGCTGGCGCTGTTCACATTATTGCTATTAGCCGGCGTGGCGGCAGCCAACGAACTCGAAAACGATAAAACCCTGTCGCCTTATTTTCAAATCGTCGGCGACGGTGAGGAGGGCGGCGAAACCCTGCCGTTGCAAGAAACTTCGGCGCAGGTCGATATCGCCGGCGTCATCGCCGACGTGAAAATCCGCCAGGTTTATCAAAATCGCGGCAACAGCCCCATCGAGGCGATCTATGTCTTTCCCGGATCGACCCGGGCCGCGGTGTATGCGATGACGATGACCGTGGGCGAACGTAAAATCGTCGCCAAAATCAAGGAACGGCAAGCGGCCAAAGTCGAATACCGGCAGGCGAAACAAGCCGGTAAACGCGCTTCGCTGCTGGAACAACAACGCCCCAATGTCTTCCAAATGAATGTCGCCAACATCATGCCGGGCGATCGCATCGTCGTCGAACTCGCTTATACCGAAATGATCGTGCCGGAACAGGGCGTGTATGAATTCGTCTACCCGGCGGTGGTTGGCCCACGCTATTCCGAATTGCCGTCGGCCGGGGCCGACGATCACGATTTTTGGATTGCCAACCCTTATCTGCAGCAGGAAGAAAAGCCGCCTTATGCCTTCGACATCAAGGTGTCGTTGGCGGCCGGTTTGCCAATCCAGGCGGTCATGTCGCCTTCGCATGACGTCGATGTCGCTTACGGTCAGCAAGGCTCTGCTGCAATCCGTTTGAAAAAGGCCGGCGCCGACAACGGCAACCGCGATTATGTGTTGCGCTACCAATTGCGCGGCAAAGAGATAGCAACCGGGCTATTGCTGCATGAAGGCGAAGATGAAAACTTTTTTCTGCTGCTGTCGCAACCGCCCGAACGGGTCGCCAATGCCGCGATACCGCCGCGCGAATACATTTTCGTCGTCGATGTCTCGGGTTCTATGCATGGTTTTCCGTTGAACATCAGCAAGAAGCTGATGGTCGAGTTGTTGACGCGACTGCGCCCCAGCGACCGCTTCAATATCTTGTTTTTTTCCGGCGGTTCCTCGCTGCTGGCCGAAAGCCCGCTGCCCGCCACCGAAAGCAACATAGAAAAAGCTGTCTCGATGATGGAAAGCCAGCGCGGTGGCGGCGGCACCCGCCTGCTGCCGGCATTGCAGCGGGCCATGGCGCAACCGGCCAAAAGCGGCGTGTCACGCAGCTTCGTGGTGGTGACGGATGGCTATATTTCGGTCGAAACCGACGTCTTCGATTACGTCAGAGACAACCTGAATAACGCCAACTTTTTCGCTTTCGGCATCGGTTCCAGCGTCAACCGCTTTTTGATCGAGGGGCTGGCCAGAAGCGGGCGGGGCGAGCCTTTCGTCATTACCAAGCTGGAAGAAGCTTTGCCGATTGCACAGCGTTTCAGGAGTTATATCCAGACCCCGGTGTTGACCGACATCGCAATCGATTTCGACGGCTTCGACGTTTACGATGTGGAACCGCAGCAAATGAACGATCTATTCGCGGAACGGCCGTTGGTGGTGTTCGGCAAATGGCGGGGCAAGGCGGAAGGCAACATTAACATCGCCGGCCGCCGCGGTGACGGGGATTATTTTCGTAGCGTGAACGTCGCCGACGCTGAGGCGGGGGCGCATAACGGCGCGCTGCGTTATTTATGGGCGCGGCAACGGATCGCCGAATTGGGCGATTACCAAAAGCTGCGGTCCGATTCCGAGCGCAAGGCGGAAATCACGACACTGGGCCTGACCTATAACCTGCTGACCGCCTACACGTCGTTCATCGCCATCGACGAAGTCGTCGTTAATTCGAGTGGCGAAAACCGGACGGTCAAACAACCGTTGCCGTTGCCGAAGGGCGTCAGCAATCTGGCCGTGGGCGGCGGCATCGTACCGACCACGCCGGAACCCGAAATCATCAGTCTGCTGGCTGTGTTGATGGTGATTGCCTCAATCGCTTGGTTGAAACGGCGCCGCAAGAGCCTTGCCGTATAACAGGAGTTCATCATGACGGCTTCGCATCGCTTCGTTTGTATGCAAATCATCGCTTTTTGGCCGGTCTGGCTCTGGTATGGGCAACGCATGCTGGATCGGTCGGACGAACCGTGGGGCATTCTGGCGCTCGCTACCGTGTTGTTCATCGTGGCGCAAAAACGCACCGGTCATATTGTGTCACGGCGGGCGCTGATAATCGCCACCACGTTAACGCTAATTTATGCCGTCACTTTTGCGCTGTTGCCGCCGTTGCTGCGGGCTATCGTCGCGGTGCTGGCCATAGCCGTGACCTTGTCCGGCATCGGCTACGGCCGAACGCTACAGGCCGGGGTCGCCGGATTGCTGCTGTTGTCGCTGCCGTTGATCGCTTCGCTGCAGTTCTACGGCGGCTTTCCGATCCGGGCGATTACGGCGTTTTTTTCGTCGGGGCTTCTCCAGTTAATCGACTACGACGTACAACCGCAGGGCACCTTATTGTTTTGGCAAGGCGAAGTGATCGCGGTCGACGCTCCCTGCGCCGGCATCAAAATGCTGTGGACCGCGCTGTATCTGAATTTCACGCTGGCAGCCTGGCGTGATCTGGGGTTATTGGCAACCTGGCTGAGCACCAGTGTGACGATGTTTAGCGTGTTCATCGGCAATGTGTTGCGCTCGACCCTGCTGTTTTTCACCGAAAGCGGCATCATTAATGCTCCCGATATAGCCCATTCGTTAATCGGGATCATCGTGTTCGCCCTGGTCGCCTCGGCGGTTTTGGGGTTTCATCAATGCAACGGGAGGGCGACGCCATGCGCAGTTTAATCATTATCGCGATTCATTTATGCGCGGCGTTGACGCCGCTGGCCGTTTGGCACAATAGTTCAGTCCAACAGGAGCGGCCGTTTCCGGGCTGGCCGAACGAATTGCATGGCCGGGAGCTGACGCCTTTGCCGCTGACAGCTCAGGAACAAGGCTTCAGCCGGGGCTTTCCCGGTAAAATCGGCCGCTTCAATGATGGCGGGCGGGACGTGATCATCCGTTATGTCGAACGGCCGACACGAAATCTGCATCCCTCGGCCGATTGCCTGCGCGGCGCCGGTTTTGCCATGTCGAACCAACCCATTTGGCGTGATGCTGAAGACCGGTTATGGGGCTGTGTCCTGGCCGAACGCGGAGGCGAAAGCTACCGCGTCTGCGAACATATCCGCGACGATAGCGGAAACGGTTGGTACGACGTTTCGTCCTGGTTCTGGTCGGCGCTCTTGAATAACGACGAGGGGCCTTGGTGGGCCGTCACGATAGCCGAACGGGTGTGACTAAAAGATTACGATGACTTGGCTTTGTGCCTTTGCGTTTGCAGCGGTTCTTGTTTCAACAAGCCCTTTAGGTACAAGGCGACGGCCTTGTCCGGGGATTTTTCCGAGGTCGTGAAAGGCTTGATGTTGCGTGCTTCGATCCTGCGCGCCAGCCCTTCGCCCATACCCCCGGCAATCAGCAGATCGACGCCATCCAAAGGCGACGCATCATTCGGCGACAGATCGTGAAAGCAATGCGCCTTGTCCAATTCCAGCAGCGACTTTTCCGTGACTTCGGCGTTTTCTATCGTATAGATCCAAAATTTTCGGCAGTGACCGGTATGACCGGTGATCTCGCGCTTATTCTGGCTGGCTACCGCGATTTTCATTCTTGCTCCATCTATGCTTTCGAATTTAGTCGTCGATAGCCAAAATCAATATTCATTGTTGTTTCAACCTATGCGCCTCATGGTTCGGCCCATTATACAAAATACAGTAGGCTGGATAAAACGCAGTGTGTCCAGGGACAACCTTAGCCATGTTTATCCCGGATTCCGCAAGCTCCATCCAGGCTACATTCTTATATGTCTTCGAAGAACTTATCTTCCCGTTCCCCTATCGCCTTTCCCGGCTGCGGCGCGCAACACCGGATAATATTGGATAAATACCTGATCCTTTGCTGCCTTACTTTGATGGCAGGCCATGCAGTTTTCTTCGGGTTGGGCAGCTGCGGATTTATGTAACCGATCGCTGTGTTCTATCGTGTAGCGGAAAAAGCCCCAATGGCCGTCGGCATCGGGGAGATGCTGTTTGCTTCTGACCATCGCTTCCAGGCCGATATAGTCGCCCTGAAAATAGCCGTTGCCGCTGGCGGCCTGTTTGCCGCCGACGCTGACCAGCTCCTTGACGATGATTGTACCGTCGCGGAATTCGCCGGTGGTTTTCCAGTGCGCCCAACTGACCGGGTCGATGTAGACGTTATGAAATTCCGGAAACGCGGCCTTGCCGTTATTCATGTCGTTCGGCGTCAATGGCGCGCCGATGAAAATCCATTCCCGGTAGCCGCTGGGTCTGAGCAGTTGTCCGGCTTCGTTGAAATGGGCGTAAGTTTTTTCCGAGGGACTGTCGCCGGCTGTGGCTGTTGATGTAACGGTTAAAGCGGACAGCAGAAAGCTTAGGGCGAATGCGAGTGTTCTGCGGTTGAAAGTAAACTGAAACATGATAACCTCCTGAAAGATGGAATAAGTAAACCAATCTGTTTACTTGGTTGCAAAGGTAAACCTATCGGTGTACTTTTGTCAAGGCGTTGTATACAAATCGGTTTACTTTTTGCCGTCTGCTGGTAAGCTGTAGGTGTTGAAACTAACAGAAAGCGCTTGCCAGACCCTCATGCGAACTACCATCAAAAAAGACGCGATAGTCGAAACCGCCTATCGGCTGTTCAAGGAAAACGGCTTTTACGCCACCGGCGTCGATTTGATCATGCGCGAGGCCGCCGTATCGAAACGAACCTTGTACAAATACTATCCAACCAAAAATGCGTTGATCCTGGCAGTGTTGGAACATTACCGCGCGTCCTATCAACAACATATCGATGAATTGTTGGAAAATGCACAGGAGGACGCCAGGGATAAAATCCGAGCGATCTTCAACGATGCAGCAGGTTGGTTCGGCGACGTTAATTTTCACGGATGCCTGGCTGTCAACGCGATGGGCGAGTTTGCCGACAAGGATGAGGCTATCGAGAACGCCTGCCGGCAATTCAAGCAATGGGAAGTCGGCGTATTGACGGAACTGTGCACCGCAATGGGCGCGGATCAGGCCGGGCAATTGGCGTATAAGTTGTTCGTATTATTGGAAGGCATGTCGGCCATCGCTCAGGTCAACAAGGGCGTTTGTCCTGTCGATATGATCGCGCTGGCCGAGCAAGTGATCGATGCGCATTTGTCTGCCGATTAATAGCTTTGGCAATGTTTCGATCGTAGCCCGGATGGAGCGTGCGGAATCCTGGGCATTGTGGCGAGGGCTTTCCTGGATTCATCGGGTCAGAGGGAGCCGCAGCTCCCGTCTGCCCACAGAACCGTGCGTACGGGTCCGTACACGGCTCCTCACGTAAGACGAATCCATTGAGATACCTCAAACCAATGCGCTAACTGTCGGTCGGATCGTATTTCCTGTCCCATCAGGTTGATAAACCAACTGTTCGGATAGGCTCTCGTCACCGCTCGGGTTGCGGAAAGCGCCCACCGTTTCTTGTTGGAAAAGACCGTCTGGGCGGCTTGCTTTCGCGGTACGCCCCGTTTGACCAGGTTTCGATACAGATGCTGTTTCCGCTTCTGCTGACTCACCAGCCTCGCTCGTAATCGTCGCCGGATATGGGCTTCGATTTTCCTCAGCTGGGACGGGTATTGGGTCAAGCTGTAGTAGTTGGCCCAGCCCACGTACCACTGATTAAGGTCGGCCAGGGTGTGATTCAGCGTCTGATGGGTGCCTCGCGGCGTTAAGGCTTTGACTTTACTCATGGCCGTTTGCAGGGCTTTGTGCGCAATCGCCACCGTCCCGTCGACCACGGTAAAGCCTAAGAACTTTACCGCATCGGATTTAGCCACTTGGCTTTTCTCCCGGTTCACCTTCAGTTTCAGCTTGTTTTCGATGAATTGGCTGACTTTCTCCATCACTCGCTCCGCCGCCTTTTGCGACCCAACGAAAATGTTGCAGTCATCGGCAAACCGACAAAATTCCAGTCCGCGCTTTTCCAATTCCTGATCCAGTTCGTCCAGAACAATGTTGCTCAGCAAGGGGCTTAACGGTCCGCCCTGCATCGCACCTTCCTTGTTGGGGTTGACGACGCCGTTGATCATCACGCCACTGCGCAGCATCATGCCGATCAAGCGCAAGATGCGTTTGTCGGCGATCCGTTGCCCCATCCGGCCAATCAGCCGGTCGTGGTGAATACGATCGAAGAACTTCGATAAGTCGATGTCCACCACATAGGGTTTACCGCTTTCCACGATCCGTTGCGCCGCTTGCACCGCTTGGTGTTGACTCCGTCCCGGACGAAAGCCATAGCTGTGCCCTGAAAATGCGGATCAAAGATCGGTTCCAGCAACAATTTCAGGGTCGTCTGTACCACACGATCCCGCACCGTCGGTATGCCGAGCAGACGTACGCCCTTGCCGCCAGGCTTAGGTATTTCCACTCGGCGAACCGGCGAGGGTTGGTAAGTCCAATCCTGCAATTCCTGTTGCAGACGACTTAGCTCTTCGTCTAAACGGGCTTCAAAGTCGGCTATCGTGACCCCGTCAATGCCGGGTTTGCCTTTGTTCTTCTTCACCTGTTCAAATCCCGCACTCAAATACAACGTTGAGCACAGTTGGTCAAAGAGTCTTGGTTCCTCAATCAATCGGTCATGTTCGTTCATTTCACTTTTTTTTCTCTCTCTTGCAATGGCCTTTCTTCAATCTCGCGCAATCGATTCGTTCACTGTTTACGACGCGAATAGTCGATTGCTCCTGTCAGGCTGATCTCAGACCCTCAGTTTATAATCAACGGCCATGGCCGCTTACGTGTTCCACCCTTCACCTCCAACTTCCTGTCACTGGTTCGATGTTTTTCCCTCAGCTATGTCACCATAACCTCATCGGCATCGAACTTTACGATTACTACGGCTTCATCTGCAGACCCTCGGTTCATCACGTCAGCATTACTGCTGCGCTTAGGGCTTAAGGTGTCGCAGTTACACCGACCCGAAGCCGACGGCCCTTCACTGGGTAAGATAGTCAACTTTATCTCGGTCCACCTACCTTCAATACAACAGCAAGTTACGGTGAGAATATCGGACTTCGGTGGACGCGGGCACCTCATCCTCTTGCTGCCGCCTTACGAAGGTTCACTCTCGTTTAGGTGACCGATTCGGCTAGAGCTTCTTTCAGATTCCGCATTGGCTCTCGGTAACCGTGCTTCCCTGTTGGGTAGCTACCGGGAGTTTCTTTGGACACCCTTGCTTTCGCCTACTTCTTCCCTTCTCACAGGGCAAAGGCTGGACTTTCACCAGCTAGCTGACTACCATGCCAGTCACACCGCTACGCTGCATCCAGGCTACAAGCTTATAAATCTAAAAATTCATCAAGGAGAAAACATGCAAATTTGGGTCGATGCGGATGCCTGTCCGAAAGCCATCAAGGATATATTGTTTCGAGCGGCGGAGCGCACTCATGTGACCACCACTCTCGTCGCCAACCATTATTTAGCGACGCCGCCTTCTCGCCATATCAAGTTTCTGCAGGTCAGTTCCGGCTTCGATGTCGCCGATAACGAGATCGTCAAAAGGCTGGAAACGAGCGATTTGGTCGTCACCGGTGACATACCGCTGGCGGCGGACGTCATCGGCAAAGGCGGGCATGCGATCAATCCGCGCGGCGAACGTTACACCCGGGAAAATATCAACGAGTGTTTGAACATGCGTGATTTGATGGAGACATTACGCGCCAGCGGCGTCGAAACGGGCGGACCTTCGGCATTGGGGCCGCGCGATATTCAGGCCTTCGCCAATCAATTGGACAAGTTTCTGGCGCAGCAGGGCATCAACAACGTGTGTTGATCATGAGCCGATGTCGATGAACTTGATGATTTTGTCGTGATGGTTGGGATCATGACGGTATTGCCCCTTGTTGTTCTCACAGCCCCAAACAGACAGCAGCACGAATAGCATCAGAATTGATCGTTTCATGGCCCACTCCCAAATCAGATGGTGGTAGGCAATATGATAGCAGACTGTAATAGATATAGGATATGGCGACTTGCCAGGGCTACCTCATTAAAAGTACGTTGAATAATTACGCCTAAAGTAAATTAAACGTTCGGGGCGGGTTGAATAACCCGCCCCGCGTGCATTGAATGCTTTTAGCCGATCCGCTGCGCGTGATCCATCTCACGAATGTGGGTGTGCTGACGATAGGAAGCGCACCGGCTTTTGATGCGCTTCACGCTGTTCAACATCCGAAGGCAAGACGGCGCTTTGCCTAGGAGCGCCGCCCTCGGCGCGAAAAGAGCCATTCGGGGCGAGTGCCCCGCCCAAGTAGCCATGGAATTTAGGTGCTGGGGACTTGACGGCGGCATCCTTGCCAAACACCCCAAGCCCTCTTTGTTATCCAAATTGGGAATTGCTGGAAGTAGGCGCATCATTAGCATTTTGAATCTGGTGAAACGCAATAACAACTGCTTATTAACGGAGAACTTGAAAGTTATTACCCATTAATAAACTGCTTCTAAGGGTTCTTCCTTACTTTGTTGGCTGTAAGCATCGAAATGCATGGCCTTGATTATCGTCATCAATTCCTTACGTTGATTTTTCAGCTGTTGCAACTCTTCTTCCAGATGGGTGATGTTATCGGCGACGCTTTCTTTCGAATCGCTGATTTTACGCAACATCTGTAGTCGACTTTCAATCTGTTTTTTATGATCCTTAATCTGATGCATCAGCGGCGTCAACACACTATTGCTCCAGGTCATCGCATCTTTGTGAGCCTGATGCAATATGTTTCGGGCTTTGGCAATCAGCGTGCTATACAACTTGTTGACGACGATGCTCTGTTCGGTCATCGTCGTTTTGGCGCTACTGCGAAAAACCTCGCCTTCTTCGAAAATCTGCTCTAGTTCGAACTGATATTGTTTAATCGAAAACAATTGCGGTTCTATTTCCTTGAAACCGTATTCATCCTGAAATTTTTTGTGGATCGCTTTGACTAGGCGACGAGTTTCGTTGGTGATATCGACGGAATCCTGCAATAAATCGCGCAGCTCATCAAAAAGTTTGCGGATATTCTGCTTCATGCCGTAAGTCGTCAGGCTTTTGCTCATATCCTGCTTGGTCGTTTTGATGATCTCGTCAATTCTTTCCTTGGCAAAAGAATCGATCAGCATCTTAGCCTGAACCGTAAAGACCTTACGGCTGGCCTGAAAGTTTTCCACATTGGCCATATAGGCATGTTGCCGGTCGCGGGTTTCCGCCATCAGCTTGCCGGTCATTTCCTGATTTTCGAAATCCATTTGCTTGAATTCCTGCAACTGTTTACTGGCATTGGTCAGCTTGGTGTTGATCAGGTTGGAGGATTCGCTGACCAGAAAACCGATGTCTTTGATTATCGTATCCATCAGAATCTGACGGCGCTGTTGCAAGATATCGTTGGATAGGTATTCTTCCAATTTATCCAGTCGGCTTTTCTGTAATAAAGCGTCATCGGATTTGACCTTGGCCAGCAAAGCCTGTTTTGCCGAGACCGGAAAGACCACCTCTTTATTCAATCCTAAAATGGACGCCGAGGTATCGATTTGTTTCAGGATCGATTCTTCATATCCTTGCTCCCCGGACAAATCGTCCCACATCGAGTCGATCTTATTCATCACGACTGCCAGACCTTGCTTGCTGTGACCTCTGGATCCGCAGACATGGTTTTTCCACATCTCCATATCGCTTTTGGTCACGCCGGTATCGGCCGCCAATACGAAAACGATCGCTTGGGCGCTGGGCAACATACTTAGGGTCAATTCAGGCTCGGTTCCCAAAGCATTCAAGCCCGGCGTATCCAGAATGCACAAGCCTTGTTTCAACAAATGATGAGGAAAACTGATCAATGCGTGTCGCCAACAGGGGATCTCGACCTTTTCAGGATTGATGATGCCTTGTTCGGCCGCTTCCCGTTCATTCCACAAGCCCAGTTTGTCCGCGATCTCCCTTGGCACTTCCTTAGTCGCAACCAACTCTTTGAAAGCCTCCTGCATCTGAGTAGGAGAATCGCAATCGAGATCGATCTGAGTCCAACGCTCGGGATTGCGTTTGTATTCCAATAAGGAAATGTCTTCCAGCCGGCTTTCGATATTAAGCAGACGGATATAACTGCCGCCTTCCTCATCCCAGAACAATTCGGTAGGCGACATCGTCGTGCGGCCTGGCGATGAAGGCAATAACCTGACCCCGGTTTCGGCGAAAAAAAGCGCATTAATCAATTCGGTTTTACCGCGCGAAAATTCGGCGGCGAAGGCCAAAGTAATGCGGTCTGATTGCAGTCCGCTAATGATATTGAGCAGGGTATCGGTACTGTGAGGATCACTGAGCTTATAGCGACTGCGCCATTCTCTATACATTTCAATGGCTTGAACCAGTTGTTCGCGCCATTGCGAATATTCATGCAATTGATCTTTAAATTCCAGATTCCTCATGGCAAGCCTTTAGTTGATGACTGTACTCTATAGTGTTACGTAATTCTCTGCAGCAAAACGAAACCGCCGCTTTTGTTTTCACTAAGTGTAGACGAAATATTCAGAACTGTTATTTTTATATGCCATATTGCTGACGGTATTCACGGATTATCCTCAGTTGCTCCGCTGAATTGCCGTCCAACTCAAGAAATTCGATGATATCGGCCAGTGAAATAATCGACAGTACCGGTATATTATAGGTGTCACGGACTTCCTGAATGGCCGATTTTTCATGTTGGCCCTTTTCCTGTCTATCCAATGCAATCAACACTCCCGCGGGTTCGGCGCCGGCATGGGTGATGATTTTCACCGATTCCCGCACCGAGGTGCCGGCGGTGATGACATCGTCCAAAATCAATGTCTTGCCCTGCAACGGCGAACCGACCAATGCGCCGCCTTCGCCATGATCCTTCGCCTCCTTACGGTTAAAGGCAAAAGGAATATCCTGTTTCATACGCGCATAGGCTATGGAGGTGGTGCTGACCAGCGGGATGCCTTTGTAAGCGGGGCCGTATAAAATATCGACCTGCAAGCCGGATTCGATCAAGGCCTGTGCATAAAACTGGCCTAGCTTGTCCAGCTGTCTACCGGTATTAAACAAACCGGTGTTGAAAAAGTAGGGGCTGGTGCGACCGGACTTTAATTGAAAGCTGCCAAATTTGAGAACGCCGCAATCCAGCGCGTATTGAATAAATTCTTTCTGATAATCGAGCATGATGATGTATTGATTAAAAAGGACTGGGATGGATTTGAAAAAAACTTGCTTATTATACTCAGTCGATGAATTTTTCCAGAATACTATCTAGAAAATCCCACCCCTTATCACTACAGCGATAATGACCGTCTTCGTTCAGCAACAAGCCTGCGGCTACGCTGGACGACAGCCCAGGCTCCAGCGTCTCGGCGGACAAGCCGGTAACCGCCCGGTAATGGTCCAGATGGAAACCGCTGCTCAGACGCAAGTGGTTCATGACAAATTCCAACGGCAACTGCTCGGCTGTGATGATGCTGCGAGTGCTAATGTCGATCTGTTTTAGATAGTGTTCTGGCCTTTTGCTTTTTTGGGTGCGAATAATATTATCCGGCAGTGACCGGCTGATTTTACCGTGGGCGCCGGCGCCGATGCCCAGGTAATCGCCGAATCGCCAATAGTTGCGGTTGTGTCGACATTTTTTCCCTTGCTTGGCGTAAGCGGAAACTTCATACTGATGATAACCGTGTTCGGCCAATAATTGCTGACAGACTTTCTGGGCGCGAAAGATATCGTCGTCCGCCGGCAGGGGAGGCGGAAACTTGTGAAAGTAGGTATTGGGCTCCAACGTTAACTGATAAAAAGAAATATGCGTTGGCGCCAAACCGATCGCCGTTTCGACATCTTCGACAACCTCTTGCTGTCGTTGCTCCGGCAGTCCGAACATCAAATCCAAATTGATGTTGTCAAATCCCGAACGAAACGCGATTTCGACGGCGCGCAAAGCCTCGGCGGCATTATGCACCCGACCCAAGGCCTGCAAATGCCGGTCATTGAAACTTTGAATACCGATAGACAGGCGATTAATACCTATATTATGAAAATCGGCGAACTTACTACTCTCAAAGGTGCCGGGGTTGGCCTCTAACGTGATTTCGGCATGATCGGACAAGGTCGCGTATTTCTGCACGCCGTTCAGCAAATACTCTAATGAAGAGGCTGAAAACAGGCTCGGCGTGCCGCCGCCGATGAAGATCGAGTCTATCGGCCGCGGCGTTTCCAACAATGCTAACTCGCCGCGAAGATCATTTAACAAGGCGTCTATATAACGCGATTCCTGCAATGGCTCTTTGACCGCATGAGAGTTGAAGTCACAGTAAGGACACTTTTGTATGCACCAGGGAATGTGTATGTAGAGGCTGAGCGGCGGTATGGATGGGGTTAATGTTCCGTTCATCGCCGTAAGTGTATCATTGTCATCGTTTAGTTTGTCTGATATAGGTAAATAACAGCAATTCTCAGTTTGAGCATTTTGCGGTGTTTAGGGCATGGGGTATGTCTGTCGAGAAACCCAGCACCTAAATTATCCTGGAATGTAAAATATAGTCCAGTAGCCATGGAATTTAGGTGCTGGGTAAATAATGCCAGAATAAAAGCTGCCTATTATAAGGTTAAAGTAACTGTTCACCCACTTATCGAACGCGGCAGGGCATGTAGGGTGGATAAGTCTGAAGGGCGCATCCACCAAAGATGCCGACCCGGTGGATGCGCTCCGCTTATCCACCCTACGAATGGGGGTGAGTAGTTACAGGTTAATACTGTATCCGATGCCCATCTTTGAGGTCTTTTCGCTAATCATATTTGGATTTAATGATGTCCGCTAAACGTATTTGGCAAATAACTGTCGTCGTTATCGTCATCGTGCTGACCTATTTGTATTTGCAACGGCCCAAACCCGTAGCGGCTAAAATCTATCGACTGGCCAAGGGCGAGGTTAAGGAGATTGTCGCCAACACGCGCGTCGGCACCGTCAAGGCGTGCCGCCGCACCTACTTGGCGCCAGCAACCGGCGGCCAAGTGGCAAAACTGCATGTCGATGAAGGTGATGCGGTCAAACAGGATCAACTCCTGCTGGAAGTCTGGAATCAGGATTTAAAAGCCCAGGTCGACTTGCAGCGCGCCCAGATTAAAGTCGACCAGGCCACAGCTAAACAAGCCTGCCTGCTAGCGGCCGGCGCCAAAAGAGAGGCTGTCAGGCTGGCTAGATTACAACTCAGCAAGCAACTGGTTTCCGAAGAACAAGTCGATCTCGCCGTCACCGAAGCCGAGGCCAAACAGGCTTTTTGCCAAGCCTCCAGACAATCGATCACCGTCAGCCAAGCCAGGCTCGATATCGCGGAAGCGGCGGTGCGGCGCACCCTCGTTTTAGCGCCGTTTGACGGCGTCATCGCCGAAATCAATGCCGAACTGGGCGAATTCGTCACGCCGTCGCCACCGGGCATACCGACCCTGCCGCCGATAGACCTATTGGATATCAGCTGTCTATATGTTTCCGCCCCGATCGACGAAGTCGATGCACCGAAAATCAAAACCGGGATGCGCGCATGTGTCTCATTGGATGCTTTTGACGAGAAACGTTGCTCCGGCGCCGTCACTCGCATCGCTCCCTATGTATTAGAAAAAGAAAAACAAGCCCGCACCGTCGAAGTTGAAGTCAAACTCACCGATCCCGAAGACCTCGTTTCCTTGTTGCCCGGTTACAGCGCCGACATCGAGGTGTTGCTGGCCGAAAAAGAGCATGTCTTAAGAATTCCCACCGCAGCGGTGTTGGAAAACAGCCGGGTATTGATGATGAACGCTGAAGGTCGGCTGGTGGAGCGCAGTTTTCAGCCCGGTTTGAGCAACTGGAATTATACCGAAGTGCTATCCGGTTTGGAGGCGGGGGAAAAAATCGTGTTATCGATCGGTCAGGAAGGAATTGAGCCCGGCGCCTATGTGGTTGAACAGCAATGATCGAACTGGAAAATATCAACCGATTTTTTCAAGTGGGCGACCAGACCGTGCACGCACTGGAAAACATCAACCTCACCATTAACGACGGCGAATATGTTTCGGTAATGGGGCCTTCAGGCTCCGGAAAATCGACCTTGCTGAACATCATTTCTTTACTCGACCAGCCCTCATCCGGTATTTATCGGTTAAATCGTCAGGACGTTACCGCCTTCGATGATAATCGTCTGGCGCAAGTGCGCCGCGAAAATATCGGCTTTATTTTTCAGTTTTTTCATCTGATTCCGCGGCTCAGCGCCGCAGAAAATATAGAAATGCCGATGATACTGGCCGGCATCCCGGAACAAGAACGCAAACAGCGGGTCGATGAAGTGCTGGCCTCGGTGGATTTGAGCGCCAGAGCCGGACATCGCCCGGATCAATTATCCGGCGGACAACGTCAACGGGTCGCCATCGCCAGGGCCACTATCATGAATCCTTCGATTTTGTTGGCCGACGAACCGACCGGTAACCTCGATACTCATTCCGGTCTGGAAATTATCGAGCTGATGGAGCGCTTGAACGAACAAGGCGTCACGCTGATCGTCATCACCCACGATCCGGATCTGGGACTACGCGCCAAGCGCAAGATTCGCATTGTCGACGGCAGAATAGTGTAATCATGCGCGTAATTATTCAGCGTATTTTTATCAGAGGGAGTAGGCTATTGATTTATCGGGCTGTCTGCAACAGGCAGATTTTTTGCTCTGACCGCCAAGGAAGGCGGAAATGTAGAAAATGCAGGAGCAATTTTCTACCTGCAAAATCTGCATTTCCATCGTCCCTGACGGTCTACCTCACCGGTTCCCGACCGGTGTGGCATTCCCACCCTCCCTGGCGGTCAGACGTTGCAGTCACCCCTTACGCCGCACAGGGACGTGCAAGTGCCGCGTGAGATAGGACATCGCTAGCGGCCGCCGCACAGGGACGTGCAAGTGCCGCGTGAGATAGGACATCGCTAGCGGCCGCCGCACAGGGACGTGCAAGTGCCGCGTGAGATAGGACATCGCTAGCGGCCGCCGCACAGGGACGTGCAAGTGCCGCGTGAGGCAGGATGCCGTTAGCTGCCATGGAAGTATTAACCCAGCACCTAAATTAACGAAGATTATTAATCATAGCCAATAACCCAGGGTATTTAGGTGCTGGGTGAACCCGTCCCGAGAAATCAATGGTCTACTCCCTAAACCCTGAAAGATACTGAATAGTTACTCATGCGCTTTAAAGACACCGTCAATCAAGCCTTGACCGCAATATTTGCCCAACCGTTACGCGCCTCGCTGATTGTGCTGGCGATGAGCATCGGCATCGGCTCGGTGACGATCCTAACCGCCCTGGGTGAAAGCGCCCGCAGTTACGTCGTCCATGAATTCCAGGCGCTAGGCACGCATTTACTGATCATATTACCGGGCCGTAACGAAACCACCGGCGGGCAGCCGCCTATGTTCGGCGAAACGCCGCGAGATTTGACGCTGCAGGATGCCGAAGCCATCAACTCCAGCCCATATGTTGCCGCCATGGCGCCGATCTCGGTTGGTTCAGCGCCGATCTCGGCACTAGGCCTGGAGCGCGAAGGTACGATTATGGGTTCAACGACGGCGCTGCGACGGATCAGACATCTGAATCTGGCTCAGGGGCGTTTTTTACCGCCGGCCGATATCGAAAAAGCATCCCCCATCTGCGTGATCGGTCAGACCATCAAGAACGAGCTGTTCGCAAACCGGGATGTCTTAGGGCAATGGTTGCGCATCAATGACCGGCGTTTCCAGGTTATCGGCGTACTCGCCTCCGAGGGTCAATCGATCGGCGTCGATTTAGATGATGTCGTCGTCGTACCTGTGGCTTCGGCACAAATTCTTTTTAATAATCATTCATTGTTCAGAATTCTGGCGGAGGCAAAATCGAAACAAGCGATGCACCAAGCCAAGGAACATATTCGTCAAATCATAAAAAACCGGCATGAAGGAGAAGACGATATTACCATCATTACCCAGGACAGCGTCGTCAGTGCTTTTGATGATATTTTAACGGCGCTGACCTTAACGGTCGCTAGCATTGCCAGCATCAGTCTATTGGTCGCCGGTGTTTTGGTGATGAATGTGATGTTGGTCAGCGTCACGCAAAGAACCGCCGAGATCGGTCTGTTAAAGGCATTGGGAGCGACCGGGAATCAGTTGCAATGGCTATTTTTAACCGAAGCGGCCATACTGTCGTTGGCCGGTGCGTTGCTAGGCATGCTGCTGGGCAAAGTCGCACTAATGATACTGCAATGGATATATCAAGATTTTCCCCTGGTTTTACCGCTCTGGGCGTTACTCGCCGCGGTTGCCGTCGCGATTTTTACCGGCTTGCTGTTCGGTGTGCTGCCGGCCAGAAAAGCCGCCGCGTTGAATCCGATCAATGCCTTGGCGAAACGTTAAACCTGCCGTCGCCTGAGTTGTCCTCATTGCCCGTCGCATAAAGCCTTACATAGGGTGATTCAACGTTGATACTGAAGAACCTGTCCACGAAACGGTCGGCTCAGATAATCGACATTGTCAGGCTTGTTTTGACTGTGCGAGTAACCCAAGCCGATCATTTTTTTGCTGAAACGGGCATGGTGGCCACGTCCCGGATCAACCAGTATCACATCGCAGTGCGGTTTGGCGTGATGATCGATAAAACCGGCCAAAAGTTCGACATGTTCGCTCTCATACAACAGATCACTGCCTATCAGCAGATCAAATTCGCCCAGGTCGCTATCCTGATCCCCCCAACCGGTGCGAACGAATGGAATGGCGTTGCCTTTATTCAACCGAACGTTTTCCAACAGAAAGTGTTCTGCTTCGGGATGGTAATCGGTGGCGGTAATATCGGCATGACGATGATTAAGCACTAGACTGGACAGGGCGATGCCGCAACCGACTTCCAAAATTCGCTTGCCGGCGACCTTGTAATCGTACATCAGATGGGCGAGAACTTCGCTCGAATCCCAGACGATCCCGAACAAAGGCCACGTAGCCGACGATATTCCCAGTTTTGCCGCGACACCGTCAACGTCAAGATACTGCTGCCGATCCCGTAAAGTACGTAGATGTATATCCACGTTATCAAACTCGATAGTTTGATAACGAATGCGTAACGGAGACATAAAACCTCATTTGTCAGTGATACGCAGTCCGTCTAGCCAAATTGATTCGCTACGCAATTTTACTACTTTACTCCTATCGACGCCATTTGACCAATTCTAAGTTCAATTCCAGCCATTCCCATATCATCACTTTGGCGTTCAAAAAGGGCATGGGGTGTGTTTGGCGAGGATGTCGGCAGCAAGGATGCTGCCGTCAAGCCCCCAGGGATGGGTTTACCCAGCACCTAAATTAACCTAAATTATCCTGGAATGTAAAATATAGTCCAGTAGCCATGGAATTTAGGTGCTGGGTGAACGGCGCTCCTCGACAGACACACCCCATGCCCTAAACCCCGCAAAAATACTCAAACTGGGAATTGCTGGTTCAATTCCAGCCATTCCTAATTTGGATAACGAAGAGGGCTTGGGGTGTATAACGCCAGCAATGCGCATGATCTCACTAGCCGAATCATGCCGACATGCATATAAGCTGTGGATAAATCGAATCAGGCATATTGATGACGCTTTCACTGCGATCCATTTCCACTGAAACTGGCTGTATCTTCTGCTGTACTTAAATCATCGGCATTATACTTCGGCTGTCGCTTACCATAAACGTCTGTTCAAGATTTCAACATCATTCCTCAATCTCGCGACCAAATTGCCCTGAAAGCTTCGTTTCATTAGTCGAACCGCCATAGATTTATAGCCTTCTGTTGATAAATTGTGATTTAGAGGGGACAAAACATGGGGATATGTTGTGTCGGCAATGTATCTTGGTTTTTTATCCCGACTTAGCAACAGCTTTAACAGCCTCCTGTCAACATTTTTTTAAACATGGCAACACCCTGAATTTATAGTGAAATATAGCTTTATCCACAGATTTTATGCTGCTTAATAGTAATAATAAGATAAAGATATTTATTTAGTTATTATTAACCGACGTAGTCAGAATCGCATCCATCGCCGAATGCCATCGATGCCTAACGACAGGGAGTGGTCTAAGGCCTGATCCACAACTGACTTTGCAAAAAATCGCTTAGCCGGTCACTCCAGAAGGAATGATTCTTGTTGCCGCAAACCGGATCCTAGCGGCAGCAAAAATTTCATGCACTGTCGCTAACAATTTAACCATGCTGTACATCCAGCCAAAATTTACGTCATGCGCCGGCAAGTTTCGCGCACTGATCTGTTTTGACCTCAATTTTCAGCGGACAACCCTCGCTGTTGAAAAAGTGTTAGCTTTGCCGCGCAAAACTTGGGGATAAACTGTGCCGAAATTAGCCCCCCTGTGTTGTCCACGATTTGCAAACAGCTTTGTCTAGCCCTGATCAACATCTTTTTATACAAAACAGAACATTGATTTTTTTATTAAAATTTAAGTTATCCACAGGTTTTGAGTGACTTAATAGTAATAATAAAGATAAAATATCTATTTAGTTAATATTAACTATGCTTCGTTAGTCATAAAATGACTCCCCGTAGTTTTATCCGATTATTGACCCTATTAAATGAGCGCTATCTGGAACAATTGCCTAGACAAACTTGAGCATGAAATCCCTTCAGGTGACTTCAGCACCTGGATCAGACCCTTGCAGGCCGTAGAAACTGACGAAAAATTGAAGCTGTTAGCACCAAACCGATTTATCGTCGAACATGTGAAACAGCATTTCTTAGCTAAAATTGAAGATGCCATCTATGAATTCTCCAATGGCACAATGGGACTGCAATTTGAAATCGGCAGTAAAAAATCACCGGTCGTCAAGGTGCCGCCCAGCATCAATAAGGCGCCTGCGCAAAAAAAGAAACAACCCAATTTTCTGAACAGAGCATTTACCTTCGACAGTTTTGTCGAAGGTAAATCCAATCAGCTGGCCAGAGCGGCTTCGGTACAGGTTTCTGAAAATATCGGTAAGGCTTATAATCCCCTGTTTATTTATGGCAGTTCAGGCTTGGGGAAAACTCACTTGATGCATGCGATCGGCAATGCGGTATTGGAACAGAATCCCTCCGCCAATATTGTCTATCTGCATTCGGAGAAGTTCGTCCAGGATATGGTCAGGGCCTTGCAGCAGAACACGATTAATAATTTCAAGGATTATTACCGCAGTATTGATATTCTATTGATTGACGACATCCAGTTTTTGGCCGGCAAGGAACGTTCTCAGGAGGAATTTTTTCACACCTTCAACAACCTGCTTGATAAGAAACATCAGGTGGTTTTAACGTGTGATAAGTACCCGAAAGAAATCGAAGGTCTGGAAGATAGGCTCAAATCACGTTTTGGCTGGGGATTACCGGTTGCGATCGAACCCCCCGATCTTGAAACACGTGCCGCCATTCTGATGAAAAAGGCTAAGTCCGCGAATGTCGAACTGGACCAGGAAGTCGCTTTTTTTATCGCCAAGCGTATTCCATCCAATGTGCGTGATCTGGAAGGGGCCTTGCGACGAGTGCTGGCCAATTCACAATTCACCGGCCGGGAAATCACCGTCGAATTTACCAAGGAAGCGTTACACGATTTGATTTCATTGCAGGATAAGCTGGTCAACATCGATAACATCCAAAAGACCGTGGCTGAATATTTCAAAATCAGAGTCGCCGATTTGTCCTCGAAAAACCGTAAACAATCGATTACGCGGCCTCGACAGATAGCGATGGCGCTGGCCAGAGAACTGACTTCACACAGTTACCCGGAAATCGGCGATGCGTTTGGAGGCAGGGATCACACGACAGTCATCAACGCCTGTAAAAGAATCGCCGCTTTAAAGGATAGTGATGTTAAGGTTTCCGAGGATTACCAGAACCTGTTGAGAACCTTGTCACATTAAAGGCTTATAAGTTGTGGAAAAGATGTGTGGAAAATGCTTAACCGAGTTTTCCACAGTTTTGCCAACAATTAACAGGGCTAGCCAGCAACATGTTTATAAACACAACAACGCTATGATTTATAAACAAAATTTTAACTTTTCCACAGGCTTTGAGTGGATTAATAGTAGTAATAAATAAAAAAATATATTTTATGAAATTTATTATTAATAGAGATCAGCTTTTAACACCGCTACAGCAAATTGTCAGTGTCATAGAAAAAAGACAAACCATGCCGATACTTTCCAATGTGCTGCTTGATGTCACTGAGAATCAATTGGTGTTAACTGGTACTGATCTTGAAATCCAGATTATCGTAAAAATCAATTTAAACGTGGAACAACCGGGTACGATTACCGTGCCGGCGAGAAAATTTCTCGATATTTGTCGTTTATTGCCGAATGATGCGGAAATCAAGATTGAATACAAGGACGACAAGGTAAAAGTCACTTCCGGACGCGGCCGTTTTTTGTTGACGACGTTGCCGGCTGAAAATTATCCTGAATTTAATGAGTCGGAATTTGAAAATCATTTTACGATCAATGCCGGCAAGTTAAAAAAAGCGTTAGATAAGACAATTTTCTGCATGGCCAATCAGGATGTACGTTACTATCTGAACGGCTTGTTATTACACGTGAGCAACAGTCAGATAAAATTGGTGGCCTCCGACGGTCATCGTTTATCGATATATCAAGATGATATCGGTGTCTCCACCGGTTATGAAGAACGCATCATCGTGCCTAGAAAAGGGGTGCAGGAGTTAAGTCGCTTGTTGTCCGATTCCGATGCGGAACTAAATATTCAATTCTCCAACAATAACATCAGGATCTTTTATCAGGACTTGGTTTTTTCGGCGAAACTGGTCGATGCTAAATATCCTGATTTTGGACGTGTGTTTGATCAACCTTTTCACAATCCGATTTTAATTCAGAAACAAATTCTTAAAGACGCATTGACCCGGGTTGCAGTGTTGTCCAATGAAAAATTCAAAGGCGTCACGTTGGATATTTCGGAAAACCTGCTAAAAATCAGTACTCACAATCCGGAGCATGATGAAGCGGAAGAGGAGTTGGTGATGCAATATCAGGGAGAGAGTTTGACCATTTCCTTTAATTCGCAATATCTATTGGATGCGGTTTCCAATCTCGATTCGGAAATGGCGGTGCTGAGCATCGCCAGCAATGCCAGCAGTTGTTTTATCGAGGAACCTGAGCAGCCGTTATTCAAGTTCATCGTAATGCCAATGCGCTTATAATCAATGATTGCGGCTTTCGGCAACATAAAGTTTCTTTTTACTGTTGGCTGTCAACACGGATTGTTGCAGCAATTCCCATATTTGAGTATTTTTGCTGTGTTTAGGGCATGGGGTGTGTCTGTCGAGGAGCGCCGTAAACTCATCCCTGGGGGCTTGACGGCCGCATCCTTGCTGCCGACATCCTCGCCAAACACACCCCATGCCCTTTTTGAACGCCAAATTGGGAATTGCTGGGATTGTTGCCGAGGGATTTAGACCATGCCTTTTTTAGTCAGCGGTGAACTCTGTTTTTTAATGCCGAAAGTTAATCGGCTGTATTTTTTTAAGCAATTGAATTCATGACCTTGCTGAAGCTGGATATTTTGTCGGTGCGAAATATCCACCGGGCAACACTTTTGCCTTCTCCTTCCGTCAATTTTATTATCGGTCCGAACGCCAGCGGTAAAAGTTCTTTGCTGGAGGCTATTTTTATCTTGGGTCGCGCCCGTTCGTTCCGCGCTGCTCAGATCCGACAGGCGATCGAATTTGATCAAACCGACCTGATAGTTTCCGCACAAGTTCGGCAACAAAATGAACAGTTGTCGCAATTAGGGATACAGATTAATCAACAAAAATACGATATACACATCAATCGTGAAACGAAAAGCAAGTCCGATCTGGCTTATTTTTTGCCGCTACAACTGATACACCCGAAGAGTTACAGATTGCTTGATGCCGGCCCGCAAGTACGTCGAGAATTTATCGATTGGGGGAGTTTTAATGATCAGCCTAATTTTCTTCCGGCTTGGCGTAACTTCAAAAAAGTACTGCAGCAGCGCAATTCGCTATTGAAGCGTGGTTTAGCGAAGGAAGTGCATGTCTGGAATCTAGAACTGGTCAAATATGGCGTTTTGGTCAATGAATATCGCGAAAACTATATACGACGACTGCAACCGGTCTTTCTAGATGTTTGCCGCTATTTTTTAGCCGACGTGGATCTCGAGCTGAATTATTTTTGTGGTTGGGATCGCGAACAAGATTTGCTGCAAGTTTTAGATCGCGATCATGACAAGGACATGCGCTATGGTTACACCCACAGCGGTCCTCACCGAGCCGATTTTAAATTGCTTTTTCATGGCCGCAATGCTCGAGACTATGTTTCCAGAGGGCAATTGAAGTTATTGGTTCTGGGTTTGAAACTCGCCCAGGTCGAGCTATTGCATCTACACAGCGGTCGTCCGGTTTACATTTTGATCGACGATTTATCCGCCGAATTGGATACTGTTAACAGGACAAAATTGGTAAAATATCTGGCCGATCTGAATTGCCAGGTATTCATGTCTTCGACCGAGCTTGCCGATTTCGGCGAAATTAATGACATTGAAAACTACAAGGTGTTCCACGTGGAACATGGCGCGATTGCATCGCCATGATGTTCCACGTGGAACATTAAAAACATAATTGTTCAGCCCGAGAACTCAATGATCTGCTGCCTAAGTCTTGAAAGACACTGAATAATTGCAAAAAACAACCCTGATGATTGTGAAAATTAAACGTCATCATTCCGCCCAACAAATACGGTAAAAACCTTATGAGTGAAAATAACGATCAATATGATAGTTCCAATATTACGGTGCTGAAAGGACTGGACGCTGTAAGAAAACGTCCCGGTATGTATATCGGCGACACCGACGACGGCACCGGGTTACATCATATGGTTTTTGAAGTCGTCGATAATTCGATAGACGAAGCTTTGGCCGGCTACTGCAAAGGGGTGGATGTCACGATACATATCAACGGTTCGGTGACCGTTGCCGATGATGGCCGCGGCATACCCGTCGATATACATCCGGAAGAAGGACGTTCCGCGGCCGAAGTCATCATGACGGTGTTGCATGCCGGCGGGAAGTTCGATGACAACGCCTATAAGGTGTCCGGAGGTTTACACGGAGTAGGGGTGTCGGTGGTGAATGCCTTGTCGGAGGAGATGCTGTTGCAGATCCGCAAGAACGGTAAACTGTACCAGCAAAAATATGCGATGGGAGAGCCGCTAGCGCCGCTAGAAGCGATAGGCGATGCGGAAGGAAGCGGCACACTGATTAACTTTAAACCCAGCACCGAGACGTTTACCAATGTCGAGTTTCATTACGACATACTGGCGAAACGTTTACGGGAATTGTCCTTCCTGAATTCCGGCGTCAGAATTTCATTGAAAGACGAACGCAGCGACAAGGAAGACGTGTTTGAGTTCGAAGGTGGAATCAGCGAATTTGTTCGCCATCTGAACAAGAATAAAACCCCGTTGTTCGAAGATGTTTTTCATTTTGTCGCCGAAAAAGAAGGCGTGACCGTCGAGGTGGCGATGCAATGGAACGACTCCTATCAGGAAAACATCTTTTGTTATACCAATAACATCCCTCAACGTGACGGCGGCACCCATTTGGCCGGTTTCAGAGGAGCCTTGACTCGCACCATCAATCAATATATCGAAGCCAACGGCTTGGCGAAGAAAGAGAAGGTGGCTACGACCGGTGATGATGCCCGAGAAGGCTTGACGGCGGTGTTATCGGTCAAAGTACCGGATCCCAAGTTTTCTTCGCAGACCAAAGAAAAGCTGGTTTCTTCGGAAGTAAAACCCTTGGTCGAATCGACTATGAACGAAAAGCTGCAGGAATTCCTGCTGGAACAGCCGCAAATCGGTAAGACCATCGCTAATAAGATTATCGATGCGGCGCGAGCCAGGGAGGCGGCAAGAAAGGCTCGGGAAATGACCCGACGTAAAACCACGCTGGATATCGCCGGTCTGCCGGGTAAGCTGGCCGATTGTCAGGAAAAGGACCCGGCCTTATCCGAGCTGTTTATCGTGGAAGGGGACTCGGCGGGCGGTTCCGCCAAGCAGGGAAGGGACAGACGCACGCAAGCGATCCTGCCATTGAAGGGTAAGATTCTGAATGTGGAAAAGGCCCGTTTCGACAAGATGATTTCTTCGGAAGAAGTCGGCACATTGATTACCGCATTAGGCTGCGGCATCGGCAAGGATGAATACAATATCGACAAGCTGCGTTATCACCGCATCATCATCATGACCGATGCCGACGTGGATGGTTCGCATATCCGCACCTTGTTGTTGACGTTCTTTTATCGCCAATTGCCGGAACTGGTGGAAAGAGGCTATATCTATATCGCTCAGCCGCCGTTATATAAAATCAAGAAAGGCAAACAAGAGCATTATGTCAAAGACGACGCTCAGCTAAATCAATATCTGATCCAATTGGCGTTGGATAAGGCGCAATTACAAACCGATGCATCGGCTCCGGCGATTCAAGGGGCGGGACTGGAAAAACTGGCCACCGAATACAGCGCCGTGACTTCGGTCATTAACCGTTTGTCCAGACGCTATGACGATTTGTTATTGGAGGAAATGACTTATCTGCCGCGGTTAACTGAGGAGATGAAACAGGATGAGCCACGATTCAATGACTGGCTACAGCAGCTGCTGGAACGGTTGCAACAAGGGGATCATAAGGCGGTGTTTGCAATCGACCTGAATTACCGAAGCGATAAGGACTTTGATGTGACGGTCAGCAAGAGGCTGCATGGCGTCACCAAGACCTTTGTGTTGAACGCCGCATTCTTCGATAGTATCGATTATCAGAAAATAGCCAAATATGCAGAAGATACCATCGGGATGTTTGGCGAGGAATCGGTGATGCGTATGGGAGAAAGGCAACAGCCGGTCAGAAATTTCAAACAAGCCTACGAATGGATGATGCGTGAAGTCAAAAAAGGTCAGCATATTCAACGCTACAAAGGGTTGGGAGAGATGAACCCTGAGCAGTTGTGGGAAACGACGCTGGACGCGAACAGCCGACGCATGCTGCAGGTAACCATCGAAGACGTAATCGCGGCCGATGAGATCTTCACGACATTGATGGGCGATGTGGTCGAACCGAGACGCGATTTCATCGTCAGAAACGCGCTCGACGTAACAAACTTAGACGTATAAGAAGGTAAAAGACTGAAGGGGCAGGGGCGTGACTCACTCCCTGCCGTTTATGTTCAAAAAATATGCAACCGTATCTCGATCTACTGAATAAAATTTTAAACGAAGGTCAACAAAAGGGCGACAGGACCGGCAGCGGCGCCTTGTCGATCTTCGGTCATCAAATGCGTTTCAATCTGCAAGACGGTTTCCCGTTGGTGACGACCAAGAAAGTACATTTGAAGTCGATTATTCATGAATTATTATGGTTCCTGAAAGGGCATACCAATATCGCTTATCTGAATGAAAATGGAGTGACTATTTGGGATGAATGGGCTGACGAGCAGGGCGATTTAGGGCCGATTTACGGATATCAATGGCGCTCGTGGCCGACCCCGGACGGTGGCCATATCGATCAGATCGCCACGATCATCAAGCAATTGCAGGAAACGCCGAACAGCCGGCGCATGATTGTATCGGCCTGGAATGTCGCCGATTTACCGGACGAATCGGTCAATCCGCAGCAGAATGTAGCGGCGGGGAAGATGGCCTTGGCCGCCTGTCACACCTTATTTCAGTTCTATGTCGCCGCCGGCAAGCTGTCTTGTCAGCTTTATCAGCGCAGCTGCGATACTTTTTTAGGTTTGCCGTTCAATATCGCCAGTTACGCCTTGTTGACGCATATGGTCGCGCAGCAGACCGATTTGCAGGTCGGCGAATTTATCTGGACCGGAGGGGATGTGCATTTGTATCTGAATCATCTGGAGCAGGCTAAGCTGCAATTGAGTCGTCGGCCTTATCCATTGCCGGAACTCAAGCTAAAACGGCGGCCGGAGTCGATCTTCGGCTATCGCTACGATGATTTCGAGATTGTTAATTATCAGGCTCATGACCCTATCAGGGCGCCGATTTCGGTTTGAATATATTTGGCTTCGCCGACAACCGGTCATGAGGGCGGGGCGGGTTATATAACCCGCCCCAAACGTTTAACTTACTCTAGTCTCGGTTGAGTCGTTCAGGACCTCGTTGACCTGCATTTCGCATAGCGACATTTCGCGCCGAGGGCGGCGCTCCTACGCAAAGCACCGTCTTGCCTTCGGATGTTGAACAGCGTGAAGCGCATCAAAAACCGGTGCGCTTCCTGTCGTCAGCTCACCCTACCCGCACCGTAGGGCGGCTTCGCGAAGCAAGCCGCCAAAAAACCGCCAAAAACCGCCACCAGGGCAAAATTGGCCGCTGTGCGTATCCAGGCGGATTGCCTGGCGGCGAATCCACCCTACGGTTGCGATGCCAATGTAAAGCCGATCGTCTTGAAACACATCGAAACAAGGTGCGCTTCCTATCGTCAGCTCACCCTACCGCATCGTAGGGCGGATCAAGCGCAGCGGATCCGCCAATGTAGGGCGGCTTCGCGAAGCAAGCCGCCACAACCCGCACCGGGGGCCAAATTGGCATTGTGCGTATCCAGGCGGATTGCCTGGCGGCGAATCCGCCCTACGGTTGCGATGCCAATGTAGTCTTGCTTTCGGATGTGCCGAACTGCGTGAAGCTCATCAAAAACCGGTGCGCTTCCTGTCGTCAGCTCACCCTACTCACATCTGATAACGGGGATCTGCGCTTAGCTTGATGAGTATGGCTTACAATCTCCGGACCGCTCAAGATCCACTACGTTATGATTCATGTCGGACTCCTGTTTTATTCCGTTTAAAAATGACCGCTGTATATGACACCTTGGAAAAAAGAGAAGTCCATATCTTCATCCTGCCTGGCGTATTTGTTGTTAACTTCTGTTTTGCCACTCATTCATTTAATGAGGTAGCCCTGGTCATGAGGGATTTAATTATTAAACTAGTACTCAGTCGTGCTATATATGTCGGATGCTCGGTTGGCGACAGAATGCTATTGATTATGTATTAGGGTTCTATCGATAGGGCGAAATCGGCGAGGATGGAAATGACGTTATGTTGGCAATGCATCGTTAAGACCTTTTTGTTATTGGCTATCGCCAATGGCGCGCCGGTGCTTGCCCGTAAGTTGTTCGGTTCGAGCTTTGGTTGGCCAGTAGATTTCGGTATCGCTTTTTTCGATAAGCGGCCGTTGTTCGGTCATAGTAAAACCTGGCGTGGATTGTTTGCCTCGGTGTTGATGACGATGCTGTTAGCTCCACTAGTCAACATTGAGATGTTTTATGGCGCCTCGTTGAGCGTCATGGCGATGTTGGGCGATCTGCTCGCCAGTTTTTGCAAACGCCGTCTCGGATACCGAGAAAGCAGTCGCTGCAGAATGCTCGATACCATTCCCGAAGCATTGTTGCCGTTGCTGGTGTTGCATCAGCCCCTCGAATTGTCGATGCTGGATGTTATGCTTTGTGTCTTATTGTTTTTTGGTTTGGAAATTTTTTTATCGCCAATGTTATATCGTTTGCATATTCGTAAACGCCCGTACTAAAGCTGTTAAATCAGGGGTTAATTTGCTACATTGAGTAGGTTAAAGTCCTGACTCGAGGTAACAAATTTATGCAGGAAAGCCGGCTGCGTGTACTCACCTATAATATTCATAAAGGTTTCAGTCCCAGTAATCGCCATTTCATTCTGCATCAGATTCGCGACGCCTTGGTTGATGTCAAGGCGGATATTCTTTTTTTTCAGGAAATGCAGGGCGAGCATAAAGAGCACGAGCAAAAACATCATAATTGGCCGGAATGCACGCATTATGAATTTCTCGCCCATGAAGTCTGGCCGCATTACGCTTACGGTAAAAATGCCGTCTATAGCGTCGGTCATCACGGGAACGCGATACTCAGTAAATATCCCCTGCACAGCTGGGAAAATATCAATGTTTCTCCATTTGCCTGGGCCAGCCGAAGTCTGTTGCATGGGGTAATTCAATTGCCGTCCTGGCAACGGGAGCTGCACATCATCTGCATACATCTAGGCTTGATCGGCATGGAGCGACGGCGTCAATTTGGCTTGTTGTGCGAGCGCATCGATGAACATGTGCCGCATGATGCGCCGTTGATAGTCGCCGGCGATTTTAACGACTGGACCGGCCAGGCGGAGAAACGCTTTTATCAGCATTTGGAGTTGAAAGAAGCCTATCGGACATTGCATAACCGTTACGCCAGAACCTTTCCGGTCTGGCTGCCGTTTTTGCAGATGGATAGGATATATTTCAGAGGCATGCAACCGCGGTCTTGCGAACGTCTGACGGGAGCGCCTTGGAATCGTCTGTCCGATCACGCTCCTTTGCTGGCCGAGTTTTCGCTATGAAAACTTATCGGTTTCAGGATTTACTGGCACTGCCGAATTTACTGTCCTGTTTCCGTTTCGTCAGTGCGCCCCTATTGTTGATATTGGCGTGGCATGGCGCAGCCGGGGCTTTCTTGGCTTTGCTGGCCTTTACATTTCTGACCGATGTGTTGGATGGCATGGCGGCGCGTATGCTTGGACAAACCAGCGAGTTAGGGGCATTACTGGACAGCTGGGGAGATTTGACGATATACACGACGATCGCACTGAGCACCTGGTGGTTATGGCCGCAACTGATGCAGCGGGAGCTGATCTATATGGTAATGGTGATACTGAGTTATGTATTGCCGGCCGCGGCCGGTTTGATAAAATTCCATGCCATTACCAGTTATCACACCTGGCTGGTTAAGCTAGCGGTCGCCTGCATGGGATGTTCGTTTTTTTTATTGGTGATGTTTGATATAGCTTGGGCTTTTCGCCTGGCCGCGATCATTTGTGTGCTGGCGGCCAGCGAAGAAATCGCTATTACCTATATGTTGCGGGAGCGGCGCTCCAATGTCCGCTCGCTTTGTCATTTGAAACGCGAACTATCCCGGGCCAAGCGATAATCGCAGCAAATGGTCTGACCCTGTGGCGCAAAAACCGTTCTCGCTGCGATTAGACATGTTCCAATGCAATATCCTGTTGCAGAAATTCGCTGATATCTTGCGGTTGTTTGAAATTCCCATAGCCGAGCAACAGTTTGACATAGGCGGCTTCCAGAGACATATTCCAGATCATTTCCGCACCTAGCCCGATTAATTCCCGTGTGCTTTTGTAGGCATCGGGATGTTGCAACGCTGGCGCCAGATATACCTTGATCCCTAGTTGCCGGCAGTTGTTGATAAAAGCAGGCAGAGCGTGTTGGGAGCCGTATTGATCACTACTACAGGCGGTTCCGGAATGATAGAGATCATGCAATACGGCGTCGACACCGGTTAGGTTGATATGGGAATAATCGAGGCCGGGGTAGGGTTTGAGCAGCAGGATGTTGCTGGAGAAGTCGGGGTTAAGTGGCCTATGAATACAACTAGCGCGATCGATAACATAATATTCGGTGAAATTTCCGTTTTCAAACAGCATGTAGGGGCGTGATTGCACGCTGATGAAGTCACCGCTGAGTTGTAAACATGAAGCGAGTCGTGAGGCGATATGCAGATGTTGAATCTGACCGGGATTTTTATAAGGCACGAAGACGCCGGCCGGTTTGGCCTGAGCGATGTATTCGACCGCACAGATGAAGTTGTCCAGGCCATTGGCTGATTTATGCCACATAGGATAGTTACTAGAAACTAGCAACAACGGAATATTCAGGTAATTGAAATAAAGAGCCAAGGCGGCGGCGCTAAAAGCCAGCGTATCGGTGCCGTGGGTGACGATGATGCCGTCAAATTCAGCCGGATGTTCCGCTTCGATGGCGTCGATCAGTTGCTCCCAGATTGAGGGCTGCAGATTTTCACTTAGTAGCTGAAATGGCTGCAGAATTTTAAAATGGATCTCGTCGCTAGTCGGATAATACTGTTTGAATAACTCAAGCAATTGATAGCGCGCCTGACTGGAGGTATCGATGGTGCCGTTATGGCAGTTAGAGCCGATAGTGCCGCCGGTAAATACAAGGAGGATATTTTTCATAGTATGATGTGCAGTTAAAACCGAATATCGCTATCAACGGAATGTTGATAGTCAGCGAACCTAAATGAACGCATCATAAACAGAAAACATGAAAATATCACTCATCGTGGCGATGGCCAGTAATCGTGTCATCGGCGTGGATAACCGAATGCCATGGCATTTATCGGCGGATTTGAAAAAATTTAAGCAATTAACCATGGGTTCGCCGATTTTAATGGGCAGAAAAACATTTGAATCGATAGGCAGGCCTTTGCCGGGACGGCGCAATATCATCATCAGTCGCAATCCCAGTTATCAACAACCGGGATGTGATGTTTTCAATGATCTGCAGGCAGCCCTAGACAGTTGCCGGAACAATGACGAGATTTTCATCATCGGCGGCGCGAAATTATACAAAACGATGCTGCCGCGCGCCGACTTTTTATATTTGACCGAAATCCAGCAAGACTTTGCCGGGGATACCCGATTTCCCGAATTCGACAGACAGCAGTGGCAGGAAGTCGAACGGCAGGATATCGATGACGATGAATCGGTGGATTTCTGTTATAGCTTTATAAAACTGAAGAAAATCGATGCCGGCGAGGACTATGCGTTTAAAGATGTCGGTTGCTGAAAAGAGGCCGGCGTATAGGGTGGATAAGCCTGAAGAGCGCATCCACCAAAGATGCCGACCCGGTGGATGTGCTCCGCTTATCCACCCGATGCGGTAGGGTGAGCTGACGATAGGAAGCGCACCATGTTTCGATGTGCTTCAAGACGATCGGCTTTACATGGGCATCGCAACCGTAGGGCGGATTCGCCGATAGGCAATCCGCCTTTGATACCAGCAATTCAGTTTGAGTATTTTTGCGGGGTTTAGGGCATGGGGTGTGTCTATCGAGGAGCGCCGTTCACCCAGCACCTAAATAAACGACGATAATAAATCATAGCCAATAGTCTATGGTATTTAGGTGCTGGGTAAACCCATCCCTGGGGGCTTGACGGCAGCATCCTTGCTGCCGACATCCTCGCCAAACACACCCCATGCCCTTTTTGAACGCCAAAGTGATGATATGCTGCTTTGATACGCACAATGCCAATTTTGTCCCCAGCGCGGGTTTTGGCGGCTTGCTTCGCGAAGCCGCCCTACGATGCTGACCATCATGGACGATGGCAAAACCGGCATTTCCGCCATCCATGGCGGTCAGCATGTGGATAAGTCTGAAGAGCGCATCCACCAAAGATGCCGACCCGGTGGATGTGCTCCGCTTATCCACCCGATGCGGTAGGGTGAGCTGACGATAGGAAGCGCACCATGTTTCGATGTGTTTCAAGACGATCGGCTTTACATGGGCATCGCAATCGTAGGGCGGATTCGCCGATAGGCAATCCGCCTTTGATACGCACAGTGCCAATTTTGTCCCCAGCGCGGGTTTTGGCGGCTTGCTTCGCGAAGCCGCCCTACGATGCTGACCATCATGGACGATGGCAAAACCGGCATTTCCGCCATCCATGGCGGTCAGCGTGTGGATAAGCCTGAAGAGCGCATCCACCAAAGATGCCGACCCGGTGGATGCGCTCCGCTTATCCACCCTACGAATGGGGTGAGTAGTTACGAAATATTTTCTCAGTACCAAGCTGAATAGTCACCATCCGCTTAAGCTTTCGCCGATCGCTTTGGTTCCAATTCAACGCCATGAGCGGGGATAGGATTCATCGCATTGGTGCAAAAGCTTTCGCGCAGCCTTACCAACAAGCACTGCTTGGGGAAGAAGCTTTGGTTCCGTTTTGGTCCATCGACATAGACGCGCAGTCGCTATCTCCGGCTTGCAAGCCCCCGGATACAGGAGTTGCCGTAATTGTGTAGGTGTTAGCAGTATTATTGCTGATTGCCAATTCATAATAACCGTCCGGGGAATAACTATTTGGATAGTTCAAGTCGGATAATGTGGCGGTGTAGCTGGGGTTGTTCGCGCGCCATTTCTCTTCGGCAAGTTGCATTTTCAAGATCGCGGATTTAGCGTCCGAGCGGCGGCTCTTGACGATATAGTCGTTATAAGCGGGGTAAGCAATCGCCGCTAGTATCGCCAATATGGTGACAGTAATCATCAGCTCGATAAGGGTAAAACCGTTGTTTTTATGCATTATGCGATACCTGTACTAGAATTAATCAAAATGTATGGAATTTACAAATTAGACTAGATGAACAATTGGATCAGTCAAGGGGAAAGTTTATGAAAGAGGTTTCTCGCTCTATAAGGCATCAGGGAGGGTTTACATTAATAGAAGCAATGATGGTCGTTGCCGTGCTCGGGATTATTTTAATGTTGGCGGTGCCTTCTTTTTCGGGGCTGATAGAAAGAAAAAAAGTGGAGGGCGCCGCGGAAAAACTATATGCCGATCTGCAGTTCGCTAAATCGGAAGCGATAAAAAGAAATACTGATGTCTACGTCACGTTTAATTCCACCGACCAATGTTACGGTATTGCCTTGGCGTCGGGATGTCAATGTCAAGGAGGGTCGCCGTTATGCGAGCTGGATTCGGGAGTCTCGAAAGTCGTGAATATGTCGGAATTCGGCAACACCACGATGAGCAATATAACCTTTTCGGGAGATGAGACTAGATTTGATCCGCGCAGAGGGACGGCTTTCCCCTTGGGTAGGGTGGAATTTCAGTCGCCTTCCGGTAAGGAAGCGCATATCCGTGTCAGTACTCTGCGAGTCAAGCTCTGTTCTCCTTCCGATACCGACAAAAAAATCATCGCCTATGAAGATTGTCCCTGATTGCTGGGTATAAACGACAGGATCCAACTATGAAGATAGGTAACAGAAAAAAAAGCATAAAGGGATTTAGCTTAATCGAATTGATGATCGGCATAGTCGTGGGGGTGGTCGCGATGGCGGCGACCATTTCCGCTTTTAACGGTATTGTCAGGTCGAATTCCGATTATTTGAGTATGATCCGTTTGAATCAGGAACTGAATGCGGTGATGACGTTGATGACTCGCGATCTGAAGCGCGCCGGCTATTCCGGGACCGCGACCGGTGTCACCAGCGTCAATTCCTTCATGAACCCTTACCCAACAACGGTTTCCGGAAACAATATCTATATCGGTTCGGCTTCCAATTATGCGGGTGCGGCGGCAAATGACTGTCTGACCTTCAGCTATGACTCAGATAGCGATGGAAATGTGGATATCGGCAGCGGCGGAACTCCGACCAATGATGCCGATGAGAGATTCGGCTATCGCCATGACAGCGCCAGCAATACCGTTGAAATGCGACAATCCGGCAATACCTGCGCGCAAGGCAACTGGGAGGATGTCACCGACCCTGATCAAGTTAACATCACGTCGGTCGCCTTCGATGATCAGTCGATTTCACTGCCGGGCAGCACTAGCGAGGAAATACGTTATATTTCCATTAGCATTTCCGGACAGTTGGCCGATGATCCGGATGTTAGCCGAACGCTGACCGAACGGGTTCGAGTTCGCAATACCAGACCGTAGGTGGCTATGATGAACAGAAATTTAACGACAAGGTTTTATCAGCAAGGCGCCGCCGCCTTATTCATCGCGGTGATCTTGCTGTTTGCTTCTTCCCTGATTGTCTTGTACGCCGGCAAGATCGGCGTGCAGGATCAACGCATATCCGGTAATGACAGCCGAGCCAAGCAGGCTTTCGCCAATGCCGAGGCGGGGATGGAGGAGGCCGCCAGTCGCCTGATGAGCGGCGGGGTAGCGTACAACACGACGGTCACTTATGTGAACTCGGTAGCCGAACCCTTTTATCAGGCCCAGGTTTACAAGAGCGCCGGCGGCATAGAAGTCAGTTCCCAGGGCTATGCGGATGCCTATAATAGTGATTCCACCGCGACGGTCCGTCAGGATTTCGGCTTTCATAATGTGCTCGGCGAAGGCCCCGATTCGCCGTTGATAGTCGCCGGCAATGTCCCGCCGACCGGTAATATGGAAATCGTCGGCAATCCCAACGGCGCCGGCAAAGGCGTCAATGTCGCGGTATGGACCAGCAATAACGTTTCCGCCAGCGGTAGCGCGACGACTTGCGAGCGCGGTGAATATGAGGCCAACGGTTCGCCGATCGCATCCGACAACGATAAATTCAATGTTTGCTCGGCCAATGACTGCGGCTGCAGCGGCACGATCGACGGCATCATTTCGCAATCCGGCACGGTGGGAGCGGATATCGTCGCCAATGACCCCGACTTCCCGAGCGATGTATTCGCCTACGTGTTCGGGGTGCCCAGCGAAAAATATAACCTCATTAGGGGCATCGCCGAAGTGGTCGGCGACTGCAGCGGCTTCGATGCCAATTCCAATGGCATTTACTGGGTGGAAGGCGAATGCGATTTACCCGGTAACGACATCGGCGGAGCGACCGGCGATAATTGCGGCAAATCGGCGGAACGCCTGTGTACCGTCGTGATTGTCATCGATGACGAGAATCTTAAAAAAACCGGTGGGGACAGCAAGTTATACGGATTGATTTTTATGTTCGAGAATCCGGATCAAACCGGCGATGCGGTGAGCACCATTAACATGGGCGGGTCCACTTCGATATACGGCGCGTTGATCGCCGATCACTCCGTTTGCGCCAGCAGCAGCTGCATCAGTGGCAGTTTTGACCTGGTCTATGAACGGTCGATTTTCGAAGACCTGGCCAGCGATGAAACGAATCAGATTCTGGCGCGTGTGGCGGGAACATGGATAGATCAATAGGTTTATGATGGCGGTGCGAATGATGAAAAATAATAGACAGTCGGGTTCAATATTAATCGAGGCGCTGATCGCGTTGGTGCTATTGGCGCTGGGCGTCGCGGCAATCGCCAAGCTGCAGGGCGGCTTCATCAAGAGCGGGGCGGAGGCGCAAGCGAGAAATGTGGCGCTGCAACTGGCCCAGCAAAGAATCGATGATTTGAGGACTTTTAACACCATCTATCCGACCAGCAATGCCGCGGATTTAGCGTATACGCAAATTCAGGACAATGCCGGCGGCACGATCGCCTGGACATCGACGACGGTCGGCAACACCGCCTATGACATATTCTGGAATGTCGTCAATTACCAGGTGACCGCATCGGGAACGCCGCAGACGTTGGCCGACAGCAATGTCAACGATTCCTCCTATAAAGAGATCACGATGACGGTCAGTTGGACCAATATTGACGGCAATGTCGAACAGGTCAATTTGGATACCTATATTTCCAAACTGGACGTCTATGGGGAAAAATTATTAGGTGGGGGCGGCAGCGGTTCGACCGGGCCGAAGGTAACCTATAACCCGGGACAAGCGCCCGAGGTCATCGCCATCGACACTTCCGGAGAAGCGGTGGAAACGACGTTGCCGGAACCCGCCATCAAGAAAATCGCCAGCGAGGACTATTTTTACAGTCAGTTCGAAACGGTGACGTATATCGGCGACGGTACCGCGCTGCGGGAAGAGGAATTTTTGAATATCCGTTGCGAATGCGAATTTGCCCCAGGCGGTAATCATATCGGTTTGGGCTTTCCGGTTGCCCGTTCGATATGGCATCCGGATCATGACAATGATCCAAAAGTCGATGAGCCTTTCGATCATCCTCACTATGTAGCAAGTTTTTTCCATCCTGCAGTGCATCCGTTTATCGCCCAGGAAGGTTCGGAGCGCGTCGATTTCATCGGCGATATCATCACCAAGGTCATCGGTCAGTCGGCAACCGGCGCCAGTTCACAACACCCTTTTTGCAATACTTGTTGCCGTGATCATCACGATGGCAGCTATGCGTTTCTTACCTCTTCGGATGCTGATGAGAACAATGACGGCATCGCCGACAATACCACCGATGAGGCCAAATCTTATGCCTGCGAAGCCGGCGATGACGATCCGACCGATGATGATGGCAGCACCGACCCCTATGGTCAACGGGCGAACTGCACCGACCCCTGGCGCCCGGTTTCCGATTATGATTCGACGACCGGCGATCATAAACATTATGATGCGAGCGGCGTTGAAGTTGTGCCGGGGAACAACGGCACTTCTTATCTGGAAGCCTGCCGCTTGAAGCGAATCAACGGCAAATTCCGGGTCTTTCAGGACTGGCATCTGCATGGCAGCACCTTCGCCGCCGCGGCCCAGGACGCGTTCACGCCGGGAGCGACCAACAGCGTGATTACTCAGTATCGCACCTATATCAAGGACTATGTCAGTCAGGTGGTGGCGAATAAGAATAATCTGCCGGTGACGACCATTACCAACCCGGCCACCTCCTTTGTCTGGCCGCCGGCCGGCAACACGACCTATCCGATCACGACCCGCTTCATCGCCAGAGGCATCTACATGGATTATATGGATCCCTTTACTTTGGCAAAACTCGATGATGTCAGGATTAATCAACCGAATACCTTTTTTGAAAACGTGCCGTTCAACGAAATCAACCTGACCCGTCTGACCGATTGGCAGCCGGAATGCGTCGATAGTTCGGGCGAAACCGCCAGCACCAATACCGGCAAAAAAGTCATCGATAAGACGACAACCGCCGGAGGTTGCGTGACCAACTTCGGTATCCGCAAGGCGTCAACGACGCCGTCGATCAATCGCGGCGAGGTGCAGGTGTTGTCGGTCAGCGATGTGTTTACCCTCGACGCCAAGATATTGTTGAGCAATACCGGCATCGTCGGCGTCAATGACTATCTGCCCGAATCAACGACGACGACGCTGTATCCGACCTCGAACGACCGGGCTTATGATATCACCGAGGTGAAATACTCATACCAGATCGGCACCGAACCGACCACGGTCATCATTACCGTCACGGTCAATTTGCCGAATAGCTGGAATAACAATTTCAGTGTTTCCGCCGAAATGACGCCTAATGGGTCCTGTCAGGACAACAGCACCACGCTTTCCTGTGTAAGCACGACGAGTAGCTGGAGCGGCGCCATTACGGTGAATGGCGAGCATACGAAAGCCAATGGCACGCTTGAATTCTGTTCGGGCACCATTAATCAGTCAGCGACCTTGTCGGCGGGCGGATATACAAGGGAAGTTGATTGTAATTAATCCTTTGCAACCCCGGTTCCGGTTGAATGCCGGAATCGGCCGGCAAGAGACAGTCTTTTCGGTGCTGGCGTTGTAGCGCCCAACGAAGCATGATGGCCAACGAGCAACATAAAATTTCCTTTCACAGTCATCTGAAGGCATTGGCGCTAAGCCCCGTTATTATCTACAGCCTGATATGCCTGCTGATTATTTCCGCGTATTGGCCGTCCCTCAATGGTCCGTTGGTTTTCGATGACCAGCTCAACATCACCGAAAATCCCGGCGTGGCCATCGAGGATCTGTCCATTGATTCGCTGAAAAAGGCGTTGCTGTCCAATGAAAGCGGACGCTTGAAACGGATATTGCCGGCGCTGTCATTTGGCGTTAACTATTATTTTTCCGGCGGCTTCGCCGAGACCTTTATATTCAAGACGACCAATCTGGTCATACATATAATCAACACCGCGCTGCTGTTCTGGTTGGCCTGGCTGCTAACGCCGAAATTGCTTGCCACTAAAGACGCGGGCAGTCATGGCGTGTTGATGGCCGCGTTGATCGCCAGCGTTTGGGCGTTGCATCCCTTGCAGTTAACGCCGGTGACCTACGTCGTACAGCGCATGACCAGCATGGCGGCGACATTCATGTTGCTGGGCTTATGCGTATTCGTCATCGGCCGCCTGCGTTATCAACGCGGTCAATCGGGCGGAATGGCCTGGATGTATGCCGGGGTGATAGGCGGTACGCTGCTTGGTCTGATGTGCAAGGAAAATGCAGCCTTGCTGCCGTTGTATGTCGTAGCGATCGAAACGACGTTGTTGAGTCACGGAGGGCAGGACCGGCGGCTTGGCGATCGACGCAGCTTGTGGCTTTTTTATGCCATCACCGTAATACTGCCCGTTGTCGCTGGCTTGATTTATTGTTTTGTCTATCCTGGCAATATTTTATCCGGCTATTTAGCGCGGCCTTTCAGTCTTTCCGAACGCCTGTTAACCGAAGCCAGGGTGCTATGGTTTTATTTATCGATGTTGGCTGCGCCGGATATCACCGTGATGGGACTTTTTCATGACGATTTATCGTTGAGTAAAGGCTGGCTATCCCCGTGGACGACGCTGGTTGCGGTAATAGCCTGGCTGGTTGTCGTCCTGTTGGCGCTGCGTTTACGGAAAAGTGCGCCGGTATTTGCATTTGCCGTGTTTTGGTATTTACTCGGCCACAGCATGGAATCGAGCTTCATACCATTGAAGCTGATCTACGAGCACAGAAACTATATGCCGGTTATCGGACCGATCGTTTTGTTCGTGGTCTATGGTGCGAAGTTTGTGAATCAGTTTGGCAATACCAATATCGTCACCGCCGGTTTGACGGGGATATTGATTGCCGGGCTTTATTCGGCAAGCCATGCCAGAGCCGAATTCTGGCGCAGCGAAAACAGTTTCATCGCCAGTATCGCCGCCAATCATCCGTTATCGGCGAATAGTCAGTATTTGTATGGAGAAGTTTTATACAAAAAATTGCGCGACCCTTTCCAGGCTTATCCATACTATTTCAGGGCGGCGCAATTGCAGCCGGATGAGGTCGGTTTTCTAATTAGCGTGGCGATGGTGACCCCGCCCGAGGCGATGGCGGCGTTGAAAAAACAGCAGGCTTCGGAACTGATCGACCCCGACCATATCACCGAAATGTTGAGGCAAAGGCCGATCAGCGCATGGGGTTTGAGAGCGCTGGATGTCGCCGGGCGCTGCATCAAGGCCAAGCATGCATCTTGCGCGTCTCATGTCGATATCGTCCGGCAATGGTTGAATGCGGCCATCATCAATCCACGCCTCGGTAAGGCTAAACGCCATTATTTCACCAATCATTTATTCGATATCGAAATGGGCTATGGGCTTTATCATCAGGCGTTAAAGACCGTACTCAAAGCCAGACAAAAAGCCCCTTCATTCGCTCGTTATGAATTGATGTTGGCGGATGCGCTGGCGGCCACCGCGCACTATCAACAGGCGCTGACCATCCTGACGAATTTGGAAAGGCGTCATGACCGGCAAGGCGATGCCTTGAGAACAAGCGCGCAACGTATGAAAGCCGTCATCGTAAGATTAGCGGCGCAACATGCGGCGCCCGCAAGTTAATGCTTGTTCATTGAGCCGAATCAGGCTGTTGACGGCGCACAATCAATACTGATTCGCTCGGGGGGGTTATCCAGCCTCAATGCCGTCAGCTGCCCGCCCCACAGACAGCCGGTATCGATCGCATAACAGTTATGGCCATGATAATAGCCCAGCGTGGACCAATGTCCGAAGATGATTTTCATATCGGCGCTTTTGCGGCCCGGCACGGCAAACCATGGATACAGCGTCTGAGGTTGCGTGCCTGGCGCCCCCTTATGACTGAAGTCCAATCGGCCCTGGGTATCGCAATAACGCATGCGGGTGAAACAGTTGACGATGAAACGCGCTTGTTCGGTGTTGTTCAGCTCAGTTGACCAGAGTGAGGGTTTGTCGCCATACATGCTTTTGAAAAAACCGGCATAATTCGGACCTTGCAGTATGTTTTCCGCCTTCGCCGCCATTTTTTGGGTCTGGTGAAAATCCCATTGCGGCGGCAGGCCGGCGTGCAATAGACAAAAATTATCCTGGCTATGGAACAATGGCCGATGCCTGAGCCAATGGATTAATTCTTCATGATCCGGCGCCTCCAAGACCTGGCGCAGTGAATCTTTTTTACGCAGCTTTCTTTGCGCCAACGAGATTGCGATTAAATGTAAATCATGATTGCCCAGCACCGTGACGGCGGCATCGCCTAAGGATTTGACGAAGCGCAAAGTTTGCAAAGATTTTGGACCTCGGTTGACCAAGTCGCCGGCAAACCAGAGTTGGTCGCGGTTCTCGTTGAATTCGACGATATCCAGTAATCTTAACAGCTCGTCATAGCAGCCTTGAATATCGCCTATCGCATAAATAGACATCAGTGCAGGGTTCTGGGAATGGATAATGTGAATTTGGCGATCGGCGCCTTGAAGTTTTCGCCGTCATCGGAAATCATCGTATATTTACCTTGCATCACCCCCACCGGTGTTTCGATCATCGCACCGCTGGTATAGCGAAACGACTCGCCCGGTTTCAGATGAGGATGTTCGCCGATGACGCCTTCGCCGCTCACTTCCTGAATTTTGCCGTTGGCATCGGTGATCAACCAATGACGGGTCAATAAGGTAGCGGGAACGGCGCCGATATTGGTAATGGTGATCGTGTAGGAGAATACATAACGATCGTCTTCAGGGGAGGATTGTGCTTCAATGTACTGGGGTATGGCTTCTACGAGTATTTTATTTTTTTCGCTCATGCGGCAAGGGTTTATATGATATGGTTCACACCGCACAAATTAGGTTTAAGGACGCCTGGATTCGGCCTTATTCATCGGGAAATAAGACGCCAAATTTTTGATGTGCGACGAGTTTGACAATGAGTAACTAATTAAAGCTCGGTATTGAGAAAATATTTCCTCTTTCTATCAGTTGCTTGCGGAAGAAGTGTATGCGACAAGTATGTCGCATACAAGCCTATAGGGATATATTCACCCAACGCCTAAATTCCATAGGCTAATGGCTGCGATAAAGCATCTTCGTTTATTTAGGTGCTGGGTGAACGGCGCCTTCCGGAGCAAGCAACTGATAGAAAGCGCATTTTCATACTGAGTAGTTACGACAATTAATGCGGTATTTCATCCTAACTGACCGTTAAACGCAAGAAACTATTTCAAGATGTTAAAAACGCTATTTTTATTATCGTTATTATTGAGTTTGGCTCAGTCCGCTGCCGCGGAAGACGCTAATGACTTGTTCGCCGCCGCGATCGCGGGCAAAAACGAACGATTGCACTCCTTGTTGGCGCAAGGCATCGAGGTAAACGCCAAAACCACCAGTGGTAGGACAGCGCTGATGGGCGCCAGCTTTAACGGGAATGTCAGGGCGGTGAAGATTTTGCTGAATTATGGCGCCGATGTCAATATCGCCGATGATCTAGGCTCGACGGCGTTAATGGATGCGCTGGTGTTTGGCGATCAACAAATCGTATCGCTGTTAATTGCCACCGGCGCCGATGTCAATGCCGTCGATAAACAGAATATCAGCGTGTTGGCGAAGGCGAAAAAAACACCGCACCAACACTTGGTCAAGATGTTGGAACAAGCCGGCGCGAAGGAAGAAGTCGAAATCGTCACGATAGAAGAAAACGAGGCGGGCGGCCAGGACGAAGCACAGGCCGATGCCGAAGATCGACAGCAAGCACCAAACAATGACCCCCAATAAACAATCGATGCATAGGCATATTCTTGAGCAGGCGGGTTGTAACCCCGGCCTGAATCTTTCAACCCTAAGCCAAACTAAAAACCAAAACGTTCGGGGCGGGTTGAATAACCCGCCCCGCGCAGAAATAGAAGAAAACGAGGCGGGCAGCCAGGACGAAGCACAGGCCGACGCCGAAGATCAACAGCAAGCACCAAACAATGACCCCCAATAAACAATCGATGCATATACATATACTCGGAATCTGAGCAGGCCGGGGGTTGTAACCCCGGCCTGAATCTTTCAATCCTAAGCCAAACTAAAAACCAAAACGTTCGGGGCGGGTTGAATAACCCGCCTCGCGCAGAAATAGAAGAAAACGAGGCGGGCAGCCAGGACGAAGCACAGGCCGACGCCGAAGATCAACAGCAAGCACCAAAACAATGATGCCAAAAAAACAATCGATGCATATACATATACTCGGAATCTGCGGCACCTTCATGGGCGGACTGGCCTTGATTGCCAGACAAATGGGCCATCGGGTTAGCGGTTCGGATCAGAACGTTTATCCGCCGATGAGCACTCAATTGGCGGAGCAAGGCATCGAATTGATGTCCGACTATAAGGCCGAAAATCTGGATTGCAAGCCGGACCTGGTGATCATCGGCAACGCCATGTCGAGAGGCAATCCCGAAGTGGAGGCGGTGCTAAACCGCGGTATGGCCTATGTTTCCGGTCCGCAATGGTTGTCCGAACATGTATTGCAGCATAAGTGGGTGCTGGGCGTCGCCGGCACACATGGTAAAACCACCACCACCAGTATGCTCAGTTGGATACTGGAATATCAGGGCTTCAAACCGGGTTTTTTGATTGGCGGCATACCGCTTAATTTCGGTATTTCGGCCAGGCTGGGGGAATCGGATTTTTTCGTCATCGAAGCCGATGAATATGATTCCGCTTTTTTCGACAAGCGTTCGAAATTCGTTCATTACCGCCCCAGAACGGCGATCTTGAATAACCTGGAATTCGATCATGCAGATATTTTCGATGATCTGGACGCGATCAAGAAACAGTTTCATCATTTGGTCCGAACGGTGCCAGGCGAGGGCTTAATTATCGCGCCGCAACATGAAGATAATATTGCCGATGTGTTAGAAATGGGATGCTGGACGCCGGTGCAAAAAACAGCGATCGATGACGATGCCTTATGGCGGGCCGAGTTGATCAAACAGGACGGCAGTGAATTCGAGGTATTGTTTGACCAGATTCCGCAAGGCGTACTGCATTGGCCGCTGACCGGCCGGCATAATGTATATAACGCCTTGGCGGCGATTGCGGCGGCCAGACATATCGGCATACTGCCCGGCGATGCGATCAAGGCGCTGGCGCGGTTTAAAAACGTCAAGCGGCGCATGGAGGTGATTGCCAGAGTCGACGGCATGACTTTATATGACGACTTCGCCCATCATCCGACCGCGATAAAGATGACGCTGGACGGCTTGCGTAAGCAGGTCGGCGACGAAAAAATCATCGCGATCGTCGAGCCGCGATCGAACACGATGCGCATGGGGATACACACGCAATCGTTGGCGCAATCGCTGGCGGAGGCAGATATCGCGATCATCTATCAGCCGGAAAATTTAAATTGGGATTTAAGCGCGTTACAGCAATACGCCGACAATATAGAGATTCATAGCAAGTTGGATGATATTATCGCCAGACTGAAAAAAGAAAAAGCGACCGGCGCGCATGCGGTGTTGATGAGTAACGGCAGTTTCGGCGGGATCTATCAGCGTTTGCGCGATGAGCTTTGAATAACGCAAATGCGACAAGGTCATCGATGGGGTTCACCCAGCACCTAAATTATCCTGGAATGTAAAATATAGTCCTATAGCCATGGAATTTAGGTGCTGGGTTTCTCGACAGACACACCCTGGCCCTAAACACCGCTAAAACGCTCAAATTCGGAATTGCTGAGTGAATAGACATTTTTCCCCATTAGCGGATCAATAGGTCTACAATTAATTCAATTGTTATTGCAATGGGTAAGTCGTTATGCTGCGTTTAGGCCGAATCTTCCTTGTTCTAATCTTTTTTTTCTTGAGTTTCCGGGGCGATGCCATGACGATGGACAAGGTTCCCGAGCCGTTAAAGCCATGGATAGGTTGGGTGTTGGAGGAGGAAAAAGAGTACGGCTGTCCATTTTTGTTCAACAACTACGAGCGAAAGCATTGCAGTTGGCCCGGCCTGTTGACGCTGGATTTACAGGAACGCCAGGGAAAGTTCAGCGCTAGCTGGACGCTGTTTCGGCAAGATTGGGTGATGTTGCCGGGCGGCGATAAACATTGGCCGCAGAATGTAACAGTTAATGATCGGCCGGCGACGGTGATCAAGCGACATGGCAAACCAGCCCTGTTGCTGCCGCAAGGCGACTATCTGATTGACGGCGAATTTCTCTGGGACGCTATACCCGAGAATCTAGCGCTCGCGGACGGCACCGGTTTGCTGAGTCTGATCGTGGCGGGCAAGCAAATCTCCTACCCGACGATCAAACAAGGTTCGGTGTGGTTAAAGGAAAGCGATATCGGTCGGAAAAAGTCCGACAGCGTGCGTAACCGGATCGATCTGCAGGTTTTCAGAAAAGTCTATGATAATGTGCCTCTGCAGCTGATTACCTATCTGGAGCTGGAGGTCTCCGGCGATCAGCGCGAAATTCAATTGCCGCATGCGCTGTTGACGTCTTTCATTCCGATTTCGTTGAACAGTCCGCTGCCGGCCCGAATCGAGGCCGACGGCAGTCTACGGGTACAGGTCAGGCCAGGACGGTGGCATATCGAATTGAATGCCCGCCATCCCGATCATCTGCAAAAATTGACTTTTAATGTCGACGATGAAAGTTGGCCGGCAGCGGAAATCTGGGTGTTTCAAGGTCTGCCGTATCAGCGTTTGGTGGAGATCGAAAATTTGCCCGCTGTCGATCCCAGTCAGACCAATTTACCGGCGCAATGGCGTAATCTGCCGGCTTATCGGGTCAAGCAGGGCGATAGCATGGCGTTTAAGGTGATCAGACGCGGCGATCCGCAACCCGAACCGAATCGTTTGAATTTAACGCGTAAATTATGGCTCGATTTCGACGGCGGCGGTTATAGCGTCGAAGATCATATTAGCGGCAAGATGACCAAGGGATGGCGCTTGAATGTGTTGCCGGAAATGCAATTAGGCCAAGTCAAGTTGAATGGCCGGAATCAGTTGATTACCCGATTGGACGGTTCCACGGAGGGCGTAGAGGTGCGTAAGGGGCAGTTGCAAATCAAGGCCGATAGCCGAATCAATGGCGCGATCGATAGCCTCAGTGCGGTGGGTTGGCAACAGGATTTTCATCAGGTCAATGCGGAATTGAACATACCGCCGGGCTGGCGTTTGCTAGCGGCCGGCGGGGTCGATAATGACCCGAGCAGTTGGATTTCACGCTGGACTTTGTTGGATCTGTTTTTGGTGTTGATTGCCGCGCTGGCGATGAGTCGCTTGTGGAATTATTATTGGGGGTTGTTGGCCTTGCTCACCTTGGTATTGATATGGCATGAAGCCGATGCGCCGCGTTTTGTCTGGCTCAATATCTTGGCGGCGCTGGCATTGATCCGGGTTCTGCCTGCCGGTCGCTTGTTGCACTGGGTTAAAAGCTACAGAAATCTCAGCTGGTTGGGATTGCTGGTCATCGCGATCCCGTTCATGGTCGACCAAGTAAGGGTAGGGTTGTATCCGCAACTGGAAAAACGCTGGCAACCGATTGCCCCGTCGCCTTATGTGTTGACCGATGCCGCACAAAAAAAGGCCGAACCGATGCTGGCCGAACAACAGGCGGCCGGAAGAGCTCTATCGAAGAGTCGGAGCGCCTATCCGATGGCCAGTTATCAGGACAAGTCGGTCGATTTCGATCGCATCGATCCGGATGCCAAGGTGCAGACCGGCCCCGGTTTGCCGCAATGGCAATGGCATAAAGTTCATTTGTCCTGGAACGGCAGAGTGGATCCATCGCAACAGATCGAACTGTGGTATTTGTCGCCGCCGCTGACGATGTTGTTGAATTTTTTACGCGTCGCGCTGGTGTTGGTTTTATCGTTGTTGATGTTCGGTGTGCTGGATAAAAAACTGAAATTATCGATGCCGGTTTGGAGTCTTATGCTGATCATGCCGATGCTGGCCGCGCCGGTGGAAAAGGTCTATGCCGATTTTCCCGATCAGCAAATGCTCGATGAGCTGAAGGGCCGTTTGCTAAAAGCGCCGGACTGTGTCCCGGACTGTGCGCAGATTGCTGCGATGAAGGTGAATATCGGCGTACAGGACATGCGTATTGAGCTGCAAATTCATGCCCGACAGGCTGTCGCCGTGCCTTTGCCGGCCCGATATGAGCAGTGGTTTCCGGCGCAAGTCCGGGTCGATGGAGAGACAACACACGCCTGGCTGAGGCAGGAAGACGGTCGCTTATGGTTGAGCTTGAGTCGCGGACTTCATCAGGTCGAATTGCGGGGTCTGAACCCGCCCGACTATAAATTTACCCTGCCGTTGCCGTTAAAGCCCCATCGCGTCTTGGTGGAGGCGACAGGCTGGAGCGTCGAAGGGGTCTATGAAAACGGTCGGGTCGATGATCAATTGCAATTTACCCGCTTGAAAACGCGGCAACAGCAGAAGGAGATTGCAACGTTGCAGCAAAACGCGCTGCCGCCGTTCATAAGGATAGAAAGAACATTGCAGCTGGGTCTGGATTGGCGCATCAATACACGCATCGTCCGCGTTGAACGCACGAATGCGCCGGTTATGCTGGAATTCCCGTTATTACCAGGTGAATCGGTGACCACCGCGAATGTCCGCGTTAAAGATCAGCGCGTCTTGGTCAATATGCCGGCGGAACAACAGGTCATGCATTGGCAATCGCTGTTAGAAAAGAACGAACGGATCGAGCTGCATGCAGGCGAGACGTCACAGTGGACCGAAGTGTGGCGCGCCGACATCAGTCCCACCTGGCATCTTGAAACCGACGGCATCGCCGTCGTCCATCATCAAGACCGGCAAGGACGATGGTTGCCGGAATGGCGGCCCTGGCCAGGGGAAACGGTGACGTTACGCATAAGCCGTCCCGAAGCCATTGCCGGAGAGACCTTGACGATAGATAAAACCGAACTGGAAATCAAGCCGGGCAAACGTTCCCAGACGGCGAAACTGACACTGCAGATCAGAAGTTCAAAAGGCGTTCAGCATGCCGTGACCCTGCCCGAGCAGGCGGTTTTACAATCGGTGTCGATCGACGGCGTCACCCAGCCTATCCGGCAAAAAGGCAGAGCGGTGACATTACCGGTAAAACCGGGAGAGCAGCAGTTTGTATTGAACTGGCATGAAAACAAGGAACAGCGCAGCTGGTTGACGACATCGGAAATCAACCTCGGCGCCGGCAGCGTCAACAGCCATATCAGGGTGATTTTGGGACGGGATCGCTGGGTTTTGTTCACCCTGGGTCCGAAATTCGGACCGGCCGCGTTGATCTGGGGCGTGTTGATTGTATTGGCGTTGCTGGCCGTCGGCTTGGCTAAAATCGAATTGACGCCGTTAAAGCATTGGCAATGGTTTTTGTTGTTGATCGGCCTCAGTCAAATACCGGTCGCAGCCGGTTTGTTGGTGGTGATCTGGCTGATGGCGCTGGGTATTAGGGCGAAAAAGACAGTGTCGACGCCCGCATACTTTAATTTTTTTCAAGTGTTGTTGGGAGGTTTGACTTTGATTGCGTTGCTATTGTTATTTTATGCAGTGCAGCAGGGTTTGCTGGGTTCGCCGGATATGCAGATCAGCGGTAATCAATCCTCGGCATATCGATTAAATTGGTATCAGGACCGCAATGCAGCATCGTTGCCGACCGCCACGGTGGTTTCGGCGCCGTTGATGATTTATCGGATCCTGATGCTGTTATGGTCTCTATGGTTGGCGGTGGCTTTGCTCGACTGGTTGAAATGGGGGTGGCGCTGTTTTTCCTCCGGCGCGCTATGGAAGCAGCGGACCGTAAAAGAGAGCAAATGAAAGCAAAGAGGGGGTAGCTCAGCAGTTCCCAGCCGCCGACATCCTCGCCAAACACACCCCAGGCCCTAAACACCGGCAAAACGCTCAAACTGATGGGAATTGCTGGGGTATAGCTTGACCCGGATGAAGCGACGTGGAATCCGGGTTAATAACTTCAGCGGTGTTTTTCTTCCACCATCGCGTCGATGTAATTCATCACATCGGCGCTGGCGTCTTCGGTATGTTGCATGTGCGTGAGTATGTTATCCAATAAATCCAAATTCTCTTGCCAGTTTTTCCGGGAAACCTCATAGGCTTCCTGGGTAAATTGGTGAACATCGGCATGTGGCGCTGCCAATTTGGCGTAGGAAGAAGTATGGCGGAATTTATCATAGCCGATGCCGGTGTCATACCATTTACCGAGGCGGCAGTGATGACTGTCCACGGTAATGGCGTCATGCTGCGGACAATCTTCCGGATTTTCGATCGCGATATAGGCGTTTTGTTTGTATATGATATGGTCCAGTTTCGTTAACAGGGCGAAGGATTTGTCCTTGGCGTAGGAAATATAACCGACGGAAGCCTGAGCCGATTCCGACAAACCGGAAAACTGATGACGAAAAGAGCTGACCTGGTCCATGACTTCCTGAGACAGGTTGGCGGAATTTTCCGCTTCCTGATGCATTTGCTCAACGCGTTGGTTGAATGATGTCAGGGTTTGAGAAACCTCCAGCGCGGCATTTTTGGTGTGTTCGGACAGATTCTTAACCTCATCGGCGACCACAGCGAAACCGCGGCCATGTTCGCCGGCTCTGGCCGCCTCTATCGACGCATTCAGAGCCAGCAAATTGGTCTGGTCGGCAATCCCGGTGATCATCGACAGTGATTCGGTCACCTTCTTACTGTCATTGATCAACGCGGTGATGACATCGGTTACGCTATGAATGTTGTCATTGATATTGATCAGAGACGAGCTGATGGTTTCTACCGTCGATAAGCTGGCTTCGGCATTTTGCCCGGTTTCGGTCGCGATATCTTCAACCTTCTGCATTTGCTCGGTCACATTGAGCAGGTCATTTTGATTGGCCTTCAAGTTATCCAGCAAATTACTGGTATTGAGATTATGCAGTCCGGCCGACAATCGGTTTTTGATCATTAGCACTTCATTGTCATTCATATGATGCAGCGCTTGGTTGATGTTTTGGGCCGATTGTTTTAGAACGCCGGGAAATCCATCCGTTAACGCATAACGGTTGTGATTGCCTTTTGCCGCCTGGCTGAAGCAGGTATTTATTTCCTTGAAGTAGGACTCAATGATATCCAATGTTTCATTGAGCTCCCAGGCAACCTTGCCGACTTCTCCCAAGCCTTTGGTTTGCGTGACCCGATGATAGAGTTCGCCTTGATTGGTGTGTGTTAACACGTCCTGCATTTTCGCCAACACAGCTAGATTTTGTTGCGCGGTCCTTTTAATGTAGATGGCTATAATTAATAGGGGCAACGATAACAGCAATATTGGCCATGAAAAGCCAGATAGAAAGGTGCTGTAAGCGAACAAAGCTAAGGTGAGCGCGAAAATGCCGATGACCGCATAATTGACTTTGGTAGCCAAGAATGGAATGTTAGCATTGGAGTTTTTCATAGCACACCGTTCGGTTTATAAAGATCTAGAACGAAACAATCATAATTTTTGGCACCGGTCTGAGCCACCGTATCGAGTAAATAGGCCAATGACTTAGTCGGGGCTTCCTTAGCGGAACAGCCTTTTTCTATCGCCAGCATTTGTTGATAAATCGGAATCAATGCGGACAACGCCGATTGCGGCGGTTTACGTCGAACCGAATAATAGCCTTGCAATTCACCATTTTTGTCATAATCGGGGGTGATATTGGCGAATACCCAATAAAAGCTGCCGTCCGCGCAAAGGTTTTTGGCGAAGCCGAAAAATTCGTCGCCGGCCTTCAACGTGTCCCACATGAAACGAAATACACCGCGCGGCATGTCCGGATGTCGTATCAAATTATGTTGCACGCCCAAGAGATCTTGTTCGGAGTAACCGGCTATTTCCATGAATATACGGTTAGCGTAGGTGATACGGCCACGCGTATCGGTTTTAGAGACGATGAAGTCCTCATCGCCGAGCCGACGCTCGTGATCATTAGGGCTAATATTGGGTTTCATACACTGTCGCTTTGATAGTTAGGTTCCGCTTTCGAAGAAAGACGAATGATGTTCTATATTTTTATAAATTATAAGCTTTTACTTATGTCTTGTAAGTCTAAACTTGGGTATCGGCAGGAACCGAACGGACTTGATAGGGGATTGAAGATAGATTTCTATCCGAAGCACAGGCGACCTGTTCAGTTCCTTTTAGCCGCGATTTATTTCGAATAGAGCGGTGATAAAGCCTGAACAGGTTTTTATTTGGACGCAGAATATTTCAGGAAACCGGGGTCATAGGCTATCAATCAACGACATAATGGCCGCGGTGTCTCATGCAGTTGATGTAAGCTCGTTTATATTGTTCTTCCGATTCAATGCCCTGCTTAGCGCCGCCGCCGATGCCGCCGATTGCTGCGCCATAAGCGGCGCCGGCGCCGGCATCGCCGGAAACGGCGCCTACCGCAGCCCCGGTGGCGGCGCCTAACAAGCCACCGACCGCGGTCCCTTTGGCCGTTTCTTTCACTGTGCCCCCGGAAGAACGCAGGGCCAGTTGTCGGCATTCAGCCATATCCTGTTCCAGGCGATAGGCATTCGGATCACCGTAAGGGTCAACGGTTGGCGTCCAACCGGTTTGGGTGGCGCAACCCGATAACAGCAGGCTGACTGAAATTATATTGATCGGGAATATCTTTTTCATGGTCTACTATGCCTCCTGGAAAAATTAATAATCACAATAACCTATTTTGAGTGAATGATTAATGAATAGTTGCCGCATGCATTGCTTTAAATTTTAGATTAACCTGAGTTTGGGTTAACAAACCAGCCTGTATCAGGCAGCTCTTCCAGAAGACGCCGTTCACCCAGCACCTAAATAAACAAAAATCGGCCATGCCGCGCACACTTCCTCCAGAGCTACCTGATACTGTCTTAACTCTTTGCAATATATGATTCTTTTATCCCGAACTGAGGTTAGATTAATACCGCAGGGTCACGGAGAGGCAAAGGTCTCTTTATAACAGACTCTGCGCCTCGGCGCCTCTGCGGTAATATCAAACATCTAAAGTTCGCGAAAAATCCGCATCGGCGATTTTTTCACGACGCCGCGCACGCCCCAATAACCGGCCAAGGCAATGAAAAAGCTTCCACATGTTAAGGTGACCAGCCATTGGGTGAGGCTGGGCTGATATTCAATATGCAGGACGAAATGGTATAAGGCCAGCAGCAGGCTTTCCGACATGATCAGTGCCAGCACGGCCGATAGCAGGCCCAATGAGACGAATTCCAGCAGATGGGCTTTTCTCAATAAAGTGCGATTGGCGCCCAGCGTGCGCATCAGCGCGCCTTCATAAATGCGGCTGTCCAGCGTTGCGTAAATGGCCGCGAACAAGACGGTAAATCCCGCCAGCAAGGCGAAATACAGCAGATAATTGATTGCCTCGGTCAGTTGCGTCAGGATACTTTTAAATTGCTTTAAGATCAGATCGACCTCGAGTATCGTGATGCCGGGGTGGTTTTTTACCAGCGTGTTCAAATAGTTCTTTTTTTCATCGGGCAGATAGAAGCTGGTGATATAGGTATTGGCGTAATTGTCCAGCGTGCCCGGTGAAAATATCATGTAAAAATTGGGTTTCATCGTATCCCATTGCACTTGCCGGATACTGCTGACGGTTGCGGTCAACTGCCGGCTGCCGATCGTAAAAGTCAGTTCATCTTGCAGGCCGACTTTTAGGCTTTTCGCCAGCTTGGACTCTATCGAAACCAGACCTGTTTTATCGCCAGTCCACCATTGCCCGGCGACCAGTTTGTTGTCCTCGGGCAGCGCGTTGGACCAGGTCAGACTTAAATCACGGTGAGTGGCTCGCTCGCCTTGGGAGTCCTTGGATACTATCCGTTGTACCGGCAAGCCGTTGATCTTGACCAGTCTGCCCCGCACCACCGGATAAAATCGACTGCCGGTGATGCCTTGCTCCACTAATTGCCGACGCAGGTCCTCTTTTTGGTTGGGGAAAATATTCAACGCAAAATGGTTGGGAGCATTTTCGGGTAATTGTCGCTGCCAGTCGTTCAACAGGTCGGTGCGCACCGTCAGGCTCAGAATCATCGCGACCAAGGTGATGCTGAAGGCCAGAATCTGGCTGCTGGTGGTTTGTGCATGGCGAGTCAGGTTTTGTAAGCCGAAACGCCAGCTTAGGCTTAGACTGGGAGGCAGTCTGCGCAATTGTATTAATAAGGTGTAGACCAGCAAGCCCAGCAACAATGTCGTCAGCAAACCGCCGCCGATGATGATGGCGGTCATTTTAAGGTCTTCGGTATAACGCCAGGTCAATACGCCGATCAGCGCCAAAGCCAGGCCGTAAATCAGCCAGGCGCTAGTCGGCAATGGCTCCAGGTCGCGACGGAGGACTCTAAGAGGGGAGACCTTCTTCAGTCTTAACAAAGGCGGTAGCGCGAAGCCGAACAAAATCGCCAGCCCGCTGAGAAAACCGAAAATGACGGCAAAGAAACCTGGGTCGGCGACTCGCGCCGGAAACAGATTTCTCAATAAATGAAACAGGGCCTCTTGCGCCAACCAGCCCAGGATGCAGGCGATGGCGCTGGCAACGACGCCCAGCGCCAGAAACTGGCAGATATATAGCCACAACACTTCATGCTGTTTGCACCCCAGGCAACGAAGGATCGCGGTGGCATTGAAATGGCGTTCGCTATAACGTCGTGTGGTCATCGCGATGGCGACGCCGGCAATGACGATCACGACGATGCTGGATAGGCCCAGATAGCGTTCGGCCCGGTTCAATGCGGCGCCTAGTTCCGGCCTATCCTCATGAATATCCATCAGGCGCTGGGAAGCGTTCAGATGGGGCTTGACCCAGCGGTTAAAGGCGAGCAGCGATGTTTTGTCGCCACTGAACTGGAAAAAATAATGGACATGACTGCCGGGCTGTAAAACATGGGTGGCGGCCAGGTCGGCGCCGTTAATCATGACCCTGGGCGATAAGCTGTAAAGATCGCCGCGCTTGTCCGGTTCGTAAGTGATCAGTTGGCTGATGGTGAGTGGCTGCTCTCCGACCGTTAAGGTATCGCCTAGCGTTAGTTTCAAGGCCGACAGGACGCGTTTTTCAACCCAGGCCTTGCCGATTTCAGGGCCGCTATGGCGCAGGGTTTCCTGTTTGTAGTCATCGGTCATGGTTTTCAGATAACCGCGCAACGGATAATGGGCGCTGACGGCCTTGACGCCGGCTAAAAGCATCTCATCGTTCTCGATCAGTACGCTGGAAAATTCCGCGGTTTTAGCCGTTTGCAGATGCAATTCGCGGGCTTTTTTCAACCAGTGTTGCGGAATTGGAGCAGGGCTGGTGATCACGAGATCGGCGGCGAGAAATTCGGCGGCCTGATTGCTCATCGTGCGATGCAGGCGATCGGCAAACAGGCTGATCGCGGTGGCGCTGGTTACCGCGATGATCAACGCCAGCAATAGAATCGTTAGTTCGCCGGAACGTGCGTCGCGCCATAACAGCCGCAGGGCCAGATTAAAACGGCTCATAGCAGATACCCGGCTTCCAGTTTAACGGTGCGTTGGCAACGGCCGGCTAGCGCGTTATCGTGAGTGACCAGCACCAGTGTCGTGTGTTTTTCCTGATTCAGCTCAAACAGCAGCTCGATAATCTGGGCGCCGGTTTTACTGTCCAGGTTGCCGGTCGGTTCGTCGGCGAACAGAATGGCCGGTTCGGTGACGAAGGCCCTGGCCAAAGCCACTCTTTGCTGTTCGCCGCCGGACAATTGCTTGGGCGTATGCGATAAACGATGACTGAGGCCGACTCTGTCCAGCAATGCCGAGGCCTTGTCCTCGGCGTAATGATCGCCGCCCAGTTCCAGCGGCAGCATGACATTTTCCAGCGCGGTCAGGCCCGGCAGAAGTTGGAATGATTGAAACACAAAACCGATGTAGCGATTGCGGACATCGGCCCGACCATCCTCATCCATCGTCGTCAGTTCCAGGCCGTTCAATTGAACGGCGCCGGTGCTGGGCGTGTCCAATCCAGCCAACAGACTTAACAGCGTGGACTTCCCGGAACCGGATGAGCCGACGATAGCGATGCTGTCTCCGCGTTTGATTGTTAAATCGACAGATGACAAGATATGCAGTGGGCCGTCGGCTGTCGTGACGGTTTTTCCCAGGTTTTCGGTATTAATGATCGGTTGATCGGAGTAAGTTTCAGGCATGTTTAAATTGATATTTGCGGCGGTATTGTGTTTATTTTCGGCTACGGTCACGGCTAAATCAATCGTCGTGTTAGGTGATAGCATTAGTGCCGGCTACGGCATGGAAGTTCAACAAGGCTGGGTGGCCCTGTTGCAAAAACGCTTGGATCAGCATGATAGCGGCTACAATGTCTTTAACGAAAGCATCAGCGGAGACACCACGGCTGGCGGGCTGGCGCGCATCGATCAGGCGTTGGACCGGTATCATCCCAAATTTTTGATCTTGGAATTGGGCGCTAATGACGGCTTACGCGGCTTGTCGCCGAAGCGGATGAAGGCGAATCTGGCCGAAATCATCAAACGCGCTCAAAAAAGCGGAGCCAGCGTGCTGCTGCTGAGCATGCGCATTCCGCCCAATTATGGCAAACGCTATACCGAGATGTTTTATAATGTCTATCCGCAATTGGCAAAGGAAATGCAGGTCATTTATGTGCCCTTCATATTGGAAGATGTCGCGCTGGTTAAGGAATTGATGCAGCACGACGGCCTGCATCCGAACGCCAAGGCTCAAGCGATGATCGCCGACAAGGTTTGGCAATATTTACAGCCGCTGTTGTAAACAACTGTCGTACATGCTTCATTTTAATAGGGGTTTCAGCGTGTCCGCCAACAGCGCCGGCGAAAAAGCAGCGCTGGAGAAGGGATGGGGGGAAAAGTAGCAATGCTCAGACTGGGAATTGCGGGTGGTAATGAATAAAAATTGACAGAATACAGTTATTTACCGTATCATCCGATGTCTTTTTTATCCGTTTTTTGTTAATCACTAATTAGGCTGTAAACAAATGAAAAGAACTTATCAACCAAGCAAAATCAAACGCGCCAGAACTCACGGTTTCCGCGCCAGAATGGCGACCAAAGGCGGTCGCAAAGTGCTGAACGCTCGCAGAGCGAGAGGTCGCGCTGCGCTGACAGTTTAATTGTCGGCGGAAGCATACGGTTTTCCCGTTCAGCTAAGGTTACGGACGCCGGCTGATTATAAAAAAGTCTTTGCAAACCCGGTCAGGTCGACGGATAAATACTTTACCCTGTTGGCCATTCGGAATGATCTCGATCATCCGCGCCTGGGTTTGGCGATTGCGAAAAAAAATATAAAAAAGGCAGTCACAAGGAATCTGATCAAAAGAACTGTCAGGGAAAACTTTCGGTTACGACAACAAGAACTCATTAATATAGATATTGTTGTATTAGCACGAAGGGACGCAGCCGCTGCGCCCCCGGTTGTTTTGAGAAAGTCATTGGAAAGGCATTGGCTTAAACTGGTAAATCGATGCGATTCCTGCTCATAACCCGCACTAAGATTTATAAACACCTTATAAATCGCCGGCCTGGAGGAACTTTACAGTTTTTCCCGGGCTGTTCAAGTTATGGCTTAGAAGCGATTCCGCTTCATGGAGCCGACAAAGATTCTTACCCCGCTCTCAGACGACTGTTAAAATGCCACCTTCTATACCATGGTGGCATTCACCCTGTTCCAAACAATTTGGTAGATAATAATGGATAATCTTAGATTTGTACTCATCATGGCGTTCGTGATGATCTCTTATATGCTTTGGGAAGCCTGGCAGTTCGATTACGGCCCCAAGCCGCAGTTGCCGGTTTCCGACACGCCGGCCGTGGTCAGCGGCGGGGAAGACCTGCCGGCTGCGGACGGCGCACAACAAGACGCTACCAATAAAGAAGCAGTGCCATTGTCGACAGTCACTGCGGAAAAAATTATTCGGGTGAAAACCGATGTCGTTGACTTGGAAATCGATACGCAGGGGGGAACCTTACGCAATCTTGATTTGCTCCAGTATCCCAAGGATAAAAAAAATACCGTCGTCAACAAGCTATATCGCATGGTTGGCCTGGAACATGAAGAAACCGATGTTTCGCCTATCCGCCTGTTCGACAGCAGTCTAGACAATTTATATTTGGCGCAAAGCGGTTTGATTGCAGGGGAAAATTCAAGCGCACCTGATCATCATGCCGTCTATGCTTCCGAAAAAGACAGTTATAAGCTGCAAACCGGTGAAGATACGCTGGTCGTGCCGTTGACTTGGACCGATGAACAGGGTTTGGTGGTTAACAAAGTCTATACTTTTAAGCGCGGCAGCTACGATGTCGAATTGCGTCATGAAGTCATCAATAATACCGGCGTCGTTTGGTCCGGCAGACAATACAACCAGCTGTTAAGAAAACCATTTTCCGAAAGCAATGGCAACAACTTCATCCGTACCTATGCCGGCGGCGTAGTCTATACCGAAGAGGACAAGTACCAAAAAGTCGATTTTGAAGACATGGCCGATGAAAATCTAAATGTGGCTTCCGTCGGCGGTTGGAGCGCGATGATTCAGCATTATTTCGCTGCGGCATGGATTCCACCGCAAGACCAGAAAAATCACTTTTATACCAAGGAGTTGAAAGATTGGCGTTATGTGATCGGGTCATATTCCCCGGCTCGAGAAGTCAGCGCAAACGATAAGACCGTTTTCAGCTCACAATTGTATGCCGGTCCGAAAATACAGCCGGCGATGGAAGAGGTCGCGGAAGGCCTGGAACTGACCGTCGATTACAGTTGGTTGACCATCATCGCCAAGCCGATTTACAAGTTACTGAATATCATTCACGGTTACGTCGGTAACTGGGGGCTGGCGATCATGGGCGTGACGCTGGTGATTAAACTGTTGTTCTTTAAACTGTCTCAGGCCAGTTATCGCTCGATGGCCAAGATGCGCAAGATTCAGCCCAAGCTGAAAGAATTGCAGGAAAAATACAAAGACGACAGACAGCGTTTCAATACCGAAATGATGGCGATGTACAAGCGGGAAAAAGTCAACCCGTTGGGCGGCTGTCTACCGATCATGGTGCAGATCCCGGTATTTATTTCGCTGTATTGGGTGTTGGTGGAAACGGTGGAACTGCGCCAGGCTGATTTCGCCTTGTGGATACAGGATTTGTCCGCGCAGGATCCTTTCTATATCCTGCCGCTCCTGATGGGGATCACGATGAAGATTCAGCAGAGTCTGAATCCGGCGCCTATCGATCCGTTACAGGCCAAAGTCATGAAAATGTTCCCGATCGTTTTCACCGTGTTCTTCCTGTTCTTTCCAGCCGGTTTGGTGCTGTACTGGGTTTGCAATAACACGCTGTCGATTATTCAGCAGTGGTATATCACTCGTCAGATCGAAGCCGAGGGTAATAAATAACGGTGAGCCCACTGGCTAACGATACCATTGCGGCCATCGCAACACCGCCGGGCAACGGCGGTGTCGGTATCGTACGTATCTCCGGTCCGGCGGTGCAGAGCATCGCCGGACAACTCAGCAACAAATCCTTACACCCCCGCTACGCTATTTATAGTCATTTCCTCGATGCCGATCATGTCGTCATCGACTCGGGATTGATGATCTATTTTCCCGGCCCCCATTCCTATACCGGTGAAGACACCCTGGAATTGCAGGGACATGGCGGTAGCGTGGTGTTGGATATGTTATTGAGAAGAGTTCTGTCGCTGGGAGCCCGCCTGGCCAATCCCGGCGAATTCACCGAAAGAGCTTTTCTCAATAATAAACTCGACTTGGCCCAGGCCGAAGCAGTCGCCGACCTGATCGAAAGCAGCACCGAACAATCGGTGCGGTCGGCGCAAAAATCGATGCAGGGCGTCTTTTCCGATCAAATTCATCAACTGGTCGAAGAACTGACCGAGCTGAGAGTTTATGTCGAAGCGGCGATCGATTTTGTCGACGAGGAAATCGACTTCTTAAGCGACGGCCTTGTCGAAAGCAGGATCAGCCGCTTGTTAGAAAAGGTGCGCACAATATTGAAAACCGCGCAGCAGGGCAGGTTGCTGCGCGACGGCATGACCGTCGTATTGGCCGGCAAGCCGAACGCCGGCAAATCCAGTCTGCTCAATGCCTTGGCCGGGCACGAGGCGGCTATCGTCACCGATATCGCCGGCACCACCCGCGATGTGTTGAAGGAGCGCATACAGATCGACGGCATGCCGCTGCATATCATCGATACCGCCGGCCTGCGCGACAGCGACAATGTTGTTGAGCAGGAGGGCGTCCGCCGCGCTCATGCCGAAATCGAAAAGGCCGACAAAATTTTGCTGCTGATCGATTGCAGGGAGCCGGAATCGGAATCGGTGATCAGAACGTTGCCGCCAGGCGTCGACATCACCAAAGTCTACAACAAAATCGACCTGCTCGGCATAGAGCCGGAAATCGTCGAATCGGAACATGGCGCGCAAATCTATTTGTCGATCAGGACTGGCGCCGGCATGGAATTATTGCGCGAACATCTGAAGAAAAGCGTCGGCTATAACGATGCCGCCGGCGATGTCTTTATCGCCAGAAGGCGGCACATCGAAGCCTTGAACAGAGGCGAGCAGAGTATCGAAAGCGCGCTGAGTCAACTAGAACATCGGTCAGGCGAGCTAGTCGCCGAAGACCTGCGCCAGGCCCAAAACAGCTTGTCTGAAATCACCGGTGAATTCACCTCGGACGACCTGCTCGGCAGGATCTTCAGCTCGTTCTGCATAGGGAAGTGAAGTAGTTATTTTATCCCCAACCATTGCAAACTATTGCTAAACATTGCGAACATACATCATTGTTTTAAAACGGTTAATTTAGAAAAAAGAAAAATAGTACTTTGCGGTCGTTCGCCTTGTTTAGCTTTGTTTCTCCAAAAATTGATCCGTATTTGCTCCAAGGTTAGAATCTGGGAGCAATGGGATCAAGATTGGAGCAAACATGAAAGTATCTGTTAACAAGCGGAACCCCAACTCGAAGGGGCTACAGCAGCTTCGCCTGGGAAAAGGGGACAGGCTACTTTTCAGGCTACCTTTACCTCATCGAGAAGGCTAAGCATCGTAATTATCCGGATCTGGTTATCATGCTAAAAATGTATGTTATCCCGTTTAGAACTACAAGGTCTTCAGAAAGAAATTGACTTAAATTGCGGGTCTAGTGTACGAGATATGCAGATCTAGATAATAACTTATGCTGCTTGACACCTGATACGTACCGGGTTACGATCTGCTTCTATGATTCGAAGCTTCAAACATAAAGGTTTAGCCACGTTTTTCAAATCCGGCAGCACTGCTGGTATACAGGCAGCCCATGCTAATAAGCTTCGCCTCATTCTCGGCAGACTCAACGTCTCTATAGCTCCTAAAGACATGGATTTACCAGGGCTTCGATTGCATGAATTGACAGGTAACCGCTCTGGTACATGGTCAGTCACGGTTAGTGGCAATTGGCGTGTTACTTTTCGTTTTGAAGGTGAGGATGTTGAGGTAGTGAATTACGAAGACTATCATTGAGGTGTCACCATGTTAATGCACAATCCGCCGCATCCTGGCGAAATTATCAAAGAGTTTTGCCTTGATCCGCTTAACCTTTCTGTTACTGAGGCTTCTAAGGCCCTTGGCGTCAGCCGGAAAACCCTGAGTGCTGTGCTCAATGGCCGTGCAGGCATCAGTCCTGAAATGGCAATTCGATTGTCCATAGCTTTTAATACGTCATCAGAGAGCTGGCTTATGCAACAGACCCAATACGATCTATGGCATGCTGAGCAGCACCGCAATGAATTACACGTTAAAAAGCTTGTGGCTGCTTGAACCGTCGCATAACGAATAGGTCGACACTGGGGTCAAGCCTTACATTTGACATTTTTTCTATCTGCTTCCGATAAATAAACATGAGTCAATGTTTATTTGAATCGAGTCTGACCCCGAAGAACACCGAAGAACACACTTCTTCCTTGATGATTTGTTTGGCAACATTTTTGGCGTTGTCTTTCGCATCTTCCTTTGCTTGGTTCTTGGCTGCTTGTTTGGCAGCTGCTTTAGCAATCTGTTTAGCGGCATCTTTGGCAGCCTGTTTGGCAGCATCTTTAGCTGAATGTTTGGCGTTGTTTTTTGCCTCATTCTTGGCAGCGTCTTTAGCCGCCTGCTTTGCGACGTTCTTGAATTCGGCCTTCAATTGATCTTTGGAATTAAACCTGTCAATCTTGCTAATGAAGCTGTCTTTCTGAATTTGACTTTTCTCAGACATGCGGTCGGCTTGTCTGAGAAACATATCGTTATCTTTTTCGTCGGCTTTGGCTGCGAACTTATCGGCAAGACTGGTAAATTTTGCTTCTTCTTCGTAAGCCTTAGTGAACATACTGATTTGCTGGAAGTTATAATCGCCATCGATTACCGCTTGTAAGTCTTCCGAGTCAATATCGACAAGTAAATTGCTCGAGACGGCGTTATTCAATTTCTGGTTTAAAGCGGTAATTTGTTCATCGGATAACTGTTCGACCTGTGCGCTAATGGCAGATGTTTCATCTTCCAAGGTCTGTTCTGCTGTAGACAGGTTTGAAATGGCTTGTTCGACTTCGCCTTCAAGAGTGTTTACTTTTTCTTCCAATGCCTGAATTTCTTCTTCGCTGGCGCTGTCTGAATTCTGGAGAGTCTGGAGTTCCTCTTGAGTGCTGGTTAATTCCTCCTGCAATCCGTCGAGTGTTGTCTGAGCGTCTTCTACGTCCTGAGCGTCATCGGCTGATAAGGTTTCGATGAGTAGATCGGAGTCATTAAATTTAGATTCGGAAACTTCTAGATTTTCGCCATCGTCCTCTGTCGCTGCAAACGAGGCCTGGCCGCTCGCTAGTAAAACAGCGCTTAAAAACGCAGGAATAAGGAATTCTACTTTCATGGTTATATACCTCTGATCCGTCAATAATTTTACAAGCTTAGAAGTATAGGATTGAAGTCGCGGGTAAAATGTGATCGAACTTGCATAAATTTTCTTGCTTTATTCGTATCGATGTGCAAGCTATGAGGTGAAGGCCGTCAAGCCCCCCCAAGGATGGGTTTACCCAGCACCTAAATTCCATGGCTACTGGACGATATTTTACACTCCAGGATAATTTAGGTGCTGGGCTCCTCGACAGGCACTCCCCATGTCCTAAGCAACGCAAAAATACTCAAACTGATGGGAATTACTGGAAAATAGACCCTTGTATGCCGTATAGAATAATTGCCGATTTACTGGTTGTGCTCCATTTAGGTTTTATCGTTTTCGTCATGCTAGGCGGCTTATTGTTGTTGAAATATCGCTGGATGGCCTTGTTGCATGTGCCGGCCGTGATCTGGGGGACATTGCTCGAGTTCAGGGGCTGGTATTGTCCGTTGACCGGGTGGGAGAATGATTTTAGGCAGTCAGCCAATCAGGCTGGTTATAGCGGTGGATTTGTCGAGCATTATCTGATCCCACTGATTTATCCTGCGGGATTGACTGCAGACACACAAATTTTGTTGGGTATATTGGTGGTTGCGGTCAATTTGTTGATCTACGCGTATCTTATCTTTTCGATAATAAGACGAGCAAGGCGTTGATTATTTTCTGAAAAAAAAATTTACCAGCAAGGTCAGCAAAAGGCTGATGACGATCATTGAAGTGATCGGTATAAACACGGTGCTGTGTTCGTGTTTGATGTGGATATCACCTGGCAGCTTGCCAAACCAGTTGATCAGCCAGGGTGCGAATTGAATCGACAGGCCAACGAACAATATGAAGGCGCCGGCGGTTATCAAAAACTTGCCAATATCCATGTTGCCTCACCAAGCGATTGTCGTTGTCATAGCGTACTCAGTTTTGCTAAGTGTTGCAACAACGGTCAAATATCCCGATGACTTCCTCGCAGCTCAGCCTGTCTTGCTTGCACTGAAGTATATATTGGGCAAGGTTCAGAATGCATTGCCAATGACTGGAATTATCAATGAAGCGATAAGCTTCATTGAAAAGTTCGAGCATTTTTTTTTCGCGTTGTTTATGGTCGCTAATGAAGGCCGAAAGATAATGGGTCGCGTGTTCGACATCGCTAAGCCCGCCATAATTTTGCAGCGCTTTGGTGTTAACCAGACGTTGATTAAAAATCTCGTCATCTCTGATAGAGACATAACGCGCTTCCGCTAGCGGCCCGACCAGTAGATTGACAACATCGGCCTCGAAGGCGCGTTGTTGATCACGTCGTTCTCGTTCGGACAGGCGAGTGTCGAGAGCGGAAGACAGGTTATGTATTAACAGGCCATCGACGACTTTTGCGGAAAATTGTTGATTCGGCTGAGATGGTTTGTTGATTTGGATTTCAAAATTGACCGGTGCTAGACGCTTTTGTTTGTTGCGGAGGTGGATGGCGGCGGCGTGTCCCGCTTCATGAAAGGCGGTTTGTTTGGCGAGTTCGTAATGGTTGGGCAATTGGCTGGTATCTGTATGATAATTTCTCTGCATCGCGTTATCCCTAAAAGAAAGAGCGGCCTTGCGGCCGCAACAAGGAAGGGTGGCAAACTCTGTTTCCGAGAAGGAAGAATGGAAGAGTTCTAGTAATTCTAGTACCTAAACTAAGTTTATAAAATGCGACATATTGTCGCGGCAGATAAGGCCTTAAAAATTATGTCTCGCTGAGAAAATATCGAGACAGTCGGCATTATCGACTCTAGGGAAGGGCGTGCGGCGCCGGGCTATTTTCAAACCAGGAATATAGTTGTTTGACCGCTCAATATCTTCAGTTACTATAGTACCTGTCATCAGTTGATGGCCTAGTGTACTACATAAGTGGAGGGGATGATGAAAAGGTTAATAGCGATAATGGGTTTGGTTCTTTTCAGTTTGAGTTTACAGGCGCAAGATAAGCCGGGTTCCATGTCAGGAATGCAAGGAATGCAAGGAAAGGGACAGATGCAGATGAGCGAAGAGCAACGCGATGCTCATATGCGCGCCAAACAGGAACAAATGCTCATCATGCATGATTATTATAATAGAATTCTGGCCGAAGAGGATCCGGCAAAGAAACAGAAACTGAAAGATGAGCAATTGGAGTTAATGAAGGCCCATCACAGAAAAATGAGGGAGCATAAGCAGCAAATGAAAAAAATGCATAAAAAAATGATGAATAAATAATCGGCAGGTGGTGTCGGGTGACGAGTCTCTCTGCTGTGAGATCGTCACCCGCCCGACTCAAAACCTTAAATAAAATTTCCATGAGTCGTCACGGCTAATCCCTGACATTCGTTTCCAGTTTCTGTGTCCAGCATCTCTACGATCCCGCTTATGATGATGGACATAACGGTCATTGTTTCGTGACCGGTAAATATTGTCGCTGGCTTTATCCAAGTAGGACATAATTCGCCGTTTTTCAAACTTTGTCAACCAGCGTTTATCGCGCATGCGGGCAATACGCTTGGCCATTTTGCGTTGTTCGCGCTGTAATTTTTTGGCTTCCCTGTGAGTTAAATCACCGTTGATAATGCCGCTGTCAATGCGATGATATTGGCGGTTCAGGCGTCTATCCACTTTTTTCCAATAATGATGAGAATGATAGCCTCTAGAAGGATGAAATTCTCCCCAATCGCCATAACCGGCTAAAGGGAAAGCGATTAAACTGATGATTATAAGAAACTTTTTCATCTCGGCCTCCTGCTGTTTCCAGCGTTGTTTTAGCTTGGTTACAGATTAGCGGAGGCATGCTGAATAAAAAATGAACGTTGTTTAATTAATCGGTGCTTCAAGTCCCCAGCACCTAAATAAAGGAAGATGTATCGCAGCCATTAGCCTATGGAATTTAGGTGCTGGGTAAGCCCATCCTTGCTGCCGACATCCTCGCCAAACACACCCCATGCCCTTTTTGAACGCCAAAGTGGGAATTGCTGCAGTATCAAGCTGAATAAGTGATTGGTAATAAGTATGGTTGTATAAGCCATCATCCATGATAACTGGATTCCGGCAGTCCATGCCGGAATGACGGAGAACCTAAGACCGTCTGACTTTTTTCTAGGCACTTAGTTAGTGCGGCCAAATCAATAAGCTATTGCCGAAAAACGTATAACATTGAATAAATACAAACCGAGTGGTTCAGAACATCATCGTGCTTTCCGGTTCCTCGATTACCGGATTAATCAAGGCGCCTATGCTTTCGATCTCAATTTTCACGGTTTGTCCGGGCTTCAAGTAACCGCGAGGCTTCATTTTGACGCCGACCCCGCTGGGCGTGCCGGTGGCGATGACATCGCCGGGCTCCAAGGTCATCGCCTGACTCAGATAGGCGATCATCTCGAAGCAATTGAAAATCATGTATCGGGTATTGGAGTCCTGCCTCAGTTCGTCGTCGACCCAGGTTTTAATGGCCAGATTATGCGGGTCGCTGATTTGCTCGCGGGTGACCAGCCAAGGACCTAACGGACCATGGGTATCGAAGGATTTTCCCAGCATCCAGGTCGGTGAACGGATTTGCCAATCTCGCACCGAGACGTCATTGGCGATGGTGTAGCCGGCGATGACCTCATGGGCTTTGTCTAAAGGCACATGACGGCAGCGTTTGCCGATCACGAAGGCCAATTCACCCTCGTAATCGACTTTTTCCGAGACTTTCGGTCTATGAATCGCGTCGTTCTGGCCAATGACACAGCTGCTTTGTTTGGTAAAGAAAGTCGGATATTGTGGTTTGTCCAGTCCGGTTTCGCCGATATGGTCTGCGTAATTGAGGCTGATGCCAAGGAATTTACCCGGTCTCGGCACCGGGGCCAGCAATTTGACCTCTGCCAATGGAATGCGGCGGCCGTCGTCGTCTATCAATCGTTGCAGAGCGGCTTTGGCGGTTTCGCCGGCGGCTAGAAAATCGATCATATTGTTGGGAATATCGAGATAGCCTGCGCCATCTACGATGTTGTCGCCGTCAATGGCGCCGATGCCGATATGTTGCTTATAACGAAAAGTGACCAGTTTCATCGCGGATTCGATTGCACAATATAAACTGGCCATTGTATCAACAATTTGCGGTTTGATAGGTTTAGCGTGTTTTAGGACAGCAATTCCCGGTTTGGAGTTCAAAAAGGGCATGGGGTGTGTTTGGCGAGGATGTCGGCAGCAAGAATGCTGTCGTCAAGCCCCTAAGGATGGGTTTACCCAGCACCTAAATTCCATGACTACTGGACTATACTTTACATTCCAGGATAATTTAGGTGCTGGGTGAACGGCGCTCCTCGACAGACACACCTTATGCCCTAGTAACTATTCAGTATCTTTCAGGGTTTAGGGAGTAGACCATTGATTTCTCGGGACGCGTGAATACTTCCATGTAAGCTCTGACTGCAACGTCCTGTTGCAGACAGCCCGATAAATCAATAGCCTACTCCCTCTTATAAAACTACGCTGAATAATTACATGGCCTAAACACAACAAAAATGCTCAAACTGAGACTTGCTGGTTTTAGGAGGCGTCGCCTCGTCACCGATGGGCGCAAGCCGGCCGTCGATTTTTTTCCGCATATCCTGTTTCCCAGCCGATAATGAATACAATTGGCGTTGAACTGTATTCAGTTAACCGCCGCGAAAAGATATAATGAAAGGCTTTTATGAGTATGCTGTCAGTCATGGTGGCAATCGGGCCGCCAAACAACCCTTGAATAACAATAATGACACCAGAGCAATTTAACCAATACGCCCGGCAAGGCTACAACCGCATTCCCGTCAGTCGGGAAGTGTTGGCCGATCTGGATACGCCGTTAAGCGCCTATATGAAACTGGCGGACGGACCCTATTCCTATTTATTCGAGTCGGTACACGGCGGCGAGCAGTGGGGACGTTATTCCATTATCGGATTGCCATGTAAAACGCTGGTCAAGGTTTACGGACATGAAATCACCCTGGAGCAGGAGGGACGGATAACGCAAAGCCTTAATCATCCGCAGCCTCTGCAGTGGATAGAGACATTCCGCCAGCAGTACAAGGTGCCGGATGTCGAAGATCTGCCGCGCTTCAACGGCGGATTGGTCGGTTATTTCGGCTATGAGACTATCGGTTATATCGAAAAACGGTTGCAGTCGACCGGCAAGCCTGATCCGATCGGGAATCCCGATATATTGTTGATGGTGTCGGAAGAAATGTTGGTGTTCGATAACCTGTCCGGCAAGGTGTTGCTGTTGACACATGCGGATCCGGCTCAGCAGGATGCCTATGCCAAGGCCGTGGCTCGACTGGAGGACTTGATCGTCAAGCTGCGCGAGCTGAAGGCCAGACCCGACAGTCATGCTTCGCCTAAGCAGGTGAATGAATCCGATTTCGTCTCCGGCTTTACCCAGGAAGGCTTCGAGAGCGCGGTGTTGAAGGCTAAAGACTATATCGTCGCCGGCGATATCATGCAGGTGGTGTTGTCTCAGCGCCTGTCGATCCCTTATCAAGCCGCGCCGCTGAATCTGTATCGAGCATTGCGTTGTCTGAATCCGTCGCCTTATATGTATTTTCTGAATCTGGGCGATTTTCATATCGTCGGTTCGTCGCCGGAAATTTTGGTTAGGCTGGAAGATGAGCAGATTACCGTCAGACCGATCGCCGGCACCCGTCCGCGCGGAACGACGATGGAAGAGGACCATGAACTGGAGCAGGATTTGCTGGCCGACCCGAAGGAGCTGGCCGAACATTTGATGCTGATCGACCTGGGCCGCAACGATACCGGCCGGGTGGCGAAAATCGGCTCGGTCAAGTTGACCGATAAGATGATTATCGAGCGTTATTCGCATGTCATGCACATCGTCTCGAACGTAACCGGGGAATTGCAGCAAGGCAAAGACGCCTTCGATGTGTTGGCGGCGACGTTTCCGGCCGGCACCGTCAGCGGCGCGCCGAAGATCCGTGCGATGGAAATCATCGACGAGCTGGAGCCGGTCAAACGCGGCGTCTATTCCGGCGCGGTCGGCTATATTTCCTGGTCGGGCAATTTGGATACGGCAATTGCGATCAGAACCGCCGTGATCAAAGATCAAACCTTACACATACAAGCGGGGGCCGGAATCGTCTACGATTCGGTGCCGCGTAACGAATGGGATGAAACGATGAATAAAGGCCGGGCGATTTTCCGCGCTGTCAGTATGGCCGAAGCAGGGCTGGAAGGAGAGAAGTCATGACTGCAGTAAGAGTCGTCATGGTCGATAACTACGATTCATTTACTTACAACCTGGTGCAATATTTCGGTGAATTGGGCGCGGATGTGACCGTGGTGCGTAACGATGAGGTGACAATCGAACAGATCGACGCGATGCGGCCCGACAAGCTAGTGATTTCTCCGGGGCCTTGCACGCCTAAGGAGGCTGGCATCTCGGTCGAAGCCATTATCCGGTTCGCTGGAAAATATCCGATACTGGGCGTCTGTTTGGGTCATCAGAGCATCGGTTATGCCTACGGCGGCCGCATCGTCCATGCCAAAAGCATCATGCACGGCAAAACATCGCCCGTTTATCATCATGATGTCGGGGTGTTCAAGGGCCTCAGTAATCCGTTTACCGCGACGCGTTATCATTCGCTGGTGATCGATCAGGCGACCCTGCCCGATTGCCTGGAAATCACCGCCTGGACCCAGGATGAAGCCGGCAACATCGACGAAATTATGGGTATAAGACATAAGACGCTGGATGTCGAAGGCGTGCAGTTTCATCCGGAATCGATATTGACTGAGCAGGGCCACGATATGCTGCGCAATTTCCTGGAGCGATAAGCATGACGATGCAAGAGGCGATTCAGCGCTTGCTGGACAGACAAAACTTAGGCGCCGAAGAAATGCGGCAGGTGATGCGACTGATCATGACCGGCGGCGCCAGCGACGCCCAGATCGGTGCTTTTCTGATCGCCTTGCGTTGCAAAGGCGAAACGGTCGATGAAATTGCCGCGGCCGCGTCGGTGATGCGTGAATTGGCCGTCAACGTGCCGGTACGCGGCGAACATGTCATCGATACTTGCGGCACCGGCGGCGACGGCGCCAATACCTTCAACATCTCGACGACCTGCGCCTTCGTGGTCGCGGCGGCAGGCGGGCAGGTGGCCAAGCACGGCAACCGTTCGGTATCCAGCAGTTCCGGCAGCGCCGATGTGTTGGAGGCGGCAGGGGTCAATTTGGATTTATCCGCCGAACAAGTCGGCTCATGCGTGGATGAAATCGGTGTCGGCTTTTTGTTCGCGCCGAAACATCATGGTGCGATGAAGCACGCGATCGGCCCGCGCAAGGAAATGGGCGTGAGAACCCTGTTCAATCTGCTAGGCCCACTGTCCAATCCGGCCTCTGCGCCGAATCAGCTGATCGGCGTGTTCGCCAGCCAATGGCTGGAGCCCTTGGCCCAGGTATTGAAAAAATTGGGCAGCAAGCATGTGTTAGTGGTCAACGCCGAAGACGGTCTGGATGAAATCAGTATCGCCGCGCCGACCCATATCGCCGAACTGCACAACGGCGAGATCAAAACTTATACGATCACGCCGGAACAATTCGGTCTGCAAAGGCAAAGCTTGGATAGCTTGGCGGTGGATGGCGCGGAATCCAGTCTGGCGATGGTGAAAACGGTGTTGAATAACGAGCCCGGTCCGGCCAGGGACATCGTGGCGCTGAATGCCGGTGCGGCGATATACGCGGCCAACCTCAGCGCCACGTTGGCTGCCGGCATAGACAAGGCGCAACAGGTGTTGGCTAGTGGCGCGGCACTGCGGAAACTCGATGCTTTGGTGGCCTATTCGAACAAACATTAATTGATGTTGGGTTACGGCTGTCGCCTAACTCAAGCACAAACCTTAATGTAACTATTTAGTATCTTTCGGGTTTTAGGCAATAGGTCATTGATTTCCCAGCACCTAAATACCCTAGGTTATTGGCTATGATTTATAATCTTCGTTAATTTAGGTGCTGGGTGAATGCATCCATGGCAGCTAACGGCATCCTGCCTCACGCGGCACTTGCACTTCCCTGTGCGGCGGCCGCTAGCGATGTCCTATCTCACGCGGCACTTGCACTTCCCTGTGCGGCGGCCGCTAGCGATGTCCTATCTCACGCGGCACTTGCACTTCCCTGTGCGGCGTAAGCTCAGACTGCAACGTCTGACTGCCAGGGAGGGTGGGAATGCCACACCGGTCGGGAACCGGTGAGGTAGACTGCCAGGGAGGGTGGGAATGCCACACCGGTCGGGAACCGGTGAGGTAGACTGCCAGGGAGGGTGGGAATGCCACACCGGTCGGGAACCGGTGAGGTAGACCGCCAGGGAGGGTGGGAATGCCACACCGGTCGGGAACCGGTGAGGTAGACCGCCAGGGAGGGTGGGAATGCCACACCGGTCGGGAACCGGTGAGGTAGACCGTCAGGAACGATGGAAATGCAGATTTTGCAGGTAGAAAATTGCTCCTGCATTTTCTACATTTCCGCCTTCCTTGGCGGTCAGAGCAAAAATCTGCCTGTTGCAGACAGCCCGATAAATCAATAACCTACTCCCTCTTAGTAAAACTACGCTGAATAATTACACTTTAATAAACGTAAGATGGGTAGAACCTCGTGAAACCCATCGATAAAAAATCACTGACTCAATCATGACAGACACTCCCGATATCCTAAAAAAAATCCTCGAAACCAAAGCCGAAGAAGTCGAGCGCCGCAAGGCGAAAAACTCGGTCGAGATGCTACAAGAAATCGCTTCCGGCGTCGAAACGCCGCGTGGCTTCTATCGGGCGTTGAAGGACAAGGCGTTGGCGAAAAAGCCGGCCATCATCGCCGAAATCAAAAAAGCCTCGCCCAGCAAAGGCGTGATTCGCGAGGATTTCCGTCCGGTCGAAATCGCCCAGGATTATGCGATGAACGGCGCGACCTGTCTGTCGGTGTTGACCGACAAGGACTATTTTCAGGGCTCGGAAGTCTATCTGCAATTGGTCCATGACCGCTGCCCGCTGCCGGTGTTGCGCAAGGATTTCATGATCGATCCCTATCAGGTCTACGAGGCGCGCGCTTTAGGCGCCGATTGCATTCTGTTGATCGTCTCCGCGCTGACCGATGCGCAGATGCAAGAGTTGTCTGGATTGGCGAACCAATTGGGCATGGATGTGCTGGTCGAAGTGCATGATGCCAACGAGATGGAAAGGGCATTGCGCTTAGACAGCAAGTTGGTCGGCGTCAATAACCGCAATCTGCGCAGCTTCGAAACCTCGCTGCAAACCACACTGGATTTAATGAAAATGGTGCCGGAAGACCGCTTATTGGTAACCGAAAGCGGCATTCATACGCCGGACGATGTGAAGTTGATGACCGATAACGGCGTCTATGCCTTCCTGGTCGGCGAAGCCTTCATGCGCGCCGAACATCCAGGGCAGAAGATGCGCGAGCTTTTCTTTTAACTAAACCGCCAAGTCGCCGGAACATCGAAAGTGCGATTAAAACACGACGCTCTCGGTGACCTGTCGGGGGATATTAGCTTTGAGACAATTCAAGCTGACCGAAGTATTTTTCCAGATCGATACGGATCGGCATGAAATAGATATTCATGCCGGCTTCGTGGGCCAGTTTTATCGCACGGTTGGCGAAGTCGATATTCCACGGGTAATCGCATCTGAAATCGGCCGGAAACTGGACTTTGTTCTTGACTTCCCAATATTTCATCGAAGCTTCGGTGGTGATTGGGCTCAGGCCGATGAAGGTTTCCAAGCCCTGCATTTGCTCGGCGTAGATTTCGATCATGCGGATGTCGTAAAAGGGCTGTGAGAAGAAGCCGCAGACGCCGGCGTCGGCCTTATGTTTGATATAGTTGCATTCATCCTGTACGCCGTTGCGATGAGAATCGAAGCCGGCGTAGACATTGATATCGGGAAATTGCTGTTTTACCGCACGGATTAAATCCAATACATTGGTCTTATAAAAGCTGCGTTTTAGCCCTTCCGGCGGATCACCGGATACCAGCAGGACATTATCCAGTTGATATTCCTCGATGATTTTGAAAATTTCTCCGGACTTGATATCGAAATCGATCGCTCTTAAATGCGGGATGAACTGATGCCGGCTACGATCGATATGTTTGATGGTTTCCCAGCTGCGGATGGTAAAGCGTTGAATGTCGGGCACATTGATCAGATCGATCGATGGGCCGAGGGACTGAACAAAACGGTATTGTTCCGCAAATGCCTCTTTGCTGCGGGGGACTATCTCGAAAGAAATTTTCATGAATAATGGAGTGCGATGAAATATAAATCTTTACTATTGTATCGAATCCGGGCCGAAATAGGGTAGTATTGGCTATTTTATCCAGCAATTCCCACTTTGGTATTCAAAAAGGGCATGGGGTGTATTTGGCGAGGATGTCGGCAGCAAGGATGCTGCCGTCAAGCCCCCAGGGATGGGTTTACGGCGCTCCTCGACAGACACACCCCATGCCCTAACCCCGCAAAAATACTCAAACTAGGAATTGCTGCTATTTATCATGGATAAAGCTTGATAGCCGCAATCAAACGATGGCGTCACGGGAGGTAAGTACATCATGAGCTTTGCAACATTCGGCAAAATACTGTTGCTGTTAATCTGGCCTTTATTGTTTTTGGTGATTTTGTATTTCAATGACAAGGAAAAGTTCAAGCAACGCTTAAAGCAGTTTAAATGGAAAGACTGGTGATCTTGTGCGTAGTCAATGAAGGCATTATTTTTTTCTGAATAAATGCGTTCGTTTGTGTTTGATCGCGGTGGACGTTGCGAACGGTAAATCAAAAATCAATAAGACAAGCAGTCCTCCCATGCTTGATTTGGAAAAATGAATCTCGGCATCGTGTAGGGTGGCAATGCGTTGCACGATCGACAAGCCAAGACCACTCCCCTCGGTAGTGCTAGCCGTTTCTACGCTGCGGAAAAAACGCCGAGTCAGGCGTTTTCGGTCTTTTTCCTTGATGCCGGGGCCGTTATCTTCGACGCTGAGCCATAATTGGTTTTTTTCTCGCATCGAGCGGATTTTAACCTTGCCGTTTTGCGGTGAATATTTCAATGCGTTTTCGATCAGGTTTCTGATCAGAATGTCGATCAATTGCTGGTTACCGCTGATGTTCAGAGTTTCCGCGGATTGATATTCAATGTCGATATTTTTACGATGAGCCAGTGGTTCGATTTCACTGATGAGATTGACGATTTCCTGATTGATATTGATGACGGCTTGGTCCATTTTTTCGTTTTGGCTTTGGATTCTCGACAGCGTCAATAGCTGTTGCACCATCCGGGTCATGCGTTGCACGGCCTGTTGCGCTTTGTTTAACGCTTGAGTACGTACGCTCTCATCTTGTGTTTTTTGCGCCACCTGAACCTGGGTTAATAAACCGGCTAAGGGGGTGCGTAATTCATGGGAAGCGTCCGAAGTAAAATTGCGCTCGTTTTCGAAAGCCTGTTCGAGTTGCACAAACAGCGTGTTGAGCTCTTTGACGACCGGTATGATTTCTTCCGGCAGATCATTAATCGGCAAGGGTTTAAGATAACCGGCTTCGCGCTTGGCCAGCTGTTTGGTCAGATGATTGAGCGGGGCAAGGGTGTGGCTGACGATGAACCAAATCATCATGCCCAATATCGGCAAACCGATTAAAAAATTCTGCATCAGTTGTCGGGTAACATCATAGGTGATGGATTCGCGGACATCTTCACGTTGGCCGACATGAATAATATATTCGCCATCATGATTGGCGATGCTGAACACATACCAGAGATGTTCGTCCAACGTGGCCTGGCTATAGCCGTTTCGAATTGATGACAAGGCGAATTTGGGGGCGCTGGCAGAGCGGAGTATCAAACCTTCATCCACCGACCACAGTTGGAAAGCGATTTTTCCGGCGTATTGATAAGTGAGATCGTGGGTATGCAGCAGATTAGAGGCGTGCTCCGGGTCCCAGTGTTCCGATAATGAGCCCTCATGCAGCATGCTTTCAACGAAGGCGTGCAAGACCCCGGCCGACTGGGCAAGTTCTTCCCTGAACACCTTGGCGACTTCGCGCTGGGTTTCCTTGAAGCTGATATAGGCGGTGGCTCCCCAGACGATTAAGGTGCAAAACAGCAGATAAAACAGCAGTTGTTTTTTTAACGAATTTGGCAGCACGCGAATGGACATGACGATAAATGCTTGCCGAGTTAATTTTCGTCGATGATATAGCCGACACCGCGGATGGTGCGGATCAGGTTGCTGTCCAGTTTTTTGCGCAAGTGATGGATATGAACCTCGACGGTATTGCTTTCCACTTCGGAATTCCAGGAATACAAGGTTTCTTCCAGACGGGCGCGGGAGGCGACTTGACCGATATGATTCATCAGGAAGCTGAGTATTTCAAATTCTTTCTGCGATAAATCGATCGGTTCGTCGTGGTAAAAAACCTGATGTGAAGCCGGATCCAGTTTGATCCCTTTATGTTCGATCGCCGGCATTTTGCCTGTGCCATAACGGCGGTACAAGGCCCTGAGGCGGGCGCAGATTTCGGCCAGGTCGAAAGGTTTGACGACAAAATCATCGGCGCCGCTGTCCAGGCCATGCACCCTGTCCTTGATGGTATCCTTGGCGGTCAATACCAGCACCGGGGTATGGTCCTTGCGCTTGCGCAGCTCCTTCAGAATGTGGATGCCGTTCATCCTAGGCAAGTTCAGGTCCAAAACCACCAGTTCATAGAGGTTGGTTTTTAACGCTTCATTGGCCAGTTTGCCGTCTGTGACCCAGTCGACGGCATAACCTTCCATAGACAAGCCGGTTTTCAGGCCATCGCCGAGAATTTCATCATCTTCAACCAATAGTAAACGCATGGTATTTGTTTTTTGCTGTGTTCATTAATTAGGGAGGGAGGTTTTCCGCCATGAAGCGGGGCTATTTTGATTGATGCGCGAACGACGATAAATAACTAAGCTTAAGGAATTCTTAAATTACCCATTATTTAATGGCAACTCGGTGGAATTTTCGATGCATAAGGAGCTGGTCGTAGATTGCGACACACGGCCACCCAGCGGCTATTGTGAGTCATAGACTTCGTTATCGGCGGTTCAGTTCATTGAACGGCGCAATTAAAAACGATTGTGTATTGCAAACCGCCAGCCGTCTAATAATAATGTACATTTTTTGTAACTATTCAGTATCTTTCGGGTTTTAGGCAGTAGGTCATTGATTTCTCGGGACGCGTGAATACATCCATGTAAGCTCTGACTGCAACGTCCTGTTGCAGACAGCCCGATAAATCAATAACCTACTCCCTCTTAGTAAAACTACGCTGAATAATTACCATTTTTTTAATTATAAGCTAACAAGGCGACACTCATGATAATAGCGGCTATCAACATACTCATCCTCTCGATTTTAATTCTGATTGTTGGGTTAATTAAACCCAAATGGATATTGTTTTGGATCGATAAGCCAGGCAGAATGCCGATTATCATGATTGCCAGCGTGCTGTTCATGATAGCCGCCACATTGTTCGGTGAAGGCAATAAGCGTAAACAAGAAGCTGAGGCGGCGGCGACTGAACAGAAAGTTGAGCAAAAAGTTGAACAAAAAGTTGAACGTCCGTCCAAAGATATCAAAGATATGCCGACTGCGCAGGAACTGCTAAATACGAAATAAACGAATTTTAACGGCTAGAAACTTTAAAACGCCTGACCTGTTGTTTTAACTGCAACAGGTCCTCGTCACTGCCGTCTGGCTGGTAACGCAGCTTGATAAGCAGCGCGGTAATACGATTGATCCGCTCAGCGAGTTCCGGACGTTGCTTTTCGACTCGTCGAGCAAAACTTAGCGGGCCTTCGCCGGTGCTAATGCGGATACCGGTTTGTTTGGCCAATCTGGCGCAGAATCGTCGGTATAACGCCATGGCCGGATCGGTTTTTACCTGTTTTCGCCTTAATACCAGCCAGGCGAGCAGCGACGAGACCGCGGCAAAACTGGCGACTAGCCAATAGGCGATTTTTGTCAGATTGTCGATCCCCAGCGAGGCCAGAAAGCTGGATTGATTGACGCCGTTATAGTTGATCACCCAACGCTGCCAGCTGTAATCGATACTGTTCCATAGTTGTCGGCCGCGTTTCAGCCAGTCCAGCGCGGCACTAGCTTCATCCGGGGTAAAATTCACCGCGCCGCTGGCGATTTGCAGGTCGATGTTGACATCCTGCTCCACGCGTTGCGGAGCGATGGCGGTAGTCGGATCATAGCGGACCCAGCCCTGGCCTTGCAGCCATACTTCGGCCCATGCATGGGCGTTGGCCTGTCTGACCTCGATAAAACCGCCGACCTCGTTCAATTCTCCGCCCTGGTAGCCGCCGACAACCCTTGCCGGAATGCCCGCTATCCGCATCAGGTAGACAAAGGCGGTCGCATAATGGCTGCAAAAGCCATAACGGTTTTCAAACAAAAAGCTTTCTATCGGATTTTCTTCCATTAAATCGGGCATCAACGTGTAATGGAAGTCTTCGTTGCGAAAATGCCCCAGCAATTGTCTGATAAAGACTTCCGGTTCCGCATCGAAACCTTGCAATCGCTGGACCAACTGCTTCATTCTGGCCGAGGGCTCGTCCGGTAGTTGCAAATTGTCTTTCAGTTCGGTTTTGGTCAGGTAGCCGGTGTTGTAATCTGGAAAGGAGGTCACCTGATATTCGGCGCGATCTTGGGGGTCGCGGCGACTAATCAGCTGATAAAATGCATTTCTGCGCAAGCCATCGCCGTATTCGGCGGCCATATCCAACGCATACACCCAAGGCTGGTCATGCGGTTCCATCATCAAGGTATATTGGTAAGCCTTGCCGTGGTAACGCGGTTGATCCATGTAGCGTTTGAAATAACGGTTCTTGCTTTCTCGCCAGCGCTTGCCGTCGGTATAGGAAAACACCGGGCCGCGCCAGTAACGTTGTTTCGGCGGAGGGAGGTCGCCGTTGAATTTCACCCGGAAGGCCAGTTCGTCCGACAGCCCAAGACGGCTGATCGAACCAGGCTCCAGGGTGTCGCTGAGACCGCTTCTGGCCTGATGTTTATCGTCAAACAACATCCAGCGCGGCGCCTCGACCCGGGGAAACAAGATGAAAAGCACCGCGGCCAGGGGTAAGGCTTGGGCGATGATTTGCGCCGCTGTCCTTAAGGCGGCCAAGGTCTGCGCTTGTCGGCTGTTGATCGCGACCAGTGTGGCCAACAGCACGCAGCAGACGAGCAGGGTATAGCCGGCCATCAGAATGCTTTGTTGATAAAGAAACTGCGAGCTGGCGACGATGAAGGCCAGGTAAGTAATCAGATAAATATCGCGCGGGGAACGGATTTCCAATAACTTAAGGCCCAGTGCGGTGATAAACAAGGCGGTGCCGGCATCCCGGCCCAGTACGCCTTGATGTTGGCCGTACAACAGGCCTATGCCGGCGATAGTCAGTAAAAACACCAGTTTCGGTTTCGGCAACCAGGTGGGTTTCCAGATCCCGGCGAAGCGCCAAGTCAACAACAGCGAAAAAAATGCGAATAATGGCGCCGGAATATGATTAATATGCGGCAGGGCAATCAGGCCTATCGAGACCAGCAGAAAGATCAGGATGCGCTTGTCCAATGCCATGATGTTGATATCCTAAAACAATGCCAGGGTTTCCAGGCATTTCGTATAGTGTTGCCTACCGTGGCTGGGCGCGGTTCGGGTTCCCGGCAATATCAAGCCATAGCGGATTCCCGCCTGTTCGGCATCGACGACCCAGCGACACAATTGGCTCAGACGCTGTTCAAGGTCGTGTCCCGGCGTTGCCTGGTAATCCAGCCAGCATTCGGTGGTCGCTGCGCCGGCGTATTCCTTGCTGAACAGACCTTGACCCTTGGCGAACGCTTTCCAATGGATTTGGCGTATCGGGTCACCGCCTTGATAGCTTTTGATGCCATAAAAGTCATCGCCATCCTTGGGGCCTCGGTCCTGTTCACCGCTTAAGCCGCCCGTTTCCGGAAACGGCAGTTCAGCATTGGCCGGGTGCGGATAGACCAAAGCCTGCAAATTAAAGCGCAGCGGGGACCAGGCGCGGAATAGCCCTAACGGATAACAGCTGGAGACGGTGACGGTATCGCAGGCTAGCCAGCCCCGTTTATGAGCCGCGGCATATAGGGTGACGGTCGTTTGCTCATGGTCGGCCAAGCTTATGTTCTGCTGCGATTGCATCGATAATTGCAGATTAATGCGTGACTGCTGAACAGGATTACTGATATGCAGCGTGAATCCGGCCGCTTCGCCGGCAAAGGCGGCATGACTGTGGCCCGCTTGGATCACCAGGCCAGCCAGCGACTTATAGCTGTGTAATATGGTCACGAAGAACACGCTGGCCAGCAGGAAAGCCAGCAGATAAGCCAGGTTATTGTTATAGACGAAGGCGATCAACAATAACAACGCAATCAACAGGACAAAACCCATGCCCCGCAGGGTCGGCAGAATGAAGATCCGGCGGTGGTTCAGGGTCAAAGGACGGTCGATCGGTTTTTCACCGCTCATGAAACGACTGCGCTGGAATCGTTCCGTTAAGCTTAACGCTGTTTCGCTCAAGGAATCGCCACCTGATTCAGTATGGGCGCGACGATCGCGTCGGAATCGGTGCTGCCGGAACGAATACGGTGGCCGGCGACGGCGGCCAGCACCGCTTGTACGTCCTCCGGAATCACCGCATTGCGTTGATCCATGAAAGCCCAGGCCTTGGCCGCAGTCAGCAGCGCCAAGCCAGCCCTAGGGGACAGGCCGCAATGATATTCACCGGACTGGCGGGTGAAGGCAATGATGGCTTGCAGATAATCGAGCAACGCCGGAGACACGTGGACTTCGCCGACAGCCTGCTGCATTTGGCTCAATTGTTCCGGCGGTAATTTAACCTCCAGCGAATCGATCAAATCATAGCGCCGTCGACCGGTCAGCAGTTCCCGTTCGGCTTGTTGATTAGGGTAACCCAGTTCGATACGCATCAAAAAACGATCCAGTTGCGATTCCGGTAGCGGAAAGGTGCCGATTTGATGAGACGGGTTTTGTGTGGCGACGACGAAAAAAGGCTGAGGCAGTGGATAGGTTTCGCCTTCCACGGTAACTTGATGTTCCTCCATCGCTTCCAGCAATGCGCTTTGGGCTTTCGGAGTGGAACGGTTGATTTCGTCGGCCAGAATCATTTGCTTGAAGATCGGACCGGGATGGAATGTGAAGCGGTGGTTTTCCGCGTCGAATACCGAGGAACCGATGATGTCGGCCGGTAAAATATCGCTGGTGAACTGAATGCGTTGATAGTTAAGGCCGAACAGTTGCGCCAGGGTATGGGAGAGAGTCGTTTTGCCGACGCCGGGAATGTCTTCTATCAGTAGATGACCCTTCGCCAGCAGACAACACACCGCCAGTCGGATTTGTTGCTGTTTGCCGAGGATGATTTGGTTGGCCGAGTCGAGCAGTTGATTGAGAGAATTGTCCATAATCGGGAAGCGTGATTTCCGTTAACTGAAAATTTTATGACGGTCAGGCGTTAAAATAACGATGATTAGTCGGTTAAAACCCAGTATAGTTCAATCTATTGATATGTTAACGAAGACGTAGCGATTCCAGCAATTCCCATCAGTTTGAGTATTTTTGCGGTGTTTAGGGCATGGGGTGTGTCTGTCGAGGAGCGCCGTTCACCCAGCACCTAAATTATGCTGGAATGTAAAATATAGTCCAGTAGCCATGGAATTTAGGTGCTGGGTAAACCCATCCCTGGGGGCTTGACGGCAGCATCCTTGCTGCCGACATCCTCGCCAAACACACCCCATGCCCTTTTTGAACGCCAAAGTGGGAATTGCTGTAGCGATTCGGTGTCTTTCAAGGCAGCAGGTCATTGATTTCGGCGCGAAAAGAGCCATTCGGCCCGAGGGCGGGCCTCCTACGGGCAGACTTTGGCGGAGCAAGCGCACCTTGTTTTGATGCGCTTCACGCTGTTCGACACATCCGAAGGCAAGGCTACATTGGCATGCAACCGTCGGGTGGTTCGCCGATAGACAATGCGCCTGGAAACCACAATGACCAATTTTGCCTCCGGTGGCGGTTTTTGGCGGCTTGCTTCGCGAAGCCGCCCTACGTTGGCGGTCAGAGCAAAAATCCGCTTGTTGCAGACAGCCCGATAAATCAATAACCTAATCCCTCTGATAAAAGTACGCTGAATAATTACACGATGACAAACCATAAAAACCGAGACATTATTGATCGAGGTTGTTAACGAGAAGGCAGGTAACGGTTTTGGCAGAATACAACGACGTACGCAGTAATTTAATCGAAATGCTGGAAGATCTCGACGAGCGGTTGAAAAAAATTACCGATGACGTAAAACATACCGATAAGCCGCTGGACCAGGATTTTTCCGAACAGGCCGTGGAAACGGAAAATGACCAGGTGTTGGATGCGCTGGGCAATGCGGCCCGGGAGGAAATAGCACAGGTGAAACAGGCTATTTCACGAATAGACAGCGGAACTTACGGCATTTGTCTGATTTGCGGTAGCCCGATTAAAAAAGCGCGCCTGAAGGCCATGCCCTATTCCAGCCGATGTATGCATTGCGCCCAAGAGGGGGATAAGCAATAAGGCGGGAACCTTTTCCGATAAAGTCCGCCGACTTGATTGGAAAAGGCTCCCGGCCTTTATGTTTGGCTTGGCGTTGATATTTGCTTTTATCTTTGAAAACCCTCGCCTTATTGAAGCGGTGAGCATATTTCGCCACCGGGTTTCGTTGCTCGGCTATCTGCAAGCCGTTTGATTTCTTACGTTTTTTCATGATTTTTTCGCCGTAAACTATTAAGATACACGTTTTATCAGACCATAGTTTGACTGTGAAATTCCAGAAAATTTTTGATGTAATCGTTGTCGGTGGCGGCCACGCCGGTACCGAAGCGGCTCTTGCCGCGGCACGATGCGGCGCGCAGACTTTATTATTGACCCAGAATATTGAAACTCTCGGACAGATGAGTTGCAATCCGGCGATCGGCGGTATCGGCAAGGGACACCTGGTCAAGGAAATCGACGCGCTGGGCGGCGTGATGGCTAGCGCGATAGACCAAGCCGGCATTCAGTTCCGCATTCTCAATGCCAGCAAGGGACCCGCGGTCCGCGCAACGCGCGCTCAGGCTGATCGCAACCTGTATAAACAGGCGGTCAGAAGTACGCTGGAAAACCAGCCTAATCTGGCCTTGTTTCAACAGACCGTCGCCGACTTGATCGTAGAATCAGGCGAGGCGGTTGGCGTTAAAACCCAGATGGGCTTGGAATTTTATGCTCGCGCAGTGGTGTTGACCACCGGCACCTTCCTGGGCGGCAAGATTCATATCGGTTTGCAGAATTACAGTGGCGGCAGGGCCGGCGATGCGGCGTCGATTGCGCTGGCGGAAAGGCTAAGAGAATTGCCGTTCCGAGTCGATCGCTTGAAGACCGGCACGCCGCCGCGTATAGACGGCAGAACCATCGATTACAGCAAGCTGCAGGTGCAACATGGCGATGATCCTGTGCCGGTATTCTCGTTTCTGGGCAAACGGGAAGATCATCCGCGCCAAATTCCCTGTTACATCACCCGCACAAACAGCGAGACACATGACATCATACGTTCCGGCTTGGATCGTTCGCCGATGTATACCGGCGTCATCGAAGGGGTTGGGCCGCGCTATTGTCCGTCGATCGAAGACAAGGTGATGCGCTTCGCAGAGCGCGATTCTCATCAGATCTTTGTCGAACCGGAAGGCCTGAACACCAATGAGATCTATCCGAACGGCATTTCCACCAGTCTGCCGTTCGAGGTGCAGTATCAATTTGTCCGCTCGATGCTCGGTTTCGAACAGGCCGAGATCATCCGCCCCGGTTATGCGATCGAATATGACTTTTTCGATCCGCGCGATCTGAAATCGTCATTGGAAACGAAACACATGGACGGTCTGTTTTTTGCCGGTCAGATCAACGGCACCACCGGCTATGAGGAAGCGGCGGCGCAAGGTTTGATCGCCGGCCTGAATGCGGCGCGCCGAGTGCTGGGACTGGAAAGCTGGTGTCCTGCGCGCGACGAGGCCTATATCGGCGTGATGATCGACGATCTCATCACCCGCGGCACGCAGGAGCCCTATCGCATGTTCACCAGCCGGGCGGAATATCGGCTGTTGCTTAGAGAGGATAATGCCGATCTGCGTTTGACCGAGAAAGGGCGTGAATTAGGCTTGGTCGACGAGCAGCGCTGGCGGACTTTCAGCGAGAAACGCGAGGCCATCGCCCGCTTGCAAGGCGAACTGGCGAAAAAATGGATCAGGGCCGGCAGCGAACAGGCCGCGCAGGCGGAACAATACTGGGGCAAAAAATTGCAGAAGGAGGCCAGTTTAATGGAATTATTGCGTCGCCCCGAAGTGGATGTCGGCCGCCTGCTCGGTTTCGCAGAGGCCGGAGACGTACCGGAACAGGTGGCCGAGCAGGTGGCGATTCAGGCCAAATATGCCGGTTATATCGACCGTCAGCAAACCGAGATCAACAGAACCCGGCGTTACGATCATCTGCCCCTGCCGGATGATGTCGATTACCGCAATGTTTCGGGATTGTCCAACGAAGTCAGCGAAAAGCTGCGTCAGCAAAGACCGGAGACGCTGGGTCAGGCCTCGCGAATTCCCGGCGTGACTCCGGCCGCGATTTCGCTGCTATTGGTTCATTTGAAGAAGAAAAGCGCCTGATGGATAAATGTCGGCATATACTGCGGCAGGGGCTGCAGCAATTGGCGTTGCCGGTCGATGAGGAGAAAATCGATCGGCTGCTGGCATTCATAAAACTGATCGGCAAATGGAATAAAGCTTATAATTTGACTGCTGTCCGCGACGAGCGGGAAATGGCGACGTTGCACATTCTGGACAGCTTGGCCATCCTCCCCTATGTGCAAGGAAGCAGGGTCGCCGATATCGGCACTGGCGCAGGTTTGCCGGGAATTCCACTGGCGATTTTTTTGCCGCAGGTGGAATTTACGCTGGTGGATTCCAATTCCAAGAAAACGCGTTTCGTACAGCAGGCGATTTTGGAACTGAAACTGAAAAATGTCACGGTAAAACACAGTCGGGTCGAGCAATTCACCCCGTCCGAACGTTTTTCCACCGTGATTATGCGGGCCTTCGCCAGCCTGGAAACTATCATCAATCTGACCCGTCATTTATTGGCCGAAGAGGCTGTGTTATTGGCGATGAAAGGTCAGAATCCTGAGCAGGAATTAATGCAACTAACCGAAAAATATACAGTAATACCGATCGATGTGCCGGGAATAGCGGCGGAAAGGTGTCTGGTGCGAATAGAGAGGCAAAGCAAGCATGGCTAAGATAATTGCCGTTACCAATCAAAAGGGTGGGGTCGGGAAAACGACCACCAGTGTCAATCTGGCGGCATCACTGGCCGCGGCCAAGCGCAAAGTCTTGTTGATCGACATGGACCCACAAGGCAATGCGGCGATGGGCTGCGGCGTCGTCAAAGAAGAAAGCAAATATTCCAGCTGTGAATTGCTGTTGGAAGAAGTGCCGGTGGCGGAAACGATTATCCATAACCAGGAAATCGGCTTCGATATCATTCCCGGCAATGGCGACTTGACTGCGGCGGAAGTGCAGCTGATGGATGCGCCTCATCGCGAACGCCGCCTGGCCGACGCCTTGTTACAGGTTAAAAACAACTACGACTATATTCTGATCGATTGTCCACCTTCCTTGAACATGTTGACCCTGAACGCGATGGTGGCCGCCAACAGCGTATTGATACCGATGCAGTGTGAATATTACGCCTTGGAAGGTTTGTCGGCGCTGATGGCGACGCTGAAAAATATTCGCGAAGCGGTCAATCCGGGTCTGCATCTGGAAGGCATCTTGCGCACGATGTTCGACAACCGCAGTCGTCTGACCAAAGACGTTTCCGATCAGCTGATGGAATACTTTGGCGACAAGGTGTTTAGAACCTGCGTACCGCGCAATATCCGTCTCGCCGAGGCGCCCAGCCATGGAGTGCCTGTGCTGATGTATGATAAGGCTTCGCGCGGCGCAGTCGCTTATATTGCGCTGGCCGGTGAAATGATCAGAAAAGAAAAACAGAGTTAAAGAACGATATGGCCGTAAAAAAACGAGGTTTAGGGCGCGGTTTGGATGCTTTGTTGGGTGAGGTAGCGCCGCCTGCCGGCGAGACGGAACAGAAAAAGCGGCATGATACGCAGACCCTGCCGATCGAACTCTTGCAGCGTGGTAAATATCAGCCGCGCAAGGACATGGACCCGGAAAAACTCAAGGAATTGTCCGATTCCATCGCCGCGCAGGGCATTATTCAACCGATTATCGTGCGTCATCTGGCAGACGAAAAATATGAAATCATCGCCGGCGAACGACGCTGGCGCGCGGCGCAGTTGGCCGAGTTACATGAAGTGCCGGTGATCGTTAAGGATATTGACGACCAATCGGTGATGGCGATCGCGCTGATTGAAAATATCCAGCGGGAAGATCTGAATCCGTTGGAGGAATCGGAAGCCTTGCAAAGGCTGCTGGATGAATTCGGCTTGACTCATCAGCAGATTGCATCCGCGGTCGGTAAATCCAGGGCGACGGTCTCCAATTTGCTCAGATTGTTGGATTTACATGCCGAGGTCAAAAATTTGATGGCCAAGGGCCTGCTGGAAATGGGTCACGCCAGGGCGATGCTCAGTCTGGAGGAAAAACAACAGATCGATGTCGCCTATAAGACGGTAAAACAAGGTCTGTCGGTGCGCGCCGTGGAAAAGCTGGTCAAGGAGTTGCAGCGGGAAGACGATGGCAAGAAAGCGGAGAAGCCGAGAAAAGATCCCGATACTCTCAGGTTGCAGGAAGAATTGAGCGCGAAAACCGGCGCCAAGGTCGAAATCAATCATCAACAGAGCGGCAAAGGCAAGCTGGTGATCAGCTACACCAGCCTGGAAGAACTGGAAGGGATCGTCGGTAAAATCAGCTGAAACCACCTTAAAGGAAATGACTCGCCGGCGTAATCGACGCAAGCCGAATTACGCCGGAGATGGGTTTCCGCCGATGCTGCGCATGGCGTATCAACAAACGACCTCTTTCGGCGCACCCTAATAAAATGGGGTCCTGCAAATTGAAAGTGTTGTTGGCGGGTTTAATCGAAATAATCCCAAGGATACTCGGGCCTTAGTATCGGCTGAAATCCCGCCGGCATCGGAAATGGCGCGCTGACAAATTCATAAACGCCGACTAGTTCCCGGGTGACGGTCATGCCTAAGCCTATGGCGAGCCCAATCGGGACCCCGACAGCGCCTTGCGCCCTGGTTTCGGCGATAATGTTGCCGGGGATTTCGAGAAAACCGCAGGTCATTGCGGCCAGTCCCCTACCGAGTTTTCGAGCGGAAGTTTGTGCTTCTGCGTTTGCAGAGATCGATAATGTGAGGACGGTGATCGCGACAGCGATGTATTGATGCTTTTTGTTCATTTGACCTCCTTCGGGTCTCGGTAGGTAAATAATCCAAACAAAATGGGTAACTATTCAGTATCTTTCAGGGGGTTAGGGAGTAGGTCATTGATTTCCCAGCACCTAAATAAACGACGATTATAAATCATTGCCAATAGTCTATGGTATTTAGGTGCTGGGTGAATACTTCCATGGCAGCTAACAGCATCCTGCTTCACGCGGCACTTGCACTTCCCTGTGCGGCGTAAGCTCTGACTGCAACGTCCTGTTGCAGACAGCCCGATAAATCAATAACCTACTCCCTCTGATAAAAATACGCTGAATAATTACCAAAATGGTAACTACTCACCCCCATTCGTAGGGTGGATGCGCCCTTCAGGCTTATCCACCCGGTGGGGCCATCCGACGGTTGCAATATAACGCGTAGGGCGGCTTCGCGAAGCAAGCCGCCAAAAACCGCCACCGGGGCAAAATTAGCCGTTGTGCGTACCAGGCGGATTACCTGGCGGCGAATCCACATGCCCTGCCGCGTTCGATAAGTGGGGCGAGCAGTTACACAAAATGTATCTATGCTGCAGTAATTATTCACTTAAGGCAGAGTAGATTTTGATTTCTAACGCATAAGCTCCCGGAAGGCTTTCCTTGGCGTTAGATGTTGTCTTCGAGTCTACACGGCCGCGATCGTTCCTACATTCCTACAATGGTTGCGTCTTGCCACTGACGCTCATGGGTCCAATCACTGCAAGTTTTCCTGGCTGGGCAGGTTCTGCAGGTAAAGCGATTGGGTCGGATAGGCGAATTGGATGCCGGCGGCTTGAAAACGCGTGAAGATCTCCAGGTTGATTGCTTGTTGGATATCCATGTAGAGGTTGTAATCGGGATCCAACACGTAATAGACGATTTCGAAGAGCAGGGCGAAATCGTCATAAGCGCTGAAATGGGCGCGATCGAAACGAGTGGGCTGTTGCGCCTCGATGATTTCCCGGATCATGGCGGGGATTTGTTGCAGTTTTTCCGGCGGGGTTTGGTAAACCACGCCGATTTTAAAGGTGACGCGGCGTTCGTTCATGCGCTTGTAATTGCGTATACGGGTGTTGAGCAGGTCGCCGTTGGCGCAAATGATCTGTTCCCCGCTCAGGCTGCGGATGCGGGTGGTTTTGATGCCGATGTGTTCGACACTGCCGAGGAAATCGTCGAAGATGATGAAATCGCCGACGACAAAGGGTTTGTCCAACACGATCGAGAAGGACGAGAACAGGTCGCCGAGTATGCGCTGCAAGGCCAGCGCGATAGCGACGCCGCCGATGCCCAGACCGGCGACCAACGCGGTGACATCGATGCCGAAGTTCTGCAGGATCAGCAATAAGGCGATCGACCAGACTATCACTTGGCTGGAAAAGTTGAAAATCGATAAGGCGCTCATGCTGGCGCCGTCGCCTTTGGTGCGACGAGCGAGAATGCGAAACACCCAGGCGCTGACGAAACTGCTGGCCCATACGGCGACTTGAAACACGGTAGCCACTTTCGTCAAATTGCTGATCGTGGTTTGGGTGGCAGTCGTCAGCGTCAGCAACTGGGAGGCGGCGAAGACGGCGAGCATCAAGAAGAAAAAACTGTTCGCGCGTTGGATGACGGACAAAAAGGCGTTGATCAATGAAGCCTTGCTCGGCTTTTCCAGGCGTTTCAGCCTGAGAATCAGAATCCAGCGGAGAAAATACAGCAGCAGGAAGGTGGTTAGAGCCGTGGCGAAGGCGTAACACCAATCCAGCACCATGTTTTGATAGATCTGGTAATTTAACGCCAACTCGACCCATTCACGCAGGGATCGCTGAGACGTGCGGATATTGATTTCATCGATCAGTTTATTATGCAGTCGGCGACTGTTTTCCAGGGCGTTATGCAAGGCCTGTAACGAGGCGAGAATTTGCTTTACTGCATCGCGTTGTTGTTCGATTCCACGGCTTGTCTGGCCGTCATCGATCTTGTTCAGCAGTGTGATTTGACGGCTTTGCCAGTCGGCAAGCCAAAGTTTCAGGGCGGCCTGTTCCTGGTCAATTTCGGTCAATTTTTGCTTCGCTTGGCTGCGCCATTTTGGCAGCATCGCTTGATTGACAGCCTGATTGAACACATCGTAACGCCGTTGCCAGACTTGCTTCGAATCGTTGAGCAACTCGATGCGGCGGCTGTCGTTGTCTATTTGGGTCTTTAACGCCTCGTATTGCAGTTGCAGGGCGTCGCTGTCCGCTTCAAGGCTGGGGTCGGTGTGTAATTTTTTTCTGCTCTGTTCCAGCAGGGTTTTGACCGTGCTCAGCTGGCTTTTTGCACGCGCCACCTGACGATTCAACGCAAATTGTTCCTTGTCGATGCGCCGCAATTGCTCTTTTAGTTCGTCGGCGCCAAAGGCTGCATGGGTCTGGAGAAACTTGACCTGGCTGCGCAACAAGTCCAGATGAAGCTGGTGAACGGATTTCGCCAGTTGTTCGTTATCCAGTTCAAGCTGGCGTAGTCTTTGGTTTTGTTCCGCCAACGTCAATTGCCAACGCGCCTTTTCCAAGGCGAGCTCCGGTTGTTTCGATTCAGTATCTGCCTGGGCCTGTTCGGCCGCTAGTTCGGAAACCGTTTCTTGTCGTTGTTGCAGCGCTTCGTCAGCCGTCTTCAAGGCTTCTTCGGCTAGTTCGATTCCAGCCGCCAAAGCCGCGTCCCGGCGTGATTCCACATTCAGCTCCTCGCGGGCTTGGTCCAGTTCTATGAAGGAAAAGGGTTGCTTGGGCGCCGTCGATTTTTCCAGCTTGGTTCTTGATATTGTTGTTTTTTGCTAGTCAGTGAATGGTGTCGCTCTAGCGCGATGAGCTGTTGATCATAGCTGGCATTGAGCCGTGCGAGAGTCGTCAGTATCGTTTGCAGTTGTTGGGCTGCATCGCTGCGTTGTTCGTTTTTGGCGACCGACAGGCGGCGGGCAAACGAATCGTTTTGCTTGGTCAAAGCGGCTTGCCGCTGTTTGATCTCGGCCAGCCGTTGCTGGACAGCGGGTTCTTTGCTTGGTTGAGGAGAAGACGGGGAGGGCGGCTCGATAGCGCGGATAGATGCAGATGCTAGCAGCAGTCCGCAAAAGAACAGAAGGTCAAAATAGCGCCTATGATTACTGAAATTTCTGCACATGCTTGCTACCTCCTCCATTATCGGTGGATAGACGGAATGTTCCGCACGCAATCGACGGTTTTCACAGGTTACGCTACGATCAATCTGAAAAGTAATGAGCCGCGCCGATCAAGGCGGTATTTGGGTTCAGAGACAGTTTGACCGATAGGCCGCTGAGCAAGGTTTGGAAGCGACCTTTGTCGCTGAAGGCGCGCAGGAAGTCGCCGTTCTCCAACACGGGACGGATTTTAGGCGCGATGCCGCCGCCGATATAAACGCCGCCGGTCGCCAGACATTTCAGCGCCAAGTTGCCGGCTTCGGCGCCGTATAATTCGACAAACAGGCGCAGCGCTTCCGCGCAACCCCGATCCTCGACGTTAAGGCCCAGACGCGAGATGATGGCGTTCCGGTCATCGCTTAAGGCGTTGACGGAGTTAGCCGCCGGCACTGCCGGGCAGGCCGGCGCATAGTTTATGTCAACGAGGAAATCATAGAGATGACCGAAACCGGCGCCGGAAAGCACGCGTTCCCAGCTCACATGACCGTTAAACTGTTTGCGTAGATAACTCAGTAAGAGATCCTGCTGCTGGGTTTGAGGCGCGAAATCGCAGTGGCCGCCTTCGGTCGCCATCGGGTGATGGCGTTGTCCGTCCCAGTACAGTATCGCTTCGCCCAGACCGGTGCCGGCGGCGATCACGGCAATATTGCCTTGTTGGCGTTGGGCGCTGGGGTTAAGTTCGACCAGGTCTTCGGACGGAATATTCAACATGCCAATCGCCGTCGCTTCGAGGTCGTTCAACAGTTTGACGCGGTTGCAGCGAAGTTTGATGGACAGCTCCGCGGCATCGATAAGCCAGGGCAGATTGGTGATTTGGCAGCGTTGTTCGACGATCGGTCCGGCGATGCCGAAACAGGCGGCGTTGAGCGTTGTATCGGCGGGGATAAAAACCGACAAGATGTCATGGAAATGGGGATATTCGGCGCTGAAATAGGTCTGCTCGAATTCGCATTGCAATTCCCCTTGATTATTGCGGCCGTATAACGCCAACACGGTCTTAGTGCCGCCAATGTCGCCAGCGAGTATCATATGCACACTCCCGGGGTTTCGTTGTCGTTATCCAGCAGATAATTCAATGCGTCGATGATCGCATTTGCAACCTCGTTGGGCGGCAGCTGATAAAATTCCTGCCACGAAAAGGCATGATCCTGTTCGTATTGGTGCGCGCGGTCCGGATGTTTTTGCAGCCAACTGATGCGCACGGCATGATTGATCAGCGTATCGGTCATTAAGGTGTCATCGACATAGAGTTCGGGATCGTCCTTGAAGATCAATGCCAGCGCCTGCAAGGCTTCAACGGTCAATTGTCGATAATCGGGCGACTGAATCTTATCCAGTCGGTGATTAATCAACAATTCGAAACTTTGTTCCTCGGCGGTCATCTGCGCCAGTATATCTTCGCTGTCGAGCAGGCGTTTGCTGTTCAGTTTATCATCGATAACCAACCCCTTACAGTGCTGCAGAATCTCCCAGACGGCGGCGAAGAAGGCAGCCGGTTCTCTTCCGACGCTGCCGAGTTGTTCGCGCCACTCATGCCAGTCCTCGGCGCTGCCGCGATCTTTAGGATTGAGCTGTTCGGAAAAACGGGCGCTGCCCAGATGTTTGTATCGTCCCTCGTAACGAAGCGTTTCCGCCTGATTCAATTCGCTTTCCGAGTTTTGGTAATCGGCCAGCGTCTCTTTGACCAATTGGGCCAGTTGATGAGGCGGCAGCGCCAACAGCGTGTTAAAGGCTACATCCATTTCGCAATCCAGTTTGCGCCGTTGTCGGGCGACAATCAGCTGCATGATATGACCGACCCGCACCGTATGCATATCGGTAAACAATTCCGGATGGGACTTGATCAGAATGCCCAGATAGATGATGAGTTCTTGGATGATAATATGGATGGCGACATCATTGTTGTTGTAAGTGCGTATCGTCGACAGAATTTCCTGGGCATTGGGCGGCCGTTTAAAGGTCGCTCGGTTGCTGTATTCGCGGCCGACGCTCAAGCGCTTCAGGCGCACCAGTATTTCGGCGGCGGCCTGTTCCAGGTCGACATCATATTTACCCAATAAGCCGGCGCTGCGCCGAACCAGCGTCCATTCATGCAAGTCGCCGGCCCGGGCGTAAACCTCTTCGAGCAAATCGCGTAGCCGACAAGGCCGCTGGTCGAAGACGCTTAAAATGACGGCGTGATCCGGGCCATGGCGCGAGTTTAGTAGTGCTAAGATCTCCAGTTGGGCATAGAGATTGGCGTTGCTCGTCAACTGTCCGAGCAAGAAATCGTCGTCCGACTTTTCCCAACGGCTCAAGGTTTCGGCATCGACGGCTATGTTCGCATCCGCGCAAGCCGTCAATAAGCGTCGACCGGGACGCTCGGCTTCTTGCCAGCTGGGCTCGGAAAAACGAAAATCATGCAGATGGTCGATTTGCTCATGGCTGGCGGTGGGGATGAATTCGGCCAGGCGTCCCAGTTGCACCGGTACGCCGAGGATCGAGCCTTGTTGCAATTCCGCCATGAATTCCAGCAATACTCGATAGCCTTCGTTATCCAGCATATTATGTTTGATCACCATGACCACCAGAGGACGGCCGGGACGGTCCCAGTGTTGATAAATATAGGCCAACTCGTGACGCAGGCGTTCAACCAGCAAACGGTTGTCCAAAGCCAGATAAAAGCCGCGTTGGTTCATGAACTGAGGCAAGAAGAGGATGCGATTATTGGCTAGTTTATAGAGCAAGGCCGTGCCCAGAGCGCGAACCTGTCGATTGGGTCTGCCGCTTAATCCGAGACGTTTGTTGCGGCCAACCTGGGTGTAGGCGGCGGCCAATTCACCGGATTCTCTGATCTGGATGGGAGCGATTTCGGCGAAAGTTTGGGTGACGATACCGAATTCATCCAATTGGTTTTGCACCGCCGCATCCTGGGCCAGCAGGGTGAGTTGGATTTTACGACTGCGGCTGCGGCCGATGGATTGGCGGCGTCCTAGCGGGTCGATGTCGCCGATTTCCAGCAAACCGTCCTGGATCATCGCGCCTAAGGTATATAGGCTTTGCGCCCAGACCAGCGGTATATTTTCATTGGGGACGCGCGGCTGGCTGCCGGGATCATTGCGTTCCGCCTCGATCTTGTCCGCCGGAACCCTGTAGAGTTCCGGCAATAACTGGCGACCGTCCCGATTAACGCGCAACTGGTCCAGCTTGCCGCGATAGACGTCTGCTTCGGCCTTCTGGCCGGTGAACAACTTATTGAGCAGTAAATAACAAAAAAACAACGGCCATTCGCATTCGATATCCATGAATTGTTTCAATTCATGCGGTTCATAATACAGCCTATGACTGTCTTCAATCGCAGTCTGGTGTCCATCGAGCAGGAAGCGTTTGCAACCATACTGACCCTGCAGTTTTTCACAAACTCGTTGTTCGGTTCTCTGTAATAAATCCAGGTCTTCAACGGCGAAAGCCGGATACCCGATGACGCCGAGCAGCGCGGAATCCACCTCCTTGGACATCGATTCACGCGGCAGCAGCGATTCCAGCGTGATGCGGGAACGGGCAATTTCATCGCTGATCACATGGATGACCGAGGCTTGACCGCCATTCGCACCGAACAGGTTGAATCCGGACATCGCCTCCAGAGCCGCCTTGGCCATGCCCACCGAACTGGCGTTCAATTCGGCGATGCCGTGATTGCTTTTATTGCCGCGTTCCCAGATGCCGTAATCGGGGGTCCGGTAGGCGCGGGAAATATAATGCACCAGGTTTTGGACGAAATTGACTTCATCGAGGGTGAAGATGATTTTCAGACCGGAGGCGATCATCTGAGCCAGCATCAGTAAAAAAAGCGAAGTCGCATCGAGTTGCAAATGCCCCCATTCATGGTCGCCGACGACGATAGTGCCGCTATGCGTGTCATATTTGGCATGCAAGGCATCCAGCGGGTCCTGGCTGTATTTAAAGCGCTCGACCTTGGCGGCTTGGCGCATCATCGCGGTTAATAGGCCTCGCATCAATTTAACGACGCTTTGCTCCAGGGTATAGGTGCGCCCATCGGTTTCGTCGATGCGGCGATAGGCCAGCGCCAATCCCCAGGCGGCAAGGATGCTATAGACATTATCGCGGACCCAGGCGTCGGTGTAGTTGCCATGGACGTTAACGGCGGTGCTGGCGGGCAGCAGGCCGCTAACCGGGTCTTGCCGGTCCAGAATGATTTCCTGCACCTCTCTGTAATAACTGTCGAGTTTTTGAATGAGGATCATTTCAGACTGCGGCCTAACTATCGTTAATGGGTTCATCTTAGTAGCTGTTCGCGTTTCCTGATTCATCAATGAGTAGGTCTTTAATGAAACTTGAAGGGCGACTCAGCTTATTGCCATAAATCTTCGCTAAGTGGATATGTTCCCATATCCGTCGAATATTCACAGCATTTTTAATGCCATGGCTACTGGACTATATTTTACATCCCAGGATAATAATTTAGGTGCTGGGTGAAGCGCATCAAAAACCGGTGCGCTTCCTATCGTCAGCACACCCTACCGCATCGTAGGGCGGCTTCGCGAAGCAAGCCGCCAAAAACCGCCACCGGAGGCGAAATTGGCCGTTGTGCATATCCAGTCGGATTGCCTGGCGGCGAATCCACCCTACGGTGGTCAACCGACGATTACGACGCCAACGTAGCTAACGTAGGGCGGCTTCGCGAATATATGCTCCATACCCGTCAATATCGTTAACATAACGAAAAATGTAATTATTCAGCGTATTTTTATCAGAGGGAGTAGGCTATTGATTTATCGGGCTGTCTGCAACAGGACGTTGCAGTCAGAGCTTACATGGAAGTATTCACGCGTCCCGAGAAATCAATGGTCTACTCCCTAAATCCTGAAAGATACTGAATAGTTACCGAAAAATAAGACCGCTCGGTAAATATTGGCGCCCCAATCGGGCCAATATGCACCATTGTTGAGCGATTTTTTATGCTGAGCATGACCCGGATATGGTGTGGTCAATATCCGGGATAATGTTCAAACCACGACGTTTCGGTTTACAAGCTGTCGGCAACTTGTCGGCGATAATATGGCCATTTTTTAACATGAAGATGTTTTCTGATCGGTGTTTTGATCACCGAGACGCACAAGGCGATCGAAAACAGGCACCAGACCGCCGCATATTCGTTCGGATCGTTGGTGGTGAGATCGGAAATCAACGGACCAATCAAATAATGAAAACCGACGAAGCGCCATGAACCGTATATAATCGGCATGTAGAAAGCCACCAGGATATAGGCAAAGGCGTGCAGTCCCCAATCAAAACCGGGCAGCCAGCTGACCGGAGAAGATAATAACCCATTGAGGGGAAGTTGCCAGGCAATATGCCAGTCGCCGGATACGGAACAGGTTTGCGCACCGCAGAAGCCTTCCAAACCCGCATTGCAGCTTCCGGCCCAGTCGAATGGGAACATCTTGACCAGTATCGCCAAAGAGCCGATGGCGCAGATGGTATAGACGGTCGTTCTTATTTTGAGTTTGACGCTTTCCGGAATGAAATACATCGCCACCATGTTGACGAAAAATGGCTGGAAAGCAATATGAATATAACCAAACAGGGTTAGGACCTGATTGTTGGGATTATCACAGAGATCGATATAGGCATACGTTGCCGCCTGTAGCAATTCCATTAAGGCAAAATAAGTTAGGGGAATCCACAGTTCCTTAGACTCCCCCTTATAAGCGACATAAGCCGCTGTACTTAACCCGGCGACGGCAAGAACGCCCGACGCTTCGCCACTCCAACACATTGCAAACCTCCTCTTAATTATTATTCTAGTTATATTTGCTCACAACATTAATAAGAGGAAGGTATTATATTATTAGTAAAATTTTCTTTCTAATACATGTAATTGGATTGCTTGACTGACTCAGCGGGAGAGTTAGGGTTTCCGCGTCGGCGCGAGGTGAACTGGATTTTAGTCTGCCGAGTCTGCGTATATTTCGCTGCTGCCATCCATGTCGCCGGTGTCGTTATAGAGCAGCAATGGGCCGTTGTTCAATAAGGCCGCATCTACGACTTCACAGACGGCTAATTTATGATCTCCGGCGTCGGCATAATGGCTGACTCGGCAATCGAAATAAGCAAGGCTTTCCGACAGTACCGGAGCGCCGGTTTCCGCCTGATGCCAGCGAAAACCGGCCATCTTGTCTTTAAGACCGGAGGCGCCGAAGTGCTCGGCGATCGCATACTGATGTTTTCCCAGCACATTGACGCTGCAAATGCCGCCTTCTTGTAACAATTGCCACGAATAATGCTCCGGGTTGATGCTGATGCAAAGCAGCAACGGATCGAAAGACGCCTGCATGACCCAGGCGGCGGTGAAGGCGTTTTGTTTTGTCCCGTTGTTGACGCCGATGACATAGACGCCGAGGGTAATTTGTCTGACTAATTGGTCGATGTGGTCAATCATCACTCATATCCAGCTTGATACGCATCGATAAATCGATCGCGATAATGTTTTTGGTTAACGCGCCGATGGAAATATAATTGACGCCGGTTTCTGCTACCTTGCGTATGCAATCCAGGTCGATGTTGCCGGACGCCTCCAGTTCGACGGCGCCGGCATTGAGGGCGACTGCGGCGCGCATGTCTTCAAGGGAAAAATTATCCAGCATGATGCGATCGGGTTTTTCCGCGATGGCCTGTTTAAATTCAGCCATATTTTCCACTTCCACTTCGACCATCAAATCGTAACGATTTCGGGCGGTTTTTATCGCCTGGGCAATCGAGCCGGCGGCGATGATATGGTTTTCCTTGATCAGCACCGCATCATATAAGCCGATGCGATGATTGAAACAGCCGCCGCAACGAACTGCGTATTTTTGCGCCATGCGCAGGCCCGGCAGGGTTTTGCGGGTATCCAACACCTTGCAGCCGGTGCCGGCGACGGCGTCGGCATAGGTCCTGGCCACGGTCGCCGTCGCCGACAGCGTCTGTAGCAGGTTCAGGGCCGTTCTTTCGCCGCTCAATAAGGCCCGCGCCGGCCCCTGCAAACGACATAACTCGGTATCTTTGTCGACGACTTGTCCTTCATCCGCCAGCCATTCGATCGTGATGGCCGAATCGAGACGATGAAAGATCGCATCGAACCAAGCCCGTCCGCACAGAACGGTCTTTTCACGGCTAAGCACCGTTGCTGTGGCCAGCGTGGTTTCCGGGATGATGCCGGCGGTGACATCGCCGCTGCCGATATCCTCGGCGAGGTAAGCGTTTATTTCTTCAGTAGTAGGTTGTGAAAGCATAAATATCTCGAATGAACGATGTTAACAAGCGTGGCTATTTTTTGCCCAAACCCCAGATCTGGTTTCTGTCCAGTTTTAAATCATCGATTCTAGGGATGACCTTGACGATGCCGTATAAGTCCTGATGTTTAGTGTCCCTGCGTTGCGGATTCTTATAAGGCGCGCCGCGCGGCGACATGATATTCAAGACGATCGGCGCATTGGCCTGTTTAACGCCGCGGCGGATGACGATGGCGATATCGCCGTTTGCCAATTGCACGAAGGTGCCGGGCGGATAAATACCGAGTTCCTTGATCAGTAATTGCGCCAAATCCATGTCCACCGCACCGCCTCGCTGCATGAAGATATCGCGCAGCGCTTTCTTGACGTGGAAACCGTCGCGATACTCGCGAGGCAGCACCATAGCGCTATAGATATCGGTCAATGATAGCGTGCGGGCATAAAGGCTAACGTCGTCGGCTTGCAAGCCGTTAGGATAACCGCGGCCATCGGGACGTTCATGATGATTCTGCACGGTGTCGAGCCATTCATTGTGGGTGATGCCCAGTCCTTGCAGAATCTCTCGGCTTTTGAACGGATGCTGTTCAATGTCTTTTTGCTGCTGTTCCGTTAACGGCGACGATTGTTTATGTAAATGTTCTTGCAAATTCAGCATGCCGATATTTTGCGTTAACGCGGCGGCCAGATAAAGCAGGCGATCTTGCTGGGGAATTTTTTTTCGCCGCAACAATAATTCACTGAGGATCGCGCACATGATCGGGTGGATCTCGGTGTATAGGGCTTGCTGGTCGAGGATGATGGCTCCCAACGCGGCATCGGTATTTTCATAGCAGAGTTTCTGAATCACCGAGGCCACCTTGGTGACTCGTTGATTGTAATCGCTGGTCAGCGATTGATTCATGTCGTTGAGAATGCGAGTCACGTTTTGCCTGATCGCGTCCAGGACATTAAACGGTGAGGCCAGGGAAAATTTTTCCTGCTTTTCCAATTCTTTCGTTTCACCGGCGTTGGCCTCCCGGTAAAGGCCGCGGGTCAGCAAGATGCGTTTTTGTCGTTCACTGCTCAGCAGTTGGCCTCGTTCCAACAACAATTCACCATCATGCGCATAAACAGGCCAAGGCAAGGGGCTGCCGACGCTTAGATCATTTTCCTTTAATTGTATTGTCTTCATGCGGGCAAATGGCCAATTAAATAGTGTCGCACCACCGTTTCACGGCGAGTAGCGCTATTTTACCGATTAGCGGTCGGTCATGTAATGATTCTTAAGCTGCTGATTGCACGTTTGCGGTCAGCAATTCCCATATATCAGTTTGAGCATGCATTAAGCGCATGTGGTGTATCTGTCGAGGAGCGCCGTTCACTCAGCACCTAAATTATCCTGGAATGTAAAATATAGTCCAGAGCGATGGAATTTAGGTCAGGGCTCCCTCATTAAAAAATACCTGAACCAACACATTGGTTAATATCGCGTCATCCCTCTGGGCGGGGCGGGTTATTTACCCGCCCTCGGGCCGAATGGCTCTTTTCGCGCCGAAGGCGAGCACCGTCTTGCCTTCGGATGTGCTGAGCAGCGAGCAACGTATCAAAAACCGGTGCGCTTCCTATCGTCATGGCGCATCGTAGGGCGGCTTCGCGAAGCAAGCCGCCAAAAACCTGCACGCGGGGCGGGTTATTTAACACACCCTAAGCGTTTAACTTACTTTAGGCGTATTTGTCAGCAATTCCCATTTTGGCGTTCAAAAAGGGCATGGGGTGTGTTTGGCGAGGATATCGGCATCAAGCCTTAACTGCGCCCTTCTTATAAATCAAGCGGACGAAGTTTGCTGCACGATAAGCCGGATTTCGATAAATATCAAACATTTTCGATCAACAATAGTAAAATAGCCGTAATTAAAGTTTTTTAGATACGGCAGTGAAAGCAACAGTAGAAGATTTAGTTCAAACACGCATTCCCACCGCGCACGGCGAATTCATGCTGCATTATTTCAGCAACAGCATCGATGATAAAGAACATATCGCGTTTGTAAAAGGCGATGTCCGCGATAAGGAGGATGTCCGGGTTAGGATTCACTCCGAATGTTTTACCGGCGATGTGCTGGGTTCGCGTCGTTGCGATTGTGGCGAACAGTTAGAGATGGCTTTACAGCTGATCGATCAAGCCGGTTTCGGTATTCTGATTTATTTGCGTCAGGAAGGACGCGGCATCGGTTTGCTGAAAAAACTGCAGGCCTATAACCTGCAGGATCAGGGCCTCGATACCGTCGACGCTAATATTCATCTCGGGCATCTGGCCGATGAACGGCAATACGACATAGCCGCTCTGATGTTGGAACATCTGAAGGTGAAGTCGGTTGCGCTGATCACCAATAATCCGCAGAAAATCGATGAGTTGACGCGCCTGGGCATTACCGTCAGCAAACGTATTCCGATTGAGACCGATGTTCATGATGACAACCTGGGTTACTTGAAAACTAAGGTCGAAAAAATGCGCCATATGCTATCCATGCACAAAAAAGATTGAGATGATTGATCATTCACCATTGCCCGCAAACGCACTGAAATTAAACGTCGATGCAGATTCGCTGGAAATACCGGCAATACCGCGTCAGGGCCATGCCATTTTAGGGCAATCGCGAGCCAAGTCCGCCTTGACCTTCGGCGTGGCGATGACGTCGCCCGGTTATAATATCTATGTCATGGGAGAATCCGGCACCGGCCGCCTGTCGATGATTACCGATCACCTGACCAGTCACGCCGAACGGCAGGAGGCGCCGTCTTCTTACGCCTATGTCGATAATTTCGACAACCCCCGGGAACCGGTGTCTATCGAGCTGCCTGCCGGACAAGGGCAAAGCTTCAGCAAAGATATCGAAAAACTGATCGATAACCTGTTGGCGACTTTTCCGGCGGTGTTTGAAAGTCCGACCTATCAACAGAAAAAAACCGCGATCGAACGGCGTTTCAATCAGCGCTATAACGCCGCCATCGATCTGGTCGATCAGAAAGCCCGCGCGATGAATGTGGCGTTATATCGAGATAGCGAAACGATTACTTTTTTGCCGGTGCGCGACAACAAGGCGCTGGATGAGGACCAATTTACCCTGCTGCCGCAACCCGAGCGCGAGGCGTTCCATAAGCATACCGAAGAGCTGGAGGATTATCTAAGCGATGTGCTGCTGGAATTGCCGCAATGGCGCCGCAGCATGGTCGAGGAAATCAAACAACTGAATAAGGATATGATCAGCCAGGCGATCGAGCCGTTATTCGCAGAGCTGAACCGGCAGTACCAGAACATCGACGACGTCATCACCTATCTGGGCGAACTGAAAAAAAACCTGTCCAGCACGATAGGCGATTTTCTGATGCCGTCCAGAACCCAGGACGGCACCGATAGCAGCACTAAGCGGGCAATTTTGACCGAACAGTATCTGCCCAATATCCTGGTCGATTGCAAAAAAGACAGCGGCGCGCCAGTCATCTACGAACCGCATCCGATTTATCAGAATCTGTTCGGCCGCATCGAATATATCAACGAACAGGGCACCTTGATTACCAATTATCGGCGCATCTGTCCGGGTTCTTTGCATCGAGCCAACGGCGGCTATCTAATACTCGATGCGGAAAAAGTGCTGACTTATCCGTTTGTCTGGGAGGGTCTTAAACGCGCGCTGAAAGCCGGACGCATCGAAATCGAGTCGCCGTTTTCCGAGCTGGGCATCAACACGATTACGTTGAAACCTGAGGTGATTCCGCTCAATGTCAAAGTCATTCTGGTCGGCTCGCGAGAAATCTATTATCTGTTGGAAGAGCTGGACAGCGAGTTTAGCGAGATGTTCAGGGTATTGGCCGATTTCGACAACTATATCAAGCGCACCGAGGAGTCGATCGCTCAGTTCAGCGCGCTGATGTGCCGACAAGCAACGGATGCGGGTACGAAATCGTTGACCAAGGGGGCCATCGTACGCCTGATCGAACATAGCTGTCGCTTGGCTGAAAGCCAGAACCGTTTTTCCGCGCGCATCAATGATTCGATTGAAATCATCGGCGAAGCCAATTTGCTGATCGCCGACAGCGACGCCGAGGAAATCGACAAGCAACATATCGAGTTGGCCTTGGCCGCGCGGGAAGCCAGAAACGGACGCATCGCCGAAGAGATACTGGAGGAAATACTGGAAGGCACGATCCTGATCGACACCGAAGGCGAAGCGATGGGCAAGGTTAACGGCCTTACCGTGTTGGAAGTCGGCGGCAGCAACTTCGGCGCGCCGGTCCGAATCAGCGCCACCGTCTATCCCGGTTCGCGCGGCATCGTCGATATCGAGCGCGAGGCTGAATTGGGTCAATCGATTCATTCCAAGGGGGTGATGATCTTGACCGGATATTTAGGTCATAGTTACGCCCAGCAGTTTCCGCTGGCGATATCGGCCAGTATCGCCATCGAGCAATCCTATGGCTATATCGACGGTGACAGCGCCGCGTTGGCCGAGTTTTGTTGTCTGATTTCCGCATTGACCAAAATTCCGATCAAGCAGGCTTTCGCGATGACCGGTTCGATCAATCAGTATGGCCAGGTGCAGGCCATCGGCGGCGTCAACGAGAAAATCGAAGGTTTCTTCAGTCTGTGCCAGGCCAGAGGGCTGAACGGTCAGCAGGCGGTCATCATTCCTGCATCCAACCAGCGCAATCTGATGCTGAAACGGGAAGTGATCGCTGCGGTCGAGCAGGGCTTGTTCGCCATTTATGCCGTTTCCAACGTCAATCAAGCTCTGGAATTGTTAATGGGGCAAAAAGCCGGTGAAATGGATCAGCACGGCAATTATCCCGAAGGCAGCATCAACGAAAAAGTCGTCGCTCGCCTGAAGGAGATATCGGAAATGGCCGAAAAAGAGCACGAGCACGAAGAAGGTTAATGGGTTACGATGATGCGAGCATCAACCCACTGAAAACTGAGTAGGATGCTGCCGACGTTAGCAGGCGCATCGTCCTTATCTGGCGACGGTAACTACAAGGAGGTTGGTGATATCGTTCGGAATCGAACAAGAAGGGGGTTAAGTTGGTGGGTGCTGAGGGGATCGAACCCCCGACCCTCGCCTTGTAAGGGCGATGCTCTCCCAGCTGAGCTAAGCACCCAACTCAACGACCGCAATTATACAGGATTTTCTCACAAAGAAAACCTTCAGGGTGAAAAAAATGGCTGTTCGGGTCAGCAGAGATCCTATCGGTCTTTTTATTCGCCGCTGGTTTTATGATGCAAACTGATTCTGACCAGCGTCCAGCCGAGGAAGATCATATTGATGCCTAATAATAGGCCGAGCACCCATAAACCGGTGCTTGGCCATCCGGCCCAAACGACAATAGCCAGGACTAAGGCGGTGATGCCGCTGAACAACATCGAGCCCCAATGAGCCAATGGCCGCATCATCAGCGCTAGATAGGTTTTTACCAAGCCTTCTATCGCAAAAAAAACGGTTAATAGCAGGGTCAGGGTTAGGCTGCCCTGAGCGGGTTCCATCACTAAAAAATAACCGACTACAGTCTGTAACAGTCCGGTCAAAAACCAAAGGCTGAACCCGGGCATCGTGATGAATCTGACGGCTCGGATGAGCTGAACGATGCCGGCCAGCAACAACAGCCAGCCCAGGAATATCGTGATGCCGATTGTAAAGACATGGGGGACGATCACGGCCAGCGTGCCGAGTATCACGAAAAAGACGCCTTCGGCGAAAAAGATTTTCCAATGCTTTTGCAGATAACTGAGCATCGCCTGTTGCAACTGTTGTAAATCAATCTCGGTCATTTTAGTCATGCTGTCCTCGTCGGCCGTTTAAAGAAGTCATGGTGCATTCATGCTTAGTCATGAAGACAGCATAAAGCATAACAGCCTCGTTTCAATAACCAATTTTTCACTTAGGTCGTCGATGACTCGAATTATCGCTGCCCGTCGCTATTCAGCTTGATACTGAGAAAATATTTCTTTTACTGTAACTGCTCGCCCCACTTATCGAACGCGGCAGGGCGTGTAGGGTGGATAGCCTGAAGGGCGCATCCACCAAAGATGCCGACCCGGTGGATGCGCTCCGCTTATCCACCCTACAAATGGAGGTGAGTAGTTAGTGCGGCCAAAGAATATGAGGGGCTTCCAGCGGGACTGACACGCCATCATGGTAGGGAATGAGGCGTACGGTATAGTCGGAGGCCGGGCGTTGGTCGGAAACGTTCGCGCCGTAGACATAGCCGCAGACCGCGCCGACCAGCTCGCGTATGAGTTGCATCTCCTGGCGCTCCGGGGCGCCGCCGTAGAGTTCGCTGGTGATGCCTTGATGGGCCGGGAAATTGGCTGCATCGTTGCTGTCCAGCAAGTATAAAACGGTGCGTCCGACCCGGACTTGCCAGGCCCGCAGCCAGACATTATAGCCGGGCAGCGCGATTTTAAAACGCAACCATTCGCCGTCGGCATCGCGCACCGGGGTGATCGGCAATTGCCCCGGATCGTTATAAGGATAAAACGCCTGCTGCGAACCGTCTTGATTGATCAGCTGACGAAAATAGCCTTGTTGATAGAGCAGACCCACGCCGACTACCGGCACGCCGAGATCGCTGGCGGCCTTCAACTGATCGCCGGCGACATTGCCCAGGCCGCCGGAATATATCGGCAGTGCTTCGCCCAGCATGAACTCCATGCTGAAATAGGCGACGCAACTCAGCGGTGGGTCAGGATGGTTTTGCTGAAACCAGCCGGGCGATTCCATTAACTGGCGCTTGTTTTGCAGTAGTTCTGCGATGGTTTGGCGGAACTGCGGGTCGGATGCCACTTGTTCTATTCTTTTTCTGGATACCGTTTGTAAAATTCCCCAGGGGTTATGCGTCAGTTCCCATTGTTCGGGGTCTAGCTGACGCCATATTTCGTCGGTTGCATGATTCCAGGCGCAGCGTATGTCCAGGGCCAGTTCGTTCAGAGATTGGAAGCCGTCGACATCGATCAGTTCGGGGCGATAAACGGTATGATTGATAGGTGTTTTAGGTTTCATTGGACGCTTCCCCGGTTTGATAGGCGCGCCGACTGTGGCAACATGTTCTAACGCCGATTATGCGCCATTTTTATTCGTCTTGCATTAATCCTAATTAGCAGCGATAACGGCGCCAAATAAGGAAAGGCTTTGATGTCAGGGCTACCTCATTAAATGAATGAGTGGCAAAACAGAAAATTAACAACAAATACGCAGCAATTCCCATATTTGAGTATTTTTGCAGGGTTTAGGGTCTCATCGTTATACATAAGTCAAAAAAATCAATAAAACCAATGCGATTTCTATATTGCCACAGGATTGATTCATAAGATGTATTCTGATTGGCGTAAAGAGTGAGCGTTCCGCTGGGGATTGATGAGATTCAATGTTTATGGATGTCTTCACAAGCCTTCCTGCGCTCTGTGCCGGAAGGCTTCCGGGAGTGCAAAAGCTTGAGCTTTTGCTTAAAAAAGCTCAAGCTTTTTTACTCCGACGTCATTGCGTATGAGGCTCAACGCGATGTCGAGACAAGATGTGTATAACGATGAGGTTTAGGGTATGGGGTGTGTTAAATAACCCGCCCCGTGTGCTGGTTTTTGGCGGCTTGCTTCGCGAAGCCGCCCTACGATGCGGTAGGGTGTGCTGACGATAGGAAGCGCAGCGGTTTTTGATGCGCTTCACGCTGTTCAGCACATTCGAAGGCAACACGGTGCTTTGCGTAGGAGCGCCGCCCTCCTACGGGCAGCCGCCCTTGGCGCGAAAAGCAAGTAGCCCACATGTCGCTATGCGAAATGCAGGTCAACGAGGTCCTGAACGATTCAACCGTCACTAGAGTAAGTTAAACGTTTGGGGCGGGTTATTCAGCCCGCTCCGAACGTTATTAGTTCGGATTTTTCAGAAAACCATACCAGGTACAAACTGTGCCAGGAAAATATGACTCCTAATTAATCCTCATGCATGGATTCTTGATACTTATTTCAAAGACTAAACCGCCTTTGTGAAATATCCGGGTTAGCTTAGGAATATGCACAAAATAACTCCCCGAAACAGTAGGCTTTGTGGAGGTTGTAAGCCCTGTCCTGCGCAGTCGTTCAGGGGCGCGATAAGAGTGAGTCAACCCTTATTACCCTTCCTGCTCGGTGACAATGACGTCGATGTCGTTTTGTCGTAAGCGTTCCTTGATACTGGAGACGCTCGAGGAACGGGTAAACGGCCCCATTTTAACGCGGTTCCAGGTGGTATTGCCGATCCGCGCCTTTTCCACGCGTGATTCTATGCCCATCAACGCCAGTCTGGCGCGCAGCTTATCAGCTTCGGCGAAATCCCGGAATGAGCCGGCTTGGATCATATAGCGGGTGGCCTTGGCCTTGCCGACCCGTTCCTCGCGGGCGCGGGTTTTGATTTCGTAATCGGGTACGACGACTTCGGCCTCCGGCAATATGGTGTAGAAGTCGTAGCGGGGCTCCTTCGCCTTGTTGTCCTGATGTTTAGGCTTGGGCGGCGGCGTTTTCTTAGCCTTGCTGGTTTCAATCGTCTTTTTTGTCGACGGCTTGGCTGGATGATCCGGCGCCGAATCGCGTAAGTAAGTTAAAAAAACGACAAACAGGGTGATCAGCATAACCACCAGCAGCCATTTCCACCAGGCGACGCTGGCTTTTTTAGCTGCCGGCTTTTTCGGTTGTGCTCGGTGTTTGTAGTCTCTAGCCATTACATCGCTTCAGGCGTGTTGATTTTCAGCAAAGTCAAACCATTGTCCAGCACCTGTCTGACCGCGGCAATCAAATTCAAACGGGCGTCGCGCAAGCCGTCTTCTTCGACCAGGAACTGATGGGCGTTGTAATAGGTGTGAAACTGATTGGCCAATTCACGCAAATAATGAATCAGCTGATGCGGTTCATGTTGGAGCGCAGCGCGTTCCAGCATTTCGGGATATTTGGACAACGTCGTCATCAACGCCGTCTCGTGTTCTTCGTTCAGCAGGTTCAGGTTGGCCATACCCAACAGATGATTGCGTTCCCAGCCTTTTTCATCCAATTGGCGGAACACGCTGCATACCCGGGCGTGTGCATACTGCACATAATAGACCGGGTTCTCATTGCTTCTCGAGGTCGCCAGTTTCAGGTCGAAGTCCATATGTTGTTCGGATTTGCGCATCACATAGAAAAAGCGCGCCGCATCTTTGCCGACTTCGTTGCGTAATTGTCTTAGCGTGATGAATTCGCCGGAACGGGTCGACATCTGCACCTTCTCGGCGCCGCGGTACAATACCGCAAACTGCACCAACAATACCTTCAGTTTCGATTCATCGGCGCCTAGCGCCTGCATCGCCGCTCTGACCCGGGGGATATAGCCATGGTGATCTGCGCCCCAGATATTGATGATTTCATCGAAGCCTCGATCCAGCTTGTTCATGTGATAGGCGATATCGGAGGCAAAATAAGTGGTTTGGCCGTTATCGCGCACCACGACGCGGTCCTTTTCATCGCCGAGTTTGCTGGAGGAGAACCAGGTGGCGCCGTCTTTTTCATAAAGGTGGCCGCCGTCCTCCAGCCTTTTCAAGGCTTTTTTAATAGAGCCGTCATCCATCAGCAGGCGCTCGGAAAACCAGTGCTGATAGCTGACGCCGAACTCCTCCAGGTCGATCTTGATGTCTTCCAGGATTTCATTCAGGCCGGCTTGGAACAGGTCGCGGTATTGGGTATAACCCAACAGGGTCTTGGCGCGTTCGATCAAGCCGTCGATATGTTTTTCCTTGTCGCCGCCTTGAGGTTCGTCGGCCGGAATATCCTCCAGCACCAGTTCCGCCGGGCGACGATATTCGTTCTCGGCGCTTTTGTACAGCTTGAAGGCGATTTCCCGGACGTATTCGCCGCGATAGCCGTTGCTGGGAAACGGCACTATTTCGCCGCATTCTTCCAGGTAACGTAGCCAGATGCTGGTCGCCAGAATATCCATTTGCCGACCGGCGTCGTTGACATAATATTCGCGTTCGACGTCGAAGCCGGCCGCTTCCAGCAAGTCGGCGACCGCCGAACCATAGGCCGCGCCTCGACCATGTCCGACATGCAAGGGACCGGTCGGATTGGCGGAGACAAATTCGACCTGGACCTTCTTGCCGACGCCCACCCGGCTCAGGCCGAATTCGCGGCCGGCATCATGAATTTGCTTGATGATTTCGAACTGGGTGTCGGGATTGATAAAAAAATTAATGAAACCGGGACCGGCAATTTCAATTTTGTTAATGGCGGCATCGGCAGGGATCGCGGCGACAATCTTGTCCGCCAGTTGCCGAGGGTTGGATTTGGCCGCTTTGGCCAGGGTCATCGCCAGGTTGGTGGCGAAATCGCCGTGTTGGGAGTCCCGAGCCCGTTCGATGTTGATTTTAGGTGCTAATTCTCTATCAAGAATGCCTTCTGATTTAAGAACTTCAAGCGCCTGTCCAAGCAGGCCTTCCAGCTTATATTTCATTACTTTAAATGAGTGGAAATGATCAAAATAACCGCGTATTATCCATGAAAATGTACCACTAATAAACCTCAGTTCGATTTTAGCAACCTAGAGTGTATCAGGTTTTGATTGCAGATATGTAGGGCGGCTTCGCGAAGCAAGCCGCCAAACCCCGCGCACGGGGCGAAATTGGCGTTGTGCGTACAAAGGCGGGCGAATCCACCCGACGGTCACGACACCAACGTAGCCAACGTAGGGTGGCTTCGCGAAGCAAGCCACCAAACCTCGCACCGGGGGGCTTGGGTTACGTGATCCCGAATACGGGTTAATAAAGATCGACCGGATCAACGTCCAGCGACCAGCGTACTTTTTTACTCTCCGGTATTTGTTCGATTTCCGCGATCAGTCTATCCAGCAGACTGTGCAGCTCTTTGCGCTGTTCGCTTTGTAATAATAATTGAAAGCGAAATTGTCCCGCTCTTTTCGCCATCGGCGCCGGCACAGGGCCGAGCACCAGCGTCTTTCCGGGGTTGATTGCCGTGAGCACGTTTTTCACTGCATTCAGAAAAACCTGCGGCGCTTCGGCGTTCATCGCATGGACGCGCAACAAGGCCTGATGACTGAACGGCGGCAATAACGCCAATCGACGCTCCTCCAATGCGGTGCGGGCAAAGGCCTGATAACCTTTGCTCAACAGGGTAACGAGCAGAGGGTGGTCGGGCTGCCGGGTCTGCAATATGACCTTGCCCTGTTTTTCCGCCCGTCCGGCCCTTCCGGCCACCTGAACGATCATTTGCGCCAGTTTTTCCGCACTGTGAAAGTCGGTGCTGAACAAACCGCTGTCGACGTCGAGCAGAGCCGCCAGCGTGACATTGGGAAAATGATGGCCTTTGGCCAGCATCTGGGTGCCGAGAATAATATCGGCATCTCCCCGATTGATTCGCTGCAGATAATTTTCCAGAGAACCCTTGCGCTGAGTGGTGTCGCGGTCCAGACGAACGACCTTGTTGGCGGCGAACAATTCGGCCAGCGTTTTTTCGATGCGTTCGGTGCCCAGGCCGATGGAGCGCAATTCGCCGCTTTGACAGGCCGGACATTGCCGAGGCAGGCTTTGCTCGGCGCCGCAATGATGGCAGCGCAGGCGGTTTTCATCATAGTGGATCACCATATTGGCGTCGCAGCGTCGACAGCGAGACACGTAGCCGCAACTGTGACACATCTGCACCGGAGCATAACCGCGGCGATTCAAGAACAGCAAAACCTGTTCCTGCTTCTCCAAGGTTTTTCTGATTTCGCTAATCAACAGATCAGACAAGCCGTCCTGAATTTTCTTGTTGCGGATGTCCAGCAGCTGAAACTTCGGCTCAATGGCGTTGCCGGCCCGTTTCGGCAGATGCAGCAGCCGGTAACGTTTTTGTTTGACGTTATACAGGCTTTCCAGCGATGGCGTCGCCGTACCCAGTACGATGGGGATATGCAGATTTCTGGCTCTGACCACGGCGACATCGCGGGCGGAAAAACGGAAGCCTTCCTGCTGTTTGAACGAGCTGTCGTGCTCTTCATCGAGGATGATCAGGCCAGGATTTTTTAACGGCGTGAACAAGGCCGAGCGGGTGCCGAGCATGATGCTGGCCGTTCCCTGTTGCATCTGCAGCCAGGCATTGAGGCGCTCGTTATCGGTCAGTTTGGAATGGCTGGATACGATGGGCGCGGCGAAGCGCTGGCGGAAACGTTGTTCCAGTTGCGGGGTCAGCGTGATTTCCGGGAGCAGCACCAAAATCTGTAAATCTTGTTGCAGCACCTGATCGATGACCTGCATGTAGACTTCGGTCTTGCCGCTGCCGGTGACGCCTTCCAATAGAAACACGGCGAATTCTCCCCGTGCGGCGCAGATATCGTCGATCGCCTGTTGCTGCTGGGGATTGGCTTTCAGCGTTGGTTGCGCCGGCGTTGGCGGCGCTGGGATGACGGCTAGTCGCGTTTCCGTCACCAATTCTTTGTCGCGCAGTGCTTTCAGCGTGCCGCGCCAGTTGCGCTGCCATGCGCTGAGCGCGGCGGCGTTCAGCGGTGTCGAAGATTGTTGGAACAACGCCAACATCGCTTGTTGTTTAGGCGCTCGTTGCAGCTGTTCCGGTTGCACCAATTCGCCTTTCTCGCTGAGACAGTAGGCTTTTTCATGTTGTCCCTGAGCCGCTTTGCCTTTGCGTAGCGCGACCGGAAAGGCGGTGGCCATCACTTCGCCGAGCGGGTGGTGATAATAGCGACTGGCCCAGTGCAACAGTCGCATGTCCTGTTGCGATAACAGCGGTTGAGCATCGAGGACTTTTTCGATCGCCTTTAGGCGGCGGTTAGGTATCTCGCTGTGCCGACAGATTTCGATCAACACGCCGGTTTTGCAACTTTTGCCGAACGGTACGCTGACGCGGATGCCGGGCTTTAACTGGCTCGAATCGACATCGTCAGGCGGCAGATAATCGAACAGGCGATGCAGGGGCACCGGTATCGCGATTTTGCAGACTTTTACTGAAGCGGATTGTGGTTTAGTCATTTCATGGATAAGGATGCAAGCTTAATGCGCTGAGTCTCACGATTAATCGATAAACAGAGATTAGGCGCAATGCCTGTGGATAACTCTGTGGATTAACTATGCATAATGATGCTGAAGGGCGGTTTTTATTACCTGCCTGTTAAACTATCCAGAAAATGATATGCATATAATGTCTATTAATATCAATGGTCTATGTCTGTTTTGTGGGGCTTGTTCTACGGCCTGTAGGGCGTGGCGGCAGTCTCGATGCAGTAAAACTATATTGTGCATAAAGTGACGCCGAATTATTTTCCGGGCACAAAACTTTGTCGCTATATTTAACCATTTTCAGTCGGCTAAACAGAATTTAATGGTTACCTTGATGCAAAACCCTTATTCAGCGTCATTTTATCAGAGGGAATAGGTTATTGATTTAAATGGTCATGAACTGACTGGAGGAAAAGGGGACAGGCTACTTTTACTGAAGTTTCCCAGTTTGAGCATTTAACCTGAGTTCGGGTTAAGAAACCAGCCGTTATCAGGTAGCGTTTCCAGAAGACGCCGTTCACCCAGCACCTAAATAAACGAAGATGATTTATCGCAGCCATTAACCTACGGGAAATGCCATCAAGGGTCGGGAAACAGGTAGGTCAGGGTGCGCGATAGCGTTCCCTGACAATTCGATGGCGCGCGGGGTTGTCACGTAACCCGCTCCCCCGAGCGTTTTGCGTTTGTCGGTAAATAATGATGCCGGTTAAGTAAAAGCGGTCGTTCAGTCAGTTAAAATAACCGTGATTAATGTGATGTTAATCACATTAATCACGTTAAAACATTGTATTTGCGAGTTGATAACATTGAAAATTAAAAGTTTGTGAGTCGCGTGTATTGCTATCGACTCAATACGATATGCGGGCAAATCCCATTGTTTAGCTAGGGGCTTATATTCAAGGCCTATCAGGTTCGGTATCTTGATGAACCTTTCGAGAGATGCTTGTTGCGCGTAGATATCATTCAGAATCCCGTTCTGCGGCGGGAAAACCATTATGGAGAGGAGGGGAAGAGGTTATGCGCAATATTACATTGTTTGACTCGGCTGAACATAAATTTGTGTTGTTGAACGAAAGCGAGCCCGGCGAGGAAGAGGGCGTGCGTTCAAATCAGTACTTGGTTTTGCATGGAGAAAAAGGCGTGCTGCTCGATCCGGGCGGTTTTGGCGTGATGCCCAGCGTGTTGGCGGAACTAGTCCGCTATGTCGACACCGATAACATCAATGCCATTATTCTTTCTCATCAGGACCCCGATATAGTCGGTGGCTTGACGACCTGGCTGGAATTAACCAACGCCCCGGTTTATGTCTCCAATATTTGGCTGCGCTTTTTGCCGCATTACGGCATAGCCGATATGAAAAAATTTGTCGGCGTGCCTGATGCCGGTATGAGTTGTGAGATTAGCGCGGATTTTTCCTTGCAGCTGTTGCCCGCCCATTTCCTTCATTCGGAAGGTCAGATCAACGCTTACGATCCGGTTTCGCAAATATTGTTTACCGGAGATATCGGCGCGGCGATGTTGCCGCCCGATATTGAATATGAGTTTGTCGACGATTTCGAAGCGCATTTGCCCTATATCGAGGGTTTTCATCGTCGTTATATGGTCTGCAACAAGGCTGCGCGGCTATGGGTGGAAGCGGTGTCGCAGCTGGAAATTACGATGCTGGCGCCGCAGCATGGTCCAGTTTACCGGGGACAGGCGGTGACCGATTTTCTGGAATGGTTTCGGCAGCTGCAATGCGGCGTCGATCTGATGACTCGCAGCGGTCATTTCGCTTGGGAGCAGGCATGAGTTCCAATAAGGCTGGGATATTTCAGCAGCCTCAGTATCTCGATCAGCTACGCGTTCGATTGATGCGACAGCTGTCGACGATGCTGGAAAGTCAAATTCGCACCCGCTCGTTCGCCGCGACCATCAGCACGCTGGTTAAGCGGGTCCATGGTGAAATCTTCGAAGATTTCGTCGGTTCTTTGGAGCATATCGACGATCCGTTGATTGCCGCTAAGCTGCATCAAGCGATGGACCGCTGCCAACATCTGGATCTCGCCTTCGACTCGCTGGTCGACGAACGTCAGCGTCAGTGGCACAAGAACGGCAAATATTTGAAGGAGGTCATGGATGAGTTTAATACGACGACCCGCTTCCTGTCCTCGATCCTGATTGAAAAAGACTTGCTGGAAAAGCAAAGTCAGGTGTTGGAGAAGATCATTTTATCGCATGAAAAAGTGTCCCAGTGGCAGCAGTTCGTACAGGAGATACTGACCGGTTTTCATGCGATTTTCCCGTTTAATTTCTTTTTCATCGCCTTTGCCGAGGAACACGGATTGTCTTTGTATTGTTATTACATGGGCGAATTTTCCGAGAAGGCGAAGCAGAAAGTTCGCGATCACCTATACCAGGAAATCATCAGCAAACTCAAATTGCCGGCCGATGCGCCGCTGGATATAGAGGAGTTCGTGATTGCGGCAAATTCCAATTACGTGTCGCTTAATCAGGTTAAGATGCTGACGGTGGCGGTGCCGGAACACGAACCCGGATTTGCCGGATTGCTGGGTATTGCATTTGCGACCTCGAATGAACTCTCGGTACAGGAAAAAAGCATCATTCGTTCGTTGTTGTCGGTGATGGTGATGGTCGTCGGCTCCAGCAAGGTGTTGAACCGGACGATGTCGGAGTTGGAATATTATTCGGTGCACGATCCCTTGACCGGTATCCATAATCGCCGTTATTTCAATGACATGTTGGAATACGAGGTCGGCCGTTCGGAACGCCATAAGCATGAATTTTCAATTTTGTTGTTGGATCTCGACGATTTCAAGGATATCAACGATTCCTACGGTCATCCGCTGGGCGATGAGGTGCTGAAAACGATCGCCGAGTCGATTTGTCTGTTCATGCGCAAGGGCGATATCGCGACGCGGATGGGCGGCGATGAATTCGCCCTCATCCTGCCGGAAACCGGCGCCAGCGGTGCGAAAGTCGCCGCCGAGAAAATCCGCAGCCATTTACAGCAATTGTCGTTCCTGAGTCCGGAAGGCAAACCGTTTCATATCACGACATCGATCGGCATCATTAGTTATCCTCAGGATGTGCAAAATGTCGAGGAGATGATGTCGGGCGTCGATGTCGCCCTGTACCGCGCCAAGGATCTGGGTAAAAACGAAGTCTGCGAGTTCAACCGGGCCGCGCATTTGAAGAAGATCGTGCGCGATAGCCGCTCTTTGGTCGAAGATTTACGTTGCGCCTTGAACGAAGAGCGCATCAATCCATACTTTCAGCCGATCGTCGATTGCAAGACCGGTGAGATCTTCGCCTATGAATCGGTGGCTAGACTGATCGAAAAGGACGGCACGGCGACGACCGCGGGTAGGTTCATCGAAACCATCGAAAAATACGGCTTGGGTCGACATCTTGACCGCATCATCGTGCGCAAGGTGATCGAGACCAATAAACGCATGATCGACAGTCAGGGAGAGGCGAAGCGCCTGTTTATCAATTTGTCCGCGCAGGAAATACAGGGCAGGGGTATTCTGGGCTATGCCGAGGAATTATGCAATCAACTGGAGGTGCCGCCCAGCAGCATCGTGTTCGAAATCCTGGAGCGGGACGCGATTGGCGACATGAGCAACATGGGCAAATTTTTGTCCAATTTGCGCAAAAAAGGCTTTTCATTCGCGCTGGATGATTTCGGCAGCGGCTATAACTCCTTTCATTATTTGCGCGAACTGCATTTTGAATATGTGAAGATCGACGGCGCCTTCGTGCGGAATCTACCCAATTCCAAAATCGACCGGGCCTTGGTGCGGAATCTCTCCCGCTTGTGCCAGGAACTCGATATTTTGATTATCGGTGAGTTTGTCGAATCCGAGGAAATTTTTACGATTCTACAAGAGATGGGGGTCGATTACGCGCAAGGCTTCCATATCGGCATGCCGCAAAGCAGTCTGGTCAATTAAGCGGCGCTACTGCATGTCGCGACTGCTAATGGTTTCGGTCATGTGGTTTATTGGCCGACTCTTTAGGCGGCACCGGGTCATAGCCATGGCCTCCCCAGGGTTGACAGCGCAACAGCCTTTTCAAGGTCAGCCAGGAACCGTAAAGAGGGCCGTGAACCTCTAGCGCCTCGATCGCATAGCATGAGCAACTGGGGTGATAGCGACAGGATGGCGGCAGGAATGGCGAAATCAACAGTTGATAGAGGCGGACGATTTTAATGAAAAGAAATTTGATCAACATAATAGAGTGTTTGGCGGCAATTCCCATCAATTTGGATCACATAGAGGGCTTGGGGTGTCTTTGGGCTCATAGTCTCGGACGCCTCGGTTCTAAAGGGACAACGGCAATATTTTATTCACCGAGCGCCTGATAAATCGCCGTTGTCAATGTATCCAGCTGTTCGTCGGTGATGATATAAGGCGGCATCGTATAAATCAGTCGTCCGAACGGTCGCAGCCAGACGCCGCGCTTGACTAGCTTTTCCTGCAGGGTCGGAATATCGACCGCTGAGTTCATTTCGACGACGCCTATCGCGCCCAAAACTCTGACATCGGCAACGCCCGGTAAGTTTCTGCAGCGTTCCAGGCCAACGCTCAGCAGTTGTTCAATGCGTTTGATGTTGGCTCGCCAGTCCGATTCCAGCAACAGGTCGATGCTGGCCGCGGCGATGCTGCAAGCCAGCGGGTTGCCCATGAAGGTCGGGCCATGCATGAAGCAGCCGGCTTCACCGCTGGATAGGGTTTGACCGATGTGATCGGTCGTCAGCGTCACCGCCAGGGACAGATAACCGCCGGTCAGCGCCTTGCCCAGACATAAAATGTCGGGGACGATACCGGCATGCTCGCAGGCGAACAGACGCCCGCTGCGGCCGAAACCGGTGGCGATTTCATCGGCGATCAATAGGACCTGGTAATGGTCGCAGAGACGCCGCAACTCGCTCAGATATTGCGGATGATAAAAATACATGCCGCCGGCGCCTTGGACAACAGGCTCCAGTATCACCGCGGCGATTTCTTCGGCATGTTCGGTGAAGATCGCTTCGACGGCGTCGACAGCGCTAGGGTTCCATTCCTCACCGAAGCGGATGCCCGGCCGGGGAGCGAAAAAATGTTGTGGCAGGATCTGGCTGAATAGATGGTGCATGCCGTTGACCGGATCGCAAACGGCCATCGCGCCGAAGGTATCGCCGTGATAGCCGCCGCTCAAGGACAGAAAACGGCTCTTTTCGGCCTTGCCTTGCGCCTGCCAATATTGAATGGCCATTTTCAGCGCCACTTCGACGCTGACCGAGCCGGAATCGCTCAAAAAGGCCAGATTTAAGGGCTCCGGGGTGATGTCCAACAAACGCCGCACCAACTCGGTGGCCGGCTGGTGGGTCAGTCCGCCGAACATCACGTGTGACAGCGTGTCGATTTGCTGATGTGCGGCGGCGTTCAGGCGCGGATGATTATAACCGTGTATCGCCGACCACCACGATGACATGCCGTCGATTAGAGCGCGGCCGTCGGCCAACGTCAGCGTGACTCCGCTGGCGGAAGCGACGGGGTAAACCGGCTGTTGGGCCGGTATCGAGGTATAGGGATGCCAGATATGGCGGCGGTCCAGGTCCAATAATTCTGCAATAGCGTGAGTATTTATATTCATAAACCTTTAATCATTGTCCTCATCCCGATGAGGATGTTTTCTTATTGCTTTGCCGCAAAGAACCGTTGTGGGCGGTTTCTAGGATAGGGCTAAAACCAATTTCCCGAATATGTGTTTGGAGGGGTCGGTTGCCTGCTCCACAGGATGCAGAGTGATCGCCCAATAGTAGACAGGGTGTGCGAGCGTTCCTTGACAATACAGCCCGTGACCCCGAAATGTCACGTAACCGCTAGCGCGGCAACGTGACCATGGTTGCTTGATGGATGCAGGTTGGACGGTTTATCCGATCAGCGCGCCCGAGGCGGTCGCCTTCCTCAAACGGTCGTTGACCGCAAGCCAGCCCTCATCATCGGGCGGTTGTTCGATTAAAATCAGATCCAATTTCATACCATCCAACTCTCGCAACGAAGCATATAAGGCGTGGGCGTAGTCGTCGGCATCGGTTGGCATCATTCGAGCGAAGATTGTTTCGCTGTTCTCGGCTCGTGGGTGCAGCGTCAGTAAGCCGAGCCGTTTGTTCTGCGCCAGTTGCTCGATCTCTGCGGCGAGTCGTTCGGCAGGGCAAAGCCGGGCCGTCGTGGTCGGCGCATAATGGATTTCAAGCATACCCGGCGCCCGGGTTTTGCTCTGTTGCGGGACTTTGACCGGGGTATGCAAGACGGCTTCAAGCTGACGCGGGGTGATATGTCCCGGCCTTAACAGCGCCGGCTGGGTGCCGCTAAGGTCGATGATGGTCGATTCGAGGCCGACGCTGCAAGCCCCGCCGTCGAGTATCATATCGACGGCATCGCCGAGTTCGCTGGCCACATGCTCGGCCAGGGTCGGGCTGACGTGGTTGTAACGATTGGCCGATGGTGCGGCGATGCCGCCGTCGAAAGCCTTTAACAGATTCAAGGCGACCGGATTATCCGGCATGCGCAAGGCAATGGTTTGTTGGCCGCCGGTGACGGTCAGCGGAACCGATGGATGTTTGGACAGCACCATCGCCAAGGGGCCCGGCCAGAATTTCGCCGCCAGATCCCAGGCTATCTGCGGGATGTTTTGCGCCCAGTCGTTTAACTGCCGCGGGTCGCCGATGTGGACGATTAGGGGATGGTCTGCCGGCCGGTTCTTGGCCTTGAAAATTTTTTTGACCGCGTCGGCATTGCCGGCGTCGGCGCCCAGTCCGTAAACCGTTTCGGTCGGAAAGGCGACGAGTCCGCCGCGTCTTAAAATGTCGGCCGCTTTTCGTATGTTTTCAGGATCGGCTTTTTGGGGTTTAATCGTCATGGATGCCATTAAGTTGAGAGGCTTTTGTTAATCGCTCATATCTGCTTGAACCTGGATGATGACGGCGTAACTCGAAACAGTGGTTTTGCCGTTTCCGGACGCAGCCTGGCTATTTTAATCTGTTAGGCGATAAATTTCAGGGACTTGTTTCGTTTGTTTTAATTATTTCTGTATTATTCAGGATTTAGGCGGCAGATCATTGATTCTTTTGCGCGTGATCCGCCCTATCGGTGCGGGTAGGGGGTGCTGACGATAGGAAGCGCACCGGGTTTTGGCGGCTTGCTTCGCGAAGCCGCCCTACGTTAGCTACGTTGGCGTTGTAACCGTCGGGTGGACCCACCGTAGGGCGGATTCGCCGTCAGGCAATCCGCCTGGATACGCACAACGGCCAATTTTGCCCTGGTGGCGTTTTTTGGGGGCTTGCTTCGCGAAGCCGCCCTACGTTAGCTACGTTGGCGTCGTAACCGTCGGGTGGACCCACCGTAGGGTGGATTCGCCGCCAGGCAATCCACCTGGATACTGACGGAGTTTGGCCGTTCGATTGGATAAATTTTCATTTTATTGCTTATAAGGAGCCACCGATGCAGCGGACGACACAGCCATTCGAGTTTCATGGCAAAACAGGCGAGTTTTTTAAAATCTGGATCGTCAATATCATGCTTTCCATTATCACGCTGGGAATCTACTCGGCCTGGGCTAAAGTCAGGACGCGGCGGTATTTTTACGGCAATACCTTTTTAATGAATACGCCATTCGATTATCTGGCCGATCCGGTGAAGATTCTGAAGGGACGCTTGCTGGCGTTCGCGCTGATTTTGCTTTATTCATTTTCGGCGCTGATTTCGCCGATATTGGAGGGTGTATTGGTGCTAATATTCATTCCGCTGTTTCCCTGGATCATCATCAAGTCATTGCAATTCAATCTATATAATTCGACTTACCGCAATATCCGCTTTCATTTCGCCGGAGACTATCTAAAGGCGTTATGGGTGTTTATCGGCTTGCCGGTGGCGGTCGCGTTCTCATTGGGGCTGGCGTATCCTTACTTCGCTAAAGAGCGGAAAAAATTCGTCATCGACCATAGCGCATACGGAACCAGTCAATTCAGCACGGCGGTGACCGCCGGCCAGTTCTACGGCATCTATATGAAAACAGCGGGGGTGACCCTGGCGGTCGTGTTGTTGGGGGCCGGTTTCAATTATGCACTGCAGTTAGTACTGCCGATGAGCAATGCTTCCGAAGCGGCGTTCATCCTGCCGGCGTTGATGGCATTGCTGTTTTTTCCTTTTTTGATGATCGTATATGGTTATATCTACACCACGCTGACCAATTTAGTCATCAACCATACCAGCCTGCAACAATGCCGGTTTCGCAGTAATCTGGAAACGATGAAGATGTGTTGGTTATATTTTTCCAATACCGTTGCCATTATTTTTTCACTAGGATTGTTGATTCCATGGGCGATGATTCGCACGGCCCGCTACCGGATTTCCTGTATGACTTTGATGACCGTTCCAGATCCTGAGGCCTTCATCGCCGCGGAAGCGGAAAAAGCCGACGCGATCGGCGAAGAGTTGGGGGATCTACTGGATATCGATTTCGGCCTGTGATCAAGTTCAGCGCTTATTACTACGACGGTCGTTCCTCAGCGAGGATGCCGGTTTCGGTCAGCTTCGATGAAGCCGGCAAGGTGTCGGTGACCGGTGAACGCTTTGAACTGGAAACCACGCTGGATCAATTGTCGATCTCGGCCAGGCTGGGGAATACCCGGCGTAATATTTTTCTGGCCGATGGCGCCATGCTGGAAACAGCCGATAATGAGGCGCTGGATCGGGTCTGCGATTATTTTGCACAAAACCGTGCTCAGACTCTGCTGCACACTGTGGAAAAAAACGGGCCGTTTGTGTTGTTGGCGTTCGTCTTCACCGTCGGTTTTATCTGGGCCGGCATCGAATACGCCGTACCGGCCGCGGCAGCATGGGTTTCGAAAGGCGTTCCGGGTCATGTCGAACAAGGCATTGGCGAACAAGGTCTGGAGACTCTCGACCAATGGTTGTTTACCGATACGAAAACCGATGTCGTTACGCAGGCCCGTTTACGGCGGCGGTTTCAACAAATGACCAAGAATTTGGATGGCGATTATCGTTATCGCTTGTTGTTCCGCGATAGCCGGCAAATGGGCGCCAATGCACTGGCGCTGCCGGGCGGCATTATCGTGGTCACCGATGCCTTGCTGGCGTTGGCTGAAAATGAAGAGCAAATTATCGCCGTGCTGGCCCATGAAATGGGACATGTCGAATATCAGCATGGTTTAAGGTCGGTCTTACAGGATTCGTTGACCGCGCTGTTCATGGCCGGCCTACTAGGCGATATTAGCTCGGTGTCGTCCTTGTCGGTAACCCTGCCGACGATACTGGTGGAAAGCCGTTATTCCAGGGCGTTTGAGCGGGAGGCCGACCGCTTTGCCGTCGATTTTCTTAATGTTCGACAGGTGGGGGTCGAACCGCTCATCCGCATCTTGACGCTGCTGGAACGGCCTAGCGATCCGGCCGTAGAATTTGATTACCTGTCCAGCCATCCGGCTATCGATAAGCGCATCGCCGCGATCAAATCGCTGCAGAGACAATAGCCGCCAGTATGTCGTAGCTTGGGCTGAGCGCTAGCGAAGCCAGCAATTCGTAGCTTGAGTATTTTTGCGGTGTTTAGGGCATGGGGTGTGTCTGTCGAGGAGCGCCGTAAACCCACGTCCCTGGGGGCTTGACGGCAGCATCCTTGCTGCCGACATCCTCGCCAAACACACCCCATGCCCTTTTGAACGCCAAACTGATGGGAATTGCTGTAGCGAAGCCCAACATTTCCGGCGCGCCTCAATTTGTGTATAACGATGGGTCTGTAACCCCAAACCTGTAAGGCGGCGAGAATGGTTTTTAAATGTCAGGGAATGCTGGCGCAGATCCTGGCATACCGGCGAAGCGTATGACGCTACGAGGTCCGACGATCACGCAGATGCGACCGCGGTGAAGTGACGTTAGCGACTAAAATTTGATCTTGATCGCTCCGCTGAACAATACGTAATTAAAATCGGTCAGCTCGGAGGCGGTTTGTCCGCCCAATTGCAGCGCGGCGGCATGGGCGCTGTATTCAAAACCGGCTTCCAGCTTGATGCTTTCGGTCAGCTTATTGGCGTGTCGCCATTCCCGGCTGAGCTTAATGCCGCCGCTGAGGACGCCGAAGCCGGCCAGTCGGAAATCGCTGGAATAATGATGATCCTTCCGCGGCGTCGTGTAGAAATCGCGATAAAAACGGGCCTGGTTCTGGGAGTAATAGCGTAAGCGCGGAATCAGCATCCAGTCTTCGGCCAGCGGCTGGTGATAGACCGCCTCGAAGGTATGCGAGGCAATATCCCAACTGTCGGTGAAATAACGATAGTCGAGGTGCAGCGCCGAATCCAGCGCGGAAAAATAGCGGATATAGCCTAACGAGACCGACCACTGGTCGCGTTTGTCCGGCCGGTTTTCATAGAAGACATGGTTGAATCCGCCGTCTTGCAAATTATGGTCTGTATCCAAGCCTTGGATAAACACTTTTTTGTAGGGATTGGACAGATAGCCGCTGCCATGAGTGTAGCCGGCGCTCAGCCGAAACAGCGATTTTTTGCCGAGTATCTGGCTTAAACCCAGCTGTATCTGATATTCGTTCTTTTCCTCGCTGAGCGGCCGGGTGGTCGGTTCCACCCGGTCGAAATTTTGTCCGAAGCCCAGCGACAAGGTATTCAGCTTGCGGTTGAAATCCCAGTCAACGCCGACATGGTAGCCATGGGACAGATAATCCGGTTCTTCGGAGCGTTTACCGGAGGCGTGAAAACTCAGATTATCGAGAAAATAACTAAGTCCGATATCGACACCGTAGCGGGTTTCTCGGGTGGACGCGCCGGTCATGACCTGAACCGCTTGCTCGCCGCCGCTGACGGTTTTGTCGCCGTCTACGCCGCTGATGCCGGAAGCGCCGCTGCTGGTTTGCGCGACAGAGGCCGGCAGGGTCAAAACCGGCGTGGCGCCGGAAAAACTATCGATCACCCAACTGCCTTGTAGCTCCAGAGACTGACTGATTGGCAGCACGGTCATGCCCTGATAAATGTCCACCGAAATACGATCATCGCTTTCCCGGTAATGACCGTATTGGATATCGGTTTTCGCCTGATAATCGCTTGCAGCGGCCTTAGCCGACATACCCGGCAATGCCAGTGCCGCGGCGGTTAAGGCGTGCAGCGCATTGGTTTTAGTTGCAGCCACAGCCGCCGCCTCCGCCGCCGTGACCGCCGGAAGAGGCCTCCTTACTAATCAGCATATGTTGGCGCAACGAGGCTTCTATCGCGTTGGGCTGAAACGCCATATGGGGCTTGGCCAATAGGCCGCGTTCCCATGGCATCACGTTCGGCGCGCAGCCCGTCACCAACAAGATCGAGCCCAGGCATAACGCTGGAGTGGTCGAGGGCATAGCGCTTACTCGTCTAGCAAAGACAAGACGCGAGTACGTATCTTGTCGATGCTGTCATCGTCGAAACCGACATGCACATCCCTGATAATGCCGTTTTTATCGATGATGTAGGAGGTCGGCATCGCCATCACGCCGAAGGAGCGGGGGCAATCGCCTTCACCGTCATAAGCAATGGAAAAATCAACCGGGTTGTGATGCAGGAATTTTTCCGCATCGCTTTTTTCTTCATCCACGTTGATGGCGAGAATGGCAAAGTCCCGCTGCTTTAATTCATCATGCAGGCGATTTAGGCTGGGGAAGGATTTTTTACAGGTTGGACACCAGGAGGCCCAAAAATCGACATAAACAACCTTGCCCATGAAATCGGCAAGTTGCAAGGTTCTATTGTCGTTGAAATCCGATGGATGACAGGCCGGAACAAGCTCTCCGGATTCTGCCGCCGATGTTTGCAGAGGGAACAATAGGGCGAGCGATAAGAAGTGAGCTGGTTTAATTATCATGGAATTATTATATATTTATATTGTTAATGATAATGATTGTTATTCGAAGTTTTATGCAATTTCAGGGCCAACCATGCCGCACCATCCGGGATGAGTCTCTGTTTTTCAAGGGAAAAAGTAACTACTCACCCCATTTGTAGGGGGGATAAGCCTGAAGGGCGCATCCAGCAAAGATGCCGACCCGGTGGATGCGCTTCGCTTATCTCCACCCTGTCATGCCCTGCCGCGTTCGATCAGTGGGGCGATCAGTTACGGGGAAAATTGGATAATTTTGCTATGACGGCCCAGGCAGGGGGAAATAGAGGGCGCGAAAAGTGTGTGATATGACGCAGTCGGTATGTCATATCACACACTTTTTCAGGATTTTCGCCGTTGAGAAAAGGGCGGCAGATTGCTGAAGACGATCGCATCAAATATTGGGAGAGCACTGGACCAGAGGCCTACAGGCCTTAGCTAGAGAGGAAAGTTGTGAAAAAAGCGGGCAGTCGCGAAGACATGCGAGATGCTAAAAATTCGTGCTCCGAACCGTTAATGAAGGTAAAAAATAGGTGATATGCCCTATTTTTTCGCTGCGTCCGCCGCTGGCAGAGAATGAGTGTATTGGTTTATAACTATACTCTTAATAAATGATAATGATTATTGTTTAAATTCAGTGGCTTGGCTGGGACTGTTTTCTAACTGTCGGCATGAGGATTGTTTGGCATGGCGATTGCTGGCAGATTACTCGAGTCGTTTGCTTCGACTCTGATGCAGATTCCTGTTCACCTATGCGCGTCAGCCGATTAGTCGCGGCGGAATTTGACAGCTAAGCATGGAATAGACATGGAATACTTAGGTAAACTTATCAATTGAGGAAATAATAATGAAAGACAAGCAACCATTGACGTTGAAAATTGAAGATCTGGAAGAACGCATCGCGCCTCATATCAGCGTATTTCTGCCGGAGGCGGCAAGCGACATGGCGGAGCCAGGCGCACATCCCGAAGCTGGTCTGCATGCTAAGTTAGGCACTAATTTCCCTGAAGGTGTTGAGTTCGATAAGCCTCACTTCTGATTTAGCACCGCCCAGGCCTATCCACAAAGCTTGGAGTTCATTGCTCTCCATGGACGAGGATAGCGCCTGGTTTCTATAAGCGGCGTCTATGGCTATGGCCGCTGATTTTTGTTTGCCTGTTTGAATAAGCAAGAATTTTAATGACCGACTGCCGATCATTTTGCACTCGCCTCCATGCCAGGATGCTCCTGTCCCGTCTCCACTGAATAGTCGTTTAAATGACTCATCACAGTCCCCGCATCAGAGCGGATTTATCCATCAGTCGACAGGAAACCGCCGACGGCCCATGTTATATCGTCAAGATCCCTGAAACGGGACGATTCTTCCGTTTCGGCGAAGTCGAGTATTTCATTATCGAACGCTTGAATGGCGAAAACTCCGCTGCCGAGATTTGCGCCAGCGTCGAAGAAAACTATCACAGCGCCTTGAGCGTCGATGCCTTGCAGGCCTTTGTCGCCAGCTTGGAACAGCGAGGCTTGCTGAATCAGACATCAGAAAGTCCTCGACCAACCTTACTTAAACAAAGACAGTTCAAAGGCAGCTATCTTTATTTGCGTTACAGCTTGTTTGACCCCGACCCGTTGCTGGCGTATCTAAATCATCGCTTGAGTTTTCTGTTCAGCCGTACATTTTTGTGCTTATCGCTAGCGTTGATCCTAGGCGCCTTTGTGCTGTTAATAAGCAACGATGCCGAGATTCAGCGCGATCTCGTCAACCATCTGGCGATAGAAAACCTGCTGGCTGTCGGGGGCGTGTTGTTGGTGACCGTCATTCTGCATGAATTCGCCCACGGCCTGACCTGTAAGCATTTCGGCGGTCAGGTGCATGAAATCGGTTTTTTGTTGATTTTTTTCATGCCGGCGTTTTTTTGCAATATCAGCGACGCCTGGTTGTTTCCGCAAAAATCACGGCGTTTATGGGTTGCGTTTGCCGGCGCCTATTGCGAATTGTTGATCTGGGCGCTAGCGGTGGTCGCCTGGCGGATTTTTGCCCCGGAAACCACGATTCATTATCTGGCCTTAATCATGATCGGTTCATCGGGAGTCAGGATCTTGCTCAATTTCAATCCGCTGATCAAGCTCGATGGTTATTACATGCTCAGCGATTATCTGGATGTCCCTAATCTGCGGGCAAAGGCGCTCGACTATGTTCGAATTAGGTTCAAGGCCTTATTCGGATTGGCGAGGCCGACGGCGATCGATATATCCCGTCGGGAGAAAATCATCTTTGTGACGTATGGCCTGTTCGCCGGTCTTTTTTCCGTTTTCATCCTGGGTTATTTAGCCGCGTTACTGGCCCAATTTCTCGTGCTGCACTTGCAGGGAACAGGCTTTGCCATTTTTGTCGGAATTATCATGATCGCTTTTCATAAAAAATTACAGTCGCTATCGTTGCGACTGCGTAAACACCTTAGCGGCGGCGCAATGAGCGGCAAGCCTTGGCGCAACTATGCGTTGCCGATATTGCTGATCGTCTTGCTTTCTGTCGTCGAAATCGAACTGACAGTCTCGGGTGAATTCGAGATCTATCCGGCGCATAATGCCGATATCCGCGCCGAAGTGGAAGCGATCATCGATGACGTCTATGTTCATGAAGGCGACAGGGTGCGCAAAGGCGACCGCCTAGTCCATTTATCCGATCGTGAATATCGCATGCGCTTGCATAAAATCGAGGCGGAGATCCGTGAATATCAAGCCAAGTTGAAAATACTGACGGCCGGCGCGACCAAAGAGGAAATCGACTCGGCCCGAAGCAAGGTCGATACCGCCAAAACCCGTTATAAACACGCTCTGAAGGCCGATCAGGAAGCGGAACAGATTCATCTCAGGCATCTCAGCAAAGTGAAGGGCGCGATCGACAAGGTGCGGGAACAATTGAATTTCGCCGTGAAAAAATTGCAACGGATCGAGGCGCTGTCGGACAAACGGGTCATTCCTCAGGTGACGCTGGAGCAGGTGCAGGAAGAGGTTTCTGTCAAAAGAAACGAATTGCGGGAGGCCGAGGCCGAACTGAGCATGGTGCAGGCCTATCGGCATGCCGATGTCGTAAAGGAATTGGCGGTCTCTAGGGATGAAGTGGAGCAGGCGGAAGCGGACCTGCGTCAATTATTGGCGGGACATAGGGAAGAGGAAATCGAGTCGCTGGAAGCGGTGATCAATGCCCTGCAGGTTCAGCAACGCTATTTGCAGGATAATCTGCAACGGGTCAAGGTGACAAGCCCGATAGAGGGCGTCGTGACCACGCCGAAAATTAACGAAAAAAAAGGCCAACTGGTCAAAAAAGGCGATTTGATCATGGAAGTCTATCGACTGGATACCGCCAAGGTCGAAATGCTGATTCCGGAAAAGGATATCGGAGACATCGGCGTCGGCCAGCCGGTCACGCTGAAGGCGCGCGCCTATCCGGACCGGCAGTTTAACGGAAAGGTGGCCGCCATCGCGCCGACTGCGATGGATGATGACAGCGGACTGACGCGCAAGGTCGTGCGGGTGACCACCGAAATAGACAATGCCGCCTTGTTGCTTAAACCGGAAATGACCGGTTTCGCGAAAATAGACTGCGGCAAACGGACGCTGTTCGAATTGCTGACCCGGCGCATGCTGCGTTATCTGCGCGTCGAATTCTGGGCCTGGTGGTGAGCGAAAAAAATTCGATGTTCGATTATTTTGTTGTGCCGTTTAACGCGATGGGTTCTCGCTGCGAAATCAAGCTTTATGCGCATGAGCCAAAACACGCGCAACGCGTCGCAGCGCAGGCTATTCAAACCGTAAAGAGGCTGGAACGACGCTACTCGCGTTATCTTGACGACAACCGGTTGTCTGCCATCAATCGGGCCGCCAAAGCCGGCGCCAGCATCGAGGTCGATGAAGAAACGGCGGGGTTGTTGAATTATGCCGAGGCCTGTTATTTAAACAGCGACGGCTTGTTTGATATCAGTTCCGGCATCTTGCGCGTAGCCTGGGATTTCGGCAGCGCCGGTTTGCCCGAACAAAGCCGGATAGAGGCGTTATTGCCAAGGATCGGGTGGGACAAGCTAAGCTGGCGGGCGCCGCTGTTATCATTTTCCCGGCCGGGCATGGAACTGGATTTTGGCGGCATCGTCAAGGAATACGCGGCCGACCAGTGCGCCGTCATTTGCCAGCAGGCCGGCATCGGCCATGGCCTGATCAATCTGGGTGGGGATATACGCATCATCGGGCCGCATCCGGACGGTTCGCCCTGGTCGGTCGGCATACGCCATCCCCGCGATAAAAACCGGCATTATAGCCATATCCGGCTGGAAAGCGGCGCGGTAAGCAGCAGCGGCGATTATGAACGCTGCATCCGCATCGGCGATCGTTATTACAGTCATATACTGGATCCTCGCAGCGGCTGGCCGGTCAGCGGCCTGGCCTCGGTGACGGTGATCGCGGAGCATTGCCTGGTGGCCGGCAGTCTCAGCACGATAGCGATGTTGAAGGCAACGGCGGGGGAAAGTTGGCTGCGGGAAAACGCGGTGCGGGCATTATGGGTCGATATCAACGGCAACTGCGGCGAAAGCCCGTAGTTCGCCGCCAGGCAATCCGCCTGGATACGAGTAACGGCCAATTTTGCTCCGCGCGCCGTGTTTGGCGGCACCGCCCTACATTGGCGTCGCAGCCGTAGGGCGGATCAAGCGCAGCGGATCCGCCAAACACCCATGAGAATCCATGCCGAAACGTGGAACCGCGTTGCTTGTTCTACGCTACAGGACGGGGCAGGACAACAAGGTAGGGCGGATTCGCCGCTAGGCAATCGGTGGAAGGTTGCGGACGGAGTTGCAAACTCCGTCCGGCTTTGGAACGCACAACGGCTAATTTTGTCTCCGGTGGCGTTTTTTGGCGGCTTGCTTCGCGAAGCCGCCTTACGATGGTGGATCCGCTGCGCTTGATCCGTTATTGATGCGCTTCACGCTGTTCAGCACATCCACAAAGGTAAAGGCGTAGGACCGCCGCCCTCGTAGCGAAAAGCAAGTAGCCGCATGTCGCTATGCGAAATGCAGGTCAACGAGGTCCTGAACGATTCAACAGTGACTAGAGTAAGCTAAACGTTTGGGGCGGGTTAAATAACCCGCCCCGCCCAGAGAGCTACCTGATACCGGCTGTGTTTAACCCGAACTCAGGTTAAACACAGTAAAAATGCTCAAACTGGCAATTGTTGGAAATGTGGTTGCCGGATCGCGTAGAGAGGCGCTTTCAAGGTAAAATAAACCGTAACTATTCAGTATCTTTCAGGGTTTAGGGAGTAGGCCATTGATTTCTCGGGACGCGTTCACCCAGCACCTAAATACCCTAGGTTATTGGCTATGATTAATAATCTTCGTTAATTTAGGTGCTGGGTGAATACTTCCCTGTAAGCTCTGACTGCAACGTCCTGTTGCAGACAGCCCGATAAATCAATAACCTACTCCCTCTGATAAAACTACGCTGAATAATTACAATAAATCTGTAATCAATCGTAACCATAAAGATGAAGAATCAATCATTGCAGGATCAGTTGCTGAAAGCGGGCTTGGTCAACGAGACCAAGGCCAAGCAGGCGAGAGCGGAAAAGCGTAAGCAGAGTAAAAAACAGCGCAAGAACAAGGTGGAAGCTAGCGATGAAGCCAAACGGCTTGCCCAGGAAAATAAGGCCAGACAGGCGGAAAAGGACAGGTTACTGAATGAACAGCGCAATAAAGAGGCGGAAAAACAGCAGCTCGTCAACCAGGTTAGGCAGCTGATTGAACGGAACCGCTTGCCCAAGGCGGCCGGCGATGATGGCGTTGCCTATCATTTCAATGACGATAACAAAGTTAAAACCATTTACATTAGCGCCGAGCTGCGCGACAAGATCAGCGCCGGAAAACTGGCCATCGTCGGGCTGGACAGCGTTTATGACGTGGTCGACGTCGAAGTCGCCGATAAAATCGGCGCCCGTCAGCCCGAGGCAGTCATCGTGCGTTTTAGCGATGATGAGCAGCCAGCCGTCGACGATGAATACGCCGAATATCAAATACCCGACGACTTGATGTGGTGAGTCATCGATAGATCGTGCAACGGTTGCGGCCGTTTTCCTTCGATTGGTAGAGCGCCTGGTCGGCGCGGCCAAAAACATCCTCATGTTGCCGGTCGCCGGCGAGGAATTCGCTGATGCCGCAAGACATCGTCATGCCGACTCGTTCCCCATGGTAGTTAAAGTCGGTTTCGGCGATGAGACGACGGATTTTTTCGGCGATCTGTAACGATTGTTCGGCGTCGATGTTTTGCAGCAACATGACGAATTCCTCGCCGCCGTAGCGAGCGATGAAATCCGTTTCCCGGCAACGGTGTTGCAGCAATCGAGCGACCAGCTCCAGCGCCTTGTCGCCGGCCTTATGGCCATAGATGTCATTGATCTTTTTGAAATGGTCGATATCCCAGATGATCAGCGTCAACGGTTTTTGATAGCGTTTCCAATGCTTGAACTCGGCATCGATTTTTTCGTCAAACGCGAGGCGGTTGGGCAGCCCGGTCAACGGATCGTGAAAGGCCAAGGCATGGGCCTGTTTCAGATTGTTGCGCAGAATCGACGTTTCCGTTTCCAAAGCCTGCAGCTTTTCCGACATCTCAGTCAGCTGTTTTTGGCTTTCTTGCAAGCGATGATTTTCGTCCCGTTCGTGCAGCTGAAATTGTGCGGTCAGCTTCTGTAAATGCAGGGTGATGTTATTCTGCAAGGCGCTGAGATCCAGCGCATTCGAGGCGCTGTCTTGGATCGTATCGATCTGGCTCTTAATCGCGGCATTCAACGATTCCCGTTCGGAAAAAGAAGCTAGATTCGAGGCGCTGGCGAGACGAGTTTGCTGATCCAGCAGGTTCAATTGATTGGAAATGCTCTCCAGGAATTTTTCCGTTTCCTGTTGTTCGTTATGCACATGATGGTTGATGTCTAGAATCAGCGCGACTGCGGCGTTGAACAGCCTGGCGAAGGCTTCGTCGTCGGGTTTGCTTTTCAGTTTTTGCCGTATGATCTTGCCGTGCGCCTGAAATTTAGCCGGTATGTTGATGCCGGTCAGCAATTCTTCCAGGCGATTCAGAAATCGCTCCCTCTGCAGACAATCCTCGGGGACCGGCGGAGCAGGCGTTTTCGGCTTCTGCTTCAACACATGATTGATCGTCTTCGACAGGCTCAGCAGGTCCGCCTTCAGTTCGTCGAGACTGGCGCCTTGTTTTAACTGCTGCCTGAGTCCGTTGATGTGTGTATCGAGTAGTCGGTTTTGACCCTGGGAAAGGACCAGGAACTGAACAATCAGCTTGTAGAACAGTTTGTCGTCAATATATTTCAAGTTGGCAGGTTGCGCTATCAATCAGGAAAGTCATGATGCGAGGACGCATCGGTTACGGCCATCTTTTTTGGCCTTGGACAAGGCGGCAGCGGCACGCTTGAATACAGTATCACCGCTGTCAGAGATTGTAAATTGACAGACGCCGCAGGACAGGGTGATGGCGATTTTGTCGCCGCTGGAATTAAAGCCGGCGCCGGCTATCAGCCGGCGTAATTTTTCCGCGATGGCCAAGGCCGTTTGTGCGTCGGTATCGGTCAATAACAGCAAGAATTTTTCATCCTGGTAACGCGCGATGAAATCCGTTTCCCGACAATTTGCCGCCAACAGACGGGCGATGATCTTTAGGGTTTTATCGCCGGCCTTGCGACCATAGCTATCGATGATGTTGTTAAAGCGATCGATATCGCAGATGATCAGGCTCAATGGCGTGTGGTCTTGCTGTAGCCGGGCCATTTCCAGTGTCAGTCTTTGCTGATAGGCTTGATGGTTCGGCAATCCGGTCAGCGGGTCGCGAATCGTTGGGTTGTGGGCGAGGTTGAGTTTGTTATTTAATTCGTTGGATTTCAATTCCAGGCGCTTGATTTTTTCCGTCAGTTGCTGCATCGCCTGTTTATGTTGCTCGTGTTCGCGTTGTTCCTGGCGCTGGTGATCCTGTAATTGGCGGGCGATGCTGGAGAGTTTGGAGTCGACCAATTGCTTCAATACCTCCAGTTGGGTGGATTGCGCCGAATTTTGTTGCAGCTCGAGTATTTGCCGGGAAACGGACTGGTCCAGCACATTTCTTTTTTGTAAGGTTTGCTGAGACGCCGTCGTAGCGCCGACGCTGTGTTGGCCAAGCTCTTCCAAGTGCGCGCCCAGTTTACATAGAAATTCCGCCATATTCTGTTGTTCCGAGCGAAAGTAATCTTTCATTTGCGTCAGCAGGTCGAGGCATTCGCTCAACATGGCCGGCGCCGGAACAGTCTCGTTTTGCAAACGCAGTTGCAGTTGTTCGGCCTGTTCGGTAAGCGTCGCCGGAATTGCGTCGGCGTCCAGCAGCGCGACCAGTTGCGTCCTGATCGCCTCGTCGTCGATGCCGTCTTGATGAATTTCGCTGACCACCGATTGTTCTTCGTCAACCAGTTCGTGCAGGGCCAACAACAGTTCCTGGGAATTTGCCGAATTATTGCGAAATTTCCGGTAAATGCGCTCAAATTCGTCTTGTCGGCGGGGAAAATGACGGCCTAGAAATTCGATCAATAAGCGCGGCTGATCATCGGGTTGCCGTGTCGCCGACTCATCGAAGGTCATCAGCGCATTGCTGAAGTCGTCCAATTCCTGTTTGAGTTTTTCGGTTTTTAAACCGTTTTTCAATTGTTTGCGGATGCGCGTCAGGTAAGGATCCAGTTCCTCGCTGAAACCGGTGGTGGCCAGAGACAGGCGTATGATGGTCTTACACAGCAACGCCTCGTTGTCCTGGTAATATTTTTCCAATGCGTCATGTTCGTCCAGCAGGGAAAAATATTTTTTTTCCCATTTATCGCTAGGGTCATTCAGGTTGAACAAGCTCATAGAGGCGGGGTCATGGAGTCAATGATTTCTGCAGTCAGGCACGGAATATCCGGCTTTCCAGCCGGAGTCGAAGTAAGTAACCTGAGTTCGGGTTAAGAAACCAGCCTGTATCAGCTAGCTCTTCCAGAGCTGTCTTAGCCCTTTGGAATATATGATTCGTAACTACTCACCACCCATTCGTAGGGTGGATAAGCGGAGCGCATCCACCGGATCGGCATCTTTGGTGGATGCGCCCTTCAGGCTTATCCACCCTACATGCCCTGCCGCGGTCGATAAGTGGGGCGAGCAGTTACTATGATTCTTATATCCCGAACTGAGGTTAAGTAAATTCAACCGCATTGTCGTAGGGCGCGCAATGCGCCATTAATGCCAACAAATCCCAGCTTGAGGGTTTAAGCGGTGTTTAGGGCCTGGGGTGTGTCTGTCGAGGAACGCCGTGAACCCATCCTTGGGGGCTTGACGGCGGCATCCCTGCCGCCGACATCCACGCCAAACACACCCCAAGCCCTCTTTGTTATCCAAATTGGGAATCGCTGTAATGATGCGGATTACTGCTCGGATTCCTTCGCGATCAGCTCGTTCATGACCTTGATCATGTTTTTCTGGGACTTGGCCAGCGGACCGTTGGTTTTGTATTTGCCGTTGATGATGATGGCCGGCACGCCGGTGACGCCGTAGCGGGGCGGCATCGATTCTGCCTGGCGCAGCTTGGCGTCGACCAGGAAGGATTTATAGGCGTTGCGGAACTCGGTTTCATCGACGCCGTGTTCGACAAAAAACTTGGCCAAGTCATCTTCGCTGCGTAGCGCCTGTTTTTTATTTTGAATGGCGTCGAACAGATCGGCATGGACCTTATCGACCACGCCCAGCGCCTCGGCGGTGAAATAGGCCTTGGCGTGATCGCCCCACAGCTTGCTGAACACCGCCGGAATGCGAATGAACTCGACGTTATCCGGCTTGTTTTTCAGCCATTCGGCCAGCGTCGGTTCGAAGCTGTAGCAGTGAGGGCAGCCGTACCAGAAAAACTCGATCACTTCGACCTTGTCGGGATTCTGTGTCGGCTGGGCAGGGGTGATTTTTTCATAACCCAAAGGCTCTGCGCTCAGCAGCGAGGAAAAAACGAACAGGACGAAAAACAGGGATTTGTTAAACATATTAAAGTTCTCCATAAGAATGTAATCCGGATAAAAACATATTGACGCCAAGAAAGGCGAACAGGGTGACGAAAAAGCCGATGATCGCCCACCAGGCCATCGTGCTGCCGTTCCAGCCCTTGGTCAGGCGCATGTGCAGCCAGGCCGCGTAATTCAGCCATACGATCAGCGCCCAGGTTTCCTTGGGATCCCAGGACCAGTAACCGCCCCAGGCTTCCGCGGCCCACAAGGCGCCGAGGATCGTGGCCAGCGTGAAAAACGCGAAGCCCAAGGCGATGGCTTTATACATCAGGTCTTCCAGTAAGGATAGCTCAGGGAGACGGGATGAAAAGAAACCGGCCGAATTTTTGCTCTCGGCATGGGATTTGATAATGAAGACCACCCCGATCATCGCGGCCAACGAAAACGCGCCGTAACCGACGAAATTGGCCGGCACATGAATCTTCATCCAGTAACTGTTCAGGGCGGGCACCAGTGGCTGAATGTGATGAGCCTGGCGGTCAAAGGTGTACCAGAGCAGAAAGCCGACCGCGGCGCTGATCACCAACAGCACAAACGCGCCCAGAGAGCGGGTCTTGTAATGCTGCTCATAGTGTAGGTAGAGCAGGGCGGTGATGATCGCGAATAGGATGAACACTTCGTAGAGATTGCTAACCGGGATATGGCCGATATCGACGCCCATCAGATAAGATTCACGCCATCTGACCATCAGTCCGACCATGCCCATCGTCGTCGCCGACCAGGTCATGCCGGCGGCGACCTTGCCGATAAATTCGCGCCCGGAAAACAGATGGGCGAAATAGGTGACGGTCGCCATCACATACAGGGCGCTCATCCACATGATCGCAGACTGGCTGGCGAACAGATATTTGAGCAAGAAATCGCTTTCGGCGGCGTTCAAATCGGCGCCGTAACGGGAGACCGCCAGCAGGCTGAAGATGGCGATGATCAGGCTGAAGTTTTTTAACGCCGACCAGCGCCAGCCCAGCCAGATCAGCAGCGGCGCGGTGGCGGACAGAATCGCGATTTCATAGCCGTCCATCAGGCCGTGATATCGGCTGAATGTATAAACCGCTCCGCACAATACGATCACCGCCCACACCCGGTCGAAAACCGTGCGCTGTTTAAGATAAGAAGGCCGATTGAAGGAATGTTCCAGGGTATTTTCCATAAGCAAATTGGTAAAGGTTGAATAAATCGTTAGGAACGAGGTAACTACTCACCCCCATTCGTAGGGTGGATAAGCGGAGCGCATCCACCGGGTCGGCATCTTTGGTGGATGCGCCCTTCAGGCTTATCCACCCTACATGCCCTGCCGCGCGTTCGATAAGTGACCAGCAGTTACCGAACCTCCACAAAGTCTACTGTTTCGGGAAGTTATTTTGTGCATATTTCTTAGCGACCGCTTGTCGTTTGCAGCTGTTTCACATTCACTCGCTTTGTGTCAGTTGCTTGCGGATAAGTTCAAACTCCCGGTCAAAGTCATAGCGATTGCGCAATGCGCTGCCGGCCAACAGGATATCGTCCTGGCCGACCAGCAGCCACAGCCGCCGCTGCGGCATATAAAACATGAAAAACACGCCCAACACCAGCAACAGACAACCGGGAAAAACCAGCAGCTTGCCCGGCGAACGGGTGATCTGCAGGCCGGTCGCTTCGATATGTTGGAAGCTTTGCAAATCCAGCAGTACCGGCGAATCGTAATAATGGGCGGCATTGACGGCGTTGACGGCGTCCTCGAAGAAACGCTTATCAAAAGCATCGAGCGTCTGGCCGGCGGCCGCGCCTTCTTCGGCCAGGACGGTTCTATAGACGTTTTTCAGCAGTTGCCGCAACACCGCGGCGTACAGCGCGGAAACCTCTTGGCGCTTGTCGGCCGCTACCGCTTGTTCGATCCGTGCGTTAATGTGCTGATAACCGCCTTCGACGAACTGCTGGGTGATCTTCAGCATGAATTCGCTGACGGCCAGTTGATCCTGGCGCGGCAATCGGCGGCTTTTTTCGCTGGAGCGAGCCGTCTCGGCGGCGATCTTCGCCAATCGGTCATCATCGAGCAAGATCCGGTAAAAGTTCATGAAGCGGTCGAGCCGGCGTTCACGGTCGGCCGGCAGATACCAGTATTGGAACGGTTCCGAAGGCTTGCTGCGTATCCCGCAAAGGTAATACCAGGCGCCGTTCTTTTCAACCGCCTGCATATAGTGCAGATATTCGTTGGCGACCCCGGTTGCCTTGCGTAACTTGAACTGGAAGCTGGGGCCGAAATTGACGAATTTTTTCACCCCCAACGGGTCCGGATTCACGTTAAACGGTCGAAAATCGGAGATTTCCAAGGTCAGCGGACCCGCCGTCGTGTCCAGGGCAATCGCTTCCTTGACCGTCGCCTTGATCTCCAAATCGGGCTGTTCTTTGCGCAACGGCCAGGCTTTCAGCCGCAGTTTGGAACCGCCGTCGCCGAAGCTGTTTTGATAAACAGTGTAGCCTCTGTAGCTGAATGGATGGTTAACGGAAATCGTGTTCCGTAACGGTTCCGCCCGCGACTTGTCGATGATCAGCAGATCGCTTTCGAAGGACTTCGGCTGGCCGCTGGGATAATGTTCGATGCGAAAGTCCTCGACCTTGATGATGAAGGGCAACATCTGCACCAGATAGCCGTCCTTGTAATCGATGAAAGCCAGGTTGGTCATCTTGCCTTCCGGAATGTCGACATTGGCGCGGAACGACAGATTGTCTTCGTCCAGCGTGCTGATATCGGGTACGCTGCTGGCCGGTATGCGCCGGGTTTCGACGACGATATTCCCCCACATTTCGGCGACTTTCAGCGGCACGTTGCCGTCCAGCAAGCCGCCGATGCAGATGATGATAATGGCCAGATGGCTGAAGATATAACCGAGCCGGCTGCCGGCGCCTTTTTTCGCGGCGTAGCGGAGGGTGTCGCCGTCTTTGTGCAGTCTGAAGCGATAATGATGATGTTTCAGTAATGCGCTGATGAAACGGATGTTATCGTCGTCGGAGCGATTGTTGGCGACCAGCGCGTGATGGGGCAGGCGCAGCAAGGTTTCGCGTTGACTGTGTTCGCGATAGTCGCGCATATCTCGCAGCATCCGAGGCAGGTTGCGGTAGACGCAGACGCTGGTGGAAACGACCAAAAAGGCCAGGATGGTCAGAAACCAGCCGGCCGAATAGACGTTGAACAGGCCCAGCGTCTTGAAGATTTCAAACCAAAACGGTCCGAATTTCAGCACATAATCGCCGTAGGGCTGGTTTTGTTGGACGACGGTGCCGATCACCGCGGCGATCGCGATCGCGACCAACAGTGTGATCGCCAGGTTCATCGAACCTAAAAAACGCAGCAGAATTTTTAATGAGGAGTGAGGCATCGGTATTGTGACTGGTTAATCTCAGAAATAGAGATCAGGCGATACTCAGTTTGGATAACAAAGAGGGCTTGGGGTGTGTTTGGCGAGGATGTCGGCGGCAGGGATGCCGCCGTCAAGCCCCCAGCACCTAAATTATCCTGGAATGTAAAATATAGTCCAGTAGCCATGGAATTTAGGTGCTGGGTGAACGGCGTTCCTCGACAGACACACCCAGGCCCTAAATACCGCTAAAACGCACAAACTGGGAATTGCTGAGAGTATCGGGGAGCGGATTATTTCATCATCGAGATATGGTAGGAAACCGCCTTGATTTGTTTATCGGTCATCTTCTTGGCGATCATGTGCATCATGTTGTCGGGGTTGTTCTGTCGCTCCCCTTTCTTATAGTCGCTCAGCGACTTGATCAGATAATCGGCATGCTGGGAACGCAGCGCCGGGAAGACGGCCGGTTTGTTGCCTTCGCCGTAAGGACCGTGACAGGCGATGCAGGCGGAGACTTCCCGTTCCAGGTCGCCGTTGCGGTACAGGTCGCTGCCCAGCGCCATCAGTTCGTCGAGTTCGCTTTGTCTTTTTTCCGCGGCGGCTTCTTGTTCGGCCTGATCCAGCTCGTTCTCGTCTTCATCGTCGTCCGTTTCCAGCACCGGCGGCTGATTGGCGCTGATCGATTGTTCGGAATAATAGGCGGCGATATTTTCGATCGCTTTTTCGTTGAGCCCCATCGCTAGAGGCGCCATCATCGGCGCATTGCGAGCGCCCGCCTTGAAAGCCAGCAATTGTTTGATCAGGTAGGATTCATGCTGACCGGCCAGTTTCGGAAAGGTGGGGGCCATGCTGTTTCCGTCTTCACCGTGGCATCCGGCGCATGAAGCGGCCTGTGTTTTACCTTCTTGAGCATTGCCTTCGGCATGAACGACAGCGCTTATGCCGGTTAATGCAAGAGAGATTGAAACAGTCAGCAGTTTTTTGATCATCAGCTTCCCCTTATTAGGAATAAGTAGTCAATATTATGGGCCGTTAGCGGGCTCCGGACGATATAATGGGCTAAATTCTACTCCATTTACTTTCTTGACGCGAGATTACGATGAATCCAGTTTATCAACAGGCCCGGTTTATCGGCAGCGCCACCAAACTCAGCAACGCGCCGGTCGATCAGGGGCTGGAAATCGCCTTTGCCGGGCGTTCCAATGCCGGCAAATCCAGCGCCATCAACACGCTGACGGGACAGAGTTCGCTGGCGCGCATCAGTAAAACGCCGGGCCGCACCCAATTATTGAATTTCTTCGAGATAGATTCGGAACGCAAATTCGTCGACCTTCCCGGCTACGGTTATGCCAAGGTGCCGGTGGCGGTGAAAAAACAATGGCAGCAAATGATGGAGACCTATCTGCAAGAGCGCAAGGCCTTATGCGGCATCGTGCTGGTGATGGATGTGCGCCATCCGTTGACCGATTTCGACTGGCAAATGATCCGTTGGTGCGAGCACGCCGGCCTGCCATTGCATATCCTGCTGACCAAGGCCGACAAATTGAAATTCGGCGCGGCGAAAAACACCTTATTAAAGGTGCAGCGGGAATTGAGTCAGGTCAGCATCGTCATTACGCTGCAATTGTTTTCCTCGTTAAAGAGGACCGGCATCGATGACATCCACCAAATCCTCGATCAGTGGTTTCAATTTGAGGGTTAGGAAGTTGCTCTGCCGACGATCTAAAGCATATATTCGATGCCTTCGCGGGCCATCAAGATGTCGAACGGCGCATCGCGGTTTTCCTGTTGCAGCTGCTGATGAATCCGGTACATGCGGGGCGGGTTATTCAACCCGCCCCGAACGTTTTGATTTTATTGGCATAGGATTGAAAGATTCAGGCCGAAGTTACAAACTTCGGCCTGCTCAGAGATGCGCTGAACCGCGTTAAGCGCATCAAAAACCGGTGCGCTTCCTATCGTCAGCACACCCTACTCGTATCCGTGAGGTGGATCACGCCCAGCGGATCGGCTAAAAGCATTCAATACATGCGGGGCGGGTTGTTTAACCCGCTCCTAACATTCAGCTGGCTTTAGGCACGGTTGAATCGTTCAGGACGGGTTAGGAAGTTGCTCTGCCGACGATCTAAAGCGTATATTCGATGCCTTCGCGGGCCATCAAGATGTCGAACGGCGCATCGCGGTTTTCCTGTTGCAGCTGCTGATGAATCCGGTCCAATTGCCGGTCGCTGCGGCAGGGGTCATGATGGGTCAAAAATAATTTTTTGGCATGGGCTTGGGCGGCCATGCTCAGGGCGGAACGATAGGTGCCGTGACCCCAGCCCTGTTTAGAGCGATATTCCTCGTCGGTATAGGAGGCGTCGACGATCAGCGCGTCGACGTCGCTCATCGCCTGGGCCACTTCGGCCAATTTGGCCTCGACATAGCTCTGATATTCGTCATGATCGGGGTCTTCCGGGCTGTAGATGTTATAAACCGGCTCGTAATCGCCGGTAAAAAACAGCGACTGGCCGTCGCAATCGATGCGATAGCCGAAATTTAACACAGGATGGTTGAGCAGCGTGGGGGTGATGCGGGCCTCGCCCACCGACACCGTCTTGCCGGGCAGCAAGGTGTGGTAATTCAGTTTTGCCTTCAATTCGGCTTCGCGGATCGGAAAGAAACTATATTGCAATTGCACGCCCATCGAACGCTGTATGCCTTCGTTGGTGACCGGGTCGATGCCGCCGTAGATATTGATCAGGTTATTCGGCATGAAGATGGGCATGAAGAAAGGCAGACCCTGGATATGATCCCAGTGAGTGTGGGTGATGAAAATATGGGCGTTCACCGTTTCCCGGGGATTAAGCCGCTGGGCCAGGGCATGTATGCCGGTGCCGGCGTCCAGGATGATCAGCTCGTTTGAGGCGGTTCTGATTTCTATGCAGGTCGTGTTGCCGCCGTATTTGACGGTGCCGGGACCCGGGGTCGGTATGGAGCCTCTGACGCCCCGGAAAATTAATTTCATCGCATGCCGTTGTCAGTGTATGAAGGATAAGGCCTCGGATTTAAGTGTAGACAAATCTCCCAGAGACTCAATCACTTCGTTCAAGTCCATGCCGAAATGGGCGCTGACTGCTTCGGGAAATGCTTCGACAATCGGATTGCCGGCATCGCCGATTCCGAGTTGTTTGCTGACTTGGTTGGCGACAAACAGGCATTGCGTCAGCAGGCTGCTTTGAGGCGGGGTGTGGTGATGATTGATCGCCTCGACCAGGCTGGCGTCGAAGGCCCATTTTTCCGCCAGCAGCGCGCCGGCCTGACTGTGATCGATGCCGATGAATTCGTTTTCGCAGTGGTGCAGCGGCAGCTGTTGTTCGGCGCTCTTTTGCAAGGACTGCTTGAAGGCTTCCGCCTTGAACTCGGCAAACACGACCTTGCCGAAGTCATGCAGCAGGCCGGCGACATAATAATCGCTTAATTCGTTTTGCGGCACGCCCATTGTTTCGCCCAGTTTTTTGCAGATCGCGGCAGTCATCAAGGAATGCAGCAAAAATTTACCGGTGTCGAAGCCGGCTTTATTGTGCGGTTTCAATACGCCGATCGCGGCGACGCTGAGAGCCATGTTTTTAATCGTGTTTATGCCGATATGAACCACCGCTCGCTGTATCGAATTGATTTTTCGCGGCAGGCCGTAAAAGGGCGAGTTAATGGCCTTCAAAATCTTGACCGTCATGACCGGATCGCTTTCGATGACGACGACGATGTCTTTACCGGACGAATTGATGTCCGATGCCAGTTCGACGACACGCTGCACGCTGTTCGGAAACGCGGGCATTTTTTCAACCAAGGTGACGAGTTCGTCGATATGCATGATGGTTATCTTGTGATTAGGTGTCTATATAGCGTAAACGGTGCGTCCGGAGCAATCGCGCTATGTTACATGAGATTGTAGCGTAATCCGCTCCCTTGCGTTTGCTTTCAGTAATTCATCAGTTTGGCGTTCAAAAAGGGCATGGGGTGTGTTTGGCGAGGATGTCGGCAGCAAGGATTGGGCGGGGCGGGTTATTCAACCCGTCCCGAACGTTTTGGTTTTTAATTTTGGCATAGGCTTGAAAGATTCAGGCCGGGGTTACAAACCCCGGCCTGCTCAGTTTGCGGACGGAGTTGCAAACTTCCTGGGCGGGGCGGGTTATTCAACCCGCCCCGAACGTTTTGGTTTTTAATTTTGGCATAGGCTTGAAAGATTCAGGCCGGGGTTACAAACCCCAGCCTGCTCAGGTCGGCAGCAAGGATGCTGCCGTCAAGCCCCCAGCACCTAAATTTCCTGGGCGGGGCGGGTTATTCAACCCGCCCCGAACGTTTTGGTTTTTAATTTTGGCATAGGCTTGAAAGATTCAGGCCGGGGTTACAAACCCCAGCCTGCTCAAGAAACCTCAGGATAAACGCGAAGCCTTAATGCGCTTCGTCCCAGTTGTCGCCGCTGCCGATATCGACAATTAACGGCACGTCCAGTTGCGCCGCCGAACTCATCAGCTCGCGGATTTTTTCGATGCTATCCTGCAACTGTTGTTCGGCGATTTCAAACACCAGTTCGTCATGCACCTGCATGACCATCTTTATATCGCTATCGCTTTGCAAAAGCCAGCGGTCGGTGGCGATCATCGCCCGTTTGATGATGTCGGCGGCGCTGCCCTGCATCGGCGCATTGATCGCGGTGCGTTCGGCGTATTGCCGGCGCGCGCCGTTGCGGGAATTGATTTCCGGCAGATACAGGCGGCGGCCGAACAGGGTTTCCACATAGCCCTGCTGCTTGGCCTGTTCGCGTATCGAGTCCATGTAATGTTTGACGCCGGGATAACGCTCGAAATACAGGTCGATATAGGATTGCGCCTGATTCCGGCCCATGCCCAATTGCTGACCCAGGCCGAACGCGGACATGCCGTAAATCAGGCCGAAGTTGATGGCCTTGGCGGAACGGCGCAGTTCCGTCGTCACCTGGTCGATATCGACGCCGAACACCTCGGCTGCGGTGGCGCTGTGTATGTCGACGCCATCGGAAAAGGCGTTCAAAAGACCTTCATCGCCGGACAAATGCGCCATGATGCGCAGCTCGATCTGCGAATAGTCGGCCGCAACCACCCGATAGCCTTCCGGGGCGATAAAGGCCTGGCGGATCTTGCGGCCCGCCTCGCTGCGGATCGGAATATTCTGCAGATTGGGGTCCGATGACGACAGACGGCCGGTGGCGGCGACGGCCTGATGATAGGAGGTGTGCACGCGTCCCGTTCTGGGGTTTATTTGCTGCGGCAGTTTGTCGGTATAGGTCGATTTCAGCTTGCTCATGCCGCGAAAGTCCAGCAGCAGTTGCGGCAGCGGATAATCGGCGGCCAGTTCCTGCAGCACCGATTCATTGGTCGACGGCTGGCCCTTCGGGGTCTTTTTCAGCACCGGCAGTTCCAGCTTGTCGTAGAGGATTTCCTGTATCTGTTTCGGAGAGCCGAGGTTGAAGGTTTGGCCGGCCAGTTCATGAGCGTGCTGTTCGATCGCGGCAATCTGATTGGCCAGCTCCATGCTCTGTTTAGCCAGCATGTCGCTGTCGATCAACACGCCGTTGCGTTCCATCCGCGACAGCACCGGCACCAGCGGTATTTCGATGTCGCGATAAAGCTTTTCCAGGCTGGGTTGCTGATGCAGTTTGTCGCTGAGGGTCCGATGCAGTCTCAGCGTGATGTCGGCGTCTTCGGCGGCGTAAGGCGTGGCCTGTTCCAGCGCCACCTCCTGAAACGAAATCTGCTTGGCGCCCTTGCCGGCGACGTCCTCGTAATGGATGGTTTCCAGGCCCAGATATTCCTTGGCCAGATCGTCCATGTTGTGTTTGGTGGCGGTGCTGTTCAATACATAGGACTCCAGCATCGTGTCGTGTTCGATGCCTTGCAGTTCGATGCCGTGATTGGCCAGCACGTTGGCGTCGTATTTCAGATTTTGTCCGAGCTTGGCTTTGTCCGGATTTTCCAATAAGGGTTTCAGTCTGTCCAGCGTCGCCTCTCTATCCAGCTGCTCGGGCGCATCGGGATAATCATGCGCCAGCGGCAAATAAGCCGCCTCGCCGGGCTCGACCGCGAAGGACACGCCGACGATTTCGGCGTTGCTGTAGTTGAGGCTGGTGGTTTCGGTATCGAAGGCGAACAGTTCGGCCTTCTCCAGCTTAGCCAGCCACTGCGATAATTGCTGTTCGGTGAGCAGGGTTTGGTAATCGGTTTCGATTTCGCTGGCTTGCGGGGCGGGTTCGTTCGCTTCGCCGCCGGTGTCCTCCAGCATGCGCAGCCATGAGGAAAAGCCGAGTTCGCTAATCTGCCGCTTCAATTCGGCGAGATCCGGTTGGCGGCAGGTGAGCTCGTCGATATGATAGGAAATCGGAATATCGCATTTGATCGTCGTCAGCTCGCGCGACAGGCGCAGTTGCTCCAGGTTGTTGCGCAGATTTTCGCCGATTTTGCCCTTGATCTGGTCGGCGTGGGCGATCAGGTTGTCCAGGTTGTCGTATTCGCACAACCACTTGGCCGCTGTTTTCGGACCGACCTTGGGGATGCCGGGAATGTTGTCGACCGAGTCGCCGACCAGGGCCAGATAGTCGATGATCTGATCGGGTCTGACGCCGAATTTTTCGATCACGCCTTGGACATCCATGCGGCTGTTGGACATCGTGTTTTCCAGTGTGATGTGTTCGTTGACCAGCTGCGCCATATCCTTGTCGCCGGTGGAGATGATCACTTCGAATCCTAGCTTTTCCGCCTGTTGCGCCAGCGCGCCGAGGACGTCATCGGCCTCGACATCGGGTTCGATAATCAGCGGCAGCCCCATCGTCCGGATCAGATTATGCAGCGGCTCGATCTGCACCCGTAAATCATCCGGCATCGGCGGGCGATGAGCCTTGTACTGATCATAAAGTTCGTGGCGGAAGGTTTTGCCGGGCGCGTCGAACACCACGGTGAAATATTCGCTTTGATGATCCGCCATCAGCTTGCGCAGCATGTTGGCGACGCCGTAGATGGCGTTGGTCGGTTCCCCGGCCGGATTCGTTAACGGCGGAATCGCATGATAGGCGCGGAACAGAAAAGACGAACCGTCGACCAGGATCAAGCGTTTTGTGTTTTGATCGGTCATGAATGAGTTAACATGCTCAGTAACAATGAATAAAGCTGAACAATACAGCTTGCCGACACTTGTCGCAACCTGAAAAAGTAGGGTGTGCTGACGACAGGAAGCGCACCAAGTCCACCAAAAGGCGGCAACGCGCCCCGATGCGCCATTGCCGTCGATAAGGTGGAACCGCGCAGCTTGTTCCACCTATGCATAGAAAGGCAATGAGGCTAATGGTATGGTAGGGCGGATCAAGCCCTGCGGATCCGCCAAAATGCTGACGATAGGAAGCGCACCAGAACCAGGTCTCGATGCAGCTAATGCCTGCCATTTTTTTCGAAATCAGCATGTATGCCGAAGAGCTAATAAAAATAATGTTTTTTAAAATCAATTTCTTGCGTCGGTATAATGCGAAAATATTTTGTCGATAAATGTAAATTCCAAGCCATGTCTTGCAATTGTGAATGAAAACCTTACAATCGATAACGAGCAAGTTCAGTGGCTTTTGGTCGGCGATCCGCTGTCTGTTCACTTCACCAACTCTTCGAATGAGGAATAAGTCGATGAAAAAATTACTGATTGTTTTAGCCTTATGTTCCTTCAATGCATACGCCCAGCCGATCAATATCAATAGCGCGGATGCCGATACCATCGCTCAATCCTTGTCCGGCGTCGGACAGAAAAAAGCCGAGGCGATTGTGCAATACCGATCGGAAAACGGGGCATTCGAATCTTTACAAGACGTGGGCAATGTCAAAGGCATCGGCGATAAAACACTGCAGAAAAATGAACAGGATATTCTTTTTTCCGATGCGGCCGCTCAATAACTGAAAAACCAATTAACGGAGGCGGGAGTACGGTTTGCCGTACTCCTTGGCCGCTTACTCTGGGCTCTAGGTTCTGCCATAACTGTCATCGAAACGAATGATATCGTCTTCACCCAGATAGCTGCCTGATTGCACTTCCACCATTTCCAGCGGGATCACGCCCGGATTAGCCAGGCAATGGGTCGTGCCCAGGGGGATATAGGTCGACTCATTCTCGGTCAACAACATGCTTTGCTCGCCCTTGGTGACCTGCGCCGTCCCCTTGACGACAATCCAATGTTCCGCGCGGTGATGATGCTTTTGCAACGACAGCTTCGCACCCGGTTTGACGACGATGCGTTTGGCCTGGAAGCGTTCGCCATTATCGATCAAATGATAGTAACCCCAGGGACGATAGACCTTGCGATGGATATCGGCTTCGCAGCGATTTAGCTCTTTTAGCTGATCGACAATTTTTTTAACGTCCTGCACCCGGTCTTTGGATGCGATCATCACCGCATCATCGGTATCGACCACGATCAGGTTGCTGACCCCGACGCTGGCGATCAGTTTGCTGCCGGAATGCAGGAAGGAATCTTCAGTATCCAGCGTCAACACATCGCCGCTGATGGCGTTGCCATGCTCGTCCTTGCGCGTCACATCCCACAGCGCCGACCATGACCCGACATCGTTCCAGTCGGCGGCCAAGGGGATCACGACGGCCTGGTCGGTTTTTTCCATTACCGCATAATCGATCGAGTCGGCCGGACAGCGGCCAAAGGCTTCTGCATCCAGGCGGACGAAATCGATGTCCTGTTGCGCACCGGCCAAAGCCTCTTTGCAGGCGCTCAGCATTGCCGGTTGAAATTTCTCCAGTTCTTGTAGGTAGCGGCCGGCGGTGAAGGCGAACATGCCGCTGTTCCAATAGAAATCGCCGCTGTCGACATAGCTCTGTGCGGTAGCCTGGTCAGGCTTCTCGACGAATGCCGCGACCTGAAAACTGCCTTCGCTATGGCTATCGCCGGCCTTGATGTAACCGTAACCGGTTTCCGCTGCGGTCGGCACGATGCCGAAGGTCACCAGATGGCCTTGTTGAGCCAGGTGATTGGCTTTATCCACCGCCGCCTGAAAGGCCTGCACATTGGCAATGACATGGTCGGCGGGCAAGATCAGCAACACCTCGTCGGCGGATTCGGCGGACAATGCCGCCAGGGCAACCGCCGGCGCGGTGTTTTTTCCGACCGGCTCCAGGATGATCGCCGAAGGATTGGCGCCGATTTCTCGCAGTTGTTCCGCCATCATGAAGCGGTGATCTTCATTGCAGACCCCGATCGGCGCTTTCATATTGTCCAGACCATGCAGCCTCAGCACGGTTTCCTGCAGCATGGTGTTGTGGGAGACTAACGGCAAAAACTGTTTGGGATGCTGGCTGCGGGACAGGGGCCATAAACGGGTGCCGGAGCCGCCGGATAAGATGACTGGGATCATGGTGTTACTCCTGAAGTTTTTCAGTGGCGTTGATTTGCTTGTAAACAGTATCATACCGCGCTTTCGCTCGTCGTTTATATACCGGTAAAAGGCCCTCTGGGCGGGGCGGGTTATTCAACCCGCTCCGAACGTTTTGGTTTTTAGCCAGTAGCCCGCATGTAGCTATGCGAAATGCGGGTCAACGAGGCCGCGAATCCCGGATTCCGCTACGCTGCATCCGGGCTACAATCTGATACAATTTCCAGCTTTTAACGAGACTTGACGTCAAGGTAAAACGAATATGCGTTTATCCGAGCCGCAACAAAAAACCATACGCCAAGCAGTCCTGGGCGGGGCGGGTTATTCAATCCGCCCCGAACGTTTTGGTTTTTAGCTTGGCATAGGATTGAAAGATTCAGGCCGGGGTTACAAACCCTGGCCTGCTTAAGGGTAGGAGGCCCGCCCTCGGGCCGAATGGCCTTTTTCGAGCCAGTAGCCCGCATGTAGCCATGCGAAATGCGGGTCAACGAGGCCACGAATCCCGGATTCCGCTACGCTGCATCCGGGCTACAATCTGATACAATTTCCAGCTTTTAACGAGACTTGACGTCAAGGTAAAACGAATATGCGATTATCCGAGCCGCAACAAAAAACCATACGCCAAGCAGTCCTGGGCGGGGCGGGTTATTCAATCCGCCCCGAACGTTTTGGTTTTTAGCTTGGCATAGGATTGAAAGATTCAGGCCGGGGTTACAAACCCCGGCCTGCTTAAGTATATTGAAGACATGGCAATCTTGGCCGATGCGTTGCAAACCGCTTATGAGCAGCATGGTTTCATCGTCGATGTCGCCGAGGCGATAGTTCAAGATCTGCAAGATCGTGGTGTTAGCGCAAATCAGTCTGAAGGCGGGGCCTAGAAAGCTAGCTGTTTTGCAATTACCCCATTCGTAGGGTGGATAAGCGGAGCGCATCCACCGGGTCGGCATCTTTTGGTGGATGCGCCCTTCAGGCTTATCCACCCTACATGCTGACCGCCATGGGCCATGGATGGCGGAAATGCCGATTTTGCCATAATGCCAAGGATGGCATGTAGTAGAGCAATGCAGGAGCAAAAATCGGCCCTGCCGCGTTCGATAACTGGGGCGAGCCGTTACCCGGTAGGAGCGCCGCCCCCGGCGCGAAAAGCTTCACTGGACCCAGGAAAGAATGAAAGCCAGACATAAATTAGCAATATTTTAGATGTTAGTTTAGGATTACCCCTTTGCAAAGTGATGATTAAATACGGATCAGATGGAAATCGATGTTTTTAACGGCGACGCCGACGGCATTTGCGCCCTGGTGCAATTGCGCTTGGACAGGCCAGCTCAGACCCAGTTGGTTACCGGCGTCAAAAGGGATATAGAGCTGCTGAAACGGGTCGAGGTGAATGACGGCGACCGGGTGACCGTGCTCGATATTTCGCTGGCGAAAAACCGTCCTTATCTGGAGCAAATTCTGGCGCGCGGCGCCGGCGTTTTCTATGTCGATCATCACCAATCTGGCGAAATTCCACATCATCCAGGTTTGCAGACCATCATCGATACCGATGCCGCGACCTGCACCAGCTTGCTGGTTAATCGATATTTAAAGGGGAAATATCAGGCCTGGGCGGTCGCCGCTGCATTTGGCGATAATCTGCATGACAGCGCGCTGAAGGCCGCTTCCGCTTTAGACTTATCGAGCGATGAAATCGAGCAATTGAAGGATCTGGGGATTTGCATCAACTACAATAGTTACGGCAGCAGTCTCGACGATTTGCATTTCGCCCCGGACCGGCTATACAACGAGCTTTGCCCTTTCGCCTCGCCGTTCGACTTCATCCGGGAAAATGCCGGAATCCATCAACAATTGCTGGACGGCTATGCCGCCGACATGGCTGAGGCCGCGAAAATATCGCCCGAATTTCATAACGAGCAGGTTGCCGTCTATATTCTTCCCGATGCCAGTTGGGCCAGACGGGTCAGCGGCGTTTTCGGCAATCACCTGGCCAATCAAAAGCCGGAACGCGCTCATGCGGTAATAAGTCATAATGATAAGGGCGGTTTCCTGGTCAGCGTCAGGGCGCCGTTAACCAACAAAACCGGCGCCGACGAATTGTGCTCATTATTTGCAACGGGGGGCGGGCGTAAGGCCGCGGCCGGGATCAACCATTTGCCGCAAGCGGAATTGGGTCGGTTTATTCAGGCATTGGCGGAGAAATACGCGTAAGTTTGGCGGACGAGGTCCAAGTTTGATGAGGCTCGATAAAATTCAAAAAAAGGCTTTGAAAAAAGCACTGGAAAATCTCACGAATGTTGATCAGGCTTTTTTATTTGGCTCACGAGTCGATGATACAAAACGGGGGGGAGATATCGATTTATTGATTTTTTCTCAACAGCCTCCGTTCAATCTATCCAGAAAAATCGCTCGAGATTTTTTTAAACTATGCGAAGAAAAGATAGACGTGCTGGTCGTTAACCCGAAAAAGATGACAAAAGAGCAGGCTTTGTTTGTGCAATCCATTGAAAAGATGCCTTTATCAGACTTATGAATCGATTAACTGATCAGCAACTAGTAATTGCCAAGGATAAGTTTCAAAAAACCTTTCAATTGTTAAAAGCCAGTGTTGAAAAAACGGCGCATTAAGTGCCTAGAAAAAAGTCAGATGGTCTTAGGTGCTTCGTCATTCCGGCATGGATTGCCGGAATCCAGTTATCATGGATGATGGCTTATACAACTATACTTATTACCAATCACTTATTGATATTTGGCTGGATATGAGAGATATCAGAAATAAAATAGCACATGATTATGTGCCTGAAAAAATGGCCGAAATGTACCAATTGATTCGAGGTGAATTTTATAGCGAACTGAATTTGTTGAACCAGAAGATAGCACAAATCGTCTTGGAATAAATACGGTTTCGCATTGCTCTACCCATTCTACACAAGAAAGCAAAATTCCCCATGAAAATCAATTTATTGCGAATTCTTAGGATTTTGGTCGTGTACAGAGCAGGCCGCTATAGAACTATAAACACAATAAAATCAAGTTGAACAACTATGACCCAAAAAAGCACTAACACCGTCTGGCATCATGCGGCGGTAAGTAGGCAGGACAGAGAGCGGCTACATAATCATAAAAGCGCGGTGCTATGGTTTACCGGGCTCTCCGGCTCCGGTAAATCGACGCTGGCCCATGCGGTGGAAGATCGACTGCACAAACTGGGGATTTCTACATTCGTGCTGGACGGCGACAATGTCCGTCACGGCTTATGCAGCGATCTCGGCTTTACCGATGCGGACCGGGTGGAAAATATACGCAGGATCAGCGAGGTTGCGAAATTATTGTCCGAAGCCGGCGTGATCACGTTAACCGCCTTTATTTCGCCCTTCAGAGAGGATCGCAATGCCGCCCGAAAATTAATGCCGCATGGCGATTTTCTGGAAATCTATTGCCAATGCCCGCTGGAAACCTGCGAACAACGCGACGTCAAGGGACTTTATAAAAAGGCCAGAGCAGGCGAGATTCCTTTTTTTACCGGTATCGATTCGCCTTATGAAGAGCCGGAGCGGCCTGAGCTGATCGTCAAGACCGGTGAAAATTCGCTGGATGAATGCGTCGATGGCGTGATCCAATTGATGGCGCGGCGAAATATCGTTAATTTATCTAGCGTTAAAACTTGTCAGTGAACACTTATTGCAATAATGCATACGTTAATTTTGTCACCTCAGTGACAACAAGCCAATTACTCGATTCTGTCAATGCGGAATTGGAAAAGCAAAAAAGTTTTATTCAAGACCAAATTATCGGCAAGAGAAAAATCGCGCGGGAGCGCCGTATGGATAGGATTGCGCAGCTTCAGGAAGCGCTGGTGCTGGCGAAGGCAACAGGTATTGTCGAACCTAAGATTGATGAAGCGGCTAATCAATTGAATATGGAGTATATGCGCGGGACTAAGGCAATCGAAGCCGAAATTCAACTGTTAAAAAACCGAAAAAACGACGATTCGTTTATTGATGGGATACGCAATTTGCAGGAACGCATTGCATCGTTGAATGCTATATCTCTTGGCGCCGAAAAAATAAAACCGGCGGCTATCGACCAATTGACGACAATTCCATAAAAACCTATTAAACCGAAAAAAATGCTGATTTTAGCTGTTGCGGTTGTCTTAGGGTTAATGGCGGGAATGTTCGTCGCATTAATCAGAAAAGCAATGCAAAATCGGCGGCAACAAAAACGCGAACACAGGGTGGATTCGCCGTCAGGCAATCCACTAAAGCCCCATGCACCGACAATGTAGCGCGTCACAAATGCATCATTCCCATAGTGGTATGGTCAAATTCCATGCATCCAATAAGCGTGGAGAATAATTCTGCCCCCGCTTATTACCGTGTTAAGATGCTTTTAAAAGTACTATTAAGGATACGGTTATGATTATTACAGCGAGCGAAGTTAAGACAAAGGGCGTTTCTTTTTTTGGGGAAATGCTCCAAAAAGCCGATGAACTCGTCATTAATGTGCGGGGTAAAAATAAATATGTGGTGTTGGATATAGAACGCTACAACGAATTTAGACAAAATGAACTCGATCTTGCCCACATGAAAGCGATGCAAGATATCAAAGACGGCCGCTATAAAGTGCAAACTGCGGCAGAGCATACAAAAGAGTTGATGGATGAGCTATAAAATCATTCGGACCGATGAGTATTTTAAAAAGCTAAAAAAGTTTATTAAAAAGCACCCAGACGCTTTGGAAAGATATGTAAAAACCATTGAGCTGCTTGAGCTTGATCCTTTTCACCCGTCACTGCGTTTGCACAAGCTCCAAGGCAAATTAAACGATTGTCACAGTGTTTCAATCAATATGGAATATCGAATCGTGATTGATTTTATGTTTAAAGAAAAAGAGATTATCCCAATTGATATCGGCGTGCATGACGAAGTCTATTGAATTTAAACCCGAAAGAAAGTCCTCGCGAAAGCCGGAGTAGGTATCTACACAACTTTTGTACCTTTAATACAATGATCTCGGTAGGATGGATTCGCCGCCAGGCAATCCGCCTGGATACGCACAACGGCTAATTTTGCCTTCGGTGGCATTTTTTGGCGGCTTGCTTCGCGAAGCCGCTCTAGATTGGCGGATCGCTGCGCTTGATCCAACCTACCGGTGCGGGTAGGGTGTGCTGAACTGCGTGAAGCGCACCGGTTTTTGATGTGCTTCACGCAGTACAGCACATCCGAAGGCAAGGCTACATTTGCATCGCAATCGGATGGATTCGCCGCCAGGCAATCCACGATGAAGTCTTGGCGAGATGATTACAGTGCCAAAAGGTTGTTTTCTGGAGAGTTTAAATGCGTCCGCCGTATTAGTAAATCAGTTCAGTATCCCCAATCACGATGAAATGTACTATAATATGAAAAGTTTTGCGCTAAGCGCAATCTGAAAAAAGGCTGGCGCATTAAGGATTTTGCTAACAATAACTTCCCGATATGGTTTCCATGCTCTGCGCTCATCGTTATACATAAGTCAAAAAAAATCAATAAAACCAATGCGATTTCTATATTGCCACAGGATTGATTCATAAGATGTATTCTGATTGGCGTAAAGAGTGAGCGTTCCGCTGGGGATTGATGGGATTCAATGTTTATGGATGTCTTCACAAGCATTCCTGCGCTCTGTGCCGGAATGCTTCCGGGAGTGCAAAAGCTTGAGCTTTTGCTTAAAAAAGCTCAAGCTTTTTTACTCCGACGTCATTGCGTATGAGGCTCAACGCGATGTCGAGACAAGATGTGTATAACGATGAGTGCTCTGTGGTTCAGACTTCATCCCCTCGCAGAGCGCGGGAACGATGGAGGGATCTTGGAAGTTATTTACGACCATATCCTAAGTCAGATTAAAAAACGACAGCCATGTTGAATGCGAGAGATATCTCCTAATGCTAAAAACTAAGGCTTATGTATTGAAAAATCTGTTAAGCATGAGCGTAGGGCAGGGCAGCCAGATGGCTATAGCTATCTGGCTTCAGCTATTATAGCCGGGAGCTTATAGCTAAGGTTTACGCACTTGGCAAGCATTATTAGCAACTGATCATGCTTACCAACAAGTCCAGAAGAATTAACTAAAAGGATAGGTTGGTCTATACAATATACGAAGGCAAAAAAGAAATAGATATATCGTCTTGTCGTAGGCGTTATGAATAAAGAAAATTCTATTTTCAATCGAGCCTGACCCCTTTGATACTCCTTTGATACTAACTTTGATACAAATGCAATACCAGATAGCTGTCGAAAAGGTTAAAAACATCTCCGAACTGATCGCTGTGGTAGAGGGATTTAAGCGGCACAATAAGGGTAACCGCGTCTATTTCCGAGGTGAAAACGAAGACCACGGCGCCAACGCGCTGACGCCAAGCATTTACCGTTCGCAAAAAAGGCTCCAAGCCGAAGATAAGATCTACCGTGAGATGCAGCGCTTCAATGATCATGAGTTCGGTGTCGACAAGACAGCATTCGACAAGCTTAGCCGTATGCAGCACCACCGCGCACCAACACGTTTGCTTGACCTCAGCGAAGATATATTGAGTGCGCTGTATTTCGCGCTTGATAAAAAGGGTTGCGACAGCATGGCAGTGGTTTATCTTATCGAAATTGACGAAGCACAGGTCAAATACTACGACTCAGATGCAGTTAGCGTTGTTGCTAACCTGGTTAAGTCACCACTCAATGATGGTGTCACCGGGCACAAATCCAAATGTGCGTTACTCCGTGATGCTACGGATCTGAGAACAGATATCGAGGAGTTTAACCAAACGCGGAGCGCCGGCTTTTTGTTGCATGACATCAAAGAAGAGAAAGGTTACTTCAGTCATAAAATCAACCCCAACCACCTACTTTCGATCCACTTTGTGAAGCCCAAGCTGACCAATAATCGTCTGCACGGACAGAAAGGCGCTTATCTCCTGTTCGGCCTCAACGAGTACGATATTAACAGTGCCATTCCAGTGCTTGACATGCACGATGGTAAACTCAGGTTAAATTCGAGTATTGACCGCTTATTTTATCCGATCGTTAAGATGACCAAGGTGCTGCTGAGCGCCGATATAAGAATGAAGGATCTGGAAAGATTGGGAGTGACCAGACCCTATATCTATCCAGAGATGGAGCGAGTGGCGGAGTATTTTGTGGCACGCTTCGAACAGTGAAAAAAAGACTATTTTGAAAAAAATTTTTACCCAGACCCGGTTTCCGGTTTCCACAAATACTTACAAAGCCTAATATGAAACTTCTTGTCACCGGCGGTGCAGGCTTTATCGGCTCCGCCGTTATCCGCCATATCATCCAGAATACTCAGGATAGCGTCGTTAACGTCGACAAGCTTACCTATGCAGGCAACCTTGAAAACCTGCGTGAAGTTGATAGCTCAAGCCGCTATGCCTTCGAGCAGGTGGATGTCTGCAACCGTGCCGAGCTGGAGAAAGTATTTGTCGCGCATCAGCCGGATGCCATCATGCACCTGGCTGCCGAAAGCCACGTAGATCGCTCCATCGACGGCCCCGCAGCCTTCATCGAAACCAACATCGTTGGCGCCTATACCCTGCTGGAAGCCGCCCGCCAATACTGGCAGAGCCTGGAAGCGACCCGTCGGCAAGGCTTCCGTTTCCATCACATCTCTACGGATGAAGTCTACGGCGACCTCCCGCATCCTGATGAAGCGAATGCTCCCTCTCCCTCGATGGGAGAGGGGCGGGGTGAGGGTGAAAAATTACCCTTATTTACCGAGCAAACCGCCTACGCACCCAGCAGCCCATACTCGGCCAGCAAGGCCAGTTCCGACCATCTGGTCCGTGCCTGGATGCGTACCTACGGCCTGCCGGTACTCATAACCAATTGCTCCAATAACTACGGCCCATATCACTTCCCGGAAAAATTGATCCCGTTGATGATACTCAACGCCCTGGAAGGTAAACCACTGCCAGTGTATGGCAACGGCGATCAAATCCGTGACTGGCTATATGTTGAAGACCATGCTCGTGCTCTCTATAAGGTCGTCACCGAAGGCAAGGTAGGAGAAACCTACAACATCGGTGGCCACAACGAAAAGCAAAACATCGAAGTCGTCAAAACCATTTGCAAAATCCTGGACGAGCTCGTTCCGTTAAGCTCACGTCATAGCGACGCGGCAACCCAGACAACCACCAAAAACCGTCATTGCGAGGAGCATAGCGACACGGCAATCTCTTCATACTCAGATTTGATTACCCATGTCACAGACCGTCCCGGCCACGACCGCCGCTACGCCATCGACGCCAGCAAGATCCAGCGTGAACTGGGTTGGGCGCCACAAGAAACCTTTGAATCCGGCATTCGCAAAACTTTGCAATGGTACCTGGAGAATTCGGCCTGGATAGACAATGTGCAATCAGGTGTATATCGAGATTGGGTCGAAAAGAATTACGCAAACCGCAGTTAATGAAAATTCTATTATTTGGTAAAAATGGTCAAGTTGGCTGGGAGTTGCAACGCAGTTTACAACCACTAGGGCAAGTGATTGCGTTGGGATCGAATAGTTCAGATCTTTGTGGTGATTTTACCGACCTCAAAGGGGTATCGAATACCATCAAACAGGTAAAACCGGATGTGATCGTCAATGCTGCCGCTTACACCGCAGTCGATAAGGCGGAAAGCGAACCGCAGCTGGCGCACAGGATCAATGCCGATGCTCCTGGCGTCTTGGCTCATGAGGCAGCGTTATCGGACGCTTGGTTGATACATTATTCAACCGATTATGTCTTTGACGGCGGAGGCACTAAGCCATGGACGGAAGCCGACGCAACCAGCCCGCTAAATATATATGGAAAAACCAAGCTGGCGGGCGAAGAGGCTATTCGCGACTCGGGCTGCAAACATCTTATCTTTCGCACCAGCTGGGTCTACGCGGCGCGCGGCAATAATTTTGCCAAGACCATGCTGCGCTTGGCCCAAGAGCGAGATGGTCTGTCGGTGATTGATGATCAGGTAGGAGCGCCTACCGGAGGCGAATTGTTAGCGGATGTGACCTCGCATGCGATTCGCGCAGCTCGGAAAAATTCATCTCTACAGGGGATTTATCACTTGGTTGCAGCTGGAGATGTCTCATGGCATGGTTATGCGGCCTTTGTGTTGAATTTCGCCCGTGAAATGGGCATGGATCTTAAGGTGTTGCCTGAGGCGATACGCGCAATACCTTCGAGTGAATTCCCAGCACCGGCTCGACGCCCCAAAAATTCCTGCTTAAATAGCAGTAAATTAGAAAAAAGTTTCAACTTGACTCTTCCTTCCTGGCAATCGGGCGTGGCTCGGATGCTTACTGAAATCCTAGAGAAATAATTCATGACACAGCGCAAAGGCATAATACTGGCGGGCGGTTCGGGGACGCGTTTGTATCCGGTAACTAAAGTGTTATCTAAACAGCTATTACCGATTTACGATAAGCCGATGATTTATTATCCGCTGACGACTCTAATGTTGGCGGGAATTAGGGATATTCTGATTATCAGTACACCGCAAGATATTTCACGATTTGAAGAACTGCTGGGCGATGGCGCTGATTGGGGACTTAATTTGCATTATGCTGTGCAACCGAGCCCAGACGGCCTGGCGCAGGCGTTCATCATTGGGAAGGATTTCATTGGTAATGATCCTTCTACCTTGGTTCTGGGAGACAACATTTTTTATGGTCATGATTTACAAATAGCGCTGCAGCGCGCATCGGACCAAACAAAAGGCGCAACGGTTTTCGCTTATCATGTGCATGATCCGGAACGTTACGGAGTCGTTGCTTTTGACAGCCAAGGAAAGGCAACGTCACTGGAAGAAAAACCGGCCAAACCTAAATCTCATTATGCCGTAACGGGACTTTACTTCTACGATAACCAAGTGGTAGACATCGCCAGCTCGCTAAAACCATCGCCACGAGGTGAGCTGGAAATAACGGATTTGAACCGGATTTATCTGGAAAAGAGTCAATTGAACGTCGAAACGATGGGAAGGGGTTATGCTTGGCTGGATACCGGGACGCACGAGAGTATGAATGAAGCCAGTATGTTCATCGAAACCATAGAGCAGCGGCAAGGTTTAAAAGTAGCTTGCCCTGAAGAAATCTCTTGGCGTAACGGTTGGATCGATGATGAAAAATTGGAATTTTTATCCCAACAACTTGCCAAGAATGGTTACGGACAATATCTTATCGATATCTTAAAGGAGAGGGTAATATAATGGAAATTATGAGACTTGAAATTCCAGATGTTTTTTTGCTCATGCCCAATGTATTTGGCGACGAACGTGGGTTTTTCTTCGAAAGCTTTAATCAGCAATCATTTGAGCAAGCCATAGGATTGAAACGCCAGTTTGTCCAAGACAATCATTCCAAATCGCAAAAAGGAGTGTTAAGAGGGTTGCATTACCAATTGCCGCCTAAATCGCAAGGCAAGCTCGTAAGGGTGGTGCAAGGCGAGGTGTTCGATGTGGCCGTAGATATTCGTAGAGGCTCGCCCACATTCGGCAAATGGGTTGGGGCTACGCTTTCTGCAGAAAACAAAAAGCAACTTTGGGTGCCGGAAGGTTTTGCCCATGGGTTTATTACCTTGTCCGAAACGGCTGAATTTCTTTATAAAACGACAGATTACTATGCCCCGGAATTTGAGAGATGTATTGCTTGGGATGATGTAAGTATAGGGGTTGAGTGGCCCATACAAAATATTATTCCGCAATTGTCTGGCAAGGATCAACAAGGTAAATCTTTTAAAACAGCAGAAGTATTTGAATAATGCAACAGTTTCAAATTTCTCCGCGGGAAATGGTTGCCAGTTTTTGGCGTAATCGCAGTCTTATTTTTGCTTTGACAAAACGAGAAGTCGTTGGCCGCTATCGTGGGTCGATCATGGGAATAGCTTGGTCTTTTTTTAATCCCCTTATAATGTTGGCGATTTATACTTTTGTATTTTCTGTGGTATTTAAAGCGCGCTGGGGTGTTGGAGGTGAGGAAAGCAAAACCGATTTCGCGATATTGCTTTTTGTCGGCATGATTATTCACGGCATGTTCGCCGAGTGTATCAATCGAGCCCCTAGCTTGATTATTTCAAATGTGAATTACGTTAAAAAGGTCATTTTTCCGTTGGAAATCTTGCCGTGGGTCGCTTTGGGTTCGGCATTGTTCCATACATCTATCAGTTTATTAGTATTGCTGTTAGCGCAACTAATATTGGCTCAGCAGTTAATGTGGACGGTATTGTGGTTTCCGGTGGTTTTATTACCGTTAGCCTTAATTACTATGGGACTTGCTTGGTTTTTGGCAGGCCTTGGAGTCTATATTCGTGATGTCGGACAAATTATCGGAATGTTTACGACTATATTATTATTTCTCTCGCCGGTGTTTTATCCTCTCAGTTCTCTTCCAGAAAAATTTCAAGTGTGGCTAAAATTTAATCCGCTGACCTTTATCATTGAGGATGGTCGTAACACTCTGATCTTTGGGGGAAATCCGGATTTTATACAGGTAGGAATTATGTTGGCAGTAGGTATATTGGTCGCATGGCTTGGCTTTGTTTGGTTTCAGAAAACAAGAAAGGGATTTGCTGATGTCCTCTGATATTGCCATTAAAGTAGAAAACCTGAGCAAATGTTATCAAATTTATGACCAACCTCATGATAGATTAAAACAATCTATATTTCCTCGTTTTCAACGCTTGGTAGGCAAACAACCAAAGCAGTATTTTCGTGAATTTTGGGCGTTGAAGGATGTTTCGTTCGAGATAAATAAAGGTGAAACCATTGGTATCATTGGACGTAATGGTAGTGGTAAATCGACTTTATTGCAGTTGATTTGTGGGACGCTTAATCCCACAAGTGGGAGCATTCAAACTAACGGACGTATTGCTGCTCTTTTGGAGCTGGGTTCAGGCTTCAATCCGGAGTTTACAGGACGTGAAAATGTCTACATGAATGCAAGTGTTCTTGGTCTGAGTATGGAAGAAACAAATACTCGTTTCGCTGACATAATTGAATTTGCTGATATTGGCGACTTTATAAATCAGCCCGTCAAGACTTATTCAAGCGGTATGATGGTTCGGTTAGCGTTTGCAGTAATTGCTCATGTTGATGCCGATATTTTGGTGATAGATGAAGCTCTTGCAGTAGGTGATGCAGTATTTACTCAAAAGTGTATGCGCTACATACGGAGGTTTCAGGAAAAGGGTACCTTGTTATTTGTGAGTCATGACATGGGCGCGATTCTGAATTTATGCGAGACTGGTGTATGGATTCACCATGGGATTGTTCAAGAATTAGGAGAGGCAAAAAAAATTGCAGAGGCTTACCTGCAGGATACTTTGCAAGCAACCTATGGCGACACAGCGAAACTGAATAGTACTGAAAAGAGTCAGTCTGAATCCACAGAAGCTCAATCAGATTATCTTGATCAGACAGCCGCGCAAATTGATTATCATGCAACGTTTAGTGTTCAAGACAATATGGATTATGCTAAAGGGTGGAAGACTGAGTCAGCAGAGATAATCGCTATTGACTTTGAGAAACTGGACTCTCAGATTGAAAATGTTTTTCATGGTGGGGAAAGGGTTCGAGTAATAATCCACGCTAAAGCGAATCAAGAATTGATTAAGCCCATTTTAGGTTTTATTGTCCGAGATAGATTGGGACAGGATTTATTTGGTGAAAATACGCTGTCATTTACGGATCTCCACCCTTGTTCCATCCAAGCTGGGCAACACTTTATTGGTGAGTTCGTTTTTCGGCTACCAATGCTGCCTAATGGAGAATATGCGGTTATGGCTTCAGTAGCTGATGGTGATCACCATGAAAATTTACAGCATCATTATCTGCATAACGCCCTAATCCTGAATGTATCCTCAAGTAAGGTTCGATATGGGTTAGTTGGTATTCAATTTGAGGAAGTGATTTTAAAGAGTGCAGAATAATGCAAAAATCGTTAATACAAATTTTTGAAGAACATCAAGGTAAGTTATCCGACAAATGGTCGCTTTATCTTGCTGAGTATGACCGACTTTTTTCGGATTATAGAAATACTCCGATTCGAATGCTAGAAATTGGTGTCCAGAATGGTGGATCTCTAGAGGTATGGCCGCAATATTTTAATAAAATAGAGAAACTAGTTGGTTGTGATATCAACCCTGATTGCCATCATCTCCAATTTGAAGATCCTCATATTGCAATAGTAATTGGTAATGCTAACTTGGATGAGACTGAAACGCTCATTTTAGAACATTCCCCTATTTATGATTTGATTATTGATGATGGTTCACACTGCTCATCTGATATTGTTAAAACCTTTGTTCGTTATTTTTCTCATCTCAATGATGGTGGTTTATTCGTCGTCGAGGATTTACACTGTAGTTATTGGCAGGAATTTGAAGGGGGATTGTTTGACCCATATTCTTCGTTAACTTTTTTTAAGAGATTAGCCGATGTTATTAATTATGAGCATTGGGGAGTAAATAGACCACGTAAAGATTTACTGGCTGGATTTTCTGATCAATATGGTGTTTCATTCGATGATGTACCTCTGTCACATATTCATTCTATTGAGTTCTCTAACTCTATATGTGTGATCCGCAAATCTGTTCCAGCTTTGAATAAACTTGGCAAAAGGATTATTAGCGGACAGGATGCGTTAACTGAAAGTGCTCCAAAAGAGCTTATCGATTATTCGATCAAAGCAGTGCTCCCTGCTCAATCGTCGAATTTTTGGTCAGTACGATCAGTTCCACCCGATGAGGAACTAATTCAACGACTTGAAGAATTAACTAACCTGAATCAAATTTTAGTTGATCGCGATGACCAAATAAAAAAACTAAACCATATTCTTGCCGATCGCGATGAGCAAATAAAAAAACTAAACCATGTTCTTACCGATCGCGATGACCAAATAAAAAAACTAAACCATGTTCTTACCGATCGCGATGACCAAATTAACAAACTAAACAAGGCTCTTACTGATCGTGATAGTCAGATAGTCAGTCTTAATCAAGCAGTAACAGAGCGTAATAGCCAAATTACTTATCTCTTGAACTCAAACTCTTTGAGGGTTACAAAGCCACTAAGGTGGATAAGAAGGCAGATTTATCTGTGTATGCATGTTTTTAGACTTGTCAGGCAGTACGTTAATCAGCGTGGTGGAATTATTAACGGAACCACGAAAATGTTTAGTCGAGCTGTTGAAGTTTTTCGATGTGGTGGCTTAGGTGGTTTTGTTGCTCAACTGAGGGCTTACTCTCATGCATCTGCACAATGGAATCTATCTAAAAGTCCAATCATACCGAGTGTGATTGAGAAATCTTCACAAAAAGGTCAACAAATTATTTCTAATGATTCCGTCGAAGATGTAGCGCCAGTCGATTATCGATTTTGGCAGCATTTTCTCCTCAAAACTGAAGTAGACATTATTGTCTGTGTACACAATGCCTTAGATGATGCTAAACGGTGCTTGAGCTCTGTAATTCGCTATTCCCCAGCTATATGTCGTCTTATTATTGTTGATGATGGTAGTCGTAAGGATACCCAAGCTTACCTTCAGTCTTTTTGCAATTCACAGAATGCTACTCTATTACGTAATGATGTTGCTCTCGGTTATACATTTGCAGCCAATCAGGGGCTTAGAGAATCTATAGGAGGTTATGCCGTACTTCTGAACAGTGATACGATTGTGACACCTGGATGGATTGAAAAGTTGGTTGTTTGCGCTGAATCTTCCTCTAGTATAGGTATTGTAGGGCCTCTGAGTAACACCGCCTCATGGCAGTCAGTTCCGGAAATCGAAGATAATGGTGATTGGGCAACTAATCCGCTACCTGATGGAATTTCTGTTTCGCAGATGAGTGGCTTGATCGCTAAATACTCTTCACATGTATATCCCAGAATGAGTTTCTTAAATGGGTTCTGTTTAATGATTCGTCGTGAAGTTATTGATCAAATTGGGATATTTGATGAAGTAGCTTTCGGGCGTGGTTACGGAGAAGAAAATGATTATTGTCTCCGTGCACGAAAAGCTGGTTGGGAGCTTGCTTTGGCTGATAATGCGTATGTATTTCATGCGCAGTCAAAAAGTTATAGTCACGAAAAGCGTAAGGTATTGGCGGATCGTGCGAATCTTAAACTTGCCGAGAAGCATGGACACGCTATCATCAATAGTGGGGTTGAACAATGCCGTTTGGATCGTGTTCTAACCTCAAATCGTGCACATGCCAAGATAATGTTTGAACGAGAGGCTTTAATCAAAGATGCTCGCACCCGCTGGGAAGGGCGAAGGTTACTGTTTGTCCTACCAGTTATGTATGCCGGTGGTGGTGCGAATGTCGTGATAACTGAATTGCGTGCCATGGCGCGAATGGGGGTTGATGTATCTTTTGTTAATCTATCTGTGCATAGAAAAACGTTTGAACAGAGTTTCCCAAATTTAGATGTGTCTATAATTTATGTTGACTCTCCCGATGAAATTACGGTGATTGCTTCTAATTTTGACGCAGTAATAGCAACTGCAAATCATTCAGTTCAATGGTTACAGCCCATCGTAAATCTTCCTGAATCTCCAGTGTTAGGATATTACATACAGGATTTTGAACCATATTTTTTTGCTGAAGGAACTACTGAATACCAGAAGGCGCTAGAGTCGTACACTCTCATTCCTGGAATGAAGCTGTTTACTAAAACTGAATGGAACCAGCGGGAAGTTAGTTCCCATATAGGCTTGCTTCCTACGCTTGTCGGTCCGAGCTATGATGTGGATCTTTTCAGGCCATGGAAGCAGGACTCTATTCAAAGACAATGTCATCCGATTCGTGTTGTAGCAATGGTTCGTCCTTCTTCACCCCGTAGGAACCCAGAAGGAACCATGCATCTGCTTGAGATGCTTATGTCGCGATTCGCTGATCGCATTGAAATATCAATTTTTGGTGCTGAGAAAGATGGCCCGTCGATGCCTCACTGTGAATACTCTAATGAAATTACAAATTATGGCCAACTTCGGCCCTCGCAGATTGCGAGCCTTTTTAGCGGCACTGACATTTTTATTGATATGTCTCATTTTCAGGCAATGGGGCTTACCGCTATGGAAGCAATGGGGTGCGGTGCTGTAGCGGTTGTTCCTATAGCTGGAGGTGCGAATTCTTTTGCTCGTCATTATGAAAACGCATTAGTTGTTAATACAGAGTCCGTCCAGGAAGTTTTTGATACGTTATGTGAGTTGATTGATGATCACGAACGTTTGCATAAACTTCGACTTGAAGCATTGAGCCAAGTGGTACAGCACCATCCTGAGCGATCTGCGCATGCAATTCTTCAATGCTTACTTGGATAGTACAATTTTATGATGCATATTAATGTCCTTTGCGAGCGAGATATGAACGGTAAGCCTCATGGTTGCTCCAATATCAGACTCCTTCGTCCGTTAAATCATGAATCTCTAGAAAAGCTAGTTCATGTAAACTCGGATATCAAATTATCAGAAAAAACCGCTGACGTTGTTATAGTCGAACGTTGGTGGAAACCGTCTTTGACTGAATCTGATGCCAGGTCTCTTATTCAAGAAATTCGAGCTAGAAATTCAACATTTATTTATACTCTGGATGACAATTTGTTGGATTTAGGAGATGCCGAGGCGAGTATGCCTCCTCCAGAAAATATCAATCGTATTGTTCGATATTTTTTACGAGAGGCGGATGGTGTCATTGTTTCGACTCCAGCGCTCAAAATGCGTTTATCGCGACTGGCTAATAATATTATTGTTATTCCTAACGCGCTTGATGAAACGCTATGGCTCAAAATGAATGCTGTAGAAAAATTGTATTCTAACTTTGAATCTTCTGAATTAGGGAAAATCACGGTTGGTTATATGGGGACGAAAACGCATAGTTCCGACTTCGATATGTTGATCGAACCACTTAGGAGGTTACTCGCGAGGCATCCAAATCGAATTCGTCTTCAAGTCATTGGAGTTTCTTCCGAACAAGAGCGATTTTCAAAAATTTTCGGTAACAAGATTGAATTCTTTGATCCCGGGTACTCAGATCACTATGAAAAGTTTGTGCCGTGGTTTCGCAAAACTGTAAAATGGGATATCGGTCTCGCGCCTTTAACTGAACATCCTTTCAATCTATACAAGTCAGACATCAAACTTCTCGATTATGGTATTGCTGGAATCCCGGGTATATTTTCCTCAATAGGGCCATATTCAGAATCTGTGTTGCACAAAGAAACCGGGATCCTTACAGATAACCATCCAGATTCATGGTTCGAGGCAATGAATATGCTTGTTGAAAATGAGCCTATGCGAAAACGAATCGCGGAGAATGTAAAAGATTATGTATTATCAAAGAGAATACTAAAGGTTTGTGCTGTGGATTGGTATAGTACGATCAAATTAATTCACGATAATCGATTATCAAGCTCTACAAATCAAGTTGTATGAAGTATTACAGATGTTTTGTAAATACAGTAATAATGTTTTGGCCAGAAAATTAAACTTCATTGTATTCTGTAAGCGTAATAATTGTAAATTGGAATAGCGGTGAGCTTCTTAAGAAGTGTTTAGAAAAGTTGATGCATCAAACAATAAAGCCTGAAAGGGTTTTTGTTGTTGATAATGCTAGTACAGATGCCTCTATAGGCGATCTAGATCTGCCAGAAAATGTAACGCTATTACAGATGGAAGCCAATGTTGGTTTTGCCGCAGGCAATAACCAAGCATTGCCACTATGTAGCACTGATTACGTTGCTCTGCTTAACCCTGATGCCTTTCCTGAACCTGATTGGCTGGAAAATTTAATTGTGGCCGCGGAAAATTTCCCAAATATCGCTGTATTTGGATCGCGGCAGTTATGCGCGGATAATCCTCAGATTGTTGATGGGGTGGGAGACGTATATCATATAAGTGGTCTAGCATGGCGTAAAGGTTATAGCCAAAAGATTTCGGACGAACAGTTAAAGTCTGAAGCGATATTTTCATCCTGTGCCGCTGCCGCTCTTTATAGGCGATCCGTATTAGATGATGCGGGTGGGTTTGATGAAGACTATTTTTGTTATATGGAGGATGTCGATTTAGGTTTCCGATTGCGTTTGGCGGGGTATGGAGCAATGTATGTACCTGAAGCGGTGGTTCACCATGTGGGGTCGGCTAGTACAGGGGGGCAGCATAGTGATTTCGGGGTTTATCATGGACATAGAAATTTGGTGTGGACTTTTGTAAAGAACATGCCTGGTATTCTATTTTGGTTATTATTGCCGTTGCATTTGTTGCTTAATGTTGTAACGATAATTGTTTTTTCTGCGCGCGGACAGGGTAAGGTGATATGGCGTGCCAAAATTGATGCGATAAAGGGATTACCGAAAATGTGGGCAAAACGAAGGCAGATACAGAAACAGCGTGTCGCTTCGATTGGCGATATTTGGAGAGTGTTGGATAAAAGCTGGATAAGAAAGTAATTGTTCTATGAATACACTGATTTCGGCGATTATCGTCAATTACAATGCGGGTAATTTGCTAAGAGAATGTGTTGCTTCTTTACTAGCTTGCCCTTTAGATATGGAGATCATTGTTGTTGATAATGCTTCTGCAGACGGTAGCCTAGAGGCTTTGAATGATTTGCCTGAGATAAATATTATACGAAACTCAAAGAATCTCGGTTTCTCGGCGGCATGCAATATCGGCATTAAGGCCTCTGGCGGGCGCTATAAATTGTTTTTGAACCCAGATTGCTCTTTTGTTCCCGGGTCAATCAGTCGATTGTTAAATTGTTTGCAATCTAATGAACAGGCGGGGATGGTCGGTGGTGTTTTGGTTAATCCCGATGGCTCAGAGCAAGCGGGTGCGCGTCGCTCAGTGCCTACCCCATGGCGTTCGTTTGTTCGAGCATTTGGGTTGACTCGCTTTAGAAATCGTTGGCCGCGGTTATTCAATGATTTTTATTTGCATCAACAGCCTATGCCCGATCAACCTATTGAGGTAGAGGCGATTTCCGGCGCTTGCATGTTAGTAAAAAACGAGGCGATTGACGATGTGGGGTTGTGGGACGAGGGCTACTTCTTGCATTGTGAAGACCTCGATTGGTGCATGCGCTTCAGACAAAAAAGCTGGAAAATACTCTTCGATCCTTCGGTTAAGATCGTGCATGCTTTAGGCGTTTGTGGCGAAGGGCGGCCTGTTTTTGTCGAATGGCATAAGCACAAGGGGATGATGCGCTTTTATCGTAAATTTTTCCGCCATCAATATCCTCTGCCTTTGATGATGCTGGTGTTTATTGGCGTATGGCTTCGGTTTGCATTGGTGTTCGGTTGCTTGATCGGCAAACGCATTGTAAACAGGCTGGGTTTGCGGAATGGTTGAACAGCATGTTGGCTTGTTGGGGGCGACAAGCTTGATCGGTGAATGTTTACTGCCTTTATTAACGGCAGAGAATTGGCAAGTCAATGCATTCTCACGAAATGTTATTAGTGATTCGAATAATCATGTTGTCTGGAAACAATTGCGGAATGATCTTTCATCCGTTCGTGACGAGGTAACGGATAATATCCCTTATTGGATATCGGTGATGCCGATTTGGTGTTTGCCAGATTATTTCGATATGCTTCAGGCATACGGCGTACGTCGTATTGTAGTGCTTTCTTCTACCAGTCGTTTCACTAAAGACAAATCATCCGATTTGAGAGAGCAAGCAATTGCGCATAAGCTGGCCTTTGCAGAAAATTCAGTTAAAGAATGGGGCGCTAAGCATGATGTTGACTGGATAATTTTGCGGCCTACGTTAATTTACGGGCTAGGACGGGATAAAAATATCACCGAAATTGCACGGTTTATTAGGCGGTTTAAATTTTTTCCATTGTTTGGCAAAGCTAACGGGTTACGACAGCCGGTGCATTGTCAGGAAGTTGCAGAAGTTTGTGTTTCCGCATTGAAGTCTGCCCATCTGGCTAATCGAGCCTATAATATCGCCGGTGGTGAAACCTTGTCTTATCGAGAGCTGGTAGTCCGCATTTTTAGAACACTGGCTTTGCGGCCGCGCTTTTTTTCTATTCCGTTGTTTTTGTTTAAATTGGCCGTCACAGGCCTGCGATTGTTGCCCAGGTATAGACATTGGTCTTTTGCGATGGCGGAAAGGATGAATTCGGATCTGATTTTTGATCATGCCGATGCGATCCGGGATTTGGAATATCATCCGAAAAAGTTTGAATTAGAGGCTCAAGATGTTTCGGGCGATTAATAGAATGCCAATGTTATGAAAATATTGTTAACAGGGGCTACTGGTTTTGTGGGGCGTGCGTTAACGGCGGAATTACTGCGTTGCCATTATGATGTGGTGGCGGGTGTTCGTAAGGTGTCGACAGATTTGCCAAATGAAATAAGGCAAGAAGCCGTCGGAGATTTTTCGCCCGACACGGAATGGTCGGTAGCGCTGCAAGGTATTGATGTGGTGGTGCATTCCGCGGCTCGTGTACATGTGATTAATGAAAATCATGCCGACTCTTTACCTATATATAGAAGAGTCAATGTCGATGTAACCCTGAATCTGGCTCGCCAAGCGGCCGCTGCAGGAGTCAGGCGATTTATCTTTATTAGTTCGATCAAGGTTAATGGCGAAAAGTCAGCCCCTGGGCAAGCCTTCAAGCCGGATGACCTTGCAGCTAATACTGATCCATATGCACTATCGAAATACGAAGCGGAACAGGAATTGATGGCTTTATCTGAAACAACGGGAATGGAAATCGTGATTATCCGTCCGCCGTTAATATATGGTCCCGGTGTCAGAGCGAATTTTCGAGCGTTGATGAAATGGGTTAACAAAGGAGTGCCTTTGCCTTTCGGTGCAATACATAACAAAAGATCATTGCTCGCTCTGGATAATTTGTTGGATTTTGTGATTTGTTGCATTAACCATCCTAAGGCCGCTAATCAGATTTTTTTGATTTCCGATGACGAGGATGTTTCCACGACAGAGCTTTTGCAAAAGGTGGCGAAGGCTTTGGGTAAACGACTGTTATTATTGCCGGTTCCCGTTAATTTGATGAAATTAGTTGTCAAGTTGATAGGCAAAGAGGATATCGTCACACGTTTGTTTGGTTCGCTTCAAGTCGATAATTCTAAAGCCAAGGAGTTGTTAGGTTGGAAGCCGGTGATTACGATGGATGATCAATTAAGAAAAACAGCTAAGGCTTTTGTGGATGAAAAGGCATAGAGGATGATTTATCTCGTTTTCCGGAACAAGATTATGAAGAAAGAATTAATGCAACTATTCAGCCAGGTCAACGATGTCCTGAACGATTCAACCGTGACTAGGGTAAGGATTTGGCAAAAAATAACTTCCCGATATAGTTACGATGCTCCGCGTGGTCACTCAGACAGGGACGCTCCCGCGTCCCGAACCGCAGAGCGGTTCAGGATGCATTCCCGCGCAGAGCGCAGGAACGATTATGGAGAAATTATTTACGACCAGATCCTAAGTTAAACGTTTGGGGCGGGTTAAATAACCCGCCCCGCCCAGAGGGATGACGCGATATTAATCAATGTGTTGGGTCAGGTATTTTTAATTACTACTATTTCCGGGGGCGAAAAAGAAGGAGTATTGTCTGAATAGCATGCCCAGACTACACTTTGTAGTAAAATGACAGAAACATGATAGCTTGATGCAAAAGACAAGACCTTGACTCCACCTATTCTATTAACTGGCCTATTCTCCTTGATGGCCAGATTTCAATCGACATTTCCTGATTCTCTCTTTTTCTCATATAAAGGTCTATTGGCAAAGGGGATTTTTGCTGATCAACTAAATATTCTAGCCAATACGATAACGGTATCATTGTGAGTACAATCAAGGCGGCCATAGCAATCTCACTATTGTGGATTGGCTCATTAGCGGGGGCGGCGTGAGCATTTTTTACACAAGTTATGCTAGCAAGAGTGCTCGGCCCGCCCCTCTGTAAGGATAGTTGTCGTTCCATTAATATTGGACTCTAAATGAGACCCGATGAGGGTGCAACGAGATAAACAAATGAAATGCCCACAAGAGCGCCATCAAAAACCATTTGTTTGCGGTCATCTGTGGTTATGTGCAATTACAACGATTACACGCCATGGAGTTGATCAGTAATTGCTATCGATTACGGCGGGATTTATTCAATGAAGTCATTGGTACTTTTATGCCCTCAATGGAACATTTCAGACGTCAATGCGTAACTTCTATAATGCTAAACGTTAATAATTCGATGATTTTACATGATAGTAAAAAACACCTTCTATAACTTGTTAGGTTTGGGCTTGCCGCTTGTTGTGGCTATATTTACGATCCCAGTATTGATTGAATCTCTTGGTGTTGCGCGTTTTGGAGTTTTAACACTCATCTGGGCAATTGTAAGTTACATTAGTTTATTAGACATGGGGTTAGGGAGAGCGCTTACTTTAGAGTTAAGTGTTTTGATTGCAAAGCGTAAGTTCTGGCGAATACCCAAAGTATTAGGTACAACCTATTTCTTGATGGCTATTATTGGCTTTGTGCTAGCAGGTCTCACCGCCGTATTTTCAGAAAAGTTAGCGTACTTGCTAAAAGGTTTAGAAAATTATCAAGAGGTTATAAGTGCTCTTTACGTTATGGCTTTCGCTATTCCGTTTGTTATTTTGTCTGCAGGTGCGCGTGGTGTACTTGAAGCAAATGGACGCTTTGATTTAGTTAATATCATTAGGGTGCCTGTTGGCGTTTTTACATTTTTAGGGCCTCTGTTTGTAGTATTGTTTTGGGATACGCGCCTGGATTATATAGCTTTAGTTCTGCTTGCTGTAAGGGTAATGAGCTTGATTGTCTATTATTGGTATGCAAGCAAAACTATTCCAGAAAATTTTAGACGCCTACAAATAGACTTAAGATACGCCAAGCCCCTTGTTTCTAATGGAGGGTGGATGACTGTAAGCAACATTATAAGCCCTTTGATGGGTTACATAGATAGGTTTTTAATTGGCGCGATAGTCAGCGCAAGTGCTGTTGCTTATTATGCGACACCACACGAAGTGGTAACAAAGCTTTGGATTATACCTGGCGCACTAACGGCTGTATTATTTCCTGTTTTTGCATCGGCATTTTTAGAAAAAACAGACCGATCGAGTTTTTTATATGAAAAATCAATAGAAGTAATTTTTGCTGTTATGCTTCCTTTGTGTGGCTTTTTTATACTTTTTGAACAAGAGATATTAAGTTTTTGGATTGGCTCTGATTTTGCAAATGAAAGTCGCTATATTTTTGCGTTATTAGCGCTTGGGATTTTAATAAATAGCTTAGCTCATGTTCCTTTTACTGCAATACAAAGTTCGGGAAATTCGAAAAAAACAGCACTGATTCATCTTGCTGAATTTCCATTCTTCTTACTCTTGTTGGTGTGGTTGGTTAATGTCTATGGCCCACTAGGAGCAGCATTGGCTTGGGTTCTAAGAATGTCTGTAGATACAGTATTGATGTTTTACTTTTCCAGCGTTGCGCCTGCTATACAAAATAATAATCTCACAAGCATAAGCAGCTACATTTTTATTGTTTCTGTAATGCTTCTGTTAATTTTTTTAAATATAGATATTTTTTGGAAAGCGTCAGTAGAGTTATTGATAATTGCATATGCGGCAATAAAATTATACTTTCAGATTAAAAACAGATTAGTAATTTAAAGGCTTGTTGATATGAATTCTGAAGAATTTCCCTTGGTTACAATTGTAACACCAACCTACAATCAGGCAGAATATCTAGCTGAAACGATTGAAAGTATTCTTGCGCAAACCTATCCAAATATTGAATATATTGTAATCAATGATGGTTCTACTGATCATACTGAAGAGGTATTAAACTTATACCGTGAAAGAGTTACCTGTATAACACAAGAAAATATGGGTCAATCAGCTACTCTTAATAAGGGATGGACAATAGCTAAGGGCAAATTTATTGGCTATTTAAGTTCAGATGATATCTTATATCCTGATGCAATATCATGTTTAGTTGATGCTTTAAAAGAAGCTGATCTTAAAAAATTAGGTGTATTTTATGGAAGCTTTAATATCATTACACAATCTGGAAGAATTGTAAAAAAGATTGAGCCGGAGAAATATTCTAAAAGTAGGCTGCAAATTGATCTAATTTGTCAACCTGGTTTGGGTGCCATTTTTGCCAAGGAACTGTTTGAAAAAGTAGGTGGTTGGAATGAAGCCCTACATCAAGTTCCTGATTTTGAATTTTGGTTGAGATTGTCGGCAGTAACAACCTTTTATAAAGTTGATTGTCTTGTAGGTGGTTATAGAATACATGAATCATCAGCATCATTTAAAGTTATGGATAAAATTCGGGCAGAGGAAATTAGTAATGTCATAGAAAGGTTTTGGTTAACTGATTCAAAAGTGTATGCCACCAAGCTTGATATGATGCGATCTAAGTCAACATCATATTTATTGGTTAGTAAGAATCAAGCACAATCAAAACGTTTCCTTTTGTCACTTTTTTTTCTTTTGAAGTCAATTAAGTATGATCCTTTGAAATTATTTAAAAAAGAAACTTGGAGAACTTTAGCTTCAGGTGTGTTAAGACGTTATAAAGATTATTCATGATAGAGATAGCTCTAGGATTCTCCCTAACTATACTATTGCTTATAGTATCCCTGTTTTTTATTAAAAATAAGGGGGAAGTAAGCTGGTTTTTTTTATATATGCTCGCCTTTTTTTTTCTTGGTGTGGTTTTTAAGCCAATTATTCATTATGTATTTAGTTATGATTGGATAGAGCCAACAGGTGGATTTGATTTCTCTCTTACAGATTGGTCTCGTTATTGGCTTTATTCTTCTATGATTATAGCGGGTTTGTTATTGGGGCGGTTGTTTGGGATACCTTTTAAAGGTAACAAGGATAATAAATTTATAATTACAAGGTTGATGCCTATTCATGTTTGGGTAGTCTTAGTGTTTTTTTTATCTATTCCATATGTTTTAAATTTTAAGTTTAATTTTTTTGTAACTGGAGTTCCATCCAAAATTGATCTACCGTTTTATTTAAATGCTCACATAGCCTATTTAATAAAGTTTGGCATTCCATTAATATTAGTAGCATTGTTTTCATATGACGTTCTGTCTAGAAGGATGGTGAGGACTAATTTATTGATTCTCATATTTTTCTTCTCTCTGCTAGCTTCTGTTTCAACAGCTTCTAGAATTTTTGTCGTTTTGGTTTGGCTACCTATTTTAGTATCAATTTTTTATTTGCATAAAAGCCATTTTTTGAAAATAAATCTTAATATTTTTTATTTTTCGTTTTTCGGGTTAGTCCTTTCTTTAATATTTGTTAGTTTGTATAGGATAGAATTGTACTCAATAAACGCTTCAACAATTAGTGGCGTTTACATTGGCTATTTTAGAGAAAGCCTAAGTTTATTTATCAATAGATGGATAGGTGCTGAAGCCCTTATGGTGAGTATCGGTGAAAGCTTGGCATCTATAGATATTTTTTTTAAGCTGTTATTGGAGGATGCAAGCCTAGGAGTGAATTCTTTTTATCAAGTCTCCTCTAATTCTAAATATGTTGCTGATGAAGATTTTGTTTTTTTAACGTTACCAGGTTACTACGGAATTGTTGGTATGTCCGGAACGTATTATATTATATTTTTATCAGTGATATTATTGTCATTAATTGGCTTTGTCATTGAGCGTATTTTAAGCAATCTTTTTTGTAATCCAATATTATCTTCATTTGTTTCGTTTAATATTGCTAATGCTTTTTCTCAAGTAAGTTTTGCATATTTAACTTTTGTTTTTTTAGCATATATTTGTATTTCGATTTTTTTATTATATGTTTTTCTAATGATTTTAAGAAGGATTTAGTTTGCGTGTATATGTCTCAGTTGCTTTTTATTTACCAGGATTTAAAGCCGGAGGGCCAATAAAAACGATTCAAAATATGGTTACGCAATTAGATGGTGATTTAGAGTTTTGGATTGTGACAAGGGACCGTGATCTTGGTGATACTGAGGTCTATCCTTCAGTACAGCCGAATGAATGGATGGAGCTAGATTCTTCTAAAGTTTTGTATTTGTCACCTGACCACTTTAATGTTAAATCTTTTGCAAAAGTTATTAACGATGCCAATTTTGATGTTTTGTACTTGAATAGTTTTTTTGATGTTAATTTTTCCATCAAGCCTTTAATAGCAAGGCGGTTAGGTTTAATTAAGCCTTGTCCGTTAGTGTTAGCGCCACGCGGTGAGTTTTCTAAGGGTGCTTTGGCATTAAAGGCCTTTAAGAAAAAACTGTATATAAATTTGGCCAATTGGTTTGGGCTTTATACAAATATAACGTGGCAAGCTTCTAGTGAACTTGAAAAGATAGATATCTTGAATGCTCTGAATGTTGATCCTGCTTCAATTTTTATAGCCAAGGATTTGCCTGAAAAAAAGTCTAGGGTATCAAACGACCAAAATAACCAAGTGCTTTCTGAAGTTAGACTGGTTTTTTTATCACGTATTTCACCAATGAAGAATTTAAATTTTGCATTGCGAGTGTTATCGAATGTTAAAAGCAGCTTAATTTTTGATATTTATGGTCCTATAGAGGATGAAAATTATTGGCAGTCTTGTTTAAAGTGGATTGATGCTCTTCCCAAGTATATTAAGGTTAATTATTGTGGCGCAGTTAACCCAGCGCAAGTGAGTCACATTTTTTCGCATTACGACTTGTTTTTTTTTCCTACACGTGGTGAAAACTATGGTCATGTTATTGCGGAATCACTATCAGTTGGTACACCGGTTTTGACCAGTGACCAAACGCCTTGGTTAAATTTATCGGACGATAACTTAGGGTGGGATTTGCCCTTAGAGTCCGAGTCTCTATTTATAGAGAAAATTGAGCAGGTCGCTAATATGAGCAGGGATGCGCGTTCTATTTGGCGTAAGCAAGTTATGGAAAGAGCTTCGTCAAGAGTCAATTCTGATGCAGACGTGGCTGACAATAAGGCACTATTTGAGTTTGCTATCAAACGTTTCAAAAATAAGTAATTGGATTGGATATGAAGGTTTTGGTTTTAGGTGTGACGGGGATGCTTGGTAGTGCCGTTTTTAAAACGCTTTCTATGCATCATGATGTGTATGGAACAGTTAGGAACGGCTCCGCAAAGCGCTTTTTTTCAGACTTACTTCAGCAAAAATTGATTGTAGGTATTGATGTACTTGATCAAGATGCACTGGTTGACTTGTTAGTCAATGTGCAGCCAGATGTCGTGGTGAATTGTGTAGGGCTAATTAAGCAGTTGCCCAATTCAAAAAATCCGTTGGTGGCTTTGCCGATTAATGCGATGTTTCCACATCGCTTAGCCAGGTTGTGTGGATTGCAGGGTTGCAGGCTGATTCATATCAGTACCGATTGTGTATTTTCCGGTGATAAGGGTATGTATTTGGAGTCGGATGAGTCTGATGCGAAAGATTTATATGGTAAATCAAAGTACATTGGTGAATTACATGATTATTCGCATTGCGTGACTTTGAGGACTTCTATAATTGGGCATGAATTAAATTCGAATGCGTCTTTGGTAGATTGGTTTTTATCCCAAGAGGGGCAGGTGAAGGGATTCACAAAAGCGATATTTTCCGGTTTGCCAACGGCTGAGTTGGCACAGGTGATTAACTACTTTGTTTTGCCAAGCCCGGGTTTGTCTGGACTTTATCATGTATCCGCAGAGCCGATTGATAAATATTCGTTATTGAATTTTGTTAAACAGGTTTACGGTAAATCTCTTGAGATTTTGCCGGACGATAGTTTGAAAATTGATCGTTCTTTGGATTCCAATCGTTTTAGAATGGCAACGGGTTATGCGCCTAAAAGTTGGCCAGATCTGATTCAATTTATGTATGAAAAGCGTTAGAGAGTGCAGAAATGTTTAAAAATAAAGTGCTGTTAATTACTGGTGGAACAGGATCGTTCGGGAATGCGGTATTGAAACGCTTTTTAGACTCGGATATTGCGGAGATTCGTATCTTCTCGCGGGATGAGAAAAAACAAGATGATATGCGTAAAAAATACGCTAATTCAAAGCTAAAGTTTTATATCGGCGATGTGCGCGATTATCGATCTGTCTTGAATTCGACCCGTGGCGTAGATTTTATTTTTCATGCGGCGGCTTTAAAGCAGGTGCCATCTTGCGAGTTTCACCCCATGCAAGCCGTCAATACGAATGTTCTTGGAACAGAGAATGTGCTTGAAGCGGCAATCCAGAATGAAGTGAAACGAGTGATTTGCTTGAGTACGGATAAAGCGGTTTATCCAATTAATGCGATGGGGATTTCTAAAGCCATGATGGAAAAAGTTATGGTGGCGAAGTCTCGGAATATAGACGAACGTAAAACCGTGATTTGTGGCACTCGCTATGGTAATGTCATGGCTTCACGGGGTTCGGTCATTCCATTATTTATAGAGCAGATTCGGGTAGGCAAGCCTCTGTCGATTACTGACCCACACATGACCCGCTTTATGATGACCTTAGCCGATGCGGTTGATTTGGTTTTATATGCGTTTGAACATGGAAGCAATGGCGATATATTTGTGCAAAAAGCGCCAGCAGCGACGATTGAAACACTCGCAAAGGCATTGCGTGAATTGATGGGATTGCCTGACCATCCTATTAATATTATTGGTACTCGCCATGGCGAAAAATTGTTTGAGGTGTTATTAAGTCGGGAAGAAATGGCTTGTGCGGAAGATTTGGGGGATTACTTTAGGGTGCCCCCTGACTTGCGTGATCTCAATTACGAAAAATTTTTTGATATAGGTGAAGAAAGAATTTCACGCGCCGAAGATTATAATTCTCATAATACGGTGCGCCTGGATGTGGATGGTATGAAACAATTACTGTTAAAACTTGAATTTATGCAGGCGATTGTACGTGGAGAAAATGTCATAAGCGCCAACTTAAGGCGATAAGTCCTTGATTAGCAGTTGAAAGTTGGAGGTGCGGCCACCACATAGGGTATTTTGACCTACGAAAGTGAAAAACCCTATGCAGCAACCGCATTCAATAGATACCCGTTTTGAACAATTTGTGCAAGAACTGCCAGCCGATTACCAACAACAGGCCTATGACTTCAAAGCCTTTGCTCGTGCGCGCAAAATACGCTCACCGTTACAACTGTTACAGCTGGTGATGCTTTACTGTGGTCTGGATTTCTCCTTGCGCGGCTGTGCCGGCGAGGTAGCTCAGTTACAGGGCTACCTGAGTGACACGGCGGTAAAAAAAGACTGGCGGCTTGTGTTCCTTGGGTAAAATCTTTGCTGTCCGGCGTATTTGGGTTGGAACAGGTTGTCGAAAGCGGTTCATTGAGCTTTGTTGTCATTGATGGCTCGACCATCCAGGAACCGGGGGCGACAGAAACCACGTATCGGCTACATATAGCGATAGACTTGATTAACCTGAGGCTGCGTCAGGTCGAAGTGAGTACGGATAAGGTCGGCGAAAGCCTTGATCATTATGCGCTGGCATCGGGCGATGTAGTGTTGATTGATCGTGGCTACAATCAGCCTAAGTCGTTGGTGCCTTTCATCGATCGAGGCGGAGATATTGTTCTGCGCTATAACGCGCACAGCATGAATTTATACGAGGATGACGGCCAAGGTGGCATGATGAAAATCGACTGGGAGAAGCGTTTGCAAAGTCTGGGAAAGCAAACGGGAGCTATACCGGTCTACTTGTGCCATGATAAGAAACGAATAGCCTGCACGCTGCATGCGGTGCCGTTACCGGCGGGAAAAGCCGCACAAGCTCGCCGCAAAGCGAAGCTTAGAGCACAAAATAAGGGTCGTATGGCTCGGGAAAAAACGCTGGTCCTCAGTGAATGGGTCTTGATTTTGACGTCCGTACCGGTTGAATTGCTTGATACAAAAACCGCCGCCGCGCTCTATCGGGTGCGTTGGCAAGTGGAACTCGTGATCAAACGGATGAAAAGTCTGTTAGCGATCGATCAATTACGTGCCCGTAAAGACAGCGCATTGGCCGAACTGTATTTGCATGGCAAACTGCTTTATGCCGCAGTTACGGAGAAGATCGCGCAGCGCTGTTTTGCGCGAGCGCTCACGAAACTGGATGGCCCCCGTGAACTGACGCCGTGGCGATTATATAAAACGATCGCTGAAGACATTAAATCTGGACTGAACGCGTGCTTTCCGAGACAAAAGCGGTTTGACAGAGATTATTTGAGAGCGGTGACTGAACGTCCGCGAAAACGTTCGTTGCAATGCCTGCCTGAACCGATTACGGAACTGATCCAGCAATGCAGAATACTGGAAGTTAGCCGTGTTTAATCAAAGGGTTGTGAGCTTAAGTTGGCGCTTATGGGAGAAAATGTACCCCCCGTAGAATAAGTAAGGATATAGGTCGTGAAAAAATTAAAAGTTATGACAGTGGTGGGGACGCGCCCCGAATTAATTCGATTATCGTTAATTATTAAAAAGCTGGATGAATTTTGTGATCATGTTTTAGTCCATTCCGGGCAGAACTACGATTTTGAACTGAATGAGGTTTTCTTTACCGACTTGGGCATTCGCAAACCCGATTATTTTTTAAATGCGGCGGGTGCTGGGAGCGCAGAAACGATAGGCAATGTGATTATTGCAATTGATAAGGTTTTAGAGGAAGTCAAGCCAGATGCGATGTTGGTATTAGGGGATACCAATAGCGGCATGGCGATAATGCCCGCAAAACGCAGAAAAATACCAACCTTTCACATGGAAGCCGGGAATCGTTGTTTCGATCAGCGTGTGCCTGAAGAAATAAACCGTCGTGTCATCGATCATATGTCTGATGTCAATTTAACCTATAGCACGATTGCGCGAGAATATTTGCTGCGTGAAGGTTTGCCGGCGGATTTGGTGATCAAGACAGGGAGTCCGATGTATGAAGTGCTGGAAGCCTTTAAGAATGAAATTGATAGTTCGGATGTCTTAACTCGGTTAGGTTTGCAGGAACATTCGTTTTTTGTGGTGAGTGCGCACCGGGAAGAAAATATCGACTCGGAGAAGAATTTTTTAAAGTTAGTTGATGCTTTAAATACGGTCGCTGAAACTTATCGAATGCCGGTGATTGTTTCTACGCATCCACGAACTCAAAAGCGAGTAGATGCCATGGGCGTCAATTTTCATCCCGAGGTGCATCTATTAAAGCCTCTTGGCTTCATCGATTACAATCAGTTGCAGGTTTCCGCAAAAGCCGTTTTGTCTGATAGTGGAACGATTAATGAAGAATCCTCCATTCTAAATTTCCCAGCATTAAATCTGCGGGAAGCCTATGAACGACCCGAGGGAATGGAAGAAGGCGCTGTAATGATGGTTGGGTTGAGTTCCGAGAGGTTGTTACAAGCATTGGCGGTATTAGATAAGCAATCTCGAGGCGATAAGCGTTTGTTACGACTGGTCGATGATTATTCAATGCCGAATGTGTCTGACAAAATCGTGAGGATAATTCATAGCTATACCGATTATGTGAACCGAGTCGTTTGGAAGAAGTATTGATAGATGCGTATCCTCGTTGTCACTCAATATTTTTGGCCTGAGAATTTTCGTATCAACGATTTGTGTGCGGAACTGGCTAAGCGGGGTCATGAGGTAACGGTATTAACAGGAAAACCAAACTATCCCGATGGAGAGGTATTCAAAGATTACCGGGAAAATAAATCAGCCTTTATAAGCTATAAAGGCTGCCGGATTGTCCGTGTTCCTATGCTCACAAGAGGTAAAGGCAGTGCAATAAAATTGCTTTCCAATTACATCTCCTATGTGTTTTCGGCGTCTTTATGGGGGGGATGGGAGCTGAGAAACAAGCAATTTGATGTTATTTTTGTTTATCAGCCTTCACCCGTGACCGTTTGCCTGCCGGCTATTTTCATCAAAAAATGCAAACATATTCCAGTCGTCTTCTGGGTTCAGGACTTGTGGCCTGAAACGCTGCAAGCGATTGGCGTCGTGAAGTCCCCAAAGCTTTTAAGCTTGGTTGGATGCTTGGTGCGCTTTATTTACAACCGCTGTGATTTGGTGCTGGGGCAATCCCGCGCTTTTCATCGCGGCATAGCAAAATATTGCGATTATGCAACAAAAATTCATTATTTCCCTAATTGGTCCGAACAAATATTTACACAATCGCATATCGAGCCTGTAAGTAACATTGAGAAATGCCAAGATACATTTAAAGTATTGTTTGCCGGAAATATAGGTGAAGCTCAAGACTTTCCAGCTATTTTAAAGGCGGCTCAGGAATTAAAAAATCAACAAATTAAGGCCAAGATATTGATTGTGGGCGATGGACGGATGCATGATTGGGTTCAGTCTGAGGTTGTAACGCGTGGTCTTGAACAGTACCTCTATTTGTTGGGCCGTCATCCACTTGAGTCTATGCCAAATTTTTACGCATCAGCTGATGCATTGTTGGTTACCTTAAAAAATAGTCCCATCTTTAAAATGACTATTCCAAGTAAAGTACAATCTTACTTGGCGGCCGGGAAACCTATTTTGACAATGTTGTCAGGTGAAGGTTCTCGTGTGATTGAGGAGGCCAAATGTGGCTATATTGCCGATTCTGGTGATTATGAGCAGTTGGCGAGTAATATTGTTCGGATGTCTCGGCTAAGTGATGATGAATTGAAGGGTTTGGGTGAGAATGCCAAGTTTTATGCTGAAAGGGAGTTTGATCGGGATACGTTGATTACTCAATTAGAACATTGGTTTGTTGAGGTCGTGAAAACACGGGATGCACGCTCATGATTTCTCAGTTATTGCTGCAGAAGATGTGTCCCTATTAAGTCACTCTAGAAGACGATCGCAAGCGTTAGCTAAGCTATCGTGTAACTGCTCGCCCACTTATCGAACGCGGCAGGGCATGTGGATAAGCCTGAAGGGTGCATCCACCAAAGATGCCGACCCGGTGGATGCGCTCCGCTTATCCACCCTACGAATGGTGGGGTAGTTACGCTATCGTTATTGATTTCGACGCCTGGCTTTGTGAGTCTTGCAGCTAAACTTATCGAGAAAACAGTGATTACTAATTGTGTGTTTAGTTTATTACAGTTGGATAGTTTTAAAAAGAATGACTACTTAGAATGGAAATCGGTGATTACAATGGAAGCTCAATTACAATAATCAGCGGATGCCTATTTGAATGAAAAGATTGTTTGACTTGATTCTGGCGATGATTGCTTGTTTGGTTTTGATTGTTCCAATTGCCGTCATTGCTCTGCTGGTAAAGCTTACCTCAAAAGGCCCCATTTTTTATTGGTCGGATCGAGTGGGCATTGATAATCAAATTTTCAAGATGCCGAAATTTCGCAGCATGAAGACCGATACGCCAGCGGTGGCGACGCATTTATTGCAGGACCCTCAAAACTTCTTGACGCCGATCGGAAATTTCTTGCGTAAAACCAGTTTGGATGAGTTGCCGCAAATTTGGTCAATTTTGAAAGGGGATATGAGTTTTGTCGGTCCTAGACCGGCTTTATATAATCAGGATGACCTGATTGAATTAAGAACGCGGCATGGCGTGGAAAAATTATTGCCTGGTTTGACAGGTTGGGCTCAAGTGAATGGGAGAGATGAATTGCCGATTCCACAAAAAGTGGCATTTGATGTGGAATATCTGCAACGGCGTTCTTTTCTATTTGATTTAAAGATTCTGTGGCTGACTTTTTTGAAAGTGCTTAAAAGCGATGGGGTTTCCCATTGAATAGTTCATAGGATTTTCAACAAAGTTTTCATCTGTTTGGATGACTGTTTTAGTTTGGGATTCCCGGCAGATATTTTATGAAGTTCGTGCTTCAAAATTCGATTTTTACTCCCTTCTCATTTTGCCATGGGTGAAGTTTTTAGACTCTGAGTTTTGAACTTCATCGGCTATAGTAGATAAAGTGCATGCAACAAAGATTAGCTCATTGGTTTTTAAGTCTTTCCAGGCGCACAAAGGCTTTTATTTTAATCACATTTGATGTCTTATTTGCGGTTATTGCGCTGTGGTCAGCCTTCTCCCTACGTTTGGGCGAGTATTATGTGCCGCAAGGGAATGTGCGTTATTTATTCGTGGTTGCTCCTTTCGTTGCCGTGCCCATTTTTATCAAAATGGGCTTATACCGAGCCATCATCCGTTATATCGGCGGCAGAGCATTTTGGACGATAGTGCAGGCGACAACGTTGTATGGCATAGTCTTTTCCGCGTTGGCCTTCCAGGCCGGCATTGGGATGGTGCCTAGGACAGTGCCGCCGTTGAATTGGTTGATTATGCTATTGCTGGTTTCCAGCAGTCGTTTTTTTGCGCGTTGGTGGCTGAGTGAAAGTTATGCGCGATTTACAGCAAACCAAGGCCAGAGAGCCGCTTGTTGCAAAAAAAATGTGGTGATTTATGGGGCGGGCAGCGCCGGCGTGCAATTGGCTTCGGCGTTGGCGCATGGGCGTGAGTTCAATCCCGTTGCGTTCATCGATGATGATCCTTCTTTGCATAGACAAAAGATTAATAACCTCAGGATCTATCCGCTGTCTTCACTGGATTATTTAATCGAGCGTCATCATTTAACAGATGTGTTATTGGCTATTCCGTCGGCGACTCGAGCACGGCGTAATGAAATCATCCGTTTGCTGGAAATTTATCCGGTTCATGTGCGCTCGATGCCGGGAATGGCGGACATCGCCGAGGGCAGAGTGACTTTCGATACGTTGCAGGAAGTCGATATCGCCGATCTCTTGGGCAGAGACCCCGTGGAACCCGATCAAACCCTGTTGCACGCCAATATCACCGATAAGGTGGTGATGGTGACCGGAGCCGGCGGCTCGATAGGATCGGAGCTTTGCCGGCAAATTATCTCGCTGAAACCCACGGCGCTTGTGTTATATGAATTAAGCGAGTTTGCCCTATATGCGATAGAGAAGGAATTGCTGCAATTGCAGGAGGTAAAAGGGGGTAACCGAGTCGAAGTCGTTGCGGTGATAGGTTCGGTGACGAATAACAACCGCATAAAAAAGTTTTGTCAGGGTTTTCGGGTGCAAACTATATATCATGCGGCCGCCTATAAACATGTGCCGATCATGGAGAGGAATCCCTGCGAGGCGATCGCCAACAATGTGCTCGGCACATTGAGTGCGGCGCAGGCGGCGATAGAGGCGGAAGTCGAGACCTTTGTGTTGATTTCCACCGATAAGGCGGTCAGGCCGACTAATACGATGGGAGCAACCAAGCGTTTCGCCGAATTGATATTGCAGGCGCTGAGCTTGGATGACAGGCATGATAAAACGCGTTTCACGATGGTGCGTTTCGGCAATGTGCTGGGGTCGTCGGGGTCGGTGATTCCGTTGTTTCGCGAGCAGATCGCCAAAAACGGTCCGGTGACGGTGACCGATCCCAGAATTATTCGTTATTTCATGACGATACCGGAAGCGTCGCAGTTGGTGATACAGGCCGGCGCGATGGGGCGGGGCGGCGACGTGTTTGTGTTGGACATGGGCGAGCCGGTGCGTATTATGGATTTGGCCAGGCGTATGATTCACTTGAGCGGTTTGACGGTGAAGGATGAAGTGAATCCGAACGGCGATATAGAGATTGAGTTGACCGGATTGCGACCGGGCGAGAAATTGTATGAGGAGTTGTTGATTGGCGATAATGTCGCCGATACCCAGCATCCGAGGATCATGCGGGCCGAGGAGGAGGTGATTGTCTGGGAGGAGTTGCAGGGTATGATCGCGAGGCTTGAGGCGGCCGTTCAGAACCATGATGTCGCCGAGATCAGGGAAATTTTACAGCAAGGCGTGTCCGGATATACGCCGCAGTGCGATATATGCGATTGGTTGTGGTTGCGGAAGGGGTGAGGTTTCCTGGAGTCGCTGGGTTGATCCAGGCTGCGTGTTTTTAGTTCCCTGGATCCGCAAGGCTTGATCCAGGCTACGTGTTTTTTACATTTCTGTAGGCAAAGCTTCCGCGTCCTGCTTATTCACAAGGACGTGATGTATGCCGGTTTTGCAGGAGCAAAAACCGGTCACGCTCCTTACCTATGACTGCCAAGGAAGGCGGAAATGCCGATATCGCAGGAGCCATTATCGGCCATCCCTGTAGGCAAAGCTTCCGCGTCCTGCTCACGCTCCTTACCTACATCCCTGTAGGCAAAAAAAAGCCTCCCGATGCATGGGCACGGGAGGCTTGAGAAATCAAGCGGAGTGTTATGAGGAGGTTCCACTTGTTATTACAACACCAAGGAGGTAGTTACAACTGTTAGAGCTTAGCTATTCAGCCGGGCTCGCATTGCAATGTTGCTGAACAGGGCAGCACTGCAGAATGAAAGGGTCGAAAAAATGAACAGGCCTGAAATAAAACTCCAGATCCCGATGATGAACATTAAACCGATAAAGATATCTTTGTTTATTTCGTTCATATTTTGTGTGCGTTAAACCTTCTGACTGTTAAAGTGAAGCAACAATTTGTTGCTGAATTGATGCATATGATACAGACATAATAAAAGTTTACAATATGGCTTTTGATAAATAGATTGTATTTATTTAAGAAACAATTAAAATGTCAATAGTTTTTGTTTGTTAGGGTCTGTTTTTATGAGGGTGAATCGGTGGATAAATTAACCAGTATGAATGTGTTCGTGCGCGTGGCCAAGGCCGGCAGTTTTGCCGGCGCGGCGCGGGATTTGGGGATTTCCAGGGCGATGGCGACCAAGCATATCATGCAGTTGGAAAGCGAGCTGAATACCCGTCTGTTTAACCGCACTACACGCAGCATCAGTCTGACCGAGGTCGGCCAGTCATACCTGGAACGCTGTCAGCAGGTCTTGCTCGATGTCGAGGAAATGGAGGCGGCCGTCACCCATCTGCAGCGCGAACCGCGCGGCGTGTTGAAGATCAGCGCTCCGCCGGTCATCGGCGCGACCAATATCGCGCCGGCGCTGACCGAATACTTGAAAGGTTATCCGGACTTGTCGGTGGAGATGGTGTTAAAAGGCGGCCAGGTCGATTTGATCGACGAAGGCGTCGATATCGCCATCTATCTGGGGCCGATCAGCGACACCAGCCTGGTGGCGCGCAAGTTGGCCAGTTCCTCGCTGGTGGTTTGCGGCTCGCCATCCTATCTGGAGGAGCATGGCACGCCGGAGGATCCGGAAGATCTGGAAAAGCACAGCTGCCTGATCAACTGGGCGATCCCCCCGCGCAATAAATGGCGTTTTAAAGGCATACTGGGCGAACGGGAAGTGACCGTGACCGGCAGAATGCAAGCCAACATGGGCGACCCGATCAGGGTGGCGGCGGTTAACGGTCTGGGTTTGGTGATGTTGCCGAAATACATCGTCGGCCGGGATATTGAAAAGGGCAAGCTGGTGCCGATCATGGAGGATTATGCGATCGCGCCGTTGGATATACACGCCGTTTATCCGCATCGCAAGTATTTGTCCGCCAAGGTCCGTTCCTTCGTCGACTTCATTCAGGAATGGTTGCCGCATCGGGTGGGCATGAGTGCATGAGCGCCAACGCTCCAATGAACTGACGTTTGATGGTAACTACTCACCCCCATTCGGATGTGCTGAACAGCGTGAAGCGCATCAACACATGGTGCGATTCCTGTCGTCAGCACACCCTACCGCATCGTAAGGCGGCTTCGCGAAGCAAGCCGCCAAACCTCGTCGCCAGGTGCAAAATTGGTGTTGTGCGTATCAAAGGCGGATTGTCTGGCGGCGAATCCACCCGACGGTTGCGATGCCAATGTAGCCTTGCCTTTGTAGGGTGGATAAGCGGAGCGCATCCACCGGGTCGGCATCTTTGGTGGATGCGCCCTTCAGGCTTATCCACCCTACATGCTGACCGCCATGGATGGCGGAAATGCCGATTTTGCCATAATGCCAAGAATGGCATGTAGTAGAGCAATGCAGGAGCAATTGCCGATAACGCCATGGAGGGCGTGTAGTAGAGCAATGCAGGAGCAATTGCCGAGGAGCAAAAACCGGCCCTGCCGCGTTCGATAAGTGGATGTAGTGATTATTCGTCCGCCTTTGGTTTATGGTCCAAGAGCAAAAGGTAATTTTGCGACTATGGCAAAGTGGGTGCGCAAGGGCATGCCTTTGCTTTAGGGGCGGTACACAATCAACGCTCTTTTGTGGCGTTAGAGAATCTGGTCGATTTTATCGCTTTGTGTGCCGATAGCGCACGTTCTCCCAAAGCGGCGAATCAGATATTTTTAATCTCAGATGGCCATGATGTTTCTACCATCGAGTTATTGCGCAAGGTGGCGCATGCGCAGGGTAGAACGGCTCGATTGATTCCTGTGCCAGTCGGTTTAATGAAATTTTCCGCACGAGTATTGGGCAAGGGTGCGGTGACGGATCGACTGTTTGGTAATTTACAAGTAGATAGCTCCAAAGCGCAAGAGTTGCTAAGCTGGCAGCCGGTGGTGACGATGGATGAGGCGCTTGTTAGAATGTTTAATGTTAAAGCTGATTGACCACGAAAACTCGAAGAAAGACCGTTTAGAAAAATGTCGGCAGGCCTAGTTGTCTGTGTGATCCCTCCGATAAATTACATTTCTAATCAGCTTTGTAAGATTTTATTGTTTTATGCAATAGTTTAACTGGTTTTGTAATATAAAAACTGTTATTGTAATTTATTAATTGAATTTGTAAGCTTGATAGGGCGCGCATGTAATGAATATTTCAGGGATTATTCAGATAACTGCATTTATTATAAGCTTGGTTTAATAAATGTAAAGGTAAGATGAACAAGATGATACCTGTTGGATACACTTGGTTAATTAAACACTACAGCCTGACATTGCCAAAAATGTCCGTTGAATACTATCAAGGTAATCATCACTCTGGAATTAAAACCGTTGAGTTTGGTGATAGCGTTCGAAAGTTGCTCCCTAATCGTTTAAAAGTAGAAGAATCACCTTTTGAACAACTTAAATTGGCGATTAAGTATCAAGGCATTAGGTTGCAAACTCTCTACGTTATTTTTGAAACCATGGATCCTGGAATTCTTGAGGATAAAATCTCTCAAACACCCACTTCTAAAAATGCACGTGTGATTTGGTTCTTATATGAATGGTTATTAGATAAGCGTCTTGATTTGCCAGATTTAACGATAGGCAGTTATGTTGACTTATTTGATAGCCGTTATTACTTCACTCGCCTCAATGGGACGCGCTGCCGGCGTACACGTGTTGTTAATAATGCGTTAGGTAGCCGTGAATTCTGTCCGACTGTTCGCAAAACAAAGGACGTTAAAGCGTTATGTGATATTGATGTCTATGAGTTGGCTTATGGAAAAATGCAGGCCTTTTTAGAGGTTGATGGACTCATTAATGCGAATATTGTCGATCGATGTATTAACTATCTTTATACCAAAGAATCAAAGACCTCTTCTGAAATTGAACGTGAACGACCAGATAAACAACGGTTACGTCGTTTTAACCAGACTTTAAAGAATGCCGGCATGTATCATTTGAGTAAGCAAACTTTAATTCATATTCAGAACCAAATCGTTGCCGATAATTCTAAGGTTGAGGATTATCGCACCGAAGAGATATATGTGGGTGAAACCAAACGGTTTGGCTCTTTTATGGATGAAGAAATTCATTTTGTTGGTCCGAAAGCGGTTCATGTTGAGGGAATGATGCAGGGGCTATTAGATACTCATAATGCATTGATGTCTGATAGCGATATGCCACCCCTTATGCACGCAACGGTGGTTTCTTTTGGATTAGTTTATATTCACCCTTTTGATGACGGTAATGGGCGTACTCATCGCTATCTGCTTCACGATGTTTTCAAGCTACGAGATAAGCGACATGAATTTATCATTCCTATTTCAGCAACGATACTTAAAAACTCTAAGGACTACGATACAGTTTTAAACGTTATTTCTCATCCGTTAATGCTACAACTGGATTATGATTTGGATGAGGACAACGAGTTTCGGATTAAGATCCACAATGATTTGCACTATCTTTACCGTTATCCTGATTTCACTGAGCACGTTAAGTATATCTATGACGTCATGGATAGAAGTACGAAGTTTGAATTGCTGAGTGAGGTGGTTTATTTGGTGACCTTTGACGCCATTAAGCGGCTGCTGAATGAAAATGCAGATATCCCAGAAAATCACCTGAACAACTTGGTCAATATATTAATCAACAATGGCGGTCGAATTTCTCAGAAAAAACGTGACTATGTATTGAAATATTTAGATAACCAAGTACTACAAATGGTTGAAGATAAGGCTGTTAATTTGATGGATGATTTAGAAAAACACTCTGGTGTGGATATTCGCACTCTAGAACTTAATTAAGGGTTATTAATAGTTCAGTTAGGGGTCAAAGTAAGAACGGATGTGCTGAACAGCGTGAAGCGCATCAACACATGGTGCGCTTCCTGTCGTCAGCACACCCTACCGCATCGTAGGGCGGCTTCGCGAAGCAAGCCGCCAAACCTCGTCGCCAGGTGCAAAATTGGTGTTGTGCGTATCAAAGGCGGATTGTCTGGCGGTGAATCCACCCGACGGTTGCGATGCCAATGTAGCCTTGCCTTTGTAGGATGGATAAGCGGTGCGCATCCACCGGATCGGCCTCTTTGGTGGATGCGCCCTTCAGGCTTATCCACCCTGCCGCGTTCGATAAGTGGGGCGAGCAGTTACGTTTGATGAATGATAAGGCGATGCAAAACAAGTGGGATGCGATTTATCGGCAAAATAATCGATTGCCGCGCCCGGCGGAGGTATTGAGCGAAAACGCGTTTTTGTTGCCCAAACAGGGAGCCGCGCTGGATCTGGCATGCGGTCTGGGCGGCAATGCGCTGTTTTTAGCCGAGCGGGGCTTGCGGGTTCAGGGCTGGGATATCTCGCCGATTGCGCTGCAAGTTTTGCAGCGGCAGGCAGAGCTAAAGGGGCTGAATATCCAGACCCAAGCGGTCGATCTGCGGCCCGACAGCTTGCCGGAAAACGCCTTCGATGTCATTGTAATCAGTCGGTTTCTTGACCGCACGCTGTGTGATGCGATAATAGCCAGTTTAAAAAGCGGCGGACTGTTGTTTTATCAAACCTACACGGTAGACAAATTAACCTCCCAAGGCCCCAATAATCCCGCCTATCTGCTGCAACGAAACGAATTGCCCAAGCTGTTTGCCTCTCTGGCGTTGGTCTATTACCGCGAAAATGCCCGCGTTGGCGATTTGGCCGAGGGCGCAAGGGACGAAGCCCGTTTCATCGGACAAAAAATATCTTAAGAGCAAGATTATGATAGAAAATTTGAATCCAAAACAATGCTGGCGGCTGATGCAGGACGATCCCGCAGCGGTCATCGTGGACGTCAGGACCGCCATCGAACATTCATTCGTCGGGCACCCGCTCGGCGCGATACCGATAGCCTGGAAGGAATTTCCGGGGATGCAATTGAACACGGCCTTTGTCGAGCAAGTCAAGCAGGCCGTGCCGGATAAACAAGCGCCGGTATTGTTGCTGTGCCGCAGTGGCCAACGATCCCTGGACGCCGCGAAGGCGCTGGAGGCGGAAGGTTATCAGCATTTGGTCAACATCGTCGAGGGTTTTGAAGGGCCGCTGGACGAGCATAAACATCGCGGCAACCTGGGCGGCTGGCGTTTTCATGGCCTGCCGTGGGAGCAGAGTTAATGCGGTAAACAGGCGCGGAGTTCGTTCATAACGACGAGCATGCTCTCGTCTGGATAAACCGCGCCAGGTATCGGCGCATGCGTTTGGCTGTGAAGACCGACAAAGTGAAGAGCCGCCTCAATGTTGGGCTTCGCTGGCGCTCAGCCCAACCTACGGCTGGCGCGTCCAACGAAAATTGTTTATTCGTAAACTGCCTCAAGAGGGCGAAGCAAGACCAAACAAATTCGGTAACTGCTCGCCCACTTATCGAACGCGGCAGGGCATGTAGGGTGGATAAGCCTGAAGGGCGCATTCACCAAAGAGGCCGACCCGGTGGATGCGCTCCCTCTGATAAAAGTACGCTAAATAACTACACAAATTCAACCATTAAATTAGTAAATCAAGTGATAGAAAAACTCAGAAACATTGCAATCATTGCACACGTCGACCACGGCAAGACCACGCTGGTCGATCAATTATTAAAACAGTCGGGAACCTTTGATTCGCACGAAAAAGTCGATGACCGGGTGATGGACTCCAACGACCTGGAAAAGGAAAGAGGGATTACGATCCTGGCGAAAAACACCGCAATCGATTGGAATGACTATCACATCAACATCGTCGATACTCCGGGACACGCCGACTTCGGCGGCGAGGTCGAGCGGGTGCTGTCGATGGTCGATTCGGTGTTGTTGCTGGTCGATGCGGTCGACGGCCCGATGCCGCAAACCCGCTTCGTGACCCAGAAGGCCTTCGCGCTGGGCTTGAAGCCGATCGTCGTGATCAACAAAATCGATCGTCCAGGCGCCAGGCCGGACTGGGTCATCGAGCAAACCTTCGATTTGTTCGATCGTCTCGGCGCCACCGACGAACAATTGGACTTCCCGATCGTCTACGCCTCGGCATTGAACGGCTATGCCAGCCTGACAGACGATGTCAGCGGCGGCGATATGGTGCCGCTGTTCGAGACGATCGTCGAAAAAGTCAGTCCGCCCGACGTCGATCTGGACGGTTCGTTTCAGATGCAGGTTATTAGCTTGGACTACAACTCCTATGTCGGTGTGATCGGTATCGGCCGGATCAAGCGCGGCGCCGTGAAAACCAACATGCCGTTGACGATCATCGACCGCGAAGGCGCCACCCGCAACGGCCGTATGCTGCAGATCTTCGGCTTCCATGGCCTGGAAAGGGTCGAAGTGCCGGAGGCCAGAGCCGGCGACATCATCGCCTTCACCGGCATCGACAAGTTGCAGATTTCCGATACCCTGTGCCATCCCGAAGCGGTCGAGGCCTTGCCGCCGTTATCGGTCGACGAACCCACCGTGAGCATGGCTTTCCAGGTCAACACCTCGCCGTTCGCCGGCAGGGAAGGCAAATTCGTCACCTCTCGCCAGATTCGCGACCGTTTGCAAAAAGAATTGCAGCATAACGTCGCGTTGCGCGTCGAAGACACCGATGATCCGGACAAATTCAAGGTCTCCGGACGCGGCGAGTTGCATTTGTCGATATTGATCGAAAACATGCGCCGCGAGGGCTTTGAGCTGGGCGTTTCACGCCCGGAAGTGATCATCAAGGAGATCGACGGCGAGAAATGCGAACCGTTCGAGATGGTCACGATCGAGGTCGAGGAACAGCACCAGGGCGCGATCATGGAAAAGCTGGGCGAGCGTAAAGGCGACCTGCAGAACATGGTGCCCGACGGCAAGGGCCGCATACGTCTGGAGTACTTGATGCCGTCGCGCGGCTTGATCGGTTTCCAGACCGAATTCATGACGGCGACCTCCGGTTCGGGCCTGATTTATCATGTATTCGATCATTACGGTCCGATGAAGGCCGGCGGCGTCGGCGCCAGACAACGCGGCGTGTTGGTGTCTATGGTCAAGGGCAAGGCCTTGGCTTACGCCTTGTTCAACCTGCAGGAGCGCGGCGAGCTGTTTATCGAACATGCCGACGAGGTCTATGAAGGCATGCTGATCGGCATTCATTCCCGTTCCAACGATCTGGTCGTCAATCCGACCAAGGCGAAACAGCTGACCAATGTTCGCGCGGCCGGCACCGACGAAAACTTGATTCTGACCCGTATTCAGAAAATGACGTTGGAGCAGGCGCTGGAATTTATCGATGACGATGAGCTGGTGGAGGTCACGCCGGAATCGATTCGATTAAGGAAGAAGTTGTTGACCGAGAACGAAAGAAAGCGGGCTTCGAGAAGCGCGGACTAGCGGCGCCGACTGCCAAAAAAAAGCCCCCGAAACATTCAATGTCTCGGGGGCTTTACTTATCGCCTGTTTCGCTTGGTCGGCATTTTTCCCCATCCCTGGCAACCTCCTATTGATAAGTCCTAAAAAATCCATATTCTGTATCGGCGATGGGTCTATTATTTCAAAGTTCAACAAAAAAGTAAGCCGGCTATCGCTGAAATTTTCGTAAGCTTTAGCTGACAAATGATGGCCGATCGTCTGTCGCCAGGTAGGAATTCATATCTGTCGGCCCTTTTATATCCCAGTCGTAGGGCGGATCAAGCGTAGCGGATCCGCCAATAAGCAAAGGGGTGGAACCCATGCGGGGCGGGTTATTTAACCCGCCCCGAACGTTCCACTTGCTGTGGGCTCGGTTGAAACGTTCAGGACGAGGTTACAAACCCCGTCCTGCTTAGATATCCCCGCCGTAGAGCGGATCAAGCATAGCGGATCCGCCAATAAGCAAAGGATGGAACCGCGTTGCTTGTTCCACCCTACCTAAAACGGCATGATGCAGAATCTTCCGCGCCGAGGCTATAGACGATGCGGCTCGAAGGCATCGCTATCGCTTAAAAATATCAAAAGGTTGGAACGGGATAAATATCCCGTCCCGCCTGATAAATATCCCATGCGGGGCGGGTTATTTAACCCGCCCCGAACGTTCCACTTGCTGTGGGCTCGGTTGAATCGTTCAGGACGAGGTTACAAACCCCGTCCTGCTTAGATATCCCCGCCGTAGGGCGGATCAAGCATAGCGGATCCGCCAATAAGCAAAGGATGGAACCGCGTTGCTTGTTCCACCCTACCTAAAACGGCATGATGCAGAATCTTCCGCGCCGAGGCTATAGACGATGCGGCTCGAAGGCATCGCTATCGCTTAAAAATATCAAAAGGTTGGAACGGGATAAATATCCCGTCCCGCCTGATAAATATCCCATGCGGGGCGGGTTATTTAACCCGCCCCGAACGTTCCACTTGCTGTGGGCTCGGTTGAAACGTTTAGGACGAGGTTACAAACCCCGTCCTGCTTAGATATCCCCGCCGTAGGGCGGATCAAGCGTAGCGGATCCGCCAATAAGCAAAGGATGGAACCGCGTTGCTTGTTCCACCCTACCTAAAACGGCATGATGCAGAATCTTCCGCGCCGAGGCTATAGACGATGCGGCTCGAAGGCATCGCTATCGCTTAAAAATATTAAAAGGTTGGAACGGGATAAATATCCCGTCCCGCCTGATAAATATCCCATGCGGGGCGGGTTATTTAACCCGCCCCGAACGTTCCTCTTGCTATGGGCTCGGTTGAATCGTTCAGGACGAGGTTACAAACCCCGTCCTGCTCAAGAGACGATGTCGCTCGAAGGCATGCTATCGTTTAAAAATATCAAAAGATTGGAACGGGATAAATATCCCGTCCCGCCTGCCATTAAACCCTGGAAAACGCCAAAACAGCGATCAAGTAAAAAATAGCGGCGGCGGGTTTGATTATGCTAATCTGCGATTAAGGATTTGCTATTGGTCGGCGTTCATGAAAAAGAATCTTTTGTTGTTGTTTCTTTTGCTGTTGTTTGGCGGAGCGGTTTTTGCCGGCTTGGGAGGTTATCTGCACTCTCAACAAAAGTTGATTGAGCTGTCAAAACAAAACAACCGGGATAAGGCGGTCGCACTGTTTGACAATTTAATCATGACCCGCGGCTGGAACAACAAATTGGACGGCGTTTACATGCGTCAGCAGGATGGCGTCGAAGCGAATCCGCACCTTAAAAATGGTCAAATTACCACCGATCAAGGCGATAAATTGGTCAAGGTGATTCCGGCTTGGATGAGTCGCGAGAGGATGAGAGAGCTGGGCGCCGGTAAGCCTGGCTATCGTTATAACATTACCAGTCTGATGCCGTTAAGCCCGGAGAACAAACCGGATGCATTCGAAATAGAGGCGCTGCAATTTTTTCGGGAGCATAAAAACCAGCCATATTATTTTCGTTTTGCGAAAAACCTGAAGAGCCTGGACTTCATGGGCGCCTTGCAGGTCACCGAGGAGTGTCTGCAGTGTCACGGACAGCAGGGCTACCGAATTGGCGATAACCATGGCGGTATTCGCATCACGGTGCCCACAGATTTGTTGCACGCCCAGATTCAACAAATAGAACGGCAGACTCGAATCACGATAATCTCTGTTACCGCTATTGCCGTATTGATTTATGCGGCCTTGTACGGCTTGATCAATGCGCTCTGCAAAAGGCAACGAGCCATACAACAACTGAATGAATCATTGAATGTTAAAGTGGCCGAGCGCACCCGCAGTCTTGAACAGACGCAGAAAAAGCTGAGTGATGAACTGCAGTTTCAGCAAATGCGCGCCGAACTTTATAACTTGCTGATCGGCAGCGATTACAGTGTCGATAAACTGAAAAGCAGAATCTTAAGCAACGCCAAGCAATTGACGGCCAGTCCTTGGGCGTTGGCCGGCGAAGTAGATCCGGACAATGCCGACCTGCGCTGCCTGTTTGAGATCGATAGCGCATTAATCGACAATCTTGTCTTGGCGCCCGACGAAGACGGCAGTTATGCGGCGTTATGGGGACACCCGCTGCACACCGGCGAACCCTTCAAAGTCAATCGTCCGGTAAGCGAATGGCTGGCCGGTGATCGAATCAATGAACGGCTTAAGCTGCAGCGAGTGCTCAGTGTGCCGGTGATGTTCAACGACGCATTGGTCGGCCAGCTTGCCGTTGCCAACAAGCAAAGCGATTATGATGAACATGACCAGCAGTTATTGGAAAGGCTGGCCAAATTTTATGCCCTGAGCATGCATTTTTTGAGGACCGAGGCCGATCTTAAGTTAACCCGGGAAAAAGAAAAACGCTATCTGCGTGAAGTGAAGCGACTTTCCATTACCGACCCGTTGACCTCGCTGTATAACCGGCGACATTTCAGGGAGTTGTTTAATAAACGCCTGAATCTGGCGAAACGCTTGAAACTGTTTTTCGGTTTGTTGATCCTGGATATCGATTTTTTCAAGCCTTACAACGATCGTTATGGACACCTGGCCGGCGACCAGGCCTTGGTGACGACCGCAAAGGTCATCAGTCGGCAAATGCGACGGAGCACCGAGCAAGCTTTCCGGGTGGGCGGCGAGGAATTTTGTTGCTTGGTATTGGCGGAAACCAGCGAGGATATCGTGACTCTGGCGGAATCGATACGCCGGGCGGTCAAGGACGAGCAGATCGAACATCGGGATAATCCGCCTCAGAAGGTGTTAACGATTTCGGTCGGCTTGAATATAGTCTCCGATTATGAAGACGCCAGTTACGACAAAATATACAAAGCGGCCGATGATGCGCTCTACGAGGCTAAAAGCCAGGGGCGCGATCAGGTTTGTGTGACATGAAATAAGCGATACACAAACCCGTTCGGCTGTCACGAGGATCATGAATTCCGGTAGGGTGCGCATTGCGCCATTGAGCTTCCGATACGTACAACGGCTAATTTCGCCTCCGGTGCGGGGTCTGGCGGCTTGCTTCGCGAAGCCGCCCTACATTGGCGGATCCGCTGCGCTTGATCCACCCTACGCTAATTTGGCCTCCAGTGTGGGTTTTGGTGGCTTGCTTCGCGAAGCCACCCTACGCGAAGCCGCCTACGCGTTATATCGCAACCGTCGGGTGACCACCGTAGGGTGGATTCGCCGCCAGGCAATCCGCCTGGATATGCACAACGCCAATTTTGCCTCCGGTGGCGTTTTTTGGCGGCTTGCTTCGCGAAGCCGCCCTACATTGGTATCGCAACCGTCCCGTCGGGTGAACACCGTAGGGTGGATTCGCCGCCAGGCAATCCGCCTGGATACGCACAACGGCTAATTTCGCCTCCGGTGCGGGGTTTGGTGGCTTGCTTCGCGAAGCCACCCTACGCGAAGCCGCCTACGCGTTATATCGCAACCGTCGGGTGACCACCGTAGGGTGGATTCGCCGCCAGGCAATCCGCCTGGATATGCACAACGCCAATTTTGCCTCCGGTGGCGTTTTTTGGCGGCTTGCTTCGCGAAGCCGCCCTACGTTGGCGGATCCGCTGCGCTTGATCCACCCTACGCTAATTTGGCCTCCAGTGTGGGTTTTGGTGGCTTGCTTCGCGAAGCCACCCTACATTGGTGGATCCGCTGCGCTTGATCCACCCTACGCTAATTTGGCCTCCGGTGCGGGGTTTGGCGGCTTGCTTCGCGAAGCCACCCTACGCTAATTTGGCCTCCAGTGTGGGTTTTGGTGGCTTGCTTCGCGAAGCCGCCCTACATTGGTGGATCCGCTGCGCTTGATCCACCCTACGCTGGTATCGGGATCAATCTTCGGATTTGCGCATGGTGACAAATTCCTCGGCGGCGGTGGGATGGATGCCGATCGTCGAATCGAACACGGCTTTGCTCGCCCCGGCGCGGATCGCGACGGCTATGCCTTGGATGATTTCGCCGGCGTCGGCGCCGACCATATGGACGCCCAAGACCTGATCGGTGCTGCGCCTGACCACCATCTTCATCAGGCTTTTGTCGTCGAGCCCGGAAAGCGTGTGTTTCATCGGGGTGAATACGGACTTGTAAATATCGATGTCGTGATAACGCTTGCGCGCCTCGGCTTCATTCAAGCCGACGGCGCCGATATTAGGCTGGCCGAAAACGGTGCTGGGTATATGCTCGTAATCGACCGGTGTCGGACGATCGCCGTAGAGATCGTTGACCAGCGCCATAGCCTCGGCGATCGCCACCGGAGTCAGGTTGAGGCTGTGGATCACGTCGCCCAGCGCATAAATGGACGGCACATTGGACTGATAATGCTTATCCACCTTGATTGCGCCGTCATCGGCCAGTTTCACGCCGATCGCTTCCAGACCCAAATCGGCGGTATTCGGACTCCGGCCGGTGGCGTACAGGATCAGCTCGGCCGCCAGCGGCTCGTGTTGACCGATATCGGCGAGGTAGACGTTTCCGTTTTTTTCTATCGCTTGAATATCGGTGTTGAAGAGAATGTCGATGCCTTTTTTGCGCATTTCCTCGGCCGCGAATGTCCTGATCTCTTCATCGAAGCCGCGTAGCAATTTGTCACCCCGGTAACACAATGTTGTCGCTACGCCCAGTCCATGCATGATACCGGCGAATTCGACGGCGATGTAACCGCCGCCGACGATCAGGATACGTTCGGGCAGCTGCTGCAGCGCGAACATGTCGTCCGAGGTCGCTGCCAGTTCTTTGCCGGGCAAATCGGGCACGAAAGGTCGACCGCCGGTGGCGATCAAGATGCGTTCGCAGCGCCATGACTTATCGCCGATGGCGACGGTGTGGGCATCCAGCAAACGGGCTCTGCCTTCGAATACGGTGACGCCGGCATCATTCAGCAAATCGCCGTATACGCCTTGCAGGCGGTCAATTTCCCGGTTTTTTTGCCCCATCAGCACTGACCAGTCGAAGCGCGCATCATCGACCGACCATCCGAAGCCTTTCGCCGCCTCGAAGTCCTCACGGAAATGCGAAGCATAGACGAACAATTTCTTGGGCACGCAGCCGACATTGACGCAGGTGCCGCCGAGGTCGCGATTTTCCGCGATCGCGACCCGGACGCCGAGCCTCGCCGCGATGCGGGCGGCGCGAACGCCTCCGGAGCCGGCGCCAATCACGAACAGATCATAATCGTATCGAGTCATCTGAATGTTTCCGGATAGCAGGGCTGAATCGTAGGGCGCGTCTGATAGTCTCAGGACCGTGGGAACGAGCAATCCCCTGGTCTCGAGTAGGTCAGGGTGCGCGCCCGCGTTCCCTGACATTCCGAAATAATGTCACGACCACAGGCACGGCAGCCATTCCCAGTTAAATAACTTCCGGGATCAGCCCTATCGTTCCCGCGTAGAGCACTCATCTTGAGGCGCGCCGGATTAGCGGTGGGCGATGGGCTTGTCGGTGAACAGATAGTCGCGCAATTCCTTGTCCATCTTCGGGTCCCGGCGGCGTATCCATTCCAGCAGCATGGCCGCATGTTCTTTCTCTTCATCGCGATTATGCGCCAGTATCGCCTTGAGCTCTTCGTCGCGGCAGGCGTCGACTCTCTGGTTGTACCAATCGGCCGCCTCCAGTTCTTCCATCAGCGATGTGATCGCCCGGTGCATGTCGCGGGTTTCGGCGGAAAGCTCGGCGATGGGTTCATGATAACCTTCGTTTGCCATGATCGGCTCCTCTCGTTAAGTGACAAAATAGTAAATTAATCATCCGGGGCCAGCATTAGAGACGGATCGACCAGGCGGTCAAATTCCTCCGCGCTGACATGGCCGCCGGCGACGGCTTCCTCGCGCAGCGTGCGCCGGTTTTTCAGCGCCGAGTTAGCGATCTTGGCGGCGCGGTCATAACCGATATGCGGCGCCAGCGCGGTGACCAGCATCAGCGACTCTTCGACTAATTCGGCAAGCCTTTCTCGATTGGGTTCGATGCCGATGACGCAATGCTCGGTAAAGCTGGCGACGGCGTCGGCAAGCAGTCGGATCGATTGCAGCACATTGAAAACGATCACCGGCTTATAGGTGTTCAGTTCCAATTGCCCCTGGGCGCCGGCGAAAGTGATCGTCGTGTGATTGCCGAACACCTGGGCGCAAACCATCGTCAACGCTTCGCATTGGGTCGGATTGACCTTGCCGGGCATGATCGATGAGCCCGGTTCGTTTGCCGGCAGCGACAGCTCGCCGATACCGGTGCGGGGGCCGGAGCCGAGCAGGCGGATGTCGTTGGCGATTTTATTCAGGCTGACCGCGACGGTATTGAGCGCTCCGGATATTTCGACCAGGGCGTCGTGCGCGGCCTGGGCCTCGAATTTGTTCGCCGCCGAAATAAATGGCAGGCCGGTGAATTTTTCGACTTTTCCGGCGAATGTTTCGGCGAAGCCAGCCTTCGAGTTAAGGCCGGTGCCGACCGCGGTGCCGCCTTGGGCCAAGGGATAAAGGCGCTGCATGCCGTCATGAATGCGATCGAGACCGAGCTGTATTTGCGCGGCGTAGCCGGAAAATTCCTGTCCCAGCGTCAGCGGCGTCGCATCCTGCATATGGGTGCGACCTATCTTGATGATGTCTTGCCATGCCACAGACTTATCCGTCAGCGCTTGTTGCAGGCTTTGCAGGGCGGGGATCAAACGATGATGCAATTGCTCGACGGTGGCGATATGCATCGCGGTGGGAAACACGTCGTTCGAAGACTGGCCGCGATTGCAGTGATCGTTCGGATGCACCGGCTTTTTGCTGCCGATCACGCCGCCGAGCCGGATGATGGCCAGATTGGCGATGACCTCGTTGGCGTTCATGTTGGATTGAGTGCCGGAGCCGGTTTGCCAGACCACGAGCGGAAAATGCTCGTCCATTTTTCCGTCAATGACATCCTGCGCGGCGGCGGCGACGGCTTGGCCGATTTTCGGATCGATGTTACCTAACGCGATATTGCTCAGCGCCGCACAATGCTTGACGATGCCTAATGCGCGAATCAACGGCCGGGGGAGACGTTCTTCGCCGATGGCGAAATGCCGCAAGGCGCGCTGGGTTTGTGCGCCCCAATATTTATCGGCCGGCACGTAGACGGCGCCTAAGGAGTCGCTTTCGCTGCGAAAATCTGCTGTCTGTGCGGTCATCGTAAGCTCCCGGACAAGGTGGAGGTGCTGAGACGCCTTATAAGACGAGCTTTCACTATAACCGTTTTCTTTCGTTTTGAATATACATAAAATACAGCCATTTCCAGATGGTTGTCACGTAACCCGTCCCCTTGCGTTTGGTTTGATCGGCAGGGTTGAAATGTCGTGGCGCAAGGGCACGGGCAACGTGACCTACGATGCTTAGCTTGAGCAGGCCTGGGTTTGTAACCCCGGCCTGAATCTTTCAATCCCATGCCAAACAAAAACCAAAACGTTCGAGGCGGGTTGAATAACCGGCCCAGCCCAGATCCTCCGGTGAGGCAGCCGATGAAAGGTTGCGGACGGAGTTGCAAACTCCGTCCGGCTTGGAAATACAGCCATTTCCAGATGATTGTCACGTAACCCGTGCCCTTGCGTTTGGTTTGATCGGCAGGGTTGAAATGCCGTGGCGCAAGGGCACGGGCAACGTGACCTACGATGCTTAGCTTCCTTGAGCAGGCCTGGGTTTGTAACCCCGGCCTGAATTTTTCAATCCCATGCCAAACAAAAACCAAAACGTTCGGGGCGGGTTGAATAACCCGTCCCGCCCTCGGGCCAAATGGTTTTTTTCGCGCCGAGGGCGGCGCTCCTACGTAAAGCCGTAGAGACTCTGTTCAAATGCCGAAAAATGGAATCCACGAAGGCCGTTGTTGTCACAGTTAAATTCGGGATTGGATTAGGGGGTGGTTATGAACGGTGAAGACTTGTTTGGCGCGCGACGGACCTTGAAACTCGGCAAGGCAGGAGCGGTGGACTATTTTTCCCTGGTCGAGTTGGAAAAAAACGCCGGCGTCGAACTAGGGCGCCTGCCGTTTTCGATCAAGATATTGCTGGAATCATTGTTACGCAACTGCGACGGTTTCGCGATCACCCGGGACCATGTTTTGAGCGTCGCAAACTGGCGGGCGCAGGGAAAACGACAGGAAATTCCCTATAAACCTGCCCGTGTGGTGTTGCAGGATTTTACCGGGGTGCCAGCTCTGGTCGATCTGGCGGCGATGCGCGATGCAATGAATGCCTTAGGGGGCGAGGCGGCCAAGATCAATCCGATGATACCCTGCGATTTGGTTATCGACCATTCGGTGCAGGTAGACCGTTTCGGCGGGAGAGATGCCTTGGCGATGAATGAACGCATCGAATTCCAGCGCAACGCCGAACGCTATCAGTTCCTCAAGTGGGGTCAAGCGGCGTTCAAGAATCTTCGCGTGGTGCCGCCTTCCACCGGCATCGTGCATCAGGTCAATCTTGAATATCTGTCGCAGGTCGTTTTTCACGACAAGGCCAATGGCCTTTGTTATCCCGATAGTTGCGTCGGCACCGATTCGCATACGCCAATGGTCAACGGCCTAGGCGTGATGGCCTGGGGCGTCGGCGGCATCGAAGCCGAGGCGGTGATGCTGGACCAGCCCATCTACATGCTGGTTCCCGAAGTGGTCGGCATCAAGTTGTATGGCAGGCTGCCGCCTGGGACGACTGCGACCGACTTGGTGCTGCGCATCACCGAGCTCTGCCGGGAGTTCAAAGTAGTCGGTCAGTTTGTCGAATTTTACGGCGACGGATTGGCCTCGATGTCGGTGCCGGATCGGGCGACGCTGAGCAACATGGCGCCGGAACAGGGCTCGACGGTCAGTTTCTTTCCGGTCGACGACGAAACTCTGCGCTATATGCGTTTTACCGGACGCAGTCCCGAACAAATCGAACTGACCGAACGCTATCTGAAAGAGCAAGGCCTGTTCCGCACCGAGCAAACACCGGATCCGCAATTCAGCCGCAGCCTGGAACTCGATCTCGACAGTATCGAACCGTCGCTGGCCGGCCCCAAGCGGCCGCAGGATCGCATTCCCCTCAGTCGAGTCGGAAGCGGATACCGGAAGATGCTGACGGCGCCGGCCGGCAATCAAGGCATGGGTTTGGATGACGCCGATCTTAAGCGCAGCGCCGTCGTGACGATGAAGGGACAAAGCGAGACGATCGGCCACGGCGCCGTCGTCATCGCCGCGATTACTTCCTGCACCAACACCAGCAATCCTTCGGTGATGTTGGGTGCGGGGCTGGTCGCGAAGAAGGCGGTGGAAAAAGGCTTAGGCGTCAAAAACTATGTCAAGACATCGTTGGCGCCGGGTTCGCAGGTGGTTACCGAGTATTTGAAAAAATCGGGCCTGCTGCCTTATCTGGAAAGGCTAGGATTCTTCCTGGTCGGCTACGGCTGCACCACCTGCATCGGCAATTCCGGCCCGCTGGACGAGGCGGTCGAGGAGGCGATCAAGGACAACGATCTGGTGGTGTCGGCGGTGCTGTCGGGCAACCGAAACTTCGAGGGCCGCGTGCATCCGTTGACTCGCAGCAATTATCTGGCCTCGCCGCCGCTGGTCGTGGCCTATGCCTTGGCCGGCTCGACCGCGGTGGATATCAGCCGCGAACCGCTGGGCAGCGACCAGGACGGTCGGCCGGTCTTTTTGAACGATATCTGGCCGAGCAACGAGGAGATCGCCGATGCAGTGAGGCAGTTCGTGACTCCGGAGATGTTTCGACAGCGTTATGCCGATGTCTTCACCGGCACGGAGGCCTGGCGCGATATTGCGGTATCCGCTTCCGATTTATATCGGTGGGACCCGAATTCGACCTATATCCGCAAGCCGCCTTTCTTCGAGGGCATCAGCACCGAAGGACAAAACATCGAAGCGTTGAACGGCCTGCGGGTGCTGGCCTTGTTCGGCGATTCGGTCACGACCGATCATATCTCGCCGGCCGGTCAGATCGCTCCGGATTCGCCGGCGGCCATTTACTTGCAAGAGCACGGCGTCGAGCGCAAGGACTGGAATAGTTACGGTTCGCGCCGCGGCAACGATCAGGTGATGTGTCGCGGCACCTTCGCCAATATCCGCATCCGCAACCGGTTGGTGAGCGATTTGGAGGGCAATCTGACCATTCATCATCCCAGCGGCGGGATGATGACCTTTTTCGATGCGGCGATGCGTTATCAACAGGAAGGCATTCCACTGTGCATCATCGCCGGCAAGGAATACGGCTCCGGCTCGTCTCGAGACTGGGCGGCTAAAGGCCCTTATCTGCAAGGCGTCAAGGCGGTGCTTGCCGAGAGCTACGAAAGAATACACCGCAGCAATCTGATCGGCATGGGCATATTGCCGTTGCAGTTCAGCGAAGGCGAATCGGCCGGCAGCCTGGGCTTGAGCGGTAAGGAAAGCATCGATATCGCGATTGATGACGATCTCGAGCCCGGACAACAAATCGAAGTTACGGCAACCGATGAGGATGGAAACCGGAAGACCTTCAAGATGGTGAGCCGCATCGATACGCCGATCGAAATCGATTATTACCGCGACGGCGGCATCTTGCGCACGGTGTTGAATAGGTTGGTCTGAGCACACCCTACCGCATCGTAGGGCGGCTTCGCGAAGCAAGCCGCCAACCCCGCACCGGGGGCAAAATTGGCGTTGTGCGTATCCAGGCGGATTGCCTGGCGGCGAATCCACCCTACGGTGGTCACCCTACGGCTGCGATGCCAATGTAGGGCGGCTTCGCGAAGCAAGCCGCCAACCCCGCACCGGGGGCAAAATTGGCGTTGTGCGTATCCAGGCGGATTGCCTGGCGGCGAATCCACCCTACGGTGGTCACCCTACGGCTGCGATGCCAATGTAGGGCGGCTTCGCGAAGCAAGCCGCCAAAAAACCGCACCGGTGGCGAAATTAGCCGTTGTGCATATCCAGGCGGATTGCCTGGCGGCGAATCCTCCCTGTTGCGATATAAGGTGAGCAGCAGGATTTTCGGCATCGGATGCAACTTTTTGCGATCGATTCGGGGATCGTCCAATTGACCAAAGACATCTAAAAAATCCATTTCTTCTGTTTTCATTCATCAAGTCCGCTAAGGGGGATTATAAATTTGCTATTTTGCCACTAAAATTTTTAATGAGGTAGCCCCGTAAACTCATCCCTGGGGGCTTGACGGCAGCATCCTTGCTGCCGACATCCTCGCCAAACACACCCCATGCCCTTTTTGAACGCCAAACTGATGGGAATTGCTGATGCTGACCTTATTCATCGCGTCGACTATGATTTATTGATAAAGTAAGTCTGATGACTTGAGTGAGAGAGCAATGGCGGTTAACGGGGCGATAGATAAGCGGGTTGTAACGGGCGATGTCGGTTTGACCGCGGTCGATGACGCGACTATGGCGATTCGTTTTAGCGGCAGCTGGGTGCAGGGCGCCGAAATCAAGCCGGTCGAACAAGTGCTGAGCGAACTGACTCAGGCCCCATTGCCGCGCACGCTGGTGTTGCAGGCGGAGGCGCTGGAACAGTGGGACAGCAGGCTGCCGACTTATCTGCTGAAGATCACCGATTTTTGCCGGGCCCGGCATATCGAAGTCGATTCGAGCGGTTTGCCGGAAGGGGTGCGGAGCTTGCTTCAATTGGCCAGGGCGGTGCCTGAAAAAGCTAAGAGCGCGGGTACATCGCGGAAATCGCTGGTCGTTAAAATCGGCAATCTTGTGTTAACGGCGCTGACAGATGGCCGCGAACTGCTGATGTTTGTCGGCAACATGGTGCTGGCCATCTGGTCTCTGCTGCGGGGCAAGGCCAGGTTTCGCGCCGTCGATATGGGGTTATGCATACAGGACGCCGGGCCCGCCGCGTTGGGCATCGTGACGCTGATCAGTCTGTTGGTGGGCATGATACTGGCTTTCGTCGGCGCCGTGCAGTTGGCGATGTTCGGTGCGCAAATCTACATCGCTGATCTGGTGGGGTTGGGCACCGTCAGGGAAATGGGCGCGCTGATGACCGCGGTGATCGTGACCGGGCGCACCGGCGCGGCTTATGCCGCCCAGCTGGGCGCGATGAATGTCAATAACGAGATCGATGCGCTTAAAACGATGGGCATTTCGCCGATGGAGTTTTTGGTGATGCCGCGTATGCTGGCGTTAATCCTGATGATGCCGCTGTTATGTCTTTATGCAGATTTGATCGGCATGCTGGGCGGGGCATTGGTGACCGTCAGCATTTTCGATGTGTCATTGGTGCAATACTATAATGAAACCGGCCGGGCGGTGGATCTGACCGACTTTTTTATCGGCTTGTCGAAAAGCCTGGTGTTTGCGGTGTTGATTGCAACGGCGGGATGTATGCGCGGCTTGCAAAGCGGTCGCAGCGCTTCCGATGTCGGTGATGCGACCACGAAGGCTGTGGTCAACAGTATCGTTTATATCGTCGTGGCCGATTCGGTGATCACGTTGTTATGCAATCATCTGGACATATGAATAGGCCCCATATTACCGTGCAGAATCTGACCATGGCTTATGGCGATTTCCTGGTGCAGCGGGATTTGAATTTCACGATAAACCGCGGCGATGTGTTCATCGTCATGGGCGGCAGCGGTTGCGGCAAAAGCACCTTGCTGAAACATCTGATCGGTTTGAAAAGCCCGGCGCAAGGCGAGGTGCTGTATGACGGACAAAATTTTTGGCGGGCGAGCGAAGCCGAGCGGGTGGCTATTCTGCAGCGTTTGGGGGTGGCCTATCAAAGCGGCGCCTTGTTCAGTTCGATGACGCTGGCCGAGAATGTGGCCTTGCCGCTGGATGAATTCAGCGATTTAAGCCGCGCCGAAACCGCTGACCTGGTTTCGTACAAACTGGCCTTGGTGGGCTTGGCCGGATTCGAGGATTATTATCCGTCCGAACTCAGCGGCGGCATGCAAAAACGCGCGGGCTTGGCGAGGGCGATGGCGCTGGACCCGGAAATCCTTTTCTTCGATGAACCTTCGGCTGGACTGGATCCGCTCAGCGCCAAGATGTTGGACGATCTGATCATCAACCTCAGTGAAACGCTGAAAACGACGATCGTCGTCATCACCCATGAACTGGAAAGCATTTTCGCGATCGGCACCAACTCGGTTTTTCTGGATAACGAATCGAAAACAATGTTGGCGACAGGAAACCCGACGACGATATTACACGAATCGAAAAACGCCAAGGTGATCGAGTTCTTGACCCGTGGGAAGGGTCATGGCCGTCATCAGGCTTAACCATAAAGGCATAGTTTATGAGTAAACCCGTCAGTCCGTTGGCAATCGGCAGCTTTACCATCGGCGCCTTGCTGCTGTTGGTCGCCGGTCTTTTTGTATTTGGCGGCGGCCAGCTCTTCAATGCCGACAGGGTGCGTTATGTGGTATTTTTCGACTCTTCGCTGAATGGCCTGGATATCGGCGCGCCGGTGAAGATGCAGGGCGTCAAAATCGGCGAGGTGACCGATATCGCCTTATTGTTGGATCCGAAGTCCGGCAAAATCTATAAGCCAGTCGTCATCGAAATCGACCGGGAGAGTTTGGCCGGCACCGAGCGCAGCGATGTTCCCGGCATCAAGAGCGATAAGGAGAAGGTGGTTCGGGACCAATTGGTCGAGGCGGGATTTCGGGCGCGCCTGGAAATACAAAGCCTGTTGACGGGTCTGTTGTATGTCGATTTCGATATTTATCCCGATAAGGCGCCTGTTTATGCCGGCCTGGATTATCAGGGACTGCAGGAATTGCCGGGCGTGCCGACCACCACCGAGGAAATCCGCAATATCGCGGAGGAGGTGATTGGAAAAATACGCGATCTGCCGTTGGAACAAATGGTTACTGATTTCAGCGATAGCCTGAGGGAGGTTAAAAAATTGTTGAAGTCGGCCGATGTCAAGGAATCCACGGCGACGTTGAAAAGCACTCTGGCCGGGATGGACCAGACCCTTAAGACCCTGAATGGCAATTTGGACAGGCTACTGAAGGATACCGACCGGACGCTAAACAACACCAATGATTTGGTGGTCAATGTGAATCGGGAAATCAAGCCCTTATTGGCCTCGATGGAACAAGCGATGACGACGGCCAATGTCGCGTTAAAGACGACGCAGCAGTCGATGGAGAATTTCGGCGATGCGGTCGGTCCTGAATCGGCCTTGAATGAAACCCTGCATTCCTTGCAGCAAGCGACGCGTTCGATCAGGGATCTAAGCGATTATCTACAACGTCATCCGGAATCCTTGTTGTCGGGTAAGGAAGATTAATCATGCATCTAAACAGACTCAAGCTGTTGTCGGCATTATTGGCGCTGATGCTGAGCGGCTGCATCGGCGGCGGCACTTCGCCGGCCTCGAATTTTTATTTGTTGGAGCCGGTTACCGAAACCAAGCAGCCGGGGCCTTCGGATGACGCGCGCATTTCGATAGGCTTGCGACCCGTCGGGATACCCGATTATGTCGACAGGCCGCAGCTCGTTACCGCGACCGATAAAAACGCTTATCATCTGAGCGAATTCAACCGCTGGGCGGAAGCGTTGGATTACAACATCACCCGTGTATTGGCGCGCAATTTGACTGTGTTGACGCCGGCCGATGTATGGCTGACCCGCTCGTCCAGGTTCGCGCAACAAGCGGCTTTCCGTCTGGCCGTCGATATTCATCAATTCCATATCGACCCGCAAGGGCAGGCCGTTTTAGCTGCGCAATGGACCGTCAGCAGCGATAGAAAATTGTTATTGAACAGGCAAATGTCTTATCGCGTCGAGGCGTCGAACAGCGATTACCGCCTCATGGTCGCCGCGTTGAACGATTGTTTGGATCGTCTGAGCGAGGATATCGCCCAATCCCTGCGCCAGCTTAACCGATAGCTTTTTGGCGGATCCGCTACGCTTGATCCTCCCTACATGAAGCGGGAGGTTCTTGCTTTATGTTCGTAGGAGCGCCGCCCTCGGCGCGAATGTTCTGTAGGATGGAGCAAGCAACGCACTTCCATCTCTTTGCATTTTGGCGGATCCGCTACGCTTGATCCGCCCTACATGGAAACGGGAGTCTCTTGCCTGATGTTCGTAGCGCTGCCTTTGGCGCGAAAGAAGGTGGACTGCAGCAATTCCCAATTTAAAACCCTGGTAAAATAGTGGCAATTTTAAACCTGTAAATCACCCCCCATAATCCCATAGGTCAATTCAAATGGACTTGGAAATAATTAACCAGATTCGCACTACCTTCGAAAACCTGCCTGACCACCGCAAACCCGGCAACAATCGGAAATATGCGGTGGAAGATGCCGCCCTGAGCGCCTTCTCGGTCTTCTTTACGCAAAGCCCGTCTTTTCTGGACTATCAGCAGCGAATGCAAAAGCTTCACAATCGAAATAATGCGCAATCAATTTTTGGTGTCCATCAAATTCCTTCGACCAGCCAAATCGGCAACCTGCTGGATCCGATTGCACCGGAAACACTCTATCCGGTGTTGGCCGAGGTGGGTGACCAGCTTTACACGCAGGGTTGTCTGAAGCCGTTCATGAGTGTTGGCGGCACCTTGTTGGTGGCGATGGACGGCACCGATTCCTTCAGCTCGGAAAAGATTTCCTGTCCGTGCTGTACTCAACAAACGCTGAAAAACGGCCAAACCTTATACCGTCACACCGTCGTGACACCGGTGATTGTCGCCCCCGGGCAAAGCTGCGTGGTGCCTTTGCCGCCGGAATTTGTTCGCGTCCAAGACGGCGTCGACAAACAAGACTGCGAATTGGCGGCGGCCAAGCGCTGGCTCACCACGTGGGGTGCTCATTACGCTCCTCGAGGCATCACCGTGCTGGGCGATGATTTGTATTGTCACCAGCCGTTTTGTGAGGCCGTGCGTGCGCAGCACCTGGATTTTCTGTTCGTCTGCAAGCCTGATTCCCATGCGTTATTGTACGAATGGCTCGACGATTTTACCCGGACCGGCGAGGTCCAAACGCTCGAAAAAAGCCGTTGGAACGGCAAACAACGCCTGACCGAACGCTACCGTTACCTCAATCAAGTCCCGCTCCGCAACAGCGACGATGCGTTAATGGTCAATTGGTGCGAAATGACGATCCTCAATGCCAAACAAGAAGTGGTCTACCGTAATGCCTGGGCGACATCACACACCCTCGACGAACACAATGTGATCGACATGGTCGCTGCAGGCCGCGCGCGCTGGAAAATAGAGAACGAAAACAACAATGTTCTCAAGAATCACGGCTATCATTTCGAGCATAACTTTGCCCACGGCAAGCAGCATTTGTCCAACTTCTTGGCGACCCTTAACTTATTGGCTTTCCTCGCTCATACCGCGCTTGAATGGTTGGACGAGGCTTACCGGGCCGTCCGCCATGCGGCGCCCTCCAGGCGCACTTTCTTCGAACAATTCCGAACCTTGCTTCAGTTCATGCCTTTTGATAATTGGCAGCATCTGATGCGGTTCATGCTATATGGTGAAAATCTAATACCCAGGAAAACGTAAGGTTTTAAATTGGGAATTGCTGAGGTGGACTGACAGAAACTCAAGGCTCCTCGCGTATCCTGATGAACACGGCAAAACGGGGGATGCCGTTATCGGTGTAGCCTTGATGACGAAAGCTAATAAGGCTGCCCAGAGGCGGCGGATTTTTCCGCTCCCGATGGCTGAAGCCGGTGCCGATGTAAAATTCCTTACCGTTCTCGGTTCGGACTTTAAGCGCGCCCATCTTGCCGGTAAATTGCCCTTTGCCGGGACGATAGCCGATCACGACCGCTTCCGCATCGTGGTAGGGTTTTAATTTAAGCAAGCGATCGCTACGGCCATATTGATAGAGACTGTCTTGGCGATGCAGCATCAGGCCTTCGCCGCCTCCGGCCACGATTTGATCCAGTCTTTGCTTTAATTCGTCGCCGGAAACGACCCGGAATTGTTTGATGAAGCCGAGATAGGGCGCATGTAGCTGTTTTGCCATGCGCCGCATTGCGGAGACCCGTCCCGAAAACGGCTTTGGCTTGTCGGGCAGGTCGAAGACCATCAATTTGACTTTCCGCCAGCCGGAATGAGGGGTCTTGCGGCTGACGATGGAAATGGTTTGCTGATATTGACCTCTCGCCAACCACAGCTCGCCATCCAGCGTCACATCGGGAAAGCCTTCGGTGAACCAGGCGGGAGCATGGAACAGATGACCGTTTTTGGAAATCAGCTGTTTTCCGTTCCAGCGCGCCCGGACCCCATCAAGCTTTTCGCTGACCCAATATTCCGTGACATCGATCGACGGACGGAAAATCTTGGCCTGCATGATGTCCGGTTTTTCTTTGGCCGCAGCGCTTGCAACAAACAAAAATAACAGGATGACCGGCAAGCGGACTAGGCTATGACGATTGGCGTTGTTCATGCTGTTTCCTCGATAGAGTGGTTGGCGACAAGTAAATTGGCGGATCCGCGATGCTTGATCCGCCCTACATGAAACTACGCGAATTTGTGTAGTTCGCAGGCGCCGAACCCTCGGCGCGAAAGTTCTGTAGGATGGAACAAGCAACGCGGTTCCATCTCTTTGCTTTTGAGGGATCCGCTGCGCTTGATCCACCCGACATGGAAGCGGGAGGTTCTTGATTTATGTTCGATGGCGAAAAATCCCGTAATTCGTTATGCTACCCTCGGAAAATGAACGTCATGTAGGATGTGCCGACGAAGGAGGCGCATCAATCTTTAAAGAGACATTGCCTTCCCACACATCCTTGCAAATTATAGGCTGAACAACAAGCCGTCAAATGAACAACGACTTACGCGACATCATAAACCAGGCCACCGGCGCCGACTCATGTTATCAAATCGACGTGATACAGAGCCTGTGGAGCGGTTATGGCGCTATCGTCCGTTATGGGTTGCGCGGCTGTGCAATCGACAGCGTGATTGTCAAGCATGTCGATTTGTCCGGCCAGGGCAGTCATCCCCGGGGCTGGAATACCGATTTATCTCATCGACGAAAAATGCAATCCTATCAGGTCGAAACGGCTTGGTATCGATACTGGAGCAAGCGTTGCGATTCGACTTGCCGGGTGCCGGTTTGTCTAGCCATCGAAACGATGGGCGACGAAGTGTTGATCGTGCTTGAAGACCTCGACGCCAGCGGCTTTCCGCAGCGCAAATCGCAAGTGGGCGAAGCTGAATTACGCGCCTGTTTGTCATGGCTGGCCAATTTTCACGCCGCCTTCATCGGCGAGAATCCGGAGGACTTATGGCCTACCGGCACCTATTGGCATCTGCAAACCCGGCCCGATGAATGGCGGGCATTAGACGATTTTGCGTTGAAAAACGCCGCCATGTCGATCGATCAACGACTGCGCGACAGCCCCTATCAAACCTTCGTCCACGGCGACGCCAAGCTGGCCAATTTCTGCTTTTCCCGCGACGGCAAGACGGTGGCGGCGGTCGACTTTCAATATGTCGGCGGCGGCTGCGGCATCAAGGATGTGGCTTATTTTATCGGCAGCTGTTTGGATGAGGAAGCATGCCAACACCAGGAATCGTCGTTATTGGATTTTTACTTTCAGGCGCTGAAACTTGCACTAAAAACAAGACATAAAGCCGTCGACGCCGAGGCCGTCGAACAGGATTGGCGCGCGCTTTACCCGTTCGCATGGACCGACTTTCATCGCTTCCTGAAAGGCTGGAGTCCCGGTCATTGGAAAATCCACGGTTATAGCGAACGCCTGGCGCGCGAAGTGATCGACCGGTTAAATGATTAAATGGCATCTGTAAATCACAGGTTACCTGAAACAGCCTGCGGTAAGTTAATAGCCATTAATGATTAACAAGGAGAGAGCATGAATTTAACTGTCGATGATTTGTTTTTATTGAGCCAATGCGCCGTCTCGGCCGCCTACCAGGCCGGCCAGATCATTAGCAAACATTCGAAACGTTCGGTCGCCGTGCAAAGCAAGCAGGGCGGGACCAGTCTGGCTGCGCAGGTGGTCACCGAAGTCGATCACTTGAGCCAGGAAATCATCCTGCAGACGCTTCAGCCTACCTGCAAGATATTCGATCTGGCTTTGCTGTCGGAAGAAAGTCCCGATGACCGCGAACGTTTGCGCAAGGATTTCTTCTGGAGCATCGATCCGTTGGACGGCACCTTGCCTTTCATCGAATCGGTGCCTGGGTATTCGGTGTCGATCGCGCTAGTGTCTCGTAACGGCGTTTCGCAGCTAGGGGTGGTCTACGATCCGGTCGAACAAACACTTTATCAGGCGGTTAAAGGCGGCGGCGCTATGCGTAATGGTAAATCTTTAATGCCGTCATCGAAGCCACACACGCTGACCTTCATCACCGATAAAAGCTTTGCCGAGGATCCGCTTTATCGACCGACGCTGAGCGAACTTGAGCATATCGCTAAAGACTTGGGCTACGCGGGATCGCGATTGGTGCTGCAGGGCGGCGCAGCGATGAATGCCTGTCAGGTATTGAACAAACCGCCGGCCTGTTATTTCAAATACCCCAAGGCAAATCAGGGCGGCGGCAGCCTTTGGGATTATGCGGCGACCGCCTGTCTGTTTTCTGAACTCGGCCTGCCGGTCAGCGATATCCACGGTCAACCGCTGGAGTTGAACCGCTCGGACTCGACCTTCATGAATCATCGCGGCGTGTTATACAGCTCCGATGCTGAATTAGCGAGGCGGGTCGGCATGCTTTACGAGAACTTGCAGACGTAACACGGCGCAGGGCCGTCAGTTGCATGTTATCCGCAGCATTTGTTTGGCGCCTGGGCGGGGCGGGTTATTTAACCCGCCCCGAACGTTTAACTTACTCTAGTCACGGTTGAATTGTTTAGGACCTCGTTGACCTGCAGCGGTGCGGACTACTTGCTTTTCGCGCCGAGGGCGGCGCTCCTACGCAAAGCACCGTCTTGCCTTCGGATGTGTCGAACACCGTGAAGCGCATCAAAACCGGTGCGCTTCCTATCGTCAGCACACCCTACCCTACCCGCAGCAGGGCGGATCAAGCACAGCGGATCCGCCAACGTAGGGCGGCTTCGCGAAGCAAGCCGCCAAAAACCGCCACCGGAGGCAAAATTGGTCATTGTGGTATCCAGCGCATTGCCTGTCGGCGAATCACCCTACGGTTGCATGCCAATGTAGCCTTGCCTTCGGATGTGCTGAACCGAAGTCTTCGTGAACACAAGCCTCAGAGTTGGCGATTTTGTCTGTCCGGTCAACTGCGAATGCAGTAATCATCAAATTGGCCCCCGGCATTCCATGGCCGGGGAAAGACGACCAAATCGCTCGTTTAGAAACTATATTGCGATAACGGCAGGCTGCGCACCCGCTGGCCGCTGAGCACAAACAGCGCGTTGCACACCGCCGGGGCGATCGGCGGCGTGCCCGGTTCGCCGATGCCGCCTAGGGCCTCGCCGCTGTTGATGATCTCGACCTCGACTTCGGGCATTTGATCGGGGCGCAGAATCGGATAGGTATCGAAATTGGTTTGCTGGACGCGGCCTTGCTCCAAGGTGATTTCCTCCGCCAGCGCCGCCGACAAACCATAGGCGATGCCGCTTTCCATCTGCATTTTGACGATTGCCGGGTTGACCGCAAAGCCGCAATCGACCGCGCAATGGACGCGGACGACCTGGATATCGCCGTCGTCCAGCGCCACTTCGGCGACCTGGGCGACGATGCTGCCGAACGATTCATGCAGGGCGACGCCCATCGCATGCTTGCGGCCATTTTGCTGCCAGGTTCCGCTCTTCCAGCCCGCCATTGCCACTGCGGTGTCCAAGACCTTTTTAAAACGCGGCTGGTCGGTCAACAGCTTGCGGCGGAATTCGACCGGATCGTCGCCGGCCGCATGCGCCATTTCATCGATGAAGGATTCCTTGAAGAAGCCGTTCTGCGAGTTCGCGACCGAGCGCCAATAACCGATCGGCACCGGGTCGACCGGAACGGCGACGACATCGGCGCGTTTGTTCGGGATCGCATAGGGCTGGTGTGCTGTGCCCTCGAAAATGCTGTCATCCACTTTCGGATCTTTCAGCCACTCCGGGTTTAGTCGTCCCATCGGGCCTTCGGCGGCGGTGGTGATGTGCAGCGCGACGGGTTTGCCGTCGGCATCGAAGCCTGCGCGCAGGCTTGCCGCCGCCATCGGCCGGTAATGGTCGTGTTGAGTGTCTTCCTCGCGAGTCCAGATGACCTTGATCGGCTTACCGCGGTGTTTGTTGGCCAGCGTCACCGCCTGGATGACATAATCCATGATGAAACGGCGGCCGAACCCGCCGCCTAAAAACGGCGTGTTGACCTCGATCGCGTCCAAGTCGTAGCCGGTAATCTTGGCGGCGGCATTGGCGACCAGGTCGGCGCCCTGGTTCGGCGCCCAGACCGTGCAGTGGTCGTCTTCCACCAACGCGGTACAGTTCATCGGCTCCATCGTCGCATGGGCCAGGAAGGGGGCATGGTATTCGGCCTCGATCACCTTGGCGGCGCCGGCCAGGGCCTGATCCACATCCCCGACGTTTTCCGCCGCGGCTCCGCTGTGTTTCAGCGCGGCCTGGAGTTCTTCCCGGTAGGCTTGCGATGAGAAGCCGGCATTATCGCCGGGATCGAAAGTCGTCGGTAGTTGCTCCAGCGCCTTCTTCGCATGCCAGTAATGATCGGCAATGACCGCGACGCCGTTGGGGATTTCCTCGACCGCGACGACGCCGGGCATGTCCAATACGGCGGCTTTATCCACCGAGTTCAGTTTCGCGCCGAACACTGGCGCTTGCTTGACCGCCGCATGAAGCATGCCGTCGACCTGGGTATCGATGCCGAATTCGGCGCTGCCGGTGGCTTTGGCCAGGCTGTCGGTGCGTTTGACCGGCTTGCCGATCAAGCGGAATTGGCTGTTGTCCTTCAGCGGCGCCTCGGCGGGCGGTTCAAGTTTGGCCGCCAGCGGCGCCAGCTGGCCGTAGCCCAGTTTGTTGCCGCTGGCTTTGTGCACGACGGCGCCGGGTTCGGTCGTGCAATCCGACGCCGCGATACCCCATTGCTCGGCGGCGGCGCTGATCAGCATTGCCCGGGCGGTGGCGCCGGCCTTGCGCATCGTCATATAGGACGAGCGTACGCTGAGGCTGCCGCCGGTAAAGCGGGTGGTGTTGTTGAACATGATGCGGTATTCAGGGCCGTGTGGCGCCTGCACGACCTTCAGTCTGGCCATTTCGATGTCCAGTTCCTCGGCCATGATCGCCGGGATCGAGGTGTAGGTGCCCTGACCCATTTCGATGAAGGGATTCTGAAAGGTCACCAGTCCGTCTTCGTCGATGCCGATGAAGGCGTTGATGTCCGAGTCTTCCTGGTCGTCGGAAAAGAAGCGGCCGAACGGCGGCAGCGACATGCCCAGCAGAAAGACGCTGGATGAGGCCACGCCGACACCGAGAAATTTCCGCCGCGTCATCGATAAATTCAGGATCTTGCTCATGACTGACCTCCTTCATGTTGCGCAGCGCGTTTGACCGCCGCGAAGATTTGTTGATAGGTGCCGCAGCGGCAGTAATTGACCATCTTGGCGCGAATTTCCTCGTCGCTGGGATTCGGATTTTCCGCGAGCAGCGCCGCGGCCGCCATGATTTGCCCGGACTGGCAGTAACCGCATTGCGACACCTCCTGGTCGATCCAGGCCTGCTGCACCGGGTGCAATGACTGTTCCGAACCTAGCCCCTCTATCGTCGTGATGGCCTTGCCTTCGGCGGCGGAGACCGGGGTGATGCAGGAACGGGTGACCTGGCCGTCGAGGTGGATGGAACAGGCGCCGCACAAGCCCATGCCGCAACCGAATTTGGTGCCGGTATAGCCGATGACGTCGCGTATCGCCCATAACAGCGGCATGTCGTCCTCGGCTTCTATTTCGTGGCTTTCGCCATTAATCAACAAGGTGGTCATGGTCTACTCCTCGGCATGATAATGCCCGCGTAATTGATTGAAATCATCGGCGCAATCGATATCGAGCGCCGCGGCCTGAAGCGGAATCGCCGCCAGCGTTTGCCGGTGTTGATGCAGCAGCCGTTTGGCGCCCTTATCGCCCTGAAGCTTCAGCAGTTCGCCGAAATAAGCGGCCGGAAACAGCGCCGGTACGCCCGGCGCATCATGATAATGGCTGGCGGCGATTCGGGACGGTTCCCGCCTCCAAGCGTTTATGAGCGTTTCTAGGTGACTCTGTGCGAGCAAGGGTTGGTCGCAAAGCAGCATCAGCGCCGCTTCGGTCGATGCCGGCAGGGCATGGATGCCGGCGCGTATCGATGAAGCGATGCCTTCGCGCCAGTCCGGGTTATAGACGACATGCACGTTAGCCAATGCAGTGTCGGTTTCTATCGCCTCGGCATGCGCCCCCAATACGACGAGGACGCGCCCGGGCAATAGCGATGTGGCGTTTGCTATCGCCTGTTCGAGCAGGGATCGGTTTTGCCAGCGCAGCAATTGCTTGGGCCGGCCCAAGCGGCTGGAGGCGCCGGCGGCGAGGATGATTGCGTAAATATCAGCAGACGAAGCAGTCATCGCTTTGTTGGTCAGCAGCGGCTACAGTTTTGCGGTCGAGCTGACCGCCGTCGCACCGATTCAGCGCGGCATGGATGCCTGACATGATCGACAACGCGATCTCCTCGGGGTTCTGCGCACCTATATCCAGGCCGACCGGGCCGTAGACCCGGTCCCTGATTTTCTCGGCCTCGGTCCCCAGGCTTTTTAGCAGCATGTCGCGGCGTAGTGCAGGTCCCAGCAAGCCGATGAAAGGAATAGAGCTGCCGGCGATCTGCTGCAGATAACGCCGGTCGTAATCGAAATTGTGCGTCATCAACACCATTGCGTCGAAGCGATTCAATGCCAGCTTAGCGTTTAGTTCATGCGGCGTCAGTAACATTAGACGCTGGGCTTCGGAGAAACGTTCGTGCTTGATATGGTTGGGCCGGTAGTCGACCACGCTGACCCGCCAGCCCAACGATGCAGCGTATTGCACCAGCGGCTGGGCATCGGCGCCGGCGCCCACTACCAGCAATCGGGACGGCGGCCGTATCGGGGCGTAAAAGGCCTGGACCCGGTGGCCATCGATTCGATGTGTTTCGTGATGAGGTTTTAGTTGCAACAAGGCTTGTTCGGCAGTCGGCTGGAACCGTGAAGCATCCGTCGTTAATGTCCTAGTATGATCAATGGTTGAGGCGGGCAGGAACACGCTGCTGCCTGCTAGGTAATCGGGGTGACCCGATTCATAGAAGGTCACCAGAACGCCGGTCGCATCGCCATCGGCAGCCTCGACAAACAAATTCAAGGGGCTGAAATCTTGTTCCGGCCTCAGCAATTGCAGCAATATTTTGACTGCGCCGTTGCAGCCTAATCCCAAGCCCCAGATCACGTCATCGGGGGCGCGCATGTCGTAAAACAGCGTTTTGGCCTGGCCGGTCTCGAACACCGACCGGGCCTGTTCCAGCAAATCGTTTTCGAAACAGCCGCCGCCCAGCAGACCGGTCATTTCGCCGTTCCTCGCTATCAGCATCCGGGCGCCGGCCTTTTGATAGGTCGAGCCGCGGGTTTCGATGATGCTGGCCAGTACGAGAGGTTCGGCCTGTTGCCGCAATCGCCGGTAGGCATCGATCAGGTGATTGATTTTATTGGTCGTCATATCATTTGGCAGTGGCGGACGATTGTCATATATTGCGATTATCCGGGTTCTGCCTTAAAACGTCTATGGCAAAACTGAAATGCCTGGAGGGTCAGGCCTTACATTTGACGCTTTTGTTCCCTTTTCCTTCCGCTTCGCTACTGTTCGGTTAAGCAAATTGAATCTCATTCTGCCTGACAGCGCTTGATTGATCCGGTTTTCGTTTGTGCTGCGTTGACCAAGATTCGCGGCAATCAGTCGGGTCGGTTCTTGTAACGAGAGTTGCAGCGTCCTCAGGTTGTTTAGCCGTTTGAGTAACAGGTAAGCGATCATCGCAAATTCCATCTCAGTCACCGCAGGTCACATTGTCCGGCCCTTTGTGGCATCAGCTTACTGGTACGTCATATCACACAATTATGTTGGCTAAATATTATAGTTTAATTTAATCTGGCTGTTGCTTTAACGCAAGTATCTGTTGTTAAAAACAAATTTATTGGAATGATATGTGCTTATTAATCTGGTTTTGGAAAAAGCTTTCTTACTTTAACTGAAGTTTCCTAATAATTCGGAAGTAATCCGTTGTAGCGTCTAGAGCGACATTATTTTTAACAGGGTTTGCGTGAAACATGGCAAATCCATTAAAAAATACCCCTACAAGTCAGGATACCCCCCTAAAAACTGGGAAACTTCAGTTACTTTAATTAAGGCAGAAAATATTAATGAAGCAGATTTTTACAAGCATTTATGTTCCACATCAAACCTCTCAGCAGGAAAGTGGATCTGGTTTTACCAGCTATGTAAGGTGATTCCCTTTGTCTAGTAGCCTCTACTGTGGCGGCAGAAGGAAATGAAGACGCAGCAGGTCAGAGCCAGGATTTGTTGACGTTCGATAAAATGGTGATTTCCAAGGAAAGCGAGGTGATGAAGTCCATCAACTCGATGGATATGGATGCGGCGGAAATTATCAGAATGCGCTCTTCGGTCAGCGATACCGCGAAACTCTACTGGAAGGTATTCCCGGCGTCAGTTTGTATGGCGCAAAAAACAATCGAGTCTGACCCTTTTGATATTTTGATAAGAGTTGCCGCGTTAAGAACATGACGTTATGACTTCATGATTGATCTAGCTCATTCTTCAGCAGAAAATATAATTTGTCAGAGATGATTTCGTTTTCCAGCAATTCTTTTAATTTCTCATCCTGAGCAGAGCGAAAAATCGCCTTTGCGGATTGTTCGTTTAATTCATCCAACAGTCCCTGGTTGGCGCTGAGTTCCTTTTTCATTTCCTGCATTGCCTTGTCTTTTAACGCCTGGTAAATAGCGATGACGCTTTGTAGCGCTTCTTTACTGTCGAAAATCTCGCTTAACGGTGATTTTTCCAAGTAGTTGAGCTTATCGAGCACCAGGCCGATCAGTTTGTTTTGCGTTCGATAATAAAGATAAAGCTCTTGCTTTTCCTCCCGGTTGAATGGCAAGGAAAGCAGCCGATGGTAGAGTTTTTTGATCACTTCGACCCAGGTGACCAAATAGGCGTTGATAGACTTGATCTTGGGTTTATCCTTCTCGACTTTTTCCGTTTGAATTTCCAGAATATCCAAATTTCTTAAATAAACGCTTTCGGTGATTTCACCGCGGCGGAACATTTTTTTCAGTTCGCTTTTTTGCAGCCCCAGCGTATAAATGCGCAATACATTTTCCACGACATGACTGGAATCGACCGTTTTTTCCCGGCATTGTTTACACACTTCGTCATGAAGCCTCTGATAATCCGCTTTAAAGGCTTCGTACTGCTTTTTACTGATCTGATGGTGGTTGAATAGGTTCTCAATGCGATCGCTGATCTCGTGATAAATCATCGCTTTGCTTTTGTAATAACTTAGTTCTTCGTGCGGCAACAGATGATCGATTTGTAACCAGCGCACCATTTTTTTGATGGTCGGTGCCTTGATCAATAAAGAAAAATAAATGCTGCCGATCGTAATCGCGATGATGAATTCCTTGATCGAGAATTCATAGGGCCAACCGGGTAGCGTGATGTCATTCGGAACCAGTAGCGCCATGATGACGGCCAAGGAACCGCGCAGACTACCCCAGGATAATAAATGTTGCCAGCTCAGCGGTATGTGTTCTTCGACGCGAGTCAGATTGCCGACGCCGATCGCTAAGTAAATCGATACCGCTCTGGCGAGCACGACCACGCAGACGATGGCTAAGACCGGAACAATCGGGATGTTTATCGAAACAAACAGGCTGGTAAACAGCAAGCCCATTAAAATAAACACCAAGGAGTTGGCCAGAAAGGCGAAATACTCCCAGAATTTTTCCATATATTGTTCGACATCGGATGACATCTTGTAGCGTCCGTAATTGCCCAGCACCAGCGATGAAAACAAGGTCGCGATGATCGAGGATAGATGAATGGGCTGGCCGGCGATCACCCAAGATTCGGAGATAAGTTCCGTCAGCAAGAAGGTGAAATGAGCCACTAGCAATGTTAGCGTCAGTTCGAGATGGGCATAGCCTTTGACCCATTCGATCAGTTTGGAGAACAGGACGCCCATCAACAGACCGAACACAATGCCTCCCAGGATCATGATGCTGAAATCGCTGACGCCTTCTAAAAGCGTTGGATAACCGTGATAGCCGTGGGCTATGATTTGCAAAAAAACCAGAAACATCGCAAATGCCGTGCCGTCGTTGAATAAACTTTCTCCTTCGAAAATCAGCGTCAAACGATGAGGAGCGCCGCATTCCTTAAATAAGGCCAGAACGGCGACCGGGTCGGTTGCGGAAATAATGGCGCCAAAGAGTAATGTGACCAGAAACGGTATTTCGAATCCCAGCAGTTGAAAAACCCAATGGCCGACAAAGCCGATAAAAAAGGTCGATATCAACAAGCCGAAAATCGCCAGCATGCCGATTGCCAGCTTGTTTTCCTTAATGTTCCGGACATTGATGTGATAAGCCGATTCGAAGATCAGGATCGGCAGGAATACAAAAAATAACAATTCGGGCGTCAATTGAAAACTGGTGACGAACGACAGGGTCTCGAATTCGGAGATCGGAACGAGTAAAGAACCCGCGATCACCAATAAAACCGTATAGGGAAGTCGTGTTTTCTGTGACAGAACATTGATGCCGAGAGCGATCAACAGCAGCGTGAAAATCGATAAGTAGATGTCAAGCGTCATGATGACTCCAGTTATCAAACTAGGACGACTTCATTCTATACCTACGCTGAATAATTACTTCATAAAAAACAGGTCGAGGCAGCTATTGGGCTGAAAATTGGTATATATCGCAAAAAAGTCGGTGACACTCTTGGCCTTAAAGTTGGCGACAGCGGTCGATTAATCGTCATCTTGCACTTTTCCAAGCTATAGACGCGGAAAGCGCCTCGATGACCAATTGCGCCAGGATTTCGCCAAACATGACATGTTTTCCGCAATATGTAACCGGCTGGCCATCATATGCAGAAACAATCGCACAGGAGTCTGTTCCGGTGCCGGTGGCAATTGCGTTTGAAATTGAGCTTTTAATTTCATGCGCATGTAGGACGACTGTTTTGGCTTCCGTTGCCATCATTAAAGCTTCCGCCATGGCCGCTTCGGTTAATGTAGCGGACGTTAGAGCGAGCATATTGATTGTGCCTATCTCATATTCAGCCGTCGACATCAGCTGATATTCGGCCTTGTCACCGGCTCTTCTTGGATTTGATAAACCCGACGTGACCATTACGACAATATCGATGTTTTGATGGCGTTTTTTAGCAATGCGCAAGGAGCTCATCGATGCAGCAGTCATCATGCCGACCGTTGTGCCTTGCCACGCCTGTTGCTGACAATAGCGGGCGAGTGTTTGTGCGGGTGATTCGGTACTGTCTGGGCTTTGGTCTACTTTTAAATTGACGAAGCCATTGGCTGATATTAAACCGCCGTTCAATACCGCAGAACTGAGACTTAAATGGGGACGATTGAAATTCAGGCGAAGATGTCGAGGGGTATGCTGATAAGAAATCTGCTTTGTTAGAAAATGATCCATTAGTGGTGTTTAGTGTTTAGGACCTGAGTAAGCCCATCCTTGGGGCTTGGCGTCGGTATCTCTGCCGCCGACTTCCACGCTATACTCACCCCAAGCCCTCTTTGTTATCCATATTAGGAATTGCAGGCTTCGCGCATATCTTCGTCATTTAAGCGATTAATTACGCCCCATTCATCACATCAATCCCAAAATCCGATAGGTTCCTTTGGTATTTAAAATAACCGTTATCGGGGAGCGGGTGTTATTTTCCCAATACCAGCCGTGAGAACCTTCGAACGGCGCCGTCAATGCGCCGCTGGATTGTTGATCGGTGCTTACCTTAAAGCTTTTGAAGTAACCGGTTTTGTCGCCCTTGGGTTCGCCATGAAAATCGAAATAAAGTTTCGCGCCATCGGTCGCCCAGGAATATTCCAGTGACGCGCCTTTTTTTAGATGAAATTTATATTCCAAACCTTGTTTTGCTGGCACGATGATCTTGACCGTATCCTGCCATTGCGGGGCTGCTGCCGATGCGCTATTTTGCGAAGTTTTTACACTGTTCTGTTCTGAATCGCTGGGTTCAGGGCAGGTGATTTCGGCTGTTTGTTGTGGTTGCAATGAAATCGCCATGGCCTGTACTGGCTCCGGAGCCGTTGTCTGTTTAGCTAATACGGTCAATCCCATTTTTTTGCCGATGCCGGTGGGGTCGATGCCGTATTCGGCGGGCAACACGAAAACGGTCAGCACGAAGCCGGCGATCAGGGTGGCGACGCCGCTGGCGATGAACAGAGAACGTAATGACTGGATGGGGGGATTGCTATCGTTCATGAGATTATCAGGTAACCGGTGATTTGGTAGCCGAACAGGATCAGTCCGCTAGACATTAACAAGGTGTTGGTCGTGGTGGAGAATGAATAATAACTGCGATGCCGGCGCCAGAAATCGAGCGCGATCAGAATAAACATCAAGGCTAAAAACTGTCCCAGTTCCACGCCGATATTGAAGGCCAGCAGGTTTTTCCACAGATCGGTTTGCGGCAGGGAAAATTCCTGCAGCTTGGTGGCCAGTCCGAAGCCGTGAAACAAGCCGAAAATCATCACCGCGACTTTGGTGTTCGGTTGAAAGCCTAACAAACGACGGAAACCGCCCAAGTTGTCGAAACCCTTGTAAACGATCGAAAGGCCGATAATGGCATCGATCAGGTAGGGATTGACCTTGATGTCGCTCAATACCCCGAACAACAAGGTCAGGCTGTGTCCCAATGTGAATAGACTGGCGTAGATCAACACATCGCGGGTGCGGAATAGGAAGAAAATAACGCCGACCAGAAACAGCAAATGATCGTAACCGGTGACCATGTGTTTGGCGCCGATATACAGAAACGGCCCGATGGCCATGCCTTGATTTTCCAGTAAAAAGCGTTCGGTGTTGGCATCGACGCCGTGAGCCTGGACGCTTGGCGCAAAGAGTAATAAAAGCAGCGGCAAAATCATCAGCCATCCGGCTGTTTGTTTGGTTGAAGTCATGTGTTGAACCTAAAAATGATGCGTTATAGTTAACACGCTTATGACGACAATGTCACGGAAAACGATTTGAGTATTTGTGAGAAAAAGGAAAAAGGGGACAGATTTATTTTTTGACACTTTAGCGATAGAGTATTATTCTTCTCTGGAACTCTCTGAATAGACCCTAAAGAGAATGCCAAGACTCGGACGAATAGTACTTGCGAACTATCCCCATCATGTGGTCCAACGAGGGCACAATAGACAAGTTGTGTTTGCGGAAGAGGCCGATTTTCTTTACTACCTCGATACTTTAAAGGAGTTCAAGGATTTCTATGATGTCAAGGTCTATGGCTTCTGTTTGATGACTAATCATGTGCACTTGATTTTGCAGCCAGGGGAAGAAGTTGCTGGTTTGGGGCAACTGATGAAACGTTTGGCTGGAAGACAGACCCGGTTTGTGAATCGTCAGGAGTCAAGGTCGGGTACGCTTTGGGAGGGGCGGTATCGTTCCAGTCCGATCGAAACAGAAACATACTTGTTGGCCTGTTGCCGTTATGTGGAGTTAAATCCTGTTCGAGCTGGGATGGCAGATGATCCGGCGGCTTATCCATGGTCTAGTTTTCAGCGCCATGCAGGACGAAACAGGGAATTTGATTGGTTAGACATCGATCCTTGTTACAACGCGTTGGGAAACACTGAAGCCGAACGAACTTCACGTTACACTGAGTTTGTTTATGGAGCGATACCGGAAGGGGAATGGGCGCTCATCCATGAGGCAGTTCAACGGTAATTATTCAGACACCCTAACAATTGGCAAGGCCGGTACCGGCAAGCCTGACCGCTGACTTGCGATCACTTGTGCCAAATAAATCCACGGTGACTGATTTCTTTTGCGGCAGGTTTCAATGACGCTGATTAAAATAGCGAACACACGCGTCCCATTTTCCGAGCGCGTGCCATAGCAAATGCCGCGTAAAATAACCCAGTGGCGCAACGCTCGCTCCGCTTCATTATTCGTTAAGGGCTGATGCGGTTGATCCAGAACTTGAAAAATAGCTGTCCAGTCATTTAGCATTTCCGTGGCTAATGCTGCTGTTTTCTTATGTTCATGGGTTTTCATTTGTATACACATCTGCTGATAGAGCAGTAATTGCAGGCGATAAGTTTCAGAAAGTGGCGTATCAGGTGGTGTTATTCGCGCTTTGCGTACCGCACCTATCAACACAGCCAGTAAATCGTGCGTTTGTTGACCAAAAAGCTGGGCGTCTCTGTTTAAGCTTTCATTGAGCCCTTTCGCTTTACGCAGAAGATGAGCCCAGCAACGTAACCGACTCAGATATTTGCGATAAACCGTGTAGCCATCGCTCATTAACCAACCATTAAAGTCGTCGCCTAAAGATTTTCCAATAATTCAGCGCTACGCGTAGCAATCCAATAGGCTGTGACGCGATTCGTACTGAACACCCATAACCAAAGAAAAGTCGTGTGCTCCATCCAGGAGGTTTCGTCTACATGCAGCAATTCGCTGTTAATGATTTCTTGTGCAAACTCATCTTCAAGCGGCATAGCCGCTGCGCCACTTCATGCAGGGTATTATTGATGGTGCCAACACTTAATTTAATACCTAACCAGTCATATAAAATTCCTGAATACGCTCACGCGATAGGCGCATACGGTAGGCAAGACAAACAATCATTGCTGCCAGTCCAGGCCCCACTAAACGCCATTCAGTTCGGCTAATACCCGGCAATTGAGCATGACTGCTACGACTGACTTCTTTGCGCGTGATATGTCCATTGGCGCACACTACTTCATAGAGAGTGTGCTTGGTATGGGTGACTAGAATGCCTGGATGCTCAACATCGCCCCATTCGACATTGATTGTTTCATACGCGGCATAGGCGATAGCATGACGCGGCTCTAATGTTTGATGGCAGCAGGCACATATTTCAGGGTAATGATCTTGATAGTGGGTAATGGCTAGCTTTTGTGTTCGGCCAAAGCCTTGTGCGCCTGGTTGTTTGCCGGGTTTGCGGGGTTCTTGATGTTCATTGTTAGGATCAGCGGACTGTTGCTGATCTTTTTTAGAAGGCGACGGGGGGGTGACGGTGTCTTCCGTTTCAGCAGACTTATCGATCTCCGTTTGTTCTTGATCGTTTGTATTATCTGTAGCTGCTTTATCCCAAGGCGCTTCGCTGCTAGGTGGACGAGAGCTGTTGCGCGAATTTTGGCTTAAGCGCTCACGCGCTTCTTTTAGGTCGTTAAGTAACTTAATCGATAGGTAACGTAATTCCTCTTCCGGTAAATTGAGAAGCTCGTCTTCATCGATTTGGCTTAGGTCCTGGTTACTGAGTTGCATGGGATAAATACTAAGGCTTCTTAATGGATTTGTACAATGTTCTTGTGTCGGTTTGTCAATTATTTTGTATTTTCAGCTAGGGTGTGTGAATACTTACGTTCAACGAGGGCAGCTTACCGGCACTAATCATTTTAGCGATCAGATTGAAAAGATCATTGGAAAGAGGATCGAGAACAGGGGGCGGGGAAGGCCGCGAAAAGAAACTGAAGAACATGGAAAATAAATCTGTCCCCTTTTTTCGGTCCCCTTTTTTCGCTCTTGTTGGCCTGTTGCCGTTATGTGGAGTTAAATCCTGTTCGAGCTGGGATAGCAGATGATCCGGCGGCTTATCCATGGTCTAGTTTTCAGCGCCATGCAGGACGAAACAGGGAATTTGATTGGTTAGACATCGACCCTTGTTGCAACGCGTTGGGAAATACTGAAGCCGAACGAACTTCACGTTACACTGAGTTTGTTTATGGAGCGATACCGGAAGGGGAATGGACACTCATCCATGAGGCAGTTCAACGAGGGCAGCTTACCGGCACTAATCGTTTTAGCGATCAGATTGAAAAGATCATTGGAAAGAGGATCGAGAGCAGGGGGCGGGGAAGGCCGCGAAAAGAAACTTAAGAACATGGAAAATAAATCTGTCCCCTTTTTCATTTTTCGGATAGGGCGCAGAGCAAAAATGGCTGTTTGGGGAGTGATGTCGAAATGGCGCGCCCGAGAGGATTCGAACCTCTGACCTCAGCCTCCGGAGGGCTGCGCTCTATCCAGCTGAGCTACGGGCGCTTGGCGATGTGACAGCTGATTATACTGGAAATTGAAAAAAAATGCGCGGGTCAGGTATTTTTTTTGGCCTTTAGTTTAGCCAGCATCTGCTTTTGTTTTTTCAGGCGTTCGGCTTTTTCCTGTTGCTGTTTTTCCAGGCGCCGTTGTTTGGCCTGATGGCGTTTACGGGCGTGGTCCGCGGCTTGATGGTTCCAGGTAAATGGCTGGACCGGGTCCTGCATGATGATGCAATTGACCGGGCAAGGCGCGATGCAGAGTTCGCAGCCGGTGCATTCCGTTTCGATCACGGTATGCATGTGTTTGTTGGCGCCCAGGATGGCGTCGACAGGGCATGGCGGCAGGCATTTGGTGCAACCGATGCAGTCTTGTTCGATGATGAATGCGACTTTGCGGGGTTGTTCGCTGCCATAATCGGGATTGAGCGGTTTCGGTTTGACGCTCAGCAATTCGGCCAGTTTGCGGATGCCGGCCTCGCCGCCCGGCGGGCATTGGTTGATGTCCGCCGCTCCTGTGCTGATCGCTTCCGCATAGGGCCTGCAGCCGGCATAGCCGCATTTTGTGCATTGGGTTTGCGGCAGCAGGGCGTCGATTTTTTCGGCTAAAGACCGGCTGTTCATCGTGTTAATTATTCTCCGGCCATCATCGCGGCGACATCGTTTTCGGGCGTGTCGATGCCTTTCAGGCCATAGCGCCGATCGAGCAAGTCCAGGATGTTAGCGGTGAAGAACGGCGGCAGCGTCGGGCCGACGCGCATGTGTTTGAAATCCAACGCAAACAGCGCCAACATCATCAGAATGGTCGTCTGTTCGTACCAGGCGATGTCGAAGGAGACCGGCAATTGACGCAATTCGCTGAGACCCATTTTTTGTTGCAATGTTTGCAGGAAAGCGATGATGCCGTGAAAGTTGTTGATCTGTCCGGCGTCGAGCAGTCGCGGAATGTCATCGATCATGCCGAAGTCCATGTGCTGAAAGCGGTATTTGGTGTCGCCCGAGGTGATCACCAGGGCGTCCTCCGGCAAAGCCTCGGCCAGCTCGGTGTAGTAACGGCGTTCTTTATGACGGCCGTCGCAACCGGCCAGCACGATGATGCGTTTGATTTTATTCGCTTCGATCGCCGTAGCGATTTGATCGCTGAGCGCGGTCAGGGCTTGTAAGCCATAACCTGTCGTGGTCGCGCCGTCGGTCAGCGGCTCGGGCGGCTCGCATTGTTTGGCCAATTCGATGATCGCGCTGAAGTTCTTGCGCTGTCCAGGTTTGCGGTCCTCGATATGGGGCACGTCGGGCCAGCCGACCATGCCGGTGCTGAACAGTTTTTCCTGGTAGGTTTTTTTCGGTTGTTGGATGCTGTTGGTGGTGACCAGCACCGGGCCGTTGAATTTAGGAAACTGGGTTTTTTGGTCTTGCCAGGCGCCGCCGTAGTTGGCGACTAGATTGAAATACTTCTTCAGCGCCGGATAGGCATGGGCCGCGATCGCTTCGTCGTGGGTGTAAACATCGACACCGGTGCCGGCCGTCTGTGCCAACAAGTCTTCGATATCGTGCAGGTCGTGGCCGCTGACCAGTATGCCGGGTCTATCCCAGGTGTCCAGGTAAACGGTGGTCGGTTCAGGCTCGCCGAATTTGTCGCTGTTGGCTTGGTTCAGTCGGCCCATCGCCGCAAGACCGAGTTCGCCACAACGCAGCAGCATGTTCAGGACTTCATCCTGCGTATTGTTCTTGGACAGTGTGAAGTCCAGCGCTTGCTGCATGAAGCGGTATTGTTCGGTTTCCTCGACGCCCATTTCCAGCGCGTGTACGGCCAGCGAGCCTAGCCCTTTGACGGCATAGAGCAGGCATTCCTGCAAGGCATGGACGTCTTCGTCCAGGCCTTCCTTGTCTTTTTCGACGCCGACTGTTTCGCCTTTGGCGATGAAGTCTTTATCGCTAGCTTCGTCATATTGCCAAGAGGCTTCTTCTGGTAACGTCTCGTCGAATTCCGCGCCATGCTTCAGTTGATAGGCGGCGAGGAATTTTTTCCTGATGGAGTTGCGGCGTCTGACTGCTACGTCGATCAGATTGACGAAATCCGCCGGGTCGAAGTTAACATTAGTGACCATCGAAAACAGCGCCTTGGCCATGAAATGATGGGTTTTGTCACTGACCAAATCAAATGCTTCCGCGCGGGAGCTGTAAAAGGCCAGGCCTTTCAGGCTGAACATCAGCAGATCCTGTAGGCTGGAGACATCGGCTTTCTTGCCGCAAATTCCAGCTGTATCACAGACCTTGTTTTTTTTGGCTTCTTGACAGTGATAGCAAAACATTTTTTATCTCTCTAATGCTTTTTGTTGGCCATGCTTTAGGCGTCGTAGGCTGGGTGAGTGTCGATGTTGGGTTTCGCTGTGCTCTAGCCAACCTACGGCAACTGATTATTTAACCCGCATGCCCGGTTGCGCGCCTTGTTCGGGACTCAGTATCCATAAATCCTCGCCGCCGGGGCCGGCAGCCAATACCATGCCTTCGGACAAGCCGAAACGCATTTTGCGCGGCTTCAGGTTGGCGACGACGACGGTCAGCTTGCCTTCCAGGTCTTCCGGCGCATAGGCCGATTTGATGCCGGCGAAGATGTTGCGCGTTTCATCGCCGATGTCCACGGTCAATTGCAGCAACTTGTCGGCTCCCTTGACGTGTTCGGCCTTGATAATCTTGGCGATGCGCAGGTCGATTTTGGCGAAGTCATCGAATTCGATGGTCTCGGCGATGGGTTCGCATTTTTTCACGGGCTGCGCCGGCGCTTCTTTTTCCAGGTTTTCCCTGGAGGCTTCGATGATGGCGTCAATTTTGTCCGCCTCGACCCGGGTCATCAGCGGCTTGAATTTGTTGATGCCGTGATCCAGCAGCGGCTGAGTCTCCGATGGCCAGGCTTGCGCTTCGATATTCAGGAAGCTCTCGGCATTTGCGGCCAGCTTAGGATTCACCGGTTTCAGATAGGCCACTAACAGGCGAAACAGGTTGATGCCCATCGAACAGATCTCATGCAATTCGGCGTCGCGACCTTCTTCCTTGGCGATGATCCATGGCTTCTTCTCGTCGATATATTGGTTGGCTTTGTCGGCCAATGCCATGATTTCGCGCATGGCCTTGCCGAATTCGCGTTTTTCATAGAGTTCGGCGATTTTGTCGTTGGCGTCGACAAATTGCTGGAATAATTCGGGTTCCGCACAGTTAGACGACAGTTTGCCGTCGAAGCGTTTCTTGATGAAGCCGCTGCAGCGGCTGGCGATATTGACGACTTTGCCGACCAGGTCGGAGTTGACGCGCTGGGTAAAGTCGGCGAAGCTCAGGTCGATGTCCTCGACGCCGGCGCTGAGTTTGGCGGCGAAGTAGTAGCGCAGATATTCCGGGTTCAGGTGGTCGAGATAGGTGCGGGCCTTGATGAAGGTGCCGCGCGATTTGGACATTTTTTCGCCGTTGACGGTCAAGAAACCGTGGGCGAAAATCGCGCTCGGAGTTCTGAACTTGGCGCCGCTCAGCATCGCCGGCCAAAACAGGGCGTGGAAATAGATGATGTCTTTGCCGATGAAATGATAGAGCTCGACATCGCTGTCTTCGCCCCAGAATTCGTCGAAGTTCAGTCCTTGCTTTTCGCACAGATGCTTGAAGCTGGCCATATAGCCGATCGGCGCATCCAGCCAGACATAGAAATATTTGCCTGGCGCATCCGGTATCTCGAAGCCGAAATAAGGCGCATCGCGGGAAATATCCCATTGCTGCAGGCCGTTTTCCAGCCATTCCGCCATCTTGTTATAGACTTCATGTTGCAGATGACCTTCCTGGGTCCAATCCTTCAGCATTTGGGTAAAGTCGTCCAGATTGAAAAAATAATGTTCGGAATCTTTTTCGATCGGTTTCTCGCCCGAGATGACCGAGACGGCGTTTTTCAGATCGGTCGGCGCATATGTGGCGCCGCAGGCCTCGCAGCTGTCGCCGTATTGATCCTGGGCGCCGCATTTCGGACATTCGCCTTTGATGAAACGGTCCGGCAGAAACATGTTTTTGACCGGATCGTAGGCCTGAGTGATGGTTCGTTGGCTGATATGGCCGCCTTCACGCAAGCGGGTATAGATCAAGGCCGATAATTCTTTGTTTTCCGGCGAATGCGTGCTGTGGTAATTATCGAAGTCGACGCCGAATTCGTCGAAATCGGCCCGATGTTGTTGTTCGACATCGGCGATCAGCTGTTCCGGCGTGATGCCTTCGCGATCGGCGCGCAGCATGATCGGAGTGCCGTGGGTGTCGTCGGCGCAAACGTAATAACATTGATTGCCGCGCTGTTTCTGAAAGCGCACCCAGATATCGGTTTGAATATACTCCACCAAATGGCCCAAATGGATGGGGCCGTTAGCATAAGGCAAGGCGCTGGTAACAAGAATTTTTCTATCAGACATGAAGTTCAATGGTTAGCATGACAAAAACGAACCGAGCATTATTGCATATAATGGCATGATTTTCATGATGTCGGACGATAAAATCAGCTGTGTTGTTGATATTATTGAAAGTGGTATTATATCCTGACATAAATACTAGGTTATTATTTTTCTTTAGAACCGGAGTCATAAATGACAGAAATTGCCAAAGCGGATGTGGAAAACCTGCTTAAAACCTTTATCGATCCCAATGTCGGCGCCGATCTGGTGTCATCCAAGGCGGTCAAGAACATCGCCGTGGATGGGGCGGATATCCGCGTCAGTTTGGAACTGGGTTATCCGGCCAAGAGTTATTTGGCGGAGTTACAGACGGCAGTCGAGAAGAAACTGCGGCAACTGGACGGGGTGGGCAAGGTGACTGTCGACGTGACCGTCAATATCGTTGCTCATGCGGTACAACAATCGTTAAAACCGTTGCCGAATGTAAAAAACATCATTGCCGTCGCCTCCGGCAAAGGCGGGGTCGGCAAGTCGACCACTTCGGTCAATTTGGCTTTGGCGCTGGCGGCGGAAGGGGCCAATGTCGGCCTGCTCGATGCCGATATATACGGTCCCAGCGTGCCGACGATGATGGGCTTGTCCGGTTATCCGGCCAGTGAGGACGGCAAGACCATGTTGCCGAAAATATCCTATGGTGTGCAAACCAATTCCATCGGTTATCTGATCGATGAGGATCAGGCGATGATTTGGCGCGGTCCGATGGTGACCAATGCCTTGCAGCAGTTGTTGAAGGACACGAATTGGAGCGATGTCGACTATTTGATCATCGACTTGCCGCCCGGCACCGGCGATATCCAGTTGACCCTGGCGCAGCAGATTCCGGTCAGCGGCGCGATTATCGTCACGACGCCTCAGGACATCGCCTTGCTCGATGCCCAGCGCGGCCTGTCGATGTTCAACAAGGTCAATGTGCCGGTCTTGGGGTTGGTGGAGAACATGAGCATTCACATCTGCAGCAACTGCGGTCATGAGGAGGCGATCTTCGGTGAAGGCGGCGGCGAGGCGATGGCGGCGAAAAACAATGTCGAATTGCTGGGTTCATTGCCGTTGGACATCAACATCCGTAAGTTCGCCGATTCCGGTCGGCCGACGGTCGTTGCCGACCCGGACGGACGCGCGGCCGAGATTTACCGTTCCATCGCCCGCAAGATGGCCGCCAAGCTGGCGCTGAAAAGCAAGGATTACAGCAGTAAATTTCCCAATATCGTCATTCAAAACTCGTAGTCCGCACGGAATCGGAAGGGCGCGGAACATCCGCGCCAGACCCTCTCCGGTTTTCGTTTTTCCGTGGGAGCTCTCATGGCGATCGTGCCGGGTATGGCGCTCCTAGATAAACGGGGTGGTTGTGCTGAATGTCTCACCGCAGAGACACGGAGTTCACTGTCAATACTACGTCAGAGACCTTGCAGTGTCATGTAACCGCTAGCGCGGCAACATGACCTACTGTCTCTCTGGGCGGACTACTTGTTTTTCGCACCGAGGGCGGCGCTCCTACGCAAAGCACCGTCTTGCCTTCGGATGTGTCGAGCACCGTGAAGCCCATCAAAACCGGTGCGCTTCCTATCGTCAGCACACCCTACCCGCACCGGTAGGGCGGATCAAGCGCAGCGGATCCGCCAACGTAGGGCGGCTTCGCGAAGCAAGCCGCCAAAAACCGCCACCGGGGCAAAATTGGCCGTTGTGCGTATCCAGGCGGATTGTTTGGCGGCGAATCCACCCTACGGTTGCGATGCCAATGTAGTCTTGCCTTCGGATGTGCTGAACTGCGTGAAATGCATCAAAAACCGGTGCGCTTCCTCTTGTCAGCGCACCCTACCCACATCCGGTAGTTAATTTTCTGTTTTGCCACTCATTCATTTAATGAGATAGGCCAGCAATACTACTCAGAGACCTTGCAGTGTCATGTAACCGCTAGCGCGGAAACATGACCTACTGCCTTTAGGCGGACCTGCTGCGCTTGATCCGCCCTACGACTGATTATCACGAAGGACCGGAAACCAGTTTCCGGATTCCGCTTTGCTGCAGCGGGTCAGCGGATTAGCGGTCGCCCACCGGTGCGGCATAGGCGTCGCCGACCAGCTCGTCGACGTTGCCGCCGGTCAGAGTTTGCAGAAACGCCAGGATGTCGGTGATTTCATCATCCGTTAATTGCAGCGGTTTGATCAATGGATCGAGGTTTTCGTTGGCGATGCCGCCCTGATTGTAAAAGCGCAGCACTTCTTTCAGGCTCGATAAGGAGCCGTTATGCATATAGGGCGCGGTCAGCGCGATATTGCGCAGGCTTGGCGTCTTGTATTTCCAACTGTCATCCGGATTCTGGCTGATTTCGTAGCGGCCTAAATCGTTAGGCTTGGACTCGGATACGGCCTTGATCGTGTCGCTGTCGACTTCGACGAACACGCCGGGCGCCAACTGGATTTTTTGTTTGGCCGGGGTTTTCTGCATCGCGTCCCGGTAACCGATGCCGGTGTTGTGCAATCGATAATCGCTGAACAAGGCGTGGGATTTTTCCACACGATGGCAAGCGCTGCAGCCGGCTTTGCCGTTGAACAGATCAAAGCCGCGTTTGGCGGCCGCATCGATCGCATTTTGCTGCTTGCCGTAATACCAGCGGTCGAAAGGCGAGTCGGCCGAATTCAACGTGCGTTCGTAGCTGGCGATGGCCTGGCCTATCGTTTCCATGCCCGCTTTCCGGTCAAAAATGCTTTCGAACAGGCCGTCGTAATCCGGCAGCGCGTTGATTTTGTCGATGACGTAGCCTATCGACGGGTTGCCCATTTCGTTGTGCGCCAGCAAGGGGCTCCAGACCTGCTGTTCCAACGTGCTTTCACGGCCGTCGTGAAACAGCAGTGGCGCATAGGCGGCATTATAGAGGGTCGGGCTGTTGCGCCTTACGCTGCGGCCTTCGATGCCGACTGCGGTGGCCATTTCGTTACTGCTGAAGCCTTGTTCGGGGATATGGCACATTGCACAGGAGAAGGTGTCGTTCAACGACAGGCGGCGGTCGTAAAACAGTTTTCTGCCCAAGGCTATTTTTTCTGTCGTGAGCGGATTGTCGGCAGGAACCGGCACGTCTGGCAGGCCTAGCGGCGGGTTTTCAGCGTAGGCGATTAAATCCGTTTCCTGGCCACGACGTTGGTTCAGGGCGATCGATTGAGTTTGATAGTCGGGTTGTTCGTAGCGCTGCTTGTTGTCGCCGGCCTGAAATCTGGCTGGCTGGTCCGTTTGGGGCTTTATTTCATCGCTTTCTGCGAGCAGAGTCTTGATGTCGTTGATCAAGGTGTCGGCATGGAGGAACGAGACGCTGTAGATATTGCGCAGGCGTTTATTTTGGTCGATCAGATAGACGCGCAGGATATGGGAAAAAGTGCCGGTGAATTGGCCGTCGGCATCATAAATTTTCTGGATGCTCTGCTGGTATTGATCCAATATCGGCTGCAACTGCCGTTCCGTCGCGGTGGTCAGGAAACGCCAATCGACCGTGTCATTGGCGAAGCCGGCGCCGTAATGACGCATCGCCTCGGGAGTGTCGTGTTCGGGGTTGAAGCTCAGCGTCAATAGACGCAGCTGTTTTGCCAGGCGCGGTTCTTTTTGCAAGCGCCGGTTGATCTTATGAAACACCGCAGTGGCTAGCGGGCAGCCGCTGACATCGCTGCAGGTCGCATAAATGAAGCTGAGCAAGACGATTCTGTCGCCCATCAGTTCATGCAGTTGTATGCTCTGATTGTCGCTGGTCAGCACCGTGCCGTCGGCGGCCGGGCCGATGACCGGCAAAGCATAACTGCCGGGAGCAGGAGGCTCGAATTGCAGCGGACCGTAGCCGGGTGGCAGGATCTCCTGAGCGGGCGCCGTGTCGGCATTTAGGCTTTGGCTGCACAGCAATCCGGCCATTAACAGGATAATGATCTTTTTCATGATGATGACAGGGGTAGGCTGGGTGGAGGCGTAAGCCGAAACCCAGCATTAGCATAATCAAGCCGGGCTTCGCTGTGCTCCACCCGACCTACGTTTAGCGGCTCAGTTTGGCCAATAAATCCAACGGTTTGTCGGTTTGTTGCCGAGCATACAGGGAATAGGCGCCAAAGCGCATTTGATGGGCTCTGCCCAGTTTTTCCTTGATGAAATCGATGCTGAACTGTTCAGTCAGTTTCTGACCGTCCCAGCTGAACAATTTTAGATATTGTTCGTTGTCCTCGCCTTTTTTATCCCAATTAGCCAACAGCGAAGACGTGTAATAGAGGCGTTTGCCGTCCCAGCTCGATGAGACCATGTTAACCTGGGCGCCGATTTTCTGTTCGAGAACTTGCTTGGGGTTGAACGGGTCGGAAATGTCGAAGGCGCGGGTTTTGCCGTCCATGAAGGTGTTGACCCACAGCATGTTGTCGTCGCTTTGTATAGAGATATCGACCGGCAGCGGAATTTTGCTGGGATCGCCGATGTCCGCGACATCCTTGGCTTGCCATTGGCCTTGCTGGTCTTCATAAATCAACCAGATTTTCGAGGTCAGGGCCGTAGTGGTGAAGCAGTAATTATGATTGGCTCCCCATGCGCAGCGGATTTCCAGTGGTGCACCGGGCACGTCGAGCACTTTTTTCGGCTGGCGAGCATGCAGATCCCACTGCACGACGGTGTTGCCGAAGCGTTTCATCGCTTCCGGATCGTTCAGCATCTTGCCGAAATCCATCATGTAGTTCGACCAGCCGGTGAACGATGAGGAGAACATCGCGTTGCGGCGAGGCAGCACCCGCACGTCGTAACCGTAGCCGTCGGCGTATTTGCCGGTTTTGACGGCGCCTCGTAGGTCGCTATCGGTCGGAGTCCAATGGGTGGCGATATAGTCGCCGCTGTTGCTGTATTCGACCAAGCCTGTGCGGCCGCCGTGGTCCTTGTTATTGGATAGGCCGGTGATCATCATGCGGCCGGGCAGGGCGTAAGTGGTATGCGGGCCGACCACACCGCCGCTTTTGCTGACGAAATCGTCGATGACCTTGGTCAGCTTGGGCTTGGCTGGGTCGCTATGGACATCGAAGATGAAAATCTTGTTGGTGTCCAGGCCGCCGGCCCACAGGTATTTGCGGTCATCGGTAAAGCCGGAGTGATGGGCTTCGTTGCGGCCGCCGACCGACAATGTGTTGACGACCTTACCGTAGTTTTTCGAATTAGGATTGACGTCTACCGTGACTAATTTATCTTGTTCGTCTCCGACGCCTTCCATGCCCAGGGTCCAGACATAGACAAAGTCTTCCTGGCCGACGATTTTAGCCATATAGGGAGACTGGCAGGTTTCGTCGGCGCTGGTCGCGCCGGCGGTCATGAAGAGGGCGCTGGTTAACGCGCAGGCCCGCAAGAATTGCGGCCATTTAAATGCGATTTTGGCGGTGTCGATATTCATTTTTCTTCCTCTCTGATCATTTTTATAAAGCGTAATAACGATTATTCGCCGGTGGTCGGGTCGATGATCGTTTTTATTTTGGCAATGGAATTGGCGGGAAATTCCCCGCGCTCGGCATGTTGTCGTATTGTTTGTTCGTCCGGGGCGATATAGATGCAGTAAACCTTGTCATCGGTGACAAAGCTTTCCAGCCATTGTATTTGGGGTCCCATTTCCTTCAGGATGCAGCAGGATTTCTGGGAAATTTGCTGCAATTGTTCGTCGCCGAGTTGGCCGGCTCCGGGGATTTCTCTCTCGATGATGTATTTAGGCATGTTTAGCCTCCTTTGATATGACCGGTCGTCTTATTGCGGTCGTTAAAAAAATGCTCGGGTGCATCGAATGCTCCCCTATCTGGTTAGGGAAGTGCTGATTAAATCTGCGCTTCCTGCAGTGAATGTGCACTGTCAAAACTGCTGACTGCAACTCATTGATTTTGCGAGTCGGCGGAAAATTTCTGCGAATCCAGGAATGGGTTTCTCAGCGTTTTTCAAGAAAATAATCTTCCAGCAACGTTTCGATGCAGTCCTGTAATGGTTCGACAGACTGCTCGATTTTCATTCGTAACAGCGCTCCCTGCCAGCTGTTAAATAATAAATCCGCCATGCTTTTCGCCGAACGGTCGGTGCGCACGCTGCCGTCACGCTGAGCGCGCGCCAAGGCGGTTTCTTGCAGATGGCTATAGCGGGCGATGGTCGTGATCAAGGCGTGTCTGCAGACTTCGCTGGTGTTGCCGATCTCGCCCATCAGGTTGCCCAATAGGCAGCCACCCTGATAGCCGGATTGCTCCAGTTCGCTAATCAGTTCGCCATAATAACGCTTCAGCGCCGTCAGGCCATCAACTTGCGGATCATGCAGATGACTGTTCAAGCGCAGGATGAAGGGTTCGATATAATGATTGATCGCTTCGGCGGCGAAGTCTTCCTTGCTAGCGAAGTAATTGTAAAACGAGCCTTTCGGGATTTTTACCGTATCGAGGATTTTTTTCAATCCGGTGCCGTGATAACCCTGGTTCATCAGCATTTGCACGCCTTGGTCCAGGAGTTTTTCTCGTTTAATTTGTTTGCTGCTTGCGATTGACATGGGGTTATTATGCGACCGGTCGTCTTACATGGCAAGTCTTTTTTGCCAGAAATTTTCAATTTTGATAACAAAGAAGGCTGGGGGGTTTGTTTGGCGAGGATGTCGGCGGTAGGGATACCGCCGACATCCCCCCCTGGGATGGGTTTACCCAGCACCTAAATTCCATGGCTACAGGACTATATTTTACCATTCCAGGATAATTTAGGTGCTGGGTGAAAAGTGCAAATTCGGGCCAAAAAACGCATAAGGTTTGCTCTAAAAAGAAATTGACGCTTAAAAGGCAAGGCAAAACGTTACCTGATTACCCCTAAGTTTCCGCCAACTATAAAGAATAATGATTAACTGCATTAAGGGTGCTTGCTTAGATAGGTGAAAAACGAGCATTCGGTCACTTGCTCTGCAAGACGCTGTAAATATATCCCTATAAGCTTGGGTTCGGCATCCATGCCTCACACACTTGCAGATCAAGCCACCGAACACTCGCCAAGTAGCTGAGAGTTATGAGTAATCAAGAAACGCTATCAATTGCGGGAGTGGCAATCAGGACAACGGCTTTGCCTGTCCAGGGCGAGATAGCGCGATTGCCCTGTGGCGGCAATCTATTTTGTGCCGGTTTTTGCGGCATTATGGTATCGTATCCGGCTGGTTATGTGGGAAGCGTTATGCTCTCATTGGCTATAACTTTACATTGTTTTGAACCGATAACAAATTATGAGCATTAAGTCAGATAAATGGATACGCCGGATGGCGGAGCAGCAGGGGATGATCGAGCCGTTTGAAGCCGGGCAGGTAAGAGAGTCCGAGCAGGGAAGGATTATTTCCTACGGCACCTCCAGTTATGGTTATGATGTTCGATGTTCTGATGAATTCAAGATTTTTACCAATATCAATTCGGCGATCGTCGACCCCAAGGATTTTGCCGAGGACAGCTTCGTCGATGTGCAGTCCGATGTCTGCATCATCCCGCCCAATTCCTTCGCGTTGGCGCGGACCGTCGAATATTTCCGTATACCGCGTGATGTATTGACGGTTTGTTTGGGCAAGTCGACTTATGCGCGTTGCGGTATCATCGTCAATGTCACGCCGCTGGAGCCGGAGTGGGAAGGGCATGTGACGCTGGAGTTTTCAAACACCACGCCGTTGCCGGCGAAAATATACGCCAACGAGGGCGTTGCGCAAATGCTGTTCTTCGGCGGCGATGAGGTGTGCGAAACTTCTTATAAGGATCGCGGCGGTAAATACCAAGGCCAAAAGGGCGTGACTTTACCCAAGGCGTAATCCGGTTTTGCAATAGCCGACCGGGCGAGTTGAGGCTTTATGGTGCCCATAATTAATGCAACTTGCTGTTCTGGACGGCAAGCGCATCGGGCAGAACGGTCGGCGGCATCTGCACAAAAAAACCCTTGTTGGAGAGGCTGGTCATGACTTTGTTGACATCTTCCCGGGCCAGTTTGCGGTCGGCCGTTAATTCCAATTCCATGACAAACTGCAGGCGTCCGAAGCTTTTAAAAAGGGCTTCCGGAATGTCGGAAAAGTCGTCCTTTTTGTTCAGATAAAGATAGAGTTCGTCTTTTACCAGGCTTTTATAGATATAGCATTGCATGATGGTGGTCTTGTTCGTTTAAGTGTCGCCTATTTTAACTTTTTTTGCATAAAATGGCTTGCTCAGTCTCGCCGTAACCCAAGTCAAGCTTATGGAAGATAAATCGCTTAATCCGCAAAAATTTTTTAAAACGGCCTGTTATTTCGAAGGTTCGTTGATCTTGGTGGCGTTGTTTTTAGGCTGGATTGCCGACATAAACCCCTTCGCCGACCTGCATTTTTCGGAAAACGCCATCTTATATGGTCTGTTGGGCACGTTGCCGTTGTTTGTACTTTTTGTGGCGATGCAGCAGTTACAGATCGAGTCGGTGCAACGGGTTAGAAAATTGTTGCTGGAAACGCTGGGTCCGGCCATGCATGGCTATGGTTGGGCCGACTTGTTCGTATTGGCGGCCATCGCCGGCTTATCGGAGGAGGTCTTGTTTCGCGGCGTATTGCAACCTTGGATGGAGGCTGGCTGGGGCATGAACGCCGGCTTGCTGTTCAGCAACATTATTTTTGGTCTGGTGCATGCGGTCACGCCGTTGTATGCGGCGTTGGCCACCTTGGTCGGCATCTATTTGGGTGTGTTCCTGGATTATGGCGGGGAAAGAAATCTGCTGACGCCGGTGATCATTCATACCTTGTACGATTTTTTGGCTTTTCTGGTCATCATGAGGGCCTATAAGGCCGGTAAGGAGGAGAAATGATGAGCAGCGAGGGCTACGGTCAGGCAAAAAACAGACTTAATATGCACTGGATGATCGTCATTGCAATGCTGTTGACCGTTGTCGTTTATGTTTTCGCCTGTCATTATTATGGACAGCAAATGCAAATCGGCGTCGAAGAATCGCAGCGGGTGTTGATCAGGACGATACTCTATGTGATTGCGATCGTGACCTTTCCGTTCGCCACGCTATTGCGTCATATCCTGTTGCGCTTGAATCAAACCATGCCGGGCGACACGCCGGCCGGCAAACGTTATCTGGTGACCGTGGTCATCACTCAGGCAATGATGGAAACGGTCGCGATTTTTGGTCTGGTGATGTTTATGCTCGGCGATGATTACAACACCTTATATATATTCAGTACGATGGCGGTGTTGGGTGTTTTCTTGCATCGGCCGAAAATGGAGGAATACCGGGGAATAGTTCGGGCGTTGAGCGGCAAAGAGTTACCTGATTACCCATAAGTTTCCGCCAACTATAAAGAATAATGATTAACTGCATTAAGGGTACTTGCTAAGATAGGTAAAAAACGAGCATTCGGTAACTTGCTCTGCAAGACGCTGTTCACCCAGCACCTAAATAAACGAAGATGATTTATCGCAGCCATTAGCCTATGGAATTTAGGTGCTGGGTAAATATATCCCTATAAGCTTGGGTTCGGCATCTGACCGCCAGGGATGGTGGAAATGCAGATTTTGCAAGGAGCAAAAATCTGTCATGCCTCACACACTTGCAGATCAAGCCACCGAACACTCGCCAAGTAGCTGAGAGTTATAAGTAATCAGGAAGAGTTATAAAATCTCCCCGTTAATACGTCATTAACGGGGAATGATGGTTTTTTCGCTACTTCAGTCGCCGATAGGGTAGCTGTTTGGAAGATCTACCGCAATCGTTTCTTCGCCAAAGCCGCAGGTGGGATGGCCAAAACCGCTGGCGCTAGTGAGTTCCGCCAGATTGTCCTGGTTCAAGACCGTTTTGCCCCCCTTGTTGGTCAGGTCGGAATTTGACTGGATGTCGAAAATAATATTGTCGGTGCCGTTGGCTACACCGGCAGGGACATGATCCAAACCCAAGGCGTCGCGGGCTATCCAAGCCTTGATATGATCAGCGCAGGAGGTGTCGCCGCTCATGCCGATCGCGCCGAGTTGGTTGCCATCTGAATCATATAAAGCGAGTCCGCCGCCGAAAACATTGACTCCGCCTATCAATTGATCGACCATGGGATCGCTTGAGCTACCATAGTCAGCGACCGATGCCGCTGGGCCGTAGGCGGCGTCGGTATTGACCGGGTTGCTGAATTGCAAGCCGAACAGGCTGCCGCCTGGCTGGGTCGCGGCCCATAGGTTGGCGGTGGACAGCGCCAGGCCTTGGGTTAGACTGAACAGGTTGGCGGTATTGGCTTTTTGCGCCGAAATGACACGGCTGCCGAGCCATTGGGCGTTAGGCGCTTCGCCTGTGTTCGCTACCGCGCAAACGATGCCGTTGTTATCGACGATAGTTGCCCACATGTTGAATTTCAGACCGGCCGCGCTTGGGGTGCCGGCAATCGCACTTGATAATTTTGCATGGAGATTATCCCCAGCATTAGTTGCGGCGTCAGCAATTGCGTTGCAATCTGCGAAGGCGTTGCCGGCGCCCAGGGCTAAAGTTACTGTTAAAGCCAGTGATGTTTTTTTCATTGTTTTTCCCTATTGTTTATTTTTTTAGTGTGTCAGCATAAGGAAAGTCCGCCCCCCTCTCATGTGCTTTCTTCCATAAACAATGCCGCTTGGGTTATTGCTTCAGATGGTTTCGACTGAAAACAATGCTTCCAGAGTGTATCGACTTGTCTTGTGTTTGAATATTGTACTTTTGTGCTATTGCTAGTTGTTATTCTGTAATTTATTGAAAATAAATAGAAAGTTTAAGTGTGTCGATGTCGATTAGGGTGTTTTATAGGCAATTTAGGTGGCATTGAATGTCTGGTTTTGTAGGCCGGTTCAAGTTATCGATATAAATATATTTATTTATTTTGGTTTTGTCGGCTATAATGCGCGGTTATTTTAAATATTTTGATTAGGTGTGGTCATGCAAGTTATTCAGGAAGCGCTCACGTTTGATGATGTTTTATTAGTGCCTGCGCATTCGACCGTATTGCCGCGTGAAGTTGAAATGAAAACCCAGTTAACCCGGAATATCAGTCTGAATATTCCGCTTGTTTCAGCCGCGATGGATACAGTGACGGAGGCGCGCTTGGCAATTGCCATTGCACAGGAAGGCGGCATCGGCATTATTCATAAGAATATGTCGGCCGAACAGCAGGCGAGGGAAGTTAGCAGGGTCAAGAAGTACGAGAGCGGTGTGATCAAGGACCCGATTACCGTGCCGCCTAGTGTGACTGTGCGTGAAGTGATGGAGTTGACTCGTTCCAAGAGTATTTCCGGCGTGCCGGTGGTCGACGGCGAAGAGCTGGTCGGCATCGTGACCAGCCGCGATTTGCGTTTTGAGACCCGGCTCGATGAATCGGTGACTTCGGTGATGACGCCTAAGGAAAAACTGATTACCGTCAATGAGTCGGATGATCGCAAGCAGGCCATCGCCTTATTGCATAAGCATCGGATCGAAAAGATTCTGGTGGTCAATGATGATTTTCATCTGCGCGGCATGATTACCGTGAAGGATATCCAGAAAGCCAAGGATTATCCACAGGCCTGTAAGGATGAGCAAGAGCGCTTGAGAGTCGGCGCTGCAGTCGGCACCGGTCAAGGCACCGAAGAACGCGTCGACGCCTTGGTCAAAGCCGGCGTCGACGTCATCGTCGTGGATACCGCTCATGGTCATTCTCAGGGCGTATTGGACAGGGTGCGCTGGGTCAAAAGCAACTATCCCGACGTACAGGTGATCGGCGGCAACATCGCAACCGCGGCGGCGGCGAAAGCGCTGGTCGAAGCGGGCGCCGATGGCGTTAAGGTCGGTATCGGTCCGGGCTCCATTTGTACGACCCGGATCATCGCCGGCGTCGGGGTGCCGCAGATTACCGCCGTCAGCAATGTCGCCGACGCCTTGAAAGGCACCGGCGTGCCGTTGATCGCCGATGGCGGGGTTCGTTATTCCGGGGATGTGGCGAAGGCGCTGGCCGCCGGCGCCCATGCCGTGATGTTGGGCAGTCTGTTCGCCGGCACCGAAGAGGCGCCCGGCGATGTCGAATTGTACCAAGGCCGGTCCTATAAATCTTATCGAGGCATGGGGTCGCTGGGTGCGATGTCACAGCAGCAAGGCTCCAGCGATCGCTATTTTCAGGAAGATGCGGACAGCGTCGAAAAGCTGGTGCCGGAAGGCATCGAGGGTCGGGTGCCTTATAAAGGCAGCATGTTGGCGATCATTCATCAATTATTGGGCGGCATCCGCGCCAGCATGGGCTACACCGGCAGTCAGAATATCGGCATCATGCATGAGAAGGCCCAGTTTGTTCGCGTGACCGGCGCCGGCATGCGGGAGAGCCATGTCCATGATGTGACGATTACCAAAGAAGCGCCCAATTACCGGCTGTCCTAATCGTTCATGGGAAGGCCGCTTTGCTTGTGGGGCTCGAATGAGCCCCATTTTGTTTTAGCTTATTAGTTTAGGGATTCCAACGTGGATCAGCAGCAATCAACCAATATTCATTCGCACAAAATTCTCATTCTGGACTTCGGTTCTCAATATACTCAGCTGATTGCCCGCAGAATCCGGGAAATCGGCGTTTATTGCGAGATTTACTCTTGTGAATGCAGCGATGATGAAATCCGGCAGTTTGCGCCCAACGGCATTATTTTGTCCGGCGGTCCGGAGACGGTGACCCGTGGCGAAACGCCGCGTGCGCCGAAGATTGTGTTTGAGCAGGGAATACCGGTTCTGGGCATTTGTTACGGCATGCAGACGATGACCGAGCAAATGGGCGGCAAAGTGGAGGCCTCCGCTCATCGCGAGTTCGGCTATGCGCAGATTCGCGCCAGAGGCCATTCGCGATTGTTGAGCGACATCGAAGATCATACCTCGGCGGAAGGCTATGGTTTGCTCGATGTGTGGATGAGTCACGGCGATCGCGTGGTCGAATTGCCCGAAGGCTTCATGCTGATCGCCAGTTCCGACGGTGCGCCGATCGCTGGCATCGCCAACGAGGACAAGGCGTTTTACGGCCTCCAGTTTCATCCCGAAGTCACTCATACCAAACAGGGCGGCCGCATTCTGAAGCGCTTTGTCATCGAGGTATGTGGTTGCGAGGCCTTATGGACTTCCAGCAACATTATCGAAGAGAGCGTGCAAGCGGTACGCGAACAGGTCGGCAGCGATCAGGTCGTGTTGGGCTTGTCCGGCGGCGTCGACTCGTCGGTGGTTGCGGCCTTGTTGCATAAGGCGATAGGCGACCAGTTGACCTGCGTGTTTGTCGATACCGGCTTGTTGCGCTTGCATGAAGGCGACCAGGTGATGGCGACCTTTGCCGAACACATGGGCGTCAGGGTGATACGAATCGATGCCGAGCAACGTTATCTGGAGGCGCTGGCCGGCGTGACCGATCCGGAAGCCAAGCGTAAGATTATCGGCAATCTGTTTGTCGAAATTTTCGATGAAGAAGCGGGTAAGTTGACCGATGCCAAATGGCTGGCGCAGGGAACCATTTATCCGGATGTGATCGAGTCGGCTGGCTCGAAAAGCGGCAAGGCGCATCTGATCAAGTCGCATCACAATGTCGGCGGTTTGCCGGAAAACATGACGCTGAAATTGGTCGAGCCGCTGCGCGAATTGTTCAAGGACGAAGTGAGAAAGCTGGGCTTGGAATTGGGCTTGCCGGCCGACATGATTCACCGGCATCCTTTTCCGGGCCCCGGATTGGGCGTGCGGATTCTCGGCGAAGTGAAAAAAGACTATGCCGACCTGCTGCGCCAGGCCGATGCAATTTTTATCGAAGAGCTCTATCGTCATGATCTGTACGACAAGGTCAGTCAGGCCTTTGCGGTTTTTTTGCCGGTCAAGTCTGTAGGCGTGATGGGCGATGGCAGGCGCTATGATTATGTCGTCGCGATACGTGCGGTCGAAACGATAGATTTCATGACGGCGCGCTGGGCCCATCTGCCCTACGATTTCCTCGACCTGATTTCGCGGCGAATCATTAATGAGGTCGATGGCATTTCCCGAGTCACTTACGATATTTCCGGCAAGCCGCCGGCAACGATTGAGTGGGAGTGATTGCCGGCGATGAGGCCTGGATGCGCCATGCGATACGCCTGGCGCAGCGGGCCGAGTCTCAGGGGGAGGTGCCGGTCGGCGCGTTATTGGTCGCGAACGATGTCTGCATCGCCGAAGGCTGGAATGAACCGATCGCCCGTCATGATCCCACCGCGCATGCCGAAATCATCGCTTTACGCAAAGCCGGCCAAGTGGTCGAAAATTATCGTCTGATCGATACCACGCTCTATGTCACGCTGGAGCCTTGTGTGATGTGTATGGGGGCGATTGCCCATGCCCGGGTCAAAAGACTGGTGTTTGGCGCCTTCGATCCAAAACGCGGCGCGGTCTGCCATGCCTTGACTCTGGCTGATGCGGATTTTTTAAATCATCGCGTCGATTGGCGAGGCGGAGTATTGGAAAGGCAATGCGCGGAATTGCTGACCGATTTCTTTGCCGCCCGCCGGCAGAAGCCTGCGAGGGCGGCGATCGTTTGAGTCACAGCGCCGGACTGTCGATGCTCAAGGCATTATGGTTGACTGTTTTTTCGTGGTTTTTTCTCGGCATCGTGCTTTTGTGAATCGGGTCTTCTTCGCTTAGCCAGACCAGTAAATCGTAGTAACTACGAATATTTTCAACATAGCGCACCGGTTCCCGTCCTCTGGCATAACCATGTTTGGTTTTTTTGTACCATTTTTTTTTGCTCAACAACGGCAGGCTTTGCTTGACGTCCATCCATTTGTCCGGATTGCCGCCGCGCTCCTGGGTGATGATTCTGGCGTCTTCCAGATGGCCAAAGCCGACGTTGTACGAGGCCAGCGCAAACCAAGTGCGGTCCGGTTCCGGTATGCGTTCAGGTATTTTCTTCAGTCGTTGTTTGAAATAGCGCGCTCCGCCGTTAATGCTTTGTCTCGGATCTGTCCGATTCTTGATGCCCAATTGCCGGGCCGTTCCTCTGGTTAACATCATCAAGCCCTGGACCCCGGTTGGCGATGTGGCTTTTTCTTTCCAATGGGATTCCTGGTAGCCGATCGCGGCCAGCAGGCGCCAGTCGATATTGTGCTTTTCTCCGGCCGCCTTGAAATATTGTCTATAAGCGGGCAAGCGTTTTTTGATGTGCTGCCGGAATTTGCAGTTGCCGACATAGTTCAGGTTATTGGCGTGGCCGTAATGTTTTTCCAGTAAGGCCTGCAGAGTGTTGTCCTGTTTGATTTGCTGGAAAAAAGCCAGGACTTTATCGTATAGGCTGTCGTCGTTGGAAGGGCTCAGAGCCCATGCCAGTTGTCTGGGCTCGGTAATATCGAAGGCGACGTTCAGTTTGGGGTAGAAGCTGCGGACGATGGCGGCCTGTTGTGAGTCGGCGATGGTGTAGTCTATCAATCCCTGGTTGACCAGATATAGTAAACCGTCGCTATCCAGTTCGCTGTTAACATTCCATTCCAGTTGTGGGTGAATCTTCTGCAAAGATTTCAGCGTGGCCTCGTGACTGGTGCCTTTGACGACTTCGATGATGCCGCGGTTTAAGTCGCGGATGCGCTTGGGTCTGCGTGTGCCCGAGCGGTATATGACTTGTTCGGTAATGGTCTGGTAAGGCGGGGCGAAGCGCATGATTTGCTTACGCTGTTTCGTCACGGTCAGTCCGGCTGCGGCGATATCGGCCTCGCCGTGGGAAATTTTGTACAGGATTTCTTCGAAGGTGTTCGGAATAATAAAATGCACCTCGACGCCCAGATAGCGGCCAAACAGCATGATCAGGTCGTATTCGAGTCCTGTGCGGCCGTCGGGTCCCTCGTAATAGGTGGTGGGGTCTTGCCGGGTCAGGACATGGAGGGCGCCTTCATGTTTAATTTGTTCCAGCCTGGAAAAGCCCAGATGAGTTTTTGAGTTGTTATCACAGGATATCAGCAGGGATAGGCAAATACCGCTGATAAGTGTTTTAACAAGGGTGGGCAATGTTTCACCGTATTTTCTTGTAGTAATTGATTAGTGCGCTGGTTGAACTGTCATGACTATTGATTTCATCATTCGCTTTAAGTTCAGGCAGTATCGCTTTGGCGAGAATTTTGCCTAATTCTACGCCCATCTGGTCAAATGAATTTATGTTCCAGATCACACCTTGAACGAAAATTTTATGTTCATAAAAAGCGATCAACGTGCCTAACGTTCTCGGCGTTAGTTTTTTAAACAGAAAGGAATTGGACGGTTTGTTGCCGGGAAAGATTTTGGAGGCGACCAGGGTGTCGTCTTTGTTTTCTTCCGCGCTCAGGTCTTTGCGCACTTCCGCTTCGGATTTGCCTCTCATCAAAGCTTCCGGCTGCGCCAGAAAGTTTGAAATCAGGATGTCGTGATGTTCGGGAAGGTGATAATGGCTTTGCGCAGGAGCGAGAAAATCGCAGGGGATCAGCTTGGTGCCCTGGTGCATCAATTGGTAGAAAGCGTGTTGGCCGTTGGTACCGGGCTGTCCCCAAATGATGGGGCCGGTGCTGTAATCGACCTTTGCGCCGTCCCGGTCGATTGATTTGCCGTTGCTTTCCATGTCGCCCTGCTGGAAATAATCGCTAAAAGAGGAGAGCGACTGGTCGTATGGCAGGATGGCGTGAGAATCCGCTTCAAAGAAGTTGTTATACCAGATGCCCAATAAGGCCATAATGACAGGGATGTTGTCGCTGAAGGGCGTATTGCGGAAATGTTGATCTGCCTCATGGGCGCCTTCCAGCAGTTGCTCGAAATTATCCATGCCGACATAGAGGGCGATGGAAAGGCCAACGGCCGACCAGAGGGAGTAGCGCCCTCCAACCCAGTCCCAAAACTGAAACATGTTTTCCGGGTCGATACCGAAATTGACGACATTGTCCCGGTGCGTGGAAATGGCGACAAAATGTTTTTTTACTGCCGTTTCATCTTTGATTTGTTCCAGGAACCAGTTGCGCGCCGATGTGGCATTGGTCATCGTTTCCTGAGTATTGAAGACTTTTGAGGCCACCAGGAATAGGGTCGTTTCAGGGTCGAGTTTTTCCAGCGTATTGACGATGTCGGCCTGGTCGACATTGGAAACAAAATGAATTCTCAAGTCTGGGCGGGAATAAGGGGCTAAGGCCTTGGTGACCATTTTGGGGCCTAAATCCGACCCCCCGATGCCGATGTTGACGATGTCCGTCATCGCTTTGCCGGTATGGCCTTTCCATTCGCCGGAGCGGACTTTTTCCGAAAAAGCTCGCATTTTCTTTAATTCGCCGTTGATTTGCGGCATGACATCCTTGCCATTGACATAAACGGGCGTGTTGTGGCGGTTTCTCAGTGCGGTGTGTAGTACGGCTCTTTTTTCGGTTTTATTAATGATGGCGCCGTTAAACATGTCTGCTGTCTTCTGTTTCAGATTGGCTTGCTCGGCCAGGCCGATCAACAGCGGCAGGGTTTGATCATCGATCAGGTTTTTGCTGAAATCGAACAGTATGTCGTTAAAAACTCGTGAAAATTTATGGAAGCGCTCTTTGTCTGTATTAAAAGCCTCTAGCATGGAATAATTTGTTGCGATACTTTGATAATGTTGCTTAACAGCGTTCCATTCAATAGAGTTTGTTAATTTGGACATATTTGTTTTTATTCTTTAGAAGAGGTAATTAAAGAAAGTCTTCGAGATGAAAGCTTGGTAGTGTGACACATTATAAAGACTGTTATCGGCTTGTGACAAAAAAATAATCGGCTGACGCTATGCCTAGGTGAAAAACAATAAATCCGGCGTTTAATGATTATCAATGTGCGAGACATATTTGTTGAGGAGCGCCGTAAAGAGCACCGTAGGGGGGCAATCGCTGCCGACATCCTTGTCAGGCAAATCCCTCGCCCTCTTCGATCCTCGATGGGGAGTTGCTGGAAAAAAGCGATTACCTTTCTTTGCTTGGGGTGTTGTGCTAGAGTAAGCAGTTGTTTGGATTGTTGTTTATCTTGAGTGTTAGTTGGATAAATGATGGTTGCTTATAAACGCAAGCTATGATAGAAAATAGCTTAATAAGAAATAATAAATATACTTAAATACTATCAACACAGGAAGGTATCATGAGCAAAAAACATCTTTTAAGAAATGGTTTCCTGGGTCTTCTGGGATTGTTATTTTCAACGGCTCTATGGGCTCACGGCGGCGCTGCGGGTACCGATACAGACCAATGTAAATTTGAATTAGAGCCAGGTCATTGGCTGCACTACACCGCTTACCAGCCCAAAGCTTATCCCGCTGAGGATTTTTGTGGGAATTTGCCGGATTTGAATACCCTGACTCAATTGGTTTTTGATTATCAGGATATCCGTTACCGTAATATGGCCATCGAATTCGAAGTAACCAAAGAGCCGGAAGGCACGCGCGTGTTTTTCGAAGAAGCGAAAAAGCATAAATCCGGCACTGTTGTTCTGACACTGCAAAATGGTGTGGCGGAAAAAGGTAAATACCTGATTCACATCACACTGGTCAAAGACAATGGCGAGAGATTAGATGCGCACATGGGTTTCCAGGCCGGCGCCGGTCAACCCGTAAGTTCTGGCAGCATGGGCCTGTATGCATTAATAGCTCTGGCCGGTCTGTATGTCTTCTATCTGTCAAACGCTGGCTTCAAACGTAAAGTCGACGAAATGCTCGGTAAAGTAAAAGACGCCTAATCACCTTAATATATCAAGGTAAAAGTAAAATGCAGAAACATCCCCTGAGTAATCTTTTGGGAGCTGCTGTCATGCTGACGCCATTACTGGCGTCGGCTGCGGTGGGTTTGCCAAAAACAGCAAAAATTGATCGCGGAGACGTTGAAGCTGTCTGTAGTAAAAGTAATCCGGAATGGCGCAAGGCGCAAACGATCGAGGGTGTAAAAATTCAGGAATCGTTGCGCTGTAGCCCAGATAACCCGGCTGATATCGCTGCCGAAGTAAAGGGTACGAATAATATCTCAATGGAAACATTGATGAAGACTTTTTACGCGACCGATGCTATCACCAAGAAAAATGATATGGATGGGGATGGCGATCCTGATCTGATTATTATTAAATTAGAGGTAGCCGAGCTGAACGGGCATTCGCCTGATTTCGACGGCTTGGTGCCCACTTTCGATATCGCGCCCGGCGTTCAGCCAGGCATGTGGGTGTTTGCGCCAAAGTCGCGCGGCATGGCCACCAGCAGTTTTGTCGGCACAGACGCCAATCCGCTGTTAAGAGCGCCTTCCCCGGTGATTCGAGTTGAGCAGGGCGATATCGTCTGGATTCAATTGGAAAACAGTCACTACTTTCCTCATACAATACATCTGCATGGCGTCGATCACCCCTGGGTGGATAGTTCCGGTGAAGGAAACGACGGCGTGCCGCAAACAAGCGACAAATTTGTTCTGCCAGGACAGAGCCGGACTTATGAAATTCGACCCAGACAGCCGGGGACGTTTGTCTACCACTGTCATGTACAAACTCATGTGCATCTAGCAATGGGTTTGGTCGGCATGTTTGTCGTCGAGGAAAATCGCCCTAATAACTGGGTGCAGACCTTCAATGTCGGGGCCGGACAGGTACGTCAGCCGTCCAAGGCCATACTCGAAAAGTATGATAACGAGTACGATCTGCATTATCATGCGATGGACAAGGAACTACATAATACCATCCAGCAATACAACGATCCCCGTTTGATTGCGAAGAAAATGAATCGCGAATATGACATCACCGATTCAACAGAGGATTATCACACTCTTAATGGCCGGTCGTTTCCCTATACGCTGAGAGAGTCGTTGATCGTTGCCGAACCGAATAAGAACATAAAAATCAGAATGTTCAACAGCACCGGCGAGACCTTGGCGATGCATACGCATGGCCATAAAGGCACGATCACGCATTATGACGGTGTTGAGCATAATCCTAGCGCGCAGATCATGCGCGATGTTTATGACTTAGCGCCGGCTCAGCGCAACGATCTGCTGATCAGCACTAAAGATGATGGCTTGCACAGCTATGGCGAAGGGATATGGATTTTTCATGACCATCGCGAAAAAGGGATTACTACCGACGGTATGAATCCTGGCGGCAACGTCAGCGCGATCGTCTATAAAAAATATTTGAACGAAGCCGGCTTGCCGATGGGCATTGGAGAAAGCGTTGAGTCGATGTTCACCAAGGCTTTTCAACAGCGCAAGCTTCCCGTTTGGCAGGATATCGATGCCTGGAACAGCCTAGGCGAAGTCGATGCGACAAGCTATGTCGCCCCGCCGGCAGCGGTGCCAGTAGCGGTCGAAGAGCCACCAAAATCCTTAGGTCAGCTAAATGACCAGGCTGCAGCCTCTGAAAGCAATTCAGTCCGAAATTTTATTTTCGGCCTGCTGTTGGGCATCGCGGTCTATGTGCTGATCGTAAACCGAGAAAAAGTCATGGCGCTGTTCTCATCGAATAAAGGAGGAAATTGATAATGGATAAATTATTATCAATAGCTGCATTAATAATGGCGTTCTCCGCAACTGATAGCCTTGCCAAGGAATTTCAGGACCATAACCGCATGATGGATCACGGCGGCGGGCATTTGATGGATATGGATGGCGCGATGGTGATGGGGCAGAATACCGATACCTTGCCCGGCGGTTGCGACAGCATCGCGGCGACCAAAGAAATCACCGTTCATGCCGGTCATAAGTATTCCGAGAAATTTCCCGGCACCATGTTCGCCTTCGACAAGCAGGAGTTTCAGTTCGAACCCTGCACCAAATTGACCGTGCATTTTGTTAATGACGACAATATCCGCCATCAATGGATGATGCACGGTTTGCCAAAATATCTGTATCCAAAAGGCATGTTTCACCTGGAAGTGACCGGGCCGGGTAAGGTGTCTGGCACGCTGATTTTTCCACCGGGAGACAAAACGTATCTCGTGCATTGCGATATTTCGCAGCACATGGAAAAAGGCATGAAGGCGCAGCTGAAAATCGGCGATGGTAGCGGTGATTTGCCGAGTATTCCAGGGGTTACCGCTCAAGTTATCCAAGATGATTACAGTGAAAGCATTCCTGATCTGACGCCGACTGCTAAACCAGGTGCGGCTGCTGCGCCGGCGGCGGGAGGCGCGACAGGCGGAGATGGGGCTGGCGCTCAGAAATCGTTTGTCTCCGGGCTCATGGTGCTTGGTTTAGCGGCGGGCTTTTTATTGGCGCCGCTGTTAGCGAACAAATTCAAAGGTATGACTTTTAGCGAAGGGGTTGCCTATGTTTTTGAGCTGCTTTCGCAAGCGATCGGCATGATCATTAAGATAATAAGCGGTCTCGTTAAATCGATTTTATCGAAAAAATCGATTGATCTGCCTGAAAAATAGCGAAGTATAGCTAAAAAGCCCCTGGAACTGTCGGTTTCAGGGGCTTTTTCGTGGGTATAAGAAAATGCAGGAAGATTCATTGGCATTGCTTTTTGGCAGCGCCTTCATTTCATCGACCATTGCGCCGGGTGGCTCGGAGGCAGTGTTGGCTTACATGGTTGCCGCCGGCAAGCAATCGTTGGCGGTGTTGGTGGTTGTCGCGACCATCGGCAACACCTTAGGCGCGATCACGACTTGGGGTTTGGGGGTTTTTGCCGCAAAAAAATATCCTGCAGAAAAGGTGTTGTCTGAAAGAAAGCAAAAATCAATTGTCGTCCTCAGGAAATGGGGGGGGTGGGCGCTGTTGTTTTCATGGCTGCCGGTTATTGGCGATGGTCTCTGTTTCGCCGGTGGCTGGCTGAGAATGTCCATTGTGACATCGATAGCGGCAATTTTAGTAGGTAAGGCAGCCAGATATGCGCTCATTGCCTACGCGTCGACGGCGCTGGTGTAAATCGCCGGCGGATATTCAAGCTTAAATTCCGAGTAGATTAAGATGGCTATATTTGAACTTGCTCATTTTCCCGAACCCGGCGTTCAGGCGGAACATCGAAAAAGGGATTATTTCATCGCCGCTTTCACCTTCGTGACTACCGCAGCATGTTTAATTATCGACTCCTTTGCACCGATTGAAATGCAGACGGCGTTGGCGGTTTGCGGCTGGATGTTCCTGCTCGGCTTCTTGTGGGGCGAATGCAAATATGTCCGCGTGCAAGTATTAATTGCGGTCGCTTTTGCAACGATCGGTGAGAATTTTGCTTCGTTGTTTATGCGGGGTTATATTTATCGCTTCGAAAATCTTCCCGCCTATGTGCCAGCCGGTCACGGACTGGTCTATTTAACCGCAGTCGCCTTGGGACGCTCAGGCCTGTTCCAAAAGCACGCCCGTCAGATCGCCGTTTTGGTCGTGGTCGTCTGCGGCGCCTGGGCGTTATGGGGGATCAGCGGCATGGCGGAACGACAGGATACGATCGGCTTTTTGCTGTTCTGCGTGTTTTTGCTGTATTTGTTTAAAGGTCGCTCGCCTATGGTGTATCTGGCCGCTTTCTTCATCACCAGCTGGTTGGAATTAGTCGGAACGACTGCCGGAACCTGGGCCTGGGCCGAAATAGACCCGGCCTCAGGTCTGACTCAAGGCAATCCGCCCAGCGGCGTTGCGGCCTGGTATTGTTTGGTGGATGCGGTGGCGTTGCAAGGTTCGAGTCTGCTATTTAAAAGCCTTGACGTTTGCAGCTCCTGGTTACAACGACGAATGGACATAAAGTCATAAATCAAGTGTTAAAGCCGCAATTTCCAAGCTGGGAATTGCGGGTGTTAAGGAATAATTGTTATTTGCATGATCATGGGGGCAGTCGATTGGATTTTTCAATAGCCAGGCTGCATAGCCTTTAACTAAGTATTCTGAATTGTCTCGTGATAGAAATTAATGTCGAAAATGATGTAATAGATTTCAAGCGCATTAAACGGATTTTAGTGATTAAATTGCAGCATTTGGGGGACGTGCTGCTTACAACGCCGATATACAGCGTGCTTAAGCAACAATATCCGCATGTAGAAATAGATGCGCTGATCTATCAAGAAACGGCCGTCATGCTCGATAGCAATCCCTATGTTCATCGCGTTTATACAATCGATAGGAAATGGAAGGCTCAAGGGGTGATGATTCAGGCGCATCACGAATATCAATTGTTCAAACAATTGCATGAAAATGAGTATGGCTTGATCATTAATCTGACTGATCGTTGGCGTGGAGCCTGGATAACACGCATCTTGAATCCCACCTATTCCGTATCACTACCTTATCAGCATCGCAGGGGAAAATTTTGGCGCAAAAGCTTTACCCATATATACAGAATATCCAAGTATTATCGGCATACGGTAGAAAAGAATTTAGATGCGATACGACGTTTAGGCTTGCATCCTAAAGAGGATCAGAAAAAATTAACATTTATAACTAGCCGGGCTTCTGAAGAGAAAATTAGACAATTGCTCTCTAAGCAAGCTAGGGATCAACAGGTGATTGTCATTCATCCAACGTCAAGGTGGATGTTTAAGGCGTGGAATCCTGAAGGTTTCGCGCAAGTGATTGATGCTTTGAAGGATGCTGGGCATTGCGTGGTAGTAATATCAGGGCCTGCAGAGAAGGAAGTCGAATATGTGGAGGCGATACTGCATAAAGTGCGTAATTCGGTGATTAACCTATCTGGACAGTTAAGCTTAAATGAAACGGGGGCGCTGATAAAATTTGCCGATTGTTTTCTTGGTTTGGATTCGGTGGCTATGCACGTTGCCGCAGCGGTTAATACGCCCTGTGTTGCTTTGTTCGGACCCACCACAGACAAAGTATGGAGTCCATGGAAGGTCAGCCATAAAGTATTGACGGAAGACTTTACCTGTCGACCCTGCGGGCTAAAAGGTTGTGGGGACAGCATGATAAGCGATTGTCTTCAGGCATTGCGGCCTAAAGACGTTTTTGACGCCGTTCTTCAAACAATGCTGAAACCATAATGTTGCGGATAGGGAGGCATAATGCTGAGAGTTGTTTGGATAAATAAAAGTAAATGGCTGAAACCTGGGCCTATCGTGTATATGGGGCTTCTAAACGCGATGTCATTTGCTCAGCACAAAATAGCGACGGACTATTTTGTCGCTTCAGGAGATGATTCGGAGACGGAACAAGATCTACAGCACTTTTATGGATTGGAGCCATCGTCGTATCTCAGCATTTATAGGGTTAAAGAAACAAGACCTGGCGCGCGTGATGTTTATCAGCAAGCTATCTTAAAGATAGAAGAGTATTTGCACAGCGGCGACCACGTTATAGTGTTAACGCGGGAGCTGGGCGCCCTATCTCGATTGTTGAAAATCAAGAAAAAAAATCCATCCCTAAAAGTCGTTTATGAGTCGCATGATTATTATTTGAATCGTGCGCATCTGCCTAAACAAGGTTTTAGCGCACTGCGCAGGCAATGGGCTGAACGGCTGTTGATTCCTAAAGTCGATGGGTTGATTTGCCTGACTGAACACCAAAGAGCGCTGTACCAACAATTTTGGAATAAGCTGCCTATAGTGGCTTTGTCCCTAGGATGCTTGAAATTTAAACACCAGAATTTAGAGCAGCGCAGATCTAAAAGGCGGGTTGCTTATATCGGCCATCTTCATGGCTACAAAGGGAGTGATTTTATCTATGATGTTGCAAAACTACTGAAGCATAAAAATATTACTCTATCCTGCTATGGCGGACATGAAAAACAAGTGTTGCAGTTAAGAGGCGAGGCGCGAGAACTGGGGCTTGAAGACGTGTTAAAATTCGACGCCTTTGTGAGTCCCGCTGAGTTGCACCGGATTCTCGATCAAGACGTCAGTATCGGTTTAGTTCCATTGCAGGATACATTCTATAGCAGATATCTAACCTGCCCGGTAAAAGCTCTCGATTTTTTGTCGCATGGCTTGCCGGTTGTCGCCAGTGATTTGCCAAGTACGCGAGAAGTTTTACGCGAAACCGGACTCTACTGTTCGAGTAGAAATGCCACTGAATTCGCTGAAGCCATAGAGCAACTCTTAGATCATAGTCAGAACTATCAATCTGCAAGTAAGCTGAGTTATCGGCGCAGCTTGCAATTGCAATGGTATTTGAGAGCTGAAAAAATCCTGAGATTATTGAATTTGCACTAATTTGTAACTATTCAGCTTGGTATTGAGAAAATATTTCCTTCTTTACCAGTCATTTGTGGAATATCTATAGATGCTGGGTAAGCGGCGTCTTCCGAAGCAAGTAACTGATAGAAAAACATTTTTATACTGAATAGTTGCGAAAAAAAATAAATTTAAAAGTATTTGAAATAGAAAAGGTCGTTAAGAATGGGCGTTATTGATAAGAATTTGATCGGACAATATTCAGAGTTGCATGATTCAAAAAAATATGGCTATACAGGACATTATTTTGACACGCATATTCAAGCCTGTATCGTTGATTTGAAGCCAAATTCACTGTTGGAGTATGGGTGCGGACAAAGTGATTTGATTAAAACGCTAGACTATGGGGATGCGGTATATCACCGCTATGATCCGGCAATAACGGAATTCTCGGAAATAAAAACCGATCGTGTTGATTTAATCATCAATACGGACGTATTAGAGCATATACCGGAAGAGGATATAGACGATGTCTTAAGACATATGAAAAGCCTTTCTTCACACGTTTTTTTCAATATATCGACTTGCTTGGCGAAACATATCTTACCGAATGGGCAGAATGCGCATTGTACCGTATGGCGTTCACAAAAATGGCTGGCCAAAATTCAAGAGTTTTTTCCTGATGCCGTTTTATGTTTTGCCGATGAAGAAAAAAAATGCTTGATAATCACCTGGAAATCACCGGCCAGTCAATTAATCAATCAAATTGAACTTTATAAAAGCATAGCGACAGTCGAGAGAGTACATTGGTTGAAAAAATTGGAAAGAAGCATTAGGAAACTCCGGAATTTTCTCATAGGCAAAGAGAGGTTTAGATTGATTAAAAGTAGATTGATAAAAAATGGCTAAAGCCCATATTAGAAAATCGAAGTTTCGTATGCGTATTAAGTTCTGGAATCATTCAGGCGTAAAAATAGAGTTTAGATGAGTTAAGACATGGATTTTATCAAAAAATGGATCGATGATAGATTATGAATACTAAATTGATGTTTTATGTTAAAAAAACTATTGATCAATGGGTTTTAATTACGACGACAGTGTTTCTTTTAGGTTATTTTTTATTCCCTACAACGAGTAAGCAGAATACATTTTTTTATATAGGGGTTTGCCCCGCCGTCGTATTGTTGGCCTTTTTTTATTTTAAGCAGCTTGAAATTCCCAATTGGATTATTGTCAGTACCGTTGTTTTTGCCGCTTATCTTTTTTTAAACAGCACATGGTCGATCCATTATTCGAATGAGCAAACGCTGACCTATCTAAGGTATTTGTTTACGACCTATTGCCTGATAGGTGCGATTTTTTTTGTTCAATATAAAAGGGAAGATTACTCCTCTCTTTTATTTAAAGCATTGATACTGACGGGTTTTTTTTATTATCTGCACGGTATCTGGGAGCATTTCAACACTTACGAAAACCCTTTGGCTATTCGTTATAGTGACCGTCCGATCGATGAGGCGATTTTTGCCGGCATGCTACTTTTAGCCTGCTTTTGGTGGGTGCTTGAGGAAAAATCGCTGTCACATAAGCTGGGTATTTCCGCTTTGTCCATCCCGTTCATTATGATTTTGTTATTGGCGAAATCGCGAGGGCCTCAAATTGCTTTTCTGATCTCTATGCCTCTAGTAGCCTATTGTCAAGGCTTTAGGCTTAAGAAGTTTTTAATATATTTTATTGCATTAGCGATTATTTTGCTGTCGGTGTTATTGTTGAGCGAAACGGCAAAACAGATATTTAGCCGGGGCCTGCATTTTCCATACCGAGGAGAAATCTGGCGCGCTTCTTTTTATGAATCCCTTGAATATTTTTGGTTTGGTCAAGGGGCTAGCCACAGGCCGCCTATATTTATCGACAGTGGTGAAAAATTCAACCATAGTCATAATATTTTATTGGCGGTATTCAGAATGGGAGGGATCGTTGGAGTTTTGTTGTTCTTGATGAATTTATGCTTATGTTTTATTGCTGGGTTCAAACAGCGCGACTCAATCATAGGGCTATGGGGCATTTGCTTGTTTTTTGGCATTCTTTGTTTGATGACCAACGGCCAATATCCCTTAACGAGGCCGACATCCCTATGGTTCGCTTATTGGATACCGGTAGCGTTTATTGGCGCAACGACGACTTGTTTTAAAATCGATCGCGTTAGTCATCGACGCGACGATAAATTGCGAGTTTAGGCCTTGAAGATCGTTAAAGTAATTATTGATAAGGAAGAGAGCATTGCAGACTGAATTTGTTCATTTTAAAGAGCGGCATCAGCGAAGTGAATTTGTTGCCAAGCGGTTTGAGCGATATTTAACCCAGCGCGTGGCTGATATCGGTTGTTTTCAGGCGCCATTAAGGACTTTGTTGCAGAATTGTGATTATGTCGGAGTTGACATGGCGGGTGACCCTGATATTCAACTGAATTTGGACTGCCTGAAGTCCTTGCCTTTTCAGGATAATGAATTTAATTGTGTGTTATGTATAGAGGTCTTGGAGCACCTGGATAACTTGCATTTGCTGTTTGATGAACTGATACGCATTTCACAGCGATATATTATTATTTCGCTTCCAAATTGCTGGCGCGATGCGAGGCGCAAAATAGAAAAAGGCAGTGGCGATTTTTTGCATTATGGATTGCCGGTAGAAAAACCGGCGGATAGACATAAGTGGTTTTTTAATTGCCAGCAGGCCGAAAACTTCTTTACTTATCAGGCGGATAAGCATCGGCTAAATATCGTCGAGAAATTTGTTACCGAAAAACCGAAATCTTTATGGATTCGAGCCATTCGAAAATTAATGTATCCGGGGCAAAAATACAATAATCGTTACGCCAATACAGTTTGGGTTGTCTATGAAAAAGAACAAGCATAGCAAACAAACCGGCGCGCGAATATATAGGCGTCTGCTCGGTTATGTAGTGCCGCATCGTTTGCTTTTCTTCATCAGCGTTATAGGTTTTTTATTTTATTCCAGCACTCAGCCGATGTTTGCGGCGCTAGTCAAACATATCATCGATACCCTGCAGGCCGGCGAGAAACAGAAAATGCTGTATTTGCCGCTTTTTTTTAGCGGCCTGGTTTTTATCCGGGGGATCGGCGCCTATTTAGGCAATTATTTTCTTGCGAAGGTTTCCAGTAATGTAGTGCATGCCTTGAGGTGTGAAGTTTTTAATCAATATACGCGTCTGCCGACGCCTTATTTTGATCAAAATAACAGCGGCTACATGATTTCCAGGATCACCCATAATGTCGGTGAAGTCACCAAGGCGTGCACCGATGCGATCAGAACCTTTGTCAGGGAGGGGTTGACCGTTGTGGGGCTGCTGGCGTATTTATTTTATGTTGAATGGAGATTGACACTGGTTTTTTTTGCGATTGCGCCGGTGATCGCCGTCATGGTCAATTATGTCAGTAAACGATTAAGGCGTTTGGGAAAACGAATTCAGAATTCAGTCGGCGACATGACTCATGTGACTTCGGAATTGGTGAATGGTCATCGCATCGTCAGGAGTTATGGCGGTCAGGAATATGAACGTAACCGCTTTTTAGCCAGTAGCCGGAATAATCGCAATCAATCATTAAAAATGGCTACAACCATGGCCATCCATAACCCACTGATGCAATTTATTATTTCGATCGCATTAGCGGGTTTGATGTATCTGGCCTTGTTTTTTATGCAAGATGTCAGTGCCGGCAGTTTTGTCGGCTACCTGACCGCGGCATTTTTATTGCCTCGTCCAATACGACAGTTAAGCGATGCCAATGGCGCCATTCAAAAAGGCATCGTTGCTGCCGAAAGCATATTTGAAGTGCTGGATCAGCAAACCGAGAAAAAACAAGGGGGCAAACAGTGCCAAGACGTCACGGGAAGATTGGAATTTAAAGATCTTAGTTTTGCTTACGATGAAGCCGCCGGATATGTTTTGAATCATGTCAGTTTTAAGGTTCAGCCAGGACAAACGATAGCTCTAGTCGGTCCATCGGGCGGAGGTAAGAGCTCCATCGTGAATTTGCTGTCCCGGTTTTACGAATATGATAAAGGCGAAATATTATTGGATGGCGTTGATATTAGGGAATACGATTTAGCTAGTTTGAGAAGGCAAATCGCCTTGGTGACTCAAAACATCACGCTGTTCAATGATACGGTCGCCAATAATATCGCTTATGGGGAGTTAAGTACGGCGACGCGAGAACAGATCGTTCAGGCGGCAAGCGATGCCTATGCAACAGAATTTATAGAGAGATTGACCGAGGGTTTTGATACCAATATCGGGGAACAAGGCATTACTTTGTCTGGTGGACAGAAGCAACGACTCGCGTTGGCTAGGGCGCTATTGAAAAATGCGCCTATCTTAATTCTGGATGAAGCGACGTCGGCATTGGATGTGAATTCGGAAAAATGGATACAAGCGGCGCTGGAAAATATCATGAAAGATAGGACAACGCTGGTCATAGCTCATCGTTTATCGACTGTGATCAATGCCGATTTGATTGTTGTAATAGACCAGGGACATATCGTTGAGCAAGGAACACATCAAGAGCTGATGGCTAAGCAGGGCTTCTATTACAGGTTGCAACAAGAATCAGGTTTAGAGGGTTAAATCTGGAAGTCGATTAAGGATATGGAACAACAGCTTTATATAGTGCGCCGCAACAGCGGCATGGGTGGCGCGGAAAGAGTCGCCGAACGGCTGGCGCAGAATTTTAGCGATCGGTATCAAGTACATAGGCTTTGGGCGGGGAATCGCTTTAACGGCCATATCATACCGGGACGCAAGGGGCCGCCATGGTGGCGTTCCTGGTGGTATACGCGATTCATTAATTCTTTGCCTATATACCATCAAAATAGTGTCGTTTACAGTCTGGAGTACGGGCCTAATTGCGATATCTATCGGGCGGGAGACGGCATCCATCGACTCAATGTGTTGCGGCGTTACGGCGCCAGCAAGACTTGGATGGTGAATCCCTGGCACTGGTTGGCGCCTAAGTTGGAGCGAAATAGTTTCGAGTCGGCGCGCTATGTCATCGCAAATTCAGAATTGGTCCGTTCTCATATCGTGCAGACATACCCTAATGTCCAAGATAAAGTCGTCACCATTTATAATGGTTATGATGAGGCTGTTTTTAATGTCGCCGAACTCGATAAGGCCGCCATTAGGCGGCAGTTGGGCTTGCCGGTCGAGGCCGATAAAATTTTATTATTGTCCGGTTCGGGGTTTGAACGCAAGGGTTTGCATCATGCCGTTAAGGTGCTGACAAATTTGCATGAACACGGTTGTAAGGCTTATTTGATCGTGGTCGGTAAAGGCGATAGCGGTTATGTGCAAAATGCGATCAAACAGGCGGGTTTGGTAGGCTATGTTCAATACAAAGGGGTCGTGAACAATGTTGCGCAATACTATCAGGCGGCCGATTTGATGGTATTGTTGACGCGTTACGATCCTTTTTCCAATGCCGCGCTTGAAGCATTGGCCTGCGGCTGTCCTGTTGTAACGACGAGAAATAACGGAGCGGCCGAGGTGATGAAACCATTTTCCGGTTTGGTCGTTGAAAATATCGCTGAAGATCAGGCTATCGAGCAATGTGCGAATTTTATTATGCGGCAATCTTTTGATGCCTCAGCAATAGCGGCAAGTGTTACGCATTTAACATCCAGCAATGAAAAAAAAGCGCATTTGGATGTCATCAATCAAGTATTTGAAGAAAAGAAACGCCAGCGATGAGCGAGCAACAAAAAAAATATAGTCTTTGTGCGGTGATTCCCACCAAGGACAACATACGCACGATCAGAGAGTGCCTGGATAGTGTCAAAGCGGTGACCAATGACATCATCGTTGTCGATTCCGGGTCAACGGATGGCACCATTGATCTGTGTGTACAATACGGCGCCAAAGTGGTGCGCAGGCCATGGCCTGGCATGGTTAAGCAACGGCAATTTTGTTTGGAACAGGCCAAAGACTACGATTGGATCTTGGTTTTGGATTCCGACGAGTCGTTAGACGAAACTCTGCAGAACTCCATTAAAGACCTGACTGAAAAGACAATTGATCCGAACATAGAGGCTTTTACCTTTAACCGGAAGGTTTGGTTTTTGGGAGGGTGGTTGCATCATGTTTTTCAGCCAGAGCATAGGCTGCGTGTCGTACGCGGGGGTGTGGCGACGGTAAAAGGGGTGGGGGTCGATGGCTTAGGCGGTCATGATCAACTGATTGTCAATGGCAATGTGGCGCATTTGCCTGGCACTTGTAAGCACGATTCATGGCAAGACCTTGACGATATGCTGCGTAGCTATATTCGATTAGGACGCCGTGCAGCGCAGTATGACCCCAAACCCAGTAAGCCTTATATGATTTTACTGAATCCGCTGCTGGCGTTTATTAAGCAATACTGCTTCAAAAAAGGTTACAAGGATGGCTGGAGAGGTTTTATCGCGTCAGCCGGAGTGGCTTGCGGCAATATGATCAAGCAGCTGCAAAAAAATGAATATAGAGGAACGACAAAATGAGTCAGGATATGACTGCAAATAACGGCCTTTCTTGCTACATATCGGCTTAGAGCTGGTTCGGTCGCTCGGTTTGCGGGTGACGGCGGCAGGGCGTGTCGATGCAACGTCAAGCAGGAGCGGCTAGTCGCAAGGGAATTACGGTGTCTTGTAAAGTGACCGAATCACTCTGTTTCGAGAAGTTATTGTTAGCAAATCCTCAATGATTTCGAATCGCATCGGCAAAGCTCTTTTTGGGGATCACGCTGTCCGGCAAGCGACTGTTCGGTGATAGATTAAATACCTGAAGAGTCTTGTTTTTACAGAGTTGACTGACGATTTCAAAAGAAGGAAGAATTGACTTGAGGTAGTCTCGGTCTAAATGGGATGGCATGGCCGCTGAGCCTTGTTCGTAAAACCGCGTTTCGCCGCTTGGGCTTCCCAGGTCCATGCCGGCTATGTTAATTGTCCTAAACCCTAAGCCATAAGCGATTTGTAAGGCGAAATAAGGCACAGTATGGGCTGTAAAGACGCCTTTTTCCGGATTCAGGGAGAAGCCTATTTTTCCGTCTTCGGTAATGATCTCGGGGTCGTTGTGCGCCATTTTTACAATGTCCGGGAATTCCAGCGCGGCTTTGCCGTAATCCTTGAAGTGATTGTTGAAAAGCGTGATTTTTTGGTGCCCCTTAAGCAGGTCGACGTCTATTTCGCAAATGGCAGTAATCGCCTGGGGCGTGAAAAAACAGTGGCTCTCGCTGTTTTTTAAAATAAGTCTCAAAAGTTGCGGACGGTTGTAAATAAATTCTTCATCGCTGATCACATAGAAAGTAGGGCTTATGTCCGCATCAACAAACTTAAGGATTGAGCCATTGACGCCAAAAGTGTATTTGTTGGTGAGTGGTTTAATGTCGATAGATTTCAGTGAAGGGCCGGAAGCGACAATGAAGGCGGTTTCTCCGAGTAAGGAATTGTTAATTTGACTGAAAGGGATTAAAGAACATATGTGCTGTTTTTTCCAATAAACGGCCTGTACGTCCATGGAGTCGATTTTAAGATGACGACTGATTTTAGCCATATGACGATATTGATGACGTAATTGCCAGCGTTTAATGCGGGTGATAAATTTTCTGAAACGAGGAAATTTACTGATAAGTAGTGTCATGGTTGCTTAGGTTAAGGAGAAGTTCGCCTATGCTCGACTTGCAAGGGCCGAGCAATTCAGAAAACAACTGCGCCGGTAGGCTGTTTTTTCGTCGGCTTAGTATACAGAAATGATCAGCGCAGTTAAATAATAGGCCGGTAAGGCAATAGGGCTACCTCATTAAATGAATGAGTGGCAAAACAGAAAATTAACAACAAATACGCCTAAAGTAAGTTAAACGTTTAGGATGTGTTAAATAACTCGCCTCGCGCGCAGGCCAATTTTGCCCCGGTGGCGGTTTTTGGCGGCTTGCTTCGCGAAGCCGCCCTACGATGTGGTAGGGTGTGCTGACGATAGGAAGCGCGCCGTTTTTGATGCGCTTCACACCGTTCGGCACATCCGAAGGCAAGACGGTGCTATGCGTAGGAGCGCCGCCCCTGGCGCGAAAAGAGCCATTCGGCCCGAGGGCGGGCCTCCTACGGGCAGCCGCCCTTGGCGCGAAAAGCAAGTAGTCCGCATGTCGCTATGCGAAATGCAGGTCAACGAGGTCCTGAACGATTCAACCGTGGCTAGAGTAAGTTATACGTTTGGGGTGGGTAAATAACCCGCCCGCCCAGAGGGATGAGGCGATATTAACCAATGTGTTGGTTCAGGTATTTTTTAATGAGGGAGCCCTGGGGAAGGCAATAGCCATTAACGATCCGATATTTTTATTGAGGTAAAAAGCTTGACACTTTACGTTGAGGCTGTAAAATACGCCTTCTTTCGTTGATTGGGTTCGACGGAAGGACGCAGGAAGCGGTTGGAGCTGAAAGTTGGCTGGGGTTTTTGAGGGTCGCCGGGAGGCGGTTCGAAAGGGCCGAAAAAAACTTTTGACAAACGGATTTGAGGCTGTATAATGGCCGGCTCTTTCGAGGTGATCGAGACGGAGCTTGCTCTGTCGGATCGTTTCGAAGTCGCCAGGACGGCGGCAAAAAAAGTTGAAACGGAGGTTGACAAGTTGAGATTCTGCTGTAAAATAGGCGAGCTCAACAGGGCTTCGGTCCTCGGCCGGTTGATCCGGTCACGCTCTTTAACAAACAAGTCGAAATAATTTGTGTGGGTACTTGTGGTGGATATTTTAGACTGTATTAAGATATTCGACACAGATATTCGCGTCAATACATGTTTTATGAATTTACGTACAATTCTGCGTCGAGCCAAGATTGGATACTCGTCTTATTGAGTATCAAGCATTATTAAACTGAAGAGTTTGATCATGGCTCAGATTGAACGCTGGCGGTATGCTTAACACATGCAAGTCGAACGGCAGCGCGGAGAGCTTGCTCTCTGGCGGCGAGTGGCGGACGGGTGAGTAATGCGTAGGAATCTGCCTAGTAGTGGGGGACAACTCGGAGAAATCCGAGCTAATACCGCATACGCCCTACGGGGGAAAGCGGGGGCTCTTCGGACCTCGCGCTATTAGATGAGCCTACGTTAGATTAGCTAGTTGGTGGGGTAAAGGCCTACCAAGGCGACGATCTATAGCTGGTCTGAGAGGATGATCAGCCACACTGGGACTGAGACACGGCCCAGACTCCTACGGGAGGCAGCAGTGGGGAATATTGGACAATGGGCGAAAGCCTGATCCAGCAATACCGCGTGTGTGAAGAAGGCCTGAGGGTTGTAAAGCACTTTCAATTGGGAGGAAAAAGCATCGGCCAATACCCGGTGTCTTGACATTACCTTTAGAAGAAGCACCGGCTAACTCCGTGCCAGCAGCCGCGGTAATACGGAGGGTGCGAGCGTTAATCGGAATTACTGGGCGTAAAGCGTGCGTAGGCGGTTGTTTAAGTCAGATGTGAAAGCCCCGGGCTTAACCTGGGAACTGCATTTGAAACTGGGCAACTAGAGTTGAGTAGAGGGGAGTGGAATTTCAGGTGTAGCGGTGAAATGCGTAGAGATCTGAAGGAACACCAGTGGCGAAGGCGACTCCCCTGGACTCAAACTGACGCTGAGGTACGAAAGCGTGGGTAGCAAACAGGATTAGATACCCTGGTAGTCCACGCCGTAAACGATGTCAACTAACCGTTGGGCGCATTAAGTGCTTAGTGGTGGAGCTAACGTATTAAGTTGACCGCCTGGGAGTACGGCCGCAAGGCTAAAACTCAAATGAATTGACGGGGGCCCGCACAAGCGGTGGAGCATGTGGTTTAATTCGATGCAACGCGAAGAACCTTACCTACCCTTGACATCCTCAGAACTTGTTAGAGATAACTTGGTGCCTTCGGGAACTGAGTGACAGGTGCTGCATGGCTGTCGTCAGCTCGTGTCGTGAGATGTTGGGTTAAGTCCCGTAACGAGCGCAACCCTTATCCTTAGTTGCCAACACGTGATGGTGGGAACTCTAGGGAGACTGCCGGTGATAAACCGGAGGAAGGTGGGGACGACGTCAAGTCATCATGGCCCTTATGGGTAGGGCTACACACGTGCTACAATGGCCGGTACAAAGGGCAGCGAACTTGCGAGAGTCAGCAAATCCCAGAAAGCCGGTCTTAGTCCGGATTGCAGTCTGCAACTCGACTGCATGAAGTCGGAATCGCTAGTAATCGCGAATCAGAATGTCGCGGTGAATACGTTCCCGGGCCTTGTACACACCGCCCGTCACACCATGGGAGTGGGTTGCAAAAGAAGTGGGTAGTCTAACCTTCGGGAGGGCGCTCACCACTTTGTGATTCATGACTGGGGTGAAGTCGTAACAAGGTAGCCCTAGGGGAACCTGGGGCTGGATCACCTCCTTACAAAGACAGCTAAAGGCCGTCATGAGTGTCCACAACAAATTATTTCGATTGAGAGTATGAGCCTGGGCCTGTAGCTCAGTTGGTTAGAGCGCACCCCTGATAAGGGTGAGGTCGGAGGTTCAAATCCTCCCAGGCCCACCACTTTTGCGCAGTACGGCGTTCAATGATCACTCGCATACCTAAGTATGCTTCGTCATCATTCGCCTTGTTCTGCACAAAAGCCATTTTGCGTGATTGAGTAGTAATCAGTGCGAATGGACAAAAGCTTGGTTGGATTTTACGCCGGATTTTTTAGGCTAGGCAAGGCGCACGAAGGCGTGAGAGAAGGAGCATACATCAGTATGTGACTGAGCGAGCGACGAGAGCAACGCCGCATAGCGTAAAAAAGACCAGTAAAATGGGGCCATAGCTCAGCTGGGAGAGCGCCTGCCTTGCACGCAGGAGGTCGGGAGTTCGATCCTCCCTGGCTCCACCATTACACAGACTAACTCTATAAGGTTTGAGAAGACTTTATAGAATTAGGCTTTGTAGAAAGTTTAATAGCTCTTTAACAATGTGGAAATCTGTAAACGAATTAAAGTAAAACCGTAAGGTTAAATTTTAATGAGTTCTCAAGCAGAAAAAAAAGCGAAAATGTCAGCTGATTGATATAACACAGCAGACTGGACGCGAAGCGAATCGGGGATTGATCGATTTAGTTTTTAAATTGATTGATCGACGGTAGGCTGAGTGAACAGACTGATTGGGGTTATATGGTCAAGTGAATAAGCGCATACGGTGAATGCCTAGGCAGTAAGAGGCGAAGAAGGACGTTGTAGCATGCGATAAGCTGCGGGGAGTTTGCAAACAAACTTTGATCCGCAGATTTCCGAATGGGGAAACCCAATGGGCACAAGCTCATTATCTTGCTCTGAATACATAGGAGTAAGAGGCGAACCGGGAGAACTGAAACATCTAAGTACCCCGAGGAAAAGAAATCAACCGAGATTCCCTAAGTAGTGGCGAGCGAACGGGGACCAGCCCTTAAGCATTTAGCAAGTTAGTAGAACAGTCTGGAAAGTCTGGCGATACAGCGTGATAGCCGCGTATACGAAAACTTATTAAGTGTGAAATCGAGTAGGTCGGAGCACGTGAAACTTTGACTGAACATGGGGGGACCATCCTCCAAGGCTAAATACTCCTTACTGACCGATAGTGAACCAGTACCGTGAGGGAAAGGCGAAAAGAACCCCGGAGAGGGGAGTGAAATAGATCCTGAAACCGTATGCGTACAAGCAGTGGGAGCCCCTCACCTAGAAATCTTTTAAAAAATGTGAAGCACATTTTTCAAAGAGATTTGTAGGTGAGGGGTGACTGCGTACCTTTTGTATAATGGGTCAGCGACTTACATTTTGTGGCCAGCTTAACCGACTAGGGGAGGCGTAGCGAAAGCGAGTCTTAATAGGGCGTTTAGTCGCAAGGTGTAGACCCGAAACCGGGCGATCTATCCATGGCCAGGTTGAAGATCAGGTAATACTGATTGGAGGACCGAACCCACTTATGTTGAAAAATGAGGGGATGAGCTGTGGATCGGAGTGAAAGGCTAATCAAGCCCGGAGATAGCTGGTTCTCCTCGAAAGCTATTTAGGTAGCGCCTCGTGTATGACTGCTGGGGGTAGAGCACTGTTTCGGCTAGGGGGTCATCCCGACTTACCAACCCGATGCAAACTCCGAATACCAGCAAGTTTGAGCACGGGAGACACACGGCGGGTGATAAGGTCCGTCGTGGAAAGGGAAACAGCCCAGACCGTCAGCTAAGGTCCCCAAATCTATGCTCAGTGGAAAACGATGTGAGAAGGCCCAGACAGCCAGGAGGTTGGCTTAGAAGCAGCCATCCTTAAAGAAAGCGTAATAGCTCACTGGTCGAGTCGGCTTGCGCGGAAGATTTACCGGGGCTAAGCATAGTACCGAAGCTACGGATTCAGACAACGTCTGAGTGGTAGAGGAGCGTTCTGTACGCCTGCGAAGGAAGTTGAGAAGCTTCCTGGAGGTATCAGAAGTGCGAATGCTGACATGAGTAACGATAATGGAGGTGAAAACCTCCACGCCGAAAGCCCAAGGTTTCCTGCGCAACGTTAATCGACGCAGGGTTAGTCGGCACCTAAGGCGAGGCCGAAAGGCGTAGTCGATGGAAAACAGGTTAATATTCCTGTACTTGTTATAACTGCGATGGGGTGACGGAGAAGGCTAGGTCAGCTGCCTGTTGGAATAGGTAGTTTAAGCGTGTAGGAGTGAAATTAGGCAAATCCGGTTTCACAATCCTGAGGCGTGACGACGAGTCTCTTTATAAGGAGACGAAGTGATTGATGCCCTGCTTCCAAGAAAACCCTCTAAGCTTCAGGTTATGACGAGCCGTACCCCAAACCGACACAGGTGGGTGGGATGAGAATTCTAAGGCGCTTGAGAGAACTCGGGTGAAGGAACTAGGCAAAATGGTACCGTAACTTCGGGAGAAGGTACGCCCTTGTTAGGTGAAGGCCCTGCGGCTGGAGCTGAAGAGGTAGCATTAAACTGGTGGCTGCGACTGTTTAGCAAAAACATAGCACTCTGCAAACACGAAAGTGGACGTATAGGTGTGACGCCTGCCCGGTGCCGGAAGGTTAATTGATGGGGTTACCCTCACCTAGATTATTTAGAGCCATGTATTACGTTTACGTGCTGTATAGTCGGACGGAAGATGAATTTTATCTGGGTTCGACGATTGATTTAAAAACGTCTGCGCCAACACAGGCAAGGCGAGAACAAATCGACAAAAAAGCACAGGACTGGATCGTATCTTATTATGAAGCCTACTTAACAGAGCAGGCGGCAAAGGACGGGAAAGTCAGTTAAAACGAAGTGGCAAAGCGTATCACAGCTTAAGACAGCGGATACGGGAAAGCATAGATAATCTAGGTGAGGGAAGCTCTTGATCGAAGCCCCGGTAAACGGCGGCCGTAACTATAACGGTCCTAAGGTAGCGAAATTCCTTGTCGGGTAAGTTCCGACCTGCACGAATGGCGTAACGATGGCCACACTGTCTCCACCCGAGACTCAGTGAAATTGAAATCGCTGTGAAGATGCAGTGTACCCGCGGCTAGACGGAAAGACCCCGTGCACCTTTACTATAGCTTTACACTGGACTTTGAGCCTACTTGTGTAGGATAGGTGGGAGGCTTTGAAGCGGCGACGCCAGTTGTCGTGGAGCCATCCTGAAATACCACCCTGGTATGTTTGAAGTTCTAACCTAGACCCGTTATCCGGGTTGGGGACAGTGTATGGTGGGTAGTTTGACTGGGGCGGTCTCCTCCCAAAGAGTAACGGAGGAGCACGAAGGTACCCTCAGCATGGTCGGAAATCATGCAATGAGTGCAAAGGCATAGGGTGCTTGACTGCGAGACGGACAGGTCGAGCAGGTACGAAAGTAGGTCTTAGTGATCCGGTGGTTCTGAATGGAAGGGCCATCGCTCAACGGATAAAAGGTACGCCGGGGATAACAGGCTGATACCGCCCAAGAGTTCATATCGACGGCGGTGTTTGGCACCTCGATGTCGGCTCATCACATCCTGGGGCTGAAGCAGGTCCCAAGGGTATGGCTGTTCGCCATTTAAAGTGGTACGCGAGCTGGGTTCAGAACGTCGTGAGACAGTTCGGTCCCTATCTGCCGTGGGCGTTTGAGATTTGAGGGAAGCTGCTCCTAGTACGAGAGGACCGGAGTGGACGATCCTCTGGTGTTCCGGTTGTCACGCCAGTGGCATTGCCGGGTAGCTATGATCGGACAGGATAACCGCTGAAAGCATCTAAGCGGGAAGCCCCTCCCAAGATGAGATCTCACTGGGACCATGAGTCCCCTGAAGGGCCCTAAGAGACTATTAGGTTGATAGGTCAGGTGTGGAAGTGCGGTAACGTATGAAGCTAACTGATACTAATTGCCCGTGAGGCTTGACCATATAACACCCAATCGGTTTGATAATCGAGAGCGTGTGATATGGCAGCCTGACAAGACGCTTTTCAATGCACGAGAACGAACGATACAGATTTCCATGGATCAGCGAGAGCTGATCGTGACAGTGGGGAATACAAACGAAACCCACTAAACACCTTTGCTTGGTGAACATAGCGAGAGTGAACCACCCGATCCCATCCCGAACTCGGCAGTGAAACCTCTTAGCGCCGATGATAGTGTGGCAGGTTGCCATGCGAAAGTAGGGAATCGCCAAGCTTTTAATTGAAAAACCCGTTCAGAAGCCTGAACGGGTTTTTTTTTGCCTACAGGGAAGGTGGTAAGGAGCGTGACCGGTTTTTGCTCTGACCGCCAGGGAAGGCGGAAATGTAGAAAATGCAGGAGCAATTTTCTACCTGCAAAACCGGCATACATCACATCCCTGTGAATAAGCAGGAGCGGAAGCGTTGCCTAAAAAAGTAGCCTGGATGCAGCGCAGCGGAATCCGGGAAATGCGGATAGCTTCATCTCCTCCATGTTCACCGGCCGATGCGCCACTTTCCTACAATGCAGGTCGGATAATTGTTTAGATAAATTTGTAACTATTCAGTATCTTTCAAGGTTTAGGCAGTAGGTCATTGATTTCTGGGGACGCATAAATACATTCATGGCAGCTAACATCACGTCCCTGTTAATAAGCAGATGCGACAGCGTAGCCCAACAAACTGATCAATCCTGATTATTAAGCTCAATACCGCTTTTACTTAGCATATAGAGGACTGCGTTACGCAGTTCGGTGTCATTGCAATCCAGGCAGCCTCCTCTTGCCGGCATTAGGGTCCGCTGATAACCGTTAATGGTATGTTCCATTAGCACATCCATTCCTTTTTGCACTCGCTGGCGCCATTCATATTCATCGCCGGGCATCGGTGCGCCTTGCGTATTTCTTGCATGGCAGCTCTTACAACGATAATCGTAGACTTGTTTTCCAGTGCGCGATGGCCCATTGTTAACGGCGACATCGGCGCGCATTTCTTCCCAAAAACCGGTTGTGGTATTGGTATTATTGCTGCAAGCTGCGGTACTCAACAATAAGGCGACGGTTAATAAAGGGTGGATTGTCTTTCTCAAACAAACCGGACATTTTGCAAGCATGGACTTCTTGCCGGAAAGACGGTTGCCACGATAAAGATGCGATAGACTATGATTTGACCGGTTCACCATCATCAACACCATGGTTCATCGTTGTCTGCAAGACGAGCAAAACCATTGTTTTTTAAGGCATCGAGCAAACTGCCTTGATTGGTATCGATCTGGCCGATAACGGTCTGATCGGCGCTGTTAGACATTTCCAAAGCGCTAATGCTGATGCTGGCCGCATCAGTTAAAAATTTCTTGGTAAAGCTGAGCGCTTTTTCGGCTAATTTGCGCTGACATGGCTGCGGAGCATTTAGATTAGGAACCTCGATACTAGGTAAGGAGACCCTGAAATTCCGACTATAACCCGGCCAAGTCTCGGCTTCTACCTCGACGGTAGCGGGAGATACGACATTGACTAAGTTTGCTGGTAATTTGCCGGGATAGGGATTATAACTTTCCGCCGTCACTTGGCTAGCAAGGGATAACGAGGCGGCAACGGCGGTGACTACGGCAGCTTTCTTGAGGATATATATAGACATGATTCGAGCTCTTAGTAGTTTATGATGATTAAAAAAAAGATTACCGATGATTGAAAGCACTGCTTCGTTCTTGCTCAATCAACTGATTCAACACCAACAGCATTTCTTGTCGACTATGGGTGTAAAAGGGGGCTGTCTTGAATTTACCGTTGACAATGATCGCAGGCACTCCCCTTAAACCATATTTGACGGTCATGATGCGTGCATGATCGAGTTTTTCTGCGAGGGCTTTGGAATTATTGGCCTCAATGAACGCCTGACGTTTAACGCCATGATCGATGAAAAATTTCATCAGCATATAATCATTGTTAAATTGTTCTCCCTGTTTGTGGATGGCTTCATAGAGTGCCGGATGCAGCCTGTCCAGCTCCCCCAGTTGTTCGGCAATAAAAAAACCCTTGGCCAATGTTATCCAGGAAGGGGCGACGATAGCGGGCAGGCGACGAAATGAAATCAAGTCCGCATGCTCGTCCGCCCAAGCGTTGATATCCGCTTCCAATGCATAACAATGTCGGCAGCCATAAAAAAACATTTCTATCACCTCCACCCGACCATCGTGAGTATCATGAGGTTGTTCGGGTTGGATACGCTGATAATGGAGCCCTTCCTTGAATTCTTTTTGGACTGAGCATGCGGAAAGGAGGACAAAACAACAGACGAGTAGAAGTCTGAATGGCGATACAATGGAGTGCATTTTAATATCCTAACTATTTTTCTTGTGTAAAAGCTTTCTATGCATTAAATAAAACAAAACAGGAATCAACAGCATCGACACCAGCGGTGCGGTCAACATGCCACCGATGATAGGTGCGGCAATGCGTTTCATAGCCTCCGAACCACTGCCGCTGCCTAATAAGATGGGGAGCAGGCCGGCAAAAATCACGGCGGCGGTCATTGCCTTAGGTCGGATGCGTTGGGCTGCGCCGGCGATCACCGCCTGACGCAATTCAAGGGCGTTTTGCGGCGCCGCGTTGTGGACCGCTTCGCGTAAATAAATGAGCATGACTATACCGAATTCCGTCGCGATGCCGGCCAATGCGATAAATCCAACCCCTACGGCGACAGACAGCTGATAATCAAGTAGCCATAATAACCAGATGCCTCCGACCAGCGCTAACGGAATCGCCAGCATGATCATGAAGGATTCGGTGAAGTTTCTGAAACTCAGGTAAAGCAAGGTAAGAATCAGTATTAATGTAATCGGAATGATATAACGCATTTTTTGTTGCACGCGTTCCATATAGGTGTACTGGCCAGACCAGGAAAGCGTGCAGCCGGTCGGTATTTCCAATTGCTGATTCAGCGCTTGTTGCGCCTCTTCGATGTAAGCGCCTAAATCGTGATGTTTTGTCGTAATATAGACCCAGCCGTTGATGCGGGCATTTTCGCTTTTGATGACCGGTGGACCATTGACGATGCGAATTTCTGCCAGATCCTGTAATTGCACATGAGTGTCTTCGGTGGCGACTAAAGGGAGCTCCTTCAATTTGCTAATCGAATCGCGGAACTCCCGCGGATACCTGAGGTTGACCGGATAGCGCTCTCGTCCTTCTTGGGTGTAAGTAATATCGACTCCGCCAACGGCGATATTGGCGGCTTCTTCGATTTCGGCAATGCTCAGGCCATAGTGTGCGGCGGCATGGCGGTCGATATCGATATCGATATAGCGCGCTCCGGAGGTTCTTTCGGAAAAGACGGTTTTTGTTCCCTCCAGGCGAGCAAGGATCGATTCGACCCGCCTGCCCAACATTTGGATGCTCTCGATATCCGGACCGGAGATCTTTATGCCGATCGGGGTGTTAATCCCAGTGGATTGCATATCGATGCGAGCGCGTATCGGCATCAACCAGGCGTTACGCAAGCTGGGGATTTGAACCCGCTGATCGAGTTGTTGCTTAAGTTTTTGCAAAGTCATTCCGTCTCGCCATTGCGCTTTAGGCTTTAGCTGAATAACCGTTTCCAACATCGTCAACGGCGCGGGATCGGTGGCCGAGTCTGAGCGACCGACCTTGCCGAATACCTGCTTCACTTCAGGAACCGTCTTGATCAGGCGGTCGGTCTGCTGCAACAATTCACGGGCCTTGCCCACCGAGATAGCCGGCAGTGTTGTCGGCATATATAGCAAATCACCTTCATCCATTTCCGGCATGAATTCGCTGCCCAATTGGCTATAGGGCCAATAGGTCGATAGCAATAAACTCAATACCAGAGCTATGGTGCGAAAAGGGTGCAGCAGCGCCGAATTGATCATGGGACGATAAAAAGTCGACAAAGCCCGCGCAATCGGGTTTTCGGTTTCGCGATGGAGCTTGCCACGAATGAAATAAACCATCAAAGCCGGCGTCAACGTGATCGATAAGCCGGAGGCCGCCGCCATCGCGTAAGTTTTGGTATAGGCCAGCGGTGCGAACAATTTAGCTTCCTGTCCCTCAAGAGCAAAGACCGGCAAAAAACTCAAGGTGATGATCAATAATGAATAAAATAGAGCCGGGCCGACTTCCAAGGCGGCATTCTGTATCAGTTGTATGCGGTTCTGTTCATTACTTGGTGAACGTTCCATGTGTTTATGGACGTTCTCGATCATCACGATGGAGGCATCGACCATGGCCCCGATGGCGATAGCGATGCCGCCTAAAGACATGATGTTGGCATTGATCCCTTGCAGGCGCATGATGATGAAGGCGCTCATGATACCGATCGGCAGGCTGACCAAGATGACCAGTGAAGAGCGAAAATGGTAAAGAAACAGCGCGCAAACCAAAAATACGATGCAGAATTCTTCCAGCAAACGATGCTGCAGCGTCGAGACTGAGCGTTCGATCAAGGAGGATCGATTATAGGTTTCGACCAGTTCCACACCGGACGGCAAACTGCGCTGCAGTTCCGCCATTTTCGCTGTCACCTCGTTAATGGTCGCCAGGGCGTTAGCGCCTGAACGCATGACTATGATGCCGCCGACCACTTCACCCTCGCCATCGAGATCGGCGATGCCGCGTCTCATCGCCGGACCGATATGGATGCTGCGGGCGATGTCATCCAATAATACCGATGATATGGAAATACGTCGTCGTAACGTCGGAACGCTGGTCAGGCCGATGTCCTTGATATTCTGCAAATAACCTTTAAAACGCAACATATATTCGGCCTCGGCCTGTTCCAGCACCGAGCCGCTGATTTCTTGATTCGATTCCGCTATCGCCCGTTTTACATTAGCCAGGGTCAGATAGTACCCGCGTAGCTTATGGGGGTCGATTTCGACCTGATATTGTTTGATCATGCCGCCGACGGTCGCGACTTCCGAGACGCCGGGCAAAGTTTGCAATTCGTACTTGACAAACCAGTCCTGCAGGGAACGCAGTTCGGCGAGGTCGTGTTTGCCGGAGCGATCCACCAAGGCATATTGATAGATCCATCCCACCCCGGTGGCGTCAGGGCCTATCTTGGCTTTGGCCGCCGGCGGCAATTGACCTGAAATTTGATTCAGGTATTCCAGGACGCGCGAACGGGCCCAATACAAGTCGGTATCATCGGAGAAAATCACATACACATAGGAGTCGCCGAAGAACGAATAGCCGCGCACGGCCGTTGCTCCCGGCACCGAAAGCATGGCGGTCGATAGCGGGTAGGTGATTTGGTCCTCGACGGTTTGCGGCGTTTGTCCGGCGTAGCTGGTGCGTATGATCACCTGTACATCAGAAAGATCGGGGATCGCATCCAACGGCATTGTGCGGATCGAATATGCGCCCCATAGACTCAATAATAGGGCGGCCAGCAGGATTAGAATGCGATTGTGAATCGACCAGCGTATCAGCGCTCGAATCATCAAATCCTCCTAATCATCAATGGCATTCGGTTGGCGCTGGCCGTTATCGTTCGCGAGGCGGCGAAGACCGGCTTGCAGATTGCTTTCCGAATCGATCAAAAATTGTCCGGATGCGACGACGGCATCGTTATCGTTTAGTCCAGAAAGAATTTCAATCATGCCGGCCGATGCTTCTCCGCAAACGACCGCAACCGGTTGATAGGCGCCATCATCAAGCAACTTGACGACACGATCGCCGTCACCGGTTCTGATCACCGCATCTTTAGGAATTTGGAGAATATTGTTTCTAGATTGCGCATCGATGCTGATATGGGCGAACATGCTTTGCGACAGGCCTGGGTGGTCTGTTTTGAACTTTATTTTGATTTCCAAAGAGCGAGTGGTGTATCCGACCGGAGGTTCAACGCGGACAACTCGGCCTTTGAAATGAACGCCGGGTAGTCCGCGCACCGTCATCCAGGCCTGCTGGTTGGTTTCTACCCAATTCCATTGTCGCTCGAAAATTTCGGCGGTCACTTCGACCGTCTGGGTATTGCCCGACAGGTTGAACACGGTAAAACCGCGGTTCACCGGGTCACCTACCGCGCCGCGCCGGAAAAATACAAAACCGTCTTCTTTGGCAAAGACTTGCGCGGCAAGCCGAGGGGGCTCGCCTTGTTGCAAACGGGAAATTTGTTCAGCGCTTAAGCCGTATTGCTGTAGCCTAGGCAGCATTTGCGTGGCGGATTGCCGGTCGCCGTCCGTAAAGGACTGTTGGAATTCTTGTTGCAGCGCGAGCAGTTCTGGTGACGAGACGGCAAACAATAATTCCCCTTTTTTCACCTGATCACCGGCATCCTTATCGGCCACAAACGACAATTCACCGGAGATCGGCGGCGTTAATATTTGACGGGCGGTAGGATCGATACGGGTGATCTTGCCTATCGTTTCAATTTTGCGCTGCATGGTCCCGGTATGCGCCTGAGCAAGGCGTACGCCGAGATTATGCGCGACGGTCGGAGATATTTTGACCGCCGGAAAAGCGCTGTTCTGTGGTGTATGGGCATGAGTGTGTGCGACCAGAGGCATGCCGCAGATAGGGCAATCGCCGGGCTGATCGGCGACAATTTCGGGATGCATCGGGCAAACATAAGACACGTGTTCGGCCTCGGAAGCGGCCGAAAGGGCAGGTGACGAATGCTGGTTTTTTTTTCCGGCAACAGCGGGCGGGCGATCTGCACTGTAGTGACCGGCAACGAAGCCGATGAGTCCGGAAGATATCACACTCAAGGCCGTTTTTTTCTTAAACAAGCGAAGGTTACGAATTGAAATCATGGCAGACCGTTAAGGCTGTGGAGCGAGAAAATATGGGAGTCAGGCATGGTAAAATTTCATCCGTTAATATCAGATAGTTTAATGGCGTACAGATAAGGCCAATGCTTGCCGGTCACAAAAAAATGTCGCTTTACAGGATCATAGGCGATGCCGTTCAAAACCGTGCGCCAATCGGGGTCAACAATAGGCGAAAGGCTGGACATGTTCAGCCAAGCTAATACTTCTCCGTCGGCCGGATCGATCTTAACGATGCATGGACTCGGCCAAACAATGGCGTAAATCGCCCCCTCGACAAATTCCAATTCGTTGAGTCCGCCGATTGGCTGTCCTTTCGAGTTAACTTTAAGCGTTTTGATAAGCCGTAAGCTCTCAGGGTCGATAAAATGCAATTCCGACGAACCGTTGGAAATGACTAACGAGCCATCGATCGACGTCAGGCCCCAGGCTTCGCCGGGATAATCAAACGTTCTGACGACTTGCAGCGTATCAGGACGATAGATGAACACACGGCCCATTTTCCAGGTCAGTTGAATCAGTTCGTTGTTCAGTGCGGTCAGGCCTTCGGCAAAGAATCTATTCGGTAATGCTAAGCTGTTAATGACCTGTCCGCTTTCGATATCGACCTTGCGTATCGTCGAGGCGCCTAATAAGCCGGTGCTTTCAAATAATTGCCCCTGATGGAAAACAAGTCCTTCGGTGAAGGCTTCGGGGTCATGGGGATATTGAGCAATCAATTGATAGTGGGCTTCCGATCCAGTTTTTGAATCGGATGAACATATCGCGCTTAAATGGGAATCGGCCTGGGCGATGCCGATCTGGCTCAAGCAGATCAGAGGCAGATAAATCAGCCGGCGCAACAATGAAGATGCTTTAATTGCAGTTAGCAAGATAACGTCCGCGATCGGACCAACAAGACGCGGGAGTATGGTTAAAGCAATCATCAACAGGATTCTAGGAATTATGGCTAGTGCGGAGAATATTAAACTGCGAGCGGTGGTCTTGAAAACGTTCAGACCAAATGTCAAAAAACCGGTTTACAGGCAGTTCCCGAATCAGAACTACCCGTTAACCGGCGCATTCCGCGATTAGTGCAGTGAATAAACCGCTACTTCATGATGTAACGGGTCGAATTGATAAATGCGTAACCTACGGCTCGGTTCAAAGTTATAGGTGATATCAACCTTATGCATGCTCAGTGCGCCGTCTTCGCCGACGGGGGGCACCATGATCATGCCCCAGGGACCGCCGGCATTCGGCCAGGCATGGTTGCGGCCGAACGTGAAGAAACAGCCGGAGCCGAATTGCGGTTCCGCATTGATATCCGGGTCACGCGGCGATGCCTGCAGAAACTCCTCGGTGCCGCCGGTGTTCATCGGGAATACCAGGTCGTTAGTCTTGACGTATTCGCCGGTGGACGGGTCGATGGCAAGGCCCTGTTTGGCCGGGTTAGGCGTCGTATCGAGCAGCACATCGTCGACTATAGTCGTTTCGCTGCCTTCGATGACGCTAGGAGCGGCATGCTCATGTTCGGCGAACGCCGTGGTCGGATCGGTTTCCTGGAACTGGTTTTCCCAGCCTCTGGAGCCGCCGAAATCGACATTCATATAGGCATGAGGGAAATGATCGCCATTCAACAGCGTGACTTTATAGTTGTACGGGCGTATCGTCCAATCATGGGCGCATCCATTACAAATCCCCTTGAAGCTGGCGGGGCCTTGACCGCTGCCTTCACCAGACAATCCTTGGCGACTGCCGTAAATGGTATTGTTGGCGTAAAGCAGCGTGATCGTCGCATCTGGATCGGCCTCGACGCCGGCAGGCAGCTTCGTCCGGTCCATCCAGTCCAGATAGGCGGCCCTGAGGTCGGCGACCATATGCTCCAGTGACTTCTTCTTCGCTTGCTTTTTGTTATGATCGGACAGCATCCTCAATATATTCCACATCCGTTTGGCCGGGGCGATATCGCCGATTTTGGCGATCGCGGCTAACTTGGTCTCCTCATTAAGACTAGGGTTGACGCCGAAGACATCAGATTCCCATTGCACCAGGGTTTTGCCCATTGGCGCCTTGGTCGCGTTCTCGATGACCTGCACGCGCGGCGGGTGGATGCGCCATCCCCAGATATAGGTCAGATTATAATACTTGCCCAACGATTCCTTGATCTTGACGGTGTAACGGGTGCCTTCCTCCAGCATCGGGAAATAGGTTTGGTCCATCGACACATGAAAGGGGCCGCGCGTGCCGTCGGGGTTCTGGTCGAAATACATCACCATCGGCGAAAAGTCCTCGATGCCATTGTGCAGGATGTTGACGTGATAGGTGATGGTCCAGGGCACATCCTGGACGGCGCTGGGGTCGACAAAGGCGGTATCGGCTTCGATGCGTTGATCGAAGAAGATCATTTCGACATCGACATTGCCGCCGATGACGGTATCGTTTTCCTGACAAGGGTTGTGTTCCGCGCAGATCGGAATGACGGTTTTGGCTTTTTCCGGGCCTTTGTAATGCAGCACCGGGATGCCGCTGTAGGCTCTATCGGCAATGGGGTTGCCTTCCAGGATATCGAGTCCGAAATGAACCGCATCCTTATCCACTTTGTTTTTTCCAGCGGCATACTCCAGCGCATCGATGACCGCATCCAGGTCGTCGCTGGGTGACGCCTTGTTGACCGCTTGGGTCAATACCGGGCCGTCATGCAACAGGTAACGGCTGTCGCCTGTGCCATAGGCGGAAGGCTGGGTATTGGGCATTTCATCGCCGTTGAAGTCGATCATGTTGCTGTTAACGGTCGGCAGAAAATTACTGCCGGGCGGATTGTCGAAGGGGTCGACTGCTGGGAAGTGGCCTTCCGGTGTCACGACGTAGGTCGTCATGCCGTCGTCCGAAAGCGTTTGCATGGATGGTCCGGGTCTGGGCTGAGGGCCGGGATGGCCGATGATACCGGCGGCCGATGCCGTCGCGCTTAAGTTTGCCGCTGTCAATAAAGCGATGGCGCCGGCCAGTTGTATTTTGCTTGTTTTCTTCATTTTGTTATCTCCCTAAACACTGTGCAAATCAACCAAGAACGGTTTATGGTGCCGGCCTATGCTCAGTCTCGCGACCGCTTCGGCGATAAACAGCGGATGTTGGCGGCTGGCTTTGGACAGCCAGCGTCCGGTTTTTTCGTTGCCGATCCAGGTCAGTCCGTTAATGCTGCCGTGTACGCCAAAAGCATGGAGTATCTCACGGATATCGTCCGGCTGGCCGGTCAGGAATTTCCATTGTGCGCCATGGCTCTCGGCCAGTTGTTGCAGCGCTTCGGGAGTGTCGTGGTAGGGATCGGTAGAAATGGTGTACATATTGACATCATCGCCTAATCGATCCGCCAGCATGTCTTGGACTCTGACCAGATTGCCGATGATCGGATAGCGTTTTTCGCTTTTTACCGAAGTGAAGTTGATCAATACCAGCTTGTTGTTGATCAGCTGTTCGTAAAACCAGGCTTTTTGCTTGTGTTGGTCCTGAACGATCACTTGGGGGAAGCGATGGGCGTTGGGGCCACCGTTAGCGCGCGGGCAGTCTTTGAAAGCCGGATTATTGGCTAGGTTGCCGGCTCCACTCGCCGCGCCGGCTAAGGCTGGCACACTCAGAGCCGCAGTGGCAAGAAATGTTCTTCTACTGTTCATGATGAATTCCTAAATAAATTTGTTGGGTCTGGATCGATGCGTGTCAGTGGAACTAGCCTGGCGTGATATCCCAGCGCAGCATCATGGCGTTGTCTTCATGGACATTGTTGTGACAATGGATGACATAGCGGCCGACGAAATCGTCGAAGCGATAGAACACCTTGGCATGATCGTTTGGCCCTAATGTCGCCACGTCTTTGCGTGAACGCAAGACGCCGGTCGGTTTTTTGCCGTTCCATTCCAAAACCTGAAATTCTTCGAAGTGAACGTGACACGGATGCGCCCAAGAGCTGCCGGCATTGCGGAAATGCCAGATCTCGGCGGTTCCCTGTCTTGGCGCAGCCGAAATGATGGTCGGATCCATGAAGCTGCCGTTGACGGTCCAAAGCCCCATATCATGATCGAACACCCATTCGCGTTCCGCGACGACTTCATTCAGATTGATAGGCGGCAGTTTTCGCATGAAGTCTGGGATTTGGCTGTTATCCTCGACATTGCTGTCGATGATCCTGAATTGCATGACATTCATGCGGCTAGGGCCGTCCAAACGGCGCCCGGAGGGACCTTGACCGTTGATTTGCTCCATGACGTTGAAAAACTCGACCGTTTGTCCGGGACTGTAGCGGGAGAAGTCGATGATGACATCCTGGCGGTTGGCCGGGCCTAAGACGATGCTGGTGGCTTCGACCGGTTCTTCCAGCAGGTTGCCGTCGTTGGAAATGATGAAAAACGGATCGCCGTCGCCCAGTTGCAATTCGTAGAAACGGGAGGGCCCGCCGTCATAGATACGGAAACGATATTTACGACGCTCCACATTCAGATACGGCATGACTTTTCGGTTGACGGTAATCAGGTCGCCCAAGTGGCCGTCGGTGTCGAATACGTTATAAGCCGGATTGCCAGAGCTGTCGAAACGGACGTCATGCAGAATCAATGAAATGTCGTAGCCATTGGCAGAGCCGGGCGCGCCGCCGAAGCGCATGTTGCCGGGCAGTCGCAGCGCGTGGGGATGCTTGTCGTTTTCATCGCCGGAGTCGATATGGTCATAAAAAATGGCCATGCCGGATAAACCCGCATAGACGTTGGTCGCGGTAAAGTCGATCATGTGATCGTGATACCAGAGGCTGGCCAAGGCTTCATTCGGGTCGTTGCGGGCATACATCATCGCATAATGATGGTCCCAGAACTGGCCTGGTTCGGCGAAATCCATCGGATAGCCATCGCTCTCGGAGGCGGTGTGAGCGTTATGCAAATGGGTGCTGATGGCCGGATAACCGATCGGCATCTGGATTTGGTCGGCCGTCGGTAAATCATTGTAGCGACGGACGAAAACCGGTTCGCCATAGCGGGCCACCAAGGTTTCACCCGGGGTGCTGCCGTTGTACATCCAGGCCAAGGAGCCTGATTGATTGGGGGTTAATTGGGTTAGCTCGGAATGATAATTCCAGTAGCCTTCGGTGATGCGTTGCTCGTAATATTTGATCGGTTGAAATTCATCGAAGCGTTGATGACGGTTGGGATCGGGGGGCGTGGTCAAACTGGCCGGATTGACCGGGCTCAAGGCATCGGGAATGAACAAGGGTTCGGTGAAAGGGGTGACCGGCGGACTGTCGGGTTCGGTGCCGGGGCTTCTGATGCCGGTGGGGCGACAAAGTTGGGCTTGAGCCGTTTTCGAGAGCATTGCGCCGCCGAAGATGGCGGGTGTCGTTAATGCCGCGGCGCCGGCTTTTAATATCTGTCTTCTTTTTATTGTCATAATATCATTCCGGCCTTGGCCTGGACCAAGGTTGTTTGGATTAAAAAAAATGCAGGTGAAACTGCAAAATCAGGTCAGTGTTTTTGAGTTTTATGTCGGATAAAGTCGACTACAAGCGCTATAGACGGGATGACAGGCATCATGCCAGATCCGGTCATCGTGAGTGCGCTAGGAATTATCAAATTCCATTTAAAAAATGTGAGATTGATCACGGAAAATGATGAATTAAATGCTGCTTAAGGATACCTTAATCATTCTCGAATTCAAGGGCTGGGGCGGAACTAATTCCCATTTCTTAACAAAAATCAACTGATTGTAGCGCGGATTAGTCATTTGTTAGCGGCATTCAACGCTTTGGATTAAGGGGTTGGGCGGGTTAATGACCCTGCCTGACTGCCATTGATAAAAACATGTTGATCGACTCAGGAAATGTTGGGTCGTCTTGGCAAAATCGCAACAATAGCGGGTCAGAGAGTAAGAATATTCTTACGTATTGGCTCAGTGTCTCGCGACAACAGCGACAAGAACTACAGCGGATCAAGACATGCATGTGGCGGTAACGAGTACTCAGTCATGGTATAGGTGACGGGTACTCGGTAGGCGTCAGCAATTCTCATCAGTTTGAGCATTTTTGCCGTGGTTAATCTGAGTTCGGGTTAAGAAACCAGCCTGTATCAGGTAGCGCTTCCAGAAGGTGCCGTTCACCCAGCACCTAAATAAACGAAGATGATTTATCGCAGCCATTAGCCTATGGAATTTAGGTGCTGGGTGAATACGTCCATGCCGCGATCACTTCTTCCAGAGCGACCTGAGATACAGGCTTAAACCTTTTTAAACGCGAAACCGGGAAATGCCGCGGTAGGTGCGAATTTATCCGCATTGCGCGGCTAAATCCACACCTACATTCACAATTGCCGACAGAATAATATTGACTAGGTGCTAGACGTTTCCGAGGACATAAATAGTCCTTCTATCGGTTGTATAGTTTGGTTATCATGATTGTTTTTTTTTGCATTGTCCCGCCCATGTCCTCCTTCGAAATAGAGTCTTCAGAAATCGCAGCGTTACCGGTCGAGCTCAGAGATGCAACAGCAAGCGCATTGATTGGATTTACTCGGCAAATTCAGTTAGAGGCCATTCCATCAAGCCAACGGCAACGATTTAGACAATCGCTGCCCAAGGTATGGGCCTGCAGTCAGTTTGTCGCCGGGTTTTGCCAGCGAAGTCCGGAGGAGCTGTTAGACCTGCTCGAGTCGGGGCGCTTATTTTCCGACCAGGCTCGGAAACAGTATGGACAAGTCCTGGCCGAGTTCGAACCGCATAACGAGGCGGATCTGGCTAAATTCTTGAGACGCTTCCGCAATAAGGAGATGACGAGAATTGCGTGGCGAGACTTGGCGGGATGGGCGGAGCTGGACGAGACACTGAAAGATCTCACGGCATTAGCCGAGGCCTGTATTCAGCATGCATTGGATTATTTATATCAACAAGCGTGCGAGCGCCGTGGCACGCCTACCCTGCAAGATGGCAAGCCGATCAACATCGTCGTGTTGGGCATGGGCAAGTTAGGGGCTTGGGAGCTGAATTATTCGTCCGATATCGACCTGATTTTCGCCTATGCCGAAGATGGGGTCTTGAGTGATCGCAAAGAAACCACGTATGGCGAGTTCTTTACTCGCATATGCCGCTCGTTGGTGAAGATGCTCGATGAGACGACGGCGGACGGTTTCGTATTTAGAACCGATATCCGCTTGCGTCCTTTTGGCGATAGCGGGCCGTTGATCATGACCTTCGATGGCATGGAAAATTATTACATGACTCAGGCCAGGGAATGGGAACGTTACGCGATGATCAAGGCTCGTCAAGTGGCGGGCGATTTCGACAGCGGCAAGCAATTGGCGGCGATGATCAAGCCATTTGTTTACCGGCGTTATCTGGACTACGGCGCTTTCGAGGAGCTGCGTTCATTGAAATTGCAGATCACCCAGGAACTGCGTCGTAAGGATAGGATGGAAAACGTCAAGTTGGGACCGGGGGGGATTCGGGAAATTGAATTCATCGGTCAGGCGTTTCAACTGATCCGGGGCGGGAATGACGTCGAATTGCAGCAGCGGGAAATCCAGAGCATTCTGCGGATGCTGGAAAGTCTGGGCTTGATGGCCAGAGAGGATGTCGCCACATTAACGAACGCTTACGTCTTTTTGCGTCGTGTGGAAAACCATATTCAGCAATATCAGGATAAGCAGGTCCATGATTTGCCTAAGGACCCGATGGTGCAGAAAATTCTTGCCTTTTCGATGGATTATGACGACTGGGAAAGTTTTAAACAGGTTTTGGATAAGGTAAGAGAGGCGGTGCATGCGATCTTCGATCAGGTATTTTCGTTGTCGGAACAGGAAAAGACCTTGCAAAACTCACATTTGATCTGGGCGGGCGGGCTAGGCCGGGAGCAGAGTCTGGAATATCTGGGCGAATATGGATATTTGCATTGCGCCGATGTATATGATGCCTTACAGAGTTTTAAGAATTCCCATGCGATGAAGCGCTTGACCAGCAAAGGCGCCGGCGTGGTCGACCGATTGATGCCGCAGTTGATCGAAGCGGTGCAAAGCACCGAAAACCGTGATCAAACCTTATTGCGAATCCTGAAGTTGTTGGATGAGGTCGCTGGCCGCAATGTTTATTTAGCGTTGCTGGCGGAAAACCCCGATGCGTTGGCGCAGTTGGTGACCTTATCGTCGGCTAGCCCCTGGATCTGCGAATATCTGGCGCAATATCCGATATTGTTCGATGAATTATTAGATCCCGGCTCTTTGTATGAGCCCTTGAAAAAACAAGCGTTGGCGGAGCAGTTGGCGCAGGAGTTGGAGAAAGTCAATGTGCTCGATGACGAGCAATTGATGACCTTGCTGAGGCAGTTCAAGCATCTGAACGTGTTGCGAGTGGCGGCGGCGGATATCATGGGTGTCATACCGGTGATGGTGGTCAGCGACTATTTGACTTATATAGCCGAGGTGATATTGGAGCAGGTGGTCGAGCGGGCATGGTGCATGTTGACCGCCAAACACGGTTTTCCGCCGGATAGCGATAATTGCGCGAAAAAATTTGCCGTGCTGGGCATGGGCAAGCTGGGCGGCATCGAATTGGGTTACGCTTCCGACCTGGACATGGTGTTTTTATATGACTGCGAAAACGGTCAGGTCATGACCGATGGCGCAAAGCCCTTAAGCTGTTCCCAATTCTACATGCGTTTGGGACAAAAAGTCCGCCATATCCTCGATACCAAAATGTTGTCCGGCGTGCTTTATGAAGTAGATTTGCGTCTCCGGCCCAGCGGGGACTCGGGGTTATTGGTCAGCCATATCAAAACTTATCAAAGCTATATGGAACATGACGCCTGGACCTGGGAGCATCAGGCGCTGGTGCGGGGGCGCTTTATCGCCGGCGATGCGGCATTAAAGCAGCAATACGAAGCCATACGCAGCAGGATCCTGGCTTTGCCCAGGGAAATGAATCGACTGCGGCAGGAAGTCAGGGAGATGCGGGAAAAAATGCGGGAAAACCTGGCGCCTAAAGATGGAGACGTTTTTGATTTAAAACAAAGCAAAGGCGGTATTGCCGACATTGAGTTTATAGTACAATTTGGCGTATTGGCGCATAGTTCGGAAAATGAAACATTGGCCGCCTATACCGACAACATTAGATTGCTCGAAGGGTTGGCGAAACATGGCTTTGTTTCCATGGAAAATGCCGCATTGCTGAAAAAGGCCTATTGCGCCTACCGGGATTACGGGCATCATCAGGTTTTACAGGGCAAACGAGCGGTGGCCGGCGGCGATGAATTCGCCGAAATGCGCAAGCAGGTTGAAAAGATTTGGCGCGATTTGATGGAATAATTAAATGATTTATCGGGCTGTCTGCAACAGGCGGATTTTTGCTCCGACCGCCAAGGAAGGCGGAAATGTAGATAATGCAGGAGCAATTTCTCCCTGCAAAATCTGCAAGTGCCGCGTGAAGCAGGATGCCGTTAGCCGCCAGCAGATTTCACCCAGCACCTAATTACCCTAGGCTATGATTTATAATCTTCGTTTATTTAGGTGCTGGGTGAACGTGTCCGGAAAAATCAATGAACTGCTGCCTAAATTCTGAAAGATACTGAATAATTGCGACAAATATATATTTAAACATACACGGTTTTGTGACTCAAACACTCGATAAATAGGCGGGCTTGAATAAAATGATGACAATGGATGATAGAGACGGCTTAATTTGGCTGGATGGAGAATGGCTGGAATGGCGTGAAGCGAAAGTTCATGTTTTGACTCATACTTTGCACTATGGTGCTGGAGTCTTTGAAGGTCTGCGAGCCTATCATGCCGAACAAGGGACGGCAATCTTCAAATTGCCTGAACATACCGACAGGTTGTATCGTTCGGCTCATATCCTGAACATGAAGATTCCTTTTGCTAAGGACCAAATCAATCAGGCGCATCGTGAAGCGGTGGCTAAAAACAACCTCGACAGTGCTTATATTCGCAGCATGTGTTTTTATGGCTCCGAAGGTATGGGGCTGCGGGCCGATAATCTAAAAGTGCATGTGATGATTGCAGCCTGGGAATGGGGCGCCTATCTGGGCGCGGAAAACATGGAAAAAGGAATCCGCGTCAGAACCTCTTCCTATACGCGCAATCATGTCAACAGCACGATGTGCAAGGCCAAGGCCAACGGTAATTACATCAATTCCATTCTGGCCTTACAGGAAGCGCAATCGACCGGTTATGATGAAGCCTTATTGCTGGATCACGAAGGTTATGCGGCCGAAGGCAGCGGCGAAAACCTGTTTATCGTCCGCAACGGCAAGCTTTATACGCCGGAAGTGACGTCGGCGCTGGAAGGCATTACCCGGGACACCATCATGACCATCGCCAGGGAACAGGGGCTGGAGGTCAGCGAGAAACGGATTTCCAGGGATGAGGTCTATATCGCCGACGAGGCGTTCTTTACCGGTTCCGCCGCCGAAGTGACTCCGATCAGAGAACTGGACGGACGTGTTATCGGCGCCGGCACTCGCGGCCCGATTACCGAAAAACTACAGGCTCTGTATTTCGATTATGTCCATGGCCGCCGCGCAGATCATCAAGAATGGCTGAGCTGCGTTTCCTAAGTGACGGAAGGCGCTAAAAAAATCCTGGTCATCGGCCCGTCTTGGGTCGGTGATATGGTCATGGCGCAAAGCCTGTTCATCACGTTGCGCCGACGCGAGTCTGGCTGCCGGATAGACGTACTGGCGCCGGCCTGGTCGTTTCCGCTGTTGGATAGAATGCCGGAAGTGTCGAAAGCGATCGAGATGCCGTTGACTCATGGCCAGTTCGCGGTGCAAGCGAGGATCAGGCTGGGCAAGCAATTAAGGAACGAACGCTATGACCAGGTCATCGTGCTGCCTAACTCCTGGAAGTCCGCATTGATCCCTTTTTTCGCCGATATCCCGGTGCGCACCGGTTATCTCGGCGAGCTGCGCTGGGGGCTGTTAAACGATGCGCGCAGGCTCGATAAAAAAAAGCTGACGATGACGGTGCAGCGCTTTGTCGCGTTGGCGTTGCCCGCCGACGCTCCGCAGCCGCCTGAATGCCCGGTGCCGTCTCTGGCCATCGATAGCGATCGGCAGCAGGCGGTGCGCGACAAGTTTAACCTGAACGATAAGGCTCCTATTCTCGCCCTCTGTCCCGGCGCCGAGTACGGACCGGCCAAGCGTTGGCCGGCAGAACATTACGCCGAGCTGGCCCAATGCAAGCTGGCGCAAGGCTGGTCGGTGTGGCTGTTCGGTTCGGGCAAGGATCAAGCGGTTGCTGCGAGGATCAATCAATTGAGCGGGGATGCCTGTCGCGACTTCAGCGGTCAAACATCGTTGGCCGAAGCCGTCGATCTGATGTCCCTGGTCGATGTCGTGGTTTCGAACGATTCCGGCTTGATGCATGTCGCCGCGGCATTGGATAAAAAATTGATCGCCCTCTACGGCTCATCGGACCCCGGCTTTACGCCGCCGCTGAACAGCCGGGCCAAGGTGGTGGACCTGCGTCTCGACTGCTCTCCCTGTTTCGCCAGGGAATGTCCGCTGGGGCATACCGACTGCCTGACCCAAATCACACCCGCGCAGGTCTTGGCCGAGATAGGCTGATGGCTATGAGAGTCGCGATCGTCAAGCTTTCCGCGCTAGGGGATATCGTGCATGCGATGGCGGCTTTGCAATTCGTCAAACAGGCATTGCCGGAGATTCATCTGGACTGGGTGGTGGAACAGGGCTTTGCCGGCGTACTGCGGGACAACCCCGATATCGATCAGGTGCTGACCGTCAATCTGAAGTCGTTAAAACAACGCAAACGCAATCTCTTCGGCGAGATCGGCAAAGTCAGGCGTTATGCTCGGAATCATTATGACTGGGTCATCGATGCTCAAGGCTTGATCAAATCGGCGATCACGGCGCGATTGTTGTCGCCTCATACCGCCGGTTTCGATAAACACTCGATCCGCGAAAAACCGGCGGCGCTGTTTTATAAACAGACGGTGGCCATTCCTTATGACGCCAATAGCATCGACAGGAATGCGGCAGTGATCGCGCGCCCTTTAGGGATAAGCATTTCCGAGCAGCAGATTCTGGCTAAAAAACCGTTTCTTTTTTACCAGGCCCCGGACCCGCAGTTAGCGCATTATTTTACCGAGAACAAGGCCAATGTCGTCTTCGTCATCGGCTCGACTTGGCCTAGCCGCAATTATCCGAAACAAAAGTATCTGCAAGTCATCGACGCGCTGGCCGTCAATAGCCTGATTGTTTGGGGCAATGAAGCGGAGCGACAGGCGGCGGAATGGATCGCGCAAAGATCGGCGGCGACGGTATTGCCTCGCATGAATTTGAACGATCTTAAGGCCGTACTGGATCGCGCCGATCTGGTGATCGGCAACGATACCGGGCCGACGCATATGGCCTGGGGGCTTAACAGGCCGTCGATCACGCTGTTCGGGCCGACCCCGGTCAGCCGGGTTTATCAAACGCCGATCAACAGAGTTCTGAAGTCGTCTTCAATCGTCAATCCTTTCAAGTTGGACAAAAATGATTTCTCCATCGCGGAAATTAATGCAAGCGACGTGATAACCATGGCAGAATCATTGCTTGAGACTAAAACCAGCAGGCATCACGATGAATCAGGTAGCGCTCGCCGAGCAGGAAAATAAATATGCCGATTTCCTATCGCAGTTAAAACATCATGGCAAACTGTCCGACAATGAGCTGCATAAGGCCAGACGCATGCAGAAATCGGCGCCGGGTGAGTCCTTGCCGCAATTGCTGATCAAACTGGGGATTTGTTCGGAAAAAGACATCGCCGACAGTTTCGTGCAAAGCCAGCAATTGGACAGAGTCAATGCCGGCGACTACCCGCTGGAATCCCCTTTCGCCGAAACGGTTGCGCAGAGATTTCAAAAACAGTTTCATGTCATCGGCCTCGAACAAGACGAACAGTCCGTGACCGTCGCGGTGATGGACCCTGAAGATGATTTCATCGATCAGGCCTTGCAACTGGCGACCGGCAAGCAGGTTAAGCGCCGAGTTGGCCAATTGTCGGAAATCGATGCGGCGCTGGACGTGCAGTATGGCGAAGACAAGTCGCAAATGAACCAGGCGTTTGAGCATCTCGATAGCGATGACGTCGGCAGCGAGGACCTGGAGCATCTGAAGGACCTGGCCAGCGAGGCGCCGGTGATCAAGATGGTTAATTTGATTCTACAGAAAGCCATCGAAACGCAGGCCTCCGATATCCATATCGAACCGTTTGAAGAAGTGTTAAAGGTCCGTCTACGCATAGATGGGGTGTTACAGGACATCGAAGCGCCGCCGGTGGCGTCGACGGCGGCGGTTTTGTCTCGTATCAAGATCATGGCCAAGCTGAATATCGCCGAACGCCGATTGCCTCAGGATGGCCGCATCAAGTTGCAAATGTTGGGTAAAGAGTTGGATCTCAGGGTATCGACGGTTCCGACCATGTACGGCGAAAGCGTCGTCATTCGTCTGCTGGATAAGGAAGCGGCGGTGCTGGATTTTACCGCGTTGGGATTCACTGGCGAACATGCGCAACAATTTATCGAAGTATTGGCCGAGCCTCATGGCATCATTCTGATTACCGGTCCGACCGGCAGCGGTAAATCGACGACGCTGTATACTGCGCTGAAAAGGCTCAATACCGCCGAACGCAAGATCATCACAGTGGAGGATCCGGTCGAATATCAGTTGGAAGGCATTAACCAGATTCAAGCCAAGCCGCAGATCGGCTTGACGTTCGCCTCGGCGTTACGCTCCATCGTTAGGCAGGATCCCGATGTCATCATGATTGGCGAGATGCGCGACCTGGAAACCGCGAAGATCGCTGTGCAGTCGGCTCTGACCGGCCACCTGGTGTTGTCGACGCTGCACACTAACGACGCCGCCGGCGGCATTACGCGTTTGCTGGATATGGGGGTGGAAGAATATCTGCTGAGTTCGACCGTCAACGGCATCCTGGCGCAACGGCTGGTTAGAAAGCTTTGTCCGCAATGCAAGGAAAAATATCCCGCACCGTCCAAGTTGATCGATGACATGCAACTGAGTAAATATGCCGGGACGGAGAACATTGTTTTATTCAAAGCCAAAGGTTGTCAGGCCTGCGGCGGCATCGGCTATAAGGGGCGTCAGGCCATTATCGAGTTTCTGCCGATGTCGGAAGCGATACGTAAACAAGTCATGAGTCATGAGGACGAAAATGTGATTCAGCAGCAGGCGATAAAGGAGGGCATGCTGACGATGTATGAAGACGGTCTGATCAAGGTGGTCCAAGGCATTACCTCGCTGGAAGAGGTGCTGCGAGTGACGACGGAGTCCTGAGATGCCGTTGTTTTCCTATAAGGTCGTTAACAGTCAGGGCGATACCGAGGAAGGCGTCAGAAACGCCAGCGATCAGCAGAGTCTACTGACGGAGCTGCAGGATCAAGGGCTGATTCCGATTCGCATCGAGCCGGCTCGGGATAAAACTTTTCTTGGCATCAGTTTGAGGCAGGCTGCGCCGCGTCTATCGCACAAGGAAATTGCGATGTTCACCGGCGAACTGGCGACCTTATTGGAGTCCGGCCTACCGCTGGACCGCTCTTTACAGATACTGGCTGAGTTGGCGGAAGAAAATGAAAAACTGAGCAAACTGATTTCCCATGTATTGGAGAAAGTCAAAGGCGGGTCCTCTCTGGCCGACGCCTTGGAGGCGCAGGCCGGGATATTTTCGCGTTTTTATCTGAATATGATCCGCGCCGGCGAGATGGGGGGCAATCTGGGCGATGTGCTGGTGCGATTGGCGGAATATCTGGAGCGAGCCCGGGAATTGAAGGATACCGTGGTTACGGCGTTGATTTATCCGGCCATCTTGCTGATTATGTCGCTGGCTTCGTTATTCGTCATGCTGACTTTTGTCGTGCCGCAGTTCACCGAGATGTTCGCCAGTGCGGGTCAGGCTTTGCCGCTGCCGACACAAATTGTCGTGGCGCTGGCCGAGGGATTACAGTCTTATTGGTGGGTGTTGCTGCTGATCGTCATTGCCGGCAGCAGCTACATGAAGGCGCAACTGGCCGATCCGGCCAGAAAAAAAATCTGGGATGCCCGTTTCCTATCGATGCCGTTGTTTGGCAACATTATATTGAGCATGGAAATCGCGAACCTCACTCGCACGCTGGGAACCTTGTTGGGTAATGGCGTTTCCATTTTGAAGGCCCTGGGTAGCGCCCGGGAAACGGTTTCCAATTCCGTGCTTGCCGATTTGCTGGAGCAAGCCGAACAGCGTCTGAAGGAAGGCGCCAATATGTCGGAAGCCTTGTTGCATAGCGAACGTTTTCCCAAACTGGCCGTGCAAATGATTAAGATGGGCGAGGAAACCGGAAGGCTGGAAGATATGCTGCTGCGGGTCGCCTCCATTTATGACAAGCAATTGCGTACGGCGATTCAGCGTATGCTGGCGTTGCTGGAGCCGGCGCTGATCATCACGCTGGGATTGATGATCGCCGGGATTATCGTGTCGATATTATTGGCTATTTTAAGTGTTAACGATTTGGCTTTTTAAAGGAGTGTTCATTGATGAATTTGACGTACAAGCGTAGACAAGGTTTTACCTTGTTGGAATTATTGGTCGTGCTGGGCATTATCGCCTTGCTGGCCGGCATCGTCGGCCCGCAAGTGATGAAGCACATGGGCGCGTCAAAAACCAAGGCCGCCAGAGTGCAAGTCGAAGACTTATCGACGGCCTTGGATATGTACAAACTCGATGTCGGCCGTTATCCGAGTTCCGAGCAGGGCCTAACGGCGCTGGTGGAAAAACCGGCCGACAGCAAACGCTGGAACGGCCCTTATCTGCGCAAAAATAAGGTGCCTCAGGATCCTTGGTTAGAGGATTATCATTATGTATCGCCCGGCGAGCATGGCGCATTCGATTTATATAGCTACGGCGCCGACGGCAAGGAAGGCGGCGAGGGGGAAGATCAGGATATCAACAGCTGGGAATAACATGACGGCCGAGCGCTCCCGAGGCTTTACCTTGATCGAGCTGACGGTCGTGTTGCTGATCGTCGTGCTCGGTTATGCGGCGATCGGGATCAATATCGGCGCCGGCAATCAAGCTTCGCAACTGCAAGCCGCCGTCCGCGACTTGATGTCGGCGTTGCGCTATGCCCGCGGTCAGGCATTGATTTCCCATCGGGAAGTGGCGGTCGCAGTCAATTTGGCCGAAAACAGCTACCAAATCAGCAATCGCGATAAGGTTTATCAGTTGCCTGATGACATCGAATTGACCCTGGTGATCGCACAGGACGAGTTCAAGGACGAGGAAATCGGTCAGATCCGCTTTTATCCCGACGGTTCTTCCAGCGGCGGCCGCATCACGATGGATTGGGGGGAATTGTCACAGAGGATCGATATCAATTGGTTGAGCGGCAAAATCGACCCCATGGATAGTGATTAAGGCGCCGGCACGTGGAAGCGGTTTGCATATGACCATAGCGTGTAAACGATGACGACAATAGCTCGTAACAAAGGCTTTTCTCTGTTGGAGATTTTGGTGGCCTTCTCGGTGATGGCGATTTCTCTAGGCATTTTGCTGAATATTTTTTCCACCGGCGTTCATACCGCCGTGATCGCCGAAGAATATACCGTGGCGACTCAGATCGCCGAGTCGTTGATGGCTAGAACGGGTGTCGAAACACCGTTGGTCGTTGGGGAAACTTCCGGTAGCGAAGCGGAAAAATATCATTGGCGCGTCAGTATTGCCGAAATCCCAGGCTTGCAGCAGGCGGAATCATCCGCGGCGGCGTTGATGGAGGTGAATGTCATCGTGCAATGGGATGATCAAGCTGCCCGCCGGGTCGAGTTGCACAGCGTTAAAACAGGGACGGCGCTGTGACGGTTCGTCCACCGAAAGCGGTTGGCTTTACCCTGATCGAGGTGATGCTGGCGATGACGCTGCTGAGCATCATGGTCGTGCTGCTATTCAGCAGTTTGCGGATTGGCGCGGAAAGCTGGAACGCCGGGGAAAGTAAGATTGCCAGCGTCAATGAGAAAGCAGTGGTTTATCAGTTTTTTAAACGTCATCTGCCGGGTATTCGACCGCTATGGGATGATTTCTCGGAACAAGAACCGAGCTTTTCTTTTCAGGGGAGGCGGGAGCGGATGCAATTCGTGTCGGTTTTACCGGTCAGCGCCGCTCATAAAGGTCTGCAGTTATTCGAGATCGGCATCGATCCTCGAGACAGAGACGTGATCATGGTCAAGTTGAAACCATTTTATCCGACCGAGGAAGACGCCCAATGGCGACAAGAGGAGGTCGTTTTGCTGGAGCATGTCAGAGAGTTTGAGCTGTCCTATTATAGCCAGGATTTGGGCAATGGCATTTGGCTGGACAGCTGGCAGGACAAAGAAAGTTTGCCGGCGCTGATCAAGATAAAGATTACGCTGGACGATCAAAGTTACTGGCCGGAGATGACCTTTGCTCTCAGGTTGGCTGGCGCAGCAGGAGATAAGCTTTGAGGAAACAGGGCGGGCTGGCCTTGGTGATCGTGATCTGGGTGCTGAGCCTGCTGATGATCATGGCCGGAAGTTTCGCTTTGACCATGCGCAGGGAAACGACGGTGATCAGCGCCGTTAAAGATCAAGCGGAACTGTTGGCGGCAGCCGAAACCGGGCTTGCGGTTGCCGAACAGATGTTAACGCTGGCTGATGAAAACAGCCGTTGGCGCGCCGATGGAAGCATTTATCAAATTTCTTATCGGGATGCCGAGATTCGCGTTCGGGTATTGTCTGAACAAGGTAAAATCGACATCAACGCAGCCAACGAAGAGCTGCTGAGACTGTTGATGCAGTCCATGCCGTTAAGTTTTGCTGAGCAGCAGGCCTTGGTCAGTGCGATCATCGACTGGCGGGATGATGACGACCTGGTTTACATCAACGGTGCGGAAAAGCAGGAATATCAGGAGGCGGGGTTAAGCTATGGTCCGGCCAATAAAGCATTTCAACTGCTCGATGAGCTGCAGTTGGTATTAGGTATGCGTAACGAGATTTATCAGCAATTGCAGCCCCTTGTCACCCTCTATTCGGGACAGGCGCAGGTGAATTTGCAATTGGCGTCGAGAGAAGTGTTGCAGATTGTCGCCAACCTCGGTCAGGCCGAGCTGGAGGCTTATCTGCAGCAGCGCATAGACAATGCCCGCCTACTGTTGCCGCCTCCGCCATTTCCGCAGAGCGATGGCGGTGAAACTCTGCGTGCTGCCGGAAATAATGGCGTCTATACCGTTATTTCACAAGCCCGTATTGCGGGGGACGACCAGGCCGGCATTAAAACCGTCATAACAACGGCTGGCGCCGGTCAGACCTCTTCCTTTCAAATACTGGAATGGCGGCAAACATACCAGGAAGCTTCATTGTTCAGCGATGACATGGAGCCATTATTAGTGACCGTACAAGATGAATCTGGACAGCAATATTGAGTTTGATATAAAGCGATTTTTTCGCTGGTGGGGCCGTGAGTTGGCTATGCTGATGTCGGAAAAACTAAGGCATTGGTTGAGCGACCAGTCCGGATATGTGTTTTTGTCGGTAGAGGATGACACTTTACGGCTCAGCGCCTTGGTCGAAGGTGAAAGGCGAGCGATAGCCGCTGTGCCGTTAAACGATCAAACGACGGCAAAGTATTCGCAACTGAAGGCGGATAATCCCGATCTGGAGAAGGCGCGCTGCATTCTTCGGCTCAATGCCCGACAGGCCATCGGCAGAATATTGTTTTTACCGGCGGCGGCGCAAGAAAACCTGAATCAGGTATTGGTCTTTGAAATGGACAGGTACACGCCATTCACCGCGGAACAAGTTTATTTTGCGGCTAAACTGTTAGGCGCGGAAGAAAACGGTCAAATCCGCGTGTTGTTGGTGGCCACACCCAAGGCTCGGCTTGATAGTCTGTATCATGAATTGACTAATGCCGGCATACATCCGTCCGTAGCGGATTTTGCCGAAGCGCCCAATGATTTTGAACAGGACTGGGAACCTTACAATTTATTACCGCCACAGTTCAGGCCGACCAGCAATAGACTGACCCAGTCGCTGACCTGGACGAGCGCGGCCATTGCCTTGCTGTTGATGATAGCCGTATTGGTTTTTCCTGTTTGGCATGAAGGCCGAATTGTCGCTGACTTGAGGCGGCAAATAAAGCAGTTGGAAAAAGATACCCATATCGTTCAGGCCCGGCAACAGGAAATCGATGGTATCGTCAATGAAACCGAGCGGCTGATCAATATCAAAAACAGCACACCGTCATTGGCTGAATTAATCAATACCCTGAGTCTGTTAATGCCAGACGATACCTGGCTGACGCATTTGCAATATAATAATGACAAGTTGCAGATTCAGGGGCAATCGCCGGCTGCCTCGGCCCTGATCGGGGTATTGGAGGCCTCGCCGCTGTTTAAGAATGCGCGTTTCGTTTCGCCGCTGACCCAGGACAGGCGTACCGGTCTGGAGCGTTTTCAAATCAGCGCCGAAGTGCAGGCAGCGGAGGAATCAGGCGATGTTGAGTGAGATATCCTATCAGCGTTGGATGGCGATCGGTTTATTGCTGTGCGTGGTCATGCTGGTGATATTTGCCGCGATCGTGCCATTGGTGTCAACCGGGCTCGCTTATCATGAAGAAAAGCAGGAGTTGGCTTTCAGATTGCAGCGCTATCGACAGATCGCCGCCAGGAAGGACGATGTCGCGGAATCGATAAAACGAATTAAACAGCAATATCAGGCACAAGGCTATTTCAGTAATCGTGATACGGTGGCGTTGGCCTCGGCCGATCTGCAAAAGTTCATCAAATCGGCGATAGCTCAGGCGGGAGGAGAGCTGACCAGTACTCAGGTGTTGCCCAGCAGTCATCAGGACGGCTTACTCCGCATCAGCGTCAAGGTCAGAATGTCCGGCGACATCGAAGTGTTGCGCAATGTGCTGTACGAGATCGAATCATCGGTTCCGGTTGTGATTATCGATCAGATAGACGTGCGGCCGGTGCGGGGGCGGCGTAACCGCAAAACCCGAAGGATAGAGCCCAGCAACCGGTTGAATGTTAATTTTCAAGCCGTCAGCTTCATGAGGGCGGAACCATCATGAGTCATAATCTAATCAAGTTGCTGCTGTCTTTATGCCTGTTATTATTGGTGATTTTATTGCTTGAATGGTTGTTTATCGGTTCCCCTGATTATTCGCAGCCGCTGGACTCACAGAACGGCAAAGCAGATGGATTAGAGGTGAACTTGCCGGCCATAAAGTTTTCGGCGGCATCGCCGGACAGTTATACGGATATGGTGGAAAGACCGTTGTTTATCGAAGGCCGTCGGCCAGTGATTGAAGATGAAGAGGACGATGCTTCCCAGCAGGTCGATAAAATTGAAGACTTGGTTCTGGTGGGGATTTATACCGTCGAATCCGAGATGACGGCGTTGTTCAGTAAGCAGGGCAGGGATGAAACCTATCTGAAAAAATCACGGGGAGACGATATTTCCGGCTGGTTATTGCAGGAAATCCAGGCCGATCGCGTCATACTCGAGCGGGAAGGCAAGCGGCAAACGCTGATGTTAAGAAAGCCGAAACCAGAGTCGGCAAGCAAGAGAATGCCTAGAACGCCCCGTCCCAAACAATAGAATTTAAATCCTGAGAAACCTAAAGATGAGTAAAAAACAAAAACTGCCTTACCTTTTAGCGCTGCTCTTGGCGACCTCCGGCTGCGAATTGATAAGTCCCCAACAACGGGACAAGCTGTCGTTGGGAGCGATCGGAGAGAGTGAAGATGTTGAGCAGCCAGAAATCATCTATCAGGAACTGAGCAATCTAGACAACCAGAAGAAGGCGGGCGAGCAGGCCCAAATAGAGCTTTATCCGGGAACCGGACGTTTTGTGTCATCGAAACCGCTAGCGGGTAAAGCGGCAGCAAAACCGGAAAAGGGCGAATATAGCCTTAATTTTGACGATGCCGCCTTGGGAGAGGTCACCAAGGTGATCTTGAGCGATATTCTCGGTGAAAATTATCTATTGAGCCCCAAGGTCACTGGCAAGGTGACTTTGCAAACCACCCGACCGCTAAGTAGGGCCGAATTGCTGCCAACCCTGGAAATGCTGCTGCAGATCAATAATGCAGCCTTGACTTATCAAGAAGGTCTTTATCAGATCAAGCCGGCGGCTGAAATTTTGCTCAGCAGTCCGTTCGCCGGCTATGGCGCAGGGGGGGAACTGTCGCCGGGAAATCAGCTTAGGGTGGTGCCGGTCAAAAATGTCGCTGTCGAGGATTTAGCGGAAATCATCAAGCCGGTCATGCAGGAAAAATCCATCTTACATATCGATAGCGACCGTAATCTTATGATGATCGCCGGCTCGGACGGGGAACTGGCTCGGGCGATGGAAATGGTCAATGCCTTCGATGTCGACATGATGAAGGGTCGGTCATTTGGTTTGTTTCCGTTGCGCAACGTGCAGGCCTCGACCATGATCCAAGAGTTGGAGCAATTGTTCAACAGCAAGGGGGGAGAGGGCGATAGTCGTTTGATTCGCTTCATGGAAATCGAACGTCTCAATGCCATCCTGGCGATTACCCACCAGCCTAAATTTTTGACACAAATAGAGAGCTGGGTGTTAAGGTTGGACAAGGCCAATACTTCGGCCGGAGGCGGGGTGATCGTGTACCGGGCGCAACATGTCGATGCGGTGGAATTGGCCGCCACGCTCAATGAAATATTCATGCAGGGCGCGGGAAGCAGTCGGCCTGCATCGGTGGCGGCCGGTCGTCAATCGATAGAAATCAGCAATAAACCGCAAACGGATAGTAAAACGCCTGTCGCCAGCGCGTATCGAAGTCAGGCTTCATTGGATAATATCGGCGATGTCAAAATTATCCCCGATGAAGTCAATAATGCCTTGGTGATTGTTGCGACCGCGCAAGAATATGCGGTGATTCAGCGAGTGATCAAACAGCTCGATGTAATGCCGTTGCAGGTATTGATCGATGCGACGATCGTCGATGTGACGTTAAGAAATGATCTAAAGTACGGGATACAGTGGTTCTTCAGCCATGACAATGGCGGCGCGAACAATATCACCGGGGGGGGCGAGTTATTTAACGACATCGCTTCTTTGGGGGCCGCCGCGGTGACCGGTGGTTTCGGTTATTCCTTCATCAGTAAATCGGCCGATATCAGAGCGGTATTGAGCGCAGAAGCTTCGAATGACAATATCAATGTCATTTCGTCGCCGTCGTTGATGGTCTTGAATAATCAGGAGGCTTCGATCCAAGTCGGTGACGAGGTCTCGTTACGGACTTCGCAAAACACCCCGCTGACCAGTGGCATTGGCGAGGATAATACTCTCGTGCAAACCAGTCAATTGCAGCAGCGCAAGACCGGGGTCAAGCTGAAGATTAAGCCCAGAGTCAACGCCAGCGGCCTGGTAATCATGGAAATTGAACAAAGCGTCGAAGATTTTGCCGGTGGCGTCACGAATGGCAACCCTGACATTCTGACCCGTGAGATCGCCAGTTCCGTCGCGATACAGAGCGGCGAAACCATCGTGTTAGGCGGTTTGATCAAAGAGAACAATAACAATAGAAAAACCGGTGTGCCGTTTTTGCATGAACTGCCGTTAATCGGGCCGTTATTCGGCAGCAAAAGTTATAATAAAGACAAAACGGAATTGGTCGTGTTGATTACGCCTCGCGTGGTCAGGAGCAAGCAGAACGCCCGCTTGGTGACCGACGAATTCAAGCGCAAGTTAACCGGCATTTACGAGGAGCCGGCCGAAACGAGAGAAGAGTTATAAGAATTTGAAAACAGGAACGGCGAGCAGCCGTTCCTGCAATAGCGTTACATTACATCGTTTCGACTTTATCGCCTTTGCCGATCAGCACGATGTCGGCGTCTCTGTGCGCGAACAGGCCGTTGGTGACGACGCCGGTAATATCATTGATGAGGCGTTCCATTTCCATCGGATTGGTGATTTCCATGTTATGGACGTCCAGAATTTCGTTGCCGTTATCGGTATAATAGTCTTCGCGCCAGACGGGTTGGCCGCCTAGTTTGACCATTTCCCGGGCTACATAGCTGCGCGCCATCGGAATCACTTCCACCGGCAACGGGAATTTGCCGAGCACATCGACGCATTTTGATTCATCGACGATACAAACGAATTTTTTACTGGCCGCGGCGATGATTTTTTCACGGGTCAAGGCGCCGCCGCCGCCTTTGATCAATTTTTTGCGCGGATCGACTTCGTCGGCGCCATCGACATAGACTTCGATGTCGCCGGCGCTGTTCAATTCCAGCACCGGAATGCCGATGTTTTTCAATCGTTCGGTGGTCGCTTCCGAACTGGACACAGCGCCTTCGATATCATTTTTATAGTCGGCCAGCATTTCGATAAAGAAATTAACGGTAGATCCGGTTCCCACGCCGACGATCGGCACTCCTTTGATATATTCGATGGCGGCCGCGGCAACTTGTTTTTTTAATTCATCTTGAGTCATTTTTTATCCTAATGATTGCGTTACATATGTTGTCGATGTGATAAAACAGACGGACCTCGAGAAAGCGTCTCGGTCACGGTAAGGAATATGCACAAAATAACTTCCCTAAACAGTAGGCTTTGTGGAGGTTCGGTAACTCGCTTGTCAGGACGCCGTTCACCCAGCGCCTAAATAAACGAAGATGATTTATCGCAGCCATTATCCTATGGAATTTAGGTGCTGGGTGGCAGCTAACAGCTCCTGCTTACCGCGGCACTTGCACATCCTTGTGCGGCGGCCGCTTCCGATTTCCTATCTCACGCGGCACTTGCACATCCTTGTGCGGCGTAGGCTTGACGGCGGCTATTCCTGCCGTCGACACCTGTCAATCGAGTCACCGATTCCTCTTCCGACATTTGGAAAAGTTATTTCATACTCGTTCCTAAATAGGCAAACCCTTGCGCTATTGATCAGGCCCTCTCACTTGGTAATCGTAGATTGTATGGGATAATACCGTATAAAGACCAATTTTTCAGCTGTTTAAGATAATGATACAAAAATACATAGAAAAAATATTAAGAGCCAAGGTATATGATGTGGCGGTGGAAAGTCCGTTGGATTTTGCGCCTTTACTGTCGGAGCGGTTGGCGAATCAGGTTTATCTGAAACGGGAGGATTTACAACCGGTCTTTTCTTTTAAATTACGCGGCGCTTATAACAAAATAGCCTCGCTGAGCGACCAGGAAAGAGCCAACGGCGTGATCGCCGCTTCAGCCGGCAACCATGCCCAGGGGGTGGCGTTGGCGGCGAAAAAACTGGGCATCAAGGCCTTGATCGTGATGCCCAGGACCACGCCGGAAATCAAGGTGAATTCGGTCAAGGCTCGCGGCGCCAAAGCCGTCTTGCACGGCGATTCCTTTGATGAGGCCTATACTTACGCCAAACAGGTGGCGAAAGAAAAAGGCATGACCTTCGTGCATCCCTATGATGACCCCGACGTGATCGCCGGGCAGGGAACCGTTGGCATGGAGATTTTGCGTCAACACAATGGCGAAATCGACGCCATTTTTGTGCCGGTCGGCGGCGGCGGATTGATCGCCGGCATTGCCGCGTATGTCAAATTCGTTCGTCCCGAAATCAAGATTATCGGCGTCGAGCCGGATGATGCCGATTGTCTGAATCGAGCGCTCAAGGCCAAGCGCCGGGTGACGATCAAGCAGGTCGGCCTGTTCGCCGACGGCGTCGCGGTCAAACAGATCGGTAAGGAACCGTTTCGCCTGGCTCATCGTCATGTCGATGAGGTCGTCGTCGTCAACACCGATGAAATCTGCGCCGCGATCAAGGACATTTTCGATGATACCCGCTCGGTCGCCGAGCCGGCCGGCGCCTTGGCCTTGGCCGGCCTGAAAAAATATGTTGAGCAGGGTGAGGTGAGTGGGCAAACGCTGGTCGCGATTGAAAGCGGCGCCAATATTAACTTCGACCGCCTGCGTTATGTCGCCGAACGCACCCAGGTCGGTGAGCATCGGGAAATCCTGTTGGCGGTCGCGATTCCGGAAGTGCCGGGCAGCTTTCTGAAATTCTGCAAGCTGCTCGGCAAGCGCAGTATCACCGAATTTAATTACCGTTATTTCGATAATAGCATGGCCCAGGTTTTTGTCGGCATCAGCAGCGGGGGCGAAGAGGACGACCGCGCCAATGTGATCGCTCAGCTGGAAGGCGAAGGGTTCAAAGTCACCGACATGACCGGCAATGAATTAGCCAAGGACCATATCCGTTATATGGTCGGCGGCCATGGGCCCTGCGAGCTGAATGAGTTGGTGTATAGTTTGCAATTTCCGGAGCGTCCCGGCGCGCTGTTGAAATTTCTGATGTCTTTGGGCAGTCGCTGGAACATCAGTTTGTTCCATTATCGTAATCACGGCGCCGCCTTCGGCAAGGTATTGATGGGGCTGCAAATGCCGAAAGGCGAACGCAAGACCTTTAAGTTGACTCTCGATGCCTTGGGCTTTACCTATCAGGAAGAAACGTCGAATCCCGCCTATCAATTATTTGTCGGCGGCAGAGAATGGAAAAAATAAAGCCTGCCTTGTCGGCCTTATCATCTTGATCAGCCCAGGGCTACCTCATTAAATGAATGAGTAGCAAAACAGAAAATTAGCAACAAATACGCCTAAAGTAAGTTAAACGTTTAGGGTGTATTAAATAGTCCGCCCCGCGCGCATTGAATGCTTTTAGCCGATCCGCTGCGCGTGATCCATCTCACGGATGTGGGTAGGGTGTGCTGACGAGAGGAAGCGCACCATTTTTGATGCGTTTTACGCTGTTCGGCACATCCGAAGGCAAAGCTACATTGGCATGCAACAGGATTCGCCGCCAGGCAATCCGCCTGGATACGCACAACGACTAATTTTGTCCCGGCGGCGGTTTTTTGGCGGCTTGCTTCGCGAAGCCGCCCTACGATGCGCTAGGGTGTGCTGACGAGAGGAAGCGCGCCGGTTTTTGATGCGTTTCACGCTGTTCGGTACATCCGAAGGCAAGTCAGTGCTTTGCGTAGGAGCGTCGCCTTTGGCGCGAGAAGAGCCATTCGGCCCGAGGGCGGGCCTCCTATGGGCAGTCGCCCTTGGCGCGAAAAGTAAGTAGTCCGCTGTCGCTATGCGATATGCAGGTCAACGAGGTCCTGAACGAATTAACCGTGACTAGAGTAAGTTAAACGTTCGGGGCGGGTTAAATAACCCGCCCGGCCCTGAGGGATGGCGCGATATTAACCAATCTGTTGATTCAGGTATTTTTTAATGAGGGAGCCCTGTTGATCAGCCTTAGAGACCGGATTCATGCGATAATAGCCGGTTTTTATACAACAAAGCCATCTGGAAAGACTCATCACTATGAACATCGAACAAACACTAATAGAACGTTGTCATTCAAAATGCGAACTATGTGGCGCCGAGTCCGCGCTGAGCGTCTATGAAGTGCCGCCGGTTAACGATGCCGATGCCGAGCAGTGCATCATGGTCTGCGAAACCTGCCGCGAACAAATTGAGCAGCCGGAGAACATGAATGTCAATCACTGGCGCTGCCTGAACGACAGCATGTGGACGCCGGTCCCCGCCGTTCAGGTCATGGCCTGGCGATTACTGAAACGCTTGGAAAGTGAAAGTTGGGCGCAGGACCTGCTCGCCATGCTCTACCTGGATGAAGAGACTCAACAATGGGCCGAAGCGACCGAGGCCGCCGCTAGCGAAACCGGCGAGCCTTGCCTGGATAGTAATGGCGCTCCGCTGGCGGCCGGCGATAGCGTCACCCTGATTAAAGACCTGGATGTTAAAGGCGCAAACTTCACCGCCAAACGCGGCACTCTGGTCAAGAACATCGCCTTAACCGACAATCCCGACCAAATCGAAGGCCGGGTCAATGGTGTTCGCATCGTGCTGTTGACTCAATTCTTGAAGAAAGCCTAAGGGCTTTTCTAGCCCAGCAAATTAGGTTTGAGCATGTCCTGGCGGCAGGTTAAATGCAACGTTCCTTATCCAGCAGACAGGGGGAGTCGTCTTTGCGCTCCAGCTGTATCGTCGAATGTTCTATGTCGAAGCGCTCGTGCAGCTGTTGTTGCAGGGTCGGCAGAAAGTTCTTTTGCAAACTATCCTCATCGATAATCAAATGAACCGATAGCGCCACTTCAGTCGTGCTCAGCGGCCAAACATGGAGGTCATGCATCTGGCAGACGTTGTCCAGGCCGGTCAAGTAGTCTTTTATCGCCGCGATATCAATGCCTTTCGGCACCGAGTCAAGGGCAAGATTCATCGAATCGCGAAGCAAGGATAAAGTGCTGATCAGGACGACGACGACAATGACCAGGCTGATGATCGGATCAATATACAGCCAACCGGTGTATAGGATGATCGCGCCGGCGATGACGACGCCGAGAGAGACGGCGGCATCGGCGGTCATATGCAGGAAGGCGGCCCTGATGTTCAGGTCATGTTTTTGACCGGAGACAAACAGCAAGGCCGTGATCGCATTGATGACGACACCGATCGCGGCGACCGCGATGACGGTCAGTCCTTCAACCGGCTGCGGGCTCAAGAGGCGATGGTAGGTCTCCCAGCCTATGCCACCCAGCGCCACCAGCAACAGAATGGCGCTAGTCAAAGCCGCCATTACGGTGGCTTTGCGAAAGCCATAGGTTCTCTTGTCTGTCGCGGCTTTCGCCCCTAATAAGCCGGCTCCCCAGGCGATTAGCAGGCTGAGCACGTCGCTGAAATTGTGGCCGGCATCGGCAATCAACGCCAACGATTTTGCCGCGAAGCCATAGCCGATTTCAATCGTGACGAATGCGATATTCAGCGTCACGCCTATGGCGAAGGCCCGGTTATAATGGCTGATATGATGGTTGTGGTGATGTTCATGTGACATGGTGAATCCCGTTGCAGTCAGCGCTTTATTTCGCGCAGTATTTCTTTGGCTAGACGTTCCATGCGATCGAGACTGATATCCGCCTTGTTGATGAAGTCCTCGTCATAATGCGCCGGATCGGACCATTGTTTGCCCTGGATTTGGCATCTTTTCGCCAGTTTGCGTATGCCGAGATCTTCCAGCGCAAAACCCAATTCGGTCCATAATAGCGTAAGATGGCTTTCCATTTTCAGGTCACGAGCGTTATTTTCGTCGATATAACGCATATAAACGGCGGTTTCGCGTGACGCGCAAATAATATCTCTCAGCGCCCTAATCGATTGTTGTTTGCGTTTGTCGCCGGCGCGATGTAAATTCGCCAACCAGGCGCGAACATGTTTGAAAATATCCCAAAGTAGTCGGGCGCTTATCGGCTCCATCGCTAATCGTGATGCCGTTATTCCAACGACAAAATAAAATCCCACTGCTGTTTTGTGACCGGCATAATCGAAAGTCGGTTACCACGTCGGACCAGCGACAGCTCAGTCAGTTCCGGTTGTTGTTTCAGTTCCTTCAGCGAGATCGTTCGCGAGAGCTTTTTGATGAACTTGACGTCCACCATCATCCAGCGAGGTTGCTTGGGGTCGCTTTTCGGATCGAAATGTTTGTCGTCGGGATCGAAGGCGGTAAAGTCGGGGTAGCCCTCTTTGACCACCTCCATGATGCCGACGATGCCGGGCACATCACAATTGGAATGATAAAAGAAAACCCGGTCTCCGATTTTCATCTCATCGCGCATCATGTTTCGGGCCTGATAATTACGCACGCCGTCCCAGTGTTCGGTTTGCGCGGGTTGCTTGATCAAATCATCGATACTGAATTCGTTAGGCTCGGATTTCATTAGCCAGTAGTTCATTTTTCTCCTCGGTTTTCAATGGTCGTCACATAGTTTTATTGCAGTTAAGTTTGCCGCCTCGGGCGGATCTCGTTGGGGCTAATCCAGTCCCAGTTTTTTCAAACGGTAGCGCAACGAGCGGAAAGTAAGGCCCAGTTGTTTAGCGGTAGCGGTTTTGTTCCAGCGGTTTTCCTCCAGGGCTGTGGTCAACGCCTGTTTTTCGATGTCTTCCAGGTATTCTTCCAATGATTGTTTGCCCGGATTGAACCCATCGACGATGGCTAGGTCGGAACCTACCGGCAGATTCAGGTCATCTTGTTCGATGACGTTGCCGTCATATAAAGCCAGTGCTCGTTCCAGAATATTTTCCAGTTCGCGTACGTTGCCGGGAAAATAATAGTTCCTTAGGGCGGTCAACGCCGACTTTGAAATCTTCGGTTGCGGCATTTCATTCGCTTTGGCCAGTTTGGTCAGCAAAAATTCGGTGATTTGCGGGATGTCGGATGACCGCGCCCGTAATGGCGGCAGGTTCAGTTCGATGACGTTGAGCCGATAATAGAGATCTTGGCGGAAATGGCCTTCCTGGACCATCTTGGCCAGATCCTTATGCGTCGCGCTGAGTAGTCTGACATTGACGGAAACTTCGTTATGCTCGCCGACCGGACGGATTTTTTTCTCCTGTATCGCGCGTAATAATTTGACTTGCAAGGACAAGGGCAGGTCGGCGACTTCGTCGAGAAACAGTGTGCCGCCATCGGCCGCCTGGAATAAGCCAGGCTTGTCCGAGACGGCGCCGGTAAAACTGCCTTTTTTATGACCGAAGAATTCGCTTTCCATCAATTCATGCGGTATCGCGCCGCAGTTGACGGCGATAAACGGATTTTCATTTTTCGGGCTCTGTCGATGAATCAGCCGAGCGACCAGCTCTTTACCCGAGCCGGATTCACCGCTGATATAAACCGGGGCCTGGCTGCGCGCGACTTTTTCGATCTTCGAACGAATCTGGCGCATCAGTTCGGACTCGCCCAACAATACATCACGCGTTCGGCGATCACGCTGTTTCTGTTGTGACGTGGACAATTGCAGCGCATTGCTGACCAACTGTCTCAGCGCGGTCAAATCGATCGGTTTGGAGAGGAAGTCGAAAGCGCCTTTCTTCATCGCCTTGACCGCAGTATCCATGCTGCCGTGAGCGGTAATTACCGCACAGGGCGTTTGGACGCCGAGGGTCTGAATATGTTCGAGCAGGTCCAGGCCGTCGCCGTCAGGCAGACGCATATCGGTCAGACACAGGTCGAAACGATTTTTCTCTAATAAACGTCTGGCGCTGTTGATATCCTCGGCGCAAATGGTTTTGATATCCATCCTATTCAGGGTGATTTCGAGCAATTCTCTGATATCGGGTTCGTCATCAACGACCAGGGTTGTCGGCATAGTCATATTTCAATGATGGCTTGGTCTGCATTGGGTAAAGACAAGGAGAAACAATTTCTATCGTCGCTAAAAGCATAGCTTAATTTTGCCTGGTTGAGTTCGGCCAGCTCTCTGGAGATATAAAGGCCAAGGCCGGTGCCGCTGCTGGAGGTGGTGAAAAACGGTTCAAACAGGTGCTTGCGGCTGCTCGCCTCGATGACGGGGCCGTTGTCGATGACCTGTATGCAAGGCCTTTCTCTATCCAATTGAGTGGCAATGGTGATGGTTTCATCGTCCTTACAGCCGTATTTCAAGGCATTCGAACATAAGTTGTGCAGAATTTGTTTTAGATGACCGGCATCCATCAATATATTCAGCGACGGATCGACAAATACGACGTTAAAGCGCTCTTTTCGATAGCCTTGTTCGGCGACCAGGTTATCGATAAATTCTGGCAGCCAGTCGTCCAGCGAGATCTTTTCTTTTTTGGAAGGCTTGCGGCGGGAAAGTTTCAAGATGTCTTCGATGATGTGGTTGACGCGTTGGCTTTGGTGCTGAATGATCTGGGTCAGTCGTTTGTCCTGCGGCGTCAGATCCGGCGCTTCCGATAACAATTGACCGGCATGGCTGATGGCGCCGAGCGGGTTGCGGATTTCATGGGCGATGCTGGCGGTCAGGCGGCCTAACGACGCTAGCTTATTCTGTTGCAAACGCTGGTTATACAAGGCGATGTCTTCGAAAATGATCATGTACAACACTTCGTGCTGTATGTTCAACTGGGTGAAGCGGGTTTGAATTTCACTGCCGCTGTTCAATTGAATAATGGCGAAATCCTGGCTGGCGTCTTGCAGCCAAAGATCTAGCGCCCATTGCAGCTGATCGGAGATGTCGTCCAGTCGGACCGGCGTGGTCGCCAAGTTGAGCAGTCTCCGCGTCGCTCCATTGCAAAGTTGTACGCGTAGCTTCGGGTCGCTGATGATAATGCCGCTTTGCAGATGTTGAATGATATAGCGATTAAGTTCTTCCAGCCTGGAAATGGTTTGTTGTCGCTCGCTGGCCAGCTGTTCGGACTGCTCGGTCCGTTGCGCCATCACATAGGAAAGAAAGGCGATGGTGAAAAACGAGGCGCCAAGCATGCCGGAATAGGTCAATGTAGAATTGTGAAAGGCATCGGTTTGCATCGCATAGATCTGCTCCGCCAACACCGACAGACTGGCTAATGCGGCAAATAACATCGCACAACGACCGCCTATCAGCAGTCCTCCTGCGGCGATGGAAATGGCGAGTAGGATGCCGAGACCGCTGCCGACGCCACCGCAGGCATGCATCAGCAGCGTGATGAAGATGATGTCGGTAAAGATGAATAGTTGCGCCTGTCTGACATAACTGCTGAGACGCCAGAAAATAAAAGGCGCGGCGATCAGCGTCACGATCAAGTAGAGCAGGCTGGCGACGATGTAAAGTTGCTGGTCGTGGGTGCCTAAAATGGAAGGACCGAAAGGGCTGAAAAATAAAATGACAAACAGATTGCTGACGATGAAGCGATAGATAAAGAAAATTTTCAGCAGTAGCCAGGCTTGGCGGACAGGAATACCGTAATTTTTAGAAAACGGACAGGGATAAATGGTATTCGCTTGGACGGGGCGCATAAAGAATCTTGTTTTATCAACGTTTAGCTAGAATAATAGCGGCAATCATAGCATTTTTAGATTACGTGGCTGAACGTAACGAACCGGAGTTGTTAAATGAATATTCATGAATATCAGGCCAAGCAGTTGTTTAGGGAGTTCGGGATTCCGGTTCCTAACGGCGGCTATGCCGAAACGGCGCCGCAGGCAGCTCAGCTCGCCGCCGAGATGGGCGGTGATGGCTGGGTCGTCAAGGCGCAGGTTCATGCCGGCGCCAGGGGCAAGGCCGGCGGCGTTCAGTTTGCCGACAGTGCGGAAGAGGTGCGACAGCAGGCGCAACGAATGTTAGGCACACGGTTGGTGACGGCGCAGACCGGCGCGGAGGGTTTGCCGGTCGAAGCGGTGATGGTTGAAGCAACGAATGCGATCAGCCGGGAGTTTTATCTCAGCCTACTGATCGACAGAGCCACCAACCGGATGATGTTCGTCGCTTCCGTCGCCGGCGGCATGGATATCGAGGCGGTGGCCCGGGAAACGCCGGAAAAAATCATCAGCACCAGTATTCATCCTGCGGCGGGGCTACAGCCTTATCAATGCCGTAAGGTTGCCAAAGCCCTCGGCATAGAGGGACAGCAGGGTAAGACGCTGGCGACGATTATGACCGGAATGTACACGCTGTTTTTGGAAAAAGACGCCAGCCAGATCGAAATCAATCCGCTAGTGGAAACGGCGGCCGGCGATATCATCGCGTTGGACGCCAAGATCAATTTTGACGACAATGCGGTGGCGGCGCATCCGGATATTTTGGCGCTTAGGGACGAAGGTCAGGAAGACGAAAAAGAATGTAAGGCCAAACAGTTCGATCTCAATTACATTACCCTGGAAGGCAATATCGGCTGCATGGTCAATGGCGCCGGTTTGGCGATGGCGACGATGGACCTGGTCAAGTTCAAGGGCGGCGCGCCGGCCAACTTTCTCGATGTCGGCGGCGGCACTAACGCCGACAAGGTGGCCGAGGCGTTCAAGCTGATCCTGTCCGACCGCCATGTCAAGGCGGTGCTGGTCAATATCTTCGGCGGCATCGTGCAGTGCGATGTCATCGCCGAGGGCATACTGGCGGCGGTCAAGGAGATCGACTTGACCGTGCCGGTCGTCATCAGATTGGAGGGCACCAATGCCGATCAGGGCATGGCCTTGCTGAACGAGTCCGGCTTGGGCCTGGTGACCGCCGAAGATTTGAATCACGCCGCGGAACAGGCGGTCGCGCTGGCGGGAGGAGTCGCATGAGCATCTTAGTCAATGAACAAACCAAATTAATCTGCCAGGGTTTTACCGGCAAACAGGGCACTTTTCATTGCCGGCAGACGCTGGAATACGGCACGCAACTGGTCGGCGGGGTGACGCCGGGGCGAGGAGGCCAGACCCATCTCGGCCTGCCGGTTTACGATACCGTTCAGGAGGCGGTGAACGACTCCGGCGCTAACGCCAGCGTGATCTATGTGCCGCCGTTATATGCGGCCGATGCGATTCTGGAAGCGGTCGACGCCGGCATCGGCTTGATCGTGTGCATCACCGAAGGCATTCCCGTGCTGCACATGCTGAGGGTCAAGGCGGCGATGGTTGGAAGCGATGCCTTGTTGGTCGGACCGAACTGTCCTGGGGTGATCACGCCCGAGCAATGTAAAATCGGCATCATGCCCGGCCATATCCATATGCCCGGTAAAATCGGCATCGTTTCCCGTTCCGGCACGCTAACCTATGAAGCGGTGCATCAGACTAGCACCCAGGGTTTGGGACAAAGCACGTGTGTCGGCATCGGCGGCGATCCGATACACGGCATGAATTTTATCGATGTGCTCAGCCGTTTTCAGGAAGATGAACAAACCGAAGGCATCATCATGGTGGGCGAAATCGGCGGCAGTGAAGAAGAAGAGGCGGCCGAGTTCATCAAAAGCAATGTCACCAAGCCGGTGGTTTCCTATATCACCGGCCGCACTGCGCCGCCTGGTAAGCGCATGGGACATGCCGGGGCCATCGTCACCGGCGGCAAGGGTACGGCCGAAGGCAAGGTGGCGGCGCTGAAGGCGGCCGGTGTCGAAGTGGTTGATTCACCGGCCGACCTGGGCCAGGCGATGATGGATTATTTGTGATCGCCTGGCCCAGGTCGGTGTGGTTGCTGATTAACATTTTTGTGTTTTTTAGCAGTAATTCTCAGTTTGAGTATTTTTGCGGGGTTTAGGGCATGGGGTGTGTCTGTCGAGGAGCGCCGTAAACCCATCCCTGGGGGCTTGACGGCAGCATCCTTGCTGCCGACATCCTCGCCAAACACACCCCATGCCCTTTTTGAACGCCAAAGTGGGAATTGCTGGCCTGTATATCAACAACTGACTCTTTTTCTGAAAAAATGATACCGTGTCGTTACTCGGGGTTTTGCTGGCTATTGCCTGAACAACCAGAAAGATCGACAATAGACTCCTTGTTTCATGAAACGAATAGATTATCGAATGTCATTAAAAATTGCGTTAGCTCAAGTCAATCTGACTGTCGGCGATATTGAGTCCAACAAGCATAAAATCATCGCTTCGGCCCGCCATGCTCGCGATAATCTGCAGGCCGATTTGGTGTTGTTTCCGGAGCTGAGCGTGACCGCCTATCCGCCGGAAGACCTGTTGTTCAGGGCCGATTTCATCCGTCATGCTAGGCAAGCGGTCGAAGAGATCGCCGCCGCGGCGCCTGACATCGATATCGTGTTGGGTTATCCCGAACAGGATGGCAAACATTTGTTCAATAGCGCGGCGGTACTGCGCGGCGGTAAGGTCCTGGCCGTTTATCGAAAAAAAGAGTTGCCCAATTATGGCGTGTTCGATGAACATCGCTATTTTACCTCGGCCGATGAGCTCTGTTTGTTTGAGACCAAGGGCCGTGCGCTGGGGATCACGATCTGCGAAGACATCTGGCAGGACGATATCATCGCCAGCAATAAACAAGCGGGCGCTGAGATCATTCTGACGCTGAACGCTTCCCCCTTCCATGCCGGCAAGATACACGAGCGAGAAGACATCGTTCGAACCCAGGCCAAGGCTTCGGCGGTTCCGCTGGTTTATGTCAATCAATATGGCGGTCAGGACGAATTGATTTTCGACGGGGCTTCTTTTGTCGTCGATCAGCAGGGAGAGGTCGTCTTTCGGGCCGCGGAATTCGAAGAACAGATCAGTGTCGTCGAATTCAATGGCAACGTGCCGCTGAAAAGTGAGTGTGCGCCGCTGTATGCGGAGATCTCCAGCGAATACAAGGCCCTGGTTTTAGGGGTTAAGGATTATGTCAGAAAGAACGGTTTTGACGGCGCATTGCTCGGTCTCTCCGGCGGCATCGATTCGGCGCTGGTGTTAGCTATCGCCGTGGATGCGCTGGGGGCCGATAATGTCGAAGCGGTGTTGATGCCGTCCCGTTATACTCAGGATATCAGCGTCGATGATGCCGTCCTGGAAGCCGAGGCGCTGGGCGTGAAGCATCACATCATTCCGATCGAACCGGCGGTAAATGCGTTTAACGAGATGCTGGCCGGCGTGTTCGCAGGTTCGGAGCGGGACACCACCGAAGAGAATATTCAGGCGCGCTCCCGTGGCGTCGTGTTGATGGCGCTGTCGAATAAGCAGGACAAGCTGTTGTTGACGACCGGCAATAAAAGCGAGCTGAGCGTCGGCTATGCCACCTTATACGGCGACATGGCCGGCGGTTTCGCGCCGATCAAGGATGTGCCGAAGTTGCTGGTTTATAAGCTAGCAAGATACCGCAACACCTTGTCGCCGGTGATACCGGAACGGGTCATCGACCGCCCGCCTTCGGCGGAGCTGGCGCCCGACCAGGTCGACGAGGACTCGCTGCCGCCTTATTCGGTGCTGGACCCGATTCTGGAAATGTATGTCGAACAGGATAAATCCGAGCGCGAGATTATCGCGGCCGGCTTTAAGCAGGAAGACGTACACCGGGCTATTTCGCTAGTCGACCGAAATGAATACAAGCGCAGGCAGGCGCCCCCCGGCATCCGCATCACACCCAAGGCCTTCGGGCGCGACCGGCGCTATCCTATTTCCTCGGGGTATCGAGGCGTCCATCGCTTTATTTAAACGCTCTCTCCGAAAATTAATGAACATCACCCCTGAGATTATCGGTTATATCGCCGCGACGTTGACCACTTCATCTTTTTTGCCGCAGGCGATCATGACCATTAGAACGCGCGACACCGAATCTTTGTCGTTGGGCATGTACAGCGCCTTCACGCTGGGAGTGTTGTTATGGCTGGTTTATGGTGTTTATGTGTCCGACAAGGCCATTATTTTCGCCAACGCCATTACCTTTCTGTTGGCCACATCGATCCTGGTATTCAAGATTTACAATACCGTGGTCAAGAAGCACGGGTAGCGGCAGCCATTCCGAATTTGGATAACAACAGGCCCTAAACACCGCTCAAATATGGGAATGGCTGGGGAAGCGTTGTCACCATGCCGTCATCTCGATGTCATGCTAATTTCATAGAACCGTTAACAGGCTGTCATAAACACTTGTTATTTTTTCACCATGAACAATTTTGGGGAAAAATGATGAAGTGTCATTATCGTAGCGTCTGGATTTCCGATACCCACCTTGGCACCAAGGGCTGCAAGGCCGAATACCTGCGCGATTTTCTCGACCATGTCGAATGCGACAACCTTTATCTGGTAGGCGATATCATCGATTTATGGAGCTGGAACGTAAAATCCGGGTTTTATTGGCCGACGCTGCACAGCGACATCGTACAGCGGGTCATCGACAAGGCCAGGCAGGGCACCCGTGTCATCTATATTCCCGGCAATCATGACGAGCAGTTCAGAAAACACGCCGGCATGTTGTTCAACGGCGTCGAAATTCAGCTTAATGCCATACATCGTTGTGCCGACGGCCGCCGTTTTTTGGTCATGCACGGCGATGAATTCGACAGCATCGTCTGCCATAATCGCAGCTTGGCCTATATCGGCGGCGAAGCCTATGAGCTGCTGCTGATGGTGAATCGCTGGTTTAACGTCATTCGCAAGTTGTTAGGCTTCAAGTATTGGTCGCTCTCGGCTTATTTGAAACACAAGGTCAAGAATATTGTGCAGTTCATGGATAACTACCAGCATGTATTGAGTCTGGAGGCGCATAAACAGCAAGTCGACGGCATCATCTGCGGACATATTCATCATGCCGATATCTGCGACATGGAATTTGGCAAAACCTACTGCAACACCGGTGATTGGGTGGAAAGCTGTACGGCGCTGGTGGAAGACGAGGCGGGGCGGCTGACGGTGATCCGTTGGTTGGAAGACGGCTATAAATTATTGGATGCCGCGGAACAGCCGGCTAAAGCGGCCTGAGCATGCTGAAAAAGTCTTTGTTGATGGCTATCGGCGCCAGCATTTTTTGCATTGGCATGATCTTGTTTCCATTGCCGCTTCCGTTAGGCTTACCGACGATGCTGGTCGGCCTGGCGATCATGTTCAAGGCCTCGGACAGCGTTAAACGCAAGGTAATTCGTTGGTCGGATAAAAATCATCATACCCGCAAAGCCTGGCAAAAAGTCAGGGATTACCGGCGACGCAAGAAGGCCTAGGTTGCCGATTGGGCAGCCGATTCAGCGTTGGCCTAAATCTATCTCGGCCACCAGCGGGAGATGATCGGAGGCAATTTTGCTGAGTTCGGTGGAATGGACCTCAAGCGACATCAGCCTCTCTTGAGGGTGCAGCCAAATTCTATCCAATCCCAGCACGGGCCGGTGGGCGGGAAAGGTCGCCAAGGTCGGCGTCGGCTTAAACCGGTGCTGTAATCTGCGGAAGGCCGGGCGCCAAACAAACCATTCGTTAAAATCACCGAGCAGGATGACGACATCGGCCGTATGTTTTTCCACGGTGGACAGAATCTCGTCAATCTGACGCCGCCGTTCCGCGTAAGCCAAACCAAGATGGGTGGCCATCACGGCTACCGTATAACCGTTGATAAACAGCTCCACATCGATAAGACCCCGGGGCTCTCGATTCGCGACGCTGATATCGAGGCGATCGCAACTATTAATTTTAAGGCGGGAAAGCAAAGCATTGCCGTAATGACTGTTTTTATCGAACAAGGTGCGGCCCATGACCGCCCGGCTATTGGTCGCTTCCTCCAGCAGTCTCAAACTATCTTCGGGATGGCCGGGCATGGCGGAGACCTCCTGCAGGGCAATCAGGTCGGCGTCAATTTCCCGCAGTAGCTCGGCGATACGGGCAGGGTTCTCGATGCCGTCCCGGCCGATGCTGCGATGAATGTTGAAGGTGGCGATACGAAGGATCATCAATGCCGGCGGCGCAGCCATAACATTAAGGCGGTCAAGGCGATCCCGACCGTGATCGTTGCGCCTAGCAAGGCGGCAAAATCCGCCGGATCCGGGGCGTGGACGAAACTGGCGATCCATTGGGCGATGATCACGATAACGGTCACACCAGGCAGCAATCCGATGAATGTTGCAAACGCAAAATCTCGCAACCTAATTTTCGATATTCCCGCTATCATGTTGATGACGGCAAAGGGCGCCACCGGAATGATGCGATAGGTCAAGATCCCCTTGAAACCGGATTCGGAAAGATTTAGGCTCAATCGATTGACCAGGTTGCCGGTCAAGCGATCGACGGCATTGCGGCCTAGTCGGCGGCCCAGCAGAAACGTCGATACGGCGCTGGTTTCCGCGCCGACCAGCGTATAGAGCAGGCCTTGCCAAGGGCCAAAAATGATGACGGTTACGATGATCAGCAATGTGACCGGAAAAGCTAACAAACCACCGAGAACAAAGCCTGCCACGACGATCAGCGGCGCATAAGGGGATTGTTTCAGCCCATTAATCGCTGCCGCCGCCGTTTCGCGACCGATTCCATCAGGAAAGGATAGCCAGTGCAGTAATGCCGCCAAACACAACATGCCGGCCACCAGAACTGTTATGGTCAGCATGTGGCGAGAGGCGGAAAGCTGCTGATGGGGGCTGATCAGATAATCGAAAAGTTCTTCCGGTTCGATCGGTTTTTCCGGGTCCAGCAGCTCCGACTCCGGCACCCATTGATCGATTTCCTTAGAGATTTCGGTTTGCAGTGGCCGCAAACAGCGAGCGCCTGAACGCAAGGTTTCTATCGCCTCGATTAGAGAACCCCGTTTCGTCAGCGCCTCGGCAACATCGTGCTCGGCGACCCCTAGATGTTCGGCAATCAAGCGATTGCGAAAGGCGGAGATCGTCGCCGCCTCGGCGGAGTTTTTTTCGCCGAAGATCGCCAAATCGCATTCTGAATCGAGACCGAGGGAACGGTTGCTCAGGTTGGACGAGCCCACGCGGGCAAAACAGTCGTCTATGATCATTACCTTGGCGTGCACCATCAGCTCAACCGCTGGGCTGGCGGCAATTTGGGGATAAAATAGACGCAGGCGCCGGTGTCGGTCGGCTTCGCGCAATTTAGCGATGATTCGTCCCCGCAATACGTCCATCGTGTGCTGTTCCAGCCAGCCGCCGGTTTCCTTGGGTTGGACGATAACGATCTCGGGGCCTTCGGCTTGCTGCAGACTGGCTTGCAAGACTTCGCCGATACGGAAGGAACTGAGATACTGGTTTTCGATATAAATAAAATCTTGCGCCGCCGCCAGACTATCGAGATAGAGGCGCTCGACTTCGCGCACCTCCGGCGCACCTTTATGCAAGGGCAGGGTTCTTGCGATAGCGATGGCGACGTCATTGAAATCGGGTTTGAAGCTGGATGGCCATGGATCGCCGGCGGCGATCGCCTCGTCGATAAAGGGTTCTGATCCGCAAGCCTTCGTCCAGCGCTGCTTGGCCAATTCGGCCAATGCCTTGGAGGCGTCGCCGTCGACGATCATTTGCACGTCGTGGAAGGGCGGATATAACTGTCCATCGGGATCTTCACGCAGAGGATTGTCAGGCTCGTGGGCCGAAGTGTCCCAGCGCCATTTGCTCAGATCGAGACCACCCGAAAACGCGACGACGTCATCGATAACAACGATTTTCTGATGCTGTGAGGCGCCGACCGGATGTTCGCCGTCGAGCAGAAAATGAACGCGTTCGTGAGTCGACCATTTGAGTTTATAACGCGGGAAGAATTCACGCTCCATTGCGTAGATCATCGCAAAATCCCAGCCCAGCAGATAAATATTCAGGTCTTTGCATTTGTCGACCAGGTACTCGAGCAAGTCGCCGAGTTTGTCAGGATAGCCTTCGCATTCGCCATCACGAATCAGCCTCAGTTCGCTGTGCAGATCCCAACCGACGATGATAATGGAGCGGCGGGCCTCGCGCATGGCCTCATGCAGTGCTCGAAAGTAATCTTCGCCGTCTATGATGAAAGCGGCCCGTTGCGCCTGGGCGACTTTCCAGCAATTGCTTGACGGCTTGAAAAGGTTTTTCATGCGAGATCCCGATGAACATGGACAGGCAAGGTGATGCCTGTTGTTGTAAGTGGTTGATCAACCATAAAATTTCGCTGGATCAATGTGTTTAATGTAAAACACTTATCGACTCGCGCCAACTATTTTTAGCGAAAAAGCAGAAAAAGGGGACAGAAAAAGGGGACAGCAGAAAAAGGGGACAGGCTACTTTTATCCATGTTCCACTCTTTTTCTGGGGCTTCCGCGCTGCTTTCCGGCTGACGATGTTACGTATCTTAAACAATTTGTTTTGATATAAAAGTAGCCTGTCCCCTTTTCTTTTTGTCATCAAAACTTCAAAAAAACGTCATCGCGTTGTCACAGTCGCAACCTATTCTTTACGTTAATGAAAAGAAACGCGGAAAGCAATGTAAGCAGAATACAGCTGAATTCTGCAAGAGGGTGACACGATGAAATTGATTTATTCCGTTCATAGATACGACGTATTTATGTTTACCCGCCTGATCAATGCCGGTATTTATCGGCATCTGGTCTTGTTTGCCCGCTCGATCTCCTGGTCCGGTGACGGCTACTTATATTTGTTGTTGGGCGGTTTTCTTTATAAGAGTGAAGGTTGGCAGAGTTTGTTTTTACAAACGGCACTGCTGGCTTTCTTTATCGAACGGCCGCTGTATTTCGTGCTAAAAAACACTTTCAAGCGCAATCGTCCGCAAGCAGCGCTGAAGGGCTATTGCAGCCTGGTGAAGCCTTCCGATCAATTCAGTTTTCCGTCCGGCCATACGTCGGCCGCCTTCATGATGGCCATGCTTGGCGGTTATTTCATGCCTGCCTTGCTGCCGCCGTTACTGCTATGGGCGGTCCTGGTCGGTTTTTCACGGGTGGTGCTGGGCGTGCATTTCCCTACCGACACCTTGGTCGGGATGGGTGTGGGCGTCGGCGTCGCGATGTTGAGTTTAAAGCTAATGGTGTTATGAAAATATTTTACGGAGTTCAGGGGACCGGCAACGGTCATATCACCCGCGCGAGGGTGATGGCCAAGGAATTGTATGCGGCCGGGTTTGATGTGACCTTTCAGTTTACCGGTCGGCCGCCGGACAAGTTTTTTGATATGGAGATTTTTAACGGTTATCAGCATCGCGAGGGTTTGACCTTCAATTCCGATAACGGCAAGGTTTCTTATATCAAAACGGTGCTGCAGTCCAAACCGATATGTTTTATTCGGGATGTGAAGGCGCTGGACCTGTCGGGCTACGATCTTGTGATCAGCGATTTTGAACCGGTCACGGCCTGGGCCGCTAAGGTGCAGAAAAAAAATACCCTGGGCATCGGGCATCAGTATGCCTTCAAGCACGATATTCCCCGGACCCGTTATGAGCCGTTGGCCGAATTGGTGATGAAGTTTTTTGCTCCAGTCGGACAAGGAGTCGGCTTACACTGGCATCATTTCGACCAACCGATCCTGCCGCCGATTATCGAAACCCCCGAATTGCCATCCCGGATTCAGGGTAATAAGGTCGTCGTCTATTTGCCGTTTGAAGACCAACATGCCGTCATCAAACATCTACTTCCGTTTAAAGATTATCAATTTCACCTTTACTCACCGGTCCCTGTCGCCAGCGATCACGAGCATATCGTTTGCAATCCATTGTCTAGAGACGGCTTTCAAAGAGACCTGTACGATTGTGTCGGCATCATCAGCAATGCCGGTTTCGAGCTAGCCAGCGAATCGCTGCAATTGGGCAAGAAGATTCTCGCCAAGCCGCTGCATGCGCAGATGGAACAAATCGCCAATGCCGCGGCATTGGAGCATCTCGGTTATGGACGCACGATGACTGAAATCACTCCGGCGGTGATCGAGGAATGGCTGCATGACAAACAGGCGGTTCAGGTGAGCTATCCGAATATCGCTCGCGTGATCGTCGATTGGATCAAGGACGGCAAGCCGGCGATGGAAAGCGAATTTATCGCTCGGGTATGGGATCGCGTCAAGGTCTCGCCGGTTGACCTTTAACGCGCTGAGTAAGCATCATTGTAATTATTCAGCGTAGTTTTACTAAGAGGGAGTAGGTTATTGATTTATCGGGCTGTCTACAACAGGACGTTGCAGTCAGAGCTTACGCCGCACAGGGAAGTGCAAGTGCCGCGTGAAGCAGGATGCTGTTAGCTGCCATGGAAGTATTCACCCAGCACCTAAATAAACGACGATTATAAATCATTGCCAATAGTCTATGGTATTTAGGTGCTGGGTGAACGCGTCCCGAGAAATCAATGACCTACTGCCTAAAACCCGAAAGATACTGAATACTGAAGTTTCCTAAAAACGCCTCAAGCCACCATGCGTAACAACACCGCGACCAGCGAATTTTTCATGGGATTGGTGGGTTTATGGCAAAGCCTATCAAAATCTTCACTCAGTGAGGCTTCGGCGATGAGGCGCCGGACATCGGAAAAGGCGAAACTCGTCCGCCCCTTGACCTTGTGCCGACGTTGCGGATCCGCTTTGATGCGATCGGCGTACATCCAGGTGACCGTGGTGGCCATCATACAGAAATGCAGGTGGTTTATCACGGCCTGGGCATTCCGGCTCTGGCATTTTTGACTGCCAATGTCTTGCTTGAGTTCTTTAAAGCCGGACTCGATCTTCCAGCGAGCGCCATAATATTCGATGACCTGGGTGACCGACAAGTCGAGATCGGTCGTAAACAAGGCGACCCACTGGGTTTTACGAAACACCCACACGACCTTGATGGGGCATTTTAAGGTCTTCAGCATGACGGTTTTCTCAACCGCCAGTACTTCGCGTACTTTGCCATACAGGTTAACCTGATAGGCAGCAGTTTGCTGCCGGAGCGCGTGCGCTCGGTCGGTCACGGTCCCCAGACGCTGGCCGTATTTACGGGGGCGTCCGCGTGTCTTGGCATCGGCGGACCGGGCGTCGGGGAGCGCATAGAGCACCTGGTTGCTGCGCAATCGGGATAACAGGTGAAAACGTTCGCCTACCGTTTGGCGCACCGGCTTCCATAACCCCTGATTCCCAAACCAGCTGTCGGTGACCGCCAGCATTGGTGTCGAAGCAAAGTGACCGGCGACGGCGATTAGCAATTCCGCCGCTTGCGTGAGTTTGCTTTGAAACGGCGCGACTTGGCCTTTGATTTTGGCGGTTTCCTTTGTTCGGCGATCATGTGACGGGGTAAGTAAAACGAAAGCCCAAAACAAACAGGCCCAACGACCTTTGACCTGCTTCAGTAAGCCGATCGACACCACATTTTGCGCCCAGGGTAACGGCTTTGATTCGCTTTGGCGGCATGATCGAAAATCGACGCGCAGCCGAAAATGTGTTGACCCACTTTGAGGTTGATAAAATCGTCCAAGCCAATCAATAAGCGGCCATCGGTCGTGGGGACGGAATCAATCCCACAGCGTCGTCCAAAGCCTTTCCCAGGGCAGTGTCGACGAAGCCATGAAGGTATAGAACCGCTTTTGCTTAATCTCGATCCCGAACAAAGTCTCCAAGGCCCGCCATAAATTAGACGACATCGATGAGGTAAACGGAACAATCACGGCGAGCAGCGTGTAGACAAACAAAGAAGCTCGCTCCCGTCCCAGATCAGTCTCGGAAAAATGGGCTTGGAGAGGGCGGAGAAGATCGCGTAAAATGAACATGAATGAGGCCCTTTTGTTTGTGTAATCAATGATTTAGAAACCAATATTATACTACAAAAGGCGACCTCATTCACCCATAAGCTATTGTTTTTAATGAGATTCGGCATAGCCTAACAATCAATATTAGAGCCGGCTAATGTTTAAGCTGAATATTAGCATTATCTGATATTCCTTGCCCTCAAAAAATTGGGAAACTTCAGACTGAATAGTTAAGCATCATTTTCCTTTGCCGATTAGCATCGCTGTTGTTTCATCAAGCTGTCATCTATTGGTCATGGCTTTGACATATCGAAGTCTTAAGATCTTCATCGACGCTACGTCATCACCTTTGCTTTTTCAACACAACCCAAAGAGTCACTATGAACAAGACTAAATTGACCTGCTTAATGACCGCTGCGTTTGCAGTCAGCACTCAAGTCTATGCCGATCAAGGCAGCAACACCGGTCCATTCGCGTTTGAACCGATTGCCGAATCTGCGAATCAATTGGATTGGGATCCGACCGCGCCGTGGATCATACCGGAAGGCTTTTCGCAAAAAATCGTTTCCGACGAGACAGCGCTTAATATCTACGACGAAGGTCGCGACGACTGGCACGACATGAATACCGTTAATGAAAGCGGCAAAATGGCGGGCCGTTATCTGTACCGGACCCATGAAGTGCGCGGTGAACCGGAAGGCGGCGCTGTTTCCGTCGTCGACCTGAAAACCGGCGAGAGCAAAATTCTGGCGCAAGATTTAACCTGGAATGCGCTGGACGGGATTCGCTGGACGCCATGGGGCACGGTGCTGTTCGCGGAAGAAACCAGCGGAGGACGTTTGTTCGAAATCATCTTGGATAAGCATGATCCGATGAAGGCGGCTCAGGTCATTGATCGTCCGGCAGTAGGCCGTTTGGCCCATGAAGGCATCGCCGTCGATAGCGAAGGCGCGGTTTATGTCGTCGACGAATTCCGCGGTGTTTCCGCCGGTTTCGGCGGCGGCATCTATAAATTCGTTCCTGACACATACGGCGACTTGTCCAGCGGCAATTTGTATGTATTGGCGGTCAGCGGCGGCGAATTTAACACCGGACAGGGCGTATGGTTAGGTCCGATAGATCCGGCCGATGCCCGTCTCTCCGGAACCGATTTCGGCGGCGCCAGCTTTCAACGTCCGGAAGATCTGGAAATCATCGACAATACCCTGTATGTCGCGGTGACCGAAGGTCCTCGGGATGAAGAAGGCGTAGAATATTTCGAGGGTCGCGTATTGGCGATCAATCTTGAAACGATGGTGGTTACAAACTTCATCATGCCGGGTGAAAATGTGCCGGTTGAGATCGGCAAGCCGGGCGAAGCCGGTCACCAGAGCGGTTGGGACAGTGTCGACAACCTGGCGACGACGCCGGACGGCAAGCTGGTCATTATCGAAGACAATAAACCGTCCGATATCTGGATAGCCGGTAAAGATCATGATGAAGACGGCCAGGCCGATGGCGTCTGGCTGTTCGGTTCTTTGACCGATCCGGGCGCCGAAGGCACCGGCATCTATTTCGGCAAAGATCCTAAGACGCTGTTCGTCAATGTTCAGCACTCCGCCGCTGACGATGGTGATGCAACCTGGGCGATTAGCAAAGACTAATCCTCTTTTTCGTCGCCAAAAAAAGGCGGGGCCTTTAGTTAGGTCCCGCCTTTTTTATTAGGTCGGTTATAGCAATGCCCGCTACTCGCTCTGAGCTGGCATCGACAAGGTTTATTTCTTGTCGTGTTTATGCTTGAATTCGGCGATCAATGCCTCGGGTTTTTGCTCTTTATTGTCCTCGTTCAGTACGTAAACCACCGTCTCGCCAGCGGGGCCTGAACCGATCTGGGTGTAGCGCAGTGGCGCTTCACCGACCTTCAGAAAAGATTGCAGATCCTGCCATGCGCCGAATACATAAATGCGACCGTCTTTGCTGACTTCACCGTAGAAACCTTCGGCGATGCCTTGCGCGTTACCGTCATATAATGCGGTCGAACCGAGGCCGGAACGCAGAGTCTTGTCTTGTTCGGACAAACCGAACACCAAGGTTTCGCCGTGCGGGCCGGCGCCGATCCGGGTCAAGCGAAAAGGCGTTTCGCCAGTGTTGTTGAAGCTGTCATAGGTCGTGAAATCGTCAAAAATATAAATACGGCCTTCCTTATAGACTTGATAGTAATCGTTGACATTATAGTGGGGCTGGCTGATTGCGGTCTGACTCGCTAATACTAAGCTAAGCGCCGATAAACCAAGAGATAGTTTAGTCTGCATAAAAGTTCTCCGAATAATGAGCTGTTATCAATAGGAATGCCTAAGCATCGGCATAAACGGCTTATTATAGGAACGAAAATATGACAGCATTGTGACCGCAGCAAAGGGGGCGCAATTCCCCGTTTGAGCGATTTAGCGGTGTTTAGGGCCTGTGGGGGTGTCGTCGTTCACCCAGCACCTAAATTATCCTGGAATGTAAATGTAGTGCAAAAGTCATGAAATTTAGGTGCTGGGTGGGGCTTGACGGCGGTATTCCGGCCACCGATATCCTCGCGAGACACACGCACTTTTAGATCACCAAATTGGGAATTGCCGGGGCTAAAACTGCTGGCTATGCAACGGCGACAGTGCCTATTGAAGAGAAATATTTCGCGGTTGTCATAAAGTTGTCATATTGACTTCATACTATTGTCATGTTTTATCGGCACAATAGCTGGACCTTGAAAACTATTTAGAGCGTACTATGAAATTATCTTTACCAATCAAATCAATGCTCACGGGCTTGGGCTTCGCCTCCGCCTCCTTGTTAAGCGGTTCCGCTGCGGCTGTGCAAACTGTCGATGCGGGTGTGCCAGAATATCAGAAAGCCAGCGGTGTTTCAGGTAATTTGTCTAGTGTCGGCTCCGATACGCTGGCTAATTTGATGACATTATGGGCGGAAGAGTTTAAAAGAGTTTATCCTAACGTCAATATTCAGATACAAGCGGCGGGTTCATCGACAGCGCCGCCGGCATTAACCGAAGGTACTTCTAACCTGGGGCCTATGAGCCGTAAAATGAAAGACAAGGAACGCGATGCCTTCGAAAAGAAATACGGTTATAAACCCACCGCGATCCCTGTCGCGATCGATGCACTGGCCGTTTTTGTTAACAAGGAAAACCCGATCGAAGGTTTAACGATTCCGCAAGTGGACGCAATCTTTTCTTCGACTCGCAAATGCGGCCATGAGTCCGATATCATCAGTTGGGGACAAGTTGGTCTGGACGGCGCATGGGCGGACAAGTCCATTCAGTTATATGGTCGTAATTCAGTTTCAGGCACTTACGGTTATTTCAAGAAAAAGGCCTTGTGCAAAGGCGATTACAAAAACAATGTCAACGAACAGCCTGGTTCGGCCTCGGTCGTGCAGTCGGTGACCTCTTCGGTAAACGGCATCGGTTATTCCGGCATCGGCTATAAAACATCCGGCGTGAAAGCGGTGCCTTTGGCGAAAGACGCCGGCCATGAATTTATCGAGGCGACGCCAGAAAACGCAGTATCCGGAAAATATCCGCTGGCGCGTTTTCTCTATGTGTATGTCAACAAACAACCTAATGACGCGCTGGCCCCTCTGGAGCAAGAATTCCTGAAGATGGTGCTGTCGAAAAGCGGTCAACAAGTTGTCATCAAAGACGGCTATATTCCGTTACCCGCGGCCGTGATTGAAAAGGCACTGGCCGCCATTCAATAAAGGACGAAACCATGGAGTAGGCAGGGACGCCTGTCAAGGGACTGTATGCCGGATCAAATTTTTGTTCTCCCCCTCAAATATAAGTAAAAGTTGATCAGGCTTGAAGTGAGTCGAGGACTACGCGAGTAGTTCTCGGCTCGCTTTTTTTATTATCTGGCGTGATGCTGCCATAATGCAGAGCCCTTATCGTTGTAAAGAATTCTATGGCTGAAATTAACTCAAATAATCAGGCTAGCTCCATGGGGCTGGCCGGCAACAGTGTTTATCAGAAATGGCGATTATTAAAGGACAGGATGGTCGGGTATGGCGTCGTGGCCGGCGGTTTGGGCGTCATCGTCGCGATCGTGCTGATTTTCTTTTATCTGTTGTATGTCGTGTTTCCGTTGTTTGTTGGCGCCGAGGCTAAAGCCATTACCGAATATCAAGTGCCGGACCGGTCCGTTGGAAAAACGTTGTTTCTGGCGATGGAAGAACATAACGAAATTGCGGTCAGGTTCACCGACAGCGGGACGGCGGTATTCTTTCGGGTCAAAAGTGGCGAAATCATTTCGACGCAAAGGCTTCCCATTCCCGAGCAAAGCGCAATCACGAGTTTTGCTCATGGTAGTTATGACAAAGGCGTGGTCGCCTATGGTTTGTCCGATGGTCGCGTCGTCGTCGCCAAACAGCAATATAAGATCAGCTTCCCCGACGATAAACGGGTGATTACTCCGGCTTTGGAATATCCGTTGGGCGCAGCCCCGATCGTGATGGCGGAAAACGGCAGCGCCATCGACCTGCTCGCGATCAGAACCGGCGAAGACGAAAGCACTTTAGTGGTAAAGACGGCCGAGGGACGGGTGTTGCTGAGCCATTTTAGCCGCGAAGAATCGCTTTTTGGCGATGAGGTAGCGCTAGAACGTAGTGATTCCGAACTGAATATCAAGACCGAACAGACCGACTATCTGTTGCTGGATAAGGAGCAGCGTAATCTTTACCTGGCCAGTCGCAGCGGTTATGTCACCAGTATCGATGTCAGCAATAAGAATAAACCGCGCATCGAAAATAAACTGGATGTGCTGGAGTCGGGCAAAGAGATTACGTCGCTGACTTTCCTGAACGGCGAAATTTCACTGTTGATTGGCGATTCGTCGGGGATTCTGGCGCAATGGAGTATGGTTCGTGATCAGCAAAACCGCTATAGTTTGCGCAAGCTCCGCGCATTCAAAGTCTCCGAGCAGCCCATCGTCACAATCAGTCCGGAACAGCGCCGCAAAGGCATGTTGGTGACCGATCGCGAGGGTTTGGTCGGTATCTATCATTCCACCGCGGAAAGGGAGTTGATACGCGAGCGGATTGGACAGACGAAACCGTTAGCAGTGGCGTTGTCGCCGAGAGCCAACGCCTTCTTGATGCAAACGGCGGACAATAAAATTCATTATTGGCAGGTTAAAAACGAACACCCGGAAGTCTCATGGGCGTCGATTTGGCAAAAAGTTTGGTATGAAAGCTATCCTGAGCCGGCGTATATCTGGCAGTCTTCGTCGGCCAGCAACGACTTCGAGCCGAAGATGAGTTTGACTCCGCTGGTGTTCGGAACGTTGAAGGCGGCTTTTTATGCGATGTTGATCGCGATACCGCTGTCGCTGATGGGCGCGGTCTATACCGCCTATTTCATGGCGCCGCGGATGCGACAATTGGTCAAGCCCAGTATCGAAATCATGGAGGCTCTGCCGACCGTGATTCTGGGTTTTCTCGCCGGTTTGTGGTTGGCGCCCTTTGTCGAGGAGCATCTGGTCGGCATTTTTGCCTTGCTGATGGTGATCCCGTTAGGTGTGATGACATTCGCCTATCTCTGGCAGTTCGCGCCGAAATCGCTGCGTCATAAGGTGCCGGAGGGCTGGGACGCCGCCTTGCTGATACCGGTGATAGTCTTCAGCGCTTGGCTGGCGTTCTTTATCAGTCCTGCGATCGAAGCGCTGTGTTTTAATGGCGATATGCGGGTATGGATGAAAAATGAATTCGGCATCGGTTACGACCAGCGCAACTCGCTGGTGGTTGGTCTTGCGATGGGTTTCGCGGTGATTCCGACGATTTTCTCGATTGCCGAGGACGCCATTTTCAGTGTGCCTGGGCATTTGACCAACGGTTCGCTGGCGCTGGGCGCAACCCCTTGGCAGACGATGACTAAGGTGGTGTTGCTGACCGCCAGTCCGGGCATATTCTCTGGCGTGATGATCGGCCTGGGTCGCGCCGTCGGCGAGACCATGATCGTATTGATGGCGACCGGCAACACGCCGGTGATGGATTTGAGCGTCTTTCAGGGGATGCGTACCCTGTCGGCCAATATTGCCGTGGAAATGCCGGAGTCGGCGGTGAACAGCACCCATTATCGCGTATTGTTTCTCGCCGCGTTGGTCTTGTTTATGTTTACCTTTGTTGTTAATACCCTGGCGGAAATAATTCGTCAGAATCTGCGCCGTAAATATAGTTCGTTATGATTAAAGCATGGTTTAAAAGCGGTTCACCGTGGGTTTGGCTAAATGCCGCAGCCGTCAGCACGAATCTGATCTTGGTATTGGGTTTGTTGATCCTGATTGCGGTTCGCGGTCTGGGACATTTCTGGCCGGCCGATATCGTCGAATATCACTATCAGGATCAGTCCGGAAAAAGCGTTATTATCGGCGAGTTGGTCGACACCAGCTTGATGTCGGCGAATAGGGCCCGGGAAGCCGGGCATCAGGTCTTGAATGACGTCGACTATCTGGAGCAGCGGTTGATCAAGACCGGCAACCGCGATTTGACCGGCATGGACTTCCGCTGGATACAAGCGCAATATATCCAGCAGGCATCCTATCCGGACGAATTGATTGTAATCGAAAGAAGGGAGTGGGGTAATTTTTACGGTCGATTGTTGGCGATCAAGGAAAATGGCCGAGTGATTGCCGAGGGCGGTAAGGCCTATACGGTGATCCAACAAAGGATCGATCGCGCACTGGAGCTCTATGATGAAATCGAGCATTTACAGAAAAACGAAGTTGGCGCAATCAATTATGCGATGGAGCGTCTGAGACTGGAACAACGTCGATTGGAATTGGAGGGGCTATGGACGGAAGCCGCCAAGCGCGACTTTGCCGCACAAAAAGCCGAATATGACCGCGAATACCGCGTATTGCAGCAACAGATTGCCGAATTGAACCAGAAAGCCAGGAGAGACAGTTTGGTCGCCGCTGCCGCCAACGACCGGCAGATAGAAATACCGCTGGAAAATGTGGTGCGCCTGATTCAGCCCAATGCGATGAGCGCCGGCGAGAAAGCGATCGAGTACGTGATTAAATTTGCCGAGTTTGTCAGCGAAGATCCGCGCGAGGCGAACACCGAAGGGGGAATTTTTCCGGCCATTTTCGGCACCGTGATGATGGTGATGCTGATGGCGGTCATCGTGACGCCATTCGGCGTGATCGCCGCGGTTTATCTGCGCGAATATGCAACTCAGGGCTTTGTGACCCGGATCATTCGGATTGCCGTCAATAATTTGGCCGGGGTGCCGTCGATCGTATACGGCGTATTCGGTTTGGGTTTTTTCGTTTACATGCTGGGCGGCAACATCGACCGGCTTTTTTATCCGGAGGCCGCGCCAGCCCCTGTTTTCGGCACGCCGGGACTGCTTTGGGCCTCGTTGACCTTGGCGTTGCTGACCTTGCCGGTCGTGATCGTATCGACCGAAGAAGGCTTGTCGCGGATTCCAAAATCGATTCGAGAAGGCAGTTTGGCGCTGGGTGCGACCAAGGCGGAAACCTTGTGGCGCACCGTGTTGCCGATGGCCAGTCCGGCCATGATGACCGGCTTGATTCTGGCGGTCGCCAGGGCGGCCGGCGAGGTCGCGCCGTTGATGCTGGTCGGGGTGGTCAAGTTGGCCCCGACGTTGCCGCTGGACGGTAACTTTCCGTATTTGCATCTGGATCGTAAATTCATGCACCTGGGTTTTCATATCTACGATGTCGGCTTTCAAAGTCCTAATGTCGAGGCGGCCAGACCCCTGGTTTATGCGACGTCGTTGCTGTTGGTAATGGTGATTATCGGCCTTAATATGTTCGCCATCGGCATCAGAAACCATCTGCGGGAAAAGTATCGCGCCCTTGAAGGTTAATTATAGAAGTTTGGAAAATGACAATGACGACAGAACTGAGACGCACACACGCGATTGATATCGATGCACTGACGCGTGGCGATGAAACGAAACAAGCAGCGGTGGAAACCTGCCTGGCCGTGGAAAATCTGAATTTGTTTTACGGCGAAAAACAGGCGCTGTACGATATCAACATGGAAATTCCGCGCAAGAAGGTCACCGCCTATATCGGTCCTAGCGGTTGCGGCAAATCGACGCTGCTGCGCAGCATCAACCGAATGAACGACTTGGTCGACAGCGTCAGGATCGACGGCAAGATTCTGCTGGATGGTGAGGATGTTTATGACAAGTCGGTCAATGTCGCCGATTTGCGTCGGCGGGTGGGCATGGTGTTTCAGAAACCCAACCCGTTTCCCAAATCGATCTATGAGAATGTCGCCTATGGCCTCAGAATTCAGGGCATCAACGATCGTCGGACGCTGGATGAAACGGTGGAAAGGTCTTTGCGCAGCGCGGCGTTATGGGACGAAGTGAAGGATCGTTTGAACGATAACGCCCTGGGCATGTCCGGGGGACAGCAGCAAAGACTGGTGATCGCGCGCGCCATTGCCATCGAACCGGAAGTGATGTTGCTGGACGAACCGGCGTCGGCGCTGGACCCGATTTCAACACTGAAAATCGAAGAGTTGATTAATGAGTTAAAAGAGCATTACACCATCGTGATCGTGACGCATAATATGCAGCAGGCGGCCAGGGTTTCCGATTACACCGCTTTCATGTATATGGGGGAGCTGGTTGAATTCGGCGAAACCAGCGAACTGTTTACCAATCCCAAGAAAAGACAAACCGAAGATTACATTACCGGCAGGTACGGTTGAGGAATAGACTATGGATACCAAAAAAATAGGCCAACATATCTCCCGCCAATTCAATGATGAAATGGAAGAGATTCGCAACAAGGTGTTGACGATGGGCGGTTTTGTGGAGCAGCAAATTGATCTGGCCGCCCAATCGTTTATCAATTGCGATCAGGAATTGGCCGAAAAAGTCATTCAACAGGATGACATGGTGAATCATCTGGAAATGGATATCGATCATGAATGCACCGAAATTCTGGCGAAAAGACAGCCGGCGGCCTTCGACCTACGCATGCTGATCGCGACGATCAAGGCGATTACCGATCTGGAACGAATTGGCGATGAAGCGGCCAGAATCGCGAAGATGACCATCCGTCTGGAAAACACCGAATATTATCATGAGCAATATCACGAGATTCAGCATTTGCTGGAAATGGTCAAGGACATGCTGAATGGCGCCCTGGACGCGTTCGCCCGCTTGAGTCTCGACGAAGTCGCCAGTATTACATGCCAGGATCAGAAGGTCGACCGCGAATACACCAGTATTGTTCGCCAGCTGATTACCCGGATGATGGAAGATCCCCGTCATATCACCCGTACGCTCGATATATTATGGACGGCGCGGGCGCTGGAAAGAATCGGCGACCATGCCTGCAATATTTGCGAACATGTGATTTATATGGTCAAAGGCGAAGACGTGCGCCACATTAGCCAGGATGAGTTGGAGAAGGTGGTGAGTCGTTAAGCGCTTATATCCGAAAATACTAGGGAGCGTCCTCAATTAATTTTTATACACGGATGAAAGTTTATTATGGTGAAAAGCTTTTCACATACGTCTTGAAGAAACATGGCAAGGATGATTTTAAGAAACGATCAATGGGAACGAATAAAAGAACTTTTGCCGGGTAAAGCCTGCGACCGAGGCGTTACGGGGGTCAATAATCGACTGTTTTTGGAGGACGTAATATGGATTGCCAGAACGGAGCGCCGTGGCGAGACTTACCTGACTGTTTTAGCAATTGGCATGGAGTCTATGTACGCTATAACCGTTGACGCCAAAAGGAACATGGACGAAAGAGCTTGAAGCCGTGAGTAATGATCCTGAAAACTTTTCTAAATGTCCTAACGAAATAATCGCTTCACCGATTTACGATAAATGTACAAATGCGCACCTAGGTTTGCGAGAAATAACCAGCCAGTCGATTGATGCCAAAATCTCCGGAGACTTAGGTTCGGAATTGCAAGTGCGGCAATCGATGTGCCAAAACTCGATAACATGATTATTTTATTAACGCGGTTGAAATTCTTTTTACTCAACGGGGTGTGCGGTTTTGCTAGCATCCCGATGACTGTATCGACTGCGGAATCGATGCTTGATTCGATAGCCGCAAGTTCAATGGCTTTCCGGTCGAAACGAATCAACAGGCTTCCGGTTCGCACATTTTCTTGTAATTCAGTAATCGCTGCGATGTTCGATAACTCGGTTTTCAACTGATCGAGCCTGTCGTGATCACGCAAATTTTTATCGCGAACTCTTATACGCCCCGGTATCGATGAAACTATTTTGCTCATTTTTCTCATATCTTGTGTGGTTTAAGATATAAGTATATTACTATAATATTATATCTAGCAACACTGCTTACAATTTTAAGAGAACCAAACGCGCCACTGTTTGTCGCGAAAGATGACATGGCGGCCGGCCGATGCCTTCGGGTCTATGTGCGCTATAACCGTTGGTGTCATAAGGGCGCCTGGTCGAAAGCCTTAGAAGCCGTGAGTAATGACCCCGATTTTGAGTATTTAATGGAGGATGAAAGTATTATTGTTCGAGTTCCGCTTTTTTAGGCTGTATTGGCGGGTCAACCTGGTCGTTAGGTCTTGCGGTTTAGGTTATCAGACTTGTGTTTTTATCGCTATGAGGCGCATAATTTTGTCGTTCCCATTGAATCAACCGGAGATAGCTCATGGGTAGATATGATGAGCCAACGAGAAAAACTCCATGGCCCTTTTTCATCGGCCTGGTGGCCGTTGTAGTCGCCGTCGTCGCGCTGTTGATGGTTCGCGACGACGGGGAAGACAGGCCGCGCGAAGAAAACCGCGAGTTGGTGTTGCCGGAGGCCGAGATGAAGCCTGAACAGGCGGCGTCCGGCTTGCCTGATGAGCGGCTTTCCGCCGATCGTCGCCCCCCCTTTGAGGCTGCCGATCGGGAGGACGTCGCGATCCCTCCAACGCCGGAAAAGGCTGAAGCTTTGCCGGCGCTGGAGGACAGCGATGCATTGTTTCGCCGGGAAATGTTGGCTTTGTCTGGCGGTTTTGCCGATCAATTGCAGGAAGAGCTGCTGATCCGTAAATATCTATGGGTCATCAATGACTTTTCTCAAGGCCAGCGGCTTGCTAAGCATATGAGCTTTCTAGCGTTGCAGCAGCCGTTCGTCGCGGAAAAAGACGAACAAGGACTGTTCATCGCCGAGCGCAGTTACCGGCGTTATGACCGTTTGGCGCGCGCTTTTGCGGCTATCGACGTTGAAGCCGCGATGAATAGTTATCAGAAATTGCGCCCCCTGTTGCAGCAGGTCTATCAGGAATTCGCCTATCCGCAACACTATCAGTTGGAGGATCTGTTCAAAAAAGCGGCCGCCGAGATGATCGCGGCGCCGGCAATAGATGGACGGGTCGCATTGGTCAGGAAGTCGGTGCGTTATCAATTCGCCGATCAGGACTTGGAAGCATTGAGTCCGGTGCAGAAGCAGATGTTGAGAATGGGGCCCGAAAATACCCGGATCATTCAGCAAAAATTAAGGGAACTGGTTCAGGCGTTGGTTGCTTTGCAAGGCGAATGAGATGGAATGTCGGGTTAGCCTGGGTAACCCGACATATCAGTAGTGACTGAAAGTCGGCGAAGCGCCGGAAATGTTCGCTTATCAGGCCTTCGGCAATTCGCTTTCCGGGGTCGATGTCGTCAATTGTTTGAAGAATTGAACCAGGCCGAACAGGCCTGCGCTATAGATCAAGGTGTATTTCAGATAAGGCGGATAATACATCATCACGCGGCTGCTGTATTCGACCCAGTTGTTATCAGGGTATCTGCCTGACAGCAGATAGAAGCTGCCGTTGGAAATCAAAAACGCCACCGATACCGATGCGACCAGTATGCCGAAATGTAATGCCAGATGGGACGCTTTGCGATCGGAAAATTGTTTGCAGTAGCGGCCGCCAAACCATAGTGCGGCGTAGCATGGAATCAAAAAGACATAAGCGGGCGAGACACAATAGTCGCTGACGCCAAAATGACTGATGGCGACATAATCGAGTAAACCAGCCTCCAACAGCAAGGCGATGAACAGCGTGATGCCGCCGAACCATAAGCCCCCCAGGAAAAACACCGCCAGAGAGGCATCGGGCAGGGATACGGTGTCGCCGAAATGATGAATGCGGGTGGCCGCCATGACGACCATTAGGGCGAAAGCCCCTGGTTTGAGTTGTGCAGGAAGTAGTTTGCTCAGCATGGTGTTTCCTCTGTGATTAGATTAATGAATCCGGGTTAAATTTTTCGCCATCCGTGGCCTGACGGTTCAGTTATTATAATGGATGGAAACAAAAAAGTTTCTATCCGCGGTGTTATAAGTATCGGTCAGTTGATACTGTTTATCCAGCAGATTATTCAGTTTGGCGCTGACTCGCCAGTTCTGGTTGAAATGGTACGCGGCTCTGAGGGCGACGGTGACGAAGCCATGAATCTTCGTATTGTTACGGGTATCGTCGAAACTGTCGCCGCGCGCTAATATCGTTGCGCCGACATCGAGCGCATCGAATGAACGGGATAAATCGTAATTCAGAATTTTTTCGGCTCGGCGCGGCAGTCTCTTGTTGGTGATGCGGTCTTTCGGACTCAAAAGCTGAAAGCCGACTTTGTTATGCCAACCGAAAATCTCCGCGCCTATGTCGGTTTCGATGCCGTCGATTTGCGCCTTATCGATATTTTGCGGCGGCCAGCTGGCGATCAGGTTGTCGATATTGGTGTGGTAGGCGCGCACTTCCCAGGTCAACCAATCGTGGTTTCCCGCCAAACCGACTTCGAACGTCGTCGATTCTTCCGGCTGTAAATTGGGATTGCCGCCGCCGAAGCCGGTATCCGGCCAGAACAACTCATTAAAGGTAGGTGCCTTGAAAGCATTGCCGAAGCTGGCGAAGGCGCTGAGGCCGTGATTCCAGTTGAAACGCCAGCCGAAGCTGCCGGTCACATAGTCTCCGAAGGCTTCGTTTTCGTCCCAGCGCACCGAGGCATTGAGGTAGTGACGGTCGAACAAACGGCTGTGTAGTTCGGCGAACACACCGGCATCATAGCGTTCAGTCTCGGTAAAATGAGTGCTACTGTCGACTTCATCGAAACGGTAATCGGCGCCGATGATTAATTGATGGTCTTCGGCCAATTGCAGTTCATTGAGCCAACTGGCGTTCCAGCGAGTGGAATCGAAATGACTGTAAAAAGAGCCGTCGGGAGCGAAGTTATCGTTGTCATCACGGCTTTGTCCTAGCCGGAACGTTGCATGCCAGATATCGGTGATATCGAGTGCGCCGGACAGGCCGACCAACTGATTGACGAATTCCGTTTTATCGGGGGTGCCGTCGAAGTCGGTTCTGCCCTCGCTGCGCATGTAAAAGGCTTCCACTTCGGCGTTATTGTCGAATCGATAACCGAGTTTGGCGTTCAAGCCGGTGTTGTAGTAACCGTCATCGTCCGGATGATCGATCGCAAAAAAACCCGTCGTAGGTTTGCGGGCATCGAAGCCCTGGGTATTGATATGCGAGGCCGATAAGCTATACCAGGCGTTACGCCATTTGCCGCTGATAGAGCCCGAAGTTTCCAAGGTGGCGTAATTGCCGCCGCCGGCATCCAGTGTGATATTGGGTTTTTCTTGTTGTTTGCCTTGGCGGGTGAATATCTGGATGACGCCGCCGATGGCCTCGGAGCCGTATAAACTGGAATGCGGGCCGCGGATGATTTCCACCCGTTCGATTTGATCGATGGGCAAGTATTGAAACGGAGTTGTTCCCGTGGTCACCGAGCCGACTTTGATGCCGTCTATCAACACCAGGACATGATCGGAATTGGTGCCGCGCATGAAAATACTGGTGTTTTTACCCATCCCGCCATTTTGAACCATATCGATGCCGGTGGCGCGTTGCAATAGTTCCGGCAGGCTGTTGACTTGATATTGTTCGATATCGGCGCGAGTATAAGTCACCGTCGCTGCCGAAAGTTGGTTAACCGGGGTGTCGGTACGCGTGGCCGTGACCACATAGTTGGGAAGGTTGACCGATTCGTCGGCCGTTGCCGGGTTCAATCCGGCCAATAACAACGAGCTGTATACAAATTTATGCATAGAATCCTCTGCGCCGCCCGCGCAAACGAAAGCTGAATGAATTGCAGAGGAAGGAAGTAGGAAAAGACAACAGATGATTGCCCGTTTCGTTAACAGCCCTCCGCTGCACCGAGATACTTTCAGGCAGGTCTCCGGGCTCATAAGTGGCGGAAGCCAGAACAGTCGCCTTCCCATATCATCGATACAGTGGCCTATGACCGCTCTTTTACTTATCTACCGTTGCGGGGGCAGCGCCGGCATTGTTATCGAATAACGCACCGGCTTCCCTTTTAAGCCTTGGCAAAGTCACAAGGCACCAGAAAGCAGGGCGCCGATTATACGGAGTTATTGTTGTTAGTCAACAACAATCGCCACAGGCCAGCAATTCATCAGTTTGAGTATTTTTGCGGGGTTTAGGGCATGGGGTGTGTCTGTCGAGGAGCGCCGTAAACCCATCCATGGGGGCTTGACGGCAGCATCCTTGCTGCCGACATCCTCGCCAAACACACCCCATGCCCTTTTTGAACGCCAAAGTGGGAATTGCTGGCCACAGGCGCTCGTTATCCCCAATAACTGTGGATAACTCTGTTAACAAACGCTGAAGTTTTCATAAAAACCATTGATAATTAAAGCTTGTTGTTAATCCGGCTAAAAATTATACAGATGATTTTTTGCAAAAAACGCGCTTTTTGCTATCTTTCTTTGGGCCGAAAGGCATTAATATTTCATTGATACGAGCTCTGCCCTGGATGAAGGATCGCTCAGGGCAACTTGCTTACTTTTCTTTTGATCCATCGGACCGATCTCTTTGCATTGCTGTTTGTTACCGTTAATGCCCCACGTTAATATAACCGGCGTCGGAACAGCCAGCCGGCCGACGCCAGGCAAAGCAGGCCGATCAGCGCCATCGGCCAATACTGGTTTAGCAGGCTTGCCGTATCGGCGCCTTGCAGGAACACCGCCCTGACGATGACCAGAAAATATCGCAGGGGGTTGATAAGTGTCAGTGTCTGCACCCAAGGCGGCATATTGGCGATCGGGGTGGCGTAACCGGACAAAATGACCGCCGGCACGATGAACAGAAAGCCGCCCAGTAAGCCTTGTTGCTGAGTCACCGCCAATGATGAAATCATCAGGCCGATGCCGATGACGGCGAAGACGAATAAGGTTATTCCCAGATAAAGCGCTGCGATGCTGCCTAATAACGGCACTTCAAACCAAACGACCGTCATGGCGATGATGAACGATGCTTCGAGCAAGCCGATCAGCAAGCCAGGAATCGCTTTACCGATCAATATCTCCAACGGCGTCAACGGAGTCACCAGCAACTGATCGAAGGTTCCCTGTTCGCGTTCCCTAGCGACCGATAACGCCGTGACAATCACGGTGACCACTAGGGTCAACAGGCCGACGATGCCCGGCACGATAAACCAGCGGCTTACAAGATTGGGGTTAAACCAGGCCCTGATTTCCAGCCTAGCCGGCGGCTGCGTTAAGCCATGTTCTCTGATCCAGGATAAATTGAAATCGCTGATTATGCTCTGGACATAGCCCAGGGCAATCTGAGCGGTATTGGAGTTGCGCCCGTCCAACAGCACCTGCACCTTCGCGTTTCGTTGCGCGCTCAGTAAATCACGGCTGAAATGCTCGCCGATATGCACGATTAGTAGCGCTGTCTTATGGTCCAGGGTATCGGCGATTTGGTCATGGCGAGTGATGTACAGCACCTGCTCGAAGGCGGGCGCGCCCTGAAAGCGGGCCACCAGGTCCCGGGAAGCTTCGCCGGAATCTTCGTTATAGATCGCCAGCGGTATTTTATTCAAATCGTAGGTGGCGGCATAGCCGAATACGAACATCTGAATCAGCGGCGGCCCGATCAATACAAAACGGCTTTTCTTGTCCTTGAGCAGATTCAAAAACTCCTTGATTAACAGGGCGCAAATTCGGCTCCACATACTTACTCCAAACGTCTTGGCGCCCGCGATAACGCCAACGCGAAAAATATCATGGCCATCAGCAAGAGCGCCAAGGCATTGGGAAGGATGATGCTCCAGACATTGCCGGCGAGAAAAACCGTCTGCAGGATCGCGACAAAATAACGGGCCGCGACCAAATAAGTAAACGCCTGTATCGGCGCCGGCATGCTGCTGATGTCGAATATAAAACCGGACAGGATGAAGGCCGGCAGGAAGGTCACGATAATCGCCACTTGACCGGCGACAAACTGGTTTTTAGCGGTAATGGAAATCACCAAACCCATGCCCAGCGCCACCAGCAGAAACAGGGTGCCGGTCAATAGCAGCACCCACAGCGAACCCTGCAGCGGCACTCGAAACAACCATACCGCCATTGCGATCGACAACAGCATGCCGCCCATGCCCAGGATATAATAGGGTATCAATTTACCCAACAACACCTCCCTGACGCTGGCTGGAGTTGCGATCAAGGCTTCCATCGTGCCGCGCTCCCATTCTCTGGCGACCACCAGGGCGGTGAGCAAGGCGCCGATCAGGGTCATGATGACGGCGATCAACCCTGGCACCAAAAAACTGCGGCTGCGCAAGGCGCTGTTATACCAGATGCGCTGTTCGACCCATACCGGCAGACTCGCCTGTTGTCCGTGTTGTTCGGCATATTGGGTTAGCCAGTTATTCCAGACCCCCTGTACATAACCTGAAACCAGCCGTGCGGTATTGGCATCGACGCCATCGAGTATCAGTTGAATCGAAGCCGGGGCGCGGCGGCCATGCAACTGGCGGTCGAAATCGGGGCGGATGCGAATGATGGCGTTGATCTTGCGGGTCTGCAGCGCAAGTCGCGCCTGTTTGATATCGGCAAAATAGGTGGCGTTGAAATAATCGGAAGCCTCGAATCCGGAGGTGAAACTGCGGGTTGCCGGCGATATCTTTTCGACGACCAGTCCGATCGGCACATTGCGGGCATCCAGCGATACCCCGTAGCCGAACAGCAACAATAAAAAAACCGGCATCACGAAGGCGATCGCCAGACTACTGGGGTCGCGCCGGATTTGTAGAAATTCCTTCCGAATCAGTCCTGTTAAGCGTAAATAGCGTGCAGACATGGTGTTTAAGCGCTTGCGTTCGTCGCTTCAAGTAAACGGATGAAAGCCTCTTCCATGCTGACGGCAGCCGAACATTCACTCCCGTGACTCTGTTGTTTGATTTCGAGCGGCGTTCCAGACGCCAGGATCTCGCCTTCGCAGAGTATCAACAAGCGGTCGCAATATTCCGCCTCTTCCATGAAATGAGTCGTGACCAGTATCGTCACGCCTTGCGCCGCCAAATCGTTGATGCGATGCCAGAATTCACGCCGAGCCAGCGGGTCGATGCCGGAGGTCGGTTCATCGAGAAACAGTATGTCGGGTTCATGCATCAACGCGCAGGCCAACGCCAAGCGCTGCTGATAACCTAAAGGCAGCTCGCCGCTGCTGGAATCGACGAAGGGGCTCAAGTCGAACTGTTGCAGCGCCCAGTCAATCCGGGCTCGGCGTTTTTGCCGGGATAGACCGTAGGCCTGACTGAAAAAATCGAGATTTTGCCGCACACTGAGTTGGCCGTATAGCGAGAACTTCTGTGACATATAACCCAGCCGCGACCGGGCGCGGGCGGCCGCTCGACGCAAATCGACGCCTGCGACGCGCAATTGACCGCCGCTGGGTGGCAACAGACCGCAAAGCATGCGAAAGGTCGTCGTTTTACCGGCGCCGTTGGCGCCCAGCAGGCCGAAAATTTCGCCCTGACGCACATTGAAAGACAGTTTTTTGACGGCTTGAAAGGAGCCGAACCAGCGATCCGCTGAGACGACGTCGATGACCGCTTCGCCACCATTCTGCGCCACAAAATCGTTTCCGGGATAAGCGCCGCTTGCCGATAATGCGCCGCCATCACGCCGCTGCCGCAACAGCATCACGAACACATCTTCCAGCCTGGGAGGCGCCGGTTCGATCTTTAGCTCAGCCGCGTCGGCGGCAAGCGTCGTTCCAACGGCTTGTGCATCGTCACCGATCACGACTCGAACCCCTTCACCCTGTATCGAGGCATCGATGATGCCGGGTGTTGCGGCCAGTTTGCGTTGAAGCTGTCGTTTGGACTGAGTTTTACTGGTCACGATAAAGCAGCGGCCGGCCGCCTTAGCGTGATACTGCGCCGGCGCCCCTTGCATCAATATCTGTCCTTGATCCAGCAACACCACATCACTGCAGCGCTCCGCCTCGTCCATATAGGCCGTGCTCAACAGCACGGTTGCTCCGGTTGCGCCGATTAATTCATCGATGATATGCCAAAGTTCACGCCGGGAAACCGGGTCGACACCGACCGAAGGTTCGTCCAGCAGCAGTAAACGCGGCCGATTGACCAGCGTACAGGCCAGGCCGAGTTTCTGCTTCATGCCGCCGGAGAGTTGTCCGGCCAGCCGGGAGCCGAATTTCGCCAAGCCGGTCATTTGGGTCAGTTCGGCGAAGCGACTGTCTCGTTCGGCGGCCTCGATACCGTGCAGATCGGCGTAAAGCGTCAGGTTCTCTTGAACGCTGAGATCTTCGTAGAGTCCGAAACGCTGCGGCATATAGCCGCTGAGTTTATGCAACTCGGTCGGGTTGATGGCGCTATCGTGTTCGAAAACCGTAATGTTGCCGGTATCCGGCAGCAATAGGCCGGCGGCCAATCGCAACAGCGTCGTCTTGCCGGCGCCGTCCGGGCCGAGCAAGGCTGTGACGCTGCCTGTTCGTAGTCGTAACGAGATGTCGCGCAAGGCCGGGGGGGCGGCGCCAAACGCCTTGCTGACGCCTTGCAACCTTAACGGCGCTGGCGTTTCGTTCATCGTTACGCCCCCGTACAGTGTTGCCTGCCCGTTACATCGGGCTGTATCAGCTTAATCGACACCGTCACCGGCATACCCAGGCGAAGTTGATGTTTGGGGTTGCAGGCGTACACGCGCACCTGATAGACGAGACTGGTTCTGAGTTCGACGGTTTCGACGGCTTTCGGCGTGAATTCGGCGGTCGGCGAAATATAGCCGACCCAACCTTGATAGGCTTGATCGGGAAAACTGTCCGAACGAATCTCGGCGACCATGCCCGGGCGCAGTTTGCCCAAATCCGTTTCCGAGGCGTAGACCCTGGCCCAAACCGGATCGGTCAGGGCTAAGGTAAACACCGGCGTTTGCGCATCCGCCATGTCGCCCGGCTCGAGCATGCGGTTCTGGATGACGCCGTCGTCCGGCGCATAAAGATGGGCGTCCTGCCAGATTTTTTTGGCCAACTTCAAGGCCGTTTGTTCGACTCTTAACGACGCGCGGGCCGCCTCAATATCTTCCTGGCGCGGACCGATGACGGTGAGCGCATGCAGTTCTCTCAACGCCTGCAGTTTTTCCCGGGCCGAATCCAGTTCCGAACGAGCGCGATCGGCGGCTTCAATCGACGCCAGCTTTTTTCGACTTAGCGTCTGTAGGCGTTTCAGCTCCTTGCCGGCGAAGTCGACTTCCGCTTCAGCCGCCTTGACGTCGGCGCGTGCTTTGGCGATTTCTTCGGGCCGGGAACCGTTGAGCAGCCGGTTCATAACCTGTTGTTGCTGAGCCAGACGCGCGGCGGCGCTGTCGATGGCGTATTGGAAGCGCTGCAGGTCCTGGATCGCCAGTAGTTGTCCCTGCTTGACGCGTTCGCCTTCCTGAACGACGATTTGCTCGATATGCTCCGGGTCGTGAAAGCTTAAATTAACCTGGCGGATATCGATGTTGCCGTACAGGGTCAATCGGTCTGGATCGGGCTGACCCGAGTGACGATAAAACCAGCCGGCCAAGACAGCGGAAATAAACAGCATCGCTGGCGCTATGAGCTTCTTTTTTTTCATAATGGATCGCCGGAAGAATTTCTATCTGGGTTATCTCGCGGACTTAAGCAAAATGTACACGATTTATCGTTAGCGCAGCTGAAATATTTGCTGGCAACGGTCCTGGTTCCGCTTATTTAAGCGAGGCGTTGGCTAAAAAAGCCAATGTTGCGTTGCGAACATTGTAGAATAGGGCGATGTTTAGATGGCGTAGTTTAGCAGGTCTCGGCAAACACGCCATCGCGTTTTTGAATATAGCTGCGGCAGGCATCGACGCATTCCGCCTTAGTGGCATAAGGACCGCTGATCATGTCGACCGTGTAAAACCACCAACCTCGTTCGTTAACGTAATAACGGTCCTGCGGTTTGAACAGTGGATTTACAGGTTTGCGGAATTTTGCTTTCATGATGCTATTTTAACCCGGAAATCTGTTTTGGCTTCTATGCCCGCTTCCTAAGCAGTAATTCCCAGTTTGGCGGTCAAAAAGGGCATGGGGTGTGTTTGGCGAGGATGTCGGCAGCAAGGATGCGGCCGTCAAGCCCCTAGGGATGGGTTTACGGCGCTCCTCGACAGACACACCCCATGCCCTAAACACAGCAAGAATGCTCAAATATGGGAATTGCTACTTCCTAAGGTTCGGCGTTGGCGCGATGTTTGACCGTGGTTTTTTAAGTTTTAACGGATAATATGCTGAATTTTAAAAATATATCCTTGCGTCGCGGTACCCGGGTGCTGTTTCGCGAGGCTTCTTTGATCATCCATAAAGGCCAGAAAGTCGGTTTGACCGGCGCCAATGGCGTCGGCAAGTCCAGTTTATTCGCGATGCTGCGTAATGAACTGCACGCCGATGAAGGTGAATTCTCGATGCCGCCTAATCTGGAAATCGCCCATGTCGCCCAGGAAACGCCGGCGCTGGACTGTGCGGCGATCGATTATGTGATCGATGGAGACCAGGAATTAAGGCGGCTGCAACGGCAATTAAAACAGGCCGAGCTGGACGGCGACGGCATCAAGTTGGCGGAACTGCATGGCGCGTTGGAGCATATCGGCGGCTATACCGCCGAGGCCCGGGCCTCGAGACTGATGAAAGGGCTGGGGTTTTCCGCCGAACAGGAAAATCATCCGGTCAATTCCTTTTCCGGCGGCTGGCGCATGCGTTTGAATTTGGCTCAGGCGCTGATGTGCCGTTCCGATGTGTTGTTATTGGACGAACCGACCAACCACCTGGATCTGGATGCGGTGATTTGGTTGCAGGATTGGTTGACAAAATATCCGGGCACCTTGTTGTTGATCTCTCATGACCGTGACTTTCTCGATGCGATTACCGATCATATCGTGCATATCGAGCAAAACAAGGCCGAGATCTATACCGGCAATTATTCCGCTTTTGAACGCATGCGAGCGGAAAAGCTGGCCCAGCAACAATCCGCTTATCAGCGTCAGCAGCGAGAAATCGCCCATATTCAGAGTTTCGTTAACCGTTTCAAGGCCAAGGCGACCAAGGCTAAACAGGCGCAAAGCCGAATCAAATCGTTGGAACGCATGGAGTTGATTGCGCAGGCCCATGTCGATTCGCCGTTCGGCTTCACCTTTGCCAAACCGGAAAAACTGCCGAATCCGTTGCTGAAAATTGACGAGGCGACCATCGGTTATGGCGACAACATCATTATCAATCAAGCTTCATTGTCGATTTCACCGGGCGACCGGATCGGTCTGCTGGGGCCGAATGGGGCCGGAAAATCCAGCCTAATCAAGGTGCTAGCCGGAGAAATGACGGCGCTTGGCGGAGAGGTGCAGACGGCCGAGGCGCTGAATATCGGCTATTTTGCCCAGCATCAATTGGAGCAGCTGCGGCTGGAGGAAAGTCCATTATGGCACCTGCAAAAACTGGATAACCAGGCGACCGAAAAGGACTTGCGCAATTTCCTCGGCGGCTTCGACTTCAGGGGCGATAAGGTCAACGATCCGGTCGGACCGTTCTCGGGCGGCGAAAAAGCCCGGTTGGTGCTGGCTCTGCTGGTCTATCAGAACCCCAACTTATTATTGCTGGACGAACCGACCAATCACCTAGACCTGGAAATGCGTCATGCATTGAGCGTGGCCTTGCAGGAATACGAAGGGGCGATAGTGCTGGTCTCGCATGATCGCCATTTATTGCGTTCGGTGACGGATCAATTGATACTGGTCGCCGATGGCGCGGCCGAACCGTTTGACGGCGACCTGGACGATTACCGCAATTGGCTGTCGGAACGGAAACGAGAGCCGGACGAAGCGGTCACCGAGACACAGCCCGCCGTTTCTCGCAAGGATCAGCGCAAACAAGAGGCGGAACGCCGTAAACGCCTGAAACCGCTGATGGATGCCTTGAAAAAGGCCGAGCAGCAGGTGGAACGGTATCACCGGCAACAACAACAATTGGAACAGCAACTGGCCGACCCGACGGTTTACGATGATGACAACAAAGAGCGCTTAAAGCAGTTGCTGGCGCAGAAATCGGATGTCGATCGTGACCTGGAGCAGGCCGAAGCGGACTGGATGGAGGCGGAGGAACAACTCGAACAAGCGGAATAGCCATGTATGAATACATCAAATTATTTTATGAAATAGTCATTTTCAGAAAAGGACCGCAGGATATTCCGGCTTCGCAGTGGTTACTGCGCCTTTTGATTCCGGTGTATATGGCGATCAATTTTTTGATTCTTAAATTGAGCGCCGATGCGTCCAGCGCCTTGCAGCAAGTGCTGGTCGAGGTTGTGTTGATCATCGTTTTCTCCTGGGGGCTGCTGAGTCTTTTCGGTAAGCCTGAACGTTTTCGGCAAACCGCCTGTGCGCTGTTGGGCACCGACGCACTGCTGAGTTTATTCGCCTTGCCGGCGATCGCCTCGCTGGTCGGCCAGGGTTCCGCCCCGGCATTCGTCGTCGTGGTGATTTTGATGTTGTGGCACTGGGTCGTGACCGGGCATATCCTCAAATACGCCTTGTCGCAGCCGCTGATTTTCGCCCTGGGGGTGTCGTTTTTATATATACTGGCGTCCTATCAAGTGATGGCGTTGTTGTTTCCAGAACTGGCTAACCCATAGAGGATTATTATGAATGTTTATCGACATATTTTACTGGCGGCCGATTTTTCCGATCATGGCCGGGAAGTAGCCCGCAAGGCCAAGTTCCTGGCCGACCAGAATCAGGCGCAATTGAGCTTAATTCATGTCGTCGACAATTTGCCTATTACCGATGCTTCCTATGGACCAATAATTCCCTTTGACGGAGACTTGACCGAAGAACTGATGGCGTCGGCTAGAAAGCGTTTGGCCCAACTGGGCGCCCAGTTGGAGGTTGCCGCCGAGAGGCAATGGTTGGAAATCGGCAGTCCCAAGCTGGAAATCGTCAGGGTTGCCGAGGAAAAAGAGGTGGATCTGATCGTCGTCGGTTCGCACGGTCGCCATGGTTTGGCGCTGTTGTTGGGATCGACGGCCAACGGGGTCTTGCATTACGCGAAATGCGATGTACTGGCGGTGCGCTTGAGAGATGATTGAGTTGGTGTTGGGAGGCGCCCGTTCCGGTAAGAGCCGTTATGCCGAACGACAGGCGCTGGCCGAGGATAAAGCGGTGATCTATGTTGCCACCGCCGAAGTCGGCGACGATGAAATGCAAAGCCGCATCGCCCGCCACCGGGCGGACAGGCCGGAGCACTGGTTGACGGTGGAAGAGCCGATCCGGTTGGCGGATACGATTAAGCTTTATACGACCGACGACAGTTGCCTGTTGATAGACTGTTTGACCTTATGGCTCAGTAATGTTTTGTTCGATCGGCGAGGGGGCTTGCAATTTGAGCGATTTCAACAGGAAAAGAGCGCGTTATTGTCAGTGTTGCAACGAACCTCCGGACGCATCATCATGGTCAGCAATGAGGTCGGCCACGGTGTGGTGCCGATGCAAAAAAACACCCGTCGCTTTGTCGACGAGGCTGGGCGCCTGCATCAGGATATCGCTCGCATCTGCGATCGGGTGGTGTTGGTGACGGCGGGTCTACCACAGGTGTTGAAATCGCCGTAAAATACTCTGATGTTCCGATGGTGATTTTTTCGTAACTATTCAGTATAAAAATGCTCTTACTATCAGTTACTTGCTCCAGAAGACGCCGTTCACCCAGCACCTAAATAAACGAAGATGATTTATCGCAGCCATTAGTCGATGGAATTTAGGTGCTGGGTGAATATATCCCTATTCCGCAAGCAATTGATAGTAAAAGGAATATTATCTCAGTATCAAGCTGAATAGTTACATTTTTTCAAAGATATTAACGCATAGATAATGAATTGGTTAGCAACGGCGATTCCCTCGTCCGATCGTGATTATTATCAGAAAGCGCGAGACAGACAAGCGCAATTGACCAAGCCCCCCGGGTCGCTGGGCATGTTGGAAGAAATTGCGCTGCGCTTGGCGGCGCTGCAACGCAGCGAAACGCCGTCGGTTGATCATGTTTGGGTATCGGTGTTTGCCGCCGATCATGGCGTCGCCGAGGAATCGGTATCGGCCTTCCCACAAGTGGTGACGACCGAAATGGTCAGAAACTTCGTCAATCAAGGCGCTGCGATCAATGTCCTGTCACGTTATGTGCGAGCGGATTTCGAGGTCATCGATGTCGGCTTGATCGAGGCGATCGACTGTCAGGGAGTCGTCGTCGATCGAGCCGGCAACGGGACCGCTAATTTTAGCGAGCAGGCGGCGATGACCTGCGAACAGCTTGAAAAGGCAATGAATGCCGGCAAAGCGGCCGTAACCAGGGCCTTGCATCAAGACGCGCGGCTTTTTATCGGCGGTGAAATGGGGATTGCCAACACCACCAGCGCCACCGCGCTGGCCGCGGCCTTGCTGGCTATCGATGCCGTTGAAATCACCGGTGCGGGAACCGGCTTGACCGAGGCGCAAGTCGAACACAAGACCGAGGTTGTTCAGTCGTCCCTAGAGAAACATCAATCTGTGCTTGAATCACCGCTTAAGATATTGCAATATCTGGGCGGCTTTGAAATTGCGGCCTTGGTCGGCGCCTACCTCTATGCGGCGCAACAGCGCTTACCAGTGATGGTCGATGGTTTCATCGCCACGGTGGCGGCGTTATCCGCGGTCAGCATCAATCCCCAGGTGAAGGATTGGTTGTTTTTTGCTCATTGCTCCCATGAAAAAGGCCATCGCCTGGTGTTACGGGCCTTGGAAGTGCGGCCGATATTGGATTTGGATATGCGCCTAGGAGAGGGCAGCGGCGCGGTGGCGGCGGTTCCATTGATACAGATGGCTTGCCGGCTGCATAACGAAATGGCGACATTCGCACAGGCTCGGATAACAACAGAATAAATCCTGTGCTTTTAGAAATTAAGGTAAAGAATTAATGATTGGACACATAGAGAGTTACGACGACAACACGCAGACCGGCGTTATCAAGTTTGAAGACAAGTTTTATGAGTTTCATATCGATCAATGGACCTTGGATTCCCCGCCTAAGGTCGGCGATGATGTCGATTTTGATATGGATGATGACGACACGGTAACCGAAGTCGGCCCGGTCGGCGCTTATTTGAAGGATACCAGACCGGTTAAGAGAAGATGGGTCGCCGTGGTATTGGGGTTTCTGTTTGGCGCGATCGGTTTGCACCGGATTTATTTGGGCTTTTATGGTCTGGGGATCGCCCAGATTTTGGTGACGCTGATTACCGGCGGCTACGGCGTGGTCTGGGGCTTTACCGAAGCGGTGTTGTTGTTGACCGGGCATATTTATAAGGACGCGAAAGGGCGTTTTTTGAAGTAAACGACCGCTTACGTGTATTCATTCGCCTTAGCGCTGCAATTTCTCACCCGAATTCCCGTCCCCTTTAGCTTCATTGCCAGTGATCGGCAATTGGGTTTGTCGGTGTTGTATTACCCGCTGATAGGTTTATTGATCGGCGCCATCGTGACCTTATTGGCTGTGCTGACAGAGGGCGCAGGAGAAGGATTGCAGGCCGCGTTACTGCTGACCGTCTGGGTCATGTTGACCGGCGGCCTGCATCTGGATGGCCTGGCCGACTGCGCCGATGCCTGGGCAGGCGGTTTGGGAGACCGGCAGCGCACGCTGGAGATCATGAAGGATCCGGCGGCCGGCCCGATGGCCGTGATCATGTTGGTTTTGCTGTTGTTGTTGAAATGGACGGCCTTAGTGGAAATCCTGGTTGATGGCGACTTGACGGTGTTGTGGTGCGCGCCGTTGTTGGGGCGCGCGGCGTTATTGCAATTGATGCTGAGCGCGCCTTATGTCAGAAAACAGGGTTTGGCCGAGACACTGATACAAAATCTGCCTAGATTGCCGGGAGCTGTGCTGGTGCTGATCATCGTGGCGCTGGTCTTTGCTGTGCTGGGGTTGATTCCGCTATTGGCGGCGGCGTTGATGTCGTTGCTGGTTTATGCGTTGGCGATGCAGCGCTTGGGCGGCATGACCGGCGATGTTTACGGGGCGACGGTGGAATTGGTCGAAATGGCGGTTTTGTTGACAGTGGCGATAGCATGAATGCGCCAGTAATTTCCAGTTTGAGCGTTTTAGCGGTGTTTAGGGCCCCGGGGTGTGCCTGTCGAGGAACACCGTGGGGGCATGACGGCGGAGGTCCTACCGCCGACATCCCCGCCAGACACCCCCCAAGCCCTCTTTGTTATCCAAATTGGAAATTGCTGTGAATAAGCACCGTTTTAGCGACGCTGAGATCGCCGCCGTTTACCGGGCCATAGCCGAGCGCCGGGATATGCGCCATTTTTTGCCCGACCCGGTCGATCCCGAGATTTTGCAACGCTTGTTGCAGGCCGCGCATCAGGCCGGCAGCGTGGGCCTGATGCAGCCCTGGCGTTTTATACGCATTACCGATAAGGCCTTGAGGGGGAAGATCCACGACCTGGTCGAGGATGAGAGGATAAAAACCGCCAAGGCTGTAGGCGAGCGCCATGATGAATTTATGAAGTTAAAGGTCGAGGGCGTACTCGATTGTGCGGAATTGCTAGTCGTGGCGATGCCGGATAAACGCGAACGACATGTTTTTGGTCGTAGAACCTTGCCGGAAATGGATTTGGCTTCGGCCGCCTGCGCCATTCAAAATCTGTGGTTGGCGGCTCGCGCCGAAGGTCTGGGGATGGGGTGGGTGTCGTTGTTCGACCCGCAGGCATTGGCGCGCTTGTTGGCGATGCCGGAAGGCAGTCAGCCGATAGCTATTTTATGTCTGGGACATGTTGCGGAATTTTATTCCAAGCCGATGCTGGAGTTGGAAAACTGGGCCAAAGCACAGTCGCTGGAGGCATTTGTCTCAGAAAATTGCTGGCGCGATTGATTATCGCTCAAATGCCTATAGAAAAAAGGGGACAGGCTACTTTTACTGGAACAAGAATCGGCCATGCCGCGCACACTGTTTGCAGAGCTACCTGATACAGGGTTAACCCTTTTTAAGCGCCAAACTGATGACATGGGAATTGCTGAGGTAGCTGCGAATTTATCCGCATTGCGCGGCTAAATCTGCACCTACCTTCACAATTGCCGACAGAATAATACCGACTATGTGCTCGCCTGAATCACCGATGGCAAGCCGTTGTGCCATCGGCGACCGGTTGAGAAATCCAGCGATGGATTCTTAGGGGTAAACGGAGCTCGCCTGCGGCCCGGGATCGGCTTCTTCTTCGACATAACGGACCTTGCTGCCGACTTCCAATGCATCAAACCCCTTGCCTCTGACGCTGTTGCGGTGAAAATAGAGTTCGTGGCCGTCTTCATTCGCCTCGATGAAGCCATGATCCTCTTCCGGAATCAGTCTTGCGACGACGCCATTGCCTTGTAGGTCATGCGTTTTGACCTCGCCTCGGATGATGCGGGAATAGTCCTCCAACTGCCTTCTCGCGGCTCTGAATGCGTCTCGAACGGCGACATAGACGTCCTCATGCGCATGTTTGTCATGATGCTCGCGACTCACCACCAGTTCCTTCTGCGGGGTCGTGATGTCGATGCGAACATGATAGAGATTGCCTTGATGGCTATGTTGATGGTCGGCCTCCACGGCCACCCGACAACTCATGATATGGGAGTTGAATTGCTCCAGTTTAGCCGCTTTTTCTCGAATGTTGGCCTCTACTGCTTCGGAAGGCGGGATGCCGCGAAAAATGATTTGTAGTGGAATTTGCATGATAATTGACCCTATTTGATGATTGCTTCACAGCAAAGCTGTCGTCGGGAATCGCACGGTCTATCGAGATCTAGGCTCGGCCGGCGATTTTCGGGCGGCTGAATTGTATGCGCCGCTTAGGATTATACTAATAATAATTTCCCGAAATAGTGTGAAACGGTCATTCGCTTTTCAGGGCGCCGTGAATTCATCTCTGGCAACTAATCGCTCCTGCTTGATGTCGGCTGACACCTGTAAATCGAGTGACCGAACCGACCCTAATCAGACATGAAGCAGAAGGCAGTTATTTTCGGCTATACCCTTATTAATGAAAGGTAACTATTCAGTATCTTTCAGGGTTTAGGGAGTAGACCATTGATTTCTCGGGACGCGTTCACCCAGCACCTAAATAAACGACGATAATAAACATAGCCAATAGTCTATGGTATTTAGGTGCTGGGTGAATACATCCATGGCAGCTAACGGCATCCTGCCTCACGCGGCACTTGCACTTCCCTGTGCGGCGTAAGCTCTGGCTGCAACGTCCTGTTGCAGACAGCCCGATAAATCAATAATCTACTCCCTCTGAAAAATACGCTGAATAATTACAATGAAAGTTACTTGATCTCTATGCTTTTGCGTTTGCTTTTTTCCAACTTGGGCAAGCTAATCGCTAAGATGCCGTCTTTGAAGCTCGCTTTTGCTTTGTCGCTGTCGACATTGGCCGGTAACGATAAGGTGCGCTGAAATTCTCCCCGGCTGATTTCCTGACGGTAGTATTGCTTGGTTTCTTCCTTCTCTTCTTTTTGGCTTGATGCTCGGATCGTCACGGTGTTTTCACCGATAGAGACATCGAGATCTTCTTTTTTGACCCCTGGCAAGGCGGCCTGGATTTCAATTTCACTATCGTGATCGATGATGTCGACATTGGGTAAGTTTTCTCCGACGAAAAGATCGCTTTCAGACCACTCCGGAAGCCTCCCCTGAAAAGGCCGCGGCCAGCGTCTCGACAAGAAATCATCAAACCAACGATCCAGGTCGTCAAAAGCCACAAGATTGCTGCTTGGAGAAGTTTCTCGGGTCACGTTTATTTCTTTATCTTTTTTAGCCATGATAGACTCCCTTGTAAATTTGGTCGAAAGAAACGGAAGTAATGCCGCACTAACCCGGATCATTGAAGATGAAAGACACTGCAGCAAATCCGATACTCCGCTCAGATCTTGCTGAAAACTGGTTGGCTGAGGTACCTACAACATCTCTTAAAACCCAGGCAACCTTTAACAAACATCCGGGTTAAAAACCTTATCTCTCATCACCTTTATATCTCATCATCCTTGACATGTAAATTAGAATTTCTTGCGCTAAACAGCGCTAGTTTAGGTCTAGAAACATCGTGAGCCAGCTTTGAATTCCAGCGATCAATTCCAGTGAGATGGGGAGGCCGATGAGCTCATCGAGAGGAGATGCCCCCTTTTTGAAGGAAGGGGGCGTTAATGGGAAAGTTTTGCATTCGCTAATTAGGAATGCCGATAACAAAGACGTTACGATGCCTTATGAAGTTCGCCTTGCCGATAAGCGGACAGCGCTGCTCGGACGTCTTTCCGTAAAAAGCGCTTTAAGCCGCGACCTAATCGTTGAGCCAAGGCGGACAGAGCCTGTTCCTTGTTCATGAATTGGGCCGGTTCGCCGGGGGTGGCGGGCATGTGTCTTCTGCGATATTTGGCCAGGGCATTCCTGACCGTGGAGCAGAGATAGCATTCTGCGCCCCTGGGAAGCGTGGCGTCTAGGTCTCTTAGCATGCGTGGTGTGATTTTATTCATAGTAACCTCCTATCCTCAACGGATACGGAATGTTGGTTGATCTTTAATTGGTGCCTTATCTCTCCGTCATTTTTTTAAAACACAATTATCTAACTATAGTTTTTTTGCTAAAAAGTCAATAAGTTTTTTGTGGTTTACAAGTGTTTTTGCACCAGCGCTGCAGGAAGGCCGCTGCGGCTCTACTTGTTGAGTAATTCCAGGGTTTTGAGTGGCAATAAGTCAGCCGATCCGCTTGCCGGTGCGGAGCGGATATCTTCGTTAATGCTGGTCATGAACTGGATCAATTGCAGCTCGCTGTTGATTTTTTGCTGTAGATCGTCGGCTTCCCACATTTGATTCAGCAAATGCTTGGCATGATGATGGATCGTGAAGGCCAGCGCCTCGGGCAAATGTCGATATTTATGGGTAATCGAAATCTTCAATTGATCCAGCGAATCCAAGTATTCGCGGTAATCACTGATATCTTGTTTATTTTTGATCCTGAGCATGGTCAGTTCGGCCTTATGTTTGGTTTTCAATAAGGCGAGTTCCTGTTCCAGCGCCAGTTGCTGCTTTTGCAATTTTTCTTGCAAGGCTTTTTCGGAAAGCGCGCGAGCCGTTTTCAGGCGCATTTTCTCGTCATGCGTCCGCAATTGCCAATTCAAATGCTGAGTCCTGACTGCTAGGAAACAGTCCATTATTTCTCGGATCCATCTTTTTAAGCGTGACATCGGTGATAATTAACGGAAAGTCATGATTTTTGAGTGCAGTTTAAGTAGGCCTTCGATGTTTTCGGCGCGATAATTTTTTTGCAGCGCCTTTTTCAGGGACTTATAGGCGGGAGCGGGGATCTTGTCTCGCCCCGAAGCAAGGCTTTCGTCGATCGATTTCGATAACAGCCGGATATGTTTCCTGTTATTCAGTCGAAATAACGTATTCCGCCGATGATCGTTGCGGTAATGAATCTGTTGTTTTTCTAGGCGGTGTCGCTGTTCCTGATCCAGCAGTCTGATTTGACTGAAAAGCGCCTTTCTTTTAATCGACTCGGTGCTTGAAAAATAATGGCGGATGCCGGCTATCGTTCTTTTTAGGCCGTAGATCAACAGCGCTAGAAACACGGAACTGTAGGTCGTTATCAAAAAAAAGGTGCCGCCAAGAAAAAACAGACTGGCTAAGTTGTTTAAGGTGCTTTTTTCGCACACATAGCCAGAGATGAAGCTGGCGAAGGTGGCCAAAATTGAAAATGCAAACAGATGAAACAACATGGTTTTGCTTGGTTTCCAGTCAACGAGAAAAATTTTTCGTAATTATTCAGCGTATTTTTATCAGAGGGAGTAGGCTATTGATTTATCGGGCTGTCTGCAACAGGACGTTGCAGTCAGAGCTTACATGGAAGTATTCACGCGTCCCGAGAAATCAATGGTCTACTCCCTAAACCCTGAAAGATACTGAATAGTTACAATTTTTCTTAGTTTACCAGAGAAATGGGGGTAATAAGCTCAACAGTCAAGCTTATTACCCTAACTCAGGCTGGCCAACGCCATTTCCAAAGCCAGCCATTGTCGTTGATGAGCGGGAAGACCAAAGCGTATGCTGGACGGTTGCTCGAACAAGCGGGTTAAAATGCCTTGCTTGGCGAGGCGGTGGTGAATATCGCTCGCCTGTTCCGTTTTGAGCCATTGAAATAATTCGCAGCCGCCCTCGGGAGGCAAACCGTATTTGGATAACAGACGGTGCAAACGTTCCGCCTGTAACGGCAATTTCTCCCGAGTCTGTTGCTGCCAGCGTTTGTCCTGCAACGCGGCGATGGCTATATAGCGGGTCGGGTGACTGATAGGCCAGGGGCCGAATTTTTCGTTCAGTTGCTGCAGCAGGTCGGCGGCGCCGATGACAAAACCGCAGCGTATGCCGGCCAGGCCGAAGAATTTTCCAATGGAGCGCAGAACGATCAGTCCCGGTTGCGCAGGCTCAAGCGCCAGGCTGTTTTGGGGCTGGCAATCGATGAAGGCTTCATCGACAATCAGCCAGCCTCCGCGCCGTTGTAACGATTGATGCCAATGCAGCAGTTGCGTGCGGCTGTAGGCTTGGCCTGTCGGGTTGTTGGGATTGATCAAGATCAGCACATCGAGCTCAGCCAGGCTGGCTTCAATGCGTTTCGGATCGATGACGACGATATGATGGCCGTTTTTCCGCCAGCTTTCGGCATGCTCGGCATAAGCAGGATGCAGGACGCCAACGCGGCAACATGGGCGCAGATGTGGCAGCGTTTGAATCGCGGCCTGCGAGCCTGCGACCGGCAAAATCGACGAGGCTTGATAGTAGTCCTGCGCCGCGCTGACTAGGCCGTCGTCGGTTTCGGGCAGACGTTGCCAGCATTCGACAGGTATCGGCGGAATCGGCCAACCATCGGGATTGATGCCGGTGGAAAGGTCTGTCCACTCGGTCAGGGGAATGTCGTATTGGTTTGCCGCTGCGCGTAAATGACCGCCGTGTTCAAGCAAGGTAATCTCCTATCAAAATAAGCAAGAGCCATAACAGCAACGTTTTGTTGATCAAGCCGGTGGCTCGGGTGATGTCTTCGTTTCGTGTCGGCTTATCGGCGCCGAAGCGAATCTTGTCTTTTAACCGTCCATGATAATAGGCCGGTCCGCCTAGTTGGATGTTCAGCGCGCCGGCGCCGGCACTCATGACCGGACCGGCATTGGGGCTTTCCAGCCGCCCGGCCTGTAGCCGCCAACAGCGCAACGCCAGCCGGCTGTCGCCAAGCAGGGCGTAGCTGAGTGCAGTCAGTCGGGCCGGCAGCCAGTTCAGCAGATCGTCCAAACGCGCCGAGGCGCGGCCGAAATATAAATAGCGCGGATTCTTGTAACCCCACATCGCATCCAGCGTGTTGCATAAACGATGCAGCAAGACGCCGGCGGGACCGGCCAATAGCAGCCAGAACAACGGCGCAAATACCGCGTCGGCGCCGTTTTCCAGCACCGATTCGATAACGGCCTTGCGCACGTCTTCTTCGCTCATTTCTGCGGTTTCCCGGCTGACGAGGTAGCTGACCGCGATACGGGCATTCGCCAGGTCATCGTTGTTGAGATGCAATAATACCGCCTCGGCATGCCGTCTGAGGCTGTGGGCGGCGATGCAGACATACAACAGCAATGGCGCTAAGATCATCTCGATCAGCGACTGTTGTTGCAGCAGCCATATGAACAGGGTGAAGGGGGCCACTAATATCAGCAGCGCGAGCGAGCCATTCAGCATTTGCCGTGCTGAAGAGTTTTCGGCGTGTCTCAGGCGTTTTTCCATTAACCCGGCTAAGTTGCCGAAGGCGACCAGCGGATGATGTTTTTTCGGCTCTCCTAGCCAGTGATCCAGCAGAACCGCTAGAATAATGGTGCTTGATAAGGTCATGGTTTGCGCGATGTTGTCCGGACGCGCACAATGCCATATTCTACCGTTAAATTCAATCAGACAGGAGCCCATGAAAACAAATACCTTGATGGTGCAGGGAACGACCTCGGATGCCGGCAAGAGCGCATTGGTTACGGCCCTATGCCGCTATTATCAACGCCGCGGCATTAAAGTGGCGCCGTTCAAGCCTCAGAACATGGCGTTGAACAGCGCAGTCACGGTGGACGGCGGCGAAATCGGCCGCGCCCAAGCGGTGCAGGCGGCCGCCTGCGGATTAGAGCCTCATACCGATATGAACCCGGTCTTGCTGAAACCTAATTCCGACCAGACCGCTCAGGTGATTGTGCATGGCAAGGCGCTGAAAAATCTTTCCGCTGTGCAATATCATACCTACAAGAAACAGGCGCAGCGCGCGGTGTTGGAGTCCTATCAGCGTCTGATTGGGCAATATCAAAAAGTGATCGTCGAAGGAGCGGGCAGTCCCGCGGAAATCAATCTGCGCGACGGTGATATCGCCAACATGGGCTTCGCCGAGACGGTCGATTGCCCGGTGATTCTAATTGCCGATATCGATCGGGGTGGCGTGTTCGCGCATATCGTCGGTACGCTGGAATTATTGTCGGAGAGCGAGCGGGACAGGGTCGTCGGTTTCGTGATCAATCGTTTCCGCGGTGATCCTGCCTTGTTGCAGCCGGGCTTGGACTGGTTGGAGCAAAAAACCGGCAAGCCGGTGTTGGCGGTGTTGCCGTATCTGCCCGATTTCTATCTGGAAGCCGAGGACTCGCTGGCCGGTAAGTTGCATAACAAGCAAGAGCCGGGGCAATTCAAGATCATCGTGCCGGTATGGCCGAGGATCAGTAACCATACCGACTTTGATCCCTTGTTGCTGCATGCCGGGCTCAGCGTGGAATTGCTTAAACAACCGCCGCCGCAGGGTGGGGCGGATTTGCTGATTCTGCCCGGCAGCAAGTCGGTGCGCGATGACCTGGGCTGGCTGCGTCAAAACGGATGGCAGGATTTTATCAACAGACATCTGCGCTACGGCGGCAAGGTGCTCGGCATTTGCGGCGGCTACCAGATGCTCGGCAAACAAATACATGACCCTCACGGCATGGAAGGGGCGCCCGGCTCCAGCGCAGGCCTGGGGTTGCTGGACATAGAAACGACGTTACTGACGGAAAAATGCTTGAAGCGGACGACGGGGATTTTTCACCTGGATCAATCGGCTGTCTCCGGTTATGAAATCCACATGGGCAGGACTAGCGGCGCGGATACGGGCAGGCCTTTGATGCAATTGGCGGGGCAAGATGAGGGTGCGCGATCCGCGGATGATCAGGTGATCGGTGCTTATTTACATGGATTGTTTGATTTGCCGGAAGCTTGCGACTCGATTTTGACATGGGCTGGATGTCGACAGCGTAATGCGGTAGATTTAAAAAGCTTAAGGGAGCAGGGAATCAATCAGATTACCGATGCGTTAGAGCGGTGTTTTGATTTTTCCATGTTGGAAAAGGCGTTAGAGGGGCGATTTATTAAGCAGGAAAGAACTGTTTGTTAAGAGAATCGAGGTCTTGCAGTTGAATAGGGATAGACGACAATATTTTTTGTAAGTAACTATTCAGTATAAAAATGCTCTTACTATCAGTTACTTGCTCCAGAAGAGGCCGTCACCTAAATACCATAGACTATTGGTATGATTAATAATCTTCGTTAATTTAGGTGCTGGGTGAACGCGTCCCGAGAAATCAATGGCCGACTGCTTAAACCCTGAAAGATACTGAATAGTTACTATTTTTTACAACAGGCTGGGGCTGGAAATATGAATGAAAAAGTTGATTATCTGAATAGGATTAAACAAATTGATTACCTTGAGGCCGCAAAAAAAACGGCTTGTTGGTTGAAGACAAAATTAAAAGAGTCGGAATATTGGAATAAGCGCTTCGATCATTTCGCGCGTTTTGCCTCACGTTTGGCTGGACGGCCGTTGGCGTTCAGTGTCGCGATGTTGGTTATTCTTTCCTGGGTCGTTACCGGGCCATTATTTGGTTTTAGCGACACCTGGCAGTTGATCATCAATACCGCAACGACGATCGTGACGTTTCTGATGGTGTTTCTGATTCAGCATACGCAGAATCGTGACACCGAAGCATTGCAGGTCAAATTGGATGAGTTAATCCGCTCAATCGACGGAGCGAATAACGCGCTGTTGGATTTGGAAGAAATGGAGGAACGGGAATTGACCGTACTGCGCAAGCAATATAGCGAATTAGCCAGTTCGGCCCGGAAGGGGTTGAATCAGGGCCACAAATAGTGGAAGTAAGGGGCGCAGGTGCTTGCTTCCTTCAAGCATAAAAAAGGCCCTTGTCAAAAAGAGCCTTGTTAGCCTAAAGTTCAGCGCTTATTGGGGCTGAACATTCGCCGCTGTGAGGCCTTTGGGACCAGATTCAATGTCAAATACAACCGATTGGCCAGGTGATAGTGTTTTAAAACCATCGCCTAGAATGACCGAATGATGAACGAAGACGTCTTCGTTGCCTTCAGAAGGCTCAATAAAACCAAAACCTTTAGTGTTGTTAAACCACTTTACGGTGCCTGTTGCCATTTGGAAAACTCCTACAAAATAAAACTATAGTTACACAGAGCGACAATATTGATAACCTGGAAACACGAGCGGTATGCCTACTGTGGCTCCTGCTTAGCCGGCAATCCTGCATGCCGCGGTGGTCGAAGGTTTTGTAATTCAACATCTGTTATCTGATCGCGGGGTATTGTACTGCGATTTATCCGGGATTGCTATCGGGGGGATTTAAAAATGACGATTTCCTCCGCTTAAGGAGTCGGCCGGCGGTGGCAGCATGATTTCAGAGGCTTTAGCGCATGATTTAAATGTCAATTAAGAATGCGCTAGTTGGCTTGGGGAAAAGCGTATGTGACATGGCAGACTTTGCTCTTTGCAAAATCTGCCATACCCAATCAGCTACCTGGAACAGCCCGGACTTCCTGTTTAAAGCGGGTCTAACAGAAAATAATCAGCGGCTGACTGCGATGCTTGAACGGATAAAAAAGCCCCTGACGGGGCTTTTGTCGTGGATTAAGGCGAAACGACGACCTCATTAGTGAAGTCGGAAACGCCGTTAGCGTTGCGGGCTCTGACTTTATAATGTACGGCGCCATCGATTAACGGAGTCGTATAGCGAGTTTCGCCGGTGACCGCCAACCAGCTGGAATAGTCGCAGCGGGTGGTTTTGTTTTTACCTCTGCCCGAGGTGATTTCTTCACAACGCCAGACTTCGTATTCGCTGGCGAGTTCCGCTCTGCCCCAGCCCAACAAGACCGTGCCACTGATGGTTTTCCTCCAGCCCCAGCCGCTAACGACTTTATCGACGCTGTAAGACAGCGCGCCGGGAGTGCCCGGCAACATATTGTCAGGATTGTTGACTGTCGTGGTGACGCTGGCGCTGTCGGAAAGCCCTCCTGGGTCGGTGACCGTTAACGTGACATTGTAAGTGCCGGCTGCGCTATAGCTGTGGCTGGGATTGGCGGCCGATGAACCGCTGCCGTCGCCGAAGTTCCACTGATAGCTCAATGCATCGTTAGTATCGGGATCAAAAGAACCGGCGCTGGAAAAGGCGACGGTCAATGTCGCATTATCGGCGGGCGCCGATACGGCGGCAACCGGCGCATCGTTGACCGGACTCACCTCGATCGTCACACTGGCAGCGCTGCTGCCGCCGAAACCGTCATGCACGCTATAAACGAAGCTGTCGGCGCCGTAGAAATCGGCGTTTGGCGTATACATGACGCTACCATTGTTATGGTTGACGACAGAGCCATTAGCCGGCGGCGATTGAATCGTGAAACTGAGCGGGTCGCCATCGTCGTCGGAGGCCAAGGCTGACAGCTCAATGCTGAGACTTTGGTCTTCCGCGGTAGTGATGTTGGCGTCATTGCTTTGCGGATTTGCATTGCTTGCCGTTGCCGCACTGGCGACGATCGATGGTTGAGTTTCGTTGCCATAGGCGTCACGGGCGGTTACCTGAAAACCGTAAGCTGTGCCAGCTTGCAAGTCCATGGCCGTATATTGATTGGATGTTTGCCAACCGCTGTCGCCGCACCCGCCGCTGACACAGCTGAACAGATATTCCACCGCACCGGAATCATCGCTGGCGGGGCTCGCCTGCATGGCGATGCTGGTGCGCGACACGCTGTAAGGCGCGACGCTCCAGCTCATAGGATCGGGATTCGGCGGGGTCGTGTCGTTGTTTGTGCTGAATGGTGTAACGGCGCCGGAAATGAAATATTGTCCCACGCTGCCATAATCGGAATAAGGCGTGACATCGTTGCCGACGCCGCTAACAGCTAGCAAGTATTGTCCATTTTCGACGCTAGCGTTAATCCGGGCATCGGTTTCATCGAGCGGGTCACTGCTGGCGATCACTTGGCCGTCCCAATCATAAAGTGTAGCCTGGATGTCCAGATTGGCGCCGCGGCGGGAACTGCGATAAAAGGAATCCCAGGCCGGTGTGACGGTGATTTCCAACGCGCCCGAGCCGGCGTCGAAGGCAAAGAAATCGACATCGCTGCGGGTCTCTATAATGCCTTTGTTGTAAGGCGCAAGGTTATGCGGGTCGGCCTCCGGCGAGGTGACCGAAATATTGCCTTGTTCATCGATCAATAAGGCCGTCGGGTTGAATAGATCGTCGCCATGATCGTCGGTCCGGACGGTTAGACGTTGACCGATCAGGGCGATGTCATCCTCGGTCTGCGAAGCGTCGTTGTATTCGCCCTTGCTCCATTGGGTCACATTGCCGTAATAACCGACTCCCATGATGGGCCCCCAGGAGACAAAGCCGGTGCCGTGGCCGCCATAATAGGATTGCGTCGAGGTGCCATCGTGCGACAGGCTGAGATTATGTCCCATTTCATGGGAGGCGGCTTCGGCGATATAAGGCGGGAAGGTGGCCAGATTGTTGTAGTAGACCAAGGCCGGCGAATAATAACTGGCGTAATTGCTGCGTCCCCAGACATTGACATAGGCGACGCCGCCGGCACTGGCATAAGGCATGGGGTTTCCGGCTGCATCTTCGTTATGGGTAATCAGGAGGCGGCCGGTAGTCGGCCCGAAACTGCCGGGTTCCTCGGTCGTGACATCGACATCGAATGGGACATAGTCTTCCGCGACCCGGTGCCAAATTTCGGCGATCTCCGCCAGTTCCAAGGCGCTGAAGCCCGTCGTGTCGCCATCGCTATCGTATGGCTGGGCCTGGATGCTGGCCGAACCGCTGTTCCATGCCGTGCCGCTGAGGGTATGGCCGTTTACATCGATGTAGATGATATTGCTGGCGCCGGGTTTGCTGTGCAGTTTGAAGGTGTCGGCGGCGCTGACCGCTAGCGGTTGCTCGACACCGTCGCTGCTCGTTTCGGTCAAGTCGCTTAGATCGAAGACATCGCCATAAAGCACACCGCCATCATCATCGATATGCAGGTGTTTCAAATCACGATCGGTGAAGGCGAAGGAGTGCAGCCAGTTCATCGCTTTCTGCCTTCTGTTGCCGCGCAGGGCCTTGAGTTTGGTTTTGGCCTTGCTGGCCGGCAGATCATCTATCGTGAAAGGGGATTTTTTGCCGAAATGTCTGATCGGGTCGGGTTTCGCCAATACGCCGACTGGTGTCAGCGCCAGCGCCACCGCCGCTACGATTAGGGGGCTGTTGAAAGGAATCATTTTTTCGTGTCCTCAGGGTTGTAAAACAAAGCATTAGAAACTCTAATGGCTTTTTCCATGAGCTTCTGCAGAAGCTATCGCATTTTGGCAAATCCGGATTAAGCCGCGGTTAAAACGTTGGCTATGTTCGTATTCATTAATGCGGGCGAGAGAATTGCCGAAGTCTGCGGTTTTTCTGCAGTTTCTTCCAGATAGCGTAGCGGTAGTTGACAATACTGTGGTCGGCAAAGGCCCGTAAAGCCACTTTGTCGGTGAAAAAAGGAGAGGTTTGTCAAGATGGATGTCACGTTTTCTATGCAGCCTCATCTCTAATTTCGTCGGTTTTCTCCTGTTTTTTATCTGGATTAAGCCATGCTTCGTCGATGGGATTCCTGTTCTTGGTTTCGCCACTCCATCGTTCAGTGCGTTTCTGTTTGGCCGCCTCGTAGACTTCTTTCCGCACCGCCAGAATTTGATGGTCCAAGCCATTGTGGCGTTCTACCGGTGTCACAAAGCGAATCCCTGCTATGCCGATGGATTTCGTTGTTTCAGCGTACAAAGTCATGTCCTCAGTTTCTAGCTTGCTTGTGTTCCTGGGCTTGATACGGCGCGAGGAGCAGGGGATCGCCAAAATCGGCACCGAAAGCGCGGCGATCATCGTTCTGTACGGCATCGGCGTGATCATGATGTTAACTGGGGGTGTTTAGCTAAAAAGCGTTAATTCTCCAGTATTCCTATTTCGATGTAGCGGGCAGTTTCGTACCCGGAAAATTCGGTTTTTACAATTCTTCTCAAGCACGCGTCCGTTACGCCCATTTCATTACCACATCGGATTATGCAGCGTCGGCAGGCGATTATTCAACGCTGGTTGCCAACGACGACGGCAGCTTCACTCGCACCTTAAAGAACGGCACACAAATCCACTTCAACGCCGAAGGGCTGCAAACCGACGTGGTCGACCGTCACGGCAACCGCACCCGCTACGCTTACAACAGCGACCGGCAGTTGTCCACGATCACCGACCCGGCGGATTTGCAAACCGTCTTCACCTATACCGACGGCCGACTCGACAAAGTTACCGACCCGGCAGGTCGGGTGACCCGCTTCCGCTTCGACAACGACAACAACCTGATCCAGGTCACTTTCCCGGACGGCGCTTTCAAGCGTTTCGGCTACGATCACCGGCATTTGATGACCACCGAAGCCAACGAACGCGGCTTTACCGGCGTTCGCGAGTACCGCGGCAATGGCCGGCTCAAACAAGTCACCCGCGCGGACGGCAGTGTCCATCAAGCCGATCATGAACAAACCATCGGCTTGGTCGATGCCGACAGCGCCTTCGGCAGCGCCGACAACCCGGCGCCGGTGGTTCGTCCCGAGGCCGCGATCAGCGTTTTCACCGACGGTGAAGGCCATAGCAAATACAGCAACACCGATTCATTCGGTCGCTTGATCCGACGCACCGACGCCAATCATCTGACGACGGTGATCGACCGTGACGGCGACGGCAACCCCATCAGGACCCACCGCCCGGACCAACTCAGTTATATCGACCGGGTGTTCGACGAGGCCGGCAATCTCGTATCGGTCACCGAATCGTACAACAATGCGACCACCCGCTACAGCTACGATCCGGTCTTTAACCTGCTGACCTCGGTCACCGACCCCAATCAGATGGCGCTGGACGCCAGTCAACGCAAGGCGACCCGATATGTGCGCAATCCGGCTAACGGCAATCTGGAAACGCTGATCAACGCCTTGGGGCACGAAACCCATTTCGACTATAACCATGCCGGCCAAGTCGTCGAAATCGTCGATCCGAACGGTCTGGTGACAAGCTATCACTATAACGCTCAGGGGCTGCCCGATACGATCACCGAAACACCGCCCAGCAGCGGCGGTCTAAATCGCGTGACCACGTTGACCTATCATGCCGATGGTCAGGTGAAAACCCTGACCACACCGGATCATATCACCCTGACGCTGGACTACGATCCGCGCGGCCGCCTGATCAGCGTCAGCGACCCGTTGAATCAACGCATCGACTATCGCTATGACGCCGCCGGCAATCCAACCCGGATCAACAGCGTCAACGGCGATGGTTCGTTGGCGGCGACCGTGGCGCAGCGTTTCGACGCCCTCAGCCGCCTACGCAACACCGTGCAGCCGCATATCAGCGGCCAAGACAGCGTTCAACAAAGCGAATACGATCAGGCCGACAACTTGGCGCTGTTAATCAATGCCAACGGCCAGCCGACCGATTTTGATTACGATCCCGGCAATCGCCTGATAAAACGCATCGATGCGCGCTTGGGCGTCACCGATTACGCCTATGACGACAACGGCCACTTGAACCAGGTGATTGCGCCGAACGGGGCGCAAACCGATTATCAAGTCGACCCGCTCGGCCGTATTCGCCAGGAAATCAGTCCGGATCGCGGGGTTATCGATTATCGCTACGATCTCAACGACAACCTGATCGAAGCGACCGATGCCCGCGGCATTAGCGTCCGCTACGAGTACGACGAGCTGAACCGTTTGATCGCGATCCAGTATCCGGACGCCCGCGAAGACGTCATCTTAACCTATGACACCTGTTCGTTCGGCATCGGGCGTTTGTGTCGAATCAGCGACGAAGCCGGCGATAGCCAACTGGCCTACGACGCCTACGGCAACCTGACAGCGATCACAGAGCATAGAGACGGCACCGATTATAGCCAGTTCTTTCAGTATGACGCCGGGCATCGTCTGATCGCCCAGACCTTGCCGTCCGGCCGCACCCTACATTATGACCGCGACAGCCTGGGCAGAGTGGAACGCATCACCACCACCGTAGCCGGCGTCAGCCAAATCATCCTGGACCATATCGGTTACGACGCCAGTCACCGCATCACCGGGCGCGACTTCGGCAACGGACTCGGCGAGACCCGGCGATACGATCTGCAAGGCCGGCTGGTTTCGCAAACCCTGGGCAGCGGTCAGAACAGCGTGCTCAGCTATGACGCCAACAGCAATCTGCTGACCCTCAACACAACCGGCGACAGTCACGCTTATCAATACGACGAACTGGACCGTCTGCAGAACGAAGTCAACAACGGCGCGGAAATTGGCTATCAATATGATGAAAACGGCAATCGCTTGTTGCGAAACGAAGGTAATCAAAGCTCTGTTTACGACATCACGCTCGGCGGCAATCAACTGGAGGCAATCGACAATCAGCTGCTGACATACGACGCCGCCGGCCACCTGATCCGGGATGCCCAGGGCCGAACCTTCGTCTACAACAACGCCGGACGGCTTACGGCTATCCTGCAAAACGGCGTTACCGTCGCCGAATACCGTTATCACGGCAACGGCCAGCGCAGCCACAAGCTCATCGGCGCCACGGTCATTCATTATCATTACGATCTGTTAGGCAACCTGATCAGCGAAACCAATGCCGACGGCAGTGCGCGGAAAGACTATGTGTGGCTGGGCCGCGAACCGGTCGCCCAGATCGATCACACGGCGAGCGGAGAAACGCTACACTATCTGCACAGCGACCATCTGCACACGCCGCGCCTAGCCACCGACGCCAGCCGGTCCATCACCTGGCGCTGGGAAAGCCAAGCCTTCGGCGACAGCCAGCCGCAAAGCTTCGGCGCCACGGTCAATCTGCGCTTTCCGGGGCAGTATTATGATGCGGAGAGCGGGCTTTACTATAACTGGCATCGGTATTATGATCCGAAGACAGGGCGGTATATCACTTCCGATCCGATAGGATTGAACGGCGGGTTGAATAGTTATGGGTATGTTGGCGGAAATCCGTTAATCTATAGTGATCCTAAAGGCTTGATAATTTGGGATATTCTGGATTTTGGTTTCTTTGCCCAAAGTCTGTATGAATATTATCAATGTTCGAGTACCGATAATGCGATAAACTTAGGGCTTGATGCTATTGGTTTGTTTCCAGGCATACCGGCTTTAGGGACGCTTAGACGGATTGATGATGCGGTTGATGTTACAAACAGAGCGGGCCAGTTAGCAGCAAATAAAGCAGCAGGAAAAGCTGCGGAGGCCCAAGCAGCTAAAGACCTAGTTGCTGAGGGGAATACCATTTTAGGTAGCCAAGTCTCGGTTAGGACTGCTGAAGGTCGACGTGTAATAGATCACTTAGTTCAAGATGCCAACGGTACGATCCGAGCTGTTGAAGTGAAAGCAGGCGGCGCTGTCCGTAACGCTTCTCAGCTCGCTAAAGATAATGCGCTTGCAACCCAGGGGGGGGAACTCTTGTTGGTAAGAATGCCCCGGCAGCTCTTCGTGGCCAAAATATGGTTATTGAGACTGTTGAAAGGCGTTATTAAATAGCTGATCACATTATGAGTATTAAAGAACTACAAAAAAATCTATTGTCGAGTGTTGGTGAAAAGTTGACTGCTTTTGGCTTTGGAAAAAAGGCCAAGCAGCAGTCCTTCTACCGGTCAATTGAAGGCGGCTGGGCCTGTGTTCATCTCTCGTTTATTAATCATGCTGATGACTTTGATGTAACAGTAGATGTCGCCATTCGGTTTGATGAGGTTGAGGATTTGGTGAATTCTAAAAACAACCTGTTGACCAAAAAGGAAAAAGAAAGGACCTGCACTCTAGGTATTGAACTTGGTAATTTATCTGTCGGCGAGCAGAAGCGATGGAGTATTTCCTCGGAAGAGCAAATATCTTTAGTTGCTGATTCAATATTGGAAGATTTTGAGAAGTTTGGAAATCCGTATTTATTGAAATATTCATCTGTGAATTCTGCTTATGAGTTGCTGTCTAGCGATGAAAAGAGTGTATGGAAGCATTGCCCTTTTCATGCAACTAGAGCGAAGAAAGCAATCGCAATTGCGAAACTCTTGGGGCAGTCGGATATTCAGGGTCAAATATCAACTAGAAAAAAGTTTCTTCAAGAAATGAAAGATTTTGGCCTTTCCGATTTTGTAAGCTTTGCGAACAGCTTGTCCTAGTATAAGCCCGCACCCGCGGGCTTTTTAATGTGCGGCTTGCTGGATCACCGTATCCAGCATATCCATCACAAACTTCTGTTTAGACTTGGGTAATTGGCTAATCTGTTCAACCTGCTTTAGCAGCTTAGGAGCTGGCCCTCGCTTCTTGCCGTCGGGTCGCATCGAATCGTGTTTGGTCTCTAGCATATAGTAAGCGGCCCTGGCCAGTTTATGCGCCACCGAGCGAATAGCGACGAAAATATTTGGGGTCAGAGTAAATTTTAGGATGCCTCAGGGTCAGGTCTAGATCACACGATTACCCACAAATTGGAAACATTCGATAAAATAGATGTTTTTGTCTGAATTAACAAATATTTAGGGTCAGAGTAGCATTTATCTTTGAATATTTTACTCTGACCCCCAAATATGTTACTCTGACCCCCAAATATGTCGGTTTGCCGATGACTGCAACATTTTCGTTGGGTCGCAAAAGGCGGCGGAGCGAGTGATGGAGAAAGTCAGCCAATTCATCGAAAACAAGCTGAAACTGAAGGTGAACCGGGAGAAAAGCCAAGTGGCTAAATCCGATGCGGTAAAGTTCTTAGGCTTTACCGTGGTCGACGGGACGGTGGCGATTGCGCACAAAGCCCTGCAAACGGCCATGAGTAAAGTCAAAGCCTTAACGCCGCGAGGCACCCATCAGACGCTGAATCACACCCTGGCCGACCTTAATCAGTGGTACGTGGGCTGGGCCAACTACTACAGCTTGACCCAATACCCGTCCCAGCTGAGGAAAATCGAAGCCCATATCCGGCGACGATTACGAGCGAGGCTGGTGAGTCAGCAGAAGCGGAAACAGCATCTGTATCGAAACCTGGTCAAACGGGGCGTACCGCGAAAGCAAGCCGCCCAGACGGTCTTTTCCAACAAGAAACGGTGGGCGCTTTCCGCAACCCGAGCGGTGACGAGAGCCTATCCGAACAGTTGGTTTATCAACCTGATGGGACAGGAAATACGATCCGACCGACAGTTAGCGCATTGGTTTGAGGTATCTCAATGGATTCGTCTTACGTGAGGAGCCGTGTACGGACCCGTACGCACGGTTCTGTGGGCAGACGGGAGCTGCGGCTCCCTCTGACCCGATGGATCATCGAAGCCACGAACACCCCGGATTCTGAAAGCTACATCCGGGCTACTCGCTGCGGCTGAAGCAGGATTAGCCGCTTGTCCAATCGGTCGAGCAGAGCGGAAAAGGGGACGGATTTATTTTCCATCTCCACCATCCGCTGACTGATAAATAAATCTGTCCCCTTTTCTAATGCTTTTCTAATGGAAGTCTGCGGTTTTTCTGCAGTTTCTTCCAGATAGCGTAGCGGTAGTTCAGGATGCTGTGATCGGCTAAGGAGCGGAACGCCACTTTGTCGGTGAAAAAGGGAATAGGCAATTGGTTGAAGGGATAAAGTAACTGTGCTTTCAGGCTGTCGCGCCGCATGAATGCCGCGCCGGGGGCTTCGCACCAATCACCGGCGGCGTTGAAATATTGCAAGGTCCCGATGTGCCGATAGTCCGTGATGTCTTTGAGCGGCAGACGGGCGACCAGATCGCTGCAATTGACAAAACGCTGGCTATTGGCAGTCTTTAAGCTGGCGCAGAAAGCGCTGTCGCCAACTCGCGGTGAAGCGAAGGTATAGAGGCCGTGAGGATTCAGGTGAGCGGCCGCAATCGTGGCTAGCGCTGCGCCGAGGCTATGGCCGGTGATCCATAACGGTTTGCTTTTTAGGGTGGGAAGGGACAGTATCGATACGATGCGCTCCCAGCTGTGACCGCTTAAAGCGCCGAAGAAGCCGCCATGAACCTTGCCTTTGCCGGGAAATTTAACCGGCTGCAGATAGGCTTCGGCTAACATGTCTTGGTAACGGTCCGGTTCGGTGCCTCTGAACGTCAAAATCACGGCGTTGTCGGTCGAGATAATATAAGCTTGTGTGTCCTGGATCAATTTTTCTCGACCGTCGGCTTCCTTGCGGTCATCGATAAACGCCTCCAGCGTCAGCTCCATGTTGTGCAGGATCGCCAGGCTGTCGTGTTCATCGTAATAGGCCAGATGGGAGAGATTGCAGAGCCACCAGGCATTGGCAAATGACAGTGTCGTCGCTTCGCCGTCAAACTCCCAGGAGTCATCGTGTTCATTAAACACGGGAAGTTTTTCAGGAAAATACAGCGCGTCACGGGTGAAATTCTGTTGCATGCTCGTTCCTCGTCAGTGAATCCGCTCGCAGTTATGACAGTTTAGTTTATATTATCAATATGATCGTCTAACTTGAAAATTATTCGGCTTTTCCCCATGTTAGGATTAAGTTTAAAAATTATTGAGAGGTACGCTTTATGCGCATGGATAAATTAACCAGCAAATTCCAGCAGGCATTGGCCGATGCCCAGAGTCAGGCGCTGGGCAAAGATCATCAGTTCATCGAGCCGGTGCATGTGATGAGCGCCTTGCTGGATCAGGAGGGCGGCAGTATCGGGCCGTTGCTGACTCAGGCGGGCGCCAATGTTAATGCCCTGCGAACCGAAATCCGGCAAGAACTGGAACGCTTGCCCACGGTATCCGGGACTGGGGGAGATGTGCAGCTGTCCAATGAACTGTCCCGGATGTTGAACCTGACCGACAAGATGGCGCAAAAACGCAAAGACGCCTATATTTCCAGCGAATTGTTTTTGCTGGCCGCCTGTGAAACCAGCGGATTTTTGCAGACCTTGTTCAAGCGCCAAGGCATCACCCAAGAACAGTTGGAACAAGCCATCAACAATATTAGAGGGGGACAGGCGGTCGATGACCCGAATGCCGAAGATCAACGGCAGGCCTTGAAAAAATACACGATCAACCTAACCGAACGCGCCGAACAGGGCAAGCTCGACCCGGTGATCGGTCGCGATGACGAAATTCGCCGCACCGTTCAGGTCTTGCAACGCCGCACCAAAAACAATCCGGTGTTGATCGGCGAGCCCGGCGTCGGTAAGACCGCGATCGTCGAGGGACTGGCGCAACGTATCGTCAACGGCGAGGTGCCGGAAGGCATTAAAGGCAAACAATTGTTGGCGCTGGATATGGCCGGTTTGATCGCCGGGGCTAAGTACAGAGGGGAATTCGAAGAGCGTCTGAAGGCGGTGTTAAACGATATTTCCAAGCAGGAAGGTCATATCATCTTATTCATCGATGAGTTGCATACGATGGTCGGCGCCGGCAAAGCGGAAGGGGCGATAGACGCCGGCAATATGCTGAAACCGGCGCTGGCGCGGGGCGAGTTGCATTGCGTCGGGGCTACGACGCTGAACGAATATCGCCAATACATCGAAAAAGATGCGGCGTTGGAACGTCGCTTTCAGAAAGTGTTGGTCGATGAACCCAATGTCGAAGACACCGTCGCGATCTTACGTGGACTGAAAGAGCGCTACGAGGTTCATCACGGCGTCGATATCACCGACCCGGCCATCGTCGCAGCCGCTTCGTTGTCGCATCGTTATATCACCGACCGGCAATTGCCTGACAAAGCCATCGACTTGATCGATGAAGCGGCCAGCCGTATCCGCATGGAAATTGACTCCAAGCCGGAAGCAATGGATAAATTGGAGCGCAAACTGATTCAGTTGAAAATTGAACGGGAAGCGTTAAAGAACGAAACCGATCAGGCTTCTTTGAAGCGATTGGAGTTGCTTGAAGAGGAAATCGCTCATTTGGAAAAGGAGTTCTCCGATCTGGAAGAAATATGGAAGTCGGAGAAGGCCGCGGTGCAGGGCTCGGCGTCGATCAAGGAGAAGTTGGAGCAGGCGCGTCTGGATCTGGAGCAGGCCAGCCGCGCCGGCGATCTGACCCGGATGTCGGAGTTGAAATATTCGACGATTCCGAAGCTGGAGAAGGAACTGGATTTGGCCTCGCAGGCGGAAATGCAAGACATGCGTTTGCTGCGCAACAAGGTCACCGACGAGGAAATCGCCGAAGTCGTCTCGAAATGGACCGGCATCCCGGTGGCCAAGATGATGGAAGGGGAAAAGGACAAGTTATTGCGAATGGAGGAAGAACTGGCGAAACGGGTGGTCGGTCAACAGGAAGCGCTGAAGGCGGTCAGCAATGCGATCCGTCGTTCCCGCGCCGGCTTGGCCGATCCGAACCGGCCTAATGGCTCGTTCATGTTTTTGGGTCCGACCGGGGTCGGTAAGACCGAGCTATGCAAGGCTTTGGCCGAGTTTCTGTTCGACACCGAAGAAGCGATGGTGCGGATCGATATGTCCGAATTCATGGAAAAACATTCGGTCGCCCGTCTGATCGGCGCGCCTCCCGGCTATGTCGGCTACGAAGAAGGCGGTTATCTGACCGAAGCGGTCAGGCGTAAGCCTTATTCGGTGATATTGTTGGACGAGATCGAAAAAGCCCATCCCGATGTGTTCAATGTACTGTTACAAGTGCTGGATGACGGCCGCTTGACTGACGGACATGGCCGAACGGTCGATTTCAGGAACGTGGTCATCGTGATGACCTCGAATCTTGGCTCGGCGCGCATTCAGGAACTGGCAGGCGAGGAACATTATGCGGCGATGAAGGAGGCGGTGATGGAAATCGTCGCGACTCATTTTCGCCCTGAGTTCATCAATAGAGTGGATGACGCCGTGGTCTTCCATCCGTTGGGGCATGAGCAGATTAGGGCGATCGCCAAGGTTCAGATCGATCTGTTGCGCAGCCGCTTGCAAGAGCGCGATATCGAGCTGTCAGTTTCCGAGCAGGCGCTCGATCTGCTGGGCGAGGCCGGTTTCGACCCGGTCTATGGCGCACGGCCGTTGAAAAGAGCCATTCAGCATCAGCTGGAGAATCCGCTCGCCCACGAGATTTTGTCGGGACGTTTTGCCGCCGGCGACGACATCAAGGTGGACGCCGTCGAGGGGCAGCTGACGTTTCACAAATAAGTGAACGACTAGGTCAGCCGTTATCAGGCGGATCAGTAGCGAGAGTCTAGGCGGTTAGCGCATGCTAACCGCCTTTTTTGTGGTAATAAGGCTCAAGTCATGACGTCCGGGCCCGATTTGCCACTGCGTTTTTTTACCTCGCAAAGCTGCTCGGCAATCTCGATCAATGCGGACAGCGCTTGCTGGGCATCCTGGGCATGTTTGTCGGCATCGGGTTCGTATTTTTCCAGGTAGATGCGCAAGGTGGCGCCAACCGTGCCGGTGCCGGACAGGCGGAAGACGATGCGGGAGCCATCGGTAAAGCCGACGCGTATGCCCTGGTTATGGCTGACGCTATGGTCAACGGGGTCGGTATAACTGAATTCGTCGGCGAATTTGACGGTATAGTCGCCAAACGTTTGGTTGGCCAAGCCGTTCAATTGACCGCGCAGATGCTCCATGATGCCGTTGGCGACTGCTGCATCGACCGCTTCGTAGTCATGCCGGCAATAAATGTCGCGGCCGTAATGCTGCCAGTGTTCATGGACGATGTCGGCGACCGATTGACGGCGGCGGGCGATCAGGTTTAACCAAAACAATACCGCCCACAGGCCGTCTTTTTCGCGGACATGATCGGAACCGGTGCCGAAACTTTCTTCGCCGCACAACGTGATCTGACCGTCATCGAGCAGGTTGCCGAAGTATTTCCAGCCGGTCGGCGTTTCGAAGCAAGGCAGTCCTTCGGCCTTGGCGACCCGGTCTACCGCTTGACTGGTCGGCATTGAACGGGCTACGCCGCTGATGCCTTTGCGGTAAGCCGGTATCAGGCCGGCATTGGCCGCCATGATCGCCAGGCTGTCGCTGGGCGTGACAAAGATATTGGCCCCCATGATCATGTTTCGGTCGCCGTCGCCGTCGGAAGCCGCCCCGAAGGTCGGCGCCTGTGGCGAAAACATCAGTTGAGTCAGTTCCTTGGCATGGGCCATGTTGGGGTCGGGATGACCGCCGCCGAAGTCTTCCAACGGCGTGGCGTTGATCACCGAACCGGCCGGCGCGCCCAATATCTCCTCCAGAATGCGTTTCGCATAGGGGCCGGTGATGGCGTGCATGGCGTCGAAGCATAGGTTCAAATAACCGGAGCCTATGCTTTGTTTGAGCAAATCGAAATCGAAAATCTGCGCCATCAACTCGGCGTAATCGGCGACCGGGTCGATAATGTCGATGCTAAGCCCATCAATTTGCTGACGGCCGATGTGATCCAGGTCGATATCGTCGATGCGCGCAAGCCGGTATTCGCCTATGGTCTTACTGTTTTCAAACAAGGCGTCGGTGAATTTCTCCGGCGCCGGCCCGCCGTTGCTGACATTGTATTTGATGCCGAAATCTTCAGTAGGGCCGCCCGGGTTATGACTGGCGGATAACACGATACCGCCAAAAGCTTGATATTTGCGGATGATATGCGAGACGGCAGGTGTCGATAACAGACCGCCCTGGCCGATAATCAGCTCGCCGAAACCATTGGCCGCAGCGATCTTGATGATGGTTTGTATCGCTTGACGGTTGAAATAGCGACCATCCCCGCCTAGCACCAGCGTTGTGCCTTCGATGCCGTTCAGCGAGTTGAATATGGATTGAACGAAATTCTCCAGATAATTTCTTTGTTGGAAGGTCGTTACTTTTTTTCTGAGGCCTGACGTTCCCGGTTTTTGGTCATCATAAGGGCTTGTATCGATGGTTTCTATTTGCATGCTCGATCCTAAATGCGACAATTAACTTTAGCCCGGATATTGGATGAAGGTCGTTTGATTCTTAATGAATTGTCCGGGTTAGCAGTAAAGTACACCAAAATTTTAATAATTTGTAGAGTTTTATGATCAGAAAAGGATTGTTGGCCGGCATTGTTTTATGTTTTTTGTGGCCGCCGCTAGCTATCGCGGAGGATGTGTGGCTTTTAATCGACACTAAAAAGCTGCAGTTGCAGGTTAGACGAGGGGAAAAAACCGTGATGGTCTTTGATAATATCGCTATCGGCCGCAATGGCGCCGGCTTCAAGACCCATAGGGGAGATGACGTGACGCCTCGGGGTCAGTATCGCATCGCCTGGATCAATAATAACAGCGCGTATTATCGGTTTTTCGGTTTCGATTATCCGACCCAATTCAATGCTGTGGAGGGATTGAATTGGGGATTGATCAATCGAGAGACTTATCGCCGCATCATCGCGGCCCATGAGGCCGGAGAGGTGCCGCCACAGAATACCGTGTTGGGCGGACAGATCGGGATTCATGGCCTCGGTAAAGCCGATAAGGCGATACATAAACTAATGAACTGGACGCATGGCTGTATCGCCTTGACTAATGAGCAGATCGATCGTTTAACGCCATGGGTCAAAAAAGGGATACCGGTCAAAGTAAAATAATACTGGAAACCGGACAAAAAACAGGGCAGAATGAAGGCTGTATGCTATGTTATAAATTTCAACTGATAAAAATAAGGAAGATAAAATGATGAAAGCGATAAAATTAGCAGCAGTCGTGGCGGTAGCGGGATTGATGACCGGTTGCGCCAGCACTTCGGACATCGATAATCTGCAATCTCAAATCGATACCTTGAAATCACAAATTTCTTCCGCATCATCCGATGCGGCTAGTGCGCAGGCGGCGGCGGCCGAGGCGGCGGCTAAAGCGGCGGCGGCTGAGGCGGCGGCTAACCGCGCAGCTCAATACGCCCAGGATACGAACAGTAAACTGGATCGTATGTTTAAAAAATCGATGATGAAATAAGCGTTTAGTTTATGCAAAAAAAAGAAGCCCGTTAGCGGAAACGCTGCGGGCTTTTTTTATGATTCGAGGTCGAGCCCGTCAAATACGACGGGACGTTCAAAGATTGCGGTCGGTATGCCATTGCTTTGCTCAAGAGCGTTTCTTAATTTGGCGCCATTGAGTACCGGAAGTTTGCCATTGTTGGCCTGCTCGATTAAATCCAGCGCCGTCTCCAGTCTTTGCCGGTAGTCTTGGTCGGCATCATCCTCCAGGTCGGGATGAACCTCGATGTAGAGGGTCTTCTCGGACCAGCCAACCTTGATGGGTTGGTTGACGATGTACACCGGCGTTCGCACCTTGATTTGCGGATAAAGTTTCTCGATATCCTCGGGATACATGCGAACACAGCCGTGACTGACCCGCATGCCCACGCCATAAGGCTTGTTGGTGCTGTGAATCAGATAACCGGGAATGGCCAGGCGTAAGGCGAACAGTCCCAGCGGATTATCCGGGCCGGACGGGAAAACATCCGGCAGGATTTCACCCTTGGCGGCATGTTCCTCTTTGATCGATTTTGGCGGGATCCAGACTGGATTCTCGGTTTTTGCGCTGATATAGGTCTTACCCAAGGGCGTATTCCAGTCGACCCGGCCGATGCTGATCGGGTGGGTTGTGACCGTGGCGGGCTGATTTTTGCTCGCTGGGCGATAATAATACAGACGGTATTCCGGTAAGTTCAATACCAGGCCTTTATGCGGAGTATCCGGCAGCAGATGACTGGTTGGGATTCTTACCTGGGTGCCGGCGCCGGGCAGCCAACGGTCGACGTTCGGGTTGGCCAGAATGATTTCATTTTGGCCAATATCGTATTCTCTGGCGATATCGAGCAGGGTGTCTTCATGCTTGGCCGTGGCATAGGTCACTTGATGCGGGTAGTCCCCGACTAGGCTATCGCCGGGATTGATCGGCATCTCTAGGGTCACGGCCGGTGCCGACGACACGGCGGCGAGAAGCATGAGGCTAGATAAAATATAACGTCGCCGGGGACTGATGGTCACGCAATGGCTCCTTAGGTCCGGTTTTCGCCGCCAAATAATTCAACGAGGCGCGGCAAGAAGTTAGCCAGTTCCATCGCCATGATGGAAAAGTCGGCATCAAAGCGTTCAATGTCGTTGTCCGCGTCGATATCGGCTACTTGATCTTGAATCAAATCGAGAAATTTCAGGCGTTTGACTGCCAGGTTCTCATCCAGGATGAATGCCAGTCGATCATCCCAGTTTAACGCTAGTTTAATGACCTGTTTGTCGTTGTCCAAGTGATTTTTAATTTCCGGCAAACTCAGGTCATGGCGTTTGCAACGAATGATGCCGCCTTCATCGCTCTGCGCTTTCAATTCACACTCATCCTCGATGCCGATATCGGCTGGGGTATCTTGGTTTAGCAACCAGTCAGTCATGATCGTGGCCGGTTTGTCCACGGTATTCAGCGGCACGACCGGCAGCGAGCCCAGACATTTACGCAAGGCGCTGAGCAAGTCTTCGGCTTTTTTGGCCGACGCGGCATCGACGATTATCCAGCCCCCTTTAGGATCTATATAAGCGAAAGTTTTGCGGGAAAAAGCGAAGGCGCGGGGCAATAACTCGAATATCAATTCATCTTTGATGCGACTGCGTTCTTTTCTGGCGAGTTTGCGTGCTTCCTGTTCTTCAATTTCGCTGACCTTTTCCTGCAGCATTTCATTGATCACGGCCGCGGGAAGGACTTTTTCCTCTTTTTTTGCGCACAACATCAAAAAGCCGTTGCTGGCGTGCACCAATTGTTCAGCGCTTTTCCCCAGCGGCGCAGTCCAGCCAAAACTGCTTTCGTCATGGCTGCCGCAGGGGCGGAAACGATATTGCTCCAGTTTTTGTTCCAGTTTTTCGGTGGACAAGCTGAAGGGTTCGGTAAAACGGTAAACGGCTAGATTCTTAAACCACATGAATGAATTGACTCTGCTAGAAAAAGCTTGGCATTATCGCAAATTTGTAAAAAGGGTTGAATTTATTTTGTTGCCGATGATGAATGATGATTTGACGATTGAAGGTTTTGCACCGATTGCCGACGACAGGGCCGAGGTGTTGATCTTAGGCTCGATGCCCAGTGCCGTATCATTACAAAAACAGCAGTATTACGGCCATCGACGCAACGCATTCTGGCCGATCATGATGGCGCTGTTGTCGGGGGCGTTGGAGGCCGATTATCAACAGCGGAAACGGGTATTGCTGGCCAGCCATGTCGCGGTCTGGGATGTGCTGCGTAGCTGTCGACGCAGTGGCAGCCTGGATGCAGGTATCGATACGGCATCGATGCAAACCAATAACTTTACCGACTTCTATCGCCGCCATCCGGCGATCAAGCAGGTGTTTTTCAATGGCGGATTGGCGGAGCAAGTCTATAAAAAACGGGTATTGCCTCATCTGGGAGCGCCGTTCGCTCATATTAGCTATCGACGTTTGCCTTCCACCAGCCCGGCCCATGCCTCGATGACTTTGCAACAGAAGTGCGAGGCTTGGCGCGTGATTCTCGATTATTTGACATTGTCTTAGCGACTATAACGCAGTTGCCGCGTAGGCCTGGCGGATAGCTATTTAAGTGATTGCTGTTACCGTTCAGACTGAGGCAATCAGCGCCTATAGAGGGTATTAAATGCGCAGATTTGTATACAGATCTTATAAATAACTTTGTGTTAGGTTTTAGCCGGCTATCCTGCTTATACACATGATGCTGGTTTTTCGGCGGTGCTCGTTAAAAAATGCCCGAGTTTCCATGGAACATAGTTGAGTATTTTGTAAATCATTGATATATAATGCTATTTTAGGTTGTGTGGAAAATAGATGATTTGTTCGCTAAGCCGTGGCGACGCTTGCAGAGAGCCGTTTCTGACAGCAAATACACAGAGTTATCCACAGTAATGAAGTGAAACTATTAGGGATGGCGTATGCCTTCCGTCCGCCGCTCTGTTAAAATGATCATTATTACTACATTAGGCGTTAAATATGGAAACGACAGGCTGGGAAAATCTATTACTCGGGGTCTTAGTGTTGTTAGTGATTTTCTGGATGTGGCCGGGCATCAAGGGGTCGCTAGCGATGAGCAAAGAGGCGCCAACCGACTGGTCCGGTTTGTTATTGCCAATTGCCGCGGTCGTGATCTTTGTTATTTTTTTACTCATGATGGTTTGATATGCAAGAAGAATATTACGAGGATGACGAGGCGTTATTCGAATATGCGGAACGTCCTAATAAAACGCAGATAAAAAGAGAAATCGCCGCTATTTCCGCGATGGCGGAGGAGATCTGCGAGTTGACCGAAGCACAAATCGACACCTTGAATTTGCCGGATGAGCTTCAGTTGGCGTTGCTGGAAGCGGCAAAAATGCCCCATAAGGGCGCCAGAAAACGACAGCTTAAATACATCACCGCGCAGCTGCGCAAAATGGATATCGGGGCTTTGCAGGAGAAGTTGGCGCGGCTTAAGAGTCAAAGCGCCCATGCAGTCAGAGAGCATCATCAGGCTGAACGTTGGCGCGATCAGTTATTGGGGGAGAATGGCCATCAGCAATTGACCCAGCTGCTAGACAAGTTTCCTCACGCAGACGGTCAACATCTAAGGCAGTTGATGCGCAATGCCGGCAAAGAGCTAAAAGCCGAGAAAGCTCCTAAATCGGCGAGGCTGTTGTATCGCTATCTGAAGGAGTTGATTGAGAGCGCTAATTGAATAAATCCAGTTGTCGATAAGCTTGCAACGTCGGTTTTTGCAGCGAAGACAAGGTGACTCCCAGTAGGCGAACTTTTTTGACCCCGATATCGGTGTCCTTCAGCAGCTCGGCAAAGATCGGCTCGAGCCCGGAGGCATCGGTGATCGCCGTCGGCAAGGTTCTGCTGCGGGTGATCTGAACAAAGTTCTGATATTTGATCTTGATCGTAACGGTATGCGCCGTCAGCTGTTTGCCGACCAGCTTTTTCAGGGCCTTGTTGAACAGCATCAGTAGCTGCCGCATGATGATGTCTCGGTCTGCTAGGTCGTGCTGAAAAGTCGTTTCCACCCCGACCGATTTGCTGGGGCGGTGATTATTGACTGGCCGTGGGTCTATGCCGCGGGCGATATTGTAATAATGTTGCCCCGATTTTCCGAAATACTGTAATAACAACGCCAGCGGCAGCTTTTTTAAATCATGGCCGGTTTGGATGCCTAAAGCATGCATTTTCTTTTCGGTGGCTTTGCCTATGCCATGAAATTTGCCTATCGGCAGTTGCTCGACAAATGACGGTCCTTGATCTGGAGAAATCAGGTATAGCCCATTCGGTTTATCGATGTCCGAGGCGATTTTGGCCAGAAATTTATTGTAGGAAACTCCGGCCGACGCGGTTAGGCCTGTTTGTTGCTGGATACGTTGTTTGATGTCCATGGCGATCAGCGTCGCCGAACCTTGGCAACGGGAGACGTCGCTGACATCCAGATAGGCTTCATCGAGCGATAGCGGCTCAAACAACTCGGTATAGTCGGCGAAAATGCTGCGGATAATGCTGGAGGCTTCCTTATAGGCTTCGAAACGGGGTTTGATGAAAATAGCTTGCGGACAAAGCCGATAGGCCTGTGACGACGGCATCGCCGAATGGATGCCATATTTTCTGGCTTCATAGCTGCATGTCGCCACGACGCCTCGGGCATCCGGCTTGCCGCCGACGATGATCGGTTTGTTGCGGTATTGTGGGTTATCGCGTTGTTCCACCGCGGCAAAAAAAGCATCCATATCGATGTGAACGATTTTTCGGGGGGAGTTGCTTGCTGTCATGCTTAAGAGTTAACGGTTCACAAATATTGTAATGATAAATGCCGCTATTGAACAAAATTGATAGCATATTAGACCAATGATTATCGGGATTTGGAAGAGGCGACAGGGAGGCGCTGTATTGTTTGAGTGGTGGCAGAGTAGATAATGAACAATAAATTGATGGCGCTGATTATTCGAGGCAAATTATTGTTGATATGTTGTCTGTTGATATCCACGCAAACTTTAGCTTTGTCTAGGCCGAAGATTCAACAGGCTAGATTGGCCTTGGATGAGGCGGTGCAGGTCGTGTTAGCCGGTACGGGACATCCCTATTTGTCTAGACCCGATTTCAATATATTGCGACAGCCCTTGAAAGAGCTTTATTTTTTGGCTCCCTATTCCTTGTTATGGCTCAAAGCCGATGACTTTGAGGGGCATGTGCCTGAAGTATTGAAGTTGCTAGAAACAGCGCCGGAGAGCGGCTTAAGGATGGCGGATTACGATGTCGACAGGCTGAAAAAAGAATGGTTGGCATTACGCGGGCAAAAGGTCGTTAACGCCGATGACTTGGCGTTGTTTGACACCGCGCTTAGCATTGCGACCATGCGTTACCTGGACGACCTGCAGCGGGGTCGTATTGGCGAGCAGAGCATTCGGTTCGGGTTTAAGCCGAGCAGCGATGTTGAAACGCTGGTTTCCTTGCTTATCAAAGCCGTACAGAGTCGACAAATCCATCAATTGGCGGAGTGGATCGAGCCCGATTACAAAAACTACCGTCAACTGAAGAAGGCGTTGGCGCGCTATCGTGCGCTGGCCCGTCAATATCGTTTTCCCACCCTGTTGTTTCAAGGTTCTTTGCGGGAGGGCGATCGCGACCCTCAGCTGCCGCTGTTAAGGCGTAAATTGGCTGTATTAGGACTGTTGGGCGAGGAAGTGCATGAGGACTCGCAGGGCGAAAGCTACGATCGACGATTGCTGATGGCGGTCAAACATTTTCAGCGTCTGCACGGTTTGACTGACGATGGCGTTATTGGCGCAAAAACCCTAGCGGCGTTGAATACGCCATTGATTGAGCGGGTGCGGCAAATAGAATTGGCCTTGGAAAGGATGCGTTGGCTGCCAAGATTGAACAAGGAGCAGGCGCTGATTTTGGTGAATATTCCCGCCTTTCGCTTATGCGCTTACCGACCTGGCAATGTGTTGGACCATTGTGATTTATCGATGAAGGTCGTGGTTGGCATCGCCAGTAAAAATCAAACGCCAGTATTCATGGCTGATCTGCTCTATCTAGAGTTCAGACCTTATTGGAATGTGCCCAAAAACATTACCGCCAAAGAAATTTTGCCTAAGGTGCGGGAAAACCCCGATTATCTGCTGAAACAGAATATGGAGTTAGTGCAATATTTCGGTAAGCATGCCCAGCCGCAGGCATTCAGTCAAGCCAGCTTGACTTTATTGGAGGACGGTAAGCTGAAAGTTCGTCAGCGTCCGGGGCCGAAAAATGCATTGGGCTTGATTAAGTTTATTTTTCCCAATCGCTATTCGGTGTATTTGCACGATACGCCGGCGAAAAAACTATTCACTTACCAGCGCCGCGACTTCAGCCATGGTTGTATCCGGGTAGAACAGCCTAAGGCGCTTGCCGAGTTTGTGTTGGGTTCGCATCAAGAGTGGCAAGCCAAACATATTGGGGCGGCGATGCTAAATGACGAAAGCCAGCGGGTGATCGTCAACGACTCGATTGCCGTGCTGGTTTTTTATAGTACTGCCCAGGTTATTGGCGATGAGGTGTATTTTTTTGACGATATCTACGGTTACGATCAACAGTTGATCCTAGCGCTTCGTGATTAACAGGGAAGCCGGTCGATTACCAGGAGCGTACGCGGCCGGTATCGATATGGACAAAATTGGAGGTGGGGTAATAGCCGACGCCGCCTCTGCGCATCGTCATCGCAACTCTTCTGATTGTGGCTGAATCTACGCCTTCCATGCGGATGTCGATGGCCTTGCCCCGCATGTGCAGGCTCTTGGTAGCGACACCGCTGGTGGCCTTTTGTAGTTTTGCATTGGTGGTCGGAGAGCGGTAGCCGGAAATTACCTGGAATGGTCTGTGGCTCCCCAGTCGCGTTTGCATGTCAAATAACAGGTCGAACAGCGCCGGGTCCATTGCAAACATTTCGCCGGATCGGTGGTCGCGGAGCAGGTGGTTGATTTCTTGCAAGGCCTCATCGATATAGTGGCCTTGCTCGAAATAAGTCAACGTCAATTTTTCGCCGGTATGCAGATTATCGAAGGCTAGGCGTCTAACCTGGCGCGGTTTTTCGACCGCGGCCGTCGCGAGACTGGGGAGAGCCAGTGCGGCGGTGGTGCAAGATAATTGCTGTAGAAAGCGGCGGCGGGATGAGTTGATGTTATAGTCCATAAATGAAGCAGCCTGATTGTCGTCTGTGAAATAATACTAGCAAAACGCTTACATTCTACTGTGAACTAGCTTAAATTTTTATTAAGGCGGGGTGGCTAACGGGGCAATCGCGCTATTCGCCCATTACCTAGTACTCAGTCATGTTATATATGATGGGGCTCGGTAGGCATCAACAATTCCCGGTTTGAGCATTTTTGAACGCCAAACTGATGACATGGGAATTGCTGCGGTAGATGCGAATTCATTCGCATTGCGCGGCTAAATGCACCTACATTCACAATTACCGACAGAATAAGATTGACCATGTACTAGAGTGGCATTGTTTTTAACAGGGGTTGGGTGAAACATGGCGCACCCATTAAAAACACCCCCTATGAGTCAGGATCCCCCTAAAAACTGGAAAACTTCAGTAAAAGTAGCCTGTCCCCTTTTTCATCAAACTGATGACATGGGAATTGCTGCGGTAGATGCGAATTCATTCGCATTGCGCGGCTAAATGCACCTACATTTACAATTACCGACAGAATAAAATTGACTATGTACTAGAGCGGCATTGTTTTTAACAGGGGTTGGGTGAAACATGGCGCACCCATTAAAAAAACCCTATGAGTCAGGATCCCCCTAAAAACTGGAAAACTTCAGTAAAAGTAGCCTGTCCCCTTTTTCCTGCAGTAAAAGTAGCCTGTCCCCTTTTTCAGTGCCAAGTTATTCCTTTTTTTTATCAAGACTGGGGCGTTCAAACTCTTCGGTCAAACTCCAGTCGGAAAAAGGGAAGGGTAGTTGATCGGTATTGAAGGTCAGGAACATTAGGATATGATACAAATAGGTCGATAAATCGCTGCCGAAGCCGAGGATGTTTTTGTTGCACTTGCCTGTCAGCAAGGTCGATGCAACCTGCAATAAGATGACAGCCCAAAGCAGGATTCTGACCAGGCCAACGATGACCGTATAAATCAGCATGAAGAAGATGCGTTTCCAGGTGCTGTGTTTTTTCAGGTTTTCGTTGATTTCTTCCTGCATATTATTAACCTCTGTTCATGATGTCGCGCAAGTCCAGCGCGGAAGCATTGGCGCGGGCGATGTAGTTGGCCATCGCCAATGAATAGTTGGCGAACAGACCGAAACCGCCGCCGTTCAGAATCATTGGACTTAGCACGGGGGTTAAGGCTTGTTCCATCGAATGGATCATGATGTCCACCGTGTTCATTGCGCGTTTATCGAGTAGAATATCGGCGAAATCATGTTTGACCGCCTTCAGGATATGTAATAACGCCCAGCACGCGCCGCGAGCCTCATAAAATACATCATCGATTTCCAGCCAAGGGGTCTTGCCCAGTGTGCTGGTCATCAGATCTTCCGGGTCGGTTGGAGGGCCGTGCGCGGCGCCGGAAAATTCGTCGGTGCTGGCGCCAAGGCGGGTGGATAAGCCGCCCAGGCGCTTAATGACGATTTCAACGTATTGCCACAGGTTGTCGGCGCGGGAATAAAACTGCGCGGGGTTTTTAGCGTTAGGGTCCTGCAGTCTCAGCATGTAATCGTGCAAAGACTCGATGCCTTTTTCGTATTCGGATTCGGTTGATGGCAGCGCCCAGGAATTGCGCTCGTAATAGAAGTAAGGTTCGGCTTTGGCGAGGTCCTTGTCTTCGGCAGACTGGGATTGATCCCGGGAAAAATGGTTGCGCAAGGCCGTGGTGGCGTCCCGTAGCATGATCAAGGCGCCGTGTTCCCAATTTTGGATGTTATCGATTAATACCCCGGGCGGCGCGACGTCATTGGATATATAGCCGCCGGGTTTATACATTAACACTTCAGCGATATGAGCCAGGGTGTTGGCATACACATAGCCGACCGGCATCTGGTCGGTATGAGTGACTTCCATGCGTTTTATCGCCTCTTCCTGAACATTGAACGGGCCAGGCTCACTTCCCCACCATTCCCCCAGAATGATAAGTATAAGAGCAACAATACCTAAAAAACTGCCAAAGCCCCATAGTATGCCTTTCGACTTTGCGTCCTCATGAGCTGATGTACTGTCTGACATTTTTAGTTAATCCCGCGCTGGAAGTGGATGAGCAAAAAGAAAAAAGTATTAAGTTTTTTCTAAGAAAATTACCGTTATGGTAGCATGTTTTTAAATTGTTCCGCCATATGAAAACATTAGCGTGCAGGGCAGTCGCGCTATCTCGCCCTCGACAGGTGAAGCCGTCGCTCTGATTTACGTGACAGGCCATCACAATCACCGGCAACATGGCGCGATTGCCCGGCGTTAGCGCACTTTCTTGCGCGCGCGCGGATGAGCTTGATCATAAATCTCGGCTAAATGTTGAAAATCGAGATGGGTGTATATTTGCGTGGTGCTGAGATTGCTGTGTCCCAATAGCTCCTGTACAGCCCTGATATCTTGGCTGGCCTCCAGCAGGTGGCTGGCGAAGGAATGCCTCAGCATATGCGGGTGGACATGTTCCGGGAGACCTATTTTTCGACACCAGCGTTCCAGCCTCAGTTGTATGCTGCGTTGACCTAGCCGCGTTCCCCGCTTGGACAGGAACAGCGCCGGGTCGGCGCTTTCCGGACGGTGGCGCCGCCATTTTTCGATGGCGTGTATGGCTTTGTCGCCGATCGGTAGGTCGCGTTGTTTGCCGCCTTTGCCGTGTTGCACCCGTAACGTCTTATTCGTTAAGGAGAGGTCGCTTAGATTCAAAGCCGCTAATTCGCTGAGACGCAGGCCGGAGGAATAGAATAGTTCGAAAATGGCTAGATCGCGTATTTCCAGCATCGAATCGGCGGGAGTATCGAGCAGGCCGCTGACCTGGTCGACATCCAATGTCTTAGGCAGTGTCCGAGATTGCTTGGGAGCCTGGATATGTTTGGCCGGGTTTTGCGACGCCAGTTTCTTTTTCAACAAATAGTTGAAAAAGCTGCGCATCGATGACAGTTCTCGTTGTAAGGTACGGCTGCCGATGCCATGACGATGGCGGGCGGCGACATGTTGACGGATGTCGTTGGCTTGCAGATCCCCCCATTGCGTCAGTTGTTGGTCGTCACAGAATGCCTGCAAGCGCAGCAAATCGCGTCGATAACTGCTGACGGTATGTTGAGAGGCGCGTTTTTCAACCTGTAAAGACTGCAGGAACGATTGCAATGCGGAGTTGGCGTCTGCATCCATGATCTTCAGTCGAGTATGGAGATTAACCGGGTGCCGACGATTTCGCTCATTTGGGTCAGGAACAGATGCCCCATGCTGTAGTGAAAGCGAGTGTCGTCACGGCTGCCGATTGCCAGCAAGCCTTCCAGTTCGGTGAAGGCCATCGGAATGATCGCGCAGGATTTGACTTCCATTGCCGCATCGGCGAATAAAAAGCGCGCCTGCGCCAATGTCAGGCGACCGCACTTTGGCTGATTGTTGGCCAGTTCCTGGCTGAAATGTTTCAGATTGTCGTCGTCGGCGGCGACAAAGAGGGGATTGTCATCGCTATGTTCGCGTATGACCTTGACCGAGACAAAGTCGGTTAGGAAACAGTCCGACAACACCTGTTTCAGATTGCTCATCACTTGGTCCAGCGTTTTTGCTTCCAGCATCGATAGCGTCAGTTCGTGCATGCGATTGAAGGCCGTGTCGTTTTCCCGAGCAATTTCAATCAGCGCATTGAGCTGGTTTTCCAAGTCCTGGTGTTTGCTGCGAAAAATTTCCAATTGCTTGGAGATCAATGACACAGCCTCCCCGCTGGGGTGGGGAATGCTCAAGTCCTCCAGTAGGCCTAGATGGTCGTGAAAAAACTCCGGATGTTGTTGCAAATAAGCTTCTACCTGATCGGCGCTTAATGGCGCTTGTGCGTCTGTCATAGTTCAATTTTTCCTTCGAATACCGAGACTGCGGGACCGGTCATCAGTACCGGATGGCCACGGCCTGACCAGTGGATTTTCAAAGCTCCACCCGGTAGCTCGACGCTGACATCGTGATCCAGCAGGTTTTGTTCTATGCCTATCACCACCGCGGCGCAGGCTCCGCTGCCGCAGGCCATAGTTTCCGCGGCCCCGCGTTCATAGACGCGGAGCTTGATATGCTGTCTGTCGATAATTTGCATAAACCCAATATTAGCTCGTTCTGGAAAAAATGCATGATTTTCCAAGGCGGCGCCTAGTTCGGCGACCGGAGCGGTGCGTACGTCATTGACTTGCAATACCGCATGCGGATTGCCCATCGACACGGCGCCGAAGGCTTTTTCGTTGTCGTTGACTTCGACGCTGTAAAAGCGCGACTCCTCGGTTGCGCGTAGGGGAATTTGGGCGGGGGCGTGACGGGGTATGCCCATGTTGACGGTCACCAGACCCTGTTCGTCTAGTCGAAGCACTAATTGTCCGGCATCGGTGTCAACGGTAATGTCCTGTTTGGCGGTCAGTTTTTTGTCATGCACGAAACGGGCAAAACATCGGGCGCCGTTGCCGCACTGAGCGACTTCGCTGCCGTCGGCATTGAAAATGCGATACTTGAAGTCGGCATTGGCGCTGACCGGTTTTTCCACCAGTAACAGCTGATCGAAGCCGATGCCGAAATGGCGGTCGGACATGAAACGGATATGATCAGGTGTTAAGGCTATCTGTTGACTGATGGCGTCGATGACGACGAAATCATTTCCGAGGCCGTGCATTTTAGTGAAGTGGATCATAAGATAGCTATCAATTTGAATTATGGCAGTAGGTGTTCACCGGCCCAAAGTTGTTGTATCGACTCGCGTTCGCGGATTAGATGTGTTTGTGCGCCGTCGACCATGACCTCGGCGGCGCGCGGCCGAGAATTGTAGTTGGAGCTCATCGTGAAGCCGTAGGCGCCGGATGAGCGAACGGCCAGCAGGTCGTTCTGACTTAATGACAGACTGCGATTCTTGCCGAGAAAGTCACCGGTTTCGCAGACCGGACCGACGATGTCCCAGTTCGTAGGTTCGACGGCAGAGTCTTGCCGTACTGGAATGATATTCTGCCAGGCGCTATATAACGAGGGGCGCACGAGGTCGTTCATCGCGGCATCGACGATGGCGAAATTTTTTTCCTCGGTCGGTTTCAGATATTCCACCCGAGTCACCAGAATTCCTGCATTGCCGGCGATGGCGCGGCCCGGTTCCAACAGTATGTCGATGTTGCGTTCCGCCAGCTTTTCCAGGACCGCAGAGACATACTCGTCCGGTTGCGGCGGTTGCTCATCCTTATAACAAATACCCAGGCCGCCGCCTAGGTCGAGGTGATGCAGGTTGATGCCTTCAGCATGGAGTTCGTCAACCACGGCCAGCACTCTGTCCAAAGCATCCAGGAACGGTCGGGTTTCGGTGAGTTGAGAGCCGATGTGGCAGTCGATGCCGGCGATTTCAATATGGTCCATTTTTGCGGCGCGACGATATTCCTGCAGCGCCTGTTGAATGCCGATGCCGAATTTGTTTTCTTTCAGACCGGTGGAGATATAGGGATGGGTCTTGGCGTCGACATCGGGATTGACCCGGAATGAGACCGGCGCGATCACGCCTAGGCTGGCTGCCAGGGCATTGATGCGGTCCAGTTCGCCGCTGACCTCGATATTGAAGCAACGGATGCCGGCTTTTAGCGCCGCCAGAATTTCATCTTCCCGTTTGCCGACGCCGGAGAACACGATCTTATCGGCGCTGCCGCCGGCGGCCAGCACTCGCTCCATCTCTCCTAAGGAAACGATATCGAAGCCGGAGCCGAGGCGGGCTAGGATATTGAGAATGGCGATGTTGGAATTGGCCTTGACCGCGTAGCAAATCAGGTGGGGATGGTCGGCAAAGGCTTGATCGAAAGCCTGCCAGTGCCGCTCCAGCGTGGCGCGGGAATAGATATAGCAGGGCGTGCCGTATTGGCCGGCGATATCGGCAACGGCGACGTCCTCGGCGAATAACTGCTGGTCGCGATAATTAAAATAATCCATTGCTATTGGTCTTCTTCGTCAGGTACATAAATGGGCGGCTCTTCATCGGGCAGATAAAGCGGGCCGGTTTGTCCGCAGGCCTGCAGCAGCAGGCTCAGCATCAAGAGAGGCATAACAGTTTTCAGGTTCATAAGCCTTCGCCGTATAGAGTGCTTGGCAGCCAGGTCGCCAGTTGAGGCCAGAACGCCAGGATGGCAAGCATCAGCAACTGAATGAAAATAAACGGCATGACGCCTTTATAAATCTGGCCGCTGCTGATTTCCGCCGGGGCCACGCCGCGCAGATAGAACAGGGCGAAGCCGAAGGGCGGGGTTAAAAAAGAGGTCTGTAGGTTGATCGCGATCATGATTCCCAGCCAGACAGGATCCAGTCCCATCGCCAACAGCACCGGGCCGACGATGGGCACGATGACAAAGGTGATTTCGATAAAGTCCAGCACAAAACCCAGCAGAAACATCACCAACATGACGCTGAACATCGCGCCGAACTGGCCGCCGGGCAAGTCGGATAATATGTCGATAATCAGTTCTTCGCCTTCAAAGCCTCGAAACACCAAAGAAAACAGCGCGGCGCCGATCAAGATCATGAACACCATGCTGGTTACTCGCGTCGTGTTCTGCATCACATCCAGCAGTTTTTCCAGCGATAATTGTTGCTTGGCCAACGCCAGGATGAGAGCGCCGGTCGCTCCCACCGACGCCGCTTCGGTCGGGGTCGCCAAACCGCCCATGATCGAGCCCAATACTGAGAAAATCAGCAGCAACGGCGCGGCGAGGCTTTTCGTTACGCGCAGATAAAAACCTTGCTCTCTGGTTTTTTGCTCAGGCGCCGGCATCGTCGTCGGCGATAGCCAGGCGGTGATGGTGATATAAAGCAAATAAAGCGCCACCAAACCCAGACCGGGCAGCAGGGCGCCGGCGAACAGATCCCCAACCGAGACCGTTTCAGGGGCGAAAATGCCCATTTCCAATTGCGCCTGTTGATAAGCGGTGGAAATGACGTCGCCGAGTAACACCAGTACGATCGACGGTGGAATGATTTGCCCCAGCGTTCCGGAAGCGCAAATTGTGCCGCAGGCGATCGCCGGATTGTATTGGTTGCGCAGCATCGTCGGCAGGGATAGCAACCCCATCGTGACAACGGTCGCGCCGACGATGCCGGTGCTGGCCGCCATCAGCATGCCGACCAGGGTGACCGCGATGCCCAGTCCGCCGCGCAGCGAGCCGAACAATTCCACCATCGTCTCCAACAAGTCCTCGGCGATGCGCGCACGCTCGAGCATCACGCCCATGAATACAAACAGCGGCACCGCGATCAGCGTCTGGTTGTTCATGATGCCGAACAGACGGTTGGGCAGGGCCTGCAAAAAGGCGACATCGAATAACTCGAACTGTACGCCGATGCCAGCGAATAACAAGGCCGTGCCGCTGAGCGCGAAAGCGACCGGAAAGCCCGATAACAACACGATGAACACCGCCGCGAACATCCATAGCGCCATGCCGTTGTCCATTATTGCGTCTCCTCTTGATAGCCGATTGCTGTCAGCAAATTGCGCAGAAACAGCGCAAAACCCTGTAGTATCAGCAAAAAGGCCATGACGATGATGCTGCTTTTCAATAGATATAAACCGGGCAGACCTCCCGAGTTGCGTGATCCTTCCTGAATATGCCAGGAGTCCGCGACATAGTCCCAGCTGCTCCAGATGATGAAGACGCTGACAGGCAGTAGCAGCAGCAGGGCGCCCAGGCAGTCTACCCAGGCTTTGGTTTTGACGCTGCAACGCTGGTAAAAAATATCGACTCGGACGTGACCATCATGTTTCAGTGTGTAGCCGGCGCCGAGCATGAAAACCAGCGCATGCATGTAGGCAACCGATTCCTGCACGGCGATCCAGCCAATATCGAAGGTATAGCGTAGGATGACGATGGCGAAGGTCGTCAGAACCATGGCCAGGGTCAACCAAGCGACACTTTTTCCGGTCCATTCGTTGATTTGTTCGATCAGATAGATGAGGCGTTTGCTAATAGCTAGACTGCTGCTCATAGGTTATTCGGGCGGATAAATTAAGCAATTTTACCTGAAAACCGGATTAAGCAGAATTTTCCTGTATCGTATCGCCGTTTTCATCGTCTGTCTCATTCGTCAATGGTTGTTTTTTCGCGGGAGCTATATTGCGATCCAGCAAGAGGATCGGAATCATCAACAACAACATTACGGCGACTGCATGAAACCCCGGATTGATGATGTAAGCCAGCCACCAGGCCGCCAGGCTGCCCCAGGCCGTACGTATTGGTTTGGGCGGTGTTATTAGTTGCATAAATGTCGCTAAGCGCAGTCATTGAACAGGACAGGCAACGGGACGAAAATTAACGCTTGATCGCAATTACCTTATTTCGGCCGTTTTTTTTCGCCTGGTACATGGCTTTATCGGCGGCGGCAATCCAATCTTGATAGTTTGTGTAGGTGGGCTGATACATCGCGAGACCGATGCTGGCCGTGATGACGTGACCATTGAAGCGGTGTTTCAGCACATGACCTTTGGCCTCGATGTCGGCGCGCACTCTTTCCGCATATTGAAAGGCGCCGGCAGCCGTGCAGTCCAGCAGCACAAATAAAAACTCTTCTCCGCCGTAGCGGCCGACGAAGTCGCCGCTACGACTTAATTCTTGCAGGATATGCGCAACGATCCTCAAGGCCGTATCGCCTCTTTGATGACCACAATCGTCATTCAGGCTTTTGAAATGGTCGATGTCGAGAAACCCTAAAGCCATCTTGACCGGCGTCTTCTGGCCGTCTTCAAACAGGCATTGCAGATAATCGGTCAGCATTCTTTTGTTCGATAATCCGGTCAACGGGTCGATTTTTGCCTTGCTTCTTTCTTGTTCGAAGCGTTTGGCATTATGCAAGGCCGACCCCAATTCGTTGGCGATGGGGGTGATTTTGTTCAGAATGTCGGCTGGAATAGCGCGCCTGGATAATTTATTGTCGGCGTATAACACCGCACTGAGGCGATTGTTGCGCAGTATCGGGACCGAAACGAATTCACTGACGCCAACTTCTTTTAGCAGCTTATGATTTCTGTTGTATCGGTCGGAAATAATCGACGCCTGTTGAGTTCTCAGGCAGGTCAAAAGATCGCCGCTGAGACTATCGATTTTTATTGGCGTCAATTCGGCGTTATCGCCTTGCAGAGAATCGGGAAAGTAATATTTGGCGACCAGGCAGCGCTGTTTGGCCGTCATGCTCAGCATATAGATACGGTCCAGCTTAAAGATGTCGCCGATCGCTTTTAGGGTTTGCGGGACGAAGGTGTCCGGGTCCAGGCTCTGGTGAGGAATGGTCAGACTGGAGAGAAAATTGATCGATTCCTCCGCTGCCTGGGGCTCGGCTGAGTCGGGACCCGACGGTGATGATCGACTCAAGGCAATCGATGAGTGCACCAGGTTGGCGCGCAGTTGCTTAGTGCCGGGAAATTCGATGCCATAAAACACGCCAATCTCTTGCATGTCCTGGTCGACTTGAACCAATAAGGATTCCAAGTCTAGTTTTTGTAGTGCGATATATTCGAACACTATCGAAGGCAGGTTGAGCGGCATGTTGGCGGCAAAGGAGCCGATGCCGTGAATCCAAGCCAGATAGTTGGCGAAGGAGACGATGGCGATTTCTTGAACATATTTTTCGGACAACATTTCATCGATGTCCGTGGCATGATGATAGGCCACGACGGCGGTAATAATGTCCGGTAATTGCCAATCATTGCATAAGAGATAACCGACTTGCTGGTGGGTCACGCCATAAAAGTTGAGTTCGCTTGTCAAGAGCGAGTAGCCGTTTTCGACATAAGTCGCGATGAACTCGCTGTAGCTGAGCTTGCCATGATTTTCCAGCACCAGTTTGCCGATGTCGTGAAGCAATCCGGCGGTGTAGATCAGATCTGAATGTGGATAGTCTAATTTGATCGCGATCGCCTTGCTGAGAGAGGCGACGAACAGGCAATGTTGCCAGAAGAAACTCGAATCAAAATACTTGGACGCTTGGCCTCCGTGCAATTGACTGTAGAACAGCTGCCTAATCGCAATGTCGCGGATATTGGCGTAGCCCAGCATCGCAATTGCCTGTCGTATCGAGTTGATCGGTTGGGAGACATTGTAATGCGAGGAGTTGATGGTCTTGAGTATTTGCATGGCCAGCGACGGTTCTGTGTCGATGACCTTGCTCAGGTCGCCTATGTTGGTGTTTTCGTCTGTGGTCAGTTGCAACAGTTTGATCACGGCAGCAGGAATCAGCCGTAACTGATCGGTGTTGCGATTGAGAGCCTGTTGGACATTGCTCCTGAGGGCGTTGAGTTCGTGAGGCGTTATGCTCATAGGAAATTATGATGTTTTTATTGCTATTCAGCGCCGTTTTCACCGAATTATCTGTGAATCCTCTAGCATATCTGACAAAAAACTTAAGGCTATCACGGTGCAACCAGCCATTCCCATATTTGGGCATTTTTGCTGTGTTTAACCTGGTGCCGTCTTGACCCTTTGGATTGTATAATTCTTATATCCCGAACTGACGTTATGTTTAGGGCATATCCTGAGGCTTGACGGCAGCCTCCTCGCCAGACACAGCTCATGCACTGTTAGATCTTCAAATTGGGAATTGCTACGCTCAGAGACTGGATATATTGCAGGTCGCTGTGAATTGTCATAATTGTTTTATTAACGCCATGATAGGATGGAGCAAGTCTATAGACAAGGTTCAGGCGACGTCCTAACCTTGTCGGTTTTTAACCCCATTCGGAATCAGCCGTAGCAGGCTCAGACATGTCAGAGATTAATTTACATTTTCAGCTGCCTGGAAATCAGAAGATAGACAAGTTTCTCGCTAAGATCAGCAAAAAAAAAGATTTACAGATCGCTTCGCAGCAATATTCCCTGAAAACTTTTTATGACAGTTTCGATTGGCGACTCTTTAATGCCGGCGTGTTGTGTGAGTTAAACCAGTCCAAGTCGGACTCTAGGCTCACTTTAGTCGACCTGCAGAGTGGGCAACCGATCGCTGCGGCGGAAATGGATCAAGCGCCTAGATTCGCTGAAGAGTTTGCCGATGCAAGGCTCCAATCGATACTGGCGCCGCTGTTGAAAATGCGCGCCTTACTGTCGTTAACCTCATTGTCTTATCAGGCCTATCGTATCAATATCCTCAATAAAGACGGCAAGACGACATTGCGTTTGTTGATCGAAGATTATGAATTGTTGCCGGCCAGGGTGTATCTGCAGCCCATCAAAGGCTACGATAAGACGGCCAAGCGCATCAGCGCGCTGCTGGAAAAAAAGCTGGGTCTTAAGATGGCTAAAAAACCGGTAATCTATGCGGCCTTGGAATTACAGGGTCGTAAGCCGGCGGACTATTCAGCCAAGTTGGCTATTCAGCTCGATCCCAAGATGCGCGCCGATCTTTCTTGTAAATACATTTACAGTCATTTGTTGCAGGCCATCAAGGTCAATGAAGCCGGGACCATTGACGCCATCGACAGCGAGTTCCTGCATGATTTCAGGGTGGCGGTGAGAAGAACGCGGGCGGGGCTTAGCCAGTTAAAGCGAGTACTGCCGGCCGCGGTGGTCGGCAGAAACGCCGAATTTTTTGCTTGGCTGGGTCAGATTAGTGGACCGGCCCGAGATATGGATGTCTATCTATTGAATTTTGCCAGCTATCAACACAGCCTGCCGGAAGACATGCAGGGTGATCTTCAGCCCTTGTATGAGCTGATCAAAGTCAAACAGCATCAATCTCACCGAGAACTGGCGGCCAAGCTGAAGTCGGTCGAATATATCGGCAAGCTGCAGGCGTGGGAGGATTACCTGAAGGAGTCGGTCGTAAAAAGGCCGGCGGAGGCCGATGCTTTGCTGTCGATCAAACAGCTCGCCGATAAGCGCCTCTGGAGGGTTTACCGGCGCGTTTTGAATCAAGGCAACGCGATTAGCGATCAGACGCCGCCTAAGGCTTTGCATCGCTTGCGAAAAACATGCAAGAAATTGCGCTATCTGATGGAATTTTTTCAAAGTTTGTATCCGGAAAAGAAAATTAAGCGGCAGATCAAAGCATTGAAGGAACTCCAGGATATTTTGGGTGATTTTCAGGACTATCAAGTGCAGGAATCTACGCTGAAAAGATTTGCCAATGAAATGATGGCGGAGCAAACATCGGCCGATACCTTGATCGCGATGGGCGTCTTGGTGCAAAACCTGCGTCAACAACGCCTACGGGCGCGCCAGGCGTTTGCCGGGTGTTTCGACAAATTCAAGCGACCCGAAAACCAGGCGTCATTCCAGGCCCTGTTCTCAGGCAAGCTTTAGGTGGGGCTATGACAGTTATTGCCGCATACAATATCAAGGGTGGGGTGGGTAAGACATCGACCGCGGTCAATCTGGCCTATTGCGCCGCCCAACAAGGACATCAAACCCTGATTTGGGATTTGGACCCGCAGGGCGCCAGTAGCTATTATTTTCGCATCAAAGCCAAGGTCAAGGGAGGCGGCAAGTCCTTGGTCGCCGGCGATCGTGATCTCGACGCGCTGATCAAAGGGACCGATTTCGAAAACCTGGACATGCTGCCGGCGGATTTTTCCTTTCGCAATTTGGATCTGAGACTCGATGAACGTAAAAAACCCACTCGGCGTCTGCAAAAATTGCTCAAACCCTTGCGCGAGGAATATCAGCTGATTTTTCTCGATTGCCCGCCGAATATTTCTTTGCTATCGGAAGCAGTTTTTGAGGCGGCTGATATCCTGTTGTCGCCGGTCATTCCGACCAGCCTGTCGATTAGAAGCTTGGCGCAGTTGAAGCGTTTCCTCGAAGAACATAAGTTGAAAAACCTGAAATTGATGCCTTTTTTGTCGATGGCGGACCGACGTAAAAAAATGCATCGTGAGGTCATGGCCCATCTGGTGGAAGATTATCCGGAGTTGTTGGAGACGGTGATTCCTTGCGCCAGCGATATCGAGCGCATGGGACTGGAGCGCATGCCGGTTGCCGTTTTCGCCGGAAAAAGCCGCGCCAGCGAGGCCTATAGGGCCCTATGGCGGGAGGTCGAGCAGGCGATCAGATGACGGAAGCCATGACGAGGGAGGATTTATACACGGCGCCGCAGTGTCTTACTGAACCGGCTCGTTTTCCAGATCCTGATAAACGTCTTTGCTGAATCGAGGACTGCAAATGGCCAGGAATATCAAATCCTCGGCCCCGGTATTGCTGATGCGTTGCCGGCACAGCGGAGGAATCAGCACGATATCGCCGGCTTTTACGTGTTGTGCAGGCAAGTCCCCAATCTCTACGCGGCCGACGCCGTTGAGGATGCAGTAACGCTCCGCGGTATCTCGAAGCCGGTGCCAGTGGGTCGTGACGCCAGGCTCGACCCTGGCGCGGGCGATCGATACATCGGGGTCGTCATCGCTATTCGATAATTCGGTGATGAAGCATTGCTCGGCGATATAGTATTCTGCCTCCAGATTTTGTCGTTTAATCACGGCTTTCATGTTCGGAACCTCTTTCCTGTTGTTGGATTGTCACCGACTCGTCTTCAGGACAGCCATAATGTCGCCCGGTATAGGACAATAACAGCACGGCTCCGCTCAGAATCGCGATCGAAACGGTGATGCCCAGCAGCAGGTAAAGATGGAAATCGTTCGAGACCTTTTGCACATCGATGACCAAATGTCGGGACAGCGCGGTGATCGCAATATAAATCAGAAATTGCACCGGCAGTCGATGGGTCTTGAAATAGGTGCCGACCATTGCGCCCAGTTCCAGATAAATGAATAGCAGTAGTATGTCTTCCAGCGTCGCGTGGCCAGATTTCATCATTTGCAGGTAATCATAGACCGCCGACCAGACGATGGTTGCGCCGATGCCGAACAAGGCCAGGTAATGAAAGCCGTCGACCAGCAGGTCGCCGGTTTTGCGGATAGTGTTGAGCTTGTCATTCATGTCTTTGCCGTGAACTCTGACGGGAGGAAGGTCATAAATAACAGTCGGTATAAAAAAAGCAAACTATTTTTTAATGGGGAAACTGCCGTAACGTAGCAAAATGGTCGGTAGCAATAATAAATTTAGCAAGGTAGACGAGGCCAGGCCGCCGATGATGATAGCGGCCATCGGTCCCATGATTTCCCGCCCCGGATTGTCGCTGTTGAAGGCGATCGGAAACATCGCCAATGCGGTGACCAGCGCGGTCATCAGTATCGAGGGCAGTCGCTCCTGAGCACCCTGAATCATTGTGTCGATATTCCACGGTTTGCCGTCTATTTCGACCAAATGACGATAATGAGAAATCAGCATGATGCTGTTGCGCACGGTAATGCCGAATAGAGTGACGAAGCCGACGATGGAGCCGACCGATAATGCGGCGTCGCTGACGATGACGGCGGCGACGCCGCCGATCAGCGAGAATGGCAGGTTGACCAGCGTCAACAGCATGTGACGGATGCTGCCGATCGCGATATAAATAAAAATCAGCACGCCACAACCGGCTAGCAGCGAGTGCAGGATCAGATCACGGCGGGCATGGGACTGCTCCAACGCGGCGCCGGTAAATTCCGGATAGCTGCCGTTCGCAAAGCTTACCTCATCGAGCACTCGCGTTTTCAATTCCTTCATGAACGCCTCCATATCACGATCGATGATATCGGCGGTTACCGTCTGTTTGCGTTGCGCGCCTTGATGAAGGATGTTGTAACGACCTTCGCTATGGCGAATATCGGCGAGTTGGCCCAGCGTCAATAACCGACCTTCTTCGTTTCTGATCGGCAGTTGGCGCAATGAGTCGGGATTGCGACGCAGTTCGGGCGTCAACGCCACGGCGACATTATAGAGCCGGTTGCCTTGAATGTTCTTGCCGACGATACGGCCTTGATAAGCAGTCTGCAACGTCGCCATGACCTTAGCGGGTTTGACGCCGTAAAAGCGCATGCGCTCCTGATTCAAGACAATTTTCAGCATTGGCGTCGCGGGCGGCGAGCGCAATTGCACATCGGCGGCCCCAGGCAGGCTGCGTATGATGGCCGCGACTTCTCGCGCCTTGCGGTCAAGCGGGTTCAGGTCATGGCCGTATATATTGACGACGACCGGCGACGTGTAGCCGGAGATGGTTTCATCGACCCGTTCGGTCAGGAAGGTGTTGGCCTCGAACAGAATGCCGGGAAAATCACCTAATATGACGCGCAACTGCTCCAGCACCCGCTGCTGTTCGGCGCCGGACATCGGCTGCAGGCGCACTTCATATTCGCTGTAGTGACTGCCGTAGGTATCGGCGCCGCGTTCGGCCCGTCCAGCCCATTGCGAGACCGATTCGACGCCGTCTATGGTCAGGAACTGTTGCGTTAATTGTGTACCGATGCGGATCGATTCCTGCAGCGAGGTGCCGGGGATACTGGTGGTATGGACGATGTAATGACCTTCGCGCAGCTCCGGCAGGAAATTATGATCCAGGCGAAAAAAACCGGACAGGCACAGCACAAACAGCAAGACGCTGCCCAACAGCGCGATGCGGAAATGCCGGCTGACTCCGCGTAACAGGCGTTGATAAATCGGCTTGATGACTTTGATCAGCGGCGGATCTCGATCATCGCTCAGCGTGTCGCCGAGCAGCAGATAACAGAGCGCCGGAGTCAGCGTCAGTGCGACCAGCAGCGACATCAGGATGGCCAGGATATAGGAATAGCCCAGCGGCGAAAACAGGCGTCCGGCGACTCCGGTCAAGGTTAGCAGCGGCACGAACACCAAGGCGACGATGAAACTGGCGTAGACCACCGAGCTTCTAACCTCCATCGAGGCCTTATAAACCACAGTGGTTGTTTTTTCCGGCCTAGCGCTGAAACGGTTTTCTCGCAGCCGACGGAAGATGTTTTCGGTATCGATGATCGCGTCGTCCACCACTTCTCCGAGGGCAATAGCCAGACCGCCGAGCACCATGATGTTCAGGTTGACGCCCACTTCCAACAGCACGATGATCGCGCTGATCAGCGACAGCGGGATCGCCAGCGCCGAAATGAATGCGCTGCGCAAGTTGAACAGGAACAGGTAAAGGATCAACAAGACGAAGAATGCACCCAGTAGTAGATGTCCGCCCAGATTGGCGACCGAAGTCTCGATGTAATCGGCCGGTCGGAACAGATGCGGATAAAAATGGACATCCTGTTTCTGGAACAGAGGGTCGAATTCCGTTAGCGCGGCTTCCACTTGCCTCGATACTGACAGCGTATTGGCGCCGTATTGGCCTATGACCATCATCACAATGCCCGGCTGTCCCATGATTTGAGCGGCGCCGATCGGCGGTTCGGGGGCATAGGCGATGCGGCAGACATCGCCCAGCGTGATGTTGTTGCCGCCCAGGCGCTTGACGATGACCTGCTCGAATTGTTCTGGGGTGGCAGGTTGTCCGGTTAATTGCAGCGTAAAGCGTTGATTGCTGTTTTCGATGAAGCCGCCGCCGCTGAGAGCGCCGGCCTGTTGCGCGGCCGCGGCGATGTCGTCGACGGCGAGGTTGTAGCGGCGCAATTTCAGCGGGTCGATTTGTATCTGCAATTGCCGGATTTCGCCGCCGAAGACATTGACATCGGCGACGCCTGGCACCGCCAGCAGGCGTGGCACGATGCTCCAGTCGACTAGACTGCGCAATTCCATCAGGTTCTTGCTGTCGGAATTCAGGCCGATGGTCAACACCGTGGCCGAGGAGGACGATAGCGGCACTGGGACCGGGATGACGCCGGCGGGTAACTGATCACTGAGCCCAGCCAGTCGTTCACTGATTAGTTGTCGGTTGCGATAGATATCGCTGTCTTCCTCGAAGGTGGCGATGATGATGGACAGCCCCTGTATCGATTCGGAGCGCACCGATTGCAGGCCGATCAAACCGCCGATCGAGCTTTCTATCGCTTGCGTGACCAATAGTTCGACCTGTTCCGCTGGCAAGCCGGGGGCTTCCGTTTGAATCACGACTTGTTTCGGGGAAAATTCCGGAAAAATATCCAGGCCGGCGGCAGAAAAGCGGTAGCCTCCGTAACACAGCAACAGAACGGCTAACGCGATGACGACGCCGGCATGGCGGATGGAAAAGCGAACCAGGGTAGCTAGCATGAGAGGTTGAATTTTTGCATATGAATTTATTTGACCTGAGTTCGGGTTAAGAAACCAACTATGTAACTATTCAGTATCTTTCGGGTTTTAGGCAGTAGGTCATTGATTTCTCGGGACGCGTGAATACTTCCCTGTAAGCTCTGACTGCAACGTCCTGTTGCAGACAGCCCGATAAATCAATAACCTACTCCCTCTTAGTAAAACTACGCTGAATAATTACCCAACTATTAGGTAGCGCTTCCAGAAGACGACGTGTATACGTCCGCCTTCCTTGGGCGGTCAACAAAAATCGGCCATGCCGCGCACGCTTCTTCCAGAGCGACCTGATGCTGTCTTAATCCATTGTCGTATATGATTCCTTTATCCCGAACTGAGGTTGTGTTTAGGAAGCGTCTGTCGAGGGGCGGTGTTCACCCAGCCGATAAATTATTCTGAAATGTAAATGCAGCTCAAAAGCTATGGATTTGGGTGCTGGGAAAATCTCCCCGGGCGCTAGCAACTTTTGCTTTACGCTGCAAAGGTTTTCCATTAATCGTCGTCATCCTCGTCCGGGATCTGCGCGCGCAATTGCTGGGACAACAGCATTTGCGCGCCGCTGCTGACGACACGTTCACCGGCGGCAATGGTGTCGGCAATAAAGTAGCCCTCGGCCACCTCCTGGTAATGATCGATCGCACGGCGACTGAATCGCTCATCACTCAGTTTAATAAAGACAAAGGATTGCCCCAGATGCCATAGCAAGGCGCTGCGAGGAATGATAACGCCCTTCAGGCGTTCTTTCTGGCGGGGTATCCAGGCCATCAACTGCAAGCCGGCCGGCAGGTCGGCCTGCTCTATCAGGAAAAAATATTGCCGGCCTTGGCTAAAAGGCTCAACTCGCGGTGCGGCGGCGAGCAGCCGGGCGGCAAGGGCATCCCGCCTTTTGCCGCTGGCCGAGATGCGGATGCTATCGACGCTTGCAGGCAGAAGATAACCGGCCGGTAGGGTGATTTGTAATAATTGTGTCCGATGCTCGATGATATCATCGGCTTCAGGGCTAGTAGGCCGGGTGAACCAATCCGTCAGCGTGTCGCCCCATTGTTGACGGCTAGAGGCGATAATCATCCGGCGTTGCAGCGCGGCTTCTTCGGTCAACGCCTTGGCGGTTTGCCATTGCGACTGCTGTTCCTGCAGTTGTCGGGTGGAAACGGCTTCATGTCGGTGTAGGTTCCGCAAGCGGTCCATGCCGTTGCGAGACAGATTGGATTTGGCCGTGGCGCTGTTGTAGCGGGCCGCGGTGCTTAAATAGTTTTGGCGTAAGGTCAGCAAGGGCGAAATGTCCAGCACCTTGCCGTAGGCGGTGAATTCTGCGCGATAATCAGTGGGTTTTGCGCTGACGATCGCGATACCGCTTATTTGCTGAGCCTGATGGTTTAGTTGCAGCCGTAACGGGCTGTCTAGGGTCTCGCTGTCCGCGTGAGCAAAAGCGCTGACGGCTAAGCTGAAAACCAGAATAAACCAAGGTTGGCGACAAACCTGCATGCAACGGCCTCAATACAGTGAAAACTAGCGGTGAATTATACGGATAGTCAGCCTAGGAATTAAATTTTTGTTGTTTTTAATAATTAGCGCGTTATCCTTTTTGATATCCTATCCCGTTTGCAACTGAGAGAGAAAATATGACTGAGATGCCGGAAAATCTGAAATACGCGAAGACCCATGAATGGGCTAGACTGGAAACAGACAATATCGTCCGTGTCGGGATCACCGACTTCGCCCAGTCTGAATTGGGCGACCTGGTTTTTGTCGAGTTGCCCGAACTGGGCCGGCACTTAAAGCAAGGGGAGCAATGCGCGGTGGTGGAATCGGTCAAAACCGCCTCGGACTTGTATAGTCCGGTCGCAGGTGAGGTAGTGGAGATCAACGAAACAGTTAACGACGAACCGGAACAGGTCAATGAAGATGCTTTCCAGACGTGGTTGTTCGCGATCAAGGCGAGTGATCCGGCCGAACTCGAGCAGCTGATGAATGCCGAGGCCTACAGTCAGATGCTGGAAGAATAAGTTAAATAATTCACAGTCGTCAGGGGAGGCGTCTGTCCGAATAAACGATGATACAGAACATGGCAAATCATAATACGAAGGGAATTAAACGAATCTTCAATGCGTTCTTTTTTTCCCTGGCCGGATTCAAGGCGAGCTGGCAGCATGAAGAAGCATTTAGGCAAGAAGTGTTATTATTCCTGGTAACGGCGCCGCTAGCCGTGTGGCTAGGTGAAAACAATATTGAAAGGCTGCTGCTGATAGGCAGCATGATTTTGGTGTTGGTGACCGAGCTGTTGAATTCCGCGGTGGAATCGGTAGTGGATCGGGTAGGCTTGGAGCATCATGAATTATCGGGACGCGCCAAAGATATCGGTTCGGCCGCGGTTTTCTTGACGTTGGCCTGGGCGGCGGTGACTTGGATAATGATTTTAGTTTAAGGGGAATATAGATGAGTGCATTAATTTGTGGGTCCATGGCATATGACACGATCATGGTCTTTCATGACAAGTTCAAAAATCACATTCTGCCGGAAAAAGTCCACATTCTAAACGTCTCATTTCTGGTGCCGGTGATGCGTAGGGAATATGGCGGCTGTGCGGGTAATATCGCCTATAACATGAAGTTGCTGGGAGAGGAGCCGGTGATTATGGCGACCGTAGGTCATGACTTTGAACCTTATGCGCAATGGCTAAGTCAGTGTGGAATTTCCAGTGAATATATCAAAATCCTGGATGATAATTACACAGGTCAGGCTTATATCACCACCGACGAGGAAGATAATCAGATTACCGCCTTTCACCCGGGGGCGATGAACGACTCGCATGTGAATTCGGTGCCTGAAGATGCCGGTATCTGCCTCGGTATCGTCTCGCCGGACGGCAAGGAAGGCATGCAGTTGCACGCCGAACAATTCGCCGAACAGGGCATTCCCTTCATCTTCGATCCCGGTCAAGGCATGCCGATGTTCAATGACGTCGAATTGTTGCGCTTCATGGACCTGGCCAGTTACGCCACCTTCAACGATTATGAATCGGAATTGATGCAGGAGCGGACCGGTCTGACACTGGAGCAATTGGCGGAAAAAGTCGACGCCTTGATTATCACGCTGGGTGGCAAAGGTTCTAAAATCTATACCGACGGTCGTTGTCTCGATATTCCGGCCGCGAAGCCGAAGGCGTTAATGGACCCGACCGGTTGTGGCGATGCCTTTCGCGCCGGTCTATTGTATGGTTTGATCAATGAATATGACTGGGAGACTACCGGACGCATTGCTTCTCTGCTGGGCGCGATTAAGATCGAACATAACGGCACGCAGAACCATTTTTTCTCGCTGGAATCCTTTAAGGAACGTTATATCGAAAACTTCGGAACGTCATTTTGAGTTTAACGCATACCGAAAAACTGTTGGCGATCATGGCGCGGCTGCGCCATCCGCAAGAGGGGTGTCCGTGGGATCTGAAACAGGATTTTTATAGTTTGATCCCCTATACCATCGAGGAAGCCTACGAGGTCGCCGATGCGATCGAACGAAACGATCTGGATGATCTGTGCGCGGAACTAGGTGACTTGTTGTTACAAGTGGTTTTTCATGCCCGTCTCGCCGAAGAACGAGGGCTGTTCGATTTTGAGCAAGTGGCGGCGGCGATCGGCGCGAAGCTGGTCCGTCGCCATCCCCATGTTTTCGCCGATGCTTCATACGACAGCGACGAGCAGCGGCAGCAGGCCTGGGAAGAGGCCAAGGCCGAAGAAAGAAAGGCGAAAAACAAGCCCGAAGGCAATGATAGCGTGCTGGATGGCGTTGCGAAAACGTTGCCGGCCTTGGTGCAATGTGAAAAAATACAGAATCGCGCCGCCAGTCACGGTTTCGACTGGCCGGAAACCGCGCCGGTGTTCGATAAGGTCCTTGAAGAGCTGGATGAAGTCAAGGAAGCCTGGCAGTCAGGCGATCAGGGGCATATTCAGGAGGAGGTAGGTGATTTATTGCTGATCTCTGTCAACTTGGCTCGCCATCTGAAAGTGAATCCGGAAATCGCGCTGAAGGAGGCGACGAAAAAGTTTTCTCGTCGTTTTCATTATATCGAACGTCAGGTGCAGTCTTCGGACCGCGAGCTGCGCGATTGTAAGCTGGAAGAGCTCGATAGCCTGTGGCATGAGGCGAAACTCAAGACGAAGCGAAGCAGCTAAACTTCGGTTGGGTCTGGGGAAAAGCGTTAGGCAATCGACACGATGAAGATTCGGTCTATGCCGGAATCCGATTATCCGAACGAGAGGGGTATACGATGAAACGAGTATTGAATAAGGCCGGCTTGCGCCGGAGCTGGATGCTAGTTTTTTTAATGGTTCTGTTGCCGATATCGGTCGAGGCCGAGGAGGACGGCCGTTATCACGCAATAGTCCTCCATGAAGGAGGCCGCACCGGGCAGTCCGGCAGTTTCATGCCGAAGGTTTTCATTATCGATTCAAAACAGGGCCACATGTGGACCTGGGAACAGAAAACGAAGCTGCAGACTCCCAAGGGCGAGTTCGCGCTGGGAACGGTGCTGACTTATCAAGGCCAAGTCAGGCCGGGCAAACAAATAGGGGACATGGTCGATCAGGCGGTTGGCCGTTGAGAGCTTAGGGGCGTTATTCCCTGACCGGCCGCTTATCCAGCTTTCTCTGCAAGGTTCTACGATGCATATTCAGTGCTCTCGCCGCAGCGGAGATATTGCCGTCGTGCTGCATCAGCACCCTTTGTAAGTGCTCCCATTCCAGGCGCTTGATTGACAGCGGGTTTTCGCTGATGGCCACCGAGGAGTCGCCTTCATTTTTGAATAGGGCGTTGACGATTTCGTCGGCATTGGCGGGCTTGGTCAAATAGTGTATGGCACCGAGTTTGATCGCTTCGACGGCGGTGGCGATGCTGGCGAAGCCGGTCAGGATGACGACTTGGGTGTTGCTGTCCAATGAAATCAGTTTCTTGACCATTTCCAGGCCGGAATCGTGGCCGATACGCAAATCGATCACCGCATATTCAGGCTCGGTTTGCTCGGCCAACAGGATGCCGCTTTTAACGTCATGGGCGACGCTGACTTGGAAATTTCTCTTCTCCAATGCTGGTTTTAGTACCGAACAAAATGTTTCGTCGTCATCGACTAATAATAATTGTGGTTTATCCGACTCCAATGTCGTCATCTTGAGTCTCCGTCGCTAGTATTGGCAGGGCGATTTCAATGCAGGCTCCGCCGGCTTCGAGGTTGCTGAACTGTATTGTACCGCCTAGGCGTTTGATTGTGGAGTAGGTTAAGAACAGTCCTACGCCCATGCCTTGTTTTTTACTGATGACCGGTTGCTGGCCGACCAGGTCTAGATATTCGGACGGTAAGCCTGGGCCGAAGTCGCGGATTTTAAGATGCAGTAATTCTCGGTCCCAGTTGGCGTGGAATTCGATGCCTTCATGGTCCGGCGTGGCTTGGGCGGCATTGTTGAGGATGTTAATGATGGAATGAGTCAGGGTGCGTTCGGCGATAATCCTGGCCTCCATATAATTATCCGGGGAAACGAACAGGTTCAGTTTTGTCGAGGGGTTATGGGCGCGCCATTGATTGAGCACTTCGTCGATATATTGAGTTAACAGCATGATTTTACCCGATTCGGCGCGCATTTCGCCGGCCGTGGCGGACATCACCGATAACGCCTCTTTGCAACGGTCGATTTGTTGTTGCATGATAGTCATTTTCTGTTGTAGATCCGGGTATCGATGCTCGGGAAATTCCTGTTGTATCTCATGAGTCAGGATCGCGATAGTGCCTAATGGCGTCCCCATGTCGTGCGCGGCGCTGGCGGCTAGCGTACCTAACGAAACGACTCGTTCGTCGCGCAACGCGCTTTCGCGGGCATCGGCCAGATTGCGCTCCCTTTCCTTTAGCGTGTTGGATAATTCAACGACGAAGAAGGCGACCAGACCGGCGCTGAAAACAAAACCGAACCACATGCCGAAAATATGCAGGTTAAAATAATTCTTATCGCTCATCATATGCAGTTGATGACTCATTTCCGGCGTCAGGAACTTGGGGTCGGGGACATGCGGTTCGATTGCCGGCAACGGAATATTGAAGCCGATCAGCACGGTGTAAATGGATGAGGTCAGTATCACCATATTCCAGACATAAGCCTGTGGCAACATGATCGCGGTGATGATCAGCGGTAACAGAAACACCCAGATGATCGGGTTGGAAGCGCCACCGGTCAGATAAAGCAGAGAGGCGATGGCAAGCACATCGATCGATATCTGGGAAAAAATTTCCAGGTCGGTGACTACCTCCTCAGTTTGCAGGCGCATCCAGGTGTAAAGATTTACGGCGGCAATCGACAATATCACTAGCCATAATTGTTCCTGCGGCAGCTTGATGCCCAGTCCATAAGTGGCCAGAAAAATTAATAGCGCTTCCGCGGAAATCATAAGATTCCTTAGAATAAACAACCACTTGAGGTTTTCTCGTATGGAGATTTCGGATTTGGGCAGGACTTGTGAAAACATTAATTTAAGTTTAATTGCGGGTAACTATTCAGTATCTTTCAGGGTTTAGGGAGTAGACCATTGATTTCTCGGGACGCGTGAATACTTCCATGTAAGCTCTGACTGCAACGTCCTGTTGCAGACAGCCCGATAAATCAATAGCCTACTCCTTCTGATAAAAATACGCTGAATAATAACAATTGCGGATTATTTAAAACAGGCGATATTAATATAATATATAAAGAGGGGACAGATGCGACAATATGTCACATTTTAATTTGCCTGATGCGTTGCTACTATTTACTATAACTTTTAGGGTCTTACAGTTAAAAGTTGCGCTATATTTTCCTAATTTTTATAGGCAGTTATTTTTAGCTGCCTTTTTTTTGTCCGCTTAGCTGGTTTTCACCATTATACGCTGTTTTTTGATATGCCTGATTAGTCGGTAAGCCAGGAGTATCAATACGATATCCGCATAGATCAACGGCTCATTTAAATCCGATTTAACGAGCAGGATATAGTGTAGCACTGCCGTTATCGCCGCCGGATAAATAAGGCTATGCAGTCTTTTCCAGTTTTTCCCCAGGCGTCTTTGCATGTTTTTGCTGGAGGTCATCGCCATCGGCAACAATAGGACGAAGGTAATCAGGCCGAACAATATATAGGGGCTTTCCCGGATTTCATCGAGCAATGCTTGTGATGATAAAGACAGATCCAGAACGATATACACCAGTAGATGCATGAAAGCATAGAAAAAACAATAGAGTCCCAGCATGCGACGAAACCGGTTGACCCAATGTTGTCCGGTCAGATGTTTATAAGGGCTTAAAAACAGATTGAGGCATAAAAATCGCAAAGCCCAGTCGCCCAGCCTAATGTGCAGGGCTTCGATCGGGTTGGCGCCGAGATTATCCTGCCAGGTGTCCAGGCACAACAGCAGGAACGGCGTTAGGCAGACAATAAAAACGGCAAGTTTGATCAGGCCCCATGCTTGTTTGCTAGGTTGCATCAGAAAAATTTTTTCAGATCCATGCCGCGGTAGAGTGCTGCGACTTGTTCGCCGTAGCCGTTGAATTTTTCGGTCCTGCGTTTTGGGGTGAAAATACTGGCGCCGAGCATTCGTTCACGAGCCTGGCTCCAGCGCGGATGAGGGACTTCGGGATTGACGTTGGCGTAAAAACCGTACTCCCCCGGCGCGCGTTGATTCCATGCCGTTGCCGGCATACTTTCCAATAGTCTTATTCTGACGATGGCTTTGATGCTTTTAAAGCCGTATTTCCAGGGGACGACCAGGCGTAGCGGCGCGCCGTTTTGTTTGGGGAGTTCTTGGTCATACATGCCGGTCGCCAGCAAAGTCAGCGGATGCATCGCTTCGTCGATACGCAGACCTTCGCGATAAGGCCAGGGCAGAGAGTCGCCGCCCTGGCCAATCATGACCCTTGGATTGTATAAGGTGGTGAATTCTACGAATTTGGCGCGCGAGGTCGGTTGAAATTTTTTCAGCAATTCGCCTAGCGGAAAGCCTATCCAAGGCACGACCATAGACCAGGCTTCCACGCAGCGAAAGCGGTAGATTCTTTGTTGTAGTGGATTGTCTTTTAGGATGTCCTCCAGATTATAAATACCTGGTTTATCCACTTCGCCGTCTATTTTTACTTGCCAAGGCGAGGTTTGCAGACCCTGAGCCAATACCGTGGCGTCGGTCTTGTTGGTGGTGAACTCGTAATAATTGGTGTAATGACTGACATCTTCAAAGTCGGTGACCTGCAAATCTTGCGAATAAGGACCGACAGGAATGTTTTGATAACGTTTGTCCGTCGCGCTTACTGAGTTTGGCAACATGCTGGCGACACTGATGCCCATCGCAGCCTTGATAATCTGTCGGCGGGCCTTAAAAACGGACTGATCGGTTATCTCACTGCTGGCGATGTTCGGCGATTCCTTGATTAGCATGATGGGGCCCTATCGATTGTTGGATATATCGGGATAACGAGATGATGCAGGCTAAATACTTACTATTAGTAAACATGACTGGCGAAGAGTTCACAACAAAGACGTATCGATAATGCAGCGAAGGCGATCGCGGCAACATAGCAAGTGCTTATTTTTGGGTCTAGCAAATTTTGTCTAAGTTGAATTGTTTTACGAAAGTGATTAAAGTTCAGGTCGAGGAGTGAACTAAGACTATAGAGGCTGATTATGAAAATTACAAAAAGCTTGCAAACGATAATTGTGTTGGGGATGGCGCTGCTGGCCGGCAATGTTTTTGCCTACAGTTCGGAAAGCGAAGACAAGAAATGTAAGAAACCGAGATTCAGAACCTTCGAACCGGCTCATTTGTCCGAAGTCGAGCCGGAAACGAAGATATCCTTCCATGTGTCCAACTGGGCCGACCCCGCGACAATCAAGGCCGAGGCTAGAAAAGTGCCGATGGAGGTTGACGTGGTCGATAAGATGAACTTTTTTGTCGTGACCGCTAAATTGCCGTCTTCGGTCAGCGGCAAATATGCGCGTATCCATATCGAGGCGAAGGCAAAAGACGGCGGCTGCCGTGGACAGGATGGCTGGTTGTTGAAAGTGAAAAAAGCAACGGCTACCAGCGAGCCTTCTGCGGCCGAAGCGGCGGCGGAAACGGCGGAGAAATAGTCGTCAATTCCCCCCTCCTAGGCAATCTCAGTATGGCAGCTTGTCCTGTTGAGCGCGCCACAGTTCGAAGGGTCTGCGCGCATTGCCGATCGTCAATTGACGCATCGCAATTTTTCTTTGTTCGGGGTGTTTTTCCAATTCGTCATAAATGAAGCAGTCGTCAAAGCCTGCGGCTGCGGCATCCAAACGGTTGCTAGCATAGTAGACTTCCTTCAATCTGGCCCAATAAATGGCGCCCAGACACATGGGGCAGGGTTCGCAGCTGGCGTAGAGTATACAGTCGGTCAGTTGGAAATCCTGAAGAAATTGACAGGCGGCCCTGATCGTCATGATTTCGGCATGCGCCGTCGGATCGAGATCATGGGTGACCCTATTGCCGCTGCTGGCGATAACACGGCCATCATGGACGATGACGGCGCCATAAGGGCCGCCGCTGTTGGCGACGACATTTTGACAAGCCAGTTCTATCGCTTGCTGTAGAAATTGCTGATGCATTTACAGGTTTAACGGATTATTCGGGTCGATGCCTTCCATGAAAGGCAGGCGTCTGGCTTGGTTGGTGATTTGATAGACCTTGCCCAGCCAGTTGTTGAAGACGGCCTTGGCCGAGTCTCTCCAGGTATTGTCCAGATATTCGATGATCGCCGCTTCGGGGAATGGCGGCATCTCATGTTCGGAGGCTTTAGCCGTCTTGATTTGTAACTCATATTCGGCGAAGACATGACGGACCGTCTCGTTGAAATAGTGTTCCGGGTAGGGGGGATAATCCTTGCGTTCGCCGTGATAATAACGAATCACTTCGCGTTTGTATTCTTTTAGCAGGCTGATGTCGTCGTATTCAGGATGGCCCTGGAAAAATACGATGCGAAAACCATCCGGACTGACGGCTAGATGCACGCCGGCTTCCAGACTGACGACCAGCACCTTCAGCCCGTGTTGCTCCATGTCGTTTTGGAAAATTTCGTTGAAGCGCGAGTGGGGCACATCGAAGCGGGTATTGATTTCGGCAACCAGCGGGTGTTTGCGATCCAAGACCTTGTGCGAAAAAACGCCCCAGCGCTTAGCGGGCAGGCGCGTGCGTTCTATGCCATAACAATATTGAATCAACGCATGGGTGGCAAGACAGGAACAGAGTATGGACGTGACATTTTCCTTGGCCCAGGCAAAAACTTCGGTCAGAGGCTGCCAGAAATCCTCGTCTTGCAAGTGATTATGGGTGACGTTGGCGCCGCTGATGATCAGCGCGTCCAGGCCCTCTTGCTTGATTTGTGCGAACGATTCGTAATAAGTGTCTATATGGGCCTGGGCCTGAGGGCTGCGAGCCAGGCCGTTGATGGTGAATAGGTGTACATGGAATTGGGCGATTTGATTGCAGGCGCCGACCAGACGAAGAAACTGTCTTTCGGTGGCTTCCAGCGCTGCGTCCGGCATGATGTTAAGCAAGCCGATATGCAATTCGCGTATATGTTGGTGACTGGCGCGGTCGGGCGTGAGGATGTCTTCGCCTTCTTCTTTTAGGCGCTGAAACGTTGGCAGGGCTGTATGGGCAACCAGAGGCATAGTATGACCTGTTAGGACTGTTTGGCGATAGCATCTGCGATAATCTGCAGAAAATCCTGTTCGCCGGTTACATGAGCGATATCGTCTGCCGAAACCGTGTAGCCGTATCGGTCGGCAATTGCTTCATAGCGCGGCAGTCTGGACTTGAATAGCTCGGGAAAGACCCAGCTGGCAAAGTCATCGGGTTGAATGCGGTCGGTACAGTCATAGCTATGCAGGGCCATGTACTCAGCCAATTTTTCGTCCAAAAAGGCTTCACGGTAATAAAGCGGTTTAGGGTCGCTCTTGGCGCGCTCGATAATGGTTTTTTCCATCGCCGGAGGAATCTTGATATAAACAATAAGCGTGTGTTCGGCCAGCTCTTCGATCACCTCCGGGCAGTCCAGTTCGCAGACGCTGCCGCCGGCATCGTTCAGAAAGTGTTTGTAACCATAGATGTCTTCGGCTTTCTGTATGAAATCAGGCACATCCCGCATCGCCGCGATTTCAGCTTGGCGATGCAGGGCTTGGCGGCGCTTGAACTCGGTCAGGGATAAGCCCCCTTGCGCAGGGTCTCCCAGTTTGCCGAGAAAGCTGGAAACCGGGGCCAGGTTGTCGACGGTAATGTTATTGCAGATATAAATAGAGTCGGTAAGCAGCAGGTTTCTCAGGAACGGAACTTCCATGGCCTGGCGTTTGATGTTGTCCAGGATGGGTTCAGAGAGATATTTGGTGCCGATCCGGTAATCGCCGGAATAATGGAACCATTTGTCCTTGGGAAGTTTGTTGGCCAATGTGGTTTTGCCGGCGCCGGACATGGCCAGCAGGGTGATGCTTTTGGATTCCCAGTCAAGGAATTGCCGGGGACTCATTTTCATGTCTTCAATATCCTAGTCGTAATAGTCGGAAAGATCGATGTCTTCTTGGCCCGGAGAGTTATGATTGTCCGTGTCGGAATAACCTAGGTCGTCGCGTTCGATCTCGCCATAGGGTGCGCTCCAATCCTCCGGTTCCTCGATATAATCGAAAGTCGAATTGTACCATGTCTCGTTGTCGTATTCGCCAATGTCGCCATCGAGATATTGAACTTCGATCAGGTCGCTATCTTCTTCTATGGCTACGACGGTGAAGGTCAAATTGTTTTCAACATCCTTATACCAACGGCCAATTACTGGGTCTGTGATAGTAGTCATTGTTGTACTCCAATTTTCGAATAGTTGACATGCTCATCATATCGTAACTATTCCGCATATTTCTGATTTTTAGCCCGGATTTTTCAGAAAACCATTCACGCATAAACTGTACCAGTAAAGTATGCCCATCCCCATTAATCCTCAGGCATGGGGTTTTAATACTTCTTTCAAAAGAGCAAGGCCGCTAAAATGCGCAAGCTGGAAATTGCTGATCATGCGCAGTGCTTATACAGCCTTTTCTGGATATGCATAGCATGCTTGTATTGGCTGAGATCTGAGGGCATGCGGAGGTGAGATAATCAATGAGCGATTCTCAACCGCATTTGGGAACGATGTCGGCGGCTGCGTGTTCAATCAGCTGCACCGCTTTCATAACACCCTGGCTGCCGCTGATTGTTGCGCCTATCGATGAGGCGCGCTCGCTGAATGCTTGGTTGCTGAGTACGACGTCGATGCGCGAGGCAAGCCCGGCGGCTGTCGCGCGTTTTGCCGACAATGATTTCGGCGCGATACCCAGTTTTTCCAATGTTTGTCCCCAGAATAGTTGTTCGTCCATAAAAGGGATGACGATGGAGGGGCGGCCGCAGAGAGAGGCGGAGTGCGTTGTTCCTGCGCCGCCATGATGGACCACGGCGGCGCAGTGGGGGAACAGGCGCTGGTGGGGGTGTTTGCCGATGAAATAAATATTGTCTAGTTCGCTGTTCTCTGGATATCGTTCGGCGCTGGTTTGGATGATGGCGCGGCAGCCGACAAGACGGCAGGCGTCGATAAAGAGCTGCATGCTCCAATCCGGAACGGCTTGCTGCAAGCTGCCGAAGGTCATATAAACAGGCGCCGGACCTGAATCCAAAAACAGGCGTAACTTGTCATCGATGCGCCAGTCATCGGCGTCGGCGGGTAAATTGAGAAATCCGCAGGCATGATGATGCGGCGGCCAATCTAGATAGCCAGGACAGAGGGCAGGGTCGACGGCGACTAGATCAAGGCGGTCAGAGCTCAATAGATCGGATAATACCGATTTTATATCGGGCATTCCTTCCGCTCGCCAAAGACGCGTCAACTTTTCTTTCAGCATCAGATTAAACGCAAAATCGAGGATTCGCCACTGCCAGGGATTGAGTAGCGGGCCCAGGTCGGGGAATCTAATGGGTGCTTGGCTGCGGGTCGGTATAATGCCGTGACAGAATGTAACGCTGTAGAAGGTTTTGTCCTGTTTCAATGCGGCGAGTTTCAGCGGATAGAGAAAATGATGGCCGATGACCAGGTCGTTATCGGAGACCAAATGTTTGGCGGCCTGGTAGATCTCTGCCTCATAGGGGAAAAAAGCGGTTTCCAACAAGGCGACCAGCCATTGTGCGCTGTTCATGCGAAATGTCAGTTGCGCAAATGCCTCTAGATCAAAGTTGAATCGTTCGGGAGTCTGCAGGTAGTCGATGTTGAGCCGTTCGCACACTGCATGGTAATTTCTGTTGTCGAGGCTGCTGACGACCAGAGTGACCTTATGGCCGGCTTGTTGTAATCCGTTTGCCAATGCAATCATCGGTCTGATGTCGCCATTAGAGCCCCAGGTTTGAATGCCTATCTTCATAAGTATCGTAATTGCGTCATGGAGGCAAGACTATAGCAATGTTTGCTTCATCGAACAAAAAGCTTGACACTTTGCGTTGAGGCTGTAAAATACGCCTTCTTTCGTTGATTGGGTTCGACGGAAGGGCGCAGGAAGCGGTTGGAGCTGAAAGTTGGCTGGGGTTTTTGAGGGTCGCCGGGAGGCGGTTCGAAAGGGCCGAAAAAACTTTTGACAAACGGATTTGAGGCTGTATAATGGCCGGCTCTTTCGAGGTGATCGAGACGGAGCTTGCTCTGTCGGATCGTTTCGAAGTCGCCAGGACGGCGGCAAAAAAAGTTGAAACGGAGGTTGACAAGTTGAGATTCTGCTGTAAAATAGGCGAGCTCAACAGGGCTTCGGTCCTCGGCCGGTTGATCCGGTCACGCTCTTTAACAAACAAGTCGAAATAATTTGTGTGGGTACTTGTGGTGGATATTTTAGACTGTATTAAGATATTCGACACAGATATTCGCGTCAATACATGTTTTATGAATTTACGTACAATTCTGCGTCGAGCCAAGATTGGATACTCGTCTTATTGAGTATCAAGCATTATTAAACTGAAGAGTTTGATCATGGCTCAGATTGAACGCTGGCGGTATGCTTAACACATGCAAGTCGAACGGCAGCGCGGAGAGCTTGCTCTCTGGCGGCGAGTGGCGGACGGGTGAGTAATGCGTAGGAATCTGCCTAGTAGTGGGGGACAACTCGGAGAAATCCGAGCTAATACCGCATACGCCCTACGGGGGAAAGCGGGGGCTCTTCGGACCTCGCGCTATTAGATGAGCCTACGTTAGATTAGCTAGTTGGTGGGGTAAAGGCCTACCAAGGCGACGATCTATAGCTGGTCTGAGAGGATGATCAGCCACACTGGGACTGAGACACGGCCCAGACTCCTACGGGAGGCAGCAGTGGGGAATATTGGACAATGGGCGAAAGCCTGATCCAGCAATACCGCGTGTGTGAAGAAGGCCTGAGGGTTGTAAAGCACTTTCAATTGGGAGGAAAAAGCATCGGCCAATACCCGGTGTCTTGACATTACCTTTAGAAGAAGCACCGGCTAACTCCGTGCCAGCAGCCGCGGTAATACGGAGGTGCGAGCGTTAATCGGAATTACTGGGCGTAAAGCGTGCGTAGGCGGTTGTTTAAGTCAGATGTGAAAGCCCCGGGCTTAACCTGGGAACTGCATTTGAAACTGGGCAACTAGAGTTGAGTAGAGGGGAGTGGAATTTCAGGTGTAGCGGTGAAATGCGTAGAGATCTGAAGGAACACCAGTGGCGAAGGCGACTCCCTGGACTCAAACTGACGCTGAGGTACGAAAGCGTGGGTAGCAAACAGGATTAGATACCCTGGTAGTCCACGCCGTAAACGATGTCAACTAACCGTTGGGCGCATTAAGTGCTTAGTGGTGGAGCTAACGTATTAAGTTGACCGCCTGGGGAGTACGGCCGCAAGGCTAAAACTCAAATGAATTGACGGGGGCCCGCACAAGCGGTGGAGCATGTGGTTTAATTCGATGCAACGCGAAGAACCTTACCTACCCTTGACATCCTCAGAACTTGTTAGAGATAACTTGGTGCCTTCGGGAACTGAGTGACAGGTGCTGCATGGCTGTCGTCAGCTCGTGTCGTGAGATGTTGGGTTAAGTCCCGTAACGAGCGCAACCCTTATCCTTAGTTGCCAACACGTGATGGTGGGAACTCTAGGGAGACTGCCGGTGATAAACCGGAGGAAGGTGGGGACGACGTCAAGTCATCATGGCCCTTATGGGTAGGGCTACACACGTGCTACAATGGCCGGTACAAAGGGCAGCGAACTTGCGAGAGTCAGCAAATCCCAGAAAGCCGGTCTTAGTCCGGATTGCAGTCTGCAACTCGACTGCATGAAGTCGGAATCGCTAGTAATCGCGAATCAGAATGTCGCGGTGAATACGTTCCCGGGCCTTGTACACACCGCCCGTCACACCATGGGAGTGGGTTGCAAAAGAAGTGGGTAGTCTAACCTTCGGGAGGGCGCTCACCACTTTGTGATTCATGACTGGGGTGAAGTCGTAACAAGGTAGCCCTAGGGGAACCTGGGGCTGGATCACCTCCTTACAAAGACAGCTAAAGGCCGTCATGAGTGTCCACAACAAATTATTTCGATTGAGAGTATGAGCCTGGGCCTGTAGCTCAGTTGGTTAGAGCGCACCCCTGATAAGGGTGAGGTCGGAGGTTCAAATCCTCCCAGGCCCACCAATTTTGCGCATAACGGCGTTAAAGCTTCGCTCATGTGCTGACGCACACTACGCGAACCTTTGCCTTGTTCTGCACAAAATTCCTGCGAAGGAAATATTGGTTCTGGGGTTATATTGGATTTGAAGTTAAGCCAGGCGCTTAATGAGAATAACCAGTAAAAGGGGCCATAGCTCAGCTGGGAGAGCGCCTGCCTTGCACGCAGGAGGTCGGGAGTTCGATCCTCCCTGGCTCCACCATTACACAGACTAACTCTATAAGGTTTGAGAAGACTTTATAGAATTAGGCTTTGTAGGAAGTTTAATAGCTCTTTAACAATGTGGAAATCTGTAAACGAATTAAAGTAAAACCGTAAGGTTAAATTTTAATGAGTTCTCAAGCAGAAAAAAAGCGAAAATGTCAGCTGATTGATATAACACAGCAGACTGGACGCAAAGCGAATCGGGGATTGATCGATTTAGTTTTTAAATTGATTGATCGACGGTAGGCTGAGTGAACAGACTGATTGGGGTTATATGGTCAAGTGAATAAGCGCATACGGTGAATGCCTAGGCAGTAAGAGGCGAAGAAGGACGTTGTAGCATGCGATAAGCTGCGGGGAGTTTGCAAACAAACTTTGATCCGCAGATTTCCGAATGGGGAAACCCAATGGGCACAAGCTCATTATCTTATCCTGAATACATAGGGGTAAGAGGCGAACCGGGAGAACTGAAACATCTAAGTACCCCGAGGAAAAGAAATCAACCGAGATTCCCTAAGTAGTGGCGAGCGAACGGGGACCAGCCCTTAAGCATTTAGCAAGTTAGTAGAACAGTCTGGAAAGTCTGGCGATACAGCGTGATAGCCGCGTATACGAAAACTTATTAAGTGTGAAATCGAGTAGGTCGGAGCACGTGAAACTTTGACTGAACATGGGGGGACCATCCTCCAAGGCTAAATACTCCTTACTGACCGATAGTGAACCAGTACCGTGAGGGAAAGGCGAAAAGAACCCCGGAGAGGGGAGTGAAATAGATCCTGAAACCGTATGCGTACAAGCAGTGGGAGCCCCGCACCTAAATTGTTTTGGGCGGAGACTCTTCAGCGTTAACTTAACGTCATCGAACACTGAGCGATAGTGCCTAAATAAGGAATTTAGGTGCGGGGCAGGCCCCGCTATGATGACAAAAAATAACAAAGAAGAGACTTGAGATCGAATGTATTATGCTTATGTGCTTCAATCGGAAGCAGAAGATGATAGGTTTTACCTGGGAAGTACGACGGATTTAAAACGTCGTAGGCAAGAACATAACCAAGGTAAAAATAAGTCCACGAGAGGATATCAATGGAAATTGGTGTACTACGAAGCTTATCTATCTGAAGCCGAATCTAGAGAACGAGAACATAAACTCAAGCAAGACGGTCGAGCCAAACGGTTCTTAATGCAGCGCATTAAGACGAGTTTAAAAACAACTTAGGGGCTTGCCCCGCACCTAAATTCCCAATTAGATGCGAGGTAAGTCAATGAATCACAGTGCTCAATAAAGCATTGTAGATATCCGTGCCAGAATAATTTAGGTGCGGGGTGACTGCGTACCTTTTGTATAATGGGTCAGCGACTTACATTTTGTGGCCAGCTTAACCGACTAGGGGAGGCGTAGCGAAAGCGAGTCTTAATAGGGCGTTTAGTCGCAAGGTGTAGACCCGAAACCGGGCGATCTATCCATGGCCAGGTTGAAGATCAGGTAATACTGATTGGAGGACCGAACCCACTTATGTTGAAAAATGAGGGGATGAGCTGTGGATCGGAGTGAAAGGCTAATCAAGCCCGGAGATAGCTGGTTCTCCTCGAAAGCTATTTAGGTAGCGCCTCGTGTATGACTGCTGGGGGTAGAGCACTGTTTCGGCTAGGGGGTCATCCCGACTTACCAACCCGATGCAAACTCCGAATACCAGCAAGTTTGAGCACGGGAGACACACGGCGGGTGATAAGGTCCGTCGTGGAAAGGGAAACAGCCCAGACCGTCAGCTAAGGTCCCCAAATCTATGCTCAGTGGAAAACGATGTGAGAAGGCCCAGACAGCCAGGAGGTTGGCTTAGAAGCAGCCATCCTTTAAAGAAAGCGTAATAGCTCACTGGTCGAGTCGGCTTGCGCGGAAGATTTACCGGGGCTAAGCATAGTACCGAAGCTACGGATCAGCACATTCCACTTTAGCTTATTTGAGAGACGATTGTGAGCGCGGTAGCGCGAACAAAGCGCCCATCACGATGAGGCGAGCCGTCAGAGAGTAAGTTAAAGGGAATGTGCTGGTGGTAGAGGAGCGTTCTGTACGCCTGCGAAGGGAAGTTGAGAAGCTTCCTGGAGGTATCAGAAGTGCGAATGCTGACATGAGTAACGATAATGGAGGTGAAAAACCTCCACGCCGAAAGCCCAAGGTTTCCTGCGCAACGTTAATCGACGCAGGGTTAGTCGGCACCTAAGGCGAGGCCGAAAGGCGTAGTCGATGGAAAACAGGTTAATATTCCTGTACTTGTTATAACTGCGATGGGGTGACGGAGAAGGCTAGGTCAGCTGCCTGTTGGAATAGGTAGTTTAAGCGTGTAGGGAGTGAAATTAGGCAAATCCGGTTTCACAATCCTGAGGCGTGACGACGAGTCTCTTTATAAGGAGACGAAGTGATTGATGCCCTGCTTCCAAGAAAACCCTCTAAGCTTCAGGTTATGACGAGCCGTACCCCAAACCGACACAGGTGGGTGGGATGAGAATTCTAAGGCGCTTGAGAGAACTCGGGTGAAGGAACTAGGCAAAATGGTACCGTAACTTCGGGAGAAGGTACGCCCTTGTTAGGTGAAGGCCCTGCGGCTGGAGCTGAAGAGGGTAGCATTAAACTGGTGGCTGCGACTGTTTAGCAAAAACATAGCACTCTGCAAACACGAAAGTGGACGTATAGGTGTGACGCCTGCCCGGTGCCGGAAGGTTAATTGATGGGGTTACCCCTCACCTAGATTATTTAGAGCCATGTATTACGTTTACGTGCTGTATAGTCGGACGGAAGATGAATTTTATCTGGGTTCGACGATTGATTTAAAAAAACGTCTGCGCCAACACAGGCAAGGCGAGAACAAATCGACAAAAAAAGCACAGGACTGGATCGTATCTTATTATGAAGCCTACTTAACAGAGCAGGCGGCAAAAGGACGGGAAAGTCAGTTAAAACGAAGTGGCAAAGCGTATCACAGCTTAAGACAGCGGATACGGGAAAGCATAGATAATCTAGGTGAGGGGGAAGCTCTTGATCGAAGCCCCGGTAAACGGCGGCCGTAACTATAACGGTCCTAAGGTAGCGAAATTCCTTGTCGGGTAAGTTCCGACCTGCACGAATGGCGTAACGATGGCCACACTGTCTCCACCCGAGACTCAGTGAAATTGAAATCGCTGTGAAGATGCAGTGTACCCGCGGCTAGACGGAAAGACCCCGTGCACCTTTACTATAGCTTTACACTGGACTTTGAGCCTACTTGTGTAGGATAGGTGGGAGGCTTTGAAGCGGCGACGCCAGTTGTCGTGGAGCCATCCTTGAAATACCACCCTGGTATGTTTGAAGTTCTAACCTAGACCCGTTATCCGGGTTGGGGACAGTGTATGGTGGGTAGTTTGACTGGGGCGGTCTCCTCCCAAAGAGTAACGGAGGAGCACGAAGGTACCCTCAGCATGGTCGGAAATCATGCAATGAGTGCAAAGGCATAAGGGTGCTTGACTGCGAGACGGACAGGTCGAGCAGGTACGAAAGTAGGTCTTAGTGATCCGGTGGTTCTGAATGGAAGGGCCATCGCTCAACGGATAAAAGGTACGCCGGGGATAACAGGCTGATACCGCCCAAGAGTTCATATCGACGGCGGTGTTTGGCACCTCGATGTCGGCTCATCACATCCTGGGGCTGAAGCAGGTCCCAAGGGTATGGCTGTTCGCCATTTAAAGTGGTACGCGAGCTGGGTTCAGAACGTCGTGAGACAGTTCGGTCCCTATCTGCCGTGGGCGTTTGAGATTTGAGGGAAGCTGCTCCTAGTACGAGAGGACCGGAGTGGACGATCCTCTGGTGTTCCGGTTGTCACGCCAGTGGCATTGCCGGGTAGCTATGATCGGACAGGATAACCGCTGAAAGCATCTAAGCGGGAAGCCCCTCCCAAGATGAGATCTCACTGGGACCATGAGTCCCCTGAAGGGCCCTAAGAGACTATTAGGTTGATAGGTCAGGTGTGGAAGTGCAGTAATGTATGAAGCTAACTGATACTAATTGCCCGTGAGGCTTGACCATATAACACCCAATCGGTTTGATAATCGAGAGCGTGTGATATGGCAGCCTGACAAGACGCTTTTCAATGCACGAGAACGAACGATACAGATTTCCATGGATCAACCTAGACGTTGATCATGACAGTTGGTAAGACGACCCGTCGAAACCAGCTAAACACCTTTGCTTGGTGAACATAGCGAGAGTGAACCACCCGATCCCATCCCGAACTCGGCAGTGAAACCTCTTAGCGCCGATGATAGTGTGGCAGGTTGCCATGCGAAAGTAGGGAATCGCCAAGCTTTTAATTGAAAAACCCGTTCAGAAGCCTGAACGGGTTTTTTTTTGCCTACAGGGAAGGTGGTAAGGAGCGTGAGCAGGAGCGGAAGCTTTGCCTAAAAAAGTAGCCTGGATGCAGCGCAGCGGAATCCGGGAAAAGGGATGGCCTTATCCCTCACAATCTCTCATTGGGGAAAATATGAATCGCCAGCCAGATCGTTTCGCTGTCGTCCGGCGTCCATGCGACCCGATGTTTGACATGGGCCGGAATCAATAGATAATCTCCCTCCATTAGTCGCTGAATCGAGCTCGGTTCGCTGAACTCGAGTTCGGCCTGGCCTTTCAGTAACAGCACCCATTCGTCCTGAGGCTGGTCATACCATTCATGTTTCGGAGTATGCTGTCCTTTTGATATGATGCGTTCGACTTGTATGTTGCCTTGCCGATGCAGGGTTTCAAATAACTCTTCGGGTAACTCTGTCGGGATATTGCTGAAAATATTTTGTGGTACTGATATAGTCACGGTTCTTCCTGGAGTTAGATCAGTCGATTTAATGATAACTAAAGATAGCGGGTTTGTAGCATGAATAAACAAGTTGTTTCCGTTGCATTAGAAAAAGCACCCGGAATTATTTTATGGTTGCTGAAATGGCTTGATAAAGCCAGATTGCTAGATTTTCTCGCTCCGTTGGCGCTGCGTCTCTATTTAGTGCCGGTATTATGGATGGCGGGCAGCAAGAAATTTGTCAATTTCACCAGCACCGCGGACTGGTTTGGCAACAGCGAATGGGGGCTGGGTTTGCCGATGCCCTATCTGCTGGTGTTTCTAGTCGCGTTGATCGAGATACTCGGTGCATTATTCTTGCTGTTTGGTTTCGGCGTGCGTTTGATATCTATTCCGCTGATGATGGTGATGCTGGTCGCCGGAATTATCGTGCATTTGCAAAACGGCTGGCTGGCCATTGCGACAGGCAGCGGTATATTCGCAACGGATAGAACAGTCGGGGCGATTGAGCGCCTGGATATGGCAAAAACGATCCTGAAGGATTACGGCAATTATCAATGGCTGACCGAAAATGGCGAATTTGTCGTGTTGAACAACGGTATCGAGTTCGCAGCGACCTATTTCATTATGCTGCTGGTGTTGTTCTTTCTCGGAGGAGGGCGCTACGTCAGTGTCGATTATTGGCTGGCCAAAAAATATAGTGGGGTGTAGGAAGGAGAATATTCGGTCTTGTACTTTATTAAGGTACAAGTCGTAGGTTGGGCTGAGCGATAGCGAAGCCCAACATTTCCGGCGCGCCTCAATTTGTGTATAACGATGAGCTTTTAAGGCTACGAAATACCTGACTGTGAAAATCTGGAGTTTTAAATCAAATGACCGTCAAATGAAATTCCAAGACGACCAGTCGATCATTTTGGCTTATAGCTCTTTTTTCAAGAACAATCTTGCGAGAAAAATCAAATACTTAATCAAATGAAGGTTTTTTTTAAGCAGTTGTTTTTAAATACAGATCGTTTGTAAAAATGCAAAATTAATTGCGTCTGTCAAATGAAAAAGCTGTCATGCCCAGAATGGCACATAGCGATAAGCCTTTCTATTTGCCTTAGGGTCGTATAAACGAATCAGACCCGCATCAACGGTTTGCTTGATGACACGGCTTGCAATAGCGCTGTTGCTTTCATCAATATTCAACCGCTCTCTCAACGAAGTATTGTTCATTGGCTCTCGATTAACATACTTTAAGCAGCAATGTTGATAGCAGGCTCGAATTCGATCTTCGGTATCCATTTCCTTATGTTCTTTGTGTGCGAACAGCACGACTCGCGTATGGTTATCAGTTTGCTCAAAAATAGGAGCCGGCAACTGATTCCGTCAATACCCGATGTTCATGTATTTCAATTAAGTAGCTAGCTGGTGATTTCGTTTCCAGCTTAATTAGTGCCTGACCGAAAATTGATTATCCCTAAAATAATCAATGGGATATAATGAATTCCGGGAAATGAGTTTTCAGCCCAAAATCACGATTGTTGCGTTGCTCAATCCGTAAGGTACTGATTTTAGGTGAGCGCCGCCATAAAAATTTACGAAAACCAGAAATCTTCGTCCGTTGAAATCCTATGCGCACCGTCAAGAATCCGCAAATGAGCCTCGGTCAGGTCGATATTGCCGACATCGAGATTAACCTCAAATCCAGAGACGACATCCCGCAACTGCTGCTAGGGTTGCAGTACATCTATACCACGCCCGAACTGCGCGACCGTGTGTTCGCCATCCTCGAGCAGGTTATTCCCTACCGAAGCGGTCAGGGCCTTAGCGAAGCAGAGCGTCAGCAACCCGCTGACCCAAGGCGCGGTCGGCCCGGCCTGGAACAATGGAAAATTCTAGTGCTGGGCGTTTTGCGTCTGGGCCTGAATACCGACTACGACCGCATCCATGAACTGGCCAACCACCACAATACCATTCGACAGATGCTGGGCCATAGCGACTGGTGTGACGACACGAAGTATTCTCTCCAGCGCATCAAAGACAATCTAAGGCTGTTCACCCCGGAACTGTTCGATCAAATCAACCAGGAAGTGGTCAGAGCCGGCCATGCCCTGGTAAAAAAAAAAAGCCAAACGCTGGGCCAACCGTCCGCAGTGACTCGACTGCCGCCGCGACGGTCGACCACAGCGATAAACTGAGAGGGCGGTGCGATTCCTTTGTGGTCGAAACCGACGTCCATTTTCCGACCGACATCAACCTGCTGTATGATGCGATCCGCAAAGCTATTGAAGAGAGTCATACGCTGGCGAAACACCATGACCTGCCGGACTGGCGCCAATACCGGCACAACATCCGGCGACTCAAACAACAGTACCGAAGAGCTCAACAGCTCAAACGCTCCACCAGCCAGGATGAAAACAAACAAGCCGTACGGGAACAAGCCATCCAACAGGCTCATCAGACCTACCTGGACCTGGCGAGCGCCTACCTGGGCAAATCCGAGCGCACCTTAAAACAAGCCCTGGACCGTGGCGCCCTGGCCGATGAAACGCAGCCGTTGCAATCCTACCAGGCCTATGCCCGCCTGCTGCTGGACCAAATTGAGCGCCGCGTCATACGCAGCGAAACCATCCCTCATGCCGAAAAGATCTTCTCCGTGTTTGAACCGCACACCGAATGGATCAGCAAAGGCAAAGCAGGCGTCCCGGTTGAGTTGGGTTTAAGGGTCTGCGTGATGGAGGACCACCATCGCTTCGTTCTTCACCACCTAGTGATGGAAAAGCAAACCGATGACAAAGTCGCCGTCGACATGGTCACCGAAACGCGCCGGCGCTTCCCCGAACTGACCGTGACCAGCTTCGACAAAGGCTTTCACAGCCCGGCTAACCAAAAGGAACTGAAAAATCATCTGGAACAGGTGGTTTTGCCCAAAAAAGGCCGACTCAGCGCCGCGGATCAAGCGCGGGAAGGCAGCAATGCTTTTAAACAACTACGCCACCAACACTCCGCCGTGGAATCGGCCATCAATGCCCTGGAGCATAACGGCTTGGATATCTGCCCCGACCACGGCCTCGATGGCTTCAAACGCTATGTCGCACTGGCGGTCGTCTCGCGCAATATCAAACGGTTGGGCGCCATCCTGCGTCAGCAGGCGCAGGCGAAAGAAAAACGCAAGCGCGGCCCCTACCAACAAGCGGCCTGAACAATACCATCGGAGTGAGAAAAGGCTCACTACAGGATAGTTGCGCCCGCAGACCGGTGAATGGCCCGCTAATGAAGAAATCAGACGAGACAGCGATGGATTTTTTCCGGAAAATGGCCTGGGCTGATCAAAATGAGTGTGGCAAAAGTTGGGTATCGGTTGAAAAAAAAGCTTTTTCTGTCAGACACTAGGGGCTGTTGCCGTTTCACATAGGTAACCATAAAAAAGCGCAAGCCAAGGCCACAGAAGCTTCAAAATTTCGTTTGAGCTTGTCATATCGTGTAGCAATAGCTCTGAAATGTTTCAGTCTTGCAAACACATTTTCAACGAGGTGACGATATTTGTAGAGACACCAATCCATATCATCATTCCCTACGTTTGAATTCTTTTTTCTTGGAATGACAGGAACAGTTCCTTTGTCTTGAATCTGAACACGTAGTGGTTCACTGTCATAGCCTTTGTCAGCAACGATATAGTCAGCTTTAGGCAGTTCAGCGACCAAGGTTGGCGCTTCTTTACAATCATGAACTTCGCCACCCGTCACTGTAAAGTGGATGGGAAGACCACAGGCATCAACAGCCATATGAATTTTGGTTGTATTACCCGCAACAGATTTACCAATCGCCGATTCTTGCCCATAGGCCGCACCGCTACTATGCTGATGAGCTTTCACAATACTTCCATCAATAAATTCCCATTCCAAGTCAGGCTCAACTATCAGTTCGTTAAAAATACCCATCAGTTTTTCTTTACGAGACCATTCATTGAAGCGTTTATAAACAGCATTCCAGTTACCAAAGGCACTGGGTAGATCTCGCCAGGGACAACCTACGCGCAAACGATAAAAAATCCCTTCGGTTGTTTGCCGAAGAAAGGGTTTGTCATATATCCCCATTTTCAACATAATCATCTTCAATTTTCCCCAGTGTTCATCCGTAAACATTTGTCGCGGCATAGTTTGCTTGTTTTTGGCTCAAAATAAACAAGTTATGAGGCGGAATTATTGAAATTCAAGGGTAAGTTACAAAACGGCAACAGCCCCTAATTAGGCTGCAAGGCTCGTTTATGAACCTTGCAGTTTGATAGCACTTAGCGCTTCAGTTTTTCCTTCAACATTTTATTGACTTCGCCGGGGTTGGCCTTGCCTTGAGTCTCCTTCATGACTTGGCCGACGAAGAAGCCGAACACCTTGTCCTTACCGCCCAGATATTGTTCGACCTGGGCCGGGTTGTTGGCGATGATCGTATCTATGATCGTCTCGATCGCGCCGCTATCGGTGATTTGCTTCAGGCCCTTCGCTTCGATGATCTCATCGGCGCTGGCTTCGCTGTTCCACAGCTCGTCGAACACCTGCTTGGCGATCTTGCCTGAGATCGTGTTGTCGGCGATGCGTTTCAACAATCCGGCCAGGCGACCGTGATCGATTGGGCATTGCGTAACTTCCAAACCGGCTTTGTTCAATGCGCCGATCAAGTCGCCACTGATCCAGTTAGTCGATAATTTGGCTTCGCCGCCCGATTCCTTCATGACAGCTTCGTAATAATCGGCCAGTTCGCGGGATGAGGTCAGCGTCGCGGCGCTTTCGTTATCCATGCCGTATTGCTCGATAAAGCGGGCTTTCTTGGCATCGGGCAGTTCCGGTAATTCCGTCTTGATCTGGTCTTTCAGCGATTCTTCGATATGGACCGGCAGCAGATCCGGATCCGGGAAGTAGCGGTAATCGTTGGCTTCTTCCTTGCTGCGCATCGAGCGGGTCTCGTCCTTGTTGGCGTCATAAAGGCGCGTTTCCTGCACGACCTTGCCGCCGCCTTCGAGTAGGTCGATTTGACGCTCGATCTCGTAATTGATCGCCTTCTCGACGAATTTGAACGAGTTGATGTTCTTGATTTCGGCGCGGGTGCCGAATTCTTGCTGGCTTTTCAAGCGCACAGAGACATTGGCGTCACAGCGAAACGAGCCTTCCTGCATGTTGCCGTCGCAAACGCCCAGATAACGGACCAGTTCATGCAGTTTGCGCATATAGGCGACGGCTTCCTTGGCCGATCGCATGTCCGGTTCTGAGACGATTTCCAGCAACGGCGTGCCGGCGCGGTTCAGGTCGATGCCGGTCAGGCCGTGAAAATCTTCATGCAGAGACTTGCCGGCGTCTTCTTCCAGATGTGCGCGGGTGACGCCGATGCGCTTAGTCATGCCGTCGACCTCGATATCCAGATGGCCATTGCCGACGATCGGCAGTTCGAACTGACTGATTTGATAGCCTTTCGGCAGATCGGGGTAGAAATAGTTTTTACGCGCGAATATCGAATACGGCGCGATTTCCGCGTCGATGGCCAATCCGAATTTGACCGCCATGCGCACGGCTTCCCGGTTCAGTACCGGCAGTACGCCGGGCAGCCCTAAATCGACCGCACAGGCCTGAGTGTTCGGCTCCGCGCCATAAGCGGTTGACGCGGCAGAGAAAATTTTGGATTTGGTCGCTAATTGAGCGTGAATTTCAAGACCGATTACTGTTTCCCATTCCATCATACGACTCCTTATTCAAAACCTTTGGGTGCTTGCTTGTGCCAGTCGCTGACTTGCTGATATTGGTGAGCGATATTCAACAAGCGCGCTTCTGCGAAGTAATTGCCGATGATTTGCAGTCCGACTGGTTTGGCGTCGGCAAAGCCCGCCGGGATCGACATCGCCGGCAGACCGGCTAAGTTGATCGCGATGGTATAGATATCGGATAAATACATCTGAATCGGATCGCCGGATTTTTCGCCGATGGCGAAGGCGGTCGATGGCGAAACCGGGCCCATCAATACATCGACTTCGGATAAGGCCTTGTTGAAGTCATCGCTGATCAAGCGGCGCACTTGTTGCGCCTTCAGGTAATAGGCGTCGTAATAGCCGGCCGACAAGGCATAGGTGCCCATCAGGATGCGGCGTTTGACTTCAGGGCCGAAGGCTTCGCCGCGCGAGCGGGTATACATATCGGTCAAATCGGCCGGTTTGTCGCAGCGATAACCGAAACGAACGCCGTCGAAACGGGACAGGTTGGCCGAACATTCCGCCGAGGCGATGACGTAGTAGGACGGGATCGCCAACTTCAGGTTGGGCATCGAGACTTCTTTGACTTCGGCGCCTAGCTTTTTGTATTCGTTGACGGTCGCTTCGATCACCGCGGCGATGTCGCCGTTCAAATCTTCGCTGAAGAACTCCTTGGGCAGGCCGATTTTTAAGCCTTCTATGCTGTCGTTCAACGTTGCGCTGTAATCCGGCACTTCGCTATCGACGCTGGTCGAATCTTTCGGGTCGAAGCCGGCCATCGTTTGCAATAACAATGCGGCATCCTCGGCGCTGCGAGCCATCGGTCCACCTTGGTCGAGACTGGAAGCATAGGCGATCATGCCATAACGAGACACTCTGCCGTAAGTCGGTTTCAAACCGGTGATGCCGCATAAGGAAGCGGGTTGACGGATCGAGCCGCCGGTGTCGGTGCCGGTCGCGGCCGGCACGAGCCGGGCGGAGATGGCGGCTGCGGTGCCGCCGGACGAGCCGCCGGGTACGATATCGAGATTCCAAGGGTTTTTGACCGGACCGTAATAACTGGTTTCATTGGACGAGCCCATCGCAAATTCATCCATGTTCAGTTTGCCCGGCATTACGGCGCCGGCCTGGTTGAATTTTTCGATGACGGTGGCGTCATAAGGGGCAATGAAATTATCCAGCATCTTAGAGCCGCAACTGGTTTTGATGCCCTGAGTGCAAAAAATGTCTTTTTGCGCGACCGGAATGCCGGTCAAGGCTGTGGCTTCGCCTTTCGCCAGCTTGATATCGGCGGCTTTGGCCTGTTTCAGCGCGCTTTCTTCGCTGACGCTGATGAAACAGTTGAGAGCTTGATGTTGATTGATACGGTCTAAAAAAAACTGGGTCAATTCTACGCTAGAGTATTTCTTAGCGCGCAGATCCTTGGCGAGCTCGGTGATAGTCTTGTTGTGCATAATAACCTATTAATCGATAACTTTGGGAACCAGATAGAGTCCGTTTTCCACCTGCGGGGCAATGGCTTGAAAATGTTCGCGCTGATTGTCTTCTTTCACTTCGTCAGGACGCAACCTCTGGACCTGGTCCAGCGGGTGAGCCATCGGCTGAACCCCTTCGGTGTCCAGTTCACCCATTTGCGTCATCAGATTTAAGATGTTGGAAAGGTCTTTGGCATAATTTTCAATATCTTGCGTGTCGATGCCCAGGCGTGCGAGATGGGCGATTTTGGTTACGTCATCGGCCGTTAACGACATTTTAAAACTCCAAGTTACATTTAATGTAAATATGATACTTTATATCTTGCCCAAATACCTACTTGATTGATAAAGTAGCACAATTTTATATTCGCTAAGGATACCGTAAAGATGTTCAAAAGAATTCGCGGCCTATTTTCTAATGATTTGTCGATCGATTTAGGGACTGCAAACACCTTGATTTATATACCAGGCCAAGGAATTGTTCTGAATGAGCCATCTGTCGTGGCAATAAAGGAAGATCGCATACGCGGCGCGAAAACCATCGCCGCCGTCGGTATCGACGCCAAAAACATGCTGGGTCGCACGCCGGGGAATATCACTGCAATCCGGCCGCTGAAGGATGGCGTCATCGCCGATTTCGCCGTGACCGAACGCATGTTGCGTTTTTTTATCGAAAAGGTTCATGAAAGCAAATTGCTTCGTCCCAGCCCTCGCATACTGATTTGTGTGCCGTGTGGGTCGACCCAGGTGGAAAGACGTGCGATTCGTGAGTCGGCGGCGATGGCCGGCGCGCGCGAGGTTTATCTGATCGAGGAGCCGATGTCAGCGGCGGTCGGCGCCGGTCTCCCGGTCGACGAAGCGCATGGTTCGATGGTGCTGGACATCGGTGGAGGAACTTCCGAGGTCGCGGTGATTTCGTTGAACGGCATCGTTTATTCGGCGTCGGTGCGGATCGGCGGCGACCGTTTCGATGAGGCGATTATCAATTATGTACGCAGAAATTACGGCACGCTGATCGGCGAGGCGACCGCTGAAAAAATCAAACACGAAGTCGGCGCCGCTTATCCCGGCAGCGAGGTCAAGGAAATTCAGGTGACCGGCCGCAACTTGGCGGAAGGGGTGCCGCGCAGCTTTTCGTTGAACAGCAACGAGATCTTGGAAGCCTTGCAGGAGCCGCTGTCCGGCATCGTCGGTTCGGTGAAGGTGGCGCTGGAGCAGACGCCTCCGGAATTGGGCGCCGATGTCGCCAGCCGCGGCATCGTGTTGACCGGCGGCGGGGCGCTGTTGAAAGACATCGATCGTTTGATCGCCGAAGAAACCGGGTTGCCGGTTTATATCGCCGATGATCCATTGACCTGTGTCGCGCGTGGCGGCGGCATGGTGCTGGAAATGCTCGATGATAAAGGGGTTTCGGCGTTTTCGTTGGAATAGCGATTTTTTGTCAACAGCGATTTAGTCGACGAGCAACGGTTCGGGTTACGCTGGGCGAACAAAAAAATGGTAGTGAGCCGGGACTCAATTAGTCAATGACGTTGCTATTCCACGTCATTTTCAGAAAATACAGAATCGTTATTAAGTTACTTTCTTCGTCAGAGGTTTTGTCATAAAGCTTTTATTTGCAACAGGCCCTTCGTTGAATACCCGCTTGTTGGTCGCGGTTTTGCTGTCGGTGGCGCTGCTGGTTGTCGATCAGCGCAGTACTGGCTTGCATTCTTTAAGGTCGGCGTTATCGCTGCTGGTGTATCCGGTGCAGCTGCTGGTCAGTTTGCCGGTTGATATGGCGGAATATGTCAATGACACCTTTGTTTCCTATCGGACATTACAAACAGAAAACAGCGAACTGAAAGAGAGGCAATTGGTTAATGATGCCAAGTTGTTGAAGCTGGCGGCGCTGGAAAAAGAAAATATTCGTTTACGGGCATTACTGGAAAATTCATTCAAGCTCGGCGAACAGGTGTTGGTGGCGGAATTACTTTCGGTCAATCTGGCGCCCTATGAGCATATCGTCGTCGTCAACAAAGGCAGCCGCTTCGGAGTGTATAGTAAACAGCCGGTATTGGATGCCCAAGGTGTGGTCGGTCAAGTGGTCAGGACTTTGCCGGCCAGTTCGGAGATCATGCTGATTACCGATCCGAATCACGCCATTCCCGTGCAAGTCAATCGCAACGGTCTTCGCACCATCGCGATCGGCAGCGGTCGGATCAATCAGCTAAAATTGCCGTTTTTACCGAATAATGCCGATATCTTGCCTGGCGATCTGTTGGTGACATCCGGTTTGGGAGGCACCTTTCCGCAAGGTTATCCAGTCGCCGTCGTCGATGAATTCAAGGTTCGGCCTAATAAGCCATTCGCCAGCATATCGGCGACGCCGAAGGCGGAGCTGGATAAAAGCCGGGAATTTCTGATCGTCTGGAGTGATGCGACGCCGGTGCCGTTGACCGATAAACAAATGGAATCCAGTCAGGAACCAGGCGATGCCACAGAATAGTCATTCCGGGATGTTGATCTATGCTTTGTCCATCGTGACGGCAATGATGTTGAGAATAATGCCGTTCCCGCCGACATTGGAAAACTTCAATCCTGACTGGGTCTTGCTGGTATTGATTTATTGGTCTTTGGCGATACCGGAACGATTTGGCGTCTTCAATGCTTGGTCGGTGGGCTTATTGGTCGACGTGTTGACCGGCAGGCTGCTGGGACAATTTGCGCTGATTTATTCGCTGGTTTGTTATTTCGCCGTCAAGCTGCATAAACGCATACGCCATTATCCGATTCCTCAGCAAAGTCTTTTTGTGTTCTTCTGTTTGTTGTTGGGGCAGTTGATTATCTTCTGGATCGAAAGCATGCAGGGAACCAATCAATTAACGTCGGCGTTCTGGTTTCCGGTTATTTCAGGCACTTTGCTGTGGCCCGCCGTTTATTATGTGCTGCGCCTTATTCGTGCATTGCTGCACATCGCTTAACGCACCATGTACAACAAATATGTCGTTAAGGATTCGTTGGCGGAAAACCGGGTTTTTTTAAGCCGTGTCGTCGCCACATTCGCCTTCATTCTGTTGTTAACATTGGGGCTGGTGGCCAGACTGATTTATCTGCAAGTCGTCGGGCACGAACATTATGCGATGCTGGCCAAGGATAACCGCATCAAGATTGCTCCACTGCCGCCGACCCGAGGCATACTCTATGATCGCCACGGTAGGATTTTGGCGGAAAACCTGCCTTCCTATAGCCTGGAGCTGATTCCAGAACAAATTAAAGATCTCGACGAAACGTTGGCAAGGTTGCAGCAACTGCTGGATATTCCCGATGAGCAGATAGAGCAATATCAAAAACAAAGCGAGCGACGAAAGTCTTTTAGCAGCACGCCGTTATTGCTGCGTATGAGCGACGAGGAAGTCGCGAAGTTTGCCGCGGTCAGGCCCTATTTTCCGGGCGTCGATATCCATGCGCGTTTAGTGCGTTATTACCCCTATGGAGAATTGACCGCCCACGTGGTCGGTTATGTCGGCCGTATCAATGAGCGGGAGCTGAAATCGTTGCCGGTGTCCGAATACCGTGGAACGAATCATATCGGTAAGATTGGCATCGAAAAAACCTATGAAGACTATTTGCATGGCTCCACCGGTTATGCGGAGATCGAGACTAATGCCCAGGGACGAGCGGTCAATTCGGTCGATGCGGTCGATCCGGTGCCGGGCTCCAATATTTATCTAACGCTGGATATCGATTTGCAAAAAACCGCGTATGACGCGCTCGGCGACTATAACGGCGCGGCGGTGGCGATCGAGATCCAAACGGGAGACGTGTTGGTGTTCGCCAGCCGCCCGGGCTTCGATCCCAACCCTTTTGTCTATGGCATCAGCCGCAAAGCTTATCGGGCATTACAACAATCCGATGATCAGCCGCTATTCAATCGCGCCTTGCGTGGGCAATATCCGCCCGGTTCGACGATTAAGCCGTTTATCGGTCTGGCCGGACTGGAATACAATGCGACCGACTTTCAACATAAATTGTTCTGTCCCGGATATTATCAACTCCCTAATCTCAGTCATCGTTATCGCGACTGGAAAAGGTGGGGGCATGGTTGGATGGATTTGAAGGACGCGATCATTCAATCCTGTGACGTTTACTTTTACGATCTGGCTTTGACTCTGGGCATCGACAATATGCACGAGTTTCTGGATAAATTTGGCTTTGGCCGTAAGTCGGGCATCGACCTGGTCGGCGAACAGTCAGGATTGTTGCCTTCCAGGGAATGGAAAAGGGACAAACGCAACCAGCCTTGGTATCCCGGAGAAACGTTGATTACCGGCATCGGTCAGGGCTTCACGCAAGTGACGCCGCTGCAATTAGCCAGGGCCACGGCGACATTGGCTAATTATGGTAAAGTCGTCACTCCCTATCTGGTCGACCGGATTATCAGCAGCAACTATACTATTCCGGGCCCCGCGCAAAGCGGCAAAAAGATTAAGCTGAAGCGGCGCAATATCAATGACATCATGAAGGCGATGATCAGTGTCGTGCATGGCGCGCGCGGCACGGCGAAAAGAATCGCCCAGGAGGATTATCAAATTGCTGGCAAGACGGGAACCGCGCAGGTTTTCAGCGTGAAGCAGGAAGAAAAGTACGACGAAGAGGAAATTGAATTCAAATTACGCGATCACGCCTTGTTTATCGCCTTCGCACCGGCCCATGATCCCAAGATTGCGGTCGCTGTGGTCGTCGAAAATGGCGGTCATGGCGGCTCGGTCGCCGCGCCGATCGCGGGCGAGATCATCACGCAGTACCTAGGTGAAGTAAAGGAGGGGGGCGACGATGAAGAATGAAACGCGCGGCGAACAGTTCATGCCGCCTTCGTTATTGGGCAACTTACTGAGAAAACTGCATATCGACATTCCTTTGTTCATCGCCTTGTTGCTGATATGCGCGCTGAGCTTTTTGGTGTTATATAGCGCCGGCGGTCAGGAACCGGCGATTTTGACTCGCCAGGCTGCGAGGATGGGGATTGCGTTCGCCTTCATGACGGTGCTGGCCCATGTCAATCCCTATCAGTTCAAGCGTCACTCGGCATTATTGTTTGTCATCGGCGTGTTGTTACTGATCGCGGTGCTGGTGATGGGCGAAATAGGCAAAGGCGCACAGCGCTGGCTGGATCTAGGCTTTTTCCGCTTTCAGCCATCGGAAATGATTAAAATTACCACGCCGATGGTGATCGCGTGGTATCTGTCCGAATTTCCGCTGCCGCCCAAGCGTAAGCAGCTAATTTTTTCCGGCGTGTTGATACTGATTCCGACACTGTTGATCGCCAAGCAGCCGGATCTAGGGACTTCGATCCTGGTCGCCAGTTCCGGGGCCGCCGTTTTGTTTTTTGCCGGACTGTCCTGGCGCTTCATGTTGTCGACCGTCGTGGCCTTGGCGGCGTTGACGCCGGTTTTGTGGCATTTTATGCGTGATTATCAGCGCGGCAGGGTACTGACGTTGCTGAATCCCGAGGCCGACCCGATGGGGCGAGGCTACCATATTATTCAGTCTAAAATCGCGATCGGCTCGGGCGGCTTACACGGCAAGGGCTGGTTGGGCAGCACCCAGGCCAAACTGGATTTTCTGCCGGAAAGTTCCACCGATTTTATTTTTGCCGTTTTCGCCGAGGAATTCGGCCTGTCCGGATGTCTCGGCTTGTTGATACTCTATTTGCTGATTATCAGTCGCTGTCTTTATATCGCGGTGCAGGCGCAGGATACCTACAGTCGTTTATTGGCGGGCAGTTTAACCTTTACGTTTTTTGTCTATGTGTTTGTCAATATCGGCATGGTCATCGGCATTCTGCCGGTCGTCGGCGTGCCTTTGCCATTGATTAGTTATGGCGGCACATCGATGGTGACATTGATGGCCGGCTTCGGTATCTTGATGTCCATACACACCCACAGAAAATTCTTACCTACCTAGTCGAAATGAAAAGCAGAAAAACCTTCACCGCGTTAGCCTATGCCTTATTGTTGTCGCTGGCCGTGCCAGGATATGGGGCGATCGAGGACAGCGACTTGCTGAACGATTTTGTCAACAACATGGCTACCAAACACCAGTTCGATGCAGCGGAATTGAAACAACTGTTTCAGTCGGTCGAGATTAAGCAAAATATCGTGGAGACGATATCTTCGCCGGCGGAGGCGATGCCTTGGTATCGATACCGTAAAATCTTTATGACCGATTCGCGTGTTAATGAAGGCTTAAGATTCTGGCAGGAGAATGAAGCGGTATTGGCCCGTGTCGAACAGCAATATGGCGTACCGGCCGAGATTATTACCGCGGTCATCGGGGTCGAAACCCGTTACGGCGCTCATACCGGGACTTACCGGGTCATCGATGCGCTGGCGACCCTGGCTTTTGCCTATCCCAAGCGCAGCCCATTTTTTACCAGCGAACTGGAGCATTTCTTGCTGCTGTGTCGGGAGGAGCAATTGAACCCGCTAGAGCCGTTAGGGTCTTACGCGGGGGCGATGGGAATGCCCCAGTTCATGCCTAGCAGTTACCGGGCTTATGCAGCGGATTTCGATCGGGATGAAAAACGCGACATCTGGCATAACGAGGCCGATGTGATCGCCAGCGTCGCCAATTATTTTGCCCGTCACCATTGGCAAAAAGGCGCCGCGATCGCCTTTCCCGTGACTGCGGAAGGCGAAGCTTATCAGCACGGTTTGAGTAAAGGCTTGCAACCTGATGTCAGCGTCGCTAAATTAAAGCAATGGCAGGTGACTGTTCCGGAACAGCTAGAGCCAGACGAAACGGTTAAATTGCTGGAATTCGAACAGGAGCAAGATCATCAGTTGTGGGCGGGCTTGCATAATTTTTATGTCATTACCCGTTATAACCACAGTCCCTTGTATGCAATGGCGGTTTACCAGTTGAGCCTAGCCATCGCTGATAAGAAAAAAACGAACGATGAACAATAAAGTATTTTTGCCGGTACTGTTTTTGCTCAGCGCTTGCACGATAGACCCATCCGTCAAGGACAGCGCTCCGGCTGTCGTGCCGATCGATGTCATGGCGGTGCCGGACGCCGTGCCGCGCCATGAAAAACGCACTCGGGCAGGCAATCCCGGCATCTATGAAGTGCTGGGTCAGCGTTATCAGGTGTTGGCCGACAGTAAGGGCTATCGTCAGCGTGGTATTGCCTCTTGGTACGGCACCAAGTTTCATGGCAAAAAAACCTCCAATGGTGAAGTCTATGACATGTATGCGATGACGGCCGCCCATAAAACCTTGCCAATCCCCAGTTATGTTCGGGTGACTAATCTGCGCAACCGGCGCAGTGTCGTCGTGCGCATCAATGATCGTGGTCCGTTTCATGAAAACCGAATCATCGATTTGTCCTATACCGCGGCGGTCAAATTGGGCATACAGCAAGCCGGCACTGGTTTTGTCGAGGTTCAGACGCTGGAGCCTGGGGAGCAGCCCGCCAAGCTCGCGGTGCAACAGCCTAAGACGAGTGACGATGCTAAGCTGTATTTACAGGTCGGCGCGTTCAGTAATGAGTTCAATGCCCACCAATTAAAACAAAAAGTTGCCGCGATACCATTGGCGGCTACGCGCTTGAAAGTCGCTCAACACCAAGGCGATACCTTGTACAAGGTGCAGGTGGGGCCGGTCTCGTCGGTGGAACTGGCTGATCGCTTAAATGAGCAGTTGGCGGCGATAGGCGTGATCGGCAGCACCCTGGTTAGTGACAATTGAATGTCCGTTTCTAGCGCTTCCTATGCGAAACTGACTGACGGCAGTGATACAATAAACCCGTTTTCCTAGAGCTATTCCTAACGATGACTATGATTAATTTTTTCCGTAAAACCGCTGTCTTGTTTATCGGACTTGTGTTGGCAAGCTGGTTGCCAACGACGCTTGCGGCCAGCAAGATACTGATTCCTGCGGCGCCCCGAGTGGCCGCCAGCAGTTATTTCCTGATGGATTTTAACAGTGGTCGGGTATTGGTGGAAAAAAATGCCGATAAAAAACTGCCGCCCGCCAGTCTAACTAAAATAATGACGGTTTATGTGGTATTCCGTGAATTAAGCAATGGTCACTTGACGCTGGACGAAAAAGTGACGATCAGTAAAAAAGCCTGGCAGACGCCCGGCTCCAGAATGTTTATCGAAGTCAACAAACAAGTGGCCATCAAAGATCTGTTGAAAGGGGTGATCATTCAATCCGGAAACGATGCCAGCGTCGCCTTGGCCGAGCATGTGGCCGGAGATGAATCCACGTTTGCGGCGCTGATGAATCAGCATGCTCAGCGACTGGGTATGACCAACACCCATTTTGAGAACAGCATGGGCTTGCCGCATGACAATCACTATACCACCGCCCGCGATTTGGCCAAATTGACTCAGGCGCTGATTCGTGAATTCCCTGATTATTATAAATGGGATGCGGAAAAGGAATTTACCTATAACAATATTACCCAGCACAATCGCAACAAATTGCTGTGGCGCGATGAGTCGGTCGATGGCGTCAAGACTGGCTATACCGAGGAGGCCGGCTATTGCATGGTGGCCTCGGCCAGGCGCAATGATATGCGATTGATTTCGGTGGTGATGGGCACGGCCAGCGAAAACGCCCGGGCCAATGAAAGCCAGACACTGCTGAATTACGGCTTTCGTTTTTTTGAGACGCATAAACTCTATGACGCCATGGCGTCGTTAACGGAAGCCCGAGTGTGGAAAGGGGACAGCAAAAAATTGCAGTTAGGTTTGCCCAACGACCTCTTCGTCACCATTCCGCGCCGCCACTTTAATGACCTGAAAGCGGAAACCCAGGTTGATAACCGCATCACCGCGCCGGTTAAAGAAGGGGAGGCCGTCGGGACGCTGAATGTCACGTTGGCCGGTGATGTAATCATCAATAAGCCTTTGATCGCCTTGACTACGGTGGCCAAGGGTAGCTTAATTCAGCGTCTCTATGATGAGGCGTTATTGCTGATGGAGCATTAATGGAGCATAAGGTTTATTTGAACGGCGAATATCTGCCACTGTCTAAAGCCAGGGTATCGGTTTTAGACCGCGGTTTTTTGTTCGGCGATGGCGTTTACGAGGTGATCCCCGCCTATCATGGCAAGTTGTTTCGCCTGGAGGCGCACCTGCAACGCTTGGAGAACAGCCTGAGCAATATTCGGTTGGGCTTGTCATACAGTGTGGAGAAATGGCGGGAAATCTTGCTGCCCTTGGTGGATGAGACCAAGGACCAGTATATTTATTTGCAGATCACTCGCGGCGTCGCGCCTAAGCGGGATCATGCTTTTCCGACCAGCGCCGTGCCCACCGTCTTTGCGATGTGTTCCGATATTCAGTACTTTGAAGGTCGGGAGGTCGGCGTCAAGGCGGTGACGATGGATGACAATCGTTGGGAAATGTGCCATGTCAAGGCGACGACCTTGCTGGCCAACATCCTGCTTAGGCAGCAGGCCATAGAGCAAGGCTGCGCCGAGGCTATCCTGGTCAAGAACGGCTATGTCACCGAAGGCGCCGCCAGCAATCTGTTCGTGGTGATTGACGGGGAGTTGATGACGCCAGCCAAAAGCGCCGATATCCTGCCCGGCATCACCCGGGATGTCATCATCGAATTGGCGCAGGCCAATGACATCAAAGTCAACGAGAATGTCATTTCCTTGGAGGCGCTGCAAGCCGCAGACGAGATCTGGGTGACCAGCTCCACCCGAGAAATCATTCCGGTGGTCGAGCTCGATGGTCAGCCCGTCGCCGATGGTCACCCTGGTCCGCTATGGCGGAAAATTAATGAACTTTTTCAACAGTATAAACAGTCCGTATCATGAGCGAACAAGAAACGCTTTTAGAATTTCCCTGTCAATTTCCGGTTAAGGCGATGGGGAAAAGCAGCGCCCATTTTGACGTCACTGTCGTCGAAATCGTGCGCCGCCATGTCAGTGATATCAGGGAAGGGGCCGTCACCAGCAAACCCAGTAGGGGCGGCAAGTATACCTCGGTGACCGTAGTCGTCGATGCAAGCAACAGAGCACAGCTGGACGCCATCTACCAGGATTTGACCGATCATCCCGAAGTGTTAATGGCGCTATAAGCGATTGTCGCGCAACGACATCGATTGTTTGGATCGGTAAAAAGAAGGGGGGGGGCGATGCTGAAAAAATTACTAGCGGCATGTTTAGTGGGCCATGCGGCACTCGCCGTCGCCGATAGCGAACAGCTGATCGGAGAAAGCCGGCAGATGATCAAGGCATACGCCGAGCGCTTACAAATGGAGTTGCAGCTCAGTTTAAAAGAAGAAGGCGCGCTTGCGGCGATCGAGCACTGTCATGGTGTGGCGCCGGATATCGATCGTGAATTGGATCATGACCCTGACTGGGGGATCGGACGCACCGCGTTGCGCATCCGCAATCCGCAAAACCGTCCGGATGATTGGGAGCGTTCGGTGTTGCAGCAGTTTCAACGGCGTCAGCAACAAGGCGAGGCGATCACCGACCTGGAATATGCTCAAATCGTCGAGCGCAACGGACAACGCTATTTTCGTTATATGAAAGCAATTCCAACCCAAGCGCTGTGTTTGACCTGTCATGGCGAGCAATTGAATGAACAACTTACCGACAAGATTGAGCGACTTTATCCGCAAGACCGGGCGACCGGTTTCGCCATCGGCGACATAAGAGGCGCCTTCACGATCAGCCGCAGACTGGATTGATGCAGACCGTCCTAAACAATTTGGGTAGGCAGGATTATTTGACTGTCTGGCGGCAAATGCAGCGGTTCACCGAGAGTAGAACGGCGGAGACGGCCGATCAAATTTGGTTGGTCGAACACCCGCCGGTCTATACCCTGGGCTTGAACGGCAAGCGTGAGCATCTGATCTGTCCTAACGAGATACCGGTGGTCGAATGCGACCGCGGCGGCCAGGTGACTTATCACGGTCCGGGGCAGTTAATCGTCTATTTGTTGACCGACCTAAGGCGGCTGAAACTGGGACCACGGCAACTGGTCAGCATCCTGGAAAATGCGATGATTCATGCCCTGGAGCAATACGGCATTCAGGCGGCGGCGAAAGCCGAAGCGCCGGGCGTTTATGTCGGCGAGAAAAAAATCGGGTCGGTGGGGCTGCGCATTAAAAACGGTTGCAGTTACCATGGTCTGAGCCTTAACAATCAGATGGATTTGACGCCGTTTCAGTATATCAACCCTTGCGGTTATGCCGGTCTTGCCGTGACTCAGCTGGCCGATCAAGGCGTCGATATTTTTACTCATGAACTGGCAGTGCCGGTTGTTCACGACATCATCAAGGCTATCGAAACATGAAGCTGAATGCACCCTCAAGATCGACCCCCGAAACCCATCAGCGCAACGCCGATAAATTGGCGAGAATCCCGGTCAAGGTCGAAAAACCGGATACCCTGCTGCGCAAACCGGAGTGGATACGCATACGGGTGCCGTCCGGCGACAAGGTCGCGAAAATCAAGCGCTCGCTGCGAGAAAACAGCCTGCATACGGTCTGCGAGGAAGCCGCCTGCCCCAATCTGGGCGAATGTTTCAGTCATGGCACCGCGACTTTCATGATCATGGGCGATTTATGCACTCGCCGTTGTCCGTTCTGCGATGTCGCTCATGGCCGGCCGCAGGCGCTGGATCGTGATGAACCGGTTCACCTTGCCAACACCGTCGCGCAGATGGCGCTGAACTATGTCGTGATCACCTCGGTCAACCGCGATGACCTGAAGGACGGCGGCGCCGGCCATTTCGCCGCTTGCATCGAGGCGATACGGCAACAGACGCCGACGACCAAGATCGAGGTGTTGGTCCCCGATTTTCGCGGTCGTCAGCAAATTGCGTTGGATATATTGGCTGAGCAGCCTTGTGACGTATTCAACCACAACCTGGAAACGGTGCCGCGGCTCTATCGCCAGGCCAGGCCGGGCGCCGATTATCAAGAATCATTGCGATTGCTGCAAGGGTTCAAGGAAAAACAGCCGCAGATCCCGACTAAATCGGGCTTGATGGTCGGTATCGGCGAAAGCGAAGCCGAGGTGATCGAGGTGATGAAGGATTTGCTGACACATGGCTGCAGCATGCTGACGATAGGCCAATATCTGCAGCCGAGTCAGGACCATTTGCCGGTGCAGGAATTCATCACGCCGGCGCAGTTCGAGCGCTACGCGGAAATCGCCAAGGAGCTGGGCTTTCAACAAGTCGCCAGCGCGCCGCTGGTGCGCTCCTCCTATCATGCCGACTTGCAGGCCAGGAATATCGTCGGCTCTTAATCGCCCACCGGTGTCATTCGGGAAATATGTTCGGGGCATCTCCTGGCAGCCATGGCGCGTATTTGTTCATGACGCTGACGAATAAAGCGGAATCCAGGGACGTAGGGCGTTTTCGCGCTAGCAAAACGCCTATGTTTTCCGAAGTCTTGGCGGATTGCCTGTCGGCGAATCCGCCTTACGGGTTTCGGCTCTCTCGACCGGCCCGGTTTTCTAGCGGTCACTCTTCTCTTGGTTATCGCTACAATTTACGGGGCAAATCGCTCGATGCCTACCACCCACCCGCCAAGAAATTCGCGGTAATGAGGTGGTTGCTCATCTGTTACAACGTAATTCTATCGAGTAAATTTTACTCTGACCCCAAATATCCCTCTAAGACGGGGAGCGTGTCGGTCATATGCTAATTGGCAGATTCTGGTTTCAGCCAGTTGATTTCCTGTGCGGTTTTTTCACCGATGATGCATTGCTTTAAACTGTCGGCCATGCGCGAGCTGTTGTTGGACAGGGGAATGCGGGCGGCCATGATTTCGGCGCGCGATTGTGGATAAAGCGGTTGGTGTTCGGGACCGGCATAGCCGTGCGGAAAGATAGGTTCGCCGTTTTTATCGTATTTATCGGTGGCGCCGACGGTATGCAGCAGTTCATGGGCGATGACAATGTTGTTTTGTGCTTGTTGACGCTCCGACGCGAAGGCATGAACGATCGCTAATAGCCCCTTATCCAAGCCTAGCGAATGCTGTAGTTTTTTCTCCGGCTGTACTTCATGATAATGGGTGAAAATGCGGATACGCCGCAAATTCGATTCATCGTCGGGGGTGTGGCGGTAAGCCCAGTAGCGGAATCTCAGTCCCCACCAGGCGATGGCGAGGATATTGGCGTCCGGTTTCGGTGATACCGGAGGATGTTCGTTCAGTTTCGGACCCAGGCTGATCTTGATTGGGGGCGAGGCGCTGACGTTGTAATATTCGCCTTCGCGGCGGAAAAACTCATCGATCTCGGCAAAAACCTCATCGTCCAGCGAGTCGATATAGCGTTCGATCAACGGGCTGCCTTCACCGTTGATCGGATAAACGACGGCTTCCAGCGGTTCGCTCCAGGACCGTGATTTAAGTCTTTGAGTCTTGCTATAAAAAGCCACGCCGACAAAAATCAACAGCAGCAGGGTGATGCGAACAACCCGAAACCAGGGCATTATTCGCTCATGCGCAGCGTGACTTCTTGAACCTGCTTATCGACAATGTTGAAGCCGCGCATTTCCAATATCCCCTTGGTGTTCAGCGAAATCACCAAGTATATCGCCTCGGGATAATTCGCCATGTCGATGTCGGTCGCCGAAGGCTCGGCAGGGGCGTGGGGATGCGAATGATAAATGGCGAACAAGTCCTCGCCATTCTCGCGCATTTGAGCGACCGCGGCGATATGCTGCTGCGGATCCAGCTCGAATCGACTGTCCGGTCGGGCGGCAATGTTGTCTATCGGATAGCAGCGGGTCGGTTGGCCGTCACGAGCGCCGATCAGTCCGCAGATTTCCGCCTCGGGGGAGATCTGCGCCAAGTGCAGCAATTCGGTCGTCAGTTTTCTCGATAACTGAATTTCATGTCTTTTCATCATTAAGGGTTCCATATCCCGGTGGTGACTCTGGGGTTGCCGGACAAGTCGGCGGCGGTGCTGACCTGCTGGTAATGGCAGGTCTTGAAAATGGCTTGAACCGCCTGTTGTTGATTATAGCCGTGTTCGAGCAATAAATGGCCACAGGCGTTCAAATGCTGGCTGGCCTGTTCGGCCAGGATTCTGATATCGCGCAGGCCTTGTTCGGCCGCAATCAGCGCCTCGTCCGGTTCGTGTCTGACGTCGCCCCGATCGAGGTGCGGATCTTCGGCGGCAATATAGGGCGGGTTGCTGATCACCAAATCAAAGTCGGAATCGGTGATGGCGCTGAACCAGTCGGACTCCACAAAGCGAATGTTGTCGACCCGATGACGTTGCGCATTGTCCTTGGCGATCTTCAGGGCGGCCGCGCTGCGGTCGGTCGCGGTCACTTGCGCCAACGGCCTTTCCGCAGCCAGCGTGACCGCGATGATGCCGGAACCGGTGCCCAGGTCGATCAGCTTGATGGCCCGGTCGGCAGGCATCAGCCTAAGACTCAGCTCTATCAGTAACTCGGTGTCGGGTCTTGGGATCAGCACTTCCGGCGAGACTTTAAACTCCCTGGACCAGAATTCCCGGCTGCCGGTGATATAGGCGATCGGCAGGCCTTGCAGGCGTTGCGCCAATGCCGTTTGAAAGGCTGCTAGCGCAGCTTGGTCCAGCCGTTTTTCCGGCCAGGCGCGGAGGAAGGTGCGGGGCTTGTTTAGGCATAGGCACAACAGGATTTCGGCGTCCAGCAGCGGCGAATCGGAAACGGCCGCCAGCTTTTCCTCGGCGGCCACCAGTAGCGATTGAATATCGGCGTCAGTCATTACTCAATTGGGTCAGCAGTTCCGCCTGATGTTCATGAATCAGTGGCTGGATCACATGCTCTAAACCGCCTTGCATGATTTCTTCCAGTTTATACAGGGTTAGGTTGATTCTGTGGTCGGTCATTCGTCCCTGTGGGTAATTGTAGGTTCGGATGCGCTCGGAACGGTCGCCGCTGCCGACTTGCAACTTGCGGTTTTGCGCCTGTTCGGATTGGAGTTTTTCCTGTTCGGCGGCTAATAAACGCGATTGCAGCAACGACATCGCGCGGGCCCGGTTCTTGTGCTGCGAGCGCTCATCCTGGCATTCGACGACGACGCCGGTCGGCAGATGGGTGATGCGAATGGCCGAATCGGTTTTGTTGACATGCTGTCCGCCGGCGCCGGAAGCGCGAAAGGTATCGACTTTCAAATCGGCCGGATTGATGTCGATTTCCTCGACGCCCTCGACTTCCGGCATCACTGCGACGGTGCAGGCCGACGTGTGGACGCGGCCCTGGGATTCGGTTTCCGGCACCCGCTGCACGCGATGGGCGCCGGATTCAAACTTTAGTTGTGAATAGACGTTCTGGCCGCTGACGCGTAGGATGATTTCTTTATAACCGCCGTGGTCGCCGCGGTTTTCGGCAATGATCTCGATTTGCCAGCCCTGTTTTTCGGCATAGCGTTGATACATCTTGGCCAGGTCGCCGGAAAAAATCGCCGCCTCGTCGCCGCCGGTGCCGGCGCGAATTTCCAGGAATATGTTGCGATTGTCGTTGGGGTCTTTGGGCAGCAGCAAGATCTGTAACTGGTGTTCCAGTGCCTCTTTTTGCTGTTCTGCTTGTTCGATTTCCTCCTGCGCCATGGCGCGCAGCTCAGGATCGGAGTCCTTGACCATGTCTCGCGCCCCTTCCAGGTTGTGTTCATTTTCCAGATATTTTTGATAACAGCCGACAATCGGGTCTATTTGCGCGTATTCCTGACTGAGCGAGCGAAACTTGTTCTGGTCGGCCTGAACCTCGGGCTGAGCCAGTAATGCCGCGATTTCATCAAAACGTTCGCTCAGATTGTCCAGTTTGAGTTTTATAGAAGCTTTCATTGAATGATTGTTACAATTTGAAAAGTTCCCGGGCGGCGGCAATCAAGTCCGGCCTTTCGTTGGCGCCGGCCTCTCTTAATTGGGTGCTGGGGGTGTGAATCAGTTTATTGGTCAATGTATGCGCCAGCCGGTTGAGCACTTGCTCCGCATCCGCTCCGTTGCGAAGTTGGTTTAAGGCCTTTTGCAGCACTTCGTCCCGGGCCAGTTCGGCTTGGCTGCGGTAATCGCGGATGGTCGTTTGCGCCCCTTGCGCGCGCATCCAGGCGAGAAAGTGTTCGACCTCGGTGTCGATGATTTCTTCTGCCTGCTCGGCGGCGCGGCGGCGCGAGTCCATGTTTTCGTTGATGGTGTTTTGTAAATCATCAACGCTGTATAAATAGACGTCGTTCAGCTGCTCGACTTCGGATTCTATATCCCGGGGCACGGCCAAGTCGACCATAAACATCGGTTTGTGTCTGCGTTTTTTGATCGCACTTTCGACCATGCCCTTGCCGAGGATCGGCAGTTGGCTGGCCGTCGATGACACGACGATATCGGCTTCCGCCAGATGCGAGGGCAGTTCGGACAAGGCGATCGCATAACCGTCGAATTGGCTGGCTAAGGCATGGGCCTTGTCGAAGGTGCGATTAGCGATGACGATGCGGCCGATGCCGTGTTGGTGCAGATGGCGGGCGGTCAGTTCGATGGTTTCTCCGGCGCCGATCAATAATGCGGTTTGTTCGCTGAGTTTGTCGAAAATCTGCTGCGCTAATTGGACCGCGGCGAATGCCACCGACACCGGACTGGAGCCGATCGCGGTGTCGGTGCGGACTTTCTTGGCCGCAGAAAATGTATGCTGAAATAATTTGCCCAAGTTTTTGCCCAGGGTTCCGGCCTCGTTGGCCGCCTGGTAGGCGGTCTTCATCTGGCCGAGAATCTGCGGCTCTCCTAACACCATCGAGTCCAAGCCACAGGCGACCCGGAACATATGGCGGATGGACTGGCTGTTCTTATGGCTGTAAAGAAACGGTCTGAAATCAGCTGGCTTGAGTTTTTTTTGCTCTGCAATCCAGTTGATCAAGGGCTCCTGATTGTCCGAGTCGGTATGGTAATAGAATTCGGTGCGATTGCAGGTGGATAGAATCGCCGCCTCGGATATCGCTTGTTGATTCCACAGACTTTTCAATGCTGAGCCTAGAATTTCAGCAGGGAATGCCAGGCGCTCACGAATGGCGACCGGCGCTGTGTTGTAATTGATCCCTACCGCAATAAATGTCATTGACTGTTAAACAAAGTATAATAAAACTCGCATATTCTAAGGAATATAATGGGTTTGTCCAAATGGAATCAATCATCAGTCTGAAACAAAACGTTTTTCTGCTACTCTATAGCAGTTATTTTTCAAAACCAGGTGGTTTGTGTCGATGAAAAAATGGATAGAAATAATAATGGCCTGTGCGCTGACGGGATGCGCCGCTTCTTCCGAGCAACCCCCCGGCCAAGAGGCCGCGCCGGTGGTCGAAAAGCAATCGCCGGCGGCAGAGGAGGCTGAGCGGGAGACGGCGATAGATCCTAAGGTTCTCTATTTGTTGATGGCGGCGGAATTGGCCGGTCAACGCAATCAGTATGACGTGGCGCTAGACGGGTATCTGCAGGCGGCCGAGCTGACGGATGATTCGCGTGTCGCGGAGCGAGCGGCGAAAATAGGCTTGTTCGTAAAGGATGAGAGGCGGACCGAGGAGGCGGTTAATTTATGGTTGGAAAGAGATAAGGAAAATTTGACCGCCAGAAAGATCGCCATTTTATCGGCATTGCGCAGGGCCAATAAAGCGGAAGCGGTCGATCATTTAAATGCCTTGTTGGCGTTGGATCCGGGCGGTTTCGAGTCGACCTTGGTTGAAATGATCAAGCTGATGGAGAAGGACGGCAAGGACGACTTCATTTATGGTGTGCTGGAAGAGCTTGCCGTACAGCATCCTGATCAGGCGGAGATCTATTTTGTGCAGGCCTTGCTGGCCTCGAAAATGCAGCAATATCCACAGGCCCTGCAGAAAAACAGTCGAGCCTTGGCGCTGCAGTCGGATTGGCATAAGGCATTGTTGCTGCAGGCGCAGTTGTCCAGTCAGACGGGTGACTTGGAGGCGGCGAGAGGCTATTTGGAACAGGCGCTGGAACAAACCCCGGAGGATGAGCGCATCAGGAAAATGCTGGCGCAGGTGTTGGTGGAGAGCAAGGCCTATGATGATGCGGTGGATCTGTATCGGGAGGTGCTCGATGATAAGCCCGATGACGGTGAAAGCCAGTTTGCCATTGCGCTGATTTATTTGCAGCAGCAGGAGCTTGGTCAAGCGGAAAACTACCTGGAAAAGTTGCTGCATGATCCGGCCTGGGAGGCCCAGGCCAGCTTTTATCTGGGGCGCATCGCCTATAATCGGGAGAAATACGACAAGGCGCTGGTTTGGTTTGATAAGGTGAGCCAAGGGCCCCTAGCGTTCAATGCGAAGATGGCGGCGGTGTCATTGCTGTTGAGTCAAAAGCGTTACGATGAGGCGGCCGAGCGTATCGGCGCGATGGAAACGAAATATCCTCGTCAACGAGTGAGAATTTTGCTGGTCAAGGCCGAGCTGTATAGCGAGACCGGTCAATATCAGCAGGCGTTTGATATCTTGACCGATGCCTTACAGTCTTATCCCGACAGTAGGGAGCTGTTATACACCCGGGCGTTGATTGCCGAACAGCTCGATAAGCTGGATGTGTTGGAAGCCGATTTGCTGAAGATACTGGCGCAAAACCCAGATGATGCCGGCGCCTTGAACGCCCTCGGCTATACCTTGGTGGACAGAACCGAGCGTTATCAAGAGGCGGAAGCCTATTTACAAAAGGCGTTGCGTTTGCAGCCGGACGAGGCGGTCATCATTGACAGTTACGGCTGGCTGCAATTTAAGCTGGGCCATACCGATGAGGCGTTGCGGTATTTGCAGCGCGCCTATGACCTGCAGCCGGAAAATGAGATTGCTGCGCATCTGGCGGAGCTTTTATGGGTGACCGGAGAAAAAGAAAAGGCCCGACGCTTGATCGAAGAGGCGCTGGAGAAAACGCCGGAGGATCGTTATTTATTGGATTTTAAAAAACGTTTTTTACAGAGTGATGAATGAGGTATAGTGCGTCGCGGCTATTAGTTATGGCGCTGTTGCTGGGCGGCTGTGCGCAACAGCACATCGTCGAGACCGGCGGGGCTTATCAAATGCGGCAAATGCAGCATTGGTATGAGCAAGAGAGCTGGCAGTTCGCCGGGCGACTAGGGGTCGTTGCCGAGCAGGATTCGTTTTCGGCTGATATCGATTGGCGTCACGAGCGGTCCAGCGACGTCATAGAAATGGCGGGGCCGTTTGGGCAGGGGCGGCTGCGATTGGTCGTGACCCAGCGCGAGGTTGTCGTCGATGACGGCGATCAGGTTCGCATCTATCGGCAGGCTGCCGAACGAGTCATGGCCAAGCACTTCGGGGTGGAAATTCCGGTTCAGGCCTTCAGATACTGGATGTTGGGTTTGGTGGAGCCGGGCGTGGCCTATCAAGAAAGTGAGCAGGGCTTTATTCAGCATGGCTGGCGGGTCAGGTATCGGCAGATGCAGGTGTTTGGCGAGTATTCGCTGCCCCATAAGATCAATTTGGAAAAGGCGGCCACCAAGGTTAAATTAATTGTAGATCAATGGAAAATGTCGTGACAGAAGCGCGGGCAGCGAATGCGCTGTGGAAAGAAAAATGGCCGGCGCCGGCTAAGTTGAATTTGATGCTGAGGATTACCGGGCGTAGGGATGACGGTTATCATTTGTTGCAAACGGTCTTCCAGATGCTCGATTTATGTGACTGGTTGACTTTTCATCCGTTGGAGCAGGATCGTGTCTGTCTGCAAGAACCGATACCGGGGGTTGCGGAAGCCGATGACTTGACGGTGCGTGCGGCGAACTTATTAAAGGAAATAAGCGGATGCCGGCAAGGTGTTCGTATCGAGGTGGAAAAAAATTTACCGATGGGCGGCGGTCTGGGCGGAGGCAGTTCCGATGCGGCTACGACCCTGGTGGTTTTGAATCAGTTATGGAGCTTGGGGTTGTCTACCGAAGAGTTGATGAGGCTCGGCTTGCGCTTAGGCGCCGATGTGCCCGTTTTTGTCTTTGGTTGCGCCGCTTGGGGAGAGGGTGTCGGTGAGGAGTTGCAAGAGATTGTCGTTCCAGAACAATGGGTTGTTGTTATAAAACCGAATGTTCATGTCGATACCGGGAAAATTTTTACACACGAAGGCTTGACAAGAGATAGTAAAGCGATCAAAATAGCGGACTTTCTTGCAGGGGATCAGCGGAACGATTGTTTCGAAGTGGTCTGCAAGTTATATCGGTCTGTAGAAAAAGCATGGGAAGCTTTGTCCGGTTACGCCGAGGCAAGGTTGACCGGGACAGGCGCCTGTGTATTTGCGCAGTTTGCATCGGAGCGGGAGGCTCGGCAAGCGTATGCGGAATTACAAGGCGATTGGCAGGTTTATTTGGCCAAGGGTCAAAATAGGTCGCCACTGTATCAAAAGCTTAGTCACTATTAAAGGCTGAATTCAATTTTTTGGGCTGTCGCCAAGCGGTAAGGCACGGGGTTTTGATCCCCGCATACCCAGGTTCGAATCCTGGCAGCCCAGCCATTTTATCTCCATGAATAAAATCTCTTTAGGAGTGCTTTAATGAGTGATGCCTCGATGATGGTATTCTCGGGTAATGCTAATAAGGCTTTATCTGAAGGTATTGTCAGGAAGCTAAATTTGCGCCTTGGGATGGCGACGGTGGGTCGCTTTAGTGATGGAGAGATAGTCGTTGAGATCGAGGAAAATGTACGGGGTCGGGATGTGTTTGTTATTCAGCCGACCTGCTCGCCAACGAACGAAAATTTGATGGAACTGCTGGTGATGATCGATGCTTTAAAGAGAGCGTCGGCGTCACGGATAACGGCGGTTATTCCCTATTATGGTTACGCCAGGCAGGATCGGCGATCTAGGTCGGCCCGGGTGCCGATTACCGCGAGATTGGTGGCGGATATGATCGCCAATGCGGGAGCCGATAGGGTGTTGACGGTTGATCTGCATGCTGATCAGATTCAAGGTTTTTTTGCGATACCGGTTGATAATGTTTATGCTTCGCCTATTTTATTGGGCGATGTATGGCGTCAAAAATATGATGATTTGATCGTGGTCTCTCCGGATGTTGGCGGGGTGGTCAGGGCTAGGGCTTTGGCGAAGCGGTTGGATGATGCGGATCTCGCGATCATAGATAAGCGTCGTCCTCGTGCTAATGTTTCTGAGATTATGCATATCATTGGCGATGTTGAGGGGCGGACCTGTGTCATGATCGATGACTTGGTCGATACGGCCGGGACATTGTGTCATGCGGCGGAGGCGTTGAAGGATCATGGCGCGCTTAGGGTTGTTGCCTACTGCACGCATCCGGTATTGTCCGGGGCGGCGGCGGATAACGTAAGCAGTTCGGTGTTGGATGAGTTGGTGGTAACCGACACGATACCGTTGACCGAAGAATTGCAGCAGATAGGTAAAATTAGGCAGTTAAGTATAGCCGAGATGTTGGCTGAAACGATTAGGCGAATAGCGGTCGGCGAATCTGTCAGTTCGCTGTATGTAGATTAACAAATGAAAGTAGCGCTTGTGGGAGCAAGCTTTGGAGAAAGAGATGTCTAACGTATTTGAATTTGTCGCAGAAACTCGCGATATGTCAGGTAAAAATGCAGCGAAAGCGGCTCGCCGTGAGGGCAAGGTGCCTGCGGTAATATACGGTGGAGAAAGTGCTCCTGAAATGTTGGTGTTGGAGCATAACGAGATTCTAAAGCATCTTGATCATGAGGCGGTTTACTCGCACATTCTCGATGTTAAGGTCGACGGTAAAACTCAAAAGGCGTTGTTGAAAGATATTCAGCGCCATCCGGCTAAGCCGCAAGTGTTGCATATGGATTTCATGAGAGTGGATGAATCTCATCAAGTTAAAATGCATGTGCCGCTGCATTTCATTAACGAAGAGACTTGTGTCGGCGTTAAGACGGGTGGCGTGGTGACTCATGCAATGGTGGATGTTGAGGTTTCTTGTATGCCGTCGGCATTGCCGGAATATCTTGAGGTCGATCTCGCTGATGTCGAGTTGGGTGCTGTTGTCCATATGTCTGATATCAAGTTGCCGGCTGGCGTGGAGATTCCAGAGCTGGCGCACGGCGAAGATCATGATCATCCGATTGCTCAGGTCGTGAAGACTCGTGGCGCCGGAGAAGAAGCTGAGGCTGCTGAAGAAGAAGGTGCGGCCGAATAATAAATGATCAGGTTGATCGTTGGTCTGGGTAATCCTGGCCGAAAATATGAGAAAACCCGGCATAACGTCGGGTTTTTGTTTTTGGAACGTTTGGCTGGGGTCGGCGTCTGGTCAAATGAGGCGAGGTTTCAGGGCTTGCTGGCTTCTTGCCGATTGGGTGCGCATCAGGTGGTGTTGTTGAAGCCACAAACCTATATGAATAATAGTGGCGCTTCCGTGGGTAAGGTGGCTCGCTATTATAAGATTGCGCCGGAAGAAATCCTGGTCGTGCATGATGAGTTGGATTTTGATGAGGGAGTCATCAGGGTCAAGAAGGGCGGCGGTCATGCCGGGCATAATGGTTTGCGCGATATTGTCGCTCATCTCGGTAGTCGCGATTTTATGCGCTTAAGGGTGGGGATAGGTCGTCCGCCCGTGGGGCAAGCGGTTTCTGATTATGTGTTGTCGAGGCCTACGTCAGAGGGTTGCGCCCGTATCGAGCGCGCATTCGATGAGGTTGAGAGCCTGATCGGCTCTGTCGTAGACGGCGACATCGACTTGGTTATGCGTGAGTTGCATGGCTGATGGCGATATTTGCAATATTGGCTTGCGCTAGTAAGTTCAATTCTGTATGATGATCAGCTCTGTCAGGGTTTGGCAGAGTTTGATGAGAAAAAATCAAAAAAAAGTTGACTATTATGTTTTTTGCCTTCATAATGGCCAGCTTTCCGGTTCAGGAGGGGTTCCCGAGTGGCCAAAGGGATCAGACTGTAAATCTGACGGTTCTACCTTCGGAGGTTCGAATCCTCCCCCCTCCACCATCCCCAATTTGGAATACCGCGGGTGTAGTTCAATGGTAGAACTCCAGCCTTCCAAGCTGATTACGTGGGTTCGATTCCCATCACCCGCTCCATTCGCAAATCCGGTTAAAGCTCATATAGCTCAGTAGGTAGAGCACTTCCTTGGTAAGGAAGAGGTCACCGGTTCAAATCCGGTTATGAGCTCCAGTTGTTAAGTATAGATAGTGTTTGCTAGTAAGGTTTTTTAAGATGGCTAAAGAAAAATTTGAAAGAACGAAACCGCACGTAAACGTAGGAACCATTGGCCACGTTGACCACGGTAAAACAACATTAACAGCGGCGTTAACTAAGGTAATGGCTGAATTGCGAGGCGGCGAAGCCAGAGCCTTCGATCAGATCGATAACGCACCGGAAGAACGTGAGCGCGGTATCACCATCGCGACGTCACACGTAGAATATGAGTCAGAAACGCGTCACTATGCGCACGTCGACTGCCCAGGTCACGCCGACTATGTTAAAAACATGATTACCGGTGCGGCGCAGATGGACGGCGCGATCCTGGTGTGTTCGGCGGCTGACGGTCCGATGCCACAAACTCGTGAGCACATCCTGCTGTCTAGACAGGTCGGCGTCCCATACATCGTTGTGTTTTTGAATAAAGCCGATATGGTCGATGATGAAGAATTGATCGAATTGGTGGAAATGGAAGTTCGTGAATTGCTGGATGCTTATGAATTCCCAGGCGACGATACGCCTATCATCGTGGGTTCTGCGCTGAAAGCGTTGGAAGGCGATACTAGCGAAATCGGTGTACCTGCCGTGGTGAAACTGGTTGAAGCGCTGGATAGTTACATTCCGGAGCCTAAACGTGCAGTAGACGGTCCATTCCTGATGCCTATCGAAGACGTGTTCTCGATCTCCGGTCGCGGCACCGTAGTCACGGGTCGTGTCGAGCGCGGCGTAATCAAGGTCGGTGAAGAAATCGAGATCGTCGGCATTAAGGAAACGACTAAAACCACGTGTACGGGCGTGGAAATGTTCCGCAAGCTGCTGGATCAAGGTGAAGCGGGCGACAACGTCGGTGTCCTGTTGCGCGGCACCAAGCGTGACGAAGTCGAGCGTGGTCAGGTATTGGCGCACGTTGGCACCATCACTCCACATACGCATTTCAAAGCAGAAATCTATGTACTGTCTAAAGACGAAGGCGGTCGCCATACGCCTTTCTTCAACGGTTACCGTCCGCAGTTCTACTTCAGAACGACTGACGTGACCGGTGCGGTTGAATTGCCGGAAGGCGTGGAAATGGTGATGCCGGGCGACAACGTGACCGTTGAAGTTAAACTGATTGCGCCAATTGCGATGAACGATGGTCTGCGTTTCGCGGTCCGTGAAGGTGGTCGTACCGTCGGTGCGGGTGTTGTTGCTTCAATTATTGAATAATTAAAAGGGCTGGTGTATAATCACCAGCTCAACCAGGTTTTCTGAATAGGTCAGTAGTTCAATTGGTAGAGCAGCGGTCTCCAAAACCGCAAGTTGGGGGTTCGAGTCCCTCCTGGCCTGCCATTCAGAGGATTGTCTTAAATACACTTCATGTTGGTCTAAATGAACGCACAGGCACAAGAAGCGACCTCGATAGTTGATATCGTCAAGCATTTCTTTTCGGTAGTCATTGTTATCGCCGGGATAACCGCTTTTTATCATTTCTCGGAATTTATGTTGCTTTATCGGGTGTTAGGCCTGGTTGCAATTGTTATAGTCGCTCTGGGTTTGCTTTTAACGACGGCGTTAGGGCGAAATGTGTGGGGCTTTGCGCTAGAGTCTAAGCAGGAAGTTAGAAAGGTTGTTTGGCCAACTCGTGAAGAGACGATACGGACGACTTTGCTGGTTTTTGGCATGGTGTTTGTCGTGGGTTTGGTGCTGTGGTTGCTCGACATGTTCTTGTTCTGGGGTGTTCGTCTCCTGACAGGTCAGGGGGGTTAGGGCATGGCGCTTCGTTGGTATGTGGTTCATGCTTATTCGAATTTCGAGAACAAGGTAAAGCAGGCTTTAGAAGAAAGGATAGAAAGGGAGGGTCTGCAGAAGTATTTTGGAAAAATACTGGTTCCAACCGAAGAGGTTGTTGAGATGCGGATGGGGCAACAACGGAAAAGCGAAAGAAAGTTTTTTCCCGGCTATGTTTTGGTTCAAATGGAGTTGACTGATGAAACTTGGCATTTGGTGCGAAATGTGCCAAGGGTTTTGGGTTTTATCGGTGGTACGTCGGATCGTCCGGCGCCTATATCGGAAAAAGAAGCTAATTCTATCCTGAATAGGGTGGAAGAGGGTGTTAACAAGCCTAGGCCTAAGGTGTTGTTTGAGGCGGGTGAGGTTGTCAGGATTATAGATGGGCCGTTTAAGGACTTTAACGGCAATATCGAAGAAGTCAATTACGAAAAGAGTCGCCTGAGGGTTTCGGTTCTGATTTTTGGTCGTTCGACCCCGGTGGAGCTGGAATTTGGTCAGGTTGAGAAAATATAAGATTGACTAAATTAAGTTTGTACGAATCCCTGTCCATAAGGTGGCGGGGATTTTTGTTTGTAAGGGGAGCTGAAATGCGTCTGAACCCAATTGGAGTAAATAATGGCAAAAAAAATTGAAGCGTATATTAAGCTGCAAATTAAAGCCGGCGAGGCAAATCCAAGTCCTCCGGTAGGTCCTGCGCTGGGTCAGCGCGGCGTCAACATCATGGAGTTTTGTAAGGCGTTTAACGCCAAGACACAGGATGTGGAAAAAGGCCTGCCGATTCCCGTCGTGATCACCGTTTATAATGATAAGAGCTTTACTTTTATCACTAAAACACCTCCTGCGTCAATCTTGTTGATGAAGGCGGCCGGGATTAAAAAAGGCAGCAGCACTCCGAATTCCGCTAAGGTTGGCAGCGTCACGCGTGCGCAGTTGGAAGAAATCGCTAACACCAAAATGGAAGACCTGAATGCTGCAGATTTAGAGGCGGCAGTCAGGATCATTGAGGGTAGTGCGAGAAGCATGGGGCTGACAGTGGAGGGAGCATAATGGCTAAATTAAGCAAGAAAGCTAAATTAATACAGGCGAAAGTCGACAAGACTCAGCAATACAGCATCTCTGAAGCCGTTGCCTTATTGAAGGAATTCGCCAATAGCAAGTTTGATGAAGCGATCGATGTCAGTGTGAACCTGGGGGTTGATCCAAGAAAATCAGACCAGAATGTGCGCGGCGCCTCGGTGCTGCCAAACGGAACCGGTAAAACGGTTCGTGTCGCTGTGTTTACCCAGGGACCTAATGCCGACGCCGCAAAAGAAGCGGGCGCCGATATCGTAGGCATGGAAGATCTGGCGGATCAGGTTAAGAAGGGTGAGATGGACTTTGATGTCGTCATTGCTTCTCCTGATGCGATGCGTGTCGTCGGTCAATTGGGTCAGATCTTGGGGCCTAGAGGCTTGATGCCTAACCCTAAAGTCGGCACGGTAACGCCTGATGTGGCGACTGCGGTCACCAATGCCAAGTCCGGTCAGGTCAGATATCGCGCAGATAAAGCCGGTATCGTGCATTGTTCCATCGGTAAGGTTTCGTTCGATGAAACTGCGCTTGTACAAAATCTGGAATATCTGGTCGCCGACTTGAAAAAAGCCAAGCCAGCAGCGGCAAAAGGCGTGTATTTTAAAAAGATTTCACTGTCATCAACCATGGGTCCAGGCCTGTGTATTGATCAGAACAGCATTCAAATCTGATTATCAAGAAACTTTGGGTTGCCGGTATTCTGGCAACCGTCAAAGACCGTAGGGGCAAATGCTTAATAGCCTACGCAGACGGAAGCTTTAACCGGCTTGACTGGTAAAGGGACCGTAAAAGGGGTATCCATCGGATACATATTGTTAATTCCGGAGCAGAGCTCTGGAACCATGCTCGGAGGTAAACTGTGGCATTAAGATTAGATGACAAAAAAACAGTCGTCGAAGAAGTTGCTGCAATCGCCGCTCAGGCTCACTCTGCTGTCGCAGCGGAATATCGTGGTTTAACGGTGACTGAATTAACTCAGTTGCGTAAGACTGCGAGAGAGACGGGCGTTTATCTGCGTGTGGTCAAAAACACATTGGCTAAGAAAGCTGTCGAAGGAACTGAATTTGAATGCATGCAAGAAGGGATGGTGGGTCCACTCATTCTTGCTTTTTCAATGGAAGATCCGGGTAGCGCAGCTCGACTGGTCAGTGATTTCTCCAAAGAACATGACAAGTTAGTCGCCAAGCTTGTTTCAATCGGTGGTCAACTCTATGACGCATCCGAATTGAAACGCCTGGCTTCTCTGCCGACTTACGATCAGTCCATCAGCATGCTGATGTCTGTGATGAAGGCGCCGGTCGAGAAATTTGTTCGTACTTTGGCGGAGCCTCACGCAAAATTGGTCCGCACAGTGGCTGCGATTAAAGACCAGAAAGAAGCGGCATAAGCTAACTTTTACACCAGTTTTAAACCTAATATTATAGAGGAAACAATAATGGCACTTTCACAAGAAGATATCTTGGAAGCGATCTCAAACATGAGCGTTATGGAGGTCGTTGATCTGATCTCTGCAATGGAAGAAAAATTCGGCGTTTCTGCAGCAGCCGCTGTTGCTGTTGCTGCGCCTGCTGCTGGCGGTGAAGCCGGCGCTGCGGCGGAACAAACTGAATTCGATGTTGTCATGACATCATTCGGTTCTAACAAAGTTGCCGTCATTAAAGCGGTGCGCGGCATGACAGGCCTGGGTCTGAAAGAAGCGAAAGAAGCCGTTGAAGGCGCGCCAACGACACTGAAAGAAGGTGTCAGCAAAGAAGATGCCGAAGCAGCTAAGAAAGAGCTGGAAGATGCAGGCGCTTCAGTCGAAATTAAATAACTATTTTGACTGACCGATCAGGCTGTAAAGCCTAATTAAACAGGGCTGGTGGCATTTCTGTCGCCGGCCTTTTGCTGTTTGCAATAGACAAGCAGTAGTAAATAATCTTTGACGAAAAGGTTTGGAAGCAATATGGCCTATTCTTTTACCGAAAAAAAGCGTATCCGTAACAACTTTGGGAAAGGTACTGAAGTACTGGAAGTTCCCTATCTTTTAGCAACACAAATCGATTCTTATGCTAATTTTTTGCAAGATGGCGTAGCTCCCGACAAAAGGGAAGATCGTGGTTTGCATGCGGCATTTTTAAGTGTTTTTCCAATTGTAAGTCATTCTGGGTATGCCGTCCTGGAATATGTTAAATATCGCTTAGGAGAGCCTACTTTCGATGTAAGAGAATGCCAGCAACGCGGTGCGACCTATGCGGCGCCGCTGAGGGTGTTGGTGCGCCTGGTCATCTATGATAAAGATGCGCCGGCCAATGCCAAAGTCGTCAAAGATATCAGGGAGCAAGAAGTCTACATGGGTGAATTACCCTTAATGACAGATAACGGCACATTTGTCATTAATGGTACGGAACGGGTCATCGTGTCCCAATTGCACCGGTCTCCGGGCGTATTTTTTGACCATGACAAGGGTAAGACTCACTCATCCGGTAAGCTGCTGTTCAATGCCCGTGTAATCCCTTATCGCGGCTCCTGGTTGGATTTCGAATTCGACCATAAGGATGCACTTTACGTCAGAATAGACAGACGCCGTAAAATTCCGGCTACGATCTTATTGAGAGCCTTGGGCTATGAAAACGAAGAGATGATCGATATCTTCTTCGAAACCAATAAGTTCAGTATCAGCCCTGATAAATTCCTCTACCATATCATCCCTGAGCGTCTGCGTGGTGAAATGGCGGTATTCGATATCAAGCATGACGGCAAGGTGCTGGTCGAAGAAGGACGAAGGATTACCGCGAAGCATATTCGCCAGATGAACAAGGCGAATGTCGATGTTATCGAGGTTCCGAGGGATTATTTATACGGTAAAATTCTTGGCCACAACATCATCGATGAGTCCACCGGTGAGCTGGTTGCCGAAGTCAATGCCGAACTGACCGAAGAATTGTTGCAAAAATTGATCGATGCCGGCATCACCGAAATTAATACGCTGTTTGTTAATGATTTGGACAAAGGTCCGTATATTTCCAACGCGATGTCGTTGGATACGACGACCAACCGTCTAGAAGCGTTGGTCGAAATTTACCGAATGATGCGTCCAGGCGAGCCGCCCACCAAGGAATCGGCTGAAAACTTGTTTGAAAATCTGTTCTTCACCGAAGAGCGCTACGATTTATCGGCAGTGGGACGGATGAAATTCAACCGTCGCTTAGGTCGCGAAGAAATTATCGGCTCCGGCACGTTGAGCAAAGAAGATATCATCGATGTGCTGAAAGAATTGATCGATATCCGCAACGGCAACGGCAATGTCGACGACATCGACCACCTCGGTAACCGTCGTGTCCGTTCGGTCGGCGAGATGATTGAAAACCAGTTCCGCGTGGGCTTGGTCAGAGTCGAGCGTGCGGTGAGAGAAAGATTGACGCTGGCCGATTCCGAAGGCTACATGCCACAGGAAATCATCAATGCCAAGCCAGTGTCGGCATCGGTCAAGGAATTTTTTGGTTCGAGTCAGTTGTCGCAGTTCATGGATCAAAACAACCCATTGTCACAGGTGACGCACAAGCGTCGTGTCTCCGCATTGGGCCCGGGCGGTCTGGCGAGAGAGCGCGCCGGCTTCGAGGTGCGAGACGTACATACCACTCATTACGGTCGTGTGTGTCCGATCGAAACACCCGAGGGTCCGAATATCGGTCTGATCAACTCCTTGTCGGTGTATGCGCGCACTAACTCCTACGGTTTCCTGGAAACCCCTTATCGTAGAGTGGTGGACGGCGTGGTGACCGACCAGGTCGATTATCTGTCGGCGATCGAAGAAGGCGAATACGTCATTGCGCAATCGAGTGTGGCCGTCGATGAAAACTTCAAGCTGATTGAAGGCTTGGTTTCTTGTCGCTATAAAGACGAATTCACGTTGGCCTCGTCGGATACCGTGCAATATATGGATGTTTCCTCGAAACAGATTGTTTCTGTGGCTGCATCGATTATTCCATTCCTGGAGCATGACGATGCTAACCGCGCGTTGATGGGGTCAAACATGCAGCGTCAAGCGGTGCCTACGTTGCGTGCGGAAAAACCCTTGGTCGGAACCGGCATGGAACGTGTCGTTGCTAAAGATTCGGGCGTCGCCGTGGTTGCGACGCGCGGAGGAAGCATCGAGGCAGTCGATGCGGCGCGTATCGTGGTGCGCGTCAATGACGAAGAAACTGTTTCCGGCGTACCCGGCGTGGATATTTACAACCTGACTAAATACACGCGTTCCAACCAGAATACCTGTATCAATCAGAAGCCACTGGTTAAACCGGGCGATAGCGTGCGGGCCGGCGATATATTAGCCGACGGACCGTCCACCGATATCGGCGAGTTGGCGTTAGGTCAAAACATGTTGATAGCGTTCATGCCGTGGAATGGTTATAACTTCGAGGACTCCATTCTGGTCTCGGAACGCGTAGTTAAAGAAGATCGCTTCACGACGATACATATCGAAGAAAAAACCTGTGTCGCTCGTGAAACCAAGCATAGTCCCGAAGAAATTACCGCCGATATTCCTAATGTCAGCGAAGAGGCGTTATCGAAACTGGATGAATCCGGTATCGTTTATGTCGGCGCCGAAGTCAAAGGCGGTGATATTTTGGTCGGCAAGGTCACGCCGAAAGGCGAGACCCAGCTGACGCCGGAAGAAAAGCTGCTGCGTGCTATTTTTGGCGAAAAAGCCGCCGATGTTAAAGATACCTCGTTGCGCGTTCCCGGCAATATCCGTGGTACTGTGATCGACGTACAGGTCTTCACTCGCGACGGCGTCAAGAAGGACAAGCGCGCCTTGGAAATCGAGGAAGCGGAAATCCAACGTTTTCGCAAAGACCTGGACGATCAATTGAAAATTTTGGAAAAGGATATTTTCAGTCGTGTGGCCAATCTGTTGATCGGGAAAAAAGCGGAGAAAGGTCCCGCCGGATTGAAAAAAGGCGCGGAAATCAGCCGAGAATATTTGGATGGTTTGAGACAATCCGAATGGTTGAAAATCAGAACTCAAGACGAGGATGTCAATGTTCAGTTGGAGAAGGTCGCTGAACAGATCGAGCAACAACGTAAGCAGTTCGATGAGCGTTTCGAACAAAAACGTAAAAAGATCACGATGGGTGACGATTTGGCCCCGGGTGTGCTGAAAATGGTCAAGGTCTATCTGGCGGTTAAGAAATGCATACAACCAGGTGACAAGATGGCGGGCCGTCACGGAAACAAGGGGGTCATCTCGCAAATCGTGCCGATCGAAGACATGCCGTACACAGCCGATGGTACGCCGGTCGATATCTTGCTGAATCCTCTAGGGGTGCCCTCTAGGATGAACGTCGGGCAGGTGCTGGAAACCCATTTGGGATGGGCTGCTAAGGGTCTGGGGATCAAGATCGGCAAGATGTTGGAAGCGCAGGCAAAAGTCGCCGAAATTCGACAGTTTTTGGAGAAAATCTACAACAGTAGCGGTAAGAAAGAGAATCTGGATGTGTTCTCCGATCAGGAAATTTTGGAAATGGCGGCTAATTTGGTCGGTGGTGTGCCGATGGCGACTCCGGTCTTCGATGGCGCCGGCGAAGATGAAATTCGTACAATGCTGAAATTGGCCGACTTGCCGGAACATGGTCAAACGAGGCTTTATGATGGCTTGACCGGTGAACCGTTTGAACGGGAAATCACCGTCGGCTATATGTATATGCTGAAACTGAATCACTTGGTGGATGACAAGATGCATGCGCGTTCGACCGGTCCATACAGTTTGGTCACCCAGCAACCGCTGGGCGGTAAGGCGCAGTTCGGTGGCCAGCGTTTCGGCGAGATGGAGGTTTGGGCGCTAGAAGCATACGGTGCGGCTTATACCTTGCAGGAAATGCTCACGGTTAAGTCTGATGACGTGACAGGTAGAACCCGTATGTATAAAAACATTGTTGATGGTAATCATACAATGGAAGCCGGTATGCCGGAATCATTCAACGTACTGATTAAAGAAATACGTTCGCTGGGTGTAAACATCGAATTGGAGCAGGAATAATCGCTCCACTCGGCCAGTCAGAATCCGGTAACTATCAGGTAGTAACAGAGAGGACAAGCTCTTGAAAGATTTAATGAATTTCCTAAAACGTCAAGGTCGGACAGACGACTTTGACTCAATTCGTATTGGTTTGGCATCGCCGGATATGATCCGTTCATGGTCTTATGGCGAAGTCAAGAAACCTGAAACCATCAACTATCGTACCTTTAAACCCGAGCGCGACGGTTTGTTTTGCGCGAAAATTTTCGGGCCAGTCAGCGATTATGAATGCTTGTGCGGCAAATACAAGCGGCTGAAGCATCGCGGGGTGATCTGTGAAAAATGCGGCGTTGAGGTAACACTGTCCAAAGTGCGCCGTGAAAGAATGGGGCATATCGATTTGGCCAGCCCCGTGGCGCATATCTGGTTCCTGAAGTCGTTGCCGTCCAGGATCGCCTTGTTGCTGGATATGACGCTGCGCGCGATCGAACGTGTATTGTATTTTGAATCCTTTGTCGTGCTCGATCCGGGCATGACGCCGATGGAGCGGGGACAGCTGCTAACCGACGATGAGTATCTCGATGCAGTGGAAGAATATGGCGATGACTTTGACGCCAAAATGGGTGCGGAAGCGATTTATGACTTACTGAAATCGATCGATTTGCAGGAAGAGGTCAAAATACTGCGCGAAGAGATCAATTCGACTAACTCGGAAACCAAGATCAAGAAGTTTTCGAAACGTCTGAAAGTCATCGATTCGCTGTTGGCGTCGAACAACCGTCCTGAATGGATGATCATGACGGTCCTGCCGGTCTTGCCACCGGAATTGCGCCCCTTAGTACCATTGGATGGCGGACGTTTCGCAACGTCGGATCTGAACGATCTATATCGTCGAGTCATCAACAGAAACAATCGCTTGAACCGTTTGTTGGACTTGAATGCGCCGGATATCATCGTGCGCAACGAAAAGCGTATGCTGCAGGAGTCGGTCGACGCGTTATTGGATAATGGACGCCGCGGTCGCGCGATTACCGGCACTAACAGAAGACCGCTGAAATCGCTGGCCGATATGATTAAAGGCAAGCAAGGTCGTTTCAGACAGAACTTGTTGGGTAAACGGGTCGATTATTCCGGTCGTTCGGTGATCGTCGTCGGTCCGACTCTGAGATTGCATCAATGCGGCTTGCCTAAGAAAATGGCGCTGGAGCTGTTCAAGCCCTTTATTTTCAGTAAATTGCAATTGCGCGGTTTGGCGACAACGATTAAAGCCGCCAAGAAAATGGTGGAGCGCGAAGGCGCCGAAGTCTGGGATATCCTCGAGGAAGTGATACGCGAGCACCCGGTATTGCTGAACCGTGCTCCGACTCTACATAGATTGGGTATTCAGGCCTTCGAGCCTATCTTGATCGAGGGTAAGGCGATTCAGCTGCACCCATTGGTTTGTAGCGCCTTCAACGCCGACTTCGATGGCGACCAAATGGCCGTGCATATTCCTTTGTCCATCGAGGCGCAATTGGAAGCGCGCACCTTGATGATGGCGACCAATAATATATTGTCTCCCGCAAACGGCGAGCCGGTGATCAATCCATCTCAGGACGTGGTTTTGGGCTTGTATTTCATCAGCCGTGAGAAAGTTAATGCTCGCGGTGAGGGCGGTATCTTTGCCGATGTCGAAGAAGTGTTCAAGGCGCTGGACAGCAGACAGGTTGAATTGCAGAGCAAAATTCAGGTGCGTGTGACCGAAAAAGTCACCAATGAAGATGGTGAGGTCGCAGAGAAAGTCAGTCGTAAAGAAACCACGGTCGGTCGGGCCTTGATTTGGGATATCGTCCCGGACGGCATGCCGTTTGATGTGGTCAATGTCGACATGACGAAAAAAAATATTTCCAAGCTGATCAACTACAGCTATCGTCATCTAGGGATCAAGGATACCGTTATTTTGGCCGATAAGCTGATGTATCTGGGCTTCAAATGGGCGACGCGTTCCGGCGTTTCATTTGGTATCGAAGACATGGAAATTCCGGCTAAAAAAGCCGAAATTATCAGCAATGCGGATATGGAAGTGAATGAAATCCAAAGTCAGTATGCCTCCGGCCTGGTGACCGACGGTGAACGCTATAACAAGGTCGTCGATATTTGGTCGCATGCCAACGATCAAGTCGCCAAGGTGATGATGGAAGGTCTAGGTCAGGATGAAGTCGTCAACGCCGACGGAGAAACGGTCTTGCAGAAATCGTTCAACTCGATCTTCATGATGGCGGAATCTGGGGCGCGGGGCTCCGCTGCGCAGATTCGTCAGTTAGCTGGGATGCGGGGGTTGATGGCGAAGCCGGATGGCTCGATTATCGAAACGCCGATTACCGCTAACTTCAGGGAAGGTTTGGACGTATTGCAATACTTTATTTCCACGCACGGTGCGCGTAAAGGCCTGGCCGACACCGCATTGAAAACTGCTAACTCCGGTTATTTGACCAGACGTTTAGTGGATGTGGCGCAGGATTTGGTTATTTCTGAAGATGATTGCGGCACCGAGAATGGCTTGACGTTGATGCCGATCATTGAGGGCGGTGATGTTGTCGAACCGTTGTCCGAACGAGTCTTGGGACGGGTCAATGCGCTGGATGTCACCGATCAATCCGGAGAAAAAGTACTGATTCCGGCCGGCACGATGATTGATGAGCACCTGGTTATGGTGCTGGAACAAAACGGTATCGATCAGTTGCTGGTGCGCTCGATCATCACTTGTGAAAGTCGTTATGGCGTGTGTTCTAAGTGTTACGGTCGAGATTTAGGCCGTGGCCATTTGGTCAATATCGGTGAGGCGGTCGGCGTCGTCGCGGCGCAATCGATTGGCGAGCCGGGCACGCAGTTAACGATGCGGACCTTCCATATTGGTGGTGCAGCGTCACGGTCGGCGGCGATCAGCAATGTACAGGTCAAGTCGGCTGGTATCGTTAAGCTGAGCAACCTGAAAACGGTTAAGAACCGTGAAGGTAACTTGGTGGCGGTATCGAGATCGGGCGAAGTCGGCATCGTCGATGATTACGGCAGGGAAAGAGAGCGCTATAAGATTCCTTATGGTGCGGTGCTGTCGGTCGAGGATGGTAGCGAAGTTAAGGGCGGCGATATAGTCGTCAACTGGGATCCGCATACTCATCCGGTCATCACCGAGGTTAACGGCTTTATCCAGCTGAAAGAGTTTATCGATGGCCTGAGTGTTCAAGAGCAATCGGATGAGGTAACTGGCTTGACCTCGCGCGTGGTGATCGATCCTAAACAGCGTAGTGCGGCTGGTAAGGAATTGCGGCCGATGGTAAGATTGGTCGATGAGCATGGCGAGTTGATCAACCTGCCGGGAACCGATATTCCGGCGCAATACTTCTTGCCGACCGGCGCGATCGCCAGTATCAAAGATGGCGGTGAAGTGATGGTCGGTGATGTCTTGGCTAGGATTCCTCAGGAATCCAGTAAAACCCGTGATATTACCGGGGGTCTGCCGCGTGTCGCCGACTTGTTCGAGGCTCGTAAAACCAAAGACCCTGCGATCTTGGCGGAAGCGACCGGTATGGTTTCTTTCGGTAAAGAGACCAAGGGTAAGCAGCGTATTATTATTACCGACTCCGAAGGCGAGCAACATGAAACGCTGATACCTAAATGGCGCCATATTACCGTGTTCGAAGGGGAATTTGTCGATAAAGGTGAAACGATTGCCGAAGGTGAGTTAACGCCGCATGATATTCTGCGTCTCAGAGGCATCGAAGATTTGGCCAATTACCTGGTTAAAGAGATCCAGGATGTTTACCGTCTGCAAGGGGTGAAAATCAATGATAAGCATATTGAGGCGATTATTCGTCAAATGCTGAGAAAAGTTGAAATTACCGCTTCCGGTGAAACCGACTTCGTCAAGGGCGAGCAAGTTGAGCGCACATTGGTCAATGCGATCAATATGCAGATGGAAAAAGAAGGAAAAATACCGGCGAGCTTTGAATCATTGCTGTTGGGCATCACCAAGGCATCGTTGGCTACGGAATCCTTCATTTCTGCAGCATCGTTCCAAGAAACGACACGGGTGTTGACGGATGCGGCAGTTAGAGGGATTAACGACGGTCTGAATGGGCTGAAGGAAAATGTCATCGTAGGGAGATTGATTCCTGCCGGGACCGGTTTGGCCTACCACGAGCAGCGCCGTAAAAAACGACAAGCCGAGATGGTCCCTGAGGTTGAGCCTCCAGTGCAAGCGGTCGATACCGATGAAGTCGAAGAAGCATTAAAACAGGCATTAAATACTGAATAATCAATAAGTTTAAATAATACTTGACCATGATTTTAAATGGGGTTACTATACTCTGCTCACATGAGTCAAGGGCTCAGGCTATGATTATTAAGAACCGCTATGCGTTTGTTTAGCGGTTCTTTTTCTTATCTGGCGGTTAAAATTTGTATATCGGAGTGATAAAGATATGGCCACGATCAATCAGTTGGTTCGTAAGCCTCGCGCTAAAAAAGTAGAAAAAAGCAATGTTCCTGCATTGGAAGCATGCCCTCAAAGAAGAGGTGTGTGTACACGTGTATACACGACGACGCCTAAAAAACCAAACTCGGCATTGAGAAAGGTTGCTAGGGTAAGGTTGACTAATGGCGCCGAAGTCAGTAGCTACATCGGCGGTGAGGGGCATAATCTGCAAGAGCACTCCGTGGTTTTGATCAGAGGTGGTCGTGTCAAGGATTTGCCTGGTGTTCGTTATCACGTCGTTCGTGGCAGCCTGGATACCTCAGGCGTAGATGGTAGAAAGTGTGGTCGTTCCAAATATGGTGCGAAGAAGCCAAAAGGTTAAGGGTTGAAAGATGTCTAGAAGAAGAGTAGCGGCAAAAAGAGATATAATTCCTGATCCTCGCTATGGTAGCGAGATGTTGTCCAAATTCATGAACATGATTATGGTGGACGGCAAGAAATCAATCGCCGAGAAAATCGTATATGGCGCCTTGAGTGTCATCGAAAGCAAAGGGCATGAGGAGTCTTTGGAAGTTTTGTCGAAGGCTTTGGAAAATGTTCAGCCGCGCGTCGAAGTGAAGTCTCGTCGTGTCGGCGGCGCGACTTATCAGGTTCCTGTCGAAGTGCGTCCTTCCAGAAGATTGGCGTTGTCGATGCGTTGGTTGATCGAGGCGGCGCGTAAGAGGAATGAAAGAACCATGGCGGCTAAGTTGGCTGGCGAGTTATTGGATGCTTTCGAAGGTCGTGGCGCGGCGGCGAAGAAACGTGAAGATACTCATAAAATGGCGGAAGCGAACAAGGCGTTCTCTCATTATCGCTGGTAATGCGGCATCTGGATTAGGACAAGTTTGTGGCTCGTAAAACACCAATAAGTCGCTATCGCAATATCGGTATCATGGCGCACATCGATGCCGGTAAGACGACGACGACCGAGCGCATACTTTACTATACCGGTGTTTCTCACAAGATCGGTGAGGTGCATGATGGGGCCGCAACCATGGATTGGATGGCGCAGGAGCAGGAGAGAGGGATTACTATCACCTCGGCTGCGACCACTTGTTTTTGGTCCGGCATGGGGAAGCAGTACCCCGAGCACCGTATCAATATCATCGATACGCCGGGGCACGTTGATTTTACGATCGAGGTGGAGCGCTCTCTGCGTGTGCTTGACGGTGCATGTGCGGTGTTTTGCGCAGTAGGCGGGGTTGAGCCCCAATCTGAAACGGTATGGCGACAGGCGAATAAATATCATGTCCCAAGAATGGCTTTTGTTAATAAAATGGATCGTTCTGGTGCTGATTTTCTGCGTGTGGTTGAACAGATTAAAGTAAGGCTAGGCAGTAATCCGGTTGCGATGCAATTGCCTATCGGCGCCGAAGATAGCTTTGTCGGGGTGGTTGATCTGGTCAAGATGAAGGCTATCTATTGGGAAGACGCTAACATGGGGATGGCGTTTGAGGAAAAGGAAATTCCACAGGACATGCAGGCGATCGCCGATGAATGGCGCGAGCATATGATCGAGGCGGCGGCCGAGGCATCGGATGACTTGATGGAAAAGTATCTGGAAGCGGGCGAGCTGAGCAACGAAGAAATTAAGCAAGGGATGCGACGATTGACATTGGCCAATCAGGCGGTGCCGGTATTTTGCGGTTCCGCGTTTAAAAACAAGGGCGTTCAAAGTCTGCTCGATGGCATCGTTGATTTTATGCCGTCGCCTGCTGAGGTGGAGGCGATCAAAGGGCATCTCGAAGGCTCTGAAGAAGAGGTCTCGAGGCCGGCCGATGATGAAGCGACTTTTTCTGCGTTAGCTTTTAAGATAGCGACTGACCCGTTCGTCGGGTCCTTGGCTTTCTTCAGGGTTTATTCAGGCGTGCTGAAGTCTGGGGACGCGGTGTTTAATTCCGTCAAGGGGAAAAAAGAGCGCATCGGAAGGTTGGTGCAAATGCATGCAAACAGCCGAGAAGAAGTTAAGGAAGTCAGGGCGGGAGATATCGCCGCGGCGATCGGCTTAAAAGATGTGACTACCGGGGATACTCTATGTCAAATAGGTGATTCTATCATCTTGGAAAGAATGGAGTTTCCAGAGCCGGTTATTGCGGTTGCGGTGGAGCCGAAAACTAAGGCGGATCAAGAGAAAATGGCTAATGCCTTGGGCAAGTTGGCGCAGGAAGATCCTTCGTTCAGGGTTAATACCGATGAGGAGTCGGGGCAGGTGATCATTTCCGGGATGGGAGAGTTGCATCTGGAGATTATCGTTGATCGCATGCAAAGAGAATTTAATGTGGAAGCAAATGTAGGTGCTCCACAAGTTGCTTACCGTGAGACGGTGAAGAAAACAGTTGAATGTGAAGGGAAGTTTGTAAGGCAGTCTGGTGGTCGAGGGCAATATGGTCATGTCTGGCTTAGGATAGAGCCTTTAGAGCAGGGAGCAGGGTATGAGTTTGTCAATGAGGTCGTCGGTGGCGTCGTTCCAAAGGAATATATCCCGGCGGTAGACAAAGGCATACAAGAACAGATGGAAAATGGTATACTAGCGGGTTTCCCGGTTGTTGATGTAAAGGTTAGTTTGTTCGATGGTTCATATCATGATGTCGATTCGAATGAAATGGCTTTCAAAATAGCAGGATCTATGGGTTTCAAGGAAGGGGCTAAGACTGCAAATCCTGTGTTGCTTGAACCTATTATGAAGGTTGAAGTGGTAACCCCGGAGGAATATATGGGGGATGTTGTCGGCGATATTAATAGACGTCGAGGAATGATCCATGGCATGGATGATTCTCCAGCCGGTAAATTGATTGAATGTGAAGTGCCGCTGGCTGAAATGTTTGGTTATGCAACTGATTTGCGTTCAGCGACTCAAGGTCGGGCAACATACAGTATGCAGTTTGATAAATATAATGAAGCACCTGCAAATATTGCGGAAGCGATTATTAAAAAAGTATCTTAACTCATTATTAATTATTAGGTATTGACTCATGGCTAAAGAAAAATTTGAAAGAACGAAACCGCACGTAAACGTAGGAACCATTGGCCACGTTGACCACGGTAAAACAACATTAACAGCGGCGTTAACTAAGGTAATGGCTGAATTGCGAGGCGGCGAAGCCAGAGCCTTCGATCAAATCGATAACGCACCGGAAGAACGTGAGCGCGGTATCACCATCGCGACGTCACACGTAGAATACGAGTCAGAAACGCGTCACTATGCGCACGTCGACTGCCCAGGTCACGCCGACTATGTTAAAAACATGATTACCGGTGCGGCGCAGATGGACGGCGCGATCCTGGTGTGTTCGGCGGCTGACGGTCCGATGCCTCAAACTCGTGAGCACATCCTACTGTCTAGACAGGTCGGCGTCCCATACATCGTTGTGTTTTTGAATAAAGCCGATATGGTCGATGATGAAGAATTGATCGAATTGGTGGAAATGGAAGTTCGTGAATTGCTGGATGCTTATGAATTCCCAGGCGACGATACGCCTATCATCGTGGGTTCTGCGCTGAAAGCGTTGGAAGGCGATACTAGCGAAATCGGTGTGCCTGCCGTGGTGAAACTGGTTGAAGCGCTGGATAGTTACATTCCGGAGCCTAAGCGTGCAGTAGACGGTCCATTCCTGATGCCTATCGAAGACGTGTTCTCGATCTCCGGTCGCGGCACCGTGGTCACGGGTCGTGTCGAGCGCGGCGTAATCAAGGTCGGTGAAGAAATCGAAATCGTCGGCATTAAGGAAACGACTAAAACCACGTGTACCGGCGTGGAAATGTTCCGCAAGCTGCTGGATCAAGGTGAAGCGGGCGACAACGTCGGTGTCCTGTTGCGCGGCACCAAGCGTGACGAAGTCGAGCGTGGTCAGGTATTGGCGCACGTTGGCACCATCACGCCACATACGCATTTCAAAGCAGAAATCTACGTTCTGTCTAAAGACGAAGGCGGTCGCCATACGCCTTTCTTCAACGGTTACCGTCCACAGTTCTACTTCAGAACGACTGATGTGACCGGTGCGGTTGAGTTGCCGGAAGGCGTGGAAATGGTGATGCCGGGCGACAACGTGACCGTCGAAGTTAAGCTGATTGCGCCAATTGCGATGAACGATGGTCTGCGTTTCGCGGTCCGTGAAGGTGGTCGTACCGTCGGTGCGGGTGTTGTTGCTTCAATTATTGAGTAAGTAAGAAATGTCAAATCAAACTATCAGAATCCGCTTAAAAGCATTCGATCATAAATTAATCGATCAGTCTGCTGGTGAGATAGTAGAAACTGCAAAAAGAACGGGCGCCCAAGTAAAGGGCCCCATTCCTTTGCCTACTAGAAAAGAGCGCTTTACTATATTGATTTCTCCGCACGTCAACAAAGACGCGCGGGATCAATATGAGTTGAGAACTTATAAGAGGTTGCTTGATATAGTCGAGCCAACAGATAAAACCGTTGACGCATTGATGAAGTTGGATCTTGCGGCTGGGGTAGATGTTCAAATTAAGCTGAAATAACAGCTAGATAGATAATAGAGGGATTGGCAGATGTCAATAGGTCTTATTGGTCGTAAAAGTGGTATGACCCGAGTTTTTTGTGAAGATGGTTCTTCAGTTCCAGTAACTGTTCTTCAAATAGACTCAAACAGAGTCATTCAGGTTAAGAGCTTGGAAAAAGATGGTTATCGCGCCGTGCAAATTACTGCAGGTGATAAAAAATCATCGAAAGTCAATAAAGCCATGGCGGGACATTATGCGGCGGCAAATGTAACCGCTGGCCGTGGTTTATGGGAATTCAGGCTGAACGACGGTGAGGGCGAAGACTTATCTGCCGGTGCCGAGCTTGGTCTGGATATTTTTTCGGAAGGTCAGATTGTCGACGTGCGTGGCACCAGTATAGGTAAAGGCTATCAAGGTGGCGTGAAGCGACACAACTTCAGAACTCAAGATGCGACTCACGGCAACTCGTTGTCTCACAGGGCGCCAGGTTCGAGCGGTATGTGTCAAACGCCGGGTCGTGTATTCAAAGGCAAGAAAATGGCTGGCCACATGGGGGCGGTTAAAACAACTGCACAGAATCTGACGATTCACGCCGTTGACACCGATAGAAATCTAATTTTAGTAAAAGGTGCAGTGCCTGGTGCTAAAGGTGGGGATGTTGTAATCACTCCTGCGGTTAAGAAGCAAAATAAGGGTTAAGATATGACATTGCAAGTACCTGCAATCAGTGACCAGGATTCAGCGGCTGCCGTCGAGGTGGCTGAGCAAGTCTTCGGTCAGGAATTCAATGAAACATTGGTGCATCAACTGGTTGTTAAATATCAGGCTGGTGCGCGTGCTGGAACAAAAGCGCAAAAAAATCGCTCCGCTGTCAGCGGCGGCGGTATTAAGCCGTTTAGACAAAAAGGGACAGGTCGTGCCAGATCTGGTACAATACGCAGTCCACTATGGCGCACCGGTGGCGTCACATTTGCTGCTCAGCCTCGCTCCTACACGCAAAAGCTGAATAAGAAAATGTATAAGGCGGGTATCCGCTCGATATTTTCTGAATTACTGCGCCAAGAACGGTTGGTAGTCAGTAACGATATTGTTCCAACGACAGTGAAAACTAAGGAATTTTTCGCAAAAATCAAAGGATTGGATGCAAAGCGCATATTGCTGGTCGCCGATGAAATCAATGAGAATCTGATTTTGGCAACTAGGAATATTCCTTATGTTGCGGTCGCGACCGCTGACTCTGTGGATCCTGTAGCTTTGGTTTCGGCGGATAAGGTCATAGCGACTTCAGCGGCGCTGAAGCAAATTGAGGAGCGTTTGTCATGAGTATTGAGCAAAGTCAATTAGCTAACGTATTGTTGGCGCCCATCGTGTCCGAAAAAAGCTCTCTTGCGGCGGAGCAAGACAACAGCTTCGTTTTCAAGGTGCAAAAATCGGCGACAAAATTACAGGTCAAAAAGGCTGTCGAATTGATGTTCGAGGTCGAAGTTGACTCCGTTCAAGTGTTGAACGTAAAGGGTAAGGTAAAGCGATTTGGTCGTACATTAGGCAAGCGATCCGACTGGAAAAAAGCTTATGTAAAGCTTAAAGCCGGACACGACATCGAATTCGCGGCAGCTTAATTTAGTTTTAGTTTTAAGAATCAATAGGAACGGTAGTAAAGCATGGCTATTCTAAAATCTAAGCCGACATCGCCAGGTTCTCGGTTTGTAGTACGTGTTAAAAATGATGAATTGCATAAAGGTAAGCCATTTGCACAGTTACTCGATAAAAAAAGCAAAAGCGGCGGTCGCAATAATCAAGGCAGAATTACAACACGTCATGTCGGTGGTGGTCATAAACAGCACTACCGTATCATTGATTTTAAGCGTAATAAGCTTGATATTCCCGCGGTCGTTGAGCGTATCGAGTATGATCCTAACAGGACGGCGAATATAGCGCTGTTGCTGTATAAAGATGGCGAACGCAGATATGTGATTGCGCCGAAAGGACTGGAAAAAGGTCAGGAAGTACTGACTGCAGAAGCGACTCCGGTTAAAGTGGGTAACTGCATGGTGTTGCGAAATGTGCCGCTGGGTACAACGATCCACTGTGTTGAGTTGAAGCCCGGTAAAGGCGCTCAATTGGCAAGAAGTGCGGGGGCTTCCGCGCAATTGGTGGCGAAGGAAGGCTCACATGTGACATTGCGTTTACGCTCCGGTGAAATGCGGAAGGTTATGGCTGACTGTAAGGCAGTCGTTGGCGAGGTTTCAAACTCCGAGCATAACCTGATTTCGCTAGGTAAGGCGGGTGCGTCACGTTGGCGAGGCGTAAGGCCGACTGTCAGAGGTGTGGCGATGAACCCTGTTGATCACCCCCATGGCGGTGGTGAAGGTAGAACCTCCGGTGGTAGACATCCTGTATCGCCTTGGGGTACTCCGACTAAGGGTTACAAAACTAGAAAAAACAAACGTACTGATAATGTGATTGTCAGACGCCGTAAGCAAAAATAAGAGGTATTAAGCGTGCCACGTTCAATTAAAAAAGGTCCATTTATTGATCATCATCTGCTGAAGAAAGTAGAAGAAGCAGCTAAGAGCAATAGCCGGAAACCGATTAAAACATGGTCAAGAAGGTCGATGATCAGCCCCGATATGCTGGGTTTGACAATTGCAGTACATAACGGCCGTCAACATGTGCCAGTACTGATCTCCGAAAATATGGTCGGACACAAGTTGGGTGAATTCGCCCCAACGCGTACATATAAAGGCCATATCGCAGACAAGAAATCAAGATAAGAGGGAAAGATGGAAGTATCAGCTAAATTAAGTAATGCCCCTTTATCTGCGCAAAAGGCGAGATTGGTAGGTGATCAAATACGTGGTTTGCCAGTTGAGAAAGCACTGAACACATTACAATTCAGTTCTAAGAAAGCTGCAGCAATCATCAAGAAAGTATTGGAATCTGCTATTGCAAATGCTGAGCACAATGAAAGTGCCGATATCGATGAGTTAGTCGTGTCGACAGTCTATGTCAATGAGGGTTCAACATTAAAGCGGGTTCGGGCCAGAGCAAAAGGTCGGGCAAACCACATCTTGAAAAGAACCTGTCATATCACAGTTAAAGTAGCAGAATACGAGTAGAGGCAAGAAAATGGGTCAAAAAGTACATCCAACGGGTATACGCCTTGGGATTGTTAAAGATTGGACTTCAAGATGGTATGCAAACAGCCAAAACTATCCGGTATTTCTGCTGCAGGACCTGAAGGTTCGCGAGTATATTAAGAAAAAGCTGTCGCATGCTTCTGTTAGTCGCATACAGATCAACCGTCCGGCGAACAATGCTCATATTACCGTATACACGGCTAGACCAGGCATCGTGATCGGTAAAAAAGGGGAAGATATCGACAGATTGAGACAAGAGATTTCTGCCATGATGGGCGTCCCTGTTCAACTTAATGTCGAAGAAATCAGGAAGCCTGAGTTGGACGCTAAGCTGGTAGCCGAGAGTATCGCTCAGCAGCTGGAAAAAAGGATTATGTATCGTCGCGCGATGAAGCGTGCGGTGACGAATACCATGCGTCTAGGCGCCGAAGGAATCAAAATCAACGTTGGCGGTCGTCTGAACGGTGCGGAAATCGCTCGTAGCGAGTGGTATAGAGAAGGTCGTGTGCCCTTGCATACACTGCGTGCCGATATCGATTACGGCACGGCCGAGGCGAACACCACCTATGGAATCATCGGCATCAAGGTGTGGATTTTCAAAGGTGAAGTATTCGAAATGGATGCTGATTCGGCATCTGTAAACACTGAAACTAAAAAATAGTTGAAGGGAAAAGAATATGCTTCAACCAAAAAGAACGAAATTTCGAAAGCAGCATAAAGGCAAAAACAACGGAACCGCATTACGAGGTTCTTCGGTAAGTTTTGGAGAGTATGGCCTTAAAGCCACTACTCGTGGTAGAATTACCGCCCGCCAAATTGAGGCTGCACGTAGAGCGATCACAAGACACGTAAAACGTGGCGGTAAGATTTGGATCAGAGTGTTCCCAGACAAGCCGATTACCAAAAAACCCTTAGAAGTTCGTATGGGTAAAGGTAAAGGTAGTGTAGAATTGTGGGTTGCACAAATTAAGCCAGGTACCATGTTATATGAGATTCAGGGGGTTCCTGAAGAATTAGCGCGTGAAGCTTTCAAGCTGGCCGCTGCTAAATTACCTGTCAGAACAACTTTTGCGGCGCGGACGATACTGTAATGAATGCAAGTGAATTACGTCAAAAGACGAAAGAAGAATTAGGCACAATGCTGCTTGAATTGTCTCGTGAACAATTCAACCTGAGAATGCAGAAGGGGACTGGACAGCTGTCTAGGCCCGATCAGGTTAAAAAAGTAAAACATGATATTGCACGTATTCATACTGTTTTAAATGAAATGGCGAGAGCACAAGCATGAGCGAAAATACAGAGAAATTGCGTACCCTAAGAGGTCGTGTCATCAGCAATAAAATGGATAAAACCATTTCTGTGCTTGTGGAAAGAAGGGTAAAGCACCCTGTATACGGCAAGATTGTCAGACGTTCGACAAAATTCCTGGTTCATGATGAGCAGAACCAATGTAACGAAGGCGATACCGTTTCAATCACTTCATGCAAGCCATTATCGAAAAACAAATCGTATAGAATGGTAGAGATACTTGAAAGACCTAACTAAGGTTTTTCAAAACATTAATAGACATATAGTTGGGATTTAGAAATGATTCAGATGCAAACTAACCTTGACGTCGCCGACAATAGCGGTGCAAAAAGGGTCATGTGTATCAAGGTTTTAGGCGGCTCGCACAGGCGCTACGCGGGAATTGGGGATGTGATCAAGGTAAGTGTTAAAGATGCAATACCTCGCGGCCGTGTAAAAAAAGGCGAAGTTTATAACGCGCTGGTAGTTAGAACACGCAAAGGTGTGCGCAGACCGGATGGATCAGTCATTCGCTTTGATGGTAACGCGGCTGTGATTTTGAACGCCAATCTTCAGCCATTGGGTACCCGTATTTTTGGACCGGTGACACGCGAGTTAAGAGGTGATAAATACATGAAAATCATTTCATTAGCTCCTGAAGTATTATAGGAATAGGTTCGAAAATGCAGAAAATAAAACAAGGCGATGAAGTTGTCGTGCTGACCGGTAAAGACAAAGGCAAGCAAGGCAAAGTAACAAAAATCCTGACTAACAATAAAGTGCTGGTTCAGGGCGTCAATCAGGTAAAGAAACATCAGCGCGGCAATCCAAATGCCGGCGTAGCGGGCGGTATCGTCGACAAGGAAATGCCGATCGCTATATCGAATGTTGGCTTGTACAATCCTGAGACTAAGAAGGCGGACCGAGTTGGCTTTAAGTTTCTAGAAGATGGAAAGAAAGTCAGATATTTTAAATCCACCAATGAAGTTGTTGATGCATAAGGTGTAGATCATGGCTAGACTAGAAACTGAATACAAAGAAAAAATAATCCCAGCACTGCAAGAGCAGTTTGGATACAAATCGGTTATGGAAGTGCCTCACTTGACCAAAATCACTCTCAATATGGGAGTGGGCGGCGCTGTCGTAGATAAAAAAGTATTGCAATCGGCAATTGCCGATATGGAGAAAATCGCCGGTCAAAAAGCCATCGTCACGTTGGCGAGAAAATCGATCGCCGGTTTCAAAATTCGTGATGATATGCCGATAGGCTGTAAGGTGACATTGCGTCGTGACAGAATGTATGAATTTCTGGATCGTTTAATTAATATTTCAATCCCTCGAATCCGCGATTTTCGCGGAATGAGCCCTAAAAGCTTTGATGGGCGTGGAAATTATTCAATGGGTGTCAAAGAGCAAATCATTTTCCCGGAAATTGATTATGACAAAATTGACACGATACGCGGTATGGATATTTCCATCACAACAACAGCGAAAACCGATGAAGAAGGTAAAGCGTTGTTAAAGCTTTTTAATTTTCCATTTAAGAACTAAAGGGCGATTTATAAAATGGCTAAAAAATCAATGATTGCGCGTGAAGAAAAGCGCGCAAAATTAGTCAGCAAATATGAAGCAAAAAGAAAGGCTCTGAAAGAAATTATCAGGGATCCTAATTCATCATTTGAAGACAAAGAAAATGCTCAAGTAAAGCTGCAAAAACTGCCGAGAGACTCCAGTACGGCAAGATTACGTAATCGTTGTAATCTGACTGGGAGACCTCACGGTTATTACAGAAAATTCGGACTTAGCCGTAACAAACTGAGAGAAGCGACCATGCGTGGCGATGTTCCTGGTTTGACGAAAGCTAGTTGGTAATTCTGATTAATAGGTTTTTGGAGAATTAGACAATGAGTATGACTGATCCAATTGCAGACATGTTGACCAGAATTAGAAATGGTCAGGCTGCAGGAAAGAAAAGCGTGAAATTACCTTCTTCTAAAGTTAAGGTTGCGATCGCAAAAGTATTAAAAGAAGAAGGCTATATAAATGACTACAGTACTGAAACTAAAGGTAGTCACACTGAGATGACAATCGAGTTGAAGTACTACAACGGCTTGCCGGTCATAGAGAAAGTTAAACGTGTCAGCAGACCTGGCTTACGCATCTATAAATCAAAAGATGAGCTGCCTAAGGTATTGGGCGGGTTAGGTATCGCTATCGTTTCAACATCCAGCGGTGTCATGACCGATCGTGCCGCACGTGCCATTGGGCATGGTGGCGAAGTCATTTGTACTGTCTGCTAAGAGGAGGGTAAGTTAATGTCTAGAATAGCGAATGCCCCAATTACGATTCCTTCCGGTGTGGACGTAAAGCTGGATGGAAGCAACATGACTGTCAAAGGAAAGGGTGGACAGTTATCTTATGATATTCATGACGGTGTCGATGTCGAAATCAACGATAACGTTATTCAAATAAAATGGGATGATTCGGTAAAAAATGCCAAAGCCCAGGCCGGAACTACGAGAGCTTCGATCAATAACATGGTTACTGGCGTATCGGCAGGCTTCGAAAAGAAACTGACTCTGATAGGTGTGGGCTATCGCGCCCAGGTTCAGGGCAGCAAGCTGACTTTATCATTGGGTTTTTCCAACCCTGTTATCTACGAAGTGCCTCAAGGCATCGCCGTAGAAGCGCCTAGTCAGACAGAATTAGTCGTCAAAGGCAGCAATAAACAACAGGTAGGTCAGGTGGCATCAGAAATCAGAGCTTTCCGTCCTCCAGAGCCTTACAAAGGTAAAGGGGTCCGATATGCTGATGAGTATGTTGCTAGAAAAGAAGCCAAGAAGAAGTAGGATAAAGTGATGGATAAAAAATCATCTCGATTAAAACGTGCGTTAAGGCAACGTAAAAAAATAAAACAGCTAGGTGTCAACAGGTTGACTGTACATAAGACATCGCAACATATCTATGCCCAGATTTTGAGTGCGGACGGTACGGCGACCGTAGCGAGTGCGGCGACGACACAAGCCGACGTGAAGGGTGTGGTAAACGGCACGGGCAATATAGCTGCGGCGACGGAAGTCGGTAAACAAGTTGCGCAGAAAGCGCTGGCGGCTGGCGTTACCGAAGTTGCATTCGATCGTTCAGGTTTTAAGTATCATGGTCGTGTTAAGGCATTAGCGGATGCTGCACGTGAAGCTGGATTGAAGTTCTAGGGGTATATTAATGGCAACAGCACCATCTCAAGGTAGTACAGACGGATTACAGGAAAAATTAGTTTCTGTTCGACGTGTAGCAAAGGTAGTCAAAGGCGGTAGAGTATTCGGTTTTACCGCGCTGACCGTGGTCGGTGATGGCGAGGGTCGTGTGGGATATGGCGTCTGTAAGGCGCGTGAAGTCCCTATCGCGATCCAAAAATCATTGGAGCAAGCGCGTAAAAACATGAAAAAAGTCGCTTTAAAAGGCGATACTTTGCAGTATTCCATCATGTCAAACACAGGCGCAGCAAAAGTCTATATGCAGCCCGCATCGGAAGGTACCGGTATTATCGCGGGGGGTGCGATGCGCGCGGTATTTGAAGTAGTTGGCGTACATAACGTATTGGCTAAATGCATCGGCACACAAAACCCTATCAATGTTGTTAGAGCGACGATCGATGGCCTTGCGGGTATGCACGATGCGAAATCCATTGCGGCTAAGCGTGGTTTAACCGTCGAAGAAATAACCGGATAATGATCATGGCTGAAAAAAAATTAAGCGTAACGATGACCAAGAGTAAAATTGGTCGATTAAAGAGTCATCAGGCCTGTTTAAAGGGTTTGGGCCTACGTAAAATTCGTCAAACAGTAGAAGTTATTGACACACCAGAGAATCGTGGGATGATCAATAAAGTTTCATACATGTTGAATGTTGAGGAAGTTTAATGTACTTAAATAGTATTCAGTCTGCCTACGGTTCACGTAAGAAGTCTAAAAGAGTCGGCCGCGGCATCGGTTCGACCCTGGGCAAAACCTGTGGTAGAGGGCACAAAGGCCAGAAATCACGCAGTGGTGGTTTTCATAAGGTCGGTTTTGAAGGTGGTCAGATGCCATTGCAACGCCGTTTGCCTAAAGTCGGCTTTACCTCCAGGATTAAGAAATATACTGCCGAAGTCAGATTAAATGAGCTGGATAAGTTGTCTGGCGATGTCATCGATCTAGCGGCATTGATCGAAGCGAACCTGATTCCGGCCATTTCAAAAAAAGCCAAGATCATTAAATCAGGCGAAGTGAGTAAGGCTGTTACCGTCAAGGGTCTGGCTGTAACTGCTGGCGCTAAGCAATCTATCGAAGCGGCAGGCGGCAAAGTAGAGGAATAATTGTGAGTACTTCAAGAGCTGAAATGGCGAATAGAATGGGCGGGTTTTCAGAACTTAGATCAAGATTGCTTTTTGTTCTTGGAGCTTTTTTCGTATATAGAGTGGGTGCTCATATTCCCGTGCCTGGGATCGATCCTAAGGCGCTGGCGATCATGTTCGAACAGCAGAGTGGTTCCATTCTGGATATGTTCAATATGTTCTCCGGTGGCGCCTTGATGAGGTTGAGTCTGTTCGCGCTAGGGATCATGCCATATATCTCCGCATCGATCATCATGCAGTTGATGACCGTTGTTATTCCGTCTCTTGAGCAAATTAAGAAAGAAGGCGAATCCGGTCGACGCAAAATTTCGCAATATACGCGTTATGGCACCGTGGTATTGGCTACCTTTCAGGCCATCGGTATCTCGATTGCCTTGCAAAATCAAACTGCGGGCGGCTTGCCAGTCGTCATTAATCCTGGTATCGGCTTCGTCATCATCACGACTGTGACTTTGGTGACCGGTACGATCTTCTTGATGTGGTTAGGCGAGCAGGTCACTGAGCGCGGCATCGGGAACGGGATTTCGCTGATTATTTTTGCCGGTATCGTGTCAGGGCTGCCTTCAGCGATTGGTGGAACTCTGGAATTAGCGAGGACCGGTGAGATGAACGCTGCGTTCATCATTCTTTTGTTCCTGATTGCGGTCGCGGTGACCGCGTTAGTGGTCTTTGTCGAGCGTGGACAGCGTAGAATCATCATCAATTACCCTAAACGCCAGCAAGGCCGAAGGATGTATGCCGGGCAAAGCAGTTTTCTGCCTTTGAAATTGAATATGGCGGGTGTGATCCCCCCAATTTTCGCCTCTAGCATCATTCTGTTTCCAGCGACGATTGCTGGATGGTTTGGTAATGCCGAAGGGTTTACTTGGTTGCAGGATGTTTCCACCGTGTTGTCTCCGGGGCAGCCGGTTTATGTGTTGTTCTATGCAACGGCCATCGTGTTCTTCTGCTTCTTTTACACCGCTCTCGTGTTCAATTCGAAAGAGACGGCGGATAACTTGAAGAAATCTGGCGCTTTCTTGCCAGGCATCAGGCCCGGTGCGCAAACGACGGCTTATATCGATAAGGTCATGACCCGACTGACGTTGATCGGTGCGTTTTATATTACTCTGGTTTGTTTATTGCCCGAGTTCTTGATTGTTTATTGGAACGTGCCTTTTTATTTTGGCGGGACTTCATTGTTGATTATTGTAGTTGTAGTGATGGACTTCATCTCGCAAATGCAAACTCATTTGATGTCACACCAGTATGATGGTCTGATGAAAAAGGCCAATCTTAAAAAGTAGTTTATTTTATCCAAGGGGATTGCTGTGAAAGTTCGCGCATCTGTTAAAAAAATTTGTAGAAGTTGTAAAGTTATTAAAAGAAATGGTGTTGTACGTGTCATCTGCAAAGATGGACGGCACAAGCAGCGTCAAGGATAAATTTTGTTGCGCTGGATTTGGTGGGATGCTATAATTTCGCGCTTAACTTTAGAGTACCGTAGTAGGAGTATCTAGATGGCACGTATTGCCGGAATAAACGTAGCAGATCATAAGCATGCAGAAATAGCTTTAACTGCAATTTATGGTGTAGGGCGTCAAACTGCAAAAGATATTTGCAAAGAAGTAGGTATTGAGCCTTCAGTGAAGATAAAAGATTTGGCTGAGGAGCAATTGGAGTCTATCCGTAAGGTGATATCTGGCATGACTGTTGAGGGGGATCTTCGTCGAGAGGTTTCCATGAACATAAAGCGACTGATGGATCTGGGCTGCTACCGTGGTATCAGGCACCGTAGAGGCTTGCCGTTAAGAGGACAGAGAAGCAGAACCAATGCTCGTACTCGTAAAGGTCCTCGTAAACCCATTAGAAAATAAGATATTCTTGAAAGGCTAAGTAATGGCAACTCAAAATCGTTCAAAAAAACGGATAAAAAAAGAAGTCGCTGACGGCATCGCGCACGTGCATGCTTCTTTTAATAACACTATCATCACAATTACCGACAGAAAAGGCAATGCTTTATCTTGGGCCACCTCAGGCGGCTCGGGTTTTCGTGGTTCACGGAAAAGCACTCCCTTCGCTGCTCAGGTGGCTGCTGAAAAAGCGGGTTCAGTTGCCCAGGAATACGGCATGAAAAATCTTGACGTCATGATCAAGGGGCCAGGACCTGGTCGTGAATCTGCTGTTCGTTCTTTGAACAATCTGGGTTTTAAAATTTCAAATATTATTGACGTGACTCCGATACCCCATAACGGATGTCGTCCCCCTAAAAAACGCCGCGTTTAAGATTCCGGAGTAGTAATAATGGCAAGATATCTTGGACCGACTTGTAAGTTAAGTCGTAGAGAAGGAACCGATTTATTTCTGAAAAGCAGAGGTAAGTCGTTAGAAGGCAAATGTAAGCTGGAGCAGCGACCAGGTCAACATGGTACCAAACGTACCCGCAGCTCTGATTACGCGTTACAGTTGCGTGCAAAACAAAGAATACGCAGAATCTACGGCGTTCTAGAAAAGCAATTCAGAAATTATTACCAGGCCGCCGACATGAAGAAGGGTGCGACTGGTCAAAATTTGCTTGATCTGCTGGAGAGTCGCCTTGATAACGTCGTTTACCGAATGGGTTATGCCAGCACGCGCGCTGAAGCTAGACAGTTGGTTTCGCATAAGGCAATTTTGGTTAACGAGCAAATCACCAATATTCCTTCCTATCAGGTTCAAGCGGGCGACGTAATCAAAATCAGAGAGAAAGCTAAAAAACAGCAACGCATCGTCGATTCATTGACTGTTACCGAGCAATATGGTTTTCCTAGCTGGGTTGAAGTCAATGTAAAAGAGATGAGCGGCACTTTTAAATCGTTGCCGGATCGTGCTGATCTGGGCGCCGATATAAATGAGCAGCTGGTCGTAGAGCTTTATTCTAAATAATTATTCTGAGATTTATACTATGCAGAATTCAATTGCTGGCTTATTAAAGCCTCAACTTGTTGAGGTGGTGAGTCAGACAGCAAATCATTCAAGAATTGTCATCGAGCCCTTAGAAAAAGGTTTTGGTCACTCCTTGGGGAATGCTTTAAGACGCGTTATGCTGTCATCTATTCCAGGTTGCGCAGTCACCGAGGTCGAGATAGAGGGCGTGTTGCATGAATACACGACCATGGAAGGTGTTCATGAAGACGTCATCGATGTTCTTCTTAATCTGAAGAAACTTGCTGTGATCCTGCATTCCAAGGATGAGGTGACGTTAAATTTGACGAAAAGCGGTCCGGGTCCGGTGACGGCAGGCGATATTACTCTTCCTCATGATGTTGATATCGTGAACAAAGACTTGGTCATCGCTCACCTGACTCAGGAAGGTAAAATCAATATCAATTTAAAAGTGGAGCGTGGCCGCGGCTATGTATCTGCAAATGTTAGAAAGGAACGCTTAGAGAGCATTCCTGTCGGCACATTGATGGTTGATGCCTCTTTTAGTCCGATCGAAAAAGTCGCTTATCAAGTCGACAGTACACGCGTCGAGCAGCGTACGAATCTCGATAAATTGATAATCGAATTAGAAACCAATGGCACCGTCGATCCTGAAGAGACGATTAAGCTAGCGGCAACGATATTGCATGATCAATTGTCTGTGTTTGTTGATTTCGAAAAAGTTAATGAGCAGGTGATTGAGGAAGAGCCGGTCAATGAGCCCGAATTCGACCCAATTTTGCTGCGTCCTGTCGATGATCTGGAGTTAACTGTCAGGTCTGCAAATTGTTTGAAAGCTGAAAATATTTTCTATATTGGAGATTTGATTCAGCGTACTGAAGTTGAGTTGTTAAAGACTCCAAACTTGGGAAAGAAATCTTTAACTGAAATTAAGGATATCCTTGCCATTAAAGGTCTGTCCTTAGGGATGCGTCTCGAGAATTGGCCGCCTGAGAACTTGGCAGATCAATCCCAAGCTGGAATGTAAATTAGTTATAGGACGTTGTGAAATGAGACATCGTAAATCTGGTAGACAGTTAAATAGAAATAGTAGTCATAGAAAAGCCATGTTCAGTAACATGGCGGTATCGTTAATCAGACATGAGCTGATCAAAACGACATTACCTAAGGCCAAAGAGCTGCGTAGCGTTGCTGAGCCTCTGATTACCTTATCCAAGCAAGATACCGTCGCTAAAAGACGTCAAGCTTTCTCCAAGCTTCGTGATCGCGAGGTGGTAACTAAGCTTTTCAATGAATTAGGGCCTAGATACCAAGACAGACCGGGTGGTTATATGAGAATCATCAAATGCGGTTATCGAGCCGGCGATGATGCGCCTATGGCCTATGTCGAATTAGTCGACAGACCGGAAGTTGAAGAGCTCTCCGAAGAAGAATAAAAAAAAGCCGGTTTTTAAACCGGCTTTTTTTTGTCTGCTTGTTAGCGATCTGCATTAAGTACAACGATTCCCATCAGTTTGAGCATTTTTGCTGTGTTTAGAGGTTTGTCGAGGAGCCCAGCACCTAAATTATGCTGGAATGCAAAATTATAGTCCAGTGGCCATGGAGTTTAGGTGCTGGGGGGGGCTTGACGGCAGCATCCTTGCTGCCGACATCCTCGCCAAACACACCCCATGCCCTTTTTGAACTCCAAAATTGGGAATTGCTGCATTAAGTATTGGCGGTCACATAATTTCAGGCTTGGCGGTAAATTAGCCGTCTTGTTTTTAGCCTAAGGTGGGCAAGAAACTGGCGTTTTAGCGCCTTGTCGTGCTGTTTGCCAATCTGTCGAGATAAAAGCGGGTTGCCGCACGCGCAGAGCGGTGCGGTATACGTCTTCGATTCAGCAATTCCCACTTTGGCCAAAAAGAGGGCTTGTGAGGTGTTTGATGAGGGTGCCGGTGGCTGAAATGCCGCCGTCAAGCCCCGTGGATGGATTTCAGACACTTTCTCCAAGCCCTAAACATCGCTCAAACTGGGAGTTGCTGTCGAAGATCGGCCATTTGCAGGAAATGACGAGGCTATGCTGGCTATTAGCGTTCGAGTAGCTCGGCTTTGCCCGGTTTCCCATTCCATTCGTCGGCATCGGGCAGCGCGTCCTTGACTTCGGTGATGGTCGGCCATTCTTGCGCTAATTCGGCGTTTAATGCAGTGAATTTTTCCTGGTCGGCAGGAATTTCATCTTCGGCAAAAATCGCATTGGCAGGGCACTCAGGCTCGCACAATGTACAGTCGATGCACTCCTCCGGGTCGATGACTAAGAAGTTTGGTCCTTCGTGAAAACAATCGACCGGACATACGTCGACGCAATCGGTAAATTTACATTTGATACAATTTTCAGTGACTACAAAGGTCATAACGATTTCCGATAGTTAAAAGGAATTAGTTTCGCTATATTAGCAGAAACAGAAGGATTAAAAAATAATGTTGGCGCTATTCATTGGCCGCAATGTAGTCTGCATTACTGCTGTGTAATGAGAGGACAATTTGAATCTGAGCTTTGATGAGTTGTTCGTCCGTTGATGTGGCTTTAGTGGTACTAGTATTTAGTCATGTTAGATATGACGGGTACTCGGCAGGCGTCAGCAATGCCCGGTCGGAACAAAAATCGGCCATGCCGCGCACACTGCTTCCAGAGCTACCTGTACAGGCTTAACCCTTTTTGAACGCCAACCCCGAAATTGCTGCGGTAAGTGCGAATTTATTCGCAGTGCGTGGCTAAATCTGCACATACATTCACAATTGCCGACAGAATAATATTGACTATGTGCTGGTTGCCTCTAATCAAACAAAGAAAATAATGCAGTTATTTTCGGCTATGTGCTCACGTAGTTCTTTGTGGTTGTTCATTAATGCGCTTTTCTTTCTTTGTTTGCAGAATTGTAACTCGCTGATGAAAACAGCGATAGAAACTTGTTCTTACCTTGGCTTAATCGGCGCTTTCGAGCTTTTTTAAGCGCGATGTTAGCGTCGTTTTGTAGCTCGGTGTCAGCTAGCCTTTGTTCTTGGCGAATCGGTGCTGAGCTAGCCGTTTTGAAATATTCTTCAGCTTTAGCGATCTTGTCCTGGGAAAGCAGGTAGTCACCGTAAAAGTAATTGCTGTCGATGCCGTCAGGATTGATTTCAAGGGCTTTTTTCAGCATTTTTTCGGCGGCTTGCTTGTCGCCGAATGAGACCGGCCATCCTGGAACCATATAATAGAGAGAGCCAAGCGTCACATAGGCCGAGCCTTCAAGCGCTTGTGGGTCGATTTCAATCGCCTTTTCCAGTAGCGACTTCGCTTTGTCCAGCGATTCTAGCGCGCTGAAGGGGGATTGAAAAGTGGCGTTAGCCGACAGCAAGATGGCTTGCCAGATCTTCGGTTCTGCGGCCTTGGGGAAGCGTTGTTCGATATCAACAGTCCGTTGTAGCAGCCTTGGGTAGTTGATTTTTTGCTGTTCGGGGGTGTTTCGATAATAGACCGTGGCCCAATCGGATTCGAGCTTATCGATTGAATCCGATAAAGGCGAACAGTAAGCATTCGAGGATGCGAGTAGTAAAAAAGCAACAATAGTCGTTTTATTCATACAGAAAATATAGTGCATAATCGACTATATTTCAATATTTATTTAAAATTAGGGTGTTACACCCCAGTCTTTGTAAGGTGATTTGCAAAGATTGTTGTTGTAATAACGCAAATCGTGGGTGACTTCTTGGCCGACCCAGCTGGGTTTTTTAAATGTTTCATCTAAGTCGGACAATTCGATTTCGGCGACAATCAGGCCAGCATTCTCTCCCATGAATTCGTCTATTTCCCACAGATGTTTGTCGTAGTGGACAAAATGACGTTTCTTTTCGATCAGCGGCTTATGGCACAGCTCATCAAGCATTTCATTGGCTTCCTGCAGCGGGATTTCGTATTCATATTCATGTCGATGCGTGCCTATTACTGCACTTTTGATGTTAATCCATGCTTGCTGGTCGGAAACTCTAATCCTGATTGAGTTCTGTTTGGTGCTGCTCAGATAACCTTGTTTGTAATGGACGGATTTTTCAATCTGCTGCCGCCAGTCGTCATTGAGCAATAAAAATTTATGTTCGATTTCAAGGGGCATAAGTAGTTATATTAGTGAAGAGATAAAAATAATGGATAGACTATTTTAAAGGCGAAGGGGGGTAGGCAATTGCAGTTTGTCATGTTAAATTAATAAATCTTTATTATAATACTTGGTATTTAGGTGAGGGCCTAGCCGCTTTCATATTCGTTTTTTGTTTTGGAGAATAAAAATGACTTTTGAATTACCCGCATTACCTTTCGCTAAAGATGCATTGGCGCCCCATATTTCTGAAGAAACTCTCGAGTTTCATTATGGAAAACACCATCAAACCTATGTGACTAACCTGAACAACCTGGTGCCCGGCACCGAATTCGAAGGGCTGTCTCTGGAAGAAATCATCAAGAAATCTTCAGGCGGTATTTTTAACAATGCCGCGCAAGTGTGGAATCACACGTTCTATTGGAACAGCTTGTCTCCGAATGGGGGAGGCGAGCCTAGCGGTGAATTGGCCGCTGCGATTAACAGAACTTTCGGTTCTTTCGAGGAGTTCAAAGATGCATTCACTAAATGCGCGGTCACGACTTTTGGTTCTGGTTGGGCGTGGTTGGTTAAAAATGCCAACGGTAGTCTGGAATTGGTCAGCACCAGCAACGCCGGTTGTCCTTTGACGCAGGGACAGACGCCGTTGTTGACCTGCGATGTATGGGAGCATGCTTATTACATCGATTATCGTAATGCAAGACCCAAATATCTGGAAGCCTTCTGGAACCTGGTTAATTGGGATTTTGCCAGCGCCAACTACGCAGCTTAATTAAAGCGAATCAGTAAAAAAGCCCGCTGAACCAATCGTTCAGCGGGCTTTTTTTTTGTCCATCAGAAGCAAGCAAAAGACGGGCCCGCGGCTTGCGCAGGCCCAGGTTTCTTTACTTGTTCTTGTTGCGCTCTTGGACTTCCTTGATCACTTCTTCGGCCACGTTTTTAGGGCATGGCATGTAGTGTGAGAATTCCATCGAGAATTGTCCGCGACCGGAAGTCATCGTGCGTAAATCACCGATATAGCCGAACATTTCGCTCAGCGGAGCGTCGGCTTTAATGCGGACGCCGGTAACACCAGCTTCCTGAGACTTAATCATGCCGCGACGACGGTTTAAGTCGCCGATCACGTCGCCGACATGGTCCTCAGGAGTATAAACGTCAATCTTCATAATCGGCTCGATCAGTTGTGGACCGGCTTTCGGAATGGATTGCCGATAAGCGGCCTTAGCGGCAATTTCGAAAGCGATTGCGGAGGAGTCTACCGCGTGGAAGGCGCCGTCCGTCAAGTTGACTTTGAAGTCCAGGCATGGGAAGCCGGCCAATACGCCTTGCCCCATGCTGTTTTCAAAGCCTTTCTCTACAGCTGGCCAGTATTCTCTGGGCACGTTACCGCCGGTCACGGTTGATTCGAACTGGAAGCCGCTGCCTGGTTCGCCCGGCTCGATGATGTAATCGATTTTAGCGTATTGACCAGAACCGCCGGATTGTTTCTTATGGGTGTAGCTGTCTTCGATGCGCTGGGTAATGGTTTCGCGATAAGCAACCTGTGGCTTGCCGACTTCGACATCGATGCCGTAAGTACGTTTCAGAATATCGACTTTAATGTCCAGGTGCAGCTCGCCCATGCCTTTCAGGATGGTTTCGCCACTGTCCTCGTCGGTTTCGACGCGGAATGAAGGATCTTCCTGAACCATTTTGCCGATTGCGATACCCATTTTTTCGGCGCCGGCTTTGTCTTTAGGAGCGACGGCAAGTGAAATGACGGGATCGGGGAAGACCATGGGCTCAAGTGTTGCCGGGTTTTTCGGGTCGCACAGGGTATGGCCGGTTTGCACGTTCTTCATGCCGATGACGGCGACGATGTCGCCTGCTTGCGCGGCATTGATTTCCTGGCGCGAGTCGGCGTGCATCTCAACGATGCGGCCGATACGCTCGGTCTTGCCGGTGAAGGTGTTCAACACGGTCGTGCCTTTTTCCAGCTTTCCGGAGTAGATGCGGACAAAGGTCAGTGCGCCGAAGCGGTCATCCATGATTTTGAATGCCAGGGCGCGCAATGGATTGTTAGCGTCAACAGTTGCAAAATTGCCTGTTTCGTTGCCTTCCAGGTCGACTTCCGGTTGAGGTTTGACTTCGGTTGGGTTTGGCAAGTAATCGACGACCGCATCCAATACCAATTGCACGCCCTTGTTTTTGAACGAAGAGCCGCAATATGTTGGAAAGAAAGCCAGGTCGATCGTGCCTTTGCGGATGCAGTTTTTGATGGTGTCCATGTCGGGCTCTTCGCCGTCCAGGTATTGTTCCATCGCGTCGTCGTCTTGTTCGACTGCCGTTTCGATCAGTTTTTCGCGCCATTCTTCGACATCGTCAGCCATGTCGGCTGGCACGTCTTGAATTTCATATTTCAATGGGTCGCCGGATTCGTCCCAGATCCACGCTTTACGAGTCAGCAGATCGACTACGCCTTTGAAATCATCTTCGCGACCGATCGGCAGGGTCATGACCAGCGGATTGGCGCCCAGCACGTCTTCGACCTGTTTGACGACGCGATAGAAATCGGCGCCCAAACGGTCGAGTTTGTTGATGTAGATAATGCGGGATACTTCCGACTCGTTGGCGTAGCGCCAGTTGGTCTCTGATTGCGGTTCAACGCCGCCTGAGCCGCAGAATACGCCGATACCGCCGTCCAGGACTTTCAATGAACGATAAACTTCGATGGTGAAGTCGACGTGTCCCGGGGTGTCGATGATGTTGAAGCGATGGTCTTTCCAGAAGCAGGTGGTTGCCGCCGACTGAATGGTAATGCCACGCTCCTGTTCCTGTTCCATGAAGTCTGTAGTCGCTGCACCGTCATGTACTTCACCGATTTTATGGATTTTACCTGTCAGCTTAAGGATACGCTCGGTGGTGGTCGTTTTACCGGCATCCACGTGTGCGAATATGCCGATGTTTCTGTATAGCGATAGATCTGTCATGTTTGTACTCTAAAAAATGGACATAAAAAACTATTAACACTCCGACCGTCAGGCCGAAGAAGGTAGCGGATTGATAAGCTTTAGTTTAACCAGGCGGACATGCCGATTAATGAAGCGAATATTTACCGTTGCTAAAACCGCGTTCCAACGATTTTAAAAAACTTCCTATTCTAACCTAAAAAATTGAAAAAACAGAATAAATCGAGTAAACATGTATCGCAGGAAAAAGGTCGTTGTTGCTCTGAGTCGCTGTCAAAGTCAGTAGATATCGATCCTGCAAGCGAGATTGTCGCCAAGCATGTTGGCGGTTCGGCAAGAATGGCGGGGGTAAACGGGGCGTTTCTCCGGACATTTTGCCGGCAGAGATTGCGGCCTAGCGCTTATCCTGTCGCTTCGATTCGGCGATTTTCAATTCCCTTAGCTTCATTAATGCATATAGCGCTTTCAGATTCGGACACGCTATGTGCTCACGCTCGCCGGCGCGGACGGCGTTGCCTAAAATGACTTCGGTTTCCATCGGCTGGCCATTTTCAAAATCCAGCAGCATGCTGGTCCTATAGGGCGGCATCTTGTAGGTGCTTTGAATGTTCAGGTCGACGACATTCTCTGCTAATGGATGCCCGCAGGCGGCGGCGATCGCGCAGACTTCGTGCATGATGGCGCGTATAAAGCTTTCCTGGCTGCGAACAATATCCTGCGTCGCCAAGCCTCCCGATAATACCGACAGAGGATTAAAGGGGGCGTTCCAGACGCATTTAGTCCAGCGTCCGGTGATGATATCGTCCATGGCGACGCAGTCGATACCCGACTGATTAAATAGCTCGGCCAGATGGCGAGTTTTGTCGCCGATGCCGGCCGGCAGCTGGCCCAGCGTCAATTTGCCGTAGGCCAGGTGCGAGATCTGGCCCGGTTGCAAGCGATTACAGCAGATGAACGCCAAACCGCTGACGATTTCATTGTCAGGAAAAGCGTCCAGCAATTCCTGTTCCGTTTCCACGCCATTCTGAATGAAGACGATGGTCGTTTGCGGCGAGACCGCCGCCCGAATGATCTCGGCCCGGTCGATATCGGCCGTCATCTTAGTGCATAGGATCAGGTAATCGGCCTGTCCCTGATAATCATCGGTTGTTTTGACGACTTGGCTGGGCAGGAAAGTCCAGTCCCCTAAGCTTGCGCTGATGATTTGATAGCCTTGTCGCTTGACGATTTGGTAATCGGAACGACATGCCACGGCGACTTCGGCGCCTGCCTTGGCCAGTAAGGCGCCGTAAAACGCGCCGATCGCGCCGGCTCCGACAATTAAAACCTTATCTTGCATCGTGATCGGTCATGATTTGTTTTAAAAACGGAATGGTTAATTTACGTTTCGCCGCCAGTGTCGCCTGATCAATTTTTTCCAGCAAACGCCATAAGGCGGGCAAGTCTCGGGCATAGTGAGACAATAGGAAGCGTCCCACTTTTTCCGTCATGTCGAAACCCATGCATTTAGCCTTATGGCTGAGCGCCTGTATGGTTTGCTCGTCGCTTAAGGCTTGCAGCTTCAGGGTCAGGCCCCAGCTCATTCGGGTCTTCAGGTCGGGCAATAGCAAAGGCAGGGCGCTTGGAGGACAATTGGCGGTGATCAAGAGCTGATTGTCATGGTCGCGATGGCGATTGTAAAAATTGAACAGTGCATGCTCCCAGACTTGGTCGCCGGCAATCTGCTCGATGTTGTCCAGGCAGACGATGGGCAGATTTTCCAAGCCATCGAGCAGGCCCGGGTCCGGCAGTTTGTCGGCATGGAAGCTCAAGTAAAAGGCGTTTTTGGCTTGTTCCCTGGCGCTTTGACAGCAGGCTTGCAATAAATGGGTTTTGCCCAGTCCCGATTCTCCCCAGAGAAAGATCTGCTGCTCTTTATTCTCTGAGACGAAGTCATGCAGATGCTTAATGACTTCTGCATTGTTGCCAGGAAAGAAGCTGGCAAAATTCTGGTTGGTTTGGAATTCAAACTGTAGCGGTAACTGTTCGGCCATGCGGGTCAGTGTTTGTCTGCCTTGTAAACATATAAGCCGGCTCCGAAGCAGAGCAGCAGGCTAAGAGCGATCTCGGCCAAGGCGTAATAACGCTCGGCCGGGTTGGCGTAGGCTTCGGCGACGCCGTGAGTGAAGTAGAGCAAGCTGACATAGCTCATCCAAGTGCAGCTTTTCAGCTTGCCGTGCAACAATCCTTGCATCGGCAGCAGCAATGGAGTGACGGCAACCAGCAGCACGAGCGCCACCGGAAAGCGTGTGGATGGAGCCAGAACGGTGTTCCATGCCATCAACAAGATAAACAAGCCGAAAAAACCGGTGACGGCGGCGTAATAGTAATAAATACGTTTCATTGCGATAATTTGAGCGCGGTCGTCGCCAGACGTTTACCTAAGGCTAGGCAAATGCTTTTTTCATGTTCGGTCAGCGTTTTGCCGTTGTTGGCCAGGTGGCTAGGACCATAGGGCGTGCCGCCGCTTTCGGTTTCCTTCAGCGCGATTTCATTACAGGGAATGCTGGTGATCAGCATGCCATGGTGCATCAGTGGCTGCATCATCGCCAACAAGGTGCTTTCCTGGCCGCCGTGCAGACTGCCGGTGGAGGTGAATACGCCGGCTGGCTTGCCGGACAAGGCGGCGGAAAACCATAGCTCGGTGGTGCCGTCGAGAAAATGCTTTAACGGCGCGGCCATGTTGCCGAAATAGGCCGGGCTACCCAATGCCATGCCGGCGCAGCGCTTCAAGTCGTCCAGCGTCGCGTAAGGGGCGCCGCGTTCCGGAATTTCGGCGGCGGTTTGCTCGCAAACGACGGAAATGTCGGGTACCGTTCGCAGCACCGCTTCGACGCCGTCGACCGACTCTATGCCTCTGGCGACCTGACGGGCCATGTTTTCCGTGCTGCCGTCACGGCTATAGAACAGAACCAGTATGTTCAGCATCGGTTACAGGATCGCCAGCACGTTTTCAGGAGGGCGACCGACGGTGGCCTTGTCATTGACCAGGACAATCGGGCGCTCGATCAGTTTCGGCGTATTCACCATGCCCTTGATTAAGGCGTCGCGATTCAGGCTTTCATCGTCCATCCCGGTTTGCTTGTATTCTTTTTCCTTTTTGCGCATCAGGTCACGCGGCTGCATGTCCAGTTTATCGAGGATGTCGCTTAATTCCGCCTCAGTCGGCGGAGTTTTCAAATATTCGATAATTTCCGGCTCTATGCCCTGTTCTCTGATTAACTGCAGCGTTTGTCTGGATTTGCTGCAACGGGGATTGTGATAAATTTTTACGCTCATCGTTTGACCACTTCATTATGAAGATAAAACGTTATAATAACATTTTGTTTTATAAACTGCGTTCAAAGCTATGCAATTACCCAATTATTCCGCGGCCCGAGTTCTGGTGGTCGGTGATTTGATGCTGGATCGCTATTGGCACGGTGCGACCTCGCGCATTTCACCGGAAGCGCCGGTGCCAGTGGTGCATGTCAATGATGATGAACAAAGACCCGGCGGAGCCGGCAACGTGGCGCTGAATATCGCGGCGCTGGGCAGCAAGGTTTCATTGCTCGGCTTCACCGGCATCGATGAAGCGGCGGAGTCCTTGCGGCAGTCGCTGCAACAGGCTGGCGTTTTGTGTTTGTTTGAGGCGCTGAAAGATTATCCGACCATCGCCAAGCTGCGAGTGATGAGCCGGCATCAACAGTTGATACGCTTGGATTTCGAGGGGGGCTTTCAGCAGGCCGACAGCGATCGCCTGTTGCACCAATATCACGCCGAAATGGCTCAGGCTCAGGTGATTATCCTGTCGGACTATGGCAAAGGCACTTTAAGCCGGGTCGAGCAATTCATCGAGCTGGCCCGACTGATGAAAAAACCGGTTTTGGTCGATCCGAAAGGCCATGATTTTTCGATTTACCGCAATGCCACGCTGATCACTCCGAACCTGAACGAGTTCGAAGGGGTCGTCGGGGCGTGTCGCGATGAACAGCAGATCGTCGAACGCGGCATGAATCTGTTGACCGAACTGAACTTGGAAGCTTTGCTGATTACCCGAGGCGAACAGGGCATGACCTTGCTCGCCAGCGAACAAAATCCCTTACATCTGCCGACTCATGCCCGGGAAGTATTCGATGTCACCGGCGCCGGCGACACCGTGATCTCGGTGTTGGGGGCCAGCCTGGCGGCTAAGAAATCCTTAGCCGATGCGACGATGTTGGCCAATATCGGCGCCGGCATCGTGGTCGGTAAGATGGGAACCGCAACGGTCAACACCGAAGAATTGCAATATGCATTGCGGGGACAGCGCGCCCATCGCCGCGGCGTCGTATCGGTGAGCGAATTGAAGGATGCGATGCATTCTGCGCGTAGGGAAGGCGAGAAGATCGTCTTGACCAATGGCTGTTTCGATATTTTGCATCCGGGACATGTGCGTTATTTGCAGCAGGCCAGGACGCTGGGTGAACGGTTGGTGGTCTTGGTCAACAGCGACAATTCGGTCAGCCGCTTGAAAGGGCCGGAGCGACCGGTCAATAAATTGGAGCAGCGCATGGAAATGTTGGCCGCACTGGAATGCGTCGACTGGGTAGTGCCGTTTGACAGCGATACGCCGAAGGAGCTAATCGACGAATTGTTGCCCGATATCTTGGTCAAAGGCGGTGATTACAGCGATATCACTGAAATCGCTGGACACGAAAGCGTGTTGGCCAACGGCGGCGAAGTGAAAGTTCTGTCGTTTATCGAGGGTCATTCGACGACATCAATCATCAAAACCATCAGAGGAGAATAAGCATGGATACAGCGCGGCTAATGGATAGAGCGCAACAGTATTGGCTATTGTGTCGATTCAACAGACCGATCGGAACGTTGATTCTATTATGGCCGACCTTGTGGGCCTTGTGGTTGGCCGGCGAGGGGCGGCCCGATCCGTTGGTGTTAGTCGTCTTTTGTGTCGGCGTCGTATCGATGCGGGCGGCCGGTTGCGTGATCAACGATTATGCCGACCGTAAGATCGATCCGCATGTCGAACGCACGAAATCGCGGCCGATGGCGGCGGGAAAAGTAAGCGCCAAGGAAGCGCTGAGTTTGTTTGTGGTCTTGTGTCTGTTGTCTTTTTGCCTGGTGTTGTTGCTCAATCTTTATACGATCCTGCTGTCTTTTGTCGCGGCTTTCCTGGCCGCCAGTTACCCGTTCATGAAGCGTTATACGCATTTGCCGCAAGCCTATTTAGGAATGGCCTTCGGCTTCGCGGTGCCGATGGCTTTTTCCGCGCAGACCAATCATATTCCTTTGGTTGCTTGGGTGCTGTATTTGGCGGTGCTGCTGTGGGCGCTGGTCTACGACACGATGTATGCGATGGTCGATAAGGACGATGATTTGAAAATTGGCGTCAAGTCGACGGCCATTTTGTTCGGAGACCGTGAGCGGGAGATCATGGCTGGATTACAGGTGATTATTATCGGCTTGCTGGTCTGGGTCGGGCAAATGCAGCAGTTGGGGTTTTTCTATTATGCCGGGTTGACGGTTGCGGCAGGCCTGTTTGTATACCAGCAGAAGTTGATTTTTTATCGCGTTAAGGCCGATTGTTTCAAGGCGTTTTTGAACAGCAACTGGTTTGGTTTGGCTGTGTTTGTTGGTCTAGTGTTCGAGTATTTATGATTCGTATCATTAAACTATGTTATCTAGCTTTTTGATGACGGTATTTAACATAGTTATTTTTCCAATAATGTTCTAATTATATTTTTAAAACCTTAAATTTTGATTAAAGAGTGGGGTTTATTGAGAAGATTTTTACGTCTTTGTAATGATAGGGCTATGGATTAAAAGTGAAGGCGAAGTTTTTTTGAATTAATTTAAACGCTAATCATTCTTACTGTGGTATGGATTTTGCGTTTCTCCTGGCTTTGGAAAAATTATAACAACAGGAGAAAAGCATGTTTGCTTGGCGGCAGAATTTATTTCATTTCTTTCTGATCGGGGTCACGGCCCTGTCTTATCAGTCATCGGCCTGGGCCGGCAGAAACGGCATGCGTTGGGACAAAACTCCCGACGCCTTTCAATTTGTCGATCAGACCGATGCGCCCTTGTCGACGCTGGTCAACGCCAATACCATCATCGTCAATGGTATCAATACCTCGATCTCGATATCGATCAGCGGCGGTGAATATTCGGTCAATGGCGGCGCCTTTAGCAGTGGATCGGGTAAGGTAAATAACGGCGACAGCATCGCGGTCCGCCAGGCCTCTTCCAGTCAATATGCGACGACGACCCATGCCGTCCTGGATCTGAACGGCGTCAGCGATAGCTTCGACGTCACGACGCTGGTCAATAGCAGCGACACGACGCCGGACGCCTTCAGCTTCATCGACCAAGCCGATGTCGCATTGAATTCGCTGATCGAGTCTAATATGATCACGATCAGTGGCATCAATAGTGCGACGGCGATCGGCATCAGCGGCGGAGAATATGCGGTCAACGGCGCCGCCTATACCACAGTCGGCGGCAGCGTCGTCAACGGTGATCAAGTCAAGGTCAGACTTCAGTCGTCAACCGATTATCAAACCACGGCTGATGCCACGCTGATAGTCGGCGGCGTCAGCGACACCTTCAGCGTCACGACGCAAGCCGATTCGGCGCTGACCTTTCAATTAGCGCCACAATCGCCCGGTAACGCCAGTTTCACCAGTGAGCATTTTGCCGGCTCCGATAACTGCACGATGTGTCATAACGGGCTGAGCGACAATCAAGGCCAGGATGTGTCGATCGAAACCGATTGGTCGGCGACGATGATGGCCAATTCCGCGCGCGATCCGTTTTGGAAGGCCAAGGTGCGCACCGAACTGAACCGCAATCCGCAATTGGCCGATGTCATCAATGACAAATGTACCCGTTGCCATGCGTCGATGGCTAATTTCGAAGCGAAAAGCAACAACGAAACGATCGTCGTGTTGGACAGCGGTTTCCTGGACGCCAACCATCCGCGTCATGACGAGGCGATGAACGGCGTCGGCTGCACCTTATGTCACCAAATTCAGGATGCGCCGACCCTGGGCACGCTGGACGGCTTCACCGGCCATTATGAAATCGGCAACAACAAGGAAATCTACGGACCTTATGATAATTTGTTTCCGAATCCAATGATCATGAATACCGGTTACACGCCGATGTACAGCATCCATACCCAGGAATCGGAGTTGTGTTCGACCTGTCATAACCTGAAAACACCTTATGTCGATGAGGCGGGTAATGTCTTGAGCACGACGCCGGAATCGGAATTTCCTGAACAAATGCCGTATTCGGAGTGGCTGCATAGCGATTACGCCGGCACGCAAAGCTGTCAGCAATGCCATATGGCGCGCGCCAACGGCGTGCCGATTTCCAACCGTCCGATGTGGCTGTCCGGACGCGACAACTTCGCGATTCACGAGTTTGTCGGCGCCAACAAACTGATGCTGAATATATTGAACGACAACAAGCAGCAACTGGGCGTGACGTCGAACAACTTCATCGACATCCTGGCGGCGACCGAAGTGATGCTGCAAAGCTCTGCGAATATCGAGCTGGTCAGTCAGGCGTTGAATGCCGGTCAATTGGATTTCACGCTGCAGATCAACAGCCAGACCGGACACAAACTGCCCAGCGCCTACCCGTCGCGTCGCGCGATCGTGCATGTCACCGTGACCGATGCGCAGAACAATGTCGTGTTCGAATCCGGCAAGGTCAATGCCGACGGCAGCGTGCAAGGCGTCGATGCCGATGTCGATGCGGCGGCCTTCGAGCCGCATTACAATCTGATCACGTCTCCGGATCAGGTGCAGGTCTATGAGGCGATCATGGGCGACAACAACAACGAGGTCACCTACACCTTGTTGCGTGGCATGAGCTATTTGAAAGACAACCGCCTGTTGCCGAACGGCTTCGACAAGGCGACGGCGCCGGATGATGTCGCGGTGGCTGGCGCGGCCTTCGACGATGCCGACTTTATCGGCGGCAGCGATCGCATCAGTTATCGCATCGCCGATTTGCCGGCGGGCAGTTATACCGTCAAAGCCGAGCTGGTTTATCAAACCCTGGCCTACGGTTTTGCCCGCGACTTGTTCGAAGATAGCTCGGCGGAGGTCAACGACTTCAAGAAGATGTATCACGAGTCGGCCGACAAGGCGACGGTGCTGACTACGTTGCAATTCGCCGTACAGTGATCGGAAGCCGCCGGGAGCTTCGCTCATCATGGCGGAGATCCCGGCACTTTCAGTACTACGCCATCGGCAAGCGCTGAGAAATCCAGGGATGGATTTATTCGGCGTTATCCCTAGAATCCCCAATCGACTCAGACTTGCGCCAGATACTCACCGAATTGTTCGGCGGGAAGCGGCCTTCCCATCAAATAGCCTTGCACCTCATTGCAACCATGCATGCGCAAGAAACTGAGTTGTTCATCGGTTTCGACGCCTTCGGCGATGACTTTCAAGTCCATACAGCGGGCCATTGATATGATCGCGGCGACGAGCGCGGCATCGTTAGGGGTCCGGTCTATGTCGGCGATAAAGGATTGGTCGATTTTCAAACGATCGATGGGGAACTGTTTTAGATAATTCAGCGAGGAATAGCCGGTGCCAAAATCGTCTATCGACATGTTGACGCCGGTTTGCTTTAACGCATGCATTGTTTTCAATGAAGTCTCCACATGCTGCATTGCGGCGCTTTCTGTTAATTCTAATTCTAAGTGTTCGGGTTCAAGATTGAATTCATTCAAGACAGTGCTAATGTTATGGTTTAAATTGGTGCAGGAAAATTGCCGAGCCGAGAGATTGGCGGCAATACGCAATGGCTTCAAGCCTTTTTTCAGCCAGGCGCGGGATTGAGTGCAGATCTCGTTCAGGACCCATTCGCCGATAGGCATGATCATGCCGGTCTCCTCGGCCAGCGGAATGAACTGAAGGGGTGACACCAAGCCAATGCCGGGACGCCGCCAACGCAGCAAGGCTTCGCTGCCGATCAGCTGACCGCTATGTAGGTCGAACTGAGGCTGGTAATGAAGTTCAAATTCGCCGTTTTCCACGGCATTTCTCAATAAATTTTCCATTTCGATACGCTGGCTGGCGTATCCGTCCATGCCCGATTGAAAAAAATTCAATTGCTTGCGGCCATTATGTTTGGCGGAATACATCGCGGTATCGGCATGTTTCATCAGATCGGTGGCGTTATCGCCGTCCTCGGGATAAAAACTGGCCCCTATGCTGGCGGACAGATACACTTCGTGGTTTTCAAAACAGACCGGCTCCTCGATACAGCGGAGAATGCGGTCGGCCGCCTGACGGACATCGCTATGGTTGTCGAAATCCTGTAGGATGATGGTGAATTCATCGCCGCCTATGCGCGCCAGCGTGTCGTTTTGACGGAGACAGGACTGCATTTTCAACGCGATTTTTTGTAAGACCAGGTCGCCCTGGGTATGACCAAAAGTATCGTTGATGTATTTGAAATGATCCAAATCGATGAAAAAAACTGCGACTTCCTGCAAATTGCGTTTGGCCTGCAAGATCGCCATATTCAGGCGGTCTAGGAACAGTTCTCGGTTCGGCAGGTCGGTTAATTTGTCATGATAGGCTTGATGGAGCAGTTGCTTTTCCGCCGCCTTTTGTTTGCTGATATCGATGAAGATGCCGATGTAGTTTTGCACCTTGCCTTGGCTGTCTCTGACCGCCGAAATACTCAACCATTCCGGATAAACTTCGCCGTTTTTACGTTGATTCCAAATTTCGCCTTTCCACTCGTTCTTGGTCGTGATTTGACGCCACAAGTCTCGATAGAATTCCTCGTCGTGGCGGTCGGATTTGAAGGCGCGCGGATTCTTTCCCACTAATTCTGCTTTCGAATAACCGGTGATTCGGCTTACGGCGTCATTAGCCGCCAGAATCGCGCCGTCAGTATCGGTAATAATAATGCCTTCCAGAGAATGATTGAAGACCGCTGCGGCCAATTTCAGCTCTTGCGGTGGCGGTTGATGAGATAAAAAGCTGTGTAGGGCCCCCAATGCGAAGCCGGCATGATGGGAGATGAGTTGCACTAAATCGGCTGCCGAGTCATATTCCAGGATTGGGTTTTCCAGGGCGAGAATCCCCACGCATTGTTGATCTGTCGATAAAGGGTAAAGTTTTAACGGTAAAGACTGTATAGCCTCTGGCAAATGGGAAAAAGAGCGCTCACAAATTTCTTTCAGTCCATCGTTAAGATAGACGGGTTGTTGCCGATTAATACAATGTGCAATCGGATCCGCATCGTTTTTTGCGAATTGCAGCTTGATGCCTTGAATGTTTTTTTTATATTTACCGCTGACGCTGGTCAGTTGCAATTGGTTAGACTGTGTTAGCAGGCCTCCCCAGACGAGCTCGCGGGAAAGCGAGTGCGCTAGCTTATCGCAGATTTGCTGTAATTTACTGGCTTCATCAGCCGACGGCGTCAGCAGGATTTGATGAATCTCCGGCAGAACGGCATTTTTCAGCAATCTTAGCCTTAACGTATTTTGCATGTCCTTCTCCTTAAATATACGGCTTAAGTATGATCGAATACCGAGAGAATGAAATCAGTGCAATGCGTTAGCTGCCGTCGGATGATTCACTATTTTGCTGTAGGATAAAACCGTCCAAACGCACTTGTTCGTTTCATCTTTGCGCTCTATTATTGCGCCAGAGAGGGCCGCATTCGATCAAATCAACTGATTGGCGATGGCGTAACGGATGAGGTCGGCGTTATTTTTCATCTGCATTTTTTTTAATATTCGCGCTCGATAGGTGCTGACCGTTTTCGGGCTGAGCGCCATTTTATCAGCGGTTTCGGTAATACCCTGACCGCAGGCAATGGCGCAAAAAACCTGGAATTCGCGGTCGGTCAATAAATTATGATGGCTGATCGCGGATTGTGGTTGCAATTCGATGACCAGTTTTTCCGATAAGGCGGGACTGATATATTTGCCGCCTTGGGTCAGTTTGCGGATTGCGGTTACTAATTGTTCGGGAGCGCTTTCCTTGCAAAGATAGCCGTCGGCGCCGGCGCGCAACATTCTGATCGCGTACTGATCTTCCGAATACATGCTCAGAACTAAGATAGGCAAGTGGGGGGCCTGATTCTTGGCCAGCTTGATAAGCTCTAATACATTTTTCCCCGGCATCGAAATATCCAACAGCAGAATATCCCAGCTGTTTTCCCGGATCATTTTCATCGCTTCATCGCCGTTAGCGGCCTCGCGAAACACGTTGATATCGGGGATGGTGCTGAGAATTTGTTTCAATCCTTCTCTGACCAGCGCGTGGTCGTCGGCTATCAATACATTAATCATATTACCTCAATCTGGACTAAGAATGTGGAGCATTCGTTTCATTTACCTATTGCTACGGTCCCATCAAAGATTAAGCTGCTGGTTTAATCTGTTTGTCAAGCTTGTAAAGTCAGTTGCCGGAGCTAGTCACTAACATAATGGGCGGATATGCGCCGACGGAGTCGTCAGCGCTCATGCGCATTGTTCGCCATTTTCGCTAGAATTTGAGTATAGCTTATTATCGGGTGACTATTTAGTATAAAATATTTTCTCAGTATTAAGCTGAATAGTTACATTATCGGACGCTCATTTGTCAAGACAATAACAGTCATGGGGTAGGGCTCCCTCATTAAAAGATACCTGAACCAACACATTGGCTAATATCGCGTCATCCCACTGGGCGGGGCGGGTTAAATAACCCGCCCCAAGCGTTTAACTTACTCTAGTCACGGTTGAACTGTTCAGGACCTCGTTGACCCGCATTTCGCATAGCGACATGCGGACTACTGCCAAGGGCGACGCTCCTACGTCACTTTACCTTTGTGGATGTACTGAACTGCGTGAAGCGCATCAAAAACCGGTGCGCTTCCTATCGTCAGCACACCCTATTCGAATCGTAGGGCGGCTTCGCGAAGCAAGCCGCCAAAAACCGCCACCAGGGCAAAATTGGCCGTTGTGCGTATCCCCAGGCGGCGAATCCACCCTACGGTTGCGATGCCTTTGTTGTTAATTTTCTGTTTTGCCACTCATTCATTTAATGAGGTAGCCCTGCGTGTCATGGCGGGAGGCTGCTTGCACGCGCCATGACTGTTATTGCCGCGCAGGGCGGATATTCGGCCGAAACTATGCGGCAGGCATGTTGGCTAGCTCCGCTTCGGCGATGATTTCGATGGCGTTGCCGTCAGGGTCTCGGCAGAACAAGGCCTGTCTGCCGGAAATACTCAACGTGTATGCGATGTTGGCTTTTTCCAGCGAGTCTTTGACCGGAGCGATATCCTTCACCGTCAAGGCTACATGGCGGTCGCGTCCGCCGTGTTTGGGGCGGCCGGTGGTCGGGTCCGGGTTGTCCAGTTCCAACAAGTGGATTTGTTGTTGCGCACCGATTTTCAACCAGGCGCCGGGAAAGGGCAGATTGGGGCGCGGAACCTGCTGCATGCCCAGGACATTGGCATAGAAATGCAAAGATTGCTGGGTGTCGGAAACGATAAGACTGGCGTGATGCAGGGTATATTCGATATGGCTCATTTCACTGTGTGGTTTTGCGATGATGATGCGATGATTATAACGCGCTTAGGCGGTAACGCCTAAGCCAGTCTAGGCTGTCTTCGGTTGTGCCGGAAGGTTTGTATTCGGCGCCGGTCCAGCCGCGATAATCTGATTGGGCGATGATGTCGAAGAGGCGGTCGAAGTCAGTTTGCCCTGTACAGGGTTCACCGCGCCCCGGACAATCGGCAAACTGGATGTGGCCGATCTGAGCGAGATGTTCGCACAGGAATTCGTCGCAGTCTTCGCCCATTCTGTGCATATGATAGAGGTCATATTGCATTGCCAGATTCGGATGCTTTAATTCGGTTAGGATGTCGAGCATTTGCTGACCGCTGTGTATCATGAAACCGGGCATATCCACGGTGTTGACGGCTTCGAATACAGTTTTGACGCCGATACGTTCGAAAGCGTTGGCGGCATGGCGAAGGTTGTCTTTAAAGGTAGTTAAATATTCGGGTAAACGTTCGTTGTTTATACAGCGTCCCGGCAGCACGTTAATCACTTCTGGGTTTAATAGCCGGGCATATTCCAATGCCTGTCCGACGGCCTCGCGGAATTGGGCTTGTTTTTCCGGTACGCCCGCCAAGCCTTCGCCGCCTTGCAATAAGGTGTCGGCGTCGACATTGAACAAAACCAATTTCAAGTGATGGCGCTGCAATTGCTGTTGAATCTGATCGATATTCAGCTCATAGGGGAACTGAATCTCGACCGCCTTGAAACCCGCCTCGGCGGCGGCTTGAAAACGTTCCAATAACGGGACTTCGGTGAACAACAGGCTTAGATTGGCGGTGAATCGCAACATCAGTTTTTCTGGTAGAGCTTGATTAATGTGGCAGGGTCTTGTTCCAGGAAACCGTGTTGGCCATGCAGCTGCATTAGTTGGGCGGCCAGACCCGACATCGGTATCGCATCGCCTTGTTGCTGCGCCAAACCGACCGCCATGTTCAAGTCTTTCAATAGCGTCTTGACCCGCCATTTGACTGGTTCGAAAGTTTCGGTCGCCATTTCAGGGCCGACGATTTGTAGCGGTTTGGAATCGGCGAAGCCGCCGGCCAGCGCCTGGGGAATTTTCTCCGCATCGACTCCGGCTTGTTTCGCCAACGCCATCATTTCTGCGATCACCAGCACGTTGCAACTGACGATCATCTGATTGCAGATTTTCGTGGTTTGCCCGCTGCCGACCGGCCCCATGTGCGTCAATCGTTGATACAAAGGCCGTAATATGTCTCGGGCAATGGCTATGTCTTCTGCCTCGCCGCCAGCCATGATCGCCAATGTGCCGTGTTCGGCGCCGGCGGTGCCGCCCGATAGCGGCGCATCGACCCAGCGCATACCGCAAATTGTCTTTAATTTACCGGCGAGCTGCCGGGTTACTTCAGGGTCGATACTGGACAGATCAATCAACAATTTGCCGGCCGCGCCATTGGGCAAGATTTCGTTTTCTATGATCGAAGCGACGACGGCGCTATCGGCCAAACATAACAAGATGATATCGGAATTCTTGACCAATTCGGCGATCGCATGACAGGCGTTCGCGCCGGCATCGGTTACGGCGCGGAGTTTGTCGGCGCTACGATTCCAGACATTGACCTTGAAGCCAGCTTGCAACAGTCGCAACGTCATCGGTCGGCCCATCAGGCCGATGCCGATGAAGCCGAGCGTATAGGAGTTATCGGGCATTTTGTTATTCGGTGATCGTAGAGTATGGTTTAATCATAACATTTCAGACGAAAGACGAAAGACGAAAGACGAAAGACGAAAGACGAAAGACGAAAGACGAAAGACGAAAGACGAAAGACGAAAGACGAAAGACGAAAGACGAAAGACGAAAGACGAAAGACGAAAGACGAAAGACGAAAGACGAAAGATTTAATTTTACTCAGACTCCAGTTATGCCAAGATCGGTGGGGCTGGAGAAGGTTAAAAGGTAAACAATTCGGTCATGGATGGACTGATACTGCCGACCACCATGGGCGCTAGGATCGAGGCAAGCTGGGGTATTTTTTCAGCGATGGATTGCACGCCTTGGGTGTCGATCAGCCACGAGGGCAGTGCCTTAGGCTTGTCCGCTACGGTCAACTGATCATGGATGGCTAGCGCCCGGTTGCGCAGATAAGCCGAACTGGGGATATATAAAGCGGCTATCGTCAGGGTATAGGAGATGCCCCAATATTGGATCACCGCCATGATGATTTCCTTCAGCGGCTTGATGTCGTTATGAGACGGAATCAGGTTCAATGGCCAGCTCAACCATAACTGCATGTGAATGATACCGATGATCATGACCGCCGATGCGAATTCGGTTAGTTTCTTCAACCATTCAAATCGGATACCGAGCTGATCGATCTGTGATGCCGGCTGGCAAAGAAAACAACAACTGGTGACGATGGCCAACGGAGCGATGATGATCGAGAGAAAGTTAATCACCCCCAACGCATATTGAATAAATAATAGATATGTCGAACTCAATAGTGACGATGCGGCCAAGGCGTCGAACGTGAAATGGAACAGTGTCTTGATCGGACTATGAGTCGAATCGGTATGCAATATATAAAAGAATTCCACACAAGATAATAGCACCACTATCGTAATGGGCGGCCATGGCTTTCCGGCTGCCGTTTTTTTCAGAGTGTTCGACAGAAAGACAACAAAACCGATGCTGAGGCAGAGATAAAGCAATACGCTGGTCAACCAGAGCAGGCGGGCTTTTGTTTCAAGTAAGGCAGCCGATGGGGGGAGTTGATCGTGCTGCATGAGGAAATAGCCGGCCACGCGCGTACCTAGATTAGGGAAATCGAAGGCCAGCAATTCGAACAAAAATTTACCGGCTACAATCGCGAAGATTGGCGGTAAGGCGAACCGTAGCGGAAGTAAAGCTTGGCGGGACAATAAGAAATCAATTTTCATCGTCGATCTCCCTCGGTTGGATTTATTCCCTTCGTTATTTGCGGTACTGTCCGTTATCCACGAATTCGACGTCGGATTAAACCGTTGTTAGTGATAAAACATGGAATCTTTCGTCGAGAAGCTATTTAAACATAAACACGGCAATTGGCGAACCTGATTAGCTGTTAGTTGAATTGCGTCGCTTTATCGGTGAAGATTGTTCCAATTTATGAATGACAAGGCTCATGACATGACGGCACAGATACGGCGCTTGATCGGCGTTAGTTCGATTATATTGATTTTCAGCTTAACGCCTGCCTGGGCGTCTGACGATAAGGCGGCGATCGCTAGTGCGCATCCGCTGGCGACGCTGGCCGGTTTCGAAATCCTCGGCCAAGGCGGCAACGCCTTTGATGCGGCGGTTGCGGTCAGCGCGGCGCTGGCTGTCGTCGAGCCGGCCGGCTCCGGCCTCGGCGGAGGCGGGTTCTGGTTGCTGCATCGGGAGCGGGACGGATTCGAGACGATGATCGATGGTCGGGAAAAAGCCCCATCGGCGGCCGATAAGAATATGTACCTGGATGAGCAGGGCGAGGTAATTGCCGGCTTGTCCAGAAACGGCGTATTAGCGGCCGGCATACCAGGCATGCCGGCCGCGCTGGTGCATTTGGCGGAAAACTATGGCTCATTGCCCTTGCGGCAGCTGTTGCAGCCGGCGATACGCTATGCCCAGTTAGGATTCTCAATCGGCGAGCGGCACCGGAAATTGCTGGCATTCAGGTTTAACGAGTTAAGTAAAGATGCCGAGGCCGCCAGCGTATTGTTGCCGGACGGAAAAATACCCGCGCTCGGCAGCATACTGCGTCAACCGGATCTGGCCAAGACTCTGATGAGGCTGGCCGAAAACGGGCGTGAAGGGTTCTACGGCGGTGAGGTGGCGGAAAAACTGCTGTCGACCGTGCGTCAAGGCGGCGGCATTTGGCGCCAACAGGACCTGGAGCAATATCGGGTGATCGAAAGACAACCGCTGCGCGGCCAATATCATGGGGTCAGCATCACCAGCGCGGCGCCGCCTTCATCGGGAGGGATCGTCATGCTGCAGGCCTTGAATATTTTGTCGGCTTATCCGCTGTCCGGGTTGGACGAAATCGGCCGCAAACACCTGATCGCAGAAGCGATGCGCCGGGCCTATCACGACCGCGCCATGTATCTGGGCGATGCCGACTTTGTCGAGATTCCTGTCGAGCGGCTGTTGAGCCAAGACTACGCCGCCGGTTTGCGGCGTTCGATCCGCCAGGACAGGGCCATGCCCAGCGCCTGGCTGGCCGGCGAAATGACGGCAAATCCGGGCGGCAGGCATACCACGCATTTCTCCATCATCGATAGCGAAGGCAATCGGGTGGCGGCGACCTTGAGCATTAACTTTCCGTTTGGCGCAGCGGTGATGGCCGAAGGCACCGGCGTTTTGCTGAACGATGAAATGGATGACTTCGTCAGCAAGGCCGGCTCGATGAATGGCTACGGCTTGGTGGGCGGCGTCGCCAATGCCATCGAGCCCGGCAAGCGTATGTTGTCCAGTATGTCGCCGACCTTTCTCGAAGATGATCAGCGGGTCGCCGTGTTGGGAACACCGGGCGGCAGCCGAATCATTTCGATGGTGTTGCTGGCGGTGCTTGATTTCGCCGAGGGCCGCGGCCCCGATTCCTGGGTCAATGTGCCACGATTTCATCACCAGTATCTCCCGGATGTCATTCAATACGAGAAGGGTGGGTTGACCGACGATGAAACCAGCGGTTTATCGGCGCTGGGACATCAACTGAAAGAGGTGCGCTACCGCTACGGCAATATGCAGGCGGTGCAACAGCATAAACAAACGGGCGAGTTGTCGGCGGCCAGCGATCCCAGGGGCGAGGGCTTGGCGTTAATTCGTTAAGTCGACGGACGATGTTGCAACAGGGATATATCGAGCTATGGCATGGCGTCTTATCTTTGAGCGAACGTGACGATGAGGCTTATTATGCGTTGTTGGATCAACAAGAACGGCGCGTCGCCGATTCGATGCATAGACCTTCGGTTCGCGACCGCTATCTAGAAACGCGCGCCCGCCTGCGTTTGAAGCTGGCCGATTATGTCGGCCAGCTTCCGGAAGCGCTTGCGATTGCCAGGAGCGAGCATGGCAAACCATATTTGCCCGATTATCCCGAATTGAGTTTCAACCTGTCTCATTCCGGAGATCAGTTGTTGCTGGCGGTCACGGCAGGCAGCCGGCTCGGTGTCGATGTCGAAACGGTCAGGCCACGGTCCGGGATGGAAGGTCTCGCGCGTAAGTGTTTCGCCGCCTCGGAGTTGCGCGATTGGAAAGCTTTGCCCCAGGAACAACAAACGATCGCTTTTTATCGCTATTGGACCGCGAAGGAGGCCTTTGTCAAGGCGACCGGCCGGGGAATCGGCTTGGGACTGAATAAGGTCGTCGTGGCTAGAGCAGCGCCGCTCAGACTGGTGGAAATTCCGATGCAATACGGCGATGCCGGACAATGGCGACTTGCTGCGATTGCCTTAGATGAAGGCTTGTCTGCGACTGTTTGCATCGACAGCCCTGTGCTAAAAGGTATTGATCTCTATCCCTGGGATGCAACGTAGTCAGGGTGGATAAGCGCAGCGTCAGCCGTCGATCTAAGGATATATCGGATTAAGCGTCTGAGGAAAAGTCATCAAGGCGGAATGAGGTTCCGCCTTGGGATTTAAGCCGATTGTTTTTCCTTCGGGCCGTTGACGTCTTCAGGATCGCCTTCATAAGGCGTCGCGTATTTACATTCCTTCTGCGGGCAAACCTTTTCGGGGCCGCGACGTTTGGTGGTTTTCAGGGTCAGTATCGGCCAATCGCATTCCGGACAGCTTTCCTTGACCGGAGGGTTCCACAAGGCATAATTGCATTTGGGATATTCCGAACAGGAATAGAAGATTTTGCCGTAGCGTGATTTACGCTTCAGTATCGCGCCCTTGTGGCATTGCGGACATTCGACGCCGGTATCGAGCGGTTTTTCCAATGGCTCGATGTGCTTGCAGTTCGGGTAATTGCTACAACCGATAAACTTGCCATAGCGCCCGGTTTTGATGACCAAGGCTGAGTCGCACTTCGGACAAGTGCGGCCTTCGACGACTTCCGGCTCGGCGGATTGGCTGCCGTCGTCATTCAGATTGCGGGTATAGGAACATTCCGGATAGTTGGTGCAGCCGATGAAGCGGCCGTTGCGACCCAATCGTATCGATAACGGACTACCGCATTCCGGACATTTTTCGTCGATCTGTTCCTGAGTGACGTCTTTGCGCTGGACGCTTTGTTCTTTTTCGGTAATCAATTTAATAAATGGCTGCCAGAAGTCGTTCATCAACGGAATCCAGTCTTTTTCACCGCGAGCGACGGCGTCTAGGTCATCTTCGAGGTTCGCGGTGAAGCTGTAATCGACGTATTTGGTAAAGTGTTCGGTCAGGAACTTATTGACGATACGACCCACGTCGGTCGGATAAAAACGCTTGCTTTCCAAGATGACATATTCCCGGTTTTGCAGCGTAGAAATGATCGTCGCATAGGTCGATGGGCGGCCGATGCCGTGTTCTTCCAGCGCCTTGACCAGGCTGGCCTCGCTATAGCGCGGCGGCGGCTCGGTAAAGTGCTGGGCCGCGACGATGTCGTTCAAATCGACCGGACGGCCTTCTTCCATCGGCGGCAGGAAGCTTTCCTTGTCGTCGCTTTCCTTGTTGTCGTCCAGGCCCTCCAGATACACCGCCATGAAGCCCGGTTTGGCGATCGTGGAGCCGGTGGCGCGAAAAACGTTCTTGTCGCTGCCGCAGTTTAAGTCGACGGCGACCAGGTTCAAGGTCGCGTGTATCATCTGGCAGGCGACGGTGCGTTTCCAGATCAAATCATAGAGCTTGAATTGTTCGGCGCTCAGCCTGTTTTTTACCTGTTCCGGCAGGCGTCTGGCAGAGGTGGGACGGATGGCCTCGTGCGCCTCTTGCGCATTTTTGGATTTGGTCTTAAAGGAACGGGGATCTTTAGGCACGTTTTCGGCGCCATATTTTTCCGCGATCAATTCGCGAATTTCGCTAATCGCCTCTTCCGCGAGATTGACCGAGTCGGTACGCATATAGGTGATCAAGCCGGCCGTTTCTCCGCCCAGGTCGATGCCTTCGTAGAGTTGTTGCGCCACCATCATCGTGCGCTTGGTGGTGAAGCCCAGTTTCCTGGCCGCCTCCTGCTGCAGCGTCGAGGTGATGAAGGGCGCGGCAGGGTTGCGGCGACGTTGTTTTTTTTCCAGCTTGGCGACAATCAATTTGCCGTCGGCGGCGTCGAGCAGAGTTTGCTTGACAGCGGTCGCACGCGCCTCGTCGGTGATGCTGAATTGATCGAGTTTGACGCCGTCGAAATGAGTCAGCTTGGCCTTGAAGGGTTGGCCCTCGGCTCTGACATCGGCGGTGTGAGTCCAGTATTCGCGGCTTTTAAAGGCTTCGATTTCCTGTTCTCGCTCCACGATCATGCGTAGAGCCGGGCTCTGTACACGGCCGGCCGACAAGCCGCGGCGGATTTTTTTCCAAAGTAACGGTGATAGATTAAAACCGACCAGATAATCCAGCGCTCGGCGAGCCTGTTGGGCGTTAACCATCGTCGTGGACAGCTCGGTGGGATGCTCGATGGCTTCGGTCACCGCTTTCTTGGTGATTTCATGAAAGACCACGCGTTTGACCTCTTTGTCTTTCAGCAGCTTTTTTTCCTTCAAATGTTCAAACACATGCCAGGAAATTGCCTCTCCTTCTCTATCCGGGTCGGTCGCCAGGTACAAGGTATCGGCCTTCTTCATGGCTTTGCCGATTTCCTGTAAATGGCGCAGGTTGCGTTCGATGACCTGGTATTTCATGGCAAAGTTATTGTTAGGATCGACCGCGCCCTCCTTGGGCACCAGGTCCCTGACATGACCGTAAGACGCCAATACCTGGTAGTCTTTGCCCAGGTATTTCTCAATGGTTTTACATTTTGCGGGAGATTCTACAATAACTAAGTTTTTACTCATGACCGGTGAAAAAAGGAGAGGGAATTAGTGCAATGATGCGGGGATCAGGCCGTAGACGATATCTTCCATTCTGGAAAAAGCGACGACATCGTCTGGCTGGCTGAGCAGAATCATTAACACCAGCCATTTCAATTTGTCCAAGTTGATGTTTTCGTTTTTCAGCGCCATGGCCCGATCGATGACGATTTCACGACTGATGGGAGTTAAGATTTGACTGTGCTCCAAAAACATTAAGAAATTTCTGCACTCAAGGTCCAGCGCCGCTTTCTCCTGGTCGCTGAAGATCCGGAAAGCCGATGATACGGCCGGCGTAATGGTGCTTTCTTCGGTCAGCGATTCCAGCCAGTCAAAGGCCTTGCTGACTTCGGGTTGTTCAAAGCCTGCATCGATCAATTCCGTGGCGATCGCATCGGCGTCGCCGAACATCTCGATCTCATTGTCGAGATAGTTTTCAAACAAATAGATCAATACATCAAAAATATCTTCTTTCATTATGGCTGTTTATTTAATTCGAATGTAGCTGCCGCCTGCTGCCGAGGCGATATAGCCTTGTAGTTCTAGCACCAACAACATGGATGATATGATTTCAACGGAAAGTCCGCTTTGTTGAACCAGATCATCGATGGAAGTGGGGCTGAATTGGACCAATTTCAATAGATTTTGCTGTTCCAGGTCAAGCTCTGATTGTTTTTTTTCCGGAACGTTCACTTCATGTCGTTGATTGTATTCACCTAACTCCTCAAGAATATCGTCGGTCGTTTCGACCAATTTTGCCCCTTCTCTGATCAAGGCATTGCAGCCGCGCGCCAGCGGATTATGAATCGAACCGGGAATGGCGAAAACCTCGCGGTTTTGTTCCAGCGCCAGGCGGGCGGAGATCAGCGAACCGCTCTGCCGGGCGGCTTCGACAACCAGCAAACCGATGCACAGACCGCTGATGATGCGGTTGCGACGGGGAAAATGGTTGGCTTGGGCGGAGGTGCCGGGAGGGAATTCCGAGATCAGCGCACCCCGTTTGCTGATTTCACTGGCCAGTTCTTTATGCCGGGCCGGGTAGACCCTGTCCAGGCCGGTGCCGGCGACCGCGATGGTGTGCCCCGTCGCCTTCAGGGCGCCCTGGTGGCTGGCCGCGTCGATGCCGAGCGCCAGGCCGCTGGTAATCGTGAAGCCGAAGCGAGCCAGCGTTTCGGCAAAATCCATTGCCGTTTGCCGGCCTTGCGCGGACGGATTGCGACTGCCGACGATGGCGATTTGCGGCTGATGCAGCAGGTCGATATTGCCGCGTACAAACAGGACGGGCGGCGGTCCGACGATTTCCAGCAATTGCCTGGGGTAGCGTTCATCGAGCAGCGTCAAGGCATGGTGGTTGGGGTTGTCCAGCCAGGCAAGGTCATGTTCTATGCGGGACCAGTCGGGCTGTTTTAGGGCGTCGATGGTGGCGTTAGTCAAACCCAGTTCGTTCAGTTCTGTGCGTGGTGCGCTAAACAGCCGAGCAGGTTCAAGATGTTCGAGAACGTGACGAATGGTTTGGCTACCCATGCCTGGCGTGCGCAACATGGCTAGCCAGTATTTGAGGTGTCGGGCTTGGGGCTCTGGAGGTGTGTTCAACGGCGTTGAAAAACAAAATAGTTGATAGATGGCGCCCGGTTAACGCGCGCCATTCTAAGCCGTCCGTTAATCAAGGCGTTTTAACTTTATCCAACACATGAATGGCCGCGGTGGCTTCCATGACTAAGGCGTAGCTGACTTTTTCAAAGGGTCGGAAAACCATCAACACGCCGGCAATTTCGTCGGGCAATTGCACGGTGACGGTTTCACCGGGGATTTGATAGTTGTCGTTGACGATGCGTCCGCGCTGATAGATGTCGAACACATGACCGGTCTCTACGCCGTCGGCGGAGCCCCGGTCGATCACGATGATGTTATGTTGACCGATTTGGGACACGCCGTTAAGCACGCTGATGATGCTGCCGCTGATTTCATCTTTCGGCGGATGGGGGAAGTAATTCAGCGCCAGTTCGCCGGCGGCGCTGACCATCAGGCGGTCGCCGATACGGATTTCACTGTCGGATTTATTGATCAACAGTGTAGCGGGGTCGCCAGTCGTTTGCAATGTGGTGTCGGCGATATAGTTAGCCTCGTAGCCGAGGATTTCATCGGTGCCCGGTCTGATGTAGGCTTCGCCTTGACGGTAAACGGTATAACTGAGGCTTTCCGGATCGGTGATGGCGCGGACATAGATTCGGTCGCCGGCCCCGGCGACCAGATGTTCGCCGGCAAAGTCGATGACATAGGGGGAGTTGGCCAGGTCTTTTTCGTTGACCACTTTGGGCGAGGCCAGAAATTGGCTGATGGCGTCGGTCGGAATTAATTTAACGGCTTCCTCTAGCGAAGACTCGCGGATGGTCGGGCTGAGCTTGACAGTTTTGGACAGGGTTAAACGAGGTTCGCCGTCGACATAAGAAAAACTCAGTCGATCGCCGGGATAGATCAGATGCGGGTTTTCAATATGAGGATTTTTTTTCCATAATTGCGGCCATTGCCAGGGATGCTGTAGGAACTTACCGGAAATATCCCACAAGGTATCGCCTTTGACTACGATGTATTGTTCCGGGTGGGCCGGGTTGATTTTCAGTGTGTCGGCCATGATTGCGGCGCTGAAAAACAATGGGATAAATGCCCCGAAGATTGCACGAAAAGCCATATTTTAATCCTGAAACTTTATTTATAAGGTTCTGTCTGAATTCAAAGTTTAGATGAATTCGGATAGAATTCTAGTATTGAAATATTATTTAAGTGGAGTGTTGGGTGACTATTCTGAATATTCTGGAATTTCCCGATAAAAGATTGAGAACGAAGGCGCAGCCGGTCGAAACGGTTGATGACGGCATCAGAACGCTGGTCGATGACATGTTGGAGACCATGTATCAGGCTAAAGGCGTAGGCTTAGCGGCCACTCAGGTCAATGTTCATAAGCGCGTCATCGTCATCGATGTCAGTGAGGAAAAGCACGATCCGCTGTATTTGATCAATCCCGAGATTATCGAAAAAGACGGTGTCGAGGAGTCGGAGGAGGGCTGTCTTTCGGTGCCGGGCTTCTATGAAAAGGTTAAGCGCGCCGAACACATCAAGGTCAAGGCTTTGAACAAGCACGGAGAAAGTTATGAAATGGAGGCGAGAGATTTGCTGGCGGTGTGCATACAGCATGAAATGGATCATTTGGAAGGTAAATTGTTCGTCGACTACTTGTCGGCGCTGAAAAGAAAGCGGATTCAGTCTAAGTTGGAAAAGATTCATCGACTGCAGCGCTAATAACAAGGAATGATATGAAAATAATTTTTGCCGGGACGCCGGATTTCGCGGTCCCGACCTTGCAGATGCTGATCGATTCGGAACATCAGGTCTGCGCCGTCTATACTCAACCCGACCGGCCGGCCGGTCGGGGACGCAAGCTGAAGCCCGGCCCGGTCAAACAACTGGCTCAGGCTGCCGGCATTCCCGTGCATCAGCCGGAAACCTTGAAAACAGACCGGGACTTGCTGCAGCTGCGTTCATTCGACGCCGATTTGATGGTCGTGGTCGCCTACGGCATCATTCTGCCTCAGTCGGTGTTGGAGACGCCTAAGCTGGGCTGCATCAATGTACACGGCTCGCTGTTGCCGCGCTGGAGAGGCGCCGCGCCGATTCATCGGGCGCTGCTGGCCGGCGACCGGGAAACCGGGATCACTATCATGCAGGTCGTTAAGAAGTTGGATGCCGGCGATATGTTGCATAAAGAAGTCTGCGAGATTACCGCGCAGGATACTTCCGGCGATTTGCATGACCGCCTGGCCGCATTGGGCGCCATCGGCTTGCAAAAGGTGTTGGTGCAACTGGAGCAGGGAGCGGTGGTCGCCGAGAAACAGGATGAGAACCTCGTTACCTATGCGGAAAAACTGCAGAAAAGCGAAGCGCAATTGGACTGGAATCAGAGCGCCATTGAACTGGACAGGAAAGTACGAGGACTGAATCCGTGGCCGGTGGCGCAGACCTCATACCAAGGCAAGGCCTTGCGTATCTGGAAGGCCGAGGTCATCGACGGCGAAGCAGGATTGCCGGCGGGCACGGTCAGCTGCCATGACAAGCAGGTCGATGTGGCGACCGGCGATGGCTGGCTAAGGCTGCTGGAAGTGCAATTGCCGGGCGGTAAACGGATGGATGTGCAGGCCTTTATGAATGCGCATGCGGTAGACGGGGTCAGACTCGGACAATGAATCTGCGCAATCTGGCCGCACAGATTCTATTGCGGGTATTCAAAGACGGTCAGTCTTTAACGGCGGCTTTGGAGTCACAGCTGGACAAAGTTCCGGACGGCAAGGATAGGGCGTTTGTTCAAGCCATTTGCTACGGGGTCTGTAGAGATTATTACCGACTCGATTTCATGTTGCGACAGCTGTTAAGCAAGCCGCTCAGGAACAAGGATCGGGATATCCATATGCTGCTGCTGCTGGGGATATATCAACTGCATGCGATGCGGGTCCAGCAGCATGCCGCCGTTTCTGAGACGGTGGCGGCGGCGAAGAAGAAATCCTGGGCCAAATCATTGATCAATGGCGTGCTGCGCCAATATATCCGCGATCAAGAGGCGCTTGTGCATCGACTCGAAGCCGACCGGCAGGCGCGTTTTTCCCACCCTGAATGGATGATAGAGCAATTCCAGCGCGATTGGCCGGCGCAGGCGGAGGCCATGCTGCAGGCGAATAATCAGCCGGCGCCGATGGCGCTGAGGGTAAACCTGCGCCAAGGCAGTCGGGAGGATTATCTGCGTCAACTGGCGGCGGAGCAGATAGAGGTTCGAGCCGGCGATTTTTGTGAGACGACGATCGTATTGGAGCGCCCCGTCAATGTGGACAGCTTGCCCGGATTTGCGGACGGTCGGGTTTCGGTGCAGGATGGCGCCGCCCAGCTCGCCGCTCAATTATTGGATCTGCAGGCCGGGCAGGCGGTGCTGGATATGTGCGCGGCGCCGGGCGGAAAGACGGCGGCGATACTGGAGCGGGAGCCGGCGCTGAAAACGTTGTTGGCGGTCGATATCGATCAGAACCGGCTGAGCAAGGTTGAAGAGAATCTTCAGCGCCTGCAATTGCGAGCGGAACTGTGCGTTGCCGATGCCGCTCAACCTGAGCAATGGGCGCAGGGGCGTAGCTTCGATCGTATTTTGTTGGATGCGCCCTGTTCGGCATTAGGCGTAATCAGGCGGCATCCGGACATCAAATGGCTCAGACGCGAATCCGATATCGACAAATTGCAGCGACTGCAGGCGAAGATCCTCAATGCCGCCTGGAGCTTGTTGAAACCGGGTGGGGTGCTGTTGTATGCAACCTGTTCGGTATTGAAACGGGAAAATGAAGCGCAGATCGAGTCTTTTCTGGCGCGGCATGATGAGGCAGCGGAACTGAAAATAGTCGCGGACTGGGGCCAGGCGCGACCGTTTGGTCGGCAGATCATCTCCGGCAGCGAGCAAATGGACGGTTTTTACTATGCCAAGCTTGGCAAGCGTCACTAAAGCCGCAGGGGTTGCGCTGCTGGCGTTGCTGCCGGCGTTGCTGTGGGCCGATGACTATGCCGCCAGAGTCGAGAACGTTGAAGTGCTCAACGTGGACGACGGCTATGAGCTGAATGCCCATATCGTCTATGTGCTCAGTCCGACGGCAAAAGCGGCGATCTATAAAGGCGTGCCGTTGTCGTGGAAGTTGTTGGTCAAAGTGCAGCGGGAAGGCTTGTTGTGGAACAGAACCCTTTATCAGCAACAGCTTCCCTTTGTCATCCAGCATCAGGCCTTGTTGAATCAGTATATGGTTAAAAACCTGAGTGACGATCGGGTTGAAATGTTTGCTTCGTTAAAGCTGGCATTGGCTTATATGGGCTCGATTCGACTGCCCTTGATGGGGCTGAGGCGCAGCGATGGACACGACTATCGGCTGGCTATCAAAATTCAATTCGACCGCGAGTTTTTGCCGGTTCCTCTACGTCCCGAATCTTATTTTGACTCGCAATGGGACTTGTCCAGCGATTGGTTTATATGGCATTTGCAAAAATAAAACGTCCGGCCAGCGCCTCCGTCCTGGTCTTGCTCGGTCTCATTCTGTTGTCTCTGCAATTGATGAGTTCGGCGACCCAAGAATCGTCAAAACTGAGCGAAATGTATTCCTGGCTATTGGTGATCAATACGCTGGGCTCGATCATTTTGTTTTGCTTGATCGTGATCAATCTGTATTCGCTGGCGCGGCAGTTGAAAAAGAAGGAAGCCGGTTCCAGGTTGACCACACGGATGTTGGTGCTGTTCGTGTTGCAGGCGCTGACGCCGGCGGCGATCGTGTTTTATTTTTCGATGCAATTTCTGCATCAAGGCATAGACAGCTGGTTTAATGTAGAGATCGATCGGGCCATGGATGATGCGCTGGAGCTCAGTCAGGCATCGCTCGATCAGCGCATGCGCTGGCATATCAAACAAACGCGGCTGGTCGCGAGCAGTCTCGCCGATAAGTCGAACACCCTGACGGCGCTGGAAATCGGGCCCTGGCGGGAAGCGGCGGAAGCGGTGGAAATGGCGGTTTTTTCCGGACAGGGTCGGGTGATTGCATCCAGCAGTGTCAATCCGAGTGATATTCTACCGAACCTGCCGGAGGATAATGTCTGGTTGCAGTTGAAGCAGAACAAACAATACTTCGCGATCGAGTCGGAGCGCGATGATGGCATGCTGATTCGGATTATCGTTTCGATAGACAACGATGAACCCCGGTTTCTGCAGGCCTTGTTTTCCGTGCCGGTGCGCATCGCCGATCTGGCCGATTCGATCGAGTTTGCCTTTGTCCGCTATCAGGAAATGACTTTTTTGCGTAATTCGTTGAAAACCAGTTTCTCGTTGGCTTTGTCGTTGGTTTTGTTGTTGAGTCTATTGGCGGCGATCTGGCTGGCCTTCATCAGCATTCGCAATATCGTCGCACCGGTCAAGGAATTGGTCAAAGGCACTCAGGCGGTCGCCGAAGGCCATTATCGGCAACAGTTGCCGGTCATGGCCCAGGATGATCTGGGGTTTTTGGTGGAGTCGTTCAACTTGATGACGCGGCGCATATCCCAGTCCAGGGACGAGGCCCGGTCGGCCAGTCTGGAGGTGGAAAGTCAGCGAGCCTATCTGGAAACCATCCTGGCCAATCTGACGGCCGGCGTGATCAGCTTCGATGTGACTTTCTATATTCGCACCGCCAACCAGGCGGCCTATCGGATTTTACATGTACCGGTCAGTCATTTTGTCGGCCATAATCTGAACAGTCTGGCGGAAGCCCATGCCGAGTTGGCGGAGTTGCTGAAGACGATACAGGATTTGCTGGAAAAAGCCGATGAAATTTGGGAACAGCGTATTGCTTTTTTAGGCCCTAGCGGACGCCAGGAGTTGTTGTGTCGCGGCACGCCGCTGTTTACTCAAAGCGGTAGCCGGGTCGGGGCGATTGTCGTTTTCGATGATGTCACCGACTTGATACAGGCGCAGAAAAACGCCGCCTGGGGAGAAGTCGCAAGGCGTCTGGCCCATGAAATCAAAAATCCGTTGACGCCGATACAATTGTCGGCCGAACGTTTGCAGCATAAGTTGTCTAAGGAATTACCGCCCAATTCGGCCGACATCTTGCAGCGCGCGACCCGAACCATCGTGCAACAGGTCGAGGCGATGAAGAGGATGGTCGATGATTTCGCCGAATATGCCAGGCCTTCCAAAAAACAAGTCAAAAAAATCAATCTGATCGAGCTGATTCAGGAAGTGCTGAATTTGTATACCCTGCAGGCGGCCACCGAAATCGCGACGTCATTTGCCGTGGACAGCGTCATCGTGGAGGTCGACCCGGACAGCATGCGTCAGGTGTTGCATAATCTGATTAAAAACGCTCAAGAGGCGATGGCCGGCGAAGGCCGGATTGATATCAACGTCACCAAGGTGTTGCGCAATAACGCCAATTATGTGGAGTTGGCGTTGTATGATATCGGGAATGGCCTGGACGAGGCGCAAATGCAAACCGTTTTTGAACCCTATGTGACGACTAAGGCCAAGGGGACAGGGTTGGGTTTGGCCATCGTCAAAAAAATTGTCGAAGAGCATGGTGGCATCATTTGGGTTGATGCGGCCTATAATAAGGGCGCGGGATTTATTATTCAGCTGCCTTGCATTTAATTCAGGAATTAATACGTAATGAGTAAACAGGAACCCTATATATTGGTTGTCGATGATGAACAGGATATTCGTCAGTTAGTGTCGGAAATTCTCGAAGACGAGGGCTATCAGGTGGCGATGGCTGAAAACGCCACGGTGGCCAGGGCGCTGAAACAGGAATGTCAGCCTTGTCTGATCCTGCTGGATATTTGGATGCCGGATAGCGATGGGATCACCTTGCTGAAAGAATGGGTGGCCGAGGACGACGCCTTATGTCCTGTGATCATGATGTCTGGCCATGCCTCGGTGGAATCGGCAGTGGAGGCGACTCGGCTGGGAGCCTATGACTTTCTGGAAAAGCCCCTGTCATTGGCGAAATTGTTGTTGACGGTCGAACGGGCCTTGGAAGCCAGTCATTTGCAGCAAGAAAACGCCGGTCTCAAACAGCAATTGATGCTGGGCGTCGAACCGATCGGTAAGAGCGCCGTCGTCGAAAGAGCCAAGGATCAGATCAAACGCCTGGCTCAGCATGATGCCCGGGTATTGTTTGTCGGCGAGGCAGGCGTGGGCAAGGAGATGTATGCCCGCTATCTGCATAATAACAGCGCACGCCGCGATGGCCCGTTTGTCGATGTCTCGGTCGGCAGTATCGCACCGGAAAATTCGGCGGTCGAATTTTTCGGTCGCGAGGATGGTGGCGGTAAAATTTATCGCGGTCTGCTGGAGCAGGCCCATGGCGGAACGCTGTTTTTAGGCGAAATATCCGGCATGGATCAGGAAACACAGGCAAGACTGTTGAGCGCGCTGGAATCCAGCTCCTTTTTGCGCGTCGGCGGCAGTGAGTCGGTGCGCGTCGACGTACGGGTGTTATCGTCGACCCGGATGAGTCTGGAAGAAGAGGTGAGCAGTGGCCGGTTCAGGCAGGATCTGTATTATCTGCTCAATGTCGTCACCCTGGAAATTCAGCCGTTGCGTGAACATAGCGAGGACGTACCGGGCTTGCTGAATTACTATGTCGACCATTTTGTCGCCCAGGAAAAGTTGCCGTTCAGAAAATTTTCGATGGCCGCGCAAAACTATCTGCGCAATTACAGTTGGCCGGGAAATGTGCGTGAATTGAAGAATCTGGTGCAGCGTTTGATGATCTTGGGTGCCGGCGACGACATCGAGCTGGACGAGGTCAAGGATGCGCTGGGCTCTTTTGCCGAAGAGCCTGTATTGACCGGCGTGGTGCCGGAATTTTTTAACTTGCCGTTAAAGGAAGCCAGGGAGCATTTTGAAAAATCCTATCTGGAATATCATTTCGAAAAAAATGGCGGCAGCGTCGCCAAATTGGCCGCGGCGATAGGCATGGAGCGTACGCATTTATATCGTAAGCTCCATGCATTGAAGATCAAATTGTAAATAAACTTGAAGTAGTGAAAATAATTTAGTAAAATTCCCGCTCTTTTAGATAGCCTTAACAGATTACTAAGTAACGATGAAAACATTTAGTGCAAAGCCCGCAGAAGTTAAGCGCGATTGGTACGTAATTGATGCAGAAGGAAAGACATTGGGTCGCCTTGCTACTGAAATTGCACGACGTCTTCGCGGAAAACATAAACCAGAATATACGCCTCATGTCGATACAGGTGATTACATTATCGTCGTGAATGCCGAGAAAGTTGCCGTGACCGGTAACAAAGAAAATGGCAAGATGTACCATCATCACACAGGTTATGTCGGTAACTTGAAATCCGTTAGTCTGGGTAAATTAAGAAAAACTTTCCCTGATCGCATTATCATGACTGCCGTTAAGGGGATGTTGCCAAGCAATCCTCTAGGACGTGCGATGTTCAAGAAACTGAAAGTTTATGCGGGTCCTGAACACAATCATCAGGCCCAACAACCGAAAGCGTTAGAAATATAGGCGGGTAAGAATTATGGCAGCTCAATATTATGGAACAGGTCGTCGTAAAAGCGCCGTTGCGCGTGTTTACGCCACTACCGGTTCGGGTAAATTCACGATCAATAGCAAACCAGTAGATCAGTATTTCGGTCGTAAAACCGATGAGATGGTCGCAAAACAACCTCTGGAATTGCTGGAAAAAAGCGGCGACTTCGATGTCAATGTCATCGTTAAAGGCAGCGGACCTTCTGGACAGGCTGGCGCGATTCGTCACGGTCTGGCCCGGGCGCTGATGGAATTCGATGAGACGTTGAGATCTCCGTTGAGAAAAGCCGGTTATGTGACTCGCGACGCGCGTATTGTCGAACGTAAAAAAGTGGGTTTGCACAAAGCGAGAAAACGTCCTCAATACTCGAAACGTTAATCGAGTCTGGCGGGCTGATTTATCGTCGGTTAAGGAAAAGGCTGTGGCTGAAAAGCTACGGCCTTTTTTGTGCGCGTTGTTTTTTAAATTATTAAACTATGTTAAATACCGTAAGAATAGTGTGGCAAACTCCTTAATTTTTATTTTTTGCTAAGATGTAATTTTTAGATTACATGTAAAATCAATGGCTTACAAGTTGGCATTATTACTGCATTAATTATGGTGTTTTTAACTTTGTCTAATGAGGTATGTTATGGCGCAAGAACTAACGAAACCAGTCAGTGAGCAGGCGCAACAAGGCGCCGATACCGGTGCATTATTGCTGGGCACTGGCCTGGCGGTCGCGTCAATGATTTTAGTGCCGGCCGTGGCGATGCGTCTGGGCTTGGGAGCGAGCGTCACCGGAGCGTTAAGGATCGCTTTGATGAAGGCGTCCAGCCGGGCTTCTTTCGGCGCCAGAGATGATTCGGGCGCATCCTCTTCCGGATTTAGCTGTCATTGATGGGAAATATCATTAGCTTGAACGGTAGGTTTTTTTTATAATAGCCACTTTGAACGAAAGTAGTATAGAGCGGGCTCATGAGTGATGAAAAAGCTGTATGTGATTTGTGCGGTTTGGCCATAGAAACGCCAGGTTTTTCTCTGAAAACGACGGCGGGCGAAAAAAAATTCTGCTGCGAGGGATGCAAGGGAATTTATCAGATGTTGCATGAAGGCGATATCTTGGAAGATGAAGAGGTTGAAGAAAACGCTTCGTCCGATTAATCGGCGCGAAACCCAACAATCTGCGGTATCCCGGTTGCTTTTTATCCGCACACTGTGTATCTTCCCCGGCCTTAGAATTTGCCTAAGTCAGATATTACCAATAAGGAAAAAGACATGAAACATTCACATGGCAGTCACGCAATGCATAACATGAAGCCTCATGAAATGAGCCATGGGGCGCACAGCCATCACGGTGCTCATTCCATGGGGAAACAGGTCGCGATCGGTTCGGTGGCGTCTGCAACCGCTAATACCGGAGGAAAGCTAATGAGTAAAATTGCAAAACACCCCGTGCTGGTTTTTGGACTCGGTGTCGTAGCCGGATATTTTGTTTATAAATACAGAAAGGAAATCATCTCTAGCACCAATAAGGCGGTCGATGCCGGCAAGGATTTTGTCTTGAATCAAAAAGAAAATCTGGAAGACATCGTGGCGGAAAGCAAAGAAGAAAGTTAATTTGTGTTTTGTGCTGTCATGTTAGTTCATGAGCAGTCAATTTAAGAGTGTCATTCAATACGGGCGATTTCCTGATGCAGGTGTCGCCCGTTTTCTTTTCTTGTTCGGGTTTTGCTATGTCTATCCAAAAACAGTTTATCGTTCGCTACCGAGCCGAAGGGCATGTGCGCTTTCAGGGGCCGGAACAGCTGTCTGATGTCGAACTGGCGCAACAGTTGACGAATAAAATATCGGCGATTGATGGCGTCTATGGCGTCACCGTTTTTCGGCGCCAGAGGAAATTGTCAATACGCTATCAGGAAGCGGCGATTGATTTTGTCGCCCTGGCCAAGCGACTTTTTCAGCTGATTGCAGAGTTGGATAAACAAGGTGATTTCGAGCGCAAGGCCGTGCAGAAAGTCGAACCGGCGCTGAAAAGCCGTTTGCAGCAGAAGTTTAAAAACCTAAAAGTCAGCCGCTGGGCCAATGAAAAATATGGCGAGGCCAAAGAGACGGTGCAAGCGGCAAAGGTGATCACCAAGCTCGGCTTGAAAAAACCGAACGCCTTGGTCAAGGATCCGGAAAAGGCGATTATCGATTTTTTTAATGACATCCTGGTGCTTTACTTGATCAAGTTGCACTGGACGCGGATCACTCAGGAATGGATTCCCAGGCCGATTGTCCATCGCTACGAATGGATGGCGGTTTTTTATATGTTTTACTTGTTGATTCGTTCCAGAAGACCGAAGAAATAACTTGAAAATGTCTTGTTACATGCGGTGACGAGGCATTTTTCTGAATCCAGTCATAGCATCGACATTCTTATGGACGCCATCCCTCCCAATTATCAAAACTTTCGTCTTGTTCATCAGCTGAAAAGACGTATCCGCATCGTTTCACCGATATTAAAAAATGATCTCGAGCGAGGCTATATTTTTGAAATTTTGTTGAAAAAAAGGCCGGAAATCAAAAAAGTGCGCTCGGTTTTCGCCATCGGCTCGGTGGTGATCGAATTCGACGCCGACCGCTTGCCGAAGAAAAATCTGTTGATACTGTTGGAGGCGGTGCTGGGCAATATCGCGCAAAAAAACAGCGCCAGCATCAAGAGTGGAAAAAAGGTCTTGTCTGGCCCGGTGCAGGAAATCGACTTGGCGGTCGAGGGCATGAGTTGCGCTTCATGCGCCTTGTTGATCGAAATGATGCTGAATCGCGACGAAAGGATCAAGTCGGCCAGCGTCAATTTCGCCACCGAAACGGTGACCGTGCATGGACAGTTGAACAAGGAGGATGTGGCGGCGCGGATCGAATGCTTAGGTTATGGCGCGTTCTCGATGGATTCCTTGTCGCAGCGTAAGAGCCTGATCGTCAAGGAGCAGCGTAGAATCGAGGCGGCCCGAAAACGAGTCATCTGGTCTGGAATCTTGAGTCTGCCGGTCGTCGCGATTGCGATGACGATGAGCAAATCGCGCTGGACGCACTGGCTGCAATTTTTGCTGACCACGCCGGTGGTGTTCGGCGCCGGCAAACAATTTTTCGTCAAGGCAGGGAAGCTGGCCAAGCAGCGGGCGGCTAACATGGACTCCTTGATCGCGCTAGGCGTCGGTTCGGCCTATGGTTATAGTCTGCCGGCCTTGCTGCGCCGTCGCGGCCATCTTTATTTCGAGGCCGCCGCCGCGATTATCACCTTCGTATTGCTGGGACGCTACTTGGAAGAGCGGGCCAGAGGCAAAGCCGGCGAAGCGATCCGCAAACTGGTCGATTTGCAGCCGCAAACCGCGACGTTATTGCGCGACGGCGAGGAGATCGATGTCGATGTCGATGAGGTTCAGGTCGATGATGTGTTGCTGATCAGGCCGGGGGAAAAAATCCCCACCGACGGCGTTGTGATTTTCGGCGTATCCACCGTCGATGAGGCGATGGTGACCGGCGAAAGCCTGCCGGTGGTCAAGGAAAGCGGTCATCAGGTCATCGGCGGCTGTGTCAACGGTAATGGCGTTCTGCAGATCAGGGCGACCGCGGTCGGCATGGATACGGTACTGGCCGGGATCGTTCATATGGTTGATCAGGCCCAGGCGACCAAGTTGCCGATACAGAAGCAGGTCGATAGAATTTCCGCGGTATTCGTGCCGTCGGTGATGGCGGTGTCGGGCTTGACGTTTGCCGGATGGGGCTTGGCCGGCGCGCCGTTCGCAACGGCCTTCGGCAATGCGATCACCGTGTTGTTGATCGCCTGCCCCTGTGCGTTGGGTTTGGCTACGCCGGCTGCGATCATGGTCGGCACCGGCCAGGCGGCGAAGAAGGGCGTTTATATCCGCAACGGCGAAAGCCTGGAAGTGGCGACCAAGCTGGACGCCATCGTTTTCGATAAAACCGGAACGATTACCGAAGGCAAGCCGAAGGTCAGCGATCTATTGAAAGTATCGCGTCTGGGCGAGGAAAAAATCATCATGCTGGCGGCCTCGGCGGAACATAATTCCGAACACTTTCTGGCCAGAGCCATCGTCGATTATGCCCGTGATCGTGAGATCAGGTTGAAAGAGAGCAGCCATTTTTACAGCGAAACCGGGCGCGGCATCGAAGCCGAAGTGGATGGTCGAAAGCTGTTGCTGGGAAATCTGACCTGGATGGAAGACCGGCAGATCGATGTTGGCGCATTGCTGGAGCGGGCCGGACATTTTTCCGAGCAGGGTAAAACGCCGGTGTTCATGGCCGTCAACGGCAAACAGGCGGCGGTGTTCGGCATCGCCGACAAGCCTAGGGTGGAGGCGGTCGATGCGATCGGGCGTCTGCATAAACTGGGTGTCGAGACGCTGATGGTGACCGGCGATACCGAAAAAACGGCGCATTATATTGCCGCGAAAGTCGGCATCGATCAGGTGGTCGCCAATGCCAAGCCTGATGAAAAACTGGCCATCATTCGCTCGTTGCAACAGCAAGGAAAAAAGGTCGGTATGATCGGTGACGGCATCAACGATGCGCCGGCGCTGGCCGCTGCCGATGTCGGCTTCGCCATCGGCAGCGGAACTGACATCGCCATCGAATCGGCCGACCTGACGCTGGTGCAAGGCGATATATCCCGGGTCACCGACACCATCGCACTCAGCGCCGACACGATCAACATTATCAAGCAGAACCTGTTTTGGGCGTTCGGCTACAATACCGTCGCGATACCGGTCGCGGCGATGGGGCGCTTGAACCCGATGGTGGCTTCGGCGGCGATGGCGCTCAGTTCGGTTTCTGTCATCGTCAATTCATTAAGATTAAGTAAAAAATAGGTCATTTAATGGATCATACTACGCATGACATGCATGCCATGCACGATATGGCGTCCGCCGCCGGATTCGATTATACGCTGGCATTCGTCGCCGGCGTTTTGGGCAGCGGGCATTGTCTGGGGATGTGCGGGGCATTGGTTTCCGGCTATTTCATGAATGTCGGCAAGACTCGCTCCTATCTTCCTTATTTTGCCTATCAACTGACCCGCATTTTTGTTTATACGATGATAGGTTTCGCGGCTGCGGCCTTAGGTTTCGTGCTGGTGTCCAGCGGCATGTTCGGTAAAATCCAAAGTATTCTGCAAATGGTGATCGGCACCGTCGTCATCATCCTGGCGCTGGGTATTTTGGGTTGGATTCCATGGCAAGGCTCGTTTAGGTTGATTCCGATGAATATGCTGCGCAAAGGCTATGCTTCCGCGCGCAACAAGGGGCCGGTGCTGGGCGCGATGATCGCCGGCTTTCTGAATGGCTTGATGCCTTGTCCGCTGACCTTTGCGATGGCGGTCAAGGCGACCTCGGCGTTAAGCGTCGTTGAAGGCGGGGCATTGATGTTGGCTTTCGGCGCCGGAACCTTGCCCACGATGTTGCTGGTCAGTGTGGCCTTTGGTAAGTTGGGGGCGAAGGTTCGCGGCATCATGCTGAAGTGCGCGGCCTTGATCATGATTTTTATGGGGCTGAATACCTTTTATAGCGGTCTCAGCTTTTATACCGAAGAAGATTTTAAACATCGCACCTTTTTGCATGCGCTGAAGGAGTCTATCGATGAAAGCATTGTTTTTCTTGGCGAAATGATCGACTATATTAACTCGATGATGAGTAATATTCAGGGGATGTAATGCAACGGGCCGATCTTGTTGAATTGGCTGTGGCGGCGCAGCGGCTGGAGTCGACAAATATCGCGACCCGCATCAGCCATTTTATGGGCATACCGATCGAAAAAGCGCTGGCCGCCTTGCCGGGGCATTGGTCTACCGTGGTCTCCAGAATCACCCGCACCGCGCTGGAAAAAGCCCTGGACGGCGCCTTGTATTCGCTGAAACCGCTTCCGAGAAAGCCGGCTAATAAAACCCATAAGCTGATAGCCGGCGTCAGCGGCGCAATCGGCGGTTCGTTCGGCATTACCGCGCTGGCGGTGGAACTGCCGATCTCGGCCACGCTGATGCTGCGGTCCATTGCCGACATCGCCCGCAGTCACGGTGAAGATCTGGCCGACCTGGACACGAAAATGGCTTGTTTGACGGTTTTCGCCCTCAGCGGCGGCTCCGCAAATAATCAGGAAAGCGCCGATACCAGCTATTATGCGGTGCGCTCCTTTCTCAGCAAGGCGATAGGTGACACCACCAATCACATCGCGGTGCACGGCTTTTCCAAAGAGGGCGCACCGGCGCTGGTGAAGCTGGTCAATGCCGTCGCCAGTCGTTTCAGCATCCCGGTCTCGGAAAAATTGGCCGCCCAGACCTTGCCGGCTATCGGTGCGGTTGGCGGCGCATCGGTCAATTTGCTGTTCATGGAGCATTACCAGCAAATGGCCAAGGCGCATTTTAGCGTGCGCCGGCTGGAAAAACGCTATGGCAAGGATATCGTAAAGGACATGTATATCCGCATCGTCAAGGAAAACGTCAGCCGTCAGCGGAAAAAATGGTCGACCGCAGAATTGGCTGCACCTTGACGTAGCATCGCCGTTAAGCCGTGATTAAGTTACGGTGTGGAAAATGGTTCTCAAATTGAAAGCGCTGATGCGCCGACAACGATTTGAAGGTACGAATTTTCTATGTAAGGAGAACGGCAATGACTCAATTAATCTCGATTATCATCATGGCTTTTGCATTTTCTGCGCCAGTGGCCGCATCCGGTGGTTACGATCATCCGGGGCGCGGATACGCCCATGGTCATTACAAGCAGAGACATCACGGTCACAGACATCCTAAGCGTCACCATCATCATTATCGTCGTCCTGTGGAGCGCGTTTATGTCAGAGAGGAAGTCAGATATGTTCCGCAACCGCCGGTTCGCTATTATCAAGCGCCGGCGCCTCGTTACCACAGATATGATCGGAGAACGGTTGAAGGCTTGATCGGCGGTGCATTCGGCAGCGCCATCGGCTATGAAATCGGCAACGGCGATCCGTTGGCGGCGGGCATAGGGGCCGCGGCGGGGTCATTAATCGGCAATCAAATACGCCGTTAACATCGAGGGGCGAAGGCGGCCGGAATGGCGGCCTTCATTCCGACAGGCAGTCAGTTTTCCAACTTCTCCACCCGGCTTTGTAACTCCTTAAATTTCTTAAGCAACTCCGGCAATTTGCTTAGCGCCGCCAGCTCTTTCCAAGCTGTTTTTCGGTCTTTGGCCGGGCTGCCCCAGACCTGGGCGCCGGCTTTGATATCCTGGGAGACGCCGGAACGGGCCATGACCACTGCCTGCTGGCCGATCTTGACATGATCGGCGATGCCGGAACTGCCGGCCAGAATGGCGCCGTCCTCGATCGTACAGGAGCCGGAAATGCCAGATTGGCCGCATATGATGACGTTTCTGCCGACCTTGTTGTTATGACCCAGTTGCACCAAGTTGTCGATTTTGCTGCCGGCGCCTATCGTGGTCGATCCCAATGCGCCGCGGTCGATGCAGGTATTGGCGCCGATCTCGACATTGTCGGCGATGACGACATTGCCGACATGGGGTACTTTGATATGTTGATTGTTACGGTATTTATAACCGAAACCGTCCGCGGCGACGATGGCGCCGGAATGGATGATGACGTTATCGCCGATCACGGTGTTATCGTAAATCACTGCATTGGAATAGATCTTACAGTGCTTGCCGATGCTGACGTTATTGCCGATATGGACGCCGGCGTAAATATCACTGTCGTCGCCGATGCGGCTATGCTGACCGATCGTGGAAAAAGGGCCGATATTGATGTTGTCGCCCAGGGTCGAGTTTTCGGCGATGACCGCTTGCGGGGAAATCTGTTTTTCGATCTTCGCAGTCGGGTGCAGCGTGCCGACCGCACTCAGAAAGCAGATTTCGGGGTCGTCACAGCGCAGCAGCGTCAACCCCGCCGGGACCTCATCGATGTTGAATGTGTTGGCAATAAAACAGGCCGATGCTTGGGTGTCCTTCAGGTATTTTTTATATTTGTTGTCGCTCAATACCGTGACTTGGCCTGCTTCGGCAGACATGATGTCGGCGGCTGAATGAACGGTTAGCGAGGGATCGCCGCCTTGAGGTTGGGCGTCGCAAGCTTGAGCGAGTTCCTGAATAGTAAGCGTCATATTATTTCCAAATTCCAATTATGTTAGTGAAGTCATCGGTCCATGGCTTCATGTCAAAATACAAGGGGAGTTTTTGCCAGTTACCCAGACGGCTTTGCTGCAAGGGCCGCAGCAAAGCTTCTTTTCTAGCCAACACCACCCAATCGGTGGCGACCACCAGCGGAATGGATTGCTGCGGTTTGAATTCCTGTATCAGCGCCGCCAATTGCAGATGTCTCGTATGGTCGGCCAGGACTTTTTTCAAAGCCAGGTGGCGGTTGGTGATATGAAATGCCAACAAACCGTTAGGTTTCAGTTTAGCAAAATATAACTGGATTGCTTCCCGGGTCAGTAAATGCGTCGGCACGGAATCGGAGCTGAAGGCATCCAAAATCAGCAAATCGAATTTTTGATCGGCCTCGTCGGTCAGCGATAAGCGGGCATCGCCCACCACCATATCGGCATCGGGTGCGCAGCGTTGCAAATAAGTGAAATAATCCGGATTTTGCGCGATTTTAATGACCAGCGGGTCGATTTCGTAAAAGCTCCAATGTTGCTGGGGTTCGGCATAGCAAGCCATCGCGCCGGCGCCCAAACCGATCGATCCGATCACCCAATGATCATTCTGGCCATCAAAGACCTTGAACAGCTGGCCCATAGGACCGGGGCGGCTGTAGTAAGTCAGCGGCGTCGTAACTTTTTCGGGAACCAGGCGTTGGGCGCCGTGTTTGGTCGTGCCATGGAATAACTCGTGATATTTTTCCGGGCGGCCGTTTTCATCGGTCAATACGCTTTCCCGGACCGAAAATACCCCGAAGAAACTGCGTTCCTGATAGAGGGTGTTGGACAGCAAACTGTGTAGACCGCTGGTGAAGAATAAGATAATTCCGCTTAACAGCGCGAGGCTGAGCGGCCGTTTACGGAACGAATAGGTTAAGCCGGCCAGCAGTATCAGACCGGCGCCGATGCTGTCCAGGTAGTGGGCCAGGTTGTCGGCCAGCGCATACACTGTCAGCCCCGCCAACAATAACAAAGCGGGGAAAGCGGCCTGCAAAGTCCATTTTTGGCTGAAAAAGCCGGGGCGCAACATTAACGCGGCGACGATCATCAGCGGATATTCATATACCGCGTCGAAGATAAAGGGCGCGACAAAGGTGTTGAACATGCCGCCGAGCATGCCGGCAAACGACATGATCAGGTAAAAATCGGTCAGGTGATGGGTGTGCGGACGCATCCTAGCCAGTTCACCGTGACAGACCATGACCGCCAGAAAAAAGGCCAGCAAATGCAGAGTCAGGTCCAGCCAATAGGGAAGTACCGCCGGATTGATGAAGGAGTAAGCGATAAACGGCAATAGCACGATCGGCTGCAGGGAGACCATCAGCGGATGAATCTTATCTGCCCATTTGGAAAATACCAGGACAAAAGACAACAGATACAACGTTAACGGGATGATCCATAACAAGGGCACCGAGGCGATGTCTGTGCTGATGAAATTAGTCAGGCCCAACAACAGACTGGAGGGGACGAAGGCCAGTACTAGCCAATGCAGTTTGGTGCTGAGTTTGAGATTGGCAATATCGATTTCGTCGTCGACGAGCGGATTCGCCATGGCTTGCTGATGACTGCGCCACAGCATAAAAGCACAGGCGCCGATCAAGACGGCGAGCAAAACGTAGCCGGCGCTCCAGAGCAAGCGTTGCTCCGCCAGACCGATATTGGGCTCCAGGATGAACGGGTAGCTCAGCAATGCCAATAGGCTGCCGGCATTGCTGGCGGCATAGAGAAAATAAGGGTCATGGCTGGTATGGTGGCCGACCTGGGCGAACCATTTTTGCAGCAAGGGGGCGGTTGCCGAGACGACAAAAAAGGGCAGGCCGATGGCAATAAACAGCGTCCAGATCAGCCAGGGCGTCGGGTTGCTTTCGGTCGGCGGCGTGGCGCCTTCCGGTAAGGCGACGGGCAGGGCGATGAAGCTGATCAGCAAAACGACGGTATGAATCAGTATCTGTCGATGTTTTTCCTGCTTGACGCCCAGATAATGGGCATACAGGTAACCGAGAAACAGCAGAATCTGGTAAAAAACCATACAGGTATTCCAAACCGCCGGCGTGCCGCCGAGCAACGGCAATAATAACTTGCCGAACATCGGTTGCACGACAAACATCAGCGTGGCGCTGATAAACAGGGTTCCGGCAAACAGCAAGATGAGGGAAAGACTACGGTCTGATCGAGATTCTGCGGTTTTATTCATTATTGTTATAAAGGCGTCATAAGCTTTTTTATTCGTCGCCTATGATAATGCATTTACCGCGATTTTGTGACTGTGCAATAAAAAAAGGCGGGGTTGCCGCCTTTTGGAGTGGGCGTCCTTGCCCTTAGGGAGGAGTAAAACTAATTAAGTAGGAAGGATTGTCATTGACGGTTACGTCTATCTATATCGGTAAACTCGCGGGTTTTGTTATCGATCCCCTCGATCGTTCGGCGATGCAGTTCATCGACTCTCGATTTGGCGTCATCGATATTTCTATCGATGACGGTGTCGACCGGGTTTTGTCGATAACTTTGTTGGTCATAACGGCGGTATTCGCGGCGATCCAGACCATTGCGCTCTTCCTCATATTGGCGTCGGTAACGGTCTTTTTTATCGTCATAATCTCTGCGGCGTCTTTTGTCGTCGTCACGGTATTTTTGCTTTTTTTCCTTGAATTTCTTCTTGTATTCCTTTCGTTTTTTCTGTTCGTGGCGCTCCTCGGCGCGTTCGGGACCACGACGGCTGTATTCGCCTGATTGTTTGTTACTGTTTTTCCCGCGAGTGTCCGGTCCATTTTCATGGGGGTTGCCTTTAGCCATCAGCGGAGTCGAAAGCGTTAACGACAATGCGGTAAAAGAAATGCAAAAAAGTTTAGCGATCATATCAATTCCTGTTTCGGTCGATGCTTGAAGCTATCCTAACCGTATAAACTTAATAAAGGCTGAATGAAGCGGGGTTCATAGCGATCCAAGATAAGCGCTAATTTCCTTGATATCTTGAGCGGATAGGTTCTTGCTCATTGCTCCCATCGGTCCGCCGGTGCGCTCGCCTTGTTTGAATGCGTTCAGCTGTTTGGCTAAATATTGTGGGTGCTGGCCGGCCAATCTTGGAAATTGTCCGCGTCCTTGGGCATCGTTGCCATGGCAACCCAGGCACATAGCGACCTTCTCCTTTCCTTGTTTGGCGAGATCGGCATCACCGCCGGCGCTTTTCGCGGGCAGGCTGGCAAAATAAGCGGCTAAATTTTTCATATCCTCATCACTAAGGCCCGCCGCCATGCCCTGCATCATTGGACTCGTTCGGGCGCCGGACTTAAAGGCCTTCAGTTGATTTTCGAGATACATCGCGCTTTGTCCGGCCAGCCTCGGAAACATCGGGTTGTTGCTAGCTCCATCGAGGCCGTGACAACCGGCGCACATCGATGCCTTGTTTTTGCCGGCTTCGATATCGGCCGCGCCGACATGCGGAGTAAAAAAACCGAGTAAAACGGAGAAAACAGCGATTTGTTGAACTCTGAAAGTAGACATGGTTGCTCCCTGATGATAACTACAACGGTATAATTTTCAGTGACTGTGTTTTATGCCAATAATTCAATAATAGACGATGCAGAACAGTAAGCCAACAATTCCCACGCCGACAATCGGCGTTAGTGCCGTTGTTTTCAATCAACAGGGCCAGATATTATTGATCAAGCGAGACAAGCCGCCGGCTCTGGGGCTCTGGTCGATTCCGGGCGGTAAACAGGAACCTGGCGAATCGATCGGTGAGGCTTGCCGGCGTGAGGTGCTGGAAGAAACCGGGTTGGATGTGGAAGTGAAAAATATCATTGCCTTGGTGGAAAGAAGGCTGGAAGGTTTTCATTACATCATCATCGATTTTTTTGCCGAATATCACGGGGATAGGAGTGATCCGGTCGCCCAAAGCGATGTCAGCGAAGCGCGCTGGGTTTCCGTCGATGACTTGTCGCAGTTCAGCATGGTGGAAGGCTTGGACGCTATATTACAAACCGCGAGCGAACAGTTTCACAGGGGAGGCGAACAAGGCTTGGTCAATGTCGATGGCAACGGCACCGATTTTATTATAGGCTCGACTATTCTATAAGCGATTAGGGAACTTGAGCGTCTTCACGCATGGGGCTAAACGCCACAAACTCGCCAGTGAACTTTCCTGCAGCTTGTCCAGCGTGCTTTAGTACGGAAGTGACGGTTATTCTTGCCTTCCCCCTACGAGCCAGCGTGCGTATGAACTTCGTCCAGTCTTCCGCCTGTTTCAGCGATGATCGAGCGATAAACTCGCCAGAGATAGGTCTTTCGTATTCCATCGTATTGCGTTGAATTACCAAGCGGCCATCGGTGCCTTGTTCACGCAAGCGGCTATGCAATAGCGACCATGCTGCAAGAATTGCCAGCGCAGACGCGCTGCCGCCAAACACGGTTTCGAGGTGATTGATATTCGGCGCCAGCGGCGCCCGCAAAATGACGGCATCCGCATCGATAGACACGACAGATACTTCCATCGCCTTCGACAGCGGTATGTTGATATGCAGGTATTGCTCAAGTTCAGTTGGCGACATATATTCTCCCTCTCTAGAACGGTAGGGCGTTTTCGCGGCAGCAAAACGCCGGGTATTGATAATGACTTTATTGTATAAAAATTATGCAGCCCATAATAATCTATTAAATTCAGTTTGTTAGAAGGTTTATAACGGCTTATCCACAGGTTTGTCCGCAGAAATTGTGTAGAACTGTGGAATGACCCGCTAGTGAACGATATCATCCGATCAGCGCCGTAGCGCGTTTTTGCGATAGCAAAACGCCAGTTCACGAATCCGCGAGCTCCAATCCAGATTAAAAAAAGTAGCCTGTCCCGAATGGCACTTACTTAAGCGATAACTAGTTGAAAGTATTAAAAAAGGCAGAAGAAGTGATAAACTTATTGTGACGAAACAAAGAAGCAATCACCAAGCCCCCTGCCTTAATGTTCATTAATAACAAACTTATTCACGCCCAGCAACAAAGAATTCAGAAGTACAGAAAAGAAACTCATTCGTATAGTTTTTTTAATCTTCTAACCAGTCCGGAATTATTATCCTCAATTGAAGGGTTGCTGCCCGAACATCGGGAAAGACTTTATCCTCCGACAGAAACACTTTCCATGTTTTTGGCTCAAGGGATGAACCAAGACCGCTCGTGTCAAAAGGCCGTTAATGATGCCGCCATACAACGAATTGCAGCAGGTTTGCCCGCGATAAGCACAACGACGGGCGGCTATTGTCGAGCAAGACAGCGACTACCATTAGCCATGATCTCTGAATTAGTTTGTCGAACAGGCGAACTTATTGATAAGGAAGTGCCTACTCAATGGCGTTGGCGAGGAAAGCGTGTTCATCTAATAGATGGAACGACTGTTACGATGCCTGACACAGCAGAAAACCAGGCCGTTTATCCCCAGCAAAGTTGTCAGAAGCCTGGGCTTGGTTTTCCTATCTGCCGTCTTGTAGGTGTCATCTGTCTGGCGAGTGGAGCCGTTTTAAATGCGTCTATCGGACCTTTCAAAGGGAAAGGAGGCGATGAACAAAGTCTACTTCGTAACATGCTGGGAACCTTTAATACCGGAGACCTTGTTCTAGGAGATGCCTATTATGGCACTTATTTTTTGTTGGCATCGCTACAGGAGAAAGGTGTTGATGCCGTATTTGAACAAATGGGAGCACGTAAACGGACAACAGATTTCAGTAAAGGCAAACAGTTAGGTGACGAAGACCACCTGGTGACACTCAAAAAACCAAAGAAAAAACCTGACTGGATGGAGCAAAGCCAATATGATGATGCGCCTGAGACACTCCTTATTCGCGAGGTAAGCGTAAAAGGAAAATTACTTATAACCACACTCCTTTCACCTAAAGAGGCTTCTAAATCTGAGTTAAAAGCGTTATATAAAAAACGCTGGCAAATTGAAGTTGATTTTCGCAATATAAAAACAACCATGGGAATGGAAACTTTAAGCTGTAAAACGCCCGAAATGACTGAGAAAGAAATATGGGTTTATTTTTTAGCGTATAACTTAATACGGCTATTGATGGCTCAGTCCGCATTATTAGCCGATATATTGCCTCGCCAGCTGAGTTTTAAACATACATTACAATGCTGGTTAGCCTGGAATCAACAAAGTGTTTTTATTGATATCGGAACAAGTGAAGAGCTGTTATTCATATTAATTGCTCAAAGACGAATTGGAAATCGTTCGGGACGAATAGAGCCCCGTGCAGTAAAAAGGAGGCCAAAACAGTTCTCTTTACTAACAAAACCTAGAAATGAAGCAAGAGCAGATATTAGAAAGAATGGCCACCCAAAGAAAGTAAAATAAGTGGTTGTTATTAAAAGAGTTATGGGCTTAAGTAAGTGCCATTCTAGCCTGTCCCCTTTTTTCTCCTTTTTCCTTTTTCTTTTTCTCTTAAATTAAAGTTTAGCGCTGTGATGCCGATTACATCAACAATGCTGTATTGACCCATGGTGTTTTTATGTTTACTTCCGCACTGAATTCATCGCTTCCTTTTACCAACGCCAATTTTTCCGGTTTCGACCGTGCCCGCGTGCACGGGCAAGAGAATTATCCATTGCGGAAGAACGCGGTTTCGCCGCAAAAAATTGTCGATTTGAAGGTCGTCGATACGCTGGAGAAGACGTTAAATCAACAAGGTCTGAGTTTGCGCGGATTGGAGGTCGAGGATTTTACGCCGCAGAACGTCGCGGACCGCATCCTGTCGTCGGTGCGCCAGGCCTATGGTCAATTCAAGCATGAGCAAGCCGGCGGCGAGGATGATGAATTTTTTGCCCAAATCAGGGCCGGATTGGAGCAGGGGTTTGCCGAGGGCAAAGACATTCTGCAGAACTTGGGCGTGTTACAAGGGCAGATCGCCGCCGATGTCGAAGAGACCATAGGGTTGACGATGCGGGGCATCGATCAATTGCAATCTCCGCAAGCGCTCACCGAAATGGCGTACCAAAGCGTATCGATGCAATCCAGCCGCACCGCCGAGCTGGAGCTGGAAACCAGGGAGGGCGATAAGGTCACGATCAGTTTCGGTCAATTCGCCTCCACCAGTTCCGACGCCTTGTCTGTTTCTCAGTCTGGTGCAAGCTTAAGCGCTTTTAGGTATGACGAGACCTTCGGTAGTGAATTGACGATCAGCATCGAAGGGGATTTGAATCGGGACGAACAAAAGGCCGTGCGTCATTTGCTGCAGGACATGAATAAGATCGGCAACGCTTTTTTTCACGGCAATGATAAGGCCGCGCTGAAACACGCGATCAAGGCCGGTTTCGATCACGAACAGATTGCCGGTTTTTCGCTGGATTTGAGCATGCAGAAATCGCTGCAGGCGGTGACGGCTTACCGGCAAGCGGCGGCGCCTGAACAAACGCTCGATAGTCGGCTGTTAAGGCAGGCCGGAGATTTTTTAAACAATGCCAAGGCGATGTTGGTCGACGTTCAGAGTCATTTACAGTCACTGGCGGAGCCGCGGCGGACTTTTGAGGACTTATTCGCGGAAATCGGTCTGTTGAATAAGGGTTATGACGGAGAATCTGAACGGCTGGATGACAACGCGTTATTCGCCGGCGTCATCGATCATATCGGCCAGGCGCTTTTTGCCGAAGCAGCGGAGCATCAGGCCGCCTGACCAATCATTGCTCCTTGTCGCAGCTGCCGCCCTGGCAGCCACAGTTTTTGCCGCAGCCTAGGCCTTCTTCCTTGGCCGGGCCGAATTGGGGATATTTGGCGGCGAATTTTCGCGCCGCTTGCTGAATGAGTATCCAGCCCATCATCAGCGAAAAAATGGCGCCCATCGCGATCAGGAAATTAATCATTTTTCACCTCGTTTCGTTGTGTTAGCAATTATGTAACTATTCAGTATAAAAATGCTCTTACTATCAGTTGCTTGCTCCAGAAGACGCCGTTCACCCAGCACCTAAATAAATGAAGATGATTTATCGCAGCCATTAGCCTATGGAATTTAGGTGCTGGGTGAATATATCCCTATAGGCTTGGATGCGACATCCCTGTCGCATACACTTCTTCCACAAGCAATTGATAGTAAAAGGAATATTTTTTCAGTATCAAGCTGAATAGTTACGCAATTATCAGCATGATCAGGCGTTCGAGCCGCCCAGTCCGGCAAAGCCCATGAAGGTCATCGACAGTATGCCCGCCAACATCATACTGAGCGCGGCGGCTTGGGTAATGCTGGGCAGGTTGGACAGCTCCAGTTTTTCGCGGATTCCGGCCATCAGTACGATCGCCAACGCGAAACCGGCGCCGGCGCCCAGGCTGAAGGCGACCGACTGCAGGAAATTATAGCCACGCGCAGTTTGGAACAAGGCCACGCCGAGTATTGCACAATTGGTCGTGATCAGCGGCAGGAAAATCCCTAAGGCCCGGAATAAGGCGGGGCTGAACTTTTTCAACACCATTTCCACCAGCTGCACCGCCGAGGCGATGATTGCGATATAGCTGATCAGACGGAGGAATTCCAGGTCGTATTTTGTCAAGATCGTGTTGATGGCATAGGCGCACACCGAACTGACGAACATCACGAAGGTGGTCGCCAGTCCCATGTTGAAGGCGGTGTCGCGTTTGGCCGAAACGCCGACGAACGGACACAAGCCCAGGAATAGAGCCAATACGAAGTTGTTGATCAAAAAGGCGCTGAGAAAGATAAAACTGAGTGATTCCGGGTTCATTGTATTTCTCTTAAATCAGGTGGATATAGCCTAAAGGGTAAAAAACGACAACGCTTTTGCCCTGCGGGAATGAGCGAACAGATCAATGCTGTTGCGGCACGGTGCAGTGAGAAGCCGCGTCGGCTTCCGTCACCTTGCCGGTCCGGCGTTGTTCGATATACGCGATCAGCAACAGCCAGCATCCGAGCACGATGAATCCGCCCGGCGGTAAGATCATCACCACCCAGGGTTCGAAATGAGTGCTGAAAACTTGCATACCCAATAATTGACCGGTGCCTAATAATTCGCGCACGCTGCCCAGCATCACCAGCGCCAGGCTGAAACCCAATCCCATGCCCAAGGCGCTGATCAGGGCATTGCCGAAGGAGTTCTTGGAGGCATAGGCTTCCGCCCGTCCCAGGATCAGGCAGTTGACGACGATCAACTGGATAAAGGCGCCCAGTTGATTATACAAATCCAGGCTGATGGCCTGGATCAGATAGTCGACCAGCGTGACAAAGGTCGCGATGATGACGATATAAGTCGTGATCCGTACCTGTCTGGGAATAAAGTTTCTTAATGCCGAGATCAACGCATTGGAGCAGACCAGGACGAAGATTGTCGCTGCGCCCATGCCCAGCGAATTTTCCACGGTGTTGGTGACGGCCAGAGTCGGGCATAAACCCAGCATCATCACGAACACCGGGTTTTCCTTCCATAGCCCGGCGGTAAAAACCTCCAGCGTTATCGGCGTGTCTTGTTTATTGCTTTGGGCCATAAAATCACCTCATTCGGTTGAGTTGGCGCCAGCCTGTCGCAGCATAGTCAGGTTTCTGGCAATGATCGGGTGTAGGTGTTGGCCGCTTTGGTTCAGCATGCGGCCGACGGCATTGGACGTAATCGTCGATCCGGAAATGGCGTCAATTTCCCAAGGATTTTGCTTGCTGCCATGGCGTACGGTTTTGATGGCATGGATCAGCGCCGATTGCTCTTCGTTGACTTTGGCGTCTAGACAAGCAAAATTGGCCAAAAAATCCTCGTTGCTCGATATTTGCGTGCCGAAGCCCGGCGTTTCGGTGCTTTTTAGCACATCGAAGCCGGTGATGCAGCCGCTGACCGGATCGTAACCATATAACAGCTTGACGATATCCTGATAACCCTGGGCGGCCGCATGCAGGGCGATGCCGACCAGCGTATTGTCTTTGTCATAACCGGCATAGAGTAGTTCCCCGTCGGCCTTGTCGTCGCTAGCAATCAGTTTATCGCCCTCGACCCGGAAGGTGAGACGGCTGACCGCATCGGGCAGTACCTTAAAAATCGCGCGCTCTGTGGCGATGCGCTGATTTTCGGCGATAATCGGTTTGGTGTATTCATAAACCAGCACGATCAGTAAACCGGACAGCATTGCCACGACGGTCAACGTGATAATCAGCGATGAGCTCGATGGCAGGGACGGAACCTGTTGCTCTGGTTCACTCATGAGGCGTATTCCTTATTTAACGGGCGCCATAAATGCGCGGTTGTGTGTACAATTCGATGATCGGGGTGGCGGCGTTGGCGAACAGAATCGCGTACATCACCGACTCGGTCAAGGCGCCGAATAAGCGGATCACCACCGTTAAAAAACCGACCAGCAGACCGAATATCAATATGCCCAACGGCGTGACCGGCGAAGCCACCATGTCGCTGGCCATGAATACCGCGCCGAACATCAAGCCGCCGGACAGCAGCATGAACGTCGGCGTCGGGTATTGGCTAGGGTCGATCAGGTAAAATAAGTCCGCCGAAATCGCCGTGCCTAGGATCACCGCCGCCGGAATGCGCCAGTCCAGCATTCTTCGCATAGCCAGATAGGCGCCGCCCAGCAGGATCAGCAAGGCCGAAGTTTCGCCGGCGGAGCCGGCCGTCAGGCCTAGGAACAAGTCGTAGCTGTCGGTCATCAGGGCTTGGAATTTCATCAGCGCCAGCGGCGTCGCGCCGGTAAAGCCGTCGATCGCCACCGTGTTAGTCCACTCGGCGGTCTCCGCCGGTTTCATGAACGGCAACGCCAGCGTGGACGGGATAAATTCGATGAAGCGATCGCCGGCCATCGCCGGCGTCCAGGTCGTGATCGAAACCGGGAAAGCCGCTTGCACGAAAGCCCGTCCGACCAAGGCCGGGTTGAAGACATTGAAGCCCAGGCCGCCAAATAGGGTTTTGCCCATAGCGATCGCGACAAACCCGCCGACCGCTCCCATCCACAACGGAAATCCGGGAGGCAGCGTCATCGCCAGCAGCAGACCTGTGATGACGGCGCTGGCGTCGCCGATCGTGGTTTTTTTATCCGCTAACCTGCAGAACAGATGTTCGGTCAGCACGCTGGACAGCGTAGTCGCGAGCATCAGCGCCAGCGCGCTGATGCCGAAACGATAGACCGAAAAGGCGGCGATCGGTAACAGCGCATAAACCACATTGCGCATGATCTGGGGTACGGTCGGTGCGTTGCGGATATAAGGCGAGGTCCGAATATCGATTTTCAGATTGATCTTAGCCATTTTGTATGTGCCTTTCTCGATTCATGACTTTGGCGATTCTGAAATATTGTACCAATGGAATATTGGACGGACAGACATAGCTGCAGCAGCCGCATTCGAAACAATCGTTCAGGTGATATTTTTCTTCCATGATGTCATAACGTCTTTTCGCCGCCAGTTGTCCCAGTTCCGAAGGGTTGAGGTTGATCGGGCAGGCTTGCAGGCACAGCGAGCACTTGATGCAAGGCTGGATATCGTCGCGTTTGGTGGCGCGTTTATCCAGCACCAGCACCGCTCCGGTGCCTTTGGTGACCGGTGTGTCCAACGACGCCGCCGGCAGCCCCATCATCGGCCCGCCGAGAATCAGTTCGGCTTCTTCGCCGGTAAAGCCGGCATAATCGAGGATATGGCTCAATGGCGTGCCGATCGGGACGATATAATTGCCCGGTTTTTTTAGGTCGTCGCCGGTGACGGTGATGATGCGTTCGATCAAGCCTTGGCGGTTCGGCAGCAACACGCCGAGTTCCGCCATCGTCGCGACATTGAACACGACCAGACCGATCTCCGAGGGCAGGCCGCGCGAGGGGATTTCCAGACCCAGCAACGACTTGACCAGCATTTTTTCCGCACCCTGGGGATATTTGGTTTCCACCGCCTCGATAGATATGCGGCCGTCCGTCGGCAAATGCGGTTTGATTGCGTCCAGCACGTCGAGCTTGTTGTTTTCGATGCCGATGATCGCCTTTGGCGCCGAGACGGCCTTCATGACGATACGGATGCCGGTGATCATGTCATTGATTTTTTCCAGCATGATGCGATGGTCGGTGGTCAGGAACGGTTCGCATTCGCAGCCGTTGATCACGACGGTATGGATATCCCGATCTTTCGGGATCATCATCTTCGCGTAACTGGGGAATCCGGCGCCGCCCAAGCCGACCAGGCCGGTTTCCTTGACCGCGGCGATGATCTGCTTGCGATCCATCCGGGTGTAATCCTGCGCAGCGCCATGGATCGGGATCTGCGGCGAGCTGGGTGCGGTCTCGATTATGATCGACAAGGTTTTCGGTCCCTTGGCGCTGGGCATTAAGTCGATATCCTTAACGGTGCCGCTGACGCTGGCATGAATCGGCACAGACAAGCCGTTTTCCGCCGCTTCCGCGACCAATTCGCCGCGCTCCACGTATTGCCCCTTGCGCACCACCGGTATCGCCGATGCGCCGATATGCTGAGATAAAGGCAACACGATTTCCGACGAAAATGGCAGACGGATGGTTTTTTTTCGACTGGTTTCCTCTTTATATTCAGGCGGGTGTATGCCGTGCGGAAAGGTCTTTTTGCCAAAAAGTTTTAATAAGCCCATGGATATGTTTTGTCTTGTCGGCCCATTTAGGCGGCTACTCGATGTTGAATCCCCTTAGCGATCAGGGTTTTATCGTTCCTGTGAACCACAAAGAGCACCAAGGCCTGCGCCCGGGTGCTCTTTGTGATCAACGTCAGCCGGCCCAGCGGGCATTATTGAAATTTTTCCGCCCGTTTGATCAGCTTATCCAGATTCGGTTCATCCGGATTCCACGGTTTTCCCGGGTGTATGATTACCGCGGTGCATTTTTCCGCCGCCCGGACAATGTCTTCGTAGGTTCCCGCAGTCGGGTCGACGACGATCGCCTTTTTATCGCTATTGTACTGGAAAATTTTCGGATTGATGTCGACGCATTCATCGCAGGTCGTACAATCCGGCGTATCGATCCAGACCGGTTCGAAACCGCTGTCCGCCTTGCCTTCGCTTGCTTCCGAGGCCGGCGCGGCAGGGCTGGCGGCAGCAGGCGCCGGCGCTGCGGCCGCTTGGCGGCGGGCGCGACCTGAGCGGAGGTGATCGCTTTCAGCAGATCCTCGGCGGAACCGCCGGTGGCCAGATTCATCAGCCCGGACACCAGCGTTTGCGCCGCCTCGGCCTTGGCCTGGTCGGCGATCGCCTGCGGATCGATCTTCTCGTCTTCGCCGACCAGGCCTTTCAGCAGACGCCAGTATTCGCGGCGCTCGATCGTAGACTGCACGATCTCATCGGCGACCAGCACCCTGATCAGGGTATTGTCCTGCGGATTGATCGCCCAGATATAGGGGAAAAGTCCATCGCGGCCGTCTTCGTCCAGATCGATGAATTCATGCAGCAAGACCATGTCGTCATTCCATTTTTCCTGCGGCGCGATTTTGAAATGCTTGCGGAAACGACCTTCGGTCAGCGCCCAATCGGCGAAGGTCAACGGCAGCTCCATGCTCTCCTTGTTGCCGTATTCATCGGTGTAATGGAGGGTATAGGTGCTCCAGTCCTTGTCCATATCCGGGTTGTTTCTCAATGACAGGCATTGTTTCCAGGTCGTTCCCTTGTCGGGATCGTAACTGGCCAGCGGATAGGCGCGCGACTCGACCGCCAACTTGCTTTGCCGGGTCGCCATGTCATCGCCGACGCCGTGTTCCGGTTGGCAGACCGAATAGATATTCCAGATCGCCGGGCCGCGATAGTTGAGGCCGTCGATATAGCCTTCCAGCAAGTGGTTCAGATGCGATTGGGCGCTCTGCAGCACATAGCTGGTGCGGTGCGCCATCGAAATCAGGCTCATTTCCTTGCGTTTTTCCTGTTTGCCTTTCTTGTGTTGGCCGTACGGCGCCATGTCGGCCACCTGGCCGAGAAATCCCGAGGTGCAGGCTTGGCCGCCGGTGTTGGAATAAACCTGGGTGTCGAGCACCAACACCTTGATCGGGGTGCCGGACATCAGCGCGCGGGACAGGTTTTGGAAGCCGATGTCGTACATCGCGCCGTCGCCGCCGATGCAAACCACTGGCGGACAGAGCTTGTATTCTTCCTCGCTGAACTGTCGCCAATCGAAATAGGTGAAGAATTTGTCGTGCTCGTCCTTGTCGTATTTGCCGGCGACTTCCAGTTCGGCCATTCGTATCGCCTTGAAGCCCTCGGCCATCTTGATCATATGCCCTTCGAACAAGCCCATCGCCACCGACGGCGAATCCTGGAACAAATGATTGGTCCACGGGAACGGATAGGGGTTGAACGGGAAGGTCGAGCCCCAGACACTGGTGCAGCCGGTGCTGTTGCTGATGCCCATCGCCGCGCGGCCGTCGCCGGTGATGCCTTCGACATACTGCCATTTCAAATGCTTCAGTTTGGCGATCAGCTGTGTCGCCCATTTCAGCCATTTCTTGTCGATCGGCTGACTGGGTTTGCCGTCATCGAGCACGATGCTGAGTTTGGACAGGGTCAGGTCGACGCTTTGGTTCTGCTCGATCGCCGCCTCGATCGCATCGACGTCGCCGATATCGAGGTTTTCCGCCAGTTTCAGACGGATGTGCTGTTCCATTCCGCTGATCAGTTGCTCGATGCGGGCGACCTGTTTCTTGACCCGCGGCTGCATCATCGCGGTCACGGTCGAGGTGAACAGGTGGATCACCGTTTTTTCCCCGCAGCCTGGGCAGGCGCCGTCGCCGCACGGCATCGATAGATAATTGGTCTTGTCCTGCATCAGCGTGTGCAGGGCGCCGATTTTCTCGTCGAGATCGTCGATGCGATCGAACTTCGGATTCGAGGTCGGCAGGTCCAGCCAGTAATCCCACTCCGTACGCAGCTTTTCGACGGTTTCAGGGGTTTGCGTCTGCGCTTCCAGCGCGCCGTCTTCACATTCCTTGACGCATTCCATGCAGCCCTTACAGGCATAAGGGTTGATCGTGATCGAATAGAGGCCGCCGCTGTTGGCTTGGCGCTTGTTCATCGCGTCATGGTAGGGTTTGACCAGGGCGAACTTGAAGTCGCCGACGGCCTCTTTGAACCATTCGAATTCCTGCGTCACTTCGGCGCGGTCCGTTTCCGGATATTCCTTGATCGTTTCGCCGATGGCTTTTGCGAATATCGGCTTCAGGTCGTCGCCTTCCGATTTGCTGGCGGTCAACGCGTGGTATTTTCGTTCCACGCTGCGCACGGCGCGGCGCAGATGCTTGACGCTGTGACCTTGTTTTTCCACCCGTTTGATGTTGGTTTCGAAGACTTCGCCGACCGTGTTGATCAAGCCGGGGATCGCGGTGTCCGGACACAGAGAAAAGCAGTCGCCGCAGGCGGTGCAGTTTTCCGGAATCCACACCGGGTGTTCGTGACGGATGCTGGTCATGTCGCGAAAGATGCCGGTCGCGGCAGGGATCGCGCTGGTGGCCATAAACGGGTCGGCCAGATTGTCAGAACCTTGGCCGTTGATATAGGAATAGCCGGTTTGATCCCAGAAACGGTGCACATCAGTCAACGGATCGTCGTTGGCGGGGCGTCTGCGCAGCATCACCGGTGTCGACAGCGGTTTAGTTTCGGCGGTGCTGTTGACGTCGCCGACCGTCATCGACGCGACATCCAGCTCGCGAGTTTCGTCGAAGCCGCGTTTGACCGTGCGGAAGTTGTCTTCCACCGCCTGTTCGCCCTTGTGGCCGAATTTGGCTTGCAGCGTTTGATGGACCGCGTCGAGAATCTCCTCATGGCTCTTGCCGGCATTTTCGGCGATCGGCGACGCTTCGAAAAAGGCGCCCTGAAAGGCGATGCCTTGCATGCGGAACTGCAGGTCCGGGTCGCTCGCTTCCTCGCGGGCGATCTTGAACGCGTCGACATAGTACACCTTGATGTTTTTGTCGACGATATATTGTTGAGCGGCCCTCGGAAACGAACGCCAGAGTTCCTCATCGGAGCCCAGGCTGCTTTGGATGATGAAGGTGCCGCCTTCGTCCAGGCCGAACAGCGGGTTGGCGTGGGTGAATACGTTGGGGTCCGGAGACAGCACTACGTCAACATGATGATATTCGCAATTGAGCTGAATCGGTTCCGGCGCCACCGACAAATAATAAGTCGTGGGCTGGCCTTTTTTCTCGGAGCCGTATTTCGGATTGGCCTTGATGTCGAAACCGAGCAGATCGAACAGCGTCATCGCCAGGTTTTTGCCGGTGGTGATCGCTCCCCAGCCGCCGACCGAATGCATGCGCACGGTCAGGCTGTTTTTCGGCAGCAGGTTCGGGTTTTCGGCGCGTTTCAGGGCCAGGTCGCGGATGCCCGGGTAAGCCTCTTCGACTTGTTGTATCTGTATTTCCTGTTTGGGCGAGTAAGCGGTCTCGCGGGTAAACTCGATGCCCAGATAGAAGAATTTTTTCTTTTTGCCGTCCGGCAACATGTTTTCGACCGCCGCGATCAAATCGCCCGGCTGCAGGTCGCGGCTGCCGAGGCCAAACGAGCCGGAAAACAAATCGGGCGCATCGTCGGCTTTTTTATAGCTTTCGTAGTTCGGATAGGGTTTGTCGCTTTTGCTGCGGCCGTTTTCCTGGCATTTGCCGATCGTCGCACGGATTTCGCGGATCAACGGCAGATCTTCGGCCAGCGGCTGGTCGGTGCGTTCCAGCACCAAGACGCCTTTGCGGCCTTTGACGAGCTTGCCGATCAGGTCGCCGGGGAAGGGGCGGAACATCGTCATGTCGGCGACGCTGACTTTCAGGCCGCGGCTTTCCAGCAGGTATTTAGCGACCGTGGCGGCGGTCATGGTCACGCTGCCCTGGCCGACAATCAGGTAGTCGCCGTTTTCATGGCCGCTTAAACCGACGCGCTGGTAGCGCCGGCCGGTCAATTGATACCATTCGTCCATGCATTGATCGGTGAAGTCGGCGACATGATCGAAGAAATAGGGACGCTGCGCGGCCGTGGATTGCATGTAGGCGTCCTGATTGGTCACCGTGCCGGTCATCAACGGCCGGTCTACGTCCCAGTTGATTGGGATTCGACGTCGGGTCTCGCCGTAGAGGATGCGTTGCGCCGGCGTCGGCGTCGGGATGATGTCGTCGGGCAGGCCCAGATACTCTTCGATCAGCTCGCGTTCCGGGACGTTCAAGGGTTCGATCAGGTGCGAGGTCAAGAAACCGTCTTGGGCGACGGCGATCGGGTTCAGGCTTAATTCGGCGATCTTGCGGCCGATGATGTTCAGGTCGGCGACGGCCTGGGCGCTGTTGGCAAACATCTGGATGAAGCCGGTATCGTCGATGCAGTGGTAATCGTCATGGCCACAATGGACATTCAGCGAAGATTTGGTGATAGCCCGCGAGGCGATATTCAATACATAGGGCAGCCTTTTTCCGACCGCGGCATACAGCGATTCGTGCATGTAGGCGATGCCTTGCGACGCGGAAAAGTTGCTGGCGCGCAGGCCGCTCAAGGACAGACCGGCGGTCATGCCGGCGGCGGCATGTTCGCCTTCGGGCTGGATGAAAATCAATGGCCGATTGGAAACATTCAAATGCCCGTTGTTGACGGCTTCCGCCCAATACTCCCCCATATCGGAGGCTGGCGTGATCGGGAAAGCGCCGGCGGCATCGCTGGATTCACGTTCGCACATGATCACCGCCGAGTTGCCGTCCATCGCCATGCGCAGGCCCGGGTATTTAAATGTTTTCTGTTCTTTCGATTTGCCAAAAATAGCCATAAGATTCCCCTATGTATTTTGCCGATTCAACTGACAAGGATTGAATCGCAGATAATTTGTTTTCATTTTCAATGACTGGGTGCGCTTGAAAATGCCCGGCGCTAAGGAATATGCACAAAATAACTTCCCGAAACAGTAGGCTTTGTGGAGGTTCGGTAACTCGCTTGACAGGACGCCGTTCACCCAGCACCTAAATAAACGAAGATGATTTATCGCAGCCATTATCCTATGGAATTTAGGTGCTGGGTGGCAGCTAACAGCTCCTGCTTACCGCTGCACTTACACGTCCTTGTGCGGCGGCCGCTTCCGATTTCCTATCTCACGCGGCACTTGCACATCCTTGTGCGGCGTAGGCTTGACGGCGGCTGTCCCTGCCGCCGACACCTGTCAATCGAGCCACCGATTCCTCTTCCGACATTTGGAGAAGTTATTTCATACTCGTTCCTAAGCTGTTCCGAGCGGCGTCCGGAGTGATTGGATAAGCTTCGGAGACTTTATCTATCAATGCGTGTTTTAATGGGTTCGATGCGGGCGATGCTTAGCCGACCGGCAGCGATTCGTTACGATTCGATCTTTTTGCTTCCCTGCCCACGCTAGAGCGGGTCGTGCCCAGCTTGCTGTCTATCCAGACGATGGCGCCGGTGGGGCAACGTTCGATCGGAGTTCGGTCGACCTCTATTTCGTCATATTTTTTGTAATCGATCACGGCCAGGTTATTTTTGATTTCTATCAGTCCCTCGGGGGCGTCAACCACGCATTTTTCACAGGCGGTGCAAGCCACCTCGCATTCGTGTTGCGCCTCGTCGCCCTCATCCAGGCTCTTGCAGGCGACAAACAGTTTATGACTGACCGGTTGCAGGGAAAAAAGATCTTTCGGGCATACGACGACACAATCGTTGCAGGCGGTGCATTTGTCTTCGATGACGATCGGCAGCCCGTGTTCGTCCATGAAAATAGCGTCAAAATCACAGACTTCTTCGCAGTCTCCTAAACCCAGGCAGCCCCAATTGCAGCCTTTGCCGCCGCCTGAAACCACGGTAGCCGCCTGACAGGTTTTCATGCCTTCGTATTTCGCGCGGGTGTAGGCGACATGGGTGCCGCCGGCGCAAGCCAAGCGTGCGACCACTTTTTCCTTGGACTGCATGTCGACCCCCAGATAGGCCGCGATTTTGGCATTGCCTTCCGGCGTGTTTACCGTGCAGTCCGAGGGGTTTTTTTGTCCGGATACCACCGCCTCGGCAAAAGGTCGACAGCCGGGGACGCCGCAGGCGCCGCATTGCGCTTGCGGCAGCATTTCGTCGACCTCTTCGATGCGAGGATCTTCGTAGACAAACAATTTTTTATTGGCGATGGCCAAAATGACCGCCAACGTGACGCCCAAAGCAACCATGAAAAGGGCGGCGGTAACTATACTCGAAATCATTTATCGTCTCTAACTGTGAAACCGCAAATCCATGTGGAGCATAGGGTTTGCGTGTGTTCGGCATGGTTTAGGGAACAGAGTACTTTACACGAAAACGGCTGCATATGGCAAAACTATCTCCGCATATAAGTAGCTGTTTATAGGGTGTTGTATGACTTCATTGCATTTATCCAATATTGTTTAATGGTCTGGATTTGGGCATAATGCCCGAATATTACAATATTTATGGTTTGATAACATGAACGAGATGATGAACCAGGGGCTTGAGCTGATGTTGACCGGAATGGGCATCGTGTTTGTTTTTTTGGCGGCGCTGATTGTCGCGGTCAACCTGATGTCTTCGGCGATACAACGCTTTTTTCCGTCCCAACAGCTAGTGAAATCTGTTCCCCCTGTTGCCTCGGGCGCAGTCGATCAAAGTGTTATCGCTGCGATCACGGCGGCTGTTACTCAATATCGTCGCAAACATCACTAAGACTCTATCTGCGGCCGTTATTTCACCGTCAATTATAATGACAGCGCAACGGATGGGATGTTCATGTATTTCATGGCTGTGAACATGCAGGTTGCTGGAGCGGCCAGGAGGCTGGGCGGCGAGTCTCCTAAGCACTCAATAGCAAACCTGTGCATAGTCAGATAACTTTATACCCTTTAAATAGATTATTACCCACAAGGTAAAATTACAGCTTGACCCAAAAAGGTCCGGGAGAACAATAATGGCAAAACCGTTAGGTATCACTGAAGTCGTTCTACGCGACGCTCACCAATCGATACTGGCCACGCGCCTGCGTATCGAAGACATGTTACCGATCTGCGAACAACTGGATCAAATCGGCTACTGGTCGATGGAGTCCTGGGGAGGGGCGACATTTGATGCCTGTATACGCTATCTGGGCGAAGACCCCTGGGAAAGGCTGCGTTTACTGAAGGCCGCGATGCCCAATACGCCGCAGCAAATGCTGTTTCGCGGTCAGAACATTCTCGGTTATCGTCATTATGCCGATGATGTGGTCGATAAGTTTGTCGAGCGTTGTGCCGTCAACGGTATCGATGTATTCCGGATTTTTGACGCGATGAACGACATGCGCAATATCGAACGCGCAGTCAAGGCCGTGTTGAACACCGATGCGCACGCACAGGGCACGATTTCTTATACCACCAGCCCGGTGCATACCATCGACAAATGGGTCGAGCAAGGACGCGTCATCGAAGATATGGGCGCACATTCGATCTGTATCAAGGATATGGCCGGATTGCTGACGCCTTATGCCGCCTATGAACTGATCGGCAAGCTGAAACAAGCGGTCGATATTCCTATTCATATGCAATGCCACGCCACTACCGGTTTGAGCGTAGGAACCTATATCAAGGCGATCGAGGCCGGCATCGATAATGTCGATACCGCGATCTCGTCATTGAGCATGACTTATGGTCATAGCCCGACCGAAACCATCGTCGCCAGTCTGCAAGGGCAGGAGAGAGATACCGGCTTAGATTTGCTCAAACTGGAAAAAATCGCCGCCTATTTTCGCGGCATCCGTAAAAAATACGCCCAGTTCGAAGGCAGCCTGAAGGGCGTCGATGGCCGTATTCTGGTGTCTCAGGTGCCCGGAGGCATGTTGACCAATATGGAAAGTCAGCTGAAAGAGCAGGGCGCCGGAGACAAGTTTGATGAAGTATTGAAAGAGATTCCTAGGGTCAGAGAAGATCTGGGTTACATTCCGTTGGTTACGCCGACTTCGCAGATTGTCGGCACCCAGGCGGTGATGAATGTGCTGGCCGGCGAGCGCTATAAAACCATCAGCAAGGAAACCGCCGGCGTGTTGAAAGGCGAGTACGGCGCCACACCGGCCGAAGTGAACAAAGAACTGCAGGCCCGCGTGCTGGATGGCGGGGAGCCGATCACCTGTCGTCCGGCCGATTTATTGGAGCCGGAAATGGACAAGTTGGTCGCCGAAGTCAAGGAAAAAGCCGCCGTCGAAGGGGTCAAGCTGGCCGATAATGTCGAGGAAGATGCGCTGATTAACGGCTTGTTTGCCCAGGTCGGCTGGAAGTTTCTCGCTAATCGAGGCAATCCCGATGCTTTCGAGCCGGCGCCCAATCCGGAAGCCCATGCCGCCGTTCAGCCCGAGAAAGGCAAAAGCGGCGCTGCGGTGGAGTCTTACTCGGTCAATGTCGATGGGCGCACTTATAACGTCGTCGTGGGGCCCGGCGGTTCCGATGTCAATGTTCAGCCTGCCGGCGAAACCGCTGCGCCGGCGCCGGCTGAGTCCGGAGGTGGCGCGGCCATCGAGTCGCCGATGGCCGGAAATATTTTGAAAGTCAAAGTAAAAGTAGGAGATAACGTTGCCGCCGGTGACGTGGTTGTGATCATGGAAGCGATGAAAATGGAAACGGAAGTTCGAGCCAAAGTCGCCGGCGTGGTCAGCGCCATCAATGTAAAAGAGGGTGATGCTGTGGCTGTAGGTGATGCCTTAATTACCTTGTAATCAAGTTTACATGGTAACTGCTCGCCCCACTTATCGAACGAAGCAGGGCATGTAGGGTGGATAAGCCTGAAGAGCGCATCCGCCAAAGATGCCGAACCGGTGGATGCGCCCCGCTTATCCACCCTACGAATGAGGGTGAGTAGTTACTTTAAATGTTTTATTGCAGCCTGCGGTATCGTGTCTTGATGGCCGGCTTGCCGTTTCGACAGAGGCGTTCCTGTCGAAAGCCGGCGGGGTTCAGGCTGCTTGCTTTTAGTTATCACAAATAGTTATTACAGAGACCTTTCATGGAAAATCTCACACTTTTATGGGAAAGCACAGGCCTGTACAATTTCAGCGGATCACAAGCCATCATGATGGCGGTCGGTTTCCTGTTATTGTTTTTGGCGATCAAAAAGGGCTTCGAGCCTTTATTACTGCTGCCGATCGGCTTTGGCGCCATTCTCAGCAATATTCCGATCGCCGGAATCGCCGAGGAAGGCGGTATCTTATATTATCTCTATGGCGGCATTAAAACCGGGGTTTTCCCGCTGTTGATCTTCATGGGGGTCGGCGCAATGACCGATTTCGGCCCGATGCTGGCTAATCCCAAGACCCTTTTTCTGGGGGCGGCTGCTCAGTTTGGTATCTTTGCGACCTTACTCGGCGCGTTGGCGTTGAACGCCGTTCCGGGGCTTGAGTTCTCGTTTAAGGATGCGGCCGCTATTGCGATTATCGGGGGGGCGGATGGTCCGACTGCAATCTATGTCGCTTCCAAGTTGGCGCCGGAGCTGCTAGGCGCGATTGCCGTCGCCGCCTATTCCTATATGGCGTTGGTTCCGCTGATTCAGCCGCCGATCATGCGGGCGTTGACCACTGAGCAGGAACGCGCCATTGAAATGCAGCAATTGAGACCGGTCAGCAGTACCGAGAAAATCGTTTTTCCATTGCTGTTACTGCTGCTATGCGCCTTATTGTTGCCGTCGGCCGCTCCGCTGGTCGGTATGTTTTGTCTGGGTAATCTGATGAATGCCTGCGGCGTCGTCGAGCGCTTGAGCAAAGCCTCGCAAAACGAACTAATCAATATCGTCACGATCTTTTTGGGACTGGCGGTCGGTTCAAAGCTAAGCGCCGATGCGTTTTTGAAAATAGAAACATTGGGTATTTTGCTGTTGGGCGCGGTTGCCTTTTGCATCGGCACCGCCAGCGGCGTGTTGATGGCTAAGACCATGAACAAGTTCAGCAAAACGCCGATTAATCCATTGATAGGCGCCGCCGGCGTCTCCGCGGTGCCGATGGCGGCCCGTGTCGCCAATAAAGTGGGATTGGAAACCAATCCGCATAACTTCCTGTTAATGCATGCGATGGGGCCGAATGTGGCCGGAGTGATCGGCTCGGCGGTTGCCGCCGGTGTGCTGTTGAGTCTGGTGCAGTAGCCATAGTTGACGAGCATTCTTGCAGGATGCGCCGAACAATCTTCGCTTTCGCTCAGCGCATCCTATGGCCCTAAGAAATACCTGATGTAACTATTCAGTATCTTTCGGGTTTTAGGCAGTAGGTCATTGATTTCTCGGGACGCGTTCACCCAGCACCTAAATTCCATAGGCTAATGGCTGCGATTAATCATCTTCCTTTATTTAGGTGCTGGGTAAATATATCCCTATAAGCTTGGGTTCGGCATCTGACCGCCAGGGATGGTGGAAATGCAGATTTTGCAAGGAGCAAAAATCTGTCATGCCTCACGCACTTGCAGAACAAGCCACCGAACACTCGCCAAGTAGCTGAGAGTTATAAGTAATCAAGAAGAAATATAAAAGTCTTGGGAGTTATCGAAACTTCCGAGACCGTCTTGCTGCTTTATCCTAAATCCTCAAAATCTCTGCGTATGATTTCCTTTTTATCCCGATAAGACTTTGCATCGCCGTAATCGATAAATTTCTGGTAGCGGTGATGCAGGGCGCTGATGCGTCGTGCGTGTTTGATCGGACACCAGAACTGCTCCGTGCGGACGGCAATTTCCTGGCTATAGGCCAGCAAGCCGTTGAAATAACTGCAATAGGCGCAATTGATCTTTTCGATGAAGTTCAGGTAATTCAGGTATTGGCGGTCGAACACAATGTAGTCGGAACGCTTGACCATGGGAATCTGATAAATCGGGAAGCAGATGACATGATATAGGCTGACTATCACATCCAGCATCATTGCGGCCGGCAGCACCGACCAAATGACCGGCGTGCTGAGTATGTGTTTCAGTGGCGCCTTGCGCAAATAATCCCATAACTGCTGCAGATAGCGTTTGTGTTGGATGATCGCCTGTGGGTCAAAGAGTACGCGATTATTGCGTATTTTGTAGGCGAAATCCTGATGTTGATTTTGTATTTCTTCGATCAACTCCTGTTCCAGAATTTTAATCTTGTCGAGTAACGCATCGATGCTTGCATTCATGTAATATTCCGGAAGCAAGTATGTTTCCTGATTGTAAACAATCAGGCATGAAAAAGCCTCAATTCTTTTCAGGAATTGAGGCTAGGGTGGCGCTTGAGGCGAAAGACCGGTTTTTTGTTAAAACAGGCCGGTAATCACGCCGTCATCGCTGATATCGATGCGTTCGGCGGCCGGTACTTTAGGCAGGCCGGGCATCGTCATCATATCGCCGGCGATGGCGACGATGAAGCCGGCGCCGTTGGCCAATCTGACTTCTCGGATTTCGATGGTGTGACCGGAGGGTGCGCCTTTGGCGGTCGGATCTGTGGAAAAAGACATTTGCGTCTTCGCCATGCAGATCGGGAAATGGCCGTATTTTTCCTGCAGCGCATTGATTTCGGTCTTGACCTTGGGGCTGGCCGTGATGCCGGCGGCGCCGTACAGCTTGGTGGAAATCGTTTCGATCTTATCCCACAGCGGCAGGTCGGCGTCATAAACATAGTTGAAGTCCGGTTCGCGGTGATCGACGATGTCCAAGACTTCGCGGGCCAGTTCCTCGGCGCCGGCGCCGCCTTCGGCCCAATGCTTGGCGACCACGCACTTGACGCCGAGAGCGGCGCATTTCTCTTGCAATAAGGCGATTTCGGCTTCGCTGTCGAAGGTGAAATGGTTGATGCTGACCACGCAAGGCAAGCCGTAATTGACCGTGACATTGTGCAGATGACGTTCCAGGTTGGCGAAGCCTTTTTGCAGGGCTTCCAGGTTTTCGTTGTTCAAATCTTCCCGGGCGACGCCGCCGTGGAATTTCAATGCCCTGACCGTCGCGACCAGCACCACGGCTGAAGGTTTCAGGCCGGACATGCGACATTTGATGTCGAGAAATTTCTCCGCCCCCAAGTCGGCGCCGAAGCCGGCTTCGGTGATGGCGTAATCGGCCAGTTTCAATGCTGTCTTAGTGGCGGTGACGGTGTTGCAACCATGAGCGATGTTGGCGAAGGGGCCGCCATGAATGATGGCGATGTTGTTTTCCAGTGTTTGCACCAGATTGGGCTTGATTGCCTCCTTCAATAAGGCGGCCATCGCGCCGTGGGCATTCAGGTCTCTGGCGTAAATCGGAGTGACGCGGTCGGCTTTGTAAGCGACGACGATGCGTCCCAGGCGCTCTTTCAAGTCGGCGTGGCTGGTCGCCAGACACAGGATCGCCATGATTTCGGAGGCCACGACGATGTCGTAACCGTCTTCACGCAGATAGCCGTTGGCGGGGCCGCCCTGGCCGACGGTGATCTTGCGCAGGGCGCGATCATTCATGTCGACGACGCGTTTCCAGGTGATGCGTCTGGAGTCGATGCCCAGCTCGTTGCCGTGGTTGATATGGTTGTCGATCATCGCCGACAACAGATTGTGGGCGACGCCAATGGCGTGAAAGTCGCCGGTGAAATGCAGGTTGATGTCTTCCATCGGCACGACTTGGGCATAACCGCCACCGGCTGCGCCGCCCTTCATGCCGAAGCAGGGTCCCAGCGACGGCTCGCGTAAACACATGATGGTTTTTTTGCCCAGACGGTTCATGGCGTCGCCCAAGCCGACTGTCGTCGTGGTCTTGCCTTCGCCGGCCGGCGTCGGGCTGATCGCCGTGACCAGGATCAGCTTGCCGTCTTCTTGATCGGTCAATGAATTCAGGTATTCCAGTGAGACCTTGGCTTTGTAATGACCGTATGGATCGAGATGTTCAGCAGGAATGCCCAGTTTTTCTTCAGCAAGTCCAATGATCGGTTTCATTGTGGCTTGTTGAGCGATTTCAATATCAGACATTCGAGTCTCCTTATCAATAAATGGGTTGTTTCTAAAAAACAGAAAGCCTGGACTGTAAAGATACAGCGCAGGCTATCTTGTTTTAATCGTTTTGAAAGCGATTAATCGGCGCGATAGACAGGAAAGCGCGCGCACAGGATTTTCACTTTTTCGCGGACTGACGAAATCACGTTTTCGTCGTCGATGTTTTCCATAACGTCGCACATCAGGTCAGCGATTTCACGCATCTGGTCTTCCTTAAAGCCGCGCGTCGTCGGCGCCGGCGTGCCGACGCGTATGCCGCTGGTGACGAAGGGCGATTCGGGGTCGTTCGGCACCGCATTTTTATTGACGGTGATATGGGCGCGGCCCAAGGCCTCGTCGGCCGCTTTGCCGGTGATGCCCTTAGGAATCAAGGAGACCAGCATCAGATGATTGTCGGTGCCGCCGGAAACGACCTCAAAACCGCGCTTGATGAAGACTTCGGCCATCGCCTGGGCGTTTTTGATCACCTGTTGCTGATAGACCTTGAATTCCGGTGTCATCGCTTCCTTGAAGGCTACCGCCTTGGCGGCGATCACATGCATCAACGGGCCGCCTTGTATGCCAGGAAAGATATTGGAATTGAATTTCTTCTCCAGGTCGGGATTGCTTTTGCACAGAATTAGGCCGCCGCGCGGACCGCGCAATGATTTATGGGTCGTGCTGGTGACGACGTCGGCGATCGGCACCGGATTCGGATACAATCCGGCCGCAACCAGGCCGGCCACATGGGCCATGTCGACAAACAGGTAAGCGCCGACCTTGTCGGCGATGTCGCGGAAACGCTGCCAGTCCCAGATACGAGAATAGGCGGAAAAGCCGGCGACGATCACTTTAGGCTTGTGCTCGATGGCCAGGGCTTCAACCTGATCATAGTCGATTTCGCCGGTTTTCGGATGCAGGCCGTATTGCACCGCGTTGTAGATCTTGCCGGAGAAGTTGGGTTTGGCGCCGTGCGTCAGGTGGCCGCCGTCAGCCAGGCTCAGCCCCAAGATGGTGTCGCCGGGCTGGATCAGAGCCATGAATACCGCCATGTTGGCCTGCGAGCCGGAATGCGGTTGCACGTTGGCGTAATCGGCGCCGAACAATTCCTTGGCGCGATCGATCGCCAGTTGTTCGGCTTTGTCGACGAATTCACAACCGCCATAATAGCGTTTGCCGGGATAGCCTTCCGCATATTTGTTGGTCAGCAGCGAGCCCTGTGCTTCCATGACCCGCGGGCTGGTATAGTTTTCCGACGCAATCAGTTCAATATGGTCTTCCTGGCGTTGACGCTCTTCTTCGATTGCCTGGTAGAGTTCATCATCAAAACCGGCAATTGACATGGATTGTTTAAACATTGACTTCTCCTGATTTGGAATTTTTATCTTGAGTCTGTTGGTAGGATAAGCAATACCTGCAAGTCGGCGACATTGGTGCCGGTTGCGCCAGTATCCAGTAAATCCTGTGATTGTTTCAAGGCGTTGTAAGCGTCATTATTGTCGAGCAAGGCCGCTGCGCCGGCGATGAGTTTTACCGTGGCGGGATCGACCAGGCCGCCGGCCGCATCGGTGGGGCCGTCGCGGCCATCGGTGCCGCCGCTTAAAAAGACCCAATCGCCGTTCAGGCCATGCCGTTCCGCGGCCAGCGCAAAAGCCAGCGCCATTTCTTGATTGCGTCCACCTTTACCACTGCCTGTCAGCGTGACGGTGGTCTCGCCGCCGGCCAATAGCGCAGTCGCCTTATGCAGTCCCTGGCGCTGCCGCTGTTTGGCCGCCAACACCAGCTTCTCCGCCTCGCCACGCGCTTCGCCGCACAGATGATCGTCATAGAGTATGGTTTCATAACCCAGGCGTTGTGCGGCTTGCAAGGTGGCGTTGACGCTGATGCGGTTGCTGCCGAGCAGAGTGTGGCCGGTGTGGGCGAACAAAGGGTCGCCGCTTTTCGGCGTTTCTGCTATCTCGCCGCGGCAGCCTTTTTCCAGATGGACGCGTACCGTTTGCGGTATTTTGTCCCATAGCGCCTTGTCATGCAAAACAGCCACGGCATCGGCGTAACGGCTGTCGTCGGCGACCGTCGGTCCGCTGGCGATCGAGCTCAAATCGTCGCCCAGCACATCGGATAGGATCAGCGCGTGCAGATCGGCCGGCGCCGCCAGTTTCGCCAGGCCGCCGCCTTTCAGTTTCGACAAGTGTTTACGCACACAGTTGATTTGATTGATCGTCGCACCGCTGGCCAGTAACAGGTCGGTCGTTTTGATCTTGTCTTGCAGGCTGACGCCGTCGGTCGGATAGGGCAGCAGCGCCGAGCCGCCGCCGGACACCAGCACCAATACCAGTTCCTGGGGTTGGGCCTGTGCGACCGTTGCCGCTACTTGTTTGGCGGCATCGAGGCCGGCGTCGTCGGGCAGTGGATGACCGGCGGCGAAGACCCGAATGTTGTCGACAGCGGATGCATTTTCGTAGTTAGTGACGGCGATGCCGGGCTTAGCCTGGCAATCGGTCGGGATGATTTGTTGCGCCGCATCGGCCATCGCGCAGGCGGCTTTGCCAAAGGCGATCAGATGCACTTTTGACCACTGGCCGACTCTTTTCTGCTCAGGATGCTCCAGGTCCAACGCAATTTCTAGTTGATGGGCGTCGGCTTTCAGGCTACGGGCGACCGCTTGAAAAGGATCGGCTGCGTCGATTCCGGCCCGAAAAATGTTTGCCGCATCACGACGTAGGGACTGGATGGTATCGTTCATCAGGTTTGCAGACGTCCGCTCAGGCCATTTTCTTGGCCAATTCGAAAATCAGTTCGGCATCGAAGATCTGTTTGTTGTCCTCGAATAACTTGGCGATACAGGCGCGGTGCAGGGCCAGCTTCAACGTGCCGAAGCCGATCGCTCCCCAAACGATTTTGCCGTCACGGTCGATGCCTTTGTCCATCATGTCGGTGCCGCCTATCCCCAAAGGAGGGGTTGCATTGGCGTCGGCGATCATTTCGATATTGGGGTTGTCCCGCCAGTGTTCCGCTTTCAGCAGCTCTATGCCGGCTGCGCCGGTGGCGAAGACGATGTTGGCGTCTTTGACGGCCTCGGCGCGGGCATCCATATCGGCCGCCTCAACCGGCGTCAAATCCACGCCGAAGCGTTCCTTCATCGCAAAACAGGCTTGTTCGGCATTAAAGATATGACGTGACGTGATGGACACTTCGGCGCCTTCTTGAGCCAGCATCACCGCGGCGCGCTGGCCGACCGGTCCGGTGCCGGCCAGGATCACCGCTTTCTTGCCTTGCAAAGGGCCGCTCTTCGCCAGCTTGGCGATCGCCGCGGCGGCGGTGGTATTGCTGCCGTTGCTGTCCAACATGACCGAGACCTGAAAACCCTGGAAAAAATGCCGCTGCACGGCATTAAATAATTGTTGGCCGGCGGCCATGTCGCTGCCGCCGACAAAAATTGCGGTATTCTTCTTGTCTTTCGGCGCGCGGGTAAAAATTGTTCCTTCCACCAGGGGTTGCACGTTGTCCGGGGTCACGCCGCCGAAGCCGATCACATGATCCGCGCCGCCATCATAAGCCACCACGCTATCGAAACTGGAGGGATGGCTGTCGGTGTCAAACTGGAATAACAATTTTTTCATTAACTTACCTGTGAAATGAATACTTAGGCTAAAGTCGCCAGAATTTCAAACCTATATATTATACAGAATATTAGCGCAGCCGCTTTATTTAAGGCGGCGGTTAAAAATATCTTTCCCAAGAGTAAATTATCTTGGCTGTATTCGGCTGAGTGATTTAGAAATTACCGTCTATATCCCGACAGCAACTCAGAACTTAAGCGAGCAGATGTGCAAAAAAAAGGCGCTATTTTCGACAATAGACTAAGCTTTTTCTCAGGCAATTAGTTATTGTCTGCTCCAGGCTAATGTGTCATATTGTTTAATCGAATTGACAAAGCATAGTGTTGGCCATGTTGAAGGAATGGGGTGGGTTGTTTTCTGATGCAGGGCTGAGTTGAAGAATTAGGTAGCAGAGATAAATGGATAAGGATCACAAATGAAAATACCGGTTGATATTGCTGTAACAGGGGCGGCTGGTCAGATTAGTTACTCGTTGCTGTTTCGTCTGGCGGGCGGCGCGTTTTTAGGCCCTGATCAACCTTTTGTGCTGCGTCTGCTGGAGGTCCCGGCGGCTATGGACGCCTTGAAAGGCGTGCTGATGGAGTTGAATGACTGCGCCTATCCGCTGTTGCAGAAAGTGATTACCACCTCCGATCCTAAGGTCGCCTTTGACAATGTCGATTACGCCTTTTTGATCGGCGCCAAGCCTCGCGGACCGGGCATGGAGCGCCGCGATTTGCTGGAATGTAACGCCGAAATCTTCTCCGTTCAGGGCAAGGCGTTGAACGAAGTCGCCAGCAGAAACGTCAAGGTTTTAGTTACCGGCAATCCGGCCAACACCAATGCGCTGATCGCGATGAGCAACGCCCCTGACCTGCGTCCCGAATGTTTCACCGCGATGACGATGCTGGATCACAATCGAGCCATCAGCCAACTGGCGGAAAAATGCGGCGTGCGATCAAGAGAAATTAAAAATGTCGCGATCTGGGGCAATCATTCCGCCACCCAGTATCCCGATTTGCATCACGCCAAAGTGAAAGGTCAGGATGCCTTGTCGTTGGTCGGAGAGGATTGGTTCGTCGATGACTTTATTCCCACGGTGCAGCAGCGTGGCGCCGCGATCATCAAGGCCAGAGGGCAATCCAGCGCCGCCTCGGCCGCCAATGCCGCGATCGGTCACATGAAGGCCTGGGCTAGGGGGACGGAAGAAGGGGACTGGGTCAGTATGGCGATTCCTTCCGATGGCAGTTACGGCATCGAAGAGGGATTGGTTTACTCTTATCCGGTGACGGTCAATGGCGGCGAGATCAGCATCGTTCACGGTCTCGATATCAATGCCTTTAGCCGCAAAAGAATGGATATCACCGAAACCGAGTTAAAAGAGGAAAGGGACGCCGTCAGACATTTGTTATAAGCGAGAACCCATTCAATATCTTTACCAAGCGCGCTGCGGGAGATATCGAACAGGTTCTGAACAGGCGGGAGAGGGCTCTTGATTCGTTTATACCACCCGATCCGGTAACGGCTGCCCGGAAAAAAACGCCGTCAGGTTGTTCAGCACTTTTCCCCCCATCGCCGTTCGGGTGGCGATCGTGGCGCTGCCCAGATGCGGCAGCAAAGACACGTTGTCCAGAGCCAGAAAGCCCTCGTCGACATTCGGCTCTCCTTCGTAAACATCCAGGCCGGCGCCGGCAATGGTTTTTTCCTGCAAGGCCTTGATCAGGGCTTGGCTGTCCACCACGTCGCCGCGAGCCGTGTTGATTAAATGCGCGGTCGGTTTCATCAATTTCAGCCTGGCTTCGTTGATCAAGTGCCGGGTCGTCTCTCCGCCCGGGCAATGCAGAGAAACGTAATCCGAATGTTGCAGCAATTCCTCGATGTTGTCGCAACGCGTCGCATTGAGGTTTTCTACAATTTCCGGATCGGCAGGGCTGGGTTTGAAATACAAGATCTTCATGCCGAAGCCGTGATGAGCCTTTCTGGCCATCGCCTGGGCGATCCGGCCGAAGCCGATCAGACCTAAGGTGGCGCCGGTGACATCGCTGCTCATCATATGGGTCGGACACCAGCCTCGCCATTGTTTCGCCCGCACCAGACGGTCGCCTTCGGCGCCGCGTCGCGCCGACATCAATAACAAGGTCATTGCGATATCGGCCGTGCTTTCAGTCAACACGCCCGGCGTGTTAGTGACGATCAAGGCCTGCTGTTTGGCTGCCTCGATATCGATATGATTATAACCGACGCCGAAATTGGCCAGGATTTTACAGCGCTTGTTGTCGATATTGATCACATCGGCCGGCAGCGAATCGCACACTGCGGGGCAGACGGCGTCATAATGCTGCAAGGCGTCTCTGAGTTCGTCGGCCGTCATTGGATGGTCGTCTTCGTTCAGGGTGACGTCGTAAAGCATTTGCAGCTTTTTTTCGACCGAGACTGGCCATTTTCGGGTGATTAAAACCTTGGGTGTGCTCATCGATTGCTCTCGCTGTTCGCATCATTCAATGGCTGCGAATATAGCATTTTTAAGACACAAGACGAAAGACGATGTGCTTTAACAGCAATTCTTGATTTGGATAACAAAGCATCGTAGGGCGGCTTCGCGAAGCAAGCCGCCAAAAACCTGCACGCGGGGCGAGTTATTTAACACATCCTAAACGTTTAACTTACTTTAGCTTTAGGCGTATTTGTTGTTAATTTTCTGTTTTGCCTCTCATTCATTTAATGAGGTAGCCCTGCTTAATGCAGCAATTCCCGATTTGGATAACAAAGAGAGCTTAGGGGAGTGTTTGGCGAGAATGTCGGCGGCAGGGCGCCCGCCGCCAAGCCCCAGGATGGGGCACGGCGGACACTCCCCAGGGGCCCTATACTGCTAAAACGCTCAAACTGGTTTAATGCATTCTGCCGCCCATTCCGCCGATCACTGTCATGAATATCGATGCAATGAAACCCAGAATCAAGAACGCCGGTATCGATGCGATCACCCATTTGACCATGAACACCACCATCGACATGAATGGCATGCGGATGTCGGTTACCACTACTTCTCGCTTATCGTCGCTCATTGTATTCCCCTTTGTTAGTGTAAATCAGGTCATATCTAGCCAGGTTCTGAGACGACGCCGGCGTAAGACCATTTCTAGTCACTTCCTGGAAGTGACGGCGTGCTGGCTATTATCCAGAGGTGGTTTTCATATATTACTCATTCTCAAGCGAATTTGACCCTTTTGGCTCGCGCCGCCAGGCGTCAGGTTGACACTTTTGCTATGAATTTATACCATATTTAGGTATTTATTGGTGCCTACAAGGATACCCAAAATGGCTAAAAACACTAGTATAACGCTGGGGAAGCACTTTGACGGCTTTATTGCCCAGCAAATTAAAGAAGGCCGATATGCCTCCGCCAGCGAGGTTGTAAGAGCCGCCCTTAGACTGCTAGAAGACAGCGAGCGTAAAGTTGCAGCCCTTAGAAAACTCATAGATGAAGGTGAAGCGAGCGGCACTGCCACCTATAACTACGATTCTTTTATGGACGAACTGGATGATGAATTAGATTAATGAATTCATTTATGCTGACTAGGAAGGCTAAATCAGACTTAAGGTCAATCGCACTCCACTCCGAGAAGAAATGGGGTAGAGAACAGCGCTATACCTACATTAAGCAATTTGACGACACTTTCCAATTACTAGCCAACAAACCAAGTATCGGTCAGAGCTGCGATTACATAAAAAAAGGTTATAGAAAATTTCCTAACTCTAGCCACTTAATATTTTATCGTTGTATTTCCAATGCTCAAATTGAGATCGTAAGAATTTTACACAAGAGAATGGATGTGCGAGTTCAGCTGACTGATTCATAACGCCGGGCTCACGCACCGGTTTGTAGCCGTGAAGCGGCGGAAAATCAGTCGCTGTGCGAAAATGGGGACAGATTTATTTATCGGCCTGATTTTCTCCAGAAAATAAATCTGTCCCCTTTTCCTGTCCTAAGCCCTAGAAATTCAAGAGAATATTCCGCAGGTGATCTTGTAAATCTAACAGAAAGGGCGTGTCTTTTTCTGTGCCAAAATTGTTTAAGTTTTCCGTTTATCATTTTTTTCATTGGAACACCATACAAAAAACTATGGAATATAGTAAGAAATAACAAGTGATTACCCCGATCCGCATATCTTATATCCTAAACACTGCTAATCATGGTAATTTTGTCTTGAAAGCCCTGTCGTTCTAAACGGGATAACATGCATTATTTTCATGTTAAACGGGTCTGAATCGCTTCAATGTTTAAGCTGTCTTACGACTAATCCGAGCGGCTTAATCGTTGGTCGTTAGGTCTCTAGTTTTCGTCAACCTGAACTATCAAAGACTAAGAATGCAGAGACGTAAAGAACAAAGGTATCGCCGTGGGTAACGACGATGCCTTTGATTTTTCTCCCGTAGCAGATCGTGCGTTAGGAGGAAACTGGTTGGCTTATTAGGACGCGGTTGAGCGGTAGTACTCGATCGCTGCGGCAACACCGCTGCCGGGTTTGATGTCGAAACCGTTGTCCAGCATGGCCATTTCGACACCGGCGATAGCGCCCAGCATGGAAACGTCGTTCATGTCGCCGATGTGGCCGATGCGGAAGACTTTGCCGGCGACTTCGGTTAAGCCGGCGCCTAGGGAAATGTTGTATTTATGATAGGCGGTGCTGATGACGTCGCGGGCATCCTTGTCTTCCGGCACAACGACCGCGGAAACGGTGTCGGACTCGAAGCCGGGCTGGGCGCACAATTTCAGTCCCCAGGCGGCGATGGCGCGACGCGTGCCTTCGGCCAGACGGTGATGACGGGCATAGATGTTTTCCATGCCTTCTTCCAGCAACATGTCCAGCGCCTTACGTAATCCGTGTATCATCGGTGTCGATGGCGTGTAAGGGGTGTAGCCGTCTTTATTGGCGTTGGCCATGTCTTTCAGGTCCAGGAAGCAGCGAGGGAATTTCGCTGTTTCGGTCGCTTGCAGCGCTTTTTGGCTGAACGCGACGATGGCCAGGCCGGCCGGCAGCATGAAGCCTTTTTGCGAGCCGCTGATGGCGCCGTCGACGCCCCAGTCGTCCATGCGGAATTCGATGCTGGCAATCGAGCTGACGCCGTCGACGAATAACAGAGCCGGGTGGTTGGCTGCGTCCATCGCCTTGCGTACGCCGCCGATGTCGCTGGTTACGCCGGTGGCGGTTTCGTTATGAGTCGCCAGTACCGCCTTGATTTCATGGCTGCTGTCTTCTTTCAGGCGCGCTTCCAACGCATCCAATGGAATGCCTTTGCCCCATTCGACTTCATGGAACTCCACGTCCAGACCCAGGCGTTGCGCCATGTTGATCCACAGGTGGCTGAATTGGCCGAAACGATAGATCAAAACCTTGTCGCCAGGGCTTAATGTGTTAGTCAGGGCAATTTCCCAGCCGGCTGTTCCGGTGGCGGGGTAGACGAAGGCTTGTCCGCTTTCGGTGCGAAAGATTTTTTTCAGATCTTCCAGGACCGGTTTCATCAATTTAGGGAAGTCCGGCGAGCGGTGATCTTCCATCGGGACGTGCATTGCGCTTAGAACTTCGTGGGGGGTATTGGTTGGGCCAGGAATAAATAAGTGGTTGCGACCAGCCATTGATATGCCTCTGAATAATTGAAAATGGATGAAAAGGCTTCGCGTGGTAGGAGTGATGAAGCCATAAAAATCGGTAAATGTTGCCATATTTTAGCGGGATCGGCAAGTTGTTTGCGATGAGAGGATGTCTGCAAAGTTGCCGACGTAGCGTTTAAATTACGCTATTTTCGCAACAAAAGAGAGGTAAATCAGAGAGTTTAACAATTGACATTAATTGCTCCGGAAGTAAAATGGTGGGTTAATTAAATTTCCAGTTTAGACGGGAAATAATCGCAGGAGCGCTAATTTAGCGCGAAAATCAATATACTTTAGAGTAGGAAGGTACGAATGAGTCATACATTATTTGAAGCCAATGCCCAGCGTGTACAGCGTTGTGAATTAGCTGTGCCGGGATCAAATCCTGGTATGTTCGAAAAAGCACTGAAAAGCGGCGTTGACTTCATCTTCCTCGATCTCGAAGATGCGGTTGCTCCCGATGACAAGCTTCAAGCCCGTAAAAATGTCATTGAAGCGATCAACGATCTGGACTGGGAAGGTCACGGCATCACCATTTCGGTGCGTATCAATGGCTTGGATACTCAATACATGGTGCGCGACGTCGTCGATCTGGTCGAACAATGCGGCGAAAAGTTGCAAACGATTCTGATTCCCAAGGTTGGCGTCTATGCCGATGTCTATATGGTCGAAGCGATGCTGTCCCAGCTGGAAATGCAACAGGGATTGAAGCACCGTATCGGCATCGAGTGTCTGATCGAAACCGCGTTGGGCATGGCCAATGTGGAAGATGTCGCCAAACAGGGCGCTTTAGGCGGACGCCTGGAAGCCTTGCATTTCGGCGTCGCCGACTACGCCGCCAGCAACCGCGCCCGGACCGTCAACATCGGCGGCCTGAATCCGGATTATCCGGGTGACCAGTGGCATGCCGCGATCAGCCGCATGACGGTCGCCTGTCGCGCTTATGGCTTGCGTCCGATCGACGGGCCGTTTGGCGATATCAAAGATCCCGAAGGTTATAAACAGGCGGCCAGACGCGCTGCAGCCCTGGGCTGCGAAGGCAAGTGGGCGATCCATCCCTCCCAAATCGAACTGGCCAACGAAGTGTTCACTCCTCCGACCGAGGAAGTCGACAAAGCCAAACGCATACTGGAAGCGTTGAAAGAAGCGGCGGCGCAAGGCAAAGGCGCGGCGGCTCTGGACGGTCGATTGATCGATGCGGCTTCCGAAAGAATGGCGAACAACGTCGTCAGAACCGCGGAAGCGATTGCCGCAAAAAGCAAGTAAACCTTTTGCGAGGTCGTCGGATCATGCGACGGCGCTCGTCAGTTCATGTGTCGGGGTGTGCGATGCCCCGAACTGTCCGGCGTTCATCAGGTTGGCTTGCTGAGCACGAGGCAGAACAATAATAAAGAATTTTTTAATTGTACAGAGGATGCTATGGATATTCATGAATATCAGGCAAAACAACTTTTAGCAGAATACGGCATTAAAATTGCCGAAGGCGGACTTGCCTATAGTCCCGAAGATGCGGTGCAGCGGACCAGAGAGATCGGCGGCGATGTCTGGGCGGTCAAGGCTCAGATTCATTCCGGCGCGCGCGGTAAAGCCGGCGGCATTAAGATTTGTAAGACTCATGATGAAGTCAGCGATGCGGCCGAAGAATTGCTGGGTAAACGCCTGGTGACTCATCAGACCGGACCGGCGGGCAAGGTCTGCAACAGGCTTTATATCGAAGCCGGCACCGAGATCGCCAAAGAGCTGTATTTCAGTTTTCTGGTCGACCGCGAGCATGAGCGCATCGTCATGGTCGGTTCGGCCGAAGGCGGCATGGAGATCGAAGAGCTGGCCGAGAACAATCCGGACGCGATCAAAAAAATTCATATCGAGCCGGCGGTCGGACTGTGCGATTTTCAGGCCCGCAAGATGGCTTTCGCCTTGGGTCTGGAATCGACTCAGATCAGCCAGGCGGTCAAGCTGATCAAGGGATGTTATCGTGCGATGCGCGACCGGGACGCCAATATGCTGGAAATCAATCCATTGGTCATTACCGGCAGCGGCGAGTTGGTGGCGCTGGATGCCAAAATGGGCTTCGATGACAATGCTCTGTTTCGTCAGCAGAAAATTTCCGAACTGCGCGATAAAACCCAGGAAGATCCGCGCGAAATGGCGGCGGCCGATCGCGGTTTGAGCTATGTCGGCTTAGATGGCGATATCGGCTGCATGATCAACGGCGCCGGTCTGGCGATGGCGACCATGGATATGATCAAACTGGCGGGCGGCGAGCCGGCTAACTTCCTCGATGTCGGCGGCGGCGCTTCGCCTGAGCGAACCGAAAAAGCCTTCCGCATGGTGTTGGCCGACGACAATGTCAAAGCCATGCTGGTGAATATCTTCGCCGGCATCAATCGCTGCGACTGGATCGCCGAAGGCGTCGTTCACGCAGTCAATAAAATCGACATGAAAGTGCCTTTGATCGTGCGTCTGTCCGGCACCAATGTGGAAGAAGGGCGCAAAATCATTGCCGACAGCGGTTTGCCGATTATTACCGCCGATACGCTGGCGGAAGCGGCTGAGAAAGCGGTGCAAGCACGCAATGAAGTGGTTGCGAAAGAAGGCTAAGGGGAATAATAGATGTCTATTTTAATTGATGAAAACACTCGTATGATCGTACAGGGATTTACCGGCAAAATCGGTACTTTCCATGCCCAGGATATGATCAACTATGGCTCCAATGTTGTCGGCGGCGTGACGCCCGGCAAAGGCGGGCAGAAACATCTGGACCGTCCGGTTTTTAACACCGTTAAAGAAGCGGTTGAACAAGCGGGCGCGGAAGCCAGCATTATCTTCGTTCCTCCAGCGTTCGCGGCCGACTCGATCATGGAAGCGGCCGATGCCGGCATCAAATATTGTGTCGCGGTGACCGACGGCATTCCTACTCAAGATATGATGGCGGTGAAAAACTTCCTGCGCCGCTTCCCGAAAGAGGAGCGTATGGTGCTGACCGGCCCTAACTGTGCAGGCACAATCAGCCCGGGGAAATCGATGCTGGGCATCATGCCGGGCCATATTTATAAGCAGGGCAATGTCGGCATCGTCGGACGTTCCGGAACGCTGGGCTATGAAGCCGCCGACCAAATGAAATCGCTGGGCATCGGTATCTCCACCTCGGTCGGTATCGGCGGCGATCCGATCAACGGTAGTTCGCATCGCGACATTCTGGAGCAATTCGAACAAGATCCGGACACCAAGGTCGTGGTGATGATCGGCGAGATCGGCGGACCGCAAGAAGTCGAAGCCGGCTATTTCGCCAAGGAACACATGAGCAAGCCAGTGGTCGCCTATATCGCCGGTTTGACCGCGCCGAAAGGCCGCCGCATGGGGCATGCCGGAGCGATTATTTCGTCTACCGGTGAATCCGCGGCGGAAAAAGTGGAAATTCTCAAAGGACTGGGCGTCACGATCGCGCCGACGCCTTCGGCGATGGGCGAAACGGTCGCCCAGGTGTTGGCCAAGCTTTAAGGGCTAAGGTCTACACTGGGAGTTGATGAAGTGAAGTGCAGCGTCGGAAAGCGATGCGCTTCACTTCGTTCAGCGGCATCCTACTTCTGTTTTGCTACAGCATTTTTTCCAGCAAGGTAATCGCGATTTCGACCGCGATCAGCCAGATGATGATCCATTCCAAGGTGGACGAATGTTGATGTTTTTGTTCGTCGGCCAACATCTCTAATAGCTCGTGGATGGTTTCCAGTTTTTTCGTCAATACCTCGGTGCGTTGCGACAGTTCCAAATAGTTGGCCGCCATCGTATACAAAGCTTGGTATTCCGGATGCTCCCAGAAAAAATCCGGGGTGTCGAGCAGGTCGTAATTGACATTGATATCGCTCTTGGTCAAAAACAGCTGGCCGCGAATTTTCGCCAGCGATTTTTTGGACAAATTGATCTCACCCTTGCTGGCCAACGAATTCGGCAGGTGACGGGTGGTATTGATCGTCTGCTGAGCCTGCTGTTCAAAGGCGGCCAGTTTGATCGATTGCGCCATCGCGTGGGATACCGCCAACAACAATTTCTTGTCATCGGACTCTAAATAGATACAGTCGTGTTGAATACGGTTTTGAGTCGCATTTAGGCTGTAACTGAAATTATCTTCCTGAAATTCGGTTAACGGGTTCACGGCAAACTCAAGCAACTCGCTATGCAGTTTCCGGCGCATGTCCAGCGAGACATTCCAATGCGTCACCGCGCCGTAAGGAAAGACTACAGACAGGGCGTCCTTATGATCGATCAGCAGCACATCCTTGAATAACAGCGCGCGTTTGTTTTCGAGCAGATGTTGGCAGAGGGCGGAGAAATCAAAGTTCTGCGCCAGGCATAAGGTCAAACAATGTTTATGGGGTTCGTTCATCGATTTTGATGGCAGTAGGACGGGCTGAAACATTTTAGATCGTTCTGGTTCGAAAGTGCTAAAAAATTGCATAACCTGGATGTTTGTTTATGAGTCCGGAGCGTGGTTGCTCGGCGTGCGTGAAACGTTTGCCGGCTTTGTTGGGTTTCGCTCTACCAGCTTACGAGGTTAAGAATGATGGGGGGCTGACTTTTTGATGAAACTCCGTAATATTGCCAATATAATCGGGAGCTTATGATTTCCATGTTCGCCATGAAACTAGTCGATGATGCCGGTTACGTAATGAAGACGCCGTTTCCGCTCAATCAGGATCAAATGGTTTTACGTAAAAAAAAGTGCGGCGCAATGGTCAGTCGTTGCTCAATTACACGATGAAAAAATATCGGCCGGACGACAATCCTGGTTGTAAGACATGCTGAAGCGTTTGATAGCTTGGTTTTTGTTCGATCAAACGTTGAATATTCGAATGCCGGTCGAGGAAGAAAAAACGCGATTGCTGGAGATATTCAATTCAGCGCGACTGTCGGCTGGATGCTTTACGGAAGATCCGTTGGATCTAGCCGAATTTTCCCGACGCATAAACGGCGAGGTCGTTCATGTCGCCGAAATTGGCGGGCAAATTGCCGGCTTCGTGTCGGTCTGGGAAGCGCAGGCTTTTATCCATCATCTTTATGTGTGTCCCCGCTTTCAAGGGCAAGGCTTGGGCAAGGCCTTGTTGCAGATGTGCGAACGGCGATACGGTCGGCCTTTGTCGCTCAAGTGCATTTGCGCCAACCGGCGGGCGCTCGGTTTCTATCGGCGCAATGGCTGGATTAGCAAAGGCAGCGGTAGCGGCGTCGATGGCGCCTGGGAAAGGCTGTGGCTGAAAAGTACGCGCGACGAGGTCGAGTAATGTCGAGGATGAATTTTACAAGTCTTTAGATAGCCTCTCATGTTGTAATGCTGACAGGGCTACCTCATTAAATGAATGAGTGGCAAAACAGAAAATTAGCAACAAATACGCCTAAAGTAAGTTAAACGTTTGGGGCGGGTTAAATAACCCGCCCCGCCCAGAGTACGCGCGAGGTCGAGTGATGTCGAGGATGATTCTTACAAGTCTTTAGATAGCCTCTCATGTTGCTGAGTTTTGTGTTGACATAAAGTCCTTAGCGCCTAGAATCATTCTCATGGGTGAATTGAGGGGGGAGTTAGGACAATGATTTGCCCGAGTCGGGTTTGTTGATGGTCGTCAACTGACCTTGGCTGTAATCTTTAAACAGTAGGTTAGGGTGCGCGATAGCGCTCCCTGACGATACAACTCCGTGACTTTGAAATGCCACGTAAGCAAAAGTCGCTTTTTGATTGTGGCCGTCAGCCGACCTCTGTCGCAATATTTATATATCGGGAGCCGTATGGAACGATTAGATCGGGCATTCGAAAAACTACTCCGACACCACAACTTTGCCTTTCTGGAGGCGCATAGCGGGGCAATTTACGGTGTATGGGATAATTTTCGTCTCGCCTATCTGAATCCAGGTTGGTTTCGGTTCGCCAAGGAGAATGACGGCGAACCCCGCATCTCTAAAGAGTGGGGGTTAGGACGATCGATATTAGACTGTGTATCGGGTGACGTCAAAGTGCTTTATCAAACAAAACTCAATGCCTGTCTCAATACGAGTGAGGTCTGGAGCCATCAATATGAGTGTTCCAGCGATACGGTCTATCGCTGTTTTCATCAGCTTGTTTATCCGCTGGTGCGGCGAGGAGGCCTGATCATCGTCAATTCTCTCGTCATCGAAGAACTGCACGATCCAAGCAAGAGGCAAGCCATGGCTGCCGACGAATCTGTCTATATTGATGAAAACGGCTTTATTTGCCAGTGCGCCTATTGTCGCAGGGTGAAAAACTATAGCGTTGCCGAGCGTTGGGATTGGGTGCCCGAGTGGGTAAGGCGCTGTCCGGATAACACTAGCCATACTTTCTGTCCCGCCTGTTTTGCTCATTATTTTCCGATGGCCACGACGGACGCATAGGGCTGGCAAGATTAGAGCAAAATCCGATGTGCTGGCGCGTTTCGCTAGTCGTGTGTTTTTTTGCCCAACGTCAATTGTTTAAACGCTTGCTCGGGTAAGGGTTTACTGTAGTAATAGCCTTGCGCCCAGCCGCAGGGACGGGCCTGGAGAAATTCCGCCTGCCCCGAGTCCTCGACGCCTTCGGCGATGACTTCCAACGAGAAGTTTTTGGCGATATCGAGTATCGATTCGACCAGCGAGGCGTCGCTGTCGTCGATCAGAATATCCCGGATGAACGAGCGATCGATTTTGATGATATCGATCGGCAGTTTCTTTAGATAACTGAGCGATGAAAATCCGGTGCCGAAATCATCCAGCGCGATTTTGATGCCCTGGGCTCTGAGCAATTGCAGTTGCCGTATGTAGTGTTCCTTATGACTCATCATCAAGCTTTCGGTGATTTCGATGACGACATTGCGGGCGCCGACGCCGCTGTCGCCAATGAGGTCCAACCATTTTTCGGCGCCGTTTTCGCTGATGAATTGTAGTGAGGAGAAATTGACCGCTATCGTCAATGTCTCATCCGATTCGTGATTCAAATCGGCGATAAACCGGCATGCCTTGGCCAGAACGAACTCGCCTATTTGTCCAATCAGATTCAAGCTTTCGGCAACCGGAATAAATTCCTCGGGTGAAATGAATCCGCGGACCGGATGTCGCCAACGAATCAGCGCTTCGGCGCCGCATAAGCGTTGGTTTTCCAGGTCAATCACCGGTTGATAGTAAACATCGAAGAGTTCGAGTTTGACCGCATTTTTTATATCGTTGGCGATACGATGCTGACGTTGAGCTTTTTCGTGCATTTCCTGGGTGAAAAAGCGGTAAGCGTTGCGGCCCTCCGCTTTGGCCGTGTACATCGCATTGTCGGCGTGTTTGAGTAGGGTTTCGGCTTCGCCGCCATCATTGGGAAACAGGGTGATGCCGATGCTGGCGGTGATGTGTAATTCATGATCGTTCACCTGAATGGGCATTTGAATCGCTTCGAGAATTTTCTCGGTCGGCGCGATCATATCGGTTTCGGATTCCAGGTCGGGAATCAAAACGGTGAATTCGTCACCGCCGAAGCGGGCGAAAGTATCGGATTCGCGGAAAACCTCTTTCATGCGTACGGCAATTTCCTCTAGCACTCGATCGCCTTGTGAATGTCCCAGCGCATCGTTAATATCCTTGAAGCCGTCCAGATCGATAAACATCAGGCCGAGCAGCTTTTGCTCTCGTTGAGCGGTGGTCATCGCCTGTTGCAAGCGGTCGTAAAAAAGGTTTCGATTAGGCAGCTTGGTCAGGGCATCGAAATTGGCCTGCTGATGGATGAGTTGCTGAGCGCGTAAGGTATCGCTGATATCGGAGAAAATGCCGACATATTTATCAGCGCCTTGAGGATCCTTCAAGGCGCTGATAGACAGCCATTCGGGGTATATTTCGCCATTTTTGCGCTTATTCCAGATTTTGCCTTGCCAGCGCCCGGTATCCTCCAGGCTGCGCCAGAGATTTCGATAAAAGTCTTTTTGTTGTTTTCCGGAATTCAGAATTTTCGGGTCCTTGCCCAAGACCTCGTCCTTGCTATAACCGGTGATTTCGCTAAACGCCGGATTGACGGAAATGATGCGGTTGTTTTCATCGCTAATGACGATGGCCTCGTTGGCGGCTTCAAAAACGCTGGCCGACAAGCGGATTTGCTGCTCGGCCCGATAACTTTCGGTAATATCCTCGATGGTCAAGACGGCGCCCGTCACGTTGTCGCCGGTTAAGCTACGGTAGGGATAAATCGTGAATTCGTAGTGTTTGGCTTGTTTCGCCAGTCTGTATTGAACGCTTTGTCGAGTTTCGATGACTTGCCTGACATGGCTAATCAATTGTTCGCAACTGAATAAGGTTTCTAAAACACCGATATTGGGTTTAGCGTTGCTATTCGCGTCGAATTGCAGAAAACGGTTGCCGACCTCGTTATAGCGGGTGACTTGCATTTGACTATCGATCACGATGACGGCAATGCCGATGCTTTCCAGAATATTTCTCAGGTCGTCGTTAACGTCGCCCAATTCCTTGGTTTTGAGCGTCAGCTCGTCGTTGACCAAGGTCAATTCTTCGTTGATCGATTGCAATTCTTCATTGGAGGTTTCCAGCTCTTCGTTGGTTGACTGGAGCTCTTCGTTGGTGCTTTGAGCTTCCTCGTTCAGGTTTTGCCATTCGCTGACCGAATTTTCCAGTGCTTCGGTGACCGTCCTCAGCGTTTCCCGCGCTATACGCAATTCATGTTCCAGTCCGGTGATCCGTAATTCTTCTGCGCGGTCCGGCGTCTTACTTTCGGCATCTACGCTAATGGGTTCAAAGGCGATCAATAATAAGCTGTCGTTGTCTTGTTGTTGATAAATTGGGGTAACCGAAAGCCGATAATGACGGCTGAGGCCGTCGGCTGCCAGCGTCAACGGCGGACTGCTGACGGTTTTATTGGTCGATAGGGCTTGATGACAGAAGGCTCTAAGCTCGGTTTTGAATACCGGGTCGATGATCGAAAACAAGTTGAAATCGGCTTTGCCTTGTTTGATTTTAATGAAATCGTCACAGTTGTTGTAAAACTCCAGGATGCGCCCTTCGCGAGTAGCAAGTATGCTGGGCGGCGCGTAGGCTGAGATCAGTTTATCCTGGCCTAACATTTTATAGTTCGGATAAACCGGCTTGATGCCTCCATCGCCAGTCGTCAACGTGAAACTATTCACTTTTTTGGCATTGAAATCGGGGCGTATGACCAGCGAGCTGTTTTTGACAAACAGCTTATTATTACGATCCAGCCGGGTAAAAGCATCGTTAAGCTTCCATAACGATTCCGCCTGGCCGAGAAACAGAATGCCGTTTTTCAGCAAGGCATAATGAAAACTTTTAAGCACTTGTTCCTGCAGCGTTTGATTCAAATAAATCAGCAGGTTCCTACAGCTGATCAAGTCCAGACGAATGAATGGTGGATTTTTGATCAAATCCTGACGCGAAAACATCACCAAATCCCTGAGGTTCTTATTCACGCTATAGCCTTGTTCCTGGCGCAGAAAATATTTCTCCCGTAGCTCCCGACTCAATCCGCTCAACGCGTTTTCGCTATAGTCGCCTTTACGGGCGATTTGCACCGCATTGTCATTGATATCGGTGCCATATATTTGTACCCGGTAGCGGGCGATTGTCGCACCCAGTTCCTCCAACAAAATAATCGCGATCGAATAGGCTTCCTCGCCGGTCGCACAGCCGGGAACCCATATGCGGATTTCGTCGCCGGGCGCTTTTCGATTGATGATGGTTTTCAATGCCTGCTTCAGAGCGTTGAAGGATTGTTCATCGCGAAAAAACGAGGTGACGCAGACTAAAAAGTTGTTGGCCAGGCGGCTCAGTTCTTCGGCATTGTCCTGACAATAACGCCGGTAAGCATCGAATTCATCGATCTGTAAAATCGCCATGCGGCGATGAATTTGCCGGTTAATGGTGCTGCTTTTGTAATTGACGAAGTCTATACCGGTCGTGTCGAATATCTGGTCTATCAATGCTTTGACGCCATCCGGAGCGCCTTGTGCGAGATTGCGCTCGATGTTTTTGGCGAAATTATCGGCAATGGCCGTTAATTTAATGGCTGCTTCTTCCGGCTCGACGGTCAAGTCGACATCGGCGTATTTGATCGCCGCTTTCGGCATGCTGCTGAATTTGGCCGATTTTGGGGTTTGGGCCATGGTAATGCCAGCGGCGGCCTTTATCGCTTTCAGGCCATTGGCGCCGTCGCTGCCGGCCCCCGAAAAGACGATTGCGATCGCCTTTTCCTGATAGTTTCGGGCAAGGCTGGAGAAAAAATAGTCGATGGTGGTTTGGGGGAGTCGATGCGAGGAGGGGATCTGTATTTTAAGTTGATCGTTTGCAATCGAGACATCGGCATCGTGCGGCGCGACATAAATCTTGTTGGCTTTAAGTCTGGTATCGTTTTCGGCCTCTTCGACCGGGATCGTCGCATTCTTGCGTAGAATATCGGCTAATAAGTTCGGCTGGTCGGGCGAGCCATGTTGGATAATGACAAAAGTCATGCCCGTATCCGCCGATAAATGCGATACGAAAGGAAGCAACGCTTCCAAACCACCTGCCGATGCACCAATGCCAACAACGATCATGTTCTTCGATATAGATTTTTAAAAAACGGCAAAGGCTACCATATTTAAGCTTTTTTTTCTTTAACAGTCCTTGGACAGTGCAGGGCTCCTCATTAAAAAATAACTTCTGGGCGGGGCGGGTTATTTAATCCGCCCCGAACGTTTAACTGACTCTAGTCACGGTTGAATCGTTCAGGACCTCGTTGACCTGCAGCGGTGCGGACTACTTGCTTTTCGCGCCGAGGGCGGCGCTCCTACGCAAAGCACCGTCTTGCCTTCGGATGTGTCGAACACCGTGAAGCGCATCAAAACCGGTGCGCTTCCTATCGTCAGCGCACCCTACCCACATTCGTGAGGTGGATCACGCGCAGCGGATCGGCTAAAAGCATTCAATGCACGCGGGGCAGATGTTGGTGCAATATCGGCAGTTTAGGCAGCAATTCCCACTTTGGCGTTCAAAAAGGGCATGGGGTGTGTTTGGCGAGGATGTCGGCAGCAAGGATGCTGCCGTCAAGCCCCCAGCACCTAAATTCCATGGCTACAGGACTATATTTTACATTCCAGGATAATTTAGGTGCTGGGTGAACGGCGCTCCTCGACAGACACCCCATGCCCTAAACACCGCAAAAATACTCAAACTGAATTGCTGCAGTTTAGGCATTGCTTGCGCTCTGCCCAATCTTATCAGTTCAGCTGACTGGGAAACCCCGGAAAAAATGGAGAAAGTTGAATAATATCAGTCAGTTGAACTGGTTTTTTGTTTCGAACTCAGGGTTTGTCTGTATTGGACTTGTAGGTCAAGGATGTTCGTTAGAGTTATCGATTGCGATTTTATGTGATTCGGTTAAACTCAACGATAAGCGTCGAACATTGACTCCAGCTGAAAGGATAGCGTTATGCCCAATTCCAAGATCACGATCGACGGTAATGAAGCCGCCGCCCATGCCGCGTTTTTAAGCAATGAAGTCATCGCGATTTATCCGATCACACCCGCTTCGCCGATGGGCGAGCACGCCGATAAATGGGCTTCTGAACAGCGCCGAAATATCTGGGACACGACCCCTAGCATTATCGAGATGCAAAGCGAAGGCGGGGCCGCCGGAACGATTCATGGCTCTTTGCAAAACGGCGCCTTGACGACGACTTTTACCGCCTCGCAAGGATTGTTGCTGATGATCCCGAACATGTACAAAATCGCCGGGGAGCTGAGCCCGGCCGTTTTTCATGTCGCGGCCCGCTCGATTGCCAGCCAGGCTTTGTCGATTTTCGGCGACCACAGCGATGTGATGGCGGCGCGCGCCACCGGATTCGCGTTTTTGGCTTCCAATTCGGTGCAAGAGGTGATGGATTTTGCGCTGATCGCCCAGGCCTCGACCTTGGCCGCGCGGATTCCGATCGTGCACTTCTTCGATGGCTTTCGCACCTCCCATGAAATCGCCACTATCGAGTCGCTGGACCGTGATATCGTGCGAGCGATGATCGATGACGAGTGGGTGACGGCGCACCGACGGCGGTCCCTATCGCCGGAACATCCGGTGCTGCGCGGTTCGGCGCAAAACCCGGATGTGTTTTTTCAGGCCAGGGAAACGGTCAATCCCTATTACCAGGCCATGCCGGGCATCGTCCAGAAGACCATGGACAAGTTCGCCGATTTGACCGGCCGGCGTTATCGTTTATTCGATTATGTCGGTCCCGAAGACGCCGAGAGAGTGATCATGTTGATGGGGTCGGCGGCCGAAACGGCCGAGGAGACGGTCGCGCATCTGAGCCATCGGGGCGAGAAAGTCGGTGTGCTCAAGGTGCGTCTGTTTCGACCGTTCGTCGCCGAGGCCATGCTTGAGGCTTTACCGGCTACGGTGAAGGCGATCGCGGTGTTGGACCGGACCAAGGAACCTGGCGCCGACGGCGAGCCGTTATATAAGGATGTGGTGACGGCCTTGGCGCAAGATGCGATGACCGGCGCACCGCGCTTTACCCGGTTGCCGAAGGTGATCGGCGGTCGTTACGGCCTGTCGTCCAAGGAATTCACCCCGGCCATGGTCAAGGCGGTTTTCGACGAATTGGACCGCGACCAAGCCAAGAATCAGTTTACCATCGGCATTCATGACGACGTCAGCCACAGCAGCCTGGAATGGGATGCGAGCTTCCGCACCGATGCCAGTAAAAACGCCGTGAACGCGGTTTTTTACGGCTTGGGCAGCGACGGCACGGTCAGCGCCAATAAAAACTCGATCAAGATCATCGGCAATAAAACCCAGGGCTACGCCCAAGGTTATTTCGTTTACGACTCCCGCAAGGCCGGTGCGGTAACGGTATCGCATTTGCGTTTCGGCAGCGAAAGAATCCGCTCCAGCTATTTGATCGGCGATGACGAGGCCGGCTTTGTCGCCTGCCATCAATCGATTTTTCTGGAGCGTTATCCGATGTTGGATAAGGCTGCGTCCGGCGCGACCTTCCTGCTCAATTCACCGCTACCGGCGGATCGGGTGTGGGCTTCGTTGCCGCGCGGTATGCAGGCCGCGATCATCGACAAGAACATCGCCTTCTATACGATCGACGCCTATGCGATCGCCCAGTCTTGCGGTCTCGGACGGCTGATCAACACGATCATGCAAAGCTGTTTTTTCGCGTTGGCCGACATCATCCCTGAACAAGAAGCGATAGCCGCGATCAAACAAGCCGTGCAGAAAACCTATGTCAAGGCCGGCAAGCGCATCGTCGACGCCAACCTGATGGCGATAGACGAGGCGCTGGCCAATTTGCATCGGGTCGAGGTGCCGGGCGAAGTGGATAGCGATTTCGACATGCCGTCGCCTGTGCCGGATTATGCCCCGGAAGCGATCAAACGGGTCACCGCCGAATTGATGGCGGGGCGCGGCGATAGCGTGCCGGTCAGCGAATTTGCCGCCGACGGTACTTTCGCGACCGGCACCTCGCGCTGGGACAAGCGCAATCTGGCGCTGGAGATTCCGGTTTGGGAACCCGACATCTGTACCCAGTGCGGCAAATGCGTGTTTGTCTGTCCGCACAGCGTGATCCGCAGCAAGATTTTCACCGCGGAGCAGGTCGAGGATGCGCCGGAAAGCTTTAAGCATGTGCCGCTGTTGAGTAAGGCCTTCCCCGATCTACAGGTTAGTTATCAGGTGTCGCCGGAGGACTGTACCGGTTGCACCTTGTGCGTCGATGTCTGTCCGATTCGGGACCGCGAAAATCCGGAGCGCAAGGCCGTCAACATGAAGCCGCAGCCGCCGCTGCGCGAACAGGAAAGCGTCAACTGGCGTTTTTTCGAAAACATCGAAGAGTATGACCGCACTGCGCTGCACCACAACAAGATTCCCGAAGCCATGCACTTGCAGCCGTTGTTCGAATTTCCCAGCGCCTGCGCCGGCTGCGGCGAAACCCCTTATCTGCGGCTGGCGACACAGTTGTTCGGCGACCGCATGGTGGTCGCCAACGCCACCGGATGCTCGTCGATTTACGGTGGCAATCTGCCGACCACGCCGTGGAGTAAAAATCACGAAGGCCGTGGACCGGCCTGGTCGAATTCGCTGTTCGAAGACAATGCCGAATTCGGTCTGGGCATGCGCGTCGCGATCGACAAGCAACGGCAATATGCCGCCGAATTGTTGCTGACGTTGCGCGATGAAGTCGGCGCGGAGCTGACCGATGGGATACTAGCCGCCGAACAGCAGGATGAGGCCGGCATCTACGAACAACGCGAACGGGTCGGGGTATTGAAGCAACGACTGCAAGCCTTGAATGACGATGCTGCGGCGCGATTACTCGCCGTCGCCGACACGCTGATCAAGCGCAGTGTCTGGATCGTCGGCGGCGACGGCTGGGGCTACGACATCGGTTACGGCGGTCTCGACCATGTGTTGGCGGCCGGCCGCGATGTCAATATCTTGCTGCTCGATACCGAAGTGTATTCCAATACCGGCGGCCAGACCTCGAAGGCGACGCCGCGCGGCGCCATCGCCAAGTTCTCCGCCGCCGGCAAAAGCACGCCGAAGAAGGATCTGGCGCGGTTGGCGATGGATTATGAACACGTCTATGTCGCCCAGATCGCCTACGGCGCCAAGGACACCCAGACCTTGCGGGCGTTTCTCGAAGCCGAGTCTTATCCCGGCACTTCGCTGATCATCGCTTACAGTCCCTGCATCGCTCATGGCGTCGATCTCTCCAACAATTTGCGCCAGCAGGATTTGGCCGTGCGCAGCGGCCATTGGCCCTTGTTGCGCTATGATCCAAGATTGGCGGAGCAGGGTCAGAATCCTCTGCAATTGGATAGTCGGAAGCCATCCATTCCGTATCGCGATTATGCGATGACCGAAGCCCGTTTCAGCATGCTCGGTCGCACCCATCCCGATGCCTCGGAACGTTTCATGCGCCAATCTCAGCAGGATGTAAATGACCGTTACCGACATTACCGCGAACTGGCCGACAAGGTATTCCCGAGCGCGGAAGGACACGAGGAGTCAAAATCATGAACAGCATCGATTTGAGCACCGAATATTTAGGGCTGCAACTGTCCAATCCATTGGTGCCTTCCGCCTCGCCGTTGTCGCGTAGTCTCGATTCGGCGCGCATACTGGAGGATGGCGGCGCGGCGGCCATCGTGATGTTTTCGTTGTTCGAGGAAGAGCTGCGTCAGCAGGAGGAAGAAACCGCCCGCTTCATGATCAATCAAGGCATAGGCCATGGCGAGGCGGACAGTTTTCTGCCGTTCGATACTCAGTTCCAGCATGGCCTAGAACAATATCTGGAACAGTTGGCCGCGCTCAAACGCAGCCTAGATATTCCGGTGATCGCCAGCTTGAACGGGGTGTCGCTGGACGGTTGGGTCGAGCATGGCAAATTACTACAAGAAGCCGGCGCCGATGCGTTGGAATTGAACGTTTATTATCTAACCGCCGATATCAACGAACCCGGCGCCGCGGTCGAAGCTCGCTATCTGGAATTACTGCGGGAATTGCGCAAACAGGTGTCGATTCCGATCGCGATGAAGTTGTCGCCTTATTTCAGCGGTCTCGGACATTTCATCAAGGGCTTGGAGAGGGCCGGCGCCGACGGCGTGGTGTTGTTTAACCGCTTTTATCAGCCGGATATCGACCTCGATGCTTTACAAGTCACTTCGCAATTGCAATGGTCTACTTCGGCCGACGGCCAACTACCGTTGCGCTGGTTGGCCTTGCTTTACGGCAAGGTCGAGCTCTCGCTGGCCGCGGTCAGCGGTGTGCGCAGCGCCGACGATGTGCTGAAGATGGTGCTGGCTGGCGCCGATGTCGTGCAGATGTGTTCGGTTTTACTCGATCGGGGGCCGGAATATCTGGGGACGATCAAAACGCATCTGCTGCGCTGGCTAGAGGAGGGTGAATACGCTTCGATAGCCGAACTTAAAGGCCATCTCAGCCAATACCGCTGTTCCAATCCGGAGATTTTCGAACGCTCCAATTATATCAACCTGTTGGATGGTTACAGCCGGGCGCGTGGAATGAGGGGATAGCGTTGGATGTAAATAGATGAGTCTTGATAGCGCGTTAATCCCGCTTCTTGAGCTTACCGGCCAGTCTTGCTTTGCCGCCGATGAGAGGCATAGAGGCTTGGCCGGTTGATATCGCTTACAACTGGGAGCGGTTGCCCGAGTTTTTTCTGAGCTAGGCAAACACGCCGATGCCGACGACGCCGATGATGACCAGCAACATCAATATCGGATGTTGGTAAAACATATCAAAAAATGCGCCCATGCCTTGCGATGTGCCTCGATAATAAAGACCCATGATGCTCTCCTCCCCGGATCGGGATTGACGATAGATGGTATCTAAATACCCCCGTGACCTCGAAGCGTCACGTAACCGTTAACGCGGTATCGTTATACTAGACTTGATTGCAGTCTACCGTGGAAATCGGCCTTGTCCAGTCCGATGCCGGATGGGGGTAGGGCTAGCACTCAGCACATCCGAAGGCAAGACGGTGTTTTGCGTAGGAGCGCCCGCCCTCGGCGCGAAAAGAGCCATTCGGCCCGAGGGCGGGCTTCCTACGGGCAGTCGCCCTTGGCGCGAAAAGCAAGTCCGCACGCTATGCGAAATGCAGGCCAACGAGGTGCTGAACGGTTCAGCCGTGACTAGAGTAAGTTAAACGTTTGGGGCGGGTTAAATAACCCGCCCCGCAGAACCCTTTAATGGCCATTGACACATGTGTCTGATGGACGGCGAGGCGGCTTATTCATCGTCTGTTTGAATCGTTTCTTCGACGCTGATGCTGAATTTTTGATAGATGCCGAGGCAAACGATGGACAATGAGGAGAATAAAATCAACAGCGCCGGATAGATCAATAGGGCGATATTCTCGTTTCCCGCTTTGAAGATATAGACCAAGCCTTCCATGCCGGCCGCGATAGAGATGATGACGAAGATTTTGGTGATGGTTTTTCGCGCTTCCGACGGCGAGCGTAGTTCCTTATTTCGGGTGACTTCCTCTTCGACCAAGTATTTGGCGACATCGAGAACGGCGATAGAGATGATGATGGCGCCAACGGATTCTAGGATTTGCGTAATCAGTAGGGAAAATTCCTTCAACGCCATGGCGGCGTCATAAACGGACCATGCCATGATTAAAAAAGATAAGATGGTCAAACTGGCCGCGGCAATCAAATACATGAGTGATGCGAATATCTCGAAATATTTCATGGTCGCTAGGATGTGTTGCAAAAAAGGATAACTGCCAGCTCAAGTTTGAGTCAGTACCCGTGATGTGACCGAGATGACGTCAGTTCGTTTTCTCCTGACGCAGAAAAAATTTCCTAACGGTTAAGTTAGGAAGAATAATCGTCAATAACCCACGGCTACCCCGATGTTTCCGAAACTCGGGATTAGCCGCTTCGGCTAATATAGTTGTTGAAATGATGAGCGTTATTTATGCTGCTAGTGGCGCAAATATTTCTCATGCGATTCGCCTTCATCGAGAATAATAATCTCCACACGTCGGTTTTGTTGTCTGCCAATTGCCGTATTGTTGGAGCTTGCCGGATAAGCTTCGCCATAACCCTGGGTGATGACGCGGGATGCCTCAATGCCATTAGATAACAGAAAATTAGCAACTGCTTGAGCACGTTGCCGCGATAAATTTATATTGTATTCTTCGCTACCGACATTATCGGTATGGCCTTCGATCAATACATTACGAGTTTCGTAAGCTTTAAGCGCAGTGACTAGGCGATATAGGTTTTGTAAGGCGCCTGATTTTAAATCGGCTTTGCCGGTATCGAACAACACATCACCGATAGTCACCACTAAGCCGCGATCGGTTTTTTTTGCTTTCAAGTCCTTGAGTTGTTCCTCGAGGCTTTGTACTTCCTTGCGGGCCTCTTTGACTTCATTTTTGCGGGTCTCGAGGATTAATTTTTTACGGGTGTTTTCAAGTACTTTAAGTTGGTCGTCAGCAACTTTACGTTGCGCCGTATATTTAGCAATAGCGACTTTTCCTTTGGTTAAGTATGCTAAATGCTCGACTTCGTCTTCATCTTTTTGGGCTTCCCATAGTTGGTCGGCTTCTTTTAGCGATTGTTCGGCGTCGTACAGGGCTACAGGCGCATTTTCGGCAACATTAGGATCATTACGTGCCTGTGTCACTTCTTGCCGCGCCTCTTCCAATGCCGGCAAGGGTTCGGTAGCACAGCCCGAAAGCAGAGTCATATTGACGAATAAAATCGTTATTGTTCCTTGGATAAATAGATTGGATTTCATAATTCTTCTCCTAGAAACCGAATGGAAGTTATTGATCGCTTGAGTATTTAATTTCTTGCCTGAGTGTTTCGATGCTTTCCTTCAATTCGTCGATGGCGGCTTTGGCCCTGACTGAATCGGCCTTGGCTTCGGCAGCTAAGGCGTCAATTTCCGCTTTTTCCGCTAATCGCCGGGCGGTTTCAAAGTCTTTTTGATGGATGGCTTCCTTGGCTTTCTCGATTTTTTCACTAGCGAGCCGCATTTCCAAGGGAGAATAACTTCGAGCATTTTTATTCTCGGCTTGCTTCAAGGCTTGTTCGGCCAAAGATATTTTTTCCAACGGCGGTCTTCCATTACTACATCCGACGGTGATTCCGCTGATGACCATAATGGCGGTATAAGCGATAATAGGATTTCGTTTGTTCATGGTCATACTCCTAACGCAACGGTTAATGTTCGATTTCGCAGCCCGCGCAATTTATGAATTAACAACCTGTTAGAAAATGGTGGGCCGGCGGTTTAGTGCTGAAATCATTTTAAAACAGCACTGACAGCCTGATTCGTACTACATTCGTAAAGACTATCAGTTCAAATGCTTCATTAATCGAAGGTATTGATTAATGAAGCATGAACTCATTCAATTCGTGTTTGTTATTCGTTGTTCGAGCTAAATTCGGTTTTAGCCTTGTTCCAAGATTTTTGAAGATCTTGATAAGCCTCCGAAAAGCCTTCCTTCATATGCTCCCAGGCGCTCGCGGAGCTGGTTTTCCAACTGCCGAAGCTTTCCGCCAATTCTATCCGTTTTTGACGCAATGCCTTCATTGTTGAACGCGCTTTTATCCGAGCGGCTTCATCCATTTGATCCCAATTATTGTTGATGCGCGTTTCCAACCGATTAAGGCGCTGGTCAAGTTTAGTCATCGCTTCTTGGGTTTTTTTGATCGCCTCGTCACGCTTATCGCTGCCGTACTGTTTTAATGTTTTGAGCAGTTCTTGAGTTTCTTGGTTGACTGCTTCGATTGTCGTGTTTTCGGCGTCTGATTTAGCGTGGGCAAGCGGAATAAGGCCTATCAATATAGCCAGGAAAATGCTTATAAGATAATTGCTTTTCACGTCTTTGCCTCGTTGTTGCGGATGGGAAGTGTCAGTTATTAGAGGAGCGCGGGGCAAGGCTATTGGAAGCGCTTAGTCGCCGAATTTAGCGCACTGTCTAGGGAATCCCATGCTGATTCCGCGCCTGACTTGATATCTTGCCACGCATCTTCGCCGGCAGATTGTAATTCTTCCAGTTTCTTAGCGGCCTCGTCGCGTTGCGCTTTGAGGGCCTTAATTTCCTGTTCATGCTCGATGCGCATGTCGGCTCCCGCCTCCTTTGCCTGAGCTTCCAATTTTTCGATGTCGGCGTTCCATTGATCGAGTTTAGCTTTCATCTTGTTTACATACTCATCACGATTATTCATTTCGGTGCTCTCGTTTCTTAGTGAATGAAAAACCAGTCCAATCATCATGGACTGAGTGAATGCAACAAAAAATTAAACCTGCCTTTTTAAGATTGCATATTGATTGACTGCTTTGCTGCTGGAAAGGTTCTACGTATAAATGATTCTTTTCGACTTGCGATGATTTCATCGCAACGGCATCAAAGCATAAAAATTTATTTGCTCTTTCTGCAACCAACGCCTATAGAGCAGAAGAGTTCCTCATTATTTTTTATCTATTGCGGTTGTCTGCCTATTTGGCGTTTAAGACATGGCTAGAATATGTCCATGGCAACTCACAGCGCATGCTTCACGTTGTACTGACACATCCATGTGTGGTGTAAACTTGACGACAGTCTTTGGCGGCCATGGATGGTGGGAATGCTAACACACGCCTGGAACAGGTGAGGTAGACCATAAGGGAGGGCGGAAATGCAGATTCTGCAATTATGCCAAGGATGACGTGTAGTAGAGCACCAACAGTAGGTGCTTTAAGCGACGCAGGCGCAGTTGTCGAGGAGCAAAATTTGCCTGGCTGTCGACAGCATTGAAAATCCAATAGGATAGCCTAGGTCAAATTCAACTGTGGGTTGTTTATAGCCATAGTTTTTTATCCGAAGAACGGAACTATTTTCCCGATTTGAACATTAGTAGCGCATAGTGATGACGTATGCAACTAATCAGCATTCAAATAGCAAGGAGTTGCTAATGATAGGGGAGAATATGGCCAAAAACAGTAAATTGCTTATCCTGATGACGGGCGCTTCGGGCAATATAGGCTCGGCGCTTTGCCGTACTTTAACAAAGAAGTATCGTGTCGTCGGGCTTGATAGAACCCCTAGCGTGCAAGCCGATGATAGCTTTGCCTGTGACTTAAGTTCTGACGACTCCATCAAGTTGGCATTCCATAAAATACGCGAGCGATACGGCGACAAAATAGCTGCGGTTATTCATCTTGCCGCATATTTCGATTTCAGTGGTGAAGACAACCCCCTTTATCATAGCGTCACGGTCGAAGGCACGCGACGCTTGCTGAAGACCCTCGATGGTTTTGACGTTCAGCGCTTTATTTATTCGAGCACGATGCTGGTGCATGAACCGGGCGTGCCGGGACAAAAAATTAACGAAGAGACAGGGCTGAAGCCGAAATGGGCTTATCCGCGCTCTAAAGCCGAGGCGGAGCGGCAAATTGAACAGGAATGCGGAGACATGCCCTATACCATCCTTCGCTTGGCGGGCTTATATGACGATGACAGTGCGGTGCCGACCTTGGCTTATCAAATAGCTCGAATTTATCAGCGTGAGCTTAAAAGCCATCTCTATGCCGGCGACTTGATGGCAGGGCAGGCCTTCATTCATAAAGACGATCTGGTTGAGCTTTTTACTCAGGTGGTTGATCGTCGCAATGACTTGCCGAAAAACAGCGTCATTTTGGCCGGTGAGGATGAAGTTATGGGGTATCGAGAACTGCAGAATCGCATCGGTCAATTAGTCTTTGGGGAGAAGGCATGGAGCACATTCAGTCTTCCTGAGCTGATTGCCAAGCCCGCAGCCTGGTTAGAAAACAAGACGGAACCGTTGATCCCCGATGCGTTTGACCAGGGTAAAAAGCCGTTTATCAAACCTTTCATGATCGATCTAGCCTCGGATCATTACGATCTCGATATCAGTCGGGCTAGGGAATTATTAGGCTGGGAGCCCCGACATAAAATTTATGACGGATTGGCAAGCCTTGTGCAAAGCCTTAAGGAGGACCCGGCCGCGTGGTATCGACGCAACCATATCCTGCCAACCGATTGGATTGCGACGGCCGAAGAGAAAAACCAAAATCCTCATCAACTTAGAGAAAAACACGAAGCCGAATATCGTAGACAGCACCGGCAACATCTTTGGGCGCATTTTTTAAATATGGGATTGGCTTTTTGGCTGATGACCGCACCGATGACCCTGGGCTATCAGTCACAAGCGATGGTGTTGAGCAATATCGGCTCCGGCATCGCGTTATTGTTCTTATCCTTACTTTCCTTGTCTTGGCGTTTGGGACCGGTCCGCTGGTTGGCCGGCGGCGTCGGCTTGTGGCTTTTATGCGCGCCTTTGATCTTTTGGGCGCCGACAGCCGTGTCTTATCTCAATGATACCCTAATCGGCATGCTGGTTATCGGTTTTTCCGTGTTAACACGCCCTGTGCCTGGCGTGGCATCGGTTGCCGCAGAAACTGGGCCGACGATCCCGCCAGGTTGGACGTTTTCACCGTCGGGCTGATTTCAACGCCTGCCGATTATTGTGTTGGCCTTCATCGGTTTTTTTATTTCCCGTTATCTGTGCGCCTATCAGCTTGGACATATCGACGGCATATGGGAGCCTTTTTTTAGCGGTTCAGCGCAAGACCCTCAAAACGGCACCGAAGAAATCATCACGTCCTACATATCTAAGGCTTGGCCGGTGCCTGATGCGGGGCTGGGAGCCATGACCTACGCGCTGGAAATTTTGACCGGCGTCATGGGGTCTTCGCGTCGGTGGCGTACGATGCCATGGTTGGTGATGCTGTTCGGGATTATGATTGTGCCGTTAGGCGCGGTGTCGATATTTTTTATCATCATCCAGCCCATTCTGATCGATACATGGTGCTCACTTTGCCTGATCGCTGCGGCGGCGATGCTGATTCAAATTCCGTATTCCCTGGATGAATTGGTTGCGACCTCTGAATTTCTCTATCGTCGTAAGAAACAAGGGCGGCCCTTGTTGCGTATTTTCTTCACCGGCGATACCGATGAGGGCAAATGGGAGGACAAGGAAGATAATTTTGAACAATCGCCCGGCGCGGTGATCAGGGATATGCTCAGCGGGGGCCTGACTCTGCCGTGGAATTTGTTGCTTTGTATTGGCATCGGCGTCTGGCTGATGTTTACGCGACTGACGTTGGGGGCGGAAGGAGGCATGGCTAACGCCGATCATCTGATAGGCGCTCTGGTGGTGACCATTGCGATCACGGCTCTGGCTGAATCGGGCCGTACCCTCCGGTTTCTGGTTATTCCGCTGGGCGCCGCACTGCTGGTAACGCCTTTTATCTATGGCGCCGGGCTGGTTGCGATTATATCCAGCGTCATATGCGCCTTGCTGTTAATCTGTTTTAGCTTCCCGCGTGGGGCCATTAAAAACACTTACGGTTTATGGGACAAAGCCATTGTTTGAACATTTTCCAACAGCGATTAACCTGCTGATATTTACCGGATTGGCCGGGATAATATGGAAGGCTGGAACGCGTCTGTCTTACTATGTCGATTCGATCGCCGAGCAGACAGAACTGGCCAGGGCATTTCTGGGCTTGATTCTGTTGGCGACGGCAACCGAATTGCCGGAAATGGTAACTACGTTGACGGCGTCATCGTCCGGCAATGGCGTTCTCGCGTTAAACAACATGTTCGGCGGCATGATGCTTCAACTCGCGGTGCTGGCCATCGCCGATTTTTTTGTCTTGAACGGCACGCTGACTTCTTTCCCGCGTAAGCCGACCGTGGCTATTGCCGGACTGTTATCGATACTCAGCCTGTCGCTGTTGTTGGCTTTTTATGTCACCCGCGATATGGTGTTGCTTGTTAATGTCGGCGTCGGCAGTACGATCATCGCGCTATTGTACATAGTCTCGATGTACCTTATCAGGATGGGACAAAACCGAGACACCTGGTCGCCTGTTGATTTGCCGGACAGAGGAAAGGGCGGCCGTGAACGGCATAATCATTATGATAATACGCCGGTCCGAAAACTGACCGTTTTATCGGCGAGGTCTGGTTTGTTGATTTTAATCAGCGGGGTTTTGGTCGTGCGGGTGGCTGAAACCCTGGCGGTTCAGACAGGGTTGGGCAATAGTTTTATCGGGGTCTCCTTGCTGGCGATGGCCACCTCTATGCCGGAGTTAAGTACTTCGGTTGCTGCCGTACGGGTGAAAGCCCATACGATGGCGATTTCCAATATCTTCGGCAGCAATCTGATTATGACATTTTTGGTTTTTCCGGTCGATGTTTTCTTTACTAAAGGCCCGGTATTAAATCACATGGACCGGTCCGCCGCTTTTGCGCTGGCGGCCGGCATTTTCATGACCGGCATTTATTGCACCGGCCTTTTGATGCGTCCCAGAATGAAAGTGTTCGGCATTGGCATCGATTCATTGCTGGTTTTGGCGAGTTATCTCGGCAGCATGATGATACTTTTTCAACTCCGATAAACCTCGCATCGAGATAGTCCAATGTCCTTTATTGTTGACCGCGCTGAGAATCGAATCGGAGCGTATACTTAGTACTCAGTCATGTTATATATGACGGGTACTTGGTAGGTGTCGGCAATTCCCCTATATGGAGCATATTTACTGTGTTTAACCTGAGTTCGGGTTAAGAAACCAGCCTGTAGTATCAGGTAGCGCTTCCAGAAGACGCCGTTCACCCAGCACCTAAATAAACGAAGATGATTTATCGCAGCCATTAGCCTATGGAATTTAGGTGCTGGGTGAATACGTCCATGTAGGCTTGAGCACGGAATCTGACCGCCAGGGAGGGTGGAAATGCCTATTTTGCAGGTAAAATTGCTCCTGCATTTTCTACATTTCCGCCTTCCTTGCCCCAAACGTATAACTTACTCTAGTCACGGTTGAATCGTTCAGGACCTCGTTGACCTGCAGTTCGCATAGCGACATGCGGACTACTTGCTTTTCGCGCCAAGGGCGGCGCTCCTACGCATAGCACCGTCTTGTCTTCGGATGTGCCGAACAGTGTGAAGCGTATCAAAAACTGTGCGCTTCCTATCGTCAGCACACCCTTGCGCATCGTAGGGCGGCTTCGCGAAGCAAGCCGCCAAAAACCGCCACCGGGACAAAATTGGCCGTTGTGCGTATCCAGGCGGATTGCCTGGCGGCGAATCCTGTTGCATGCCAATGTAGCCTTGTCTTCGGATGTGCCGAACAGTTTGAAGCGCATCAAAAACGGTGCGCTTCCTTTAGGCGTATTTGTTGTTAATTTTCTGTTTTGCCATTCATTTAATGAGGTAGTCCTGCTGGGTAACCCTGGGGGGCTTGAAGGCAGCATCCTTGCTGCCGACATCCTCGCCTAACACGCCCCATGCCTTTTTTGAGCGCGATATAAGGGAATTTGGTAGGTGCGAATTTATTCGCATTGCGCGGCTAAATCTGCACCTACATTCCCAATTGCCGACAGAATAATATTGACTATGTAGTGTCTGACAGAAAAAGCCTTTTTTTCAACCGATACCCAACTTTTGCCACACTCATTTTGATCAACCCAGGCCATTTTCCGGAAAAAATCCATCGCTGTCTCGTCTGATTTCTTCATTAGCGGGCCATTCACCGGTCTGCGGGCGCAACTATCCTGTAGTGAGCCTTTTCTCGCTCCGATGGTATTGTTCAGGCCGCTTGTTGGTAGGGGCCGCGCTTGCGTTTTTCTTTCGCCTGCGCCTGCTGACGCCCAACCGATTGATATTGCGCGAGACGACCGCCAGTGCGACATAGCGTTTGAAGCCATCGAGGCCGTGGTCGGGGCAGATATCCAAGCCGTTATGCTCCAGGGCATTGATGGCCGATTCCACGGCGGAGTGTTGGTGGCGTAGTTGTTTAAAAGCATTGCTGCCTTCCCGCGCTTGATCCGCGGCGCTGAGTCGGCCTTTTTTGGGCAAAACCACCTGTTCCAGATGATTTTTCAGTTCCTTTTGGTTAGCCGGGCTGTGAAAGCCTTTGTCGAAGCTGGTCACGGTCAGTTCGGGGAAGCGCCGGCGCGTTTCGGTGACCATGTCGACGGCGACTTTGTCATCGGTTTGCTTTTCCATCACTAGGTGGTGAAGAACGAAGCGATGGTGGTCCTCCATCACGCAGACCCTTAAACCCAACTCAACCGGGACGCCTGCTTTGCCTACAGGGATGTAGGTAAGGAGCGTGAGCAGGAGCGGAAGCTTTGCCTTTGCTGATCCATTCGGTGTGCGGTTCAAACACGGAGAAGATCTTTTCGGCATGAGGGATGGTTTCGCTGCGTATGACGCGGCGCTCAATTTGGTCCAGCAGCAGGCGGGCATAGGCCTGGTAGGATTGCAACGGCTGCGTTTCATCGGCCAGGGCGCCACGGTCCAGGGCTTGTTTTAAGGTGCGCTCGGATTTGCCCAGGTAGGCGCTCGCCAGGTCCAGGTAGGTCTGATGAGCCTGTTGGATGGCTTGTTCCCGTACGGCTTGTTTGTTTTCATCCTGGCTGGTGGAGCGTTTGAGCTGTTGAGCTCTTCGGTACTGTTGTTTGAGTCGCCGGATGTTGTGCCGGTATTGACGCCAGTCCGGCAGGTCATAGTGTTTCGCCAGCGTATGACTCTCTTCAATGGCTTTGCGGATCGCATCATACAGCAGGTTGATGTCGGTCGGAAAATGGACGTCGGTTTCGACCACAAAGGAATCGCACCGCCCTCTCAGTTTATCGCTGTGGTCGACCGTCGCGGCGGCAGTCGAGTCACTGCGGACGGTTGGCCCAGCGTTTGGCTTTTTTTTTACCAGGGCATGGCCGGCTCTGACCACTTCCTGGTTGATTTGATCGAACAGTTCCGGGGTGAACAGCCTCAGATTGTCTTTGATGCGCTGGAGAGAATACTTCGTGTCGTCACACCAGTCGCTATGGCCCAGCATCTGTCGAATGGTATTGTGGTGGTTGGCCAGTTCATGGATGCGGTCATAGTCGGTATTCAGGCCCAGACGCAAAACGCCCAGCACTAGAATTTTCCATTGTTCCAGGCCGGGCCGACCGCGCCTTGGGTCAGCGGGTTGCTGACGCTCTGCTTCGCTAAGGCCCTGACCGCTTCGGTAGGGAATAACCTGCTCGAGGATGGCGAACACACGGTCGCGCAGTTCGGGCGTGGTATAGATGTACTGCAACCCTAGCAGCAGTTGCGGGATGTCGTCTCTGGATTTGAGGTTAATCTCGATGTCGGCAATATCGACCTGACCGAGGCTCATTTGCGGATTCTTGACGGTGCGCATAGGATTTCAACGGACGAAGATTTCTGGTTTTCGTAAATTTTTATGGCGGCGCTCACCCAAAATCAGTACCTTACGGATTGAGCAACGCAACAATCGTGATTTTGGGCTGCAAACTCATTTCCCGGAATTCATTATATCCCATTGATTATTTTAGGGATAATCAATTTTCGGTCAGGCACTATGTACTAGTAGTCCAGGTTTTGCTGCAATTGTTTGCGAGCCCTGGCCAAACGTGAACGTATCGTGCCCACAGGCACATTGAGTTGATTGGCGACCGTTTTATATTTCAAGCCCTTGACGCAAATTGATAGTAAGACTTGACGGTGTTCCTGGCTCATTTTCTTCATCACTTCGCCAATTTCCAGGCACTGAACTCTATCGTATTGATTGGCAGAACTATTTTGGCGTTCAATGACTGGTTCAGGGTCGAGTTGACTCTCGAATCTTGCTTTGCGGCGATAGCGGGAGGCAAAAATGTTGAACATGATTTTTGAGCTCCACTTAAATAGATTGCTGCCATTTTCAAATAAATATTTTTTCTCCAGGGCTCTTAACAAGGTGGACTGGAGCAGGTCTTCAGCTTCATGGCTATTATTTGTCAGGCGGAGCGCAAATTTATGCAAACCATCGATTTCGTTGACAAGTTCTTGGGATTGAAACATCGGTTTCCTCCTTTTTGCTTTGCCATTGTTAGCGTATCTAAAAGCTTAACAGTTGCTTGTTAACTGAGTTTTTCCACTTTGTAAGAATCTCGAAAGAATTTTGTTACAATTTTGTAAGCAATATGCTATGTTCCAAAACTAGCTAAAGTTGCCTATATCTTTGCAATGAATGGTAAAACCACCATTTTGATCGTCGATAACGATGAAAGAACCCAGACCGTCGTTAGCGATTTTCTGGTTCGAGAAGGGTACATCGTTATCACAGCACGCTACGATCAAAATGTTCTCGATGAATTTGAGCGAGTGCATCCAGACCTGATTCTGCTCGATGTCGTTTTGCCGAATGAAGACGGCATTGCCTTGATCAATCAAATCAGGTCACGAACCGTTTGCCCCATCTTGGTCATCAGCGAAAAGAATAACACCATGGATAAAATTATCGGGCTGGAAATGGGGGCCGACGACTATATGGGAAAGCCTTTTGAAATGCGCGAGCTATATGCTCGGATTAAGGCTAATTTGCGTTTGGTGAACAGTGTTGAAAAAGAGGCTGTGTCCAGACGTCAAAATGAAACGGCTACTATCCTTCATTTTGGTCAGTGGTATCTGGATCTGCAACGTCATGAATTCCTCGATGAAAATAAAAAGCCTATGGATATGACGCCGGGGGAAATCGAAATGCTAAAAGCCTTCGCCATGTCCCCGCGCAAGGCGCTGAGTCGAGACAAGTTGTTTGACCTTACCCGCGAGCGCGATTATGAAGGCTTTGATCGTGCCGTCGATGTGCAGATCTCGCGGATTCGCAAGAAAATCGGTGATGATCATCGTGAACAACCCTACATCAAAACCATCCGAGGCATCGGTTATATGCTCGATGCGGAAATAACCGTGATCGAATAAAGTGGTAATTATTCAGCGTCTTGCAGGATTTAGACAGCAGATCATTGATTTCTCGGGACGGGTTCACCCAGCACCTAAATTAACGAAGATTATTAATCATAGCCAATAGCCTAAGGTATTTAGGTGCTGGATAAATACATTCATGGCAGCTAATGGCATCCTGCCTCATGCGGCACTTGCACACCCTGGGCGGGCGGGTTATTCACCTCGCTCAGCAATTCAAAGGCATCGATGCGTCTCAAGTTGTTCGGTTTCGCGCTGAGCCTGCGCCCTGCTAAGAATTGGCGTTAGGTGCGGGTGGCCGGGATATTAAGCATCGTGCTTGGCATTAAAGGCCAATGATTCGGAGGGCTGAATCGATAAAACTCTTTAGCAATGCTGAAATAGCTAACGCTGGCTTTTTCAGTAGTTGCCCGGAGGCGATGCTCTAACAGGCGTCGCAGGGTATGGTGGCTGGCTTAGTGTTTACCGGCAATCTCGGTGAAAGCGTCGCGCAAGCCGGCTTCCAACGAGGCGGGATAGAACGGTAAATCGAGTAGTTGATTTGCGCTTAGCTGTTGTTGGATGGCGAGCTGCAACAAATGGGCGAGATGGTCGGCGGCTGGCGCCATCATTTCCGCACCGGTCAGCCTGCCTTCGGACGAGGCGTAAAGTTTGACCATGCCTTGTTCCTCTAGCCCATTGTCGTTTCGATTGTCCAGCAGCGCGCGGCCCTCGATGGCGCCTGTCTTCTTCTGACCCAGGGAAGCAACCGGAGGGTCGGTGAATGTGATCCTCAATGAGCTCTCAGGTTCGGCTTGGCCGCGGATCCCTAATGCATGTTCGCAAGCGATTTTGTTCGCGATTGACTGCGGCAAGCTGCGGCCGTTATCATCAACGCTAGTCACATAGATAGGTCGTCCCTTGATCTGCAGTGTTTGTCGGTCGCATACAGGCGTTCCGCCAGAATAGGGAATATTCAATTTATTCAAACCCATGCCTTGCAAATTGGGTGATCGTCCCGCGCACAGCAAGATTCCCGAAACTTCTAGGGTCTTATTTTCGCCAATGAGGCGATAGACTCCATCCTCTTTTTCCACGGTTTGCAGTTGGGTTTCCATATAAAGCCGCATGTCCTGGCGCATAATATATTGTGCTGTTTGGTTTATCTCCGGATCACTGACGGCGGCGATGGTAGCTGTGGGTTCGACAGCAAAAACTTCGATGCCCAAACGGGCCAAAGCTTGGCCCAACTCGGCCCCTCTGCAGCCCATACCCACCACTGCCAGACTCTGTGGTAAATCTTCTTGTTCAAAAAGCTTGTCGATGGTGAGAATATCGGCTTTTAACGGTCTAAATATTCCGGGAATGATAGGTTTAGAGCCAGTGCAGATCAGGATTTTATCGGCTTTCAATGAGCGGCTGTCGGCTTTTAGTGTGTTAGCATCGAGAAAACTGGCCTGGGCGTGTATGACAGGATGTTCTTCCAGTCGCTGGAAAAGACCACTGATCAAGTCGTCTTGTACGTTGCGAATATGCGCCAGGATCTCCGGTATATTGGCAATGACATGCTGCGCTCCTTCGATACCCAGGGCGTCGTATTTATTACGGGTATGAAAGACATGGGCGGTCTCGATCAGGGTTTTGATCGCGACATCCCAGCTAGCGTCGCGCAGCGTGGCCCCTTCGTCCTGTTCGATAATCAAGTAATTTGCCTGATGCATCTTCAGCTGCTCAGCCGCCTGCAGCCCCAGCGTTCCCGCAGAAATCACGATAACATCATAAAATTCCATAGCCTCCTCCCATGGCAAGCATCAAGCCAGCCATCAGAGCCATGCCGATATCTTCGGTCAAGGTAACGGTCGATAAGGGCACCTCCAATACTGATCCCATGCAGGGACAATTGATGTCCAGGCCGCGGCGCAGCGCGGAAACGACGCCAAAGGCGCCAAAAGTCATGATGAAAATTGTTGCACCATAGATCCAAGGCATTTGCCAAAAAGAGAAATAGGCCAAGCCCAATGCTAACTCGATAAAGGGGTAGAGATAGCCGTAAGCACGAAAATGTCGGGCTAATAGGTCATACATTTCGAAACCGTCGGCAAAGGCGCTAGGATGGAAAATCTTCAGCATGGCGAGGCTGCATAAAAAGAACCCCATGAAATAATGCATCCACGAGTGCATGAGACTCAAATCTCCAGAGGGGGCGTTTAGCGCGAGCGAGCCACCGACGGATGCGGCTATAACGATAAGCGAAATCAGCGGCCAATAATCGCTGTAAGACTTTCCTCGAAGTTCATCCCGTTGCTTGAAATCAGGTTTTTTACTCATCACGACGCCTCGCATAATGCACGTTCTCTCTATAACCTCCCAACAGAATTACGAAAAAAAAGTTCCATCAGGGAATTTTTTTCAACATATCCTATGCTCCTGTTCGATGACGGCATCGGTGACTTTTGAGATCAGCGGAGGCGATACTGGAGCTGCTCGGGATCTGTGATTCCGTCCTGAATCTTTCACTTTTATGCCAAGTTAAAAAAATCAGTAACTGCTCGCCCCACTTATCGAACGCGGCAGGGCATGTAGGGTGGATAAGCCTGAAGGGCGCATCTACCAAAGATGCCGACCCGGTGGATGCGCTCCGCTTATCCACCCTACGAATGGGAGTGAGGAGTTACAAAAATCAAACGGTCGGAGCGGGTTGAATATTTCGTTGCGTCCGCTTTTTCCTGCCTTAGCACGGTTATTTCACAAAGGCGGCCTTTGCAATAATTACGAAATATTTTCTCAATACCCAACTGAATAGTTAAAAATCGGACTTCGAATCTCGAACAAAATCTCTCAAGCTAGAGCCTGCTATGGCATTCGTGATGTTTGTCCAGCCTTCTTCGTCCGATTTCCCAGAAACTTCATTCCCTTCAAGAAAGAGCCGGGGTAACTATTCATTATCTTCCAGGGTTTAGGCAGTCGGTCATTGATTTCTCGGGACGCGTGAATACTTCCATGTAAGCTCTGACTGCAACTTCCTGTTGCAGACAGCCCGATAAATCAATGACCGACACCCTCTGATAAAACTACGCTGAATAATTACGATCCAGGTTTGCTACTCTTCTTTATCAGTTTTCGTTTGTTTTGCGGTTTTTTCCGGGGTAGGTTCGGCGGCAGTGGCGTTTTCCATTTTGACGGACGGCTGTTCAGCATATCGAATCGGCGCCTGACTAGTGTAAGAACTGGGCGGGTTGCCTTCATCCTTGTTAACATTGGGCGCTTCCAGGTTCAATTCATCCCAGCGATCGCGCAACTTGTCACACCAGGCCGCCAGCTCAGCCTCCCGGTCGGGAGGAAATGCCAACAGCTGGTCGATGGAGTGATGCAGGGATTGATAACGAGCGCTGGCATTGCGATGATTTTCCGCTTGTTCGGAATATTTCAGAAAAGTTTGCAACGAGGCCAGGATGGCGCCGAGCAACAACAGCATGCCGGCCATCATTTTGACCCAGAAATCGGGATTATGAGTGATCGTGAAAAAGATATAGCTGGCGACCAGCATCGTGATCAGAATACAGGGAACGCCCAGCAGATAATTCAAGCGCCTGATCGCGATCGATCTGACATAATGCGCTTGAAATAGAATCATCAATTCCGTGCGCCAGGACTGCAATAAGGTTTTTTGTTCGATTTTCATGGTCATTCTCCTGTTATCATCTTGGCTAGATCGGAGTTCGGCGCTTTCAGGAATGGTTAAGGCGACTCCTAAAAGGCGGAATTGTTCAACATAAGCAATGATTTTTGAGCTGCGATGAGTTCTGAATCGTGCTGGAGGCATAGCGTTCGCAGTCTGCAAAACAACCTATGCTAAGATTAAAACACTGCCGATATCCGGAGTCCAGAGAAATGTCGTTCGAGTTGATTTTGATTCGGTTTCGTCAGCGGCGCCGTGAGGCTTATCGTGCGCTTAATTTTGAACTGGGTTGGCTATGGCATAGTCTCTATAAAGCGTGATATTTTTAAGCTGATATGCGAACTCTTTGAAAGAAGGTATGAAACGGTTTTTTCTATTAATCTTGTCAATCTGGAAACAACAGTTAAAACTGTATGTTTATGCCGCCTTGATTGGCGCTGTCATTGGTATGTTGGTGTTGGCGCCGAGTAATGATTTCATCGAGATGCAAACGCTCAGTGAAGGAAAAATATCGGCGCTCGGCTACATCCTCACACAGAGTAAGGCCTTATTTCAGGGGGACATAAGCATTCAACGCGACTACCTGTTGTTTTATGCTGAAATCGGCGCCTTGCTTGGGCTGATGTCATTTGCGATCTATGGTTTTATCCATCGCCGCCTGCATCGGATCGAGCTGTTAAAACACGAGTTGGATAAGGATCTGCTGTCGATCATCGAGCAAGGCGAAGGCCCTTGGTTGGAATTTAAATCCTCATTGCGCTGGGATATTGAACAATCGCGGGTTAATCGTACGCTGGAAAGCGTCGTGTTAAAAACTCTGGCCGGTTTCATGAACAGCGCGCGGGGCGGCACGTTGTTAATCGGTGTTTCTGATGACGGCGCGATTCTAGGCTTGCAACAGGATTTTCAAAGCTTGAAAAAACCCAATCAGGATGGCTTTGAACAAGCCTTGATGACGGCCGTTTCAAGCAACTTGGGCGCCGATTTGTGTCGACATCTGCATATTTTGTTTCATGTCAGGGACGGCAAGCAGGTCTGTCGCGTCATCGTTTCTCCTGCGCACCGCCCGGTCTTCTTAAGCCAGGGTAAAACGCCTAAATTTTTCCTGCGCACCGGCGGTTCGACCCGGGACTTGAATGTTCAGGAGGCCTTGGACTTTGTGCAAAGCCGCTGGAAACAAAAAGCCATTCCAATCGATTCCGGCTAAGGTTGTTTTAAGTATCGGCCGAATCAATCTCACCGTACCGTCAGATTCAACAGCGAATCTGCGCTTTCTGCGGCTTTGCCGGGATCGACGGCGACATCTAGCAAGAACAGCCTCTCCACGGCAATGCCTCTGTCAAGCAGATGTCTGGCGATGGCTTGCGCCCGCTTCGCCGCCAGTTTCCGCAAACGCTCGTTATCGGGAGGAATGTCGGCCGCCAATCGGCTCTTGGCGACTCGATAAAAATCCCCCATTTGTGGATCTATCAATCGGGGCGTGCCGAAGAATGAGCGTTCCGCCAGTTGCGGGTATTCGCGGATAAACAGGTCGGCGAGCAGACGCCGGTATTGTTCGTCGTTCAACTGAATATTCTCTGCCGTCAGCTTTTTTTCACGATCACGATTCAATTCGTTTGCCCTGATTTGTCTTAATTGCTGGTTCAGCGCCTCCTCTCGCAATGCCGGCCAGTCGAGTTCGCTAAAGGCTGTTCCTTTGACTTCCAGCTGCAACTTCGGCCGATCCGATAAGGCCTTGGCCAGTTCATTTAGTTTGTCTTGTTGCTCTTTTGTTAACAGAGTTTTACCGGCGGGAAAGCTGATTCTGCTGATATCTCCATCGCTGTCTATCAATGAGGCCAGGGCGTTGAACGGAGACGAGGCGATTTTGGTGATGACATTGACCAGTGCGTCGACGATGATCCCGGATACGCTGAATTTCGGATTGTCCAGGCTGCCGGTAATGGGCACATCCAGGACAATTTTGCCGTCGCTGTCTTCCAGCAAGGCGATGGCCAGATCCAAAGGCAAAGAAACCGCTTTGGGGTTTTCCACCTTGTCTCCCAATACCAGCTGGTTGATCAGCAGCTTGTTGGAGGCGGTCAATTGATTGTCCTGGAGGGTGTATTGCAGCTTCAAGGACATGTTGCCTTTTTCGATCTTGCGCCCAGCGAACTCGGCCATATAGGGGGTGATTGTAGGCATCGGCATGCCGCGGAAATCCAGCTTGAATTCGTAATCCCCTCGATAAGGACTGATGCTGCCTTCGATGTCGACCGGCGCCAGACCTTCGACCGTGCCGGCCAAGGCGATTTTGGCAACGGCATTCTGCTGCGAGGAAATGCCGTCGACCCCGCCTTGTAATCGATTGATATGGGCGGAAAACGGCAGTATCAGCGATAAATCGGCGAAATCCGATTCGCCTTCGCTCATTTCGATGCGTCCGATCTTGAATGTAGGGGCTGGTTGTTCGCTAGTCGCCTGGGTTTGTTCGGCCGGCGTTTCGGTTTCGGTTTCGGTTTCGGTCTTGGGGATCAGGGCATCGGTGAGATTGACGGATTTGTCTTTTCTAATCAGCACCCTGGCGTATGGATGCTCAAGCGTGATCGTCTCGATCTCATAGCGGTTATCCGCGAGGTTGATGTTGATGTTGTTCAAAGCCAGCCGCCGCCAAGTGACGAAGTCCTGATTGGCAATGCGGTCTTGGCTGACAAAGTCCTGGATATCGCTGTTGCCCTGCAAGCGGATAGCCAAGGCTTGGTTTTCCAGGCGCTGCATGGCGATATCGGCCTGCAGATTGAATAGGCCGGAGACGATGTCGAGCCTAAGCGCCTGGTCGATATAGGCTTGAAAATCGCCGATGGCGACTTGGTTCGCGTTAACCTTCAGGTTGGCGGTGAACGGGTCGATGACCGTTTCGCCGGTGATGTTGATTTTGCCGCCATCGTTGACGGTCATTGCCAGCTCGATAGGCAGAAGGCTGCCGGACTTATTGCTCAGATCTTGACTGCTCAGGTTGACGTTAGTCAAATTGATTTGGGTCGGCTTCGGGAGAGTTTGATCGCTAAACTGCAAGGCGAAATTTTGCAGCGCCAGGCGATCGGCCGTCAGCCGCCAAGGCGTCTCTTGGCCGGCGGCGCTCGGTTTTGCCTGGTTGCCGGATTGTTGTTCACCACTTGCGGCAAACAGGGCTTGATAATTGAGATTGCCGTCTGGGTCCAACCAGGCCTTGAACAGTGCGTCTTTACCCTTAATGTCGGCGATCTTGACCGTTTTGTTGTGCAAATCGAAGGCGATGCCCGATAGTCTGAAATCGGGTAGGGCAATGACCGGCTCCTGGCTGCCTTTTTCGGCAATTTGAACGGCGTCGATGTCGACAACGCCATTGTCGACCAGCAGTTGCAGGCCCGCCTTCGAATCACTGAGACGATAATCGGCCTCGATCAGCTCGCTGCCCTTTATGATTTCAAACGCGACTGCATCTTGTAAAAAAAGCTCCCAGAGCCTGGGGAAACTGACTTGGGAAAGCTTGATATGGCCGTCGGAAAGCAGAGGATTCAGGCTCAGATTGCCTCGCCATTGCAACGATCCGCCGGATTGGATATCCATGGAAAACACCAGCTGCGAGTGTTCGTTTTCGCGGGTGGAGAGATTGCTCAGGTCCAGCTCGAGCTGATAAATGCTTTCCTTGCGCGCTTGAGCGTGAAAATGATCCTCCCAGCCGAGTTTGCCTTTCGAAAGGTCGACTTGGGTGATGACGATGGGAAACAGTTTGTCGTCGGCATTTTTTTCAGGCTCGGGTTGGGCCTGATCTTGCGGGAGCAAGTCGCTAAAATTGAAATCCCCTCGTTTATGCCGTGTGACCTGAACCACGGGCCCTTCCAGACTGGCTTGGTTTAGGGTCAGGCTCAGGTTCATCACCGATTTCAGCAATGCCAGGTCGACGTAGAGTCGCTCGAAACCGACAAAGGGACTGTCGTCTCGATTGTGGATGGCAAAGCCGTTTACTGTCAGTTCCAACGAAAATGGATTGAAGCGGATATTGTCGATTAACGCAGTCCGGTTGAGCTTTTGCTGGGCCAGTTTGGGGATTTGGCTGGATAACACGGCCGGCAGCAGCCAAAAACCAGCCAGGCTATAAAGCAGCAGCACGCCGGCAAGCGATAACAGGATGGTTCGGGTGGTTGCTGAAACGGTTGGTCTCTTCATGAATTTCACCCATCGATAAGTGGATAGAGTCTTTGTCTGACGGATTGTCCTAATGAAATGCCGTTTATTCGCTAGAGTAGACAATGCTTACGAGACTGTGAAACGGGTTAAGATATGAGGCTCATACCCTGAACGGACTATGTCTTGTAGCCGACGGCAACAAGATAACACACTCAATTGCGCGAGAGAACCAGCGCCGTTTGTAAATGACGGCGGCCAAAACGGGCCATCGACGGAAAATCGTTTTTCGGCACCGGGACGTATATGTTGTCGGTCATGCTGGCGTGTTCGCCTTCCTCCATGTCCGGGTCATGGATATAGACGAAATGCGAATCATGCGCGGTGATCACGACCCAATGCGGAGCCTTGTTGCGATTAATGCGATAGGTGCTGATCAGAACCAGCGGAATGCGTCCTTCGTCGAGGCGCCCGGTCAGTTCGTCGAGCATGAGTTTCTGATAATGAATTTTGACCGTCGTGTCCTGAAGCTGGCGCATGAAATCCTGCTGCACCAGCGTTATGACCTGCCGTTTTTCGGCATTGCGCACGCTGTCGATGAACAGCACCTGCTGATCGCTCAAATACATTTCCACATCGAATCCGCGCCGGTAAGCAGCCAGCGCCAAGCCATGGGGGCCACAACCGCCATGACCCGAGGTCATGAAGATCGTCGTAGATTCCCGCCACAGTTGCAGTTCTTGCGCCTGGCTTTGTTCCTGGTCCTCTTTCAACGCCGCCATGGCCATCAGCAGGGAGGCGGGGCCGCAGGTGAATTCGGTGGTTTGCCGGTAATAAGGTACGGCCACACGGGTGACCGGTTGCGGATAAATGACGCGCTTTTCAAAACACAGCGCCTCGCTATGGTCTTCGTAATAATCCAGCTTGCGGCTGAATTGACGATAACCTAGGCGCCGGTACAGGGCGATGGCGCGTTCATTGTCGGGACGGACCTCCAGGCGCAGATAAACGCAATCGTGCAGGCGGGCGCATTGTTCCAGTTCGGATAGCAGCGAGGATGCCAGGCCGCCGCCGCGGTGTTCAGGCAGTATCGCCAGCGAATAGAGGCGGGCCAGGGAGGTGCCGCGTCGATACAGCAACAGGCCGTAACCGATGATGTCCTCGGCCATTTCGGCCACGATGATGTCGGCATGGGCTTTTTCCAGCATCCATTGGAAGTTGCGCTGCGTCAGTCTGTCCTCGGTGAAGCAGCGATTTTCTATCGCGACCAGTGCGTCGATATCGGCTTTAGTCGCCTGGCGAAATAAGGTGTCGCTCATTCCAACAAGGCTTGTATGGCTTGACCTATGACCTGGGCGGAGCGGAACAGCACCATTTCTTGCCAATCTTGTTTGGCTGGGTAGAAATGATCGCGCATGCGTTGTTGTACCATTGTTTTTTTCTCGGTGTTAACGTTTCTTTGCCAGCAGTAGTTTTCCTCGCGCAGTAGCGCGAACATTTCGGCGAGGGAGTAGGTGCCGAATTCCAGCGTGACGTAACAACCGTTATCGCCCGTCAACGGGTGCCAAGCATAATCGAGCAGACCCGACTTAGGCACCGATGTCGAGGTGCCGCGGGCCGGCTCGGTGACGCTGTCGCCGAACCAGCGTTTAGCCAGTGACGCGCCGGTAGAATCGGGGTTATGGTCGCTGATGATTTCTCCGTAGCCATAGGGCCCGAGCCCTGAGTGGATGTCGACTGCGATCAATCGTCGGCGCTGGGCTAGTCGATAGTCGGCAATGACTGTTTCGATCAGCCTCTGCGACCAGCTGGGGCGAACGCCGCCGTAAAACAGGCCGTCGGCAAACTGATACTGGCCGCCGCTGATCGCCAGTTCCAATGCGCGTTGGCCCTGGCGCTTGCGGTAGTCGGTCAGGAGCAGATCGCCGTCGTGGAACTGTTCTTGATTGGCCGGCAGAATGGCGTCGGCCAATTGCTGGTAAGCGGCATTGACCGGGATATGCTCGAAGTCGATGAAATTGCGGTTCAGGTCGATATTGTCCTCGTTGACGCGTCGGCAATACGCGAAACCAAACGGATTCAGGGCATGGATCAGCATGACTGCGCTGTCTGTTGGCGGCATGGCTTCATGGCGCAGCCATTGAATCTGGGCCGCCGAACCGCAAAATCCCTCTACGCCATGGGTTGCGCTGATGACTACCAACACATTGTCGGCCTGTTTAGGGCCCAGCCAGAACACGTCGGTCGCCAGCGGCAGTTCTTCGCTGTTGAGTGGGTGAGTGTAGCTGCTCAGCTGACCGGGCTGCTTAGCACAGGTCTGCAAAAATTTTTCCCGCGCACTCGAATAGTGATCGGAAAAGCAGTCCAGGTCGTAGGCAATTGGCATGGTTATCCTCAACGGTAATGGTTATGCAGGCGCTCGAGGCGACGCAGAAATTCGCCCATCACGGTGCGATAGAGCTCCTCGCCGAGCCAGGCGTCTTCGACGCCGCTGTCGATGCTGGGATTATCATTTATTTCAATAATGACATTGCGATCCGGCAATTGTTTCATATCGACGCCATAGAGGCCGTCGCCGATCAGCTTAACGGCGCGGCTGGCAGTTTTGATGACATCCTTGGGAACCTGGTGAATCGGCAGCGTGGCGAAGCCGCCGCTTTTCTGCAGCGCTTTGTCGCTGTGATTGTAAATCTGCCAATGGCCGCGGGCCATGAAATATTGGCAGGCATAGATCGGTTTGTTGTTGAGGAAACCGATGCGCCAGTCATAATCGGTGGCGACGTACTCCTGACACAATAATATCGCCGATTCTTTGAACAAGGTTTGGCATTGTTGAGCCATTTCGGCGCGGTTTTGTACTTTAACGACGCCGCGGGAAAAAGATCCGTGAGGAATTTTCAACACCATCGGGTAACCGAGTTGTCGTTCCAGTTCATGATAAGCAATTGTTGCACCGCGCATCAACAAATGAGTTTTCGGCATAGCGATTTTATGCGCGGCCAGTAAGTCGGCCAGAAAGACTTTATTGGTGCATTTCAGTATCGAGTCCGGATCGTCCAGCACCACCATGCCCTCGCTTTCCGCGCGTTTGGCGAAACGGTAGGTATGATGGTCGATCGCCGTGGTTTCGCGGATAAATAGGGCATCGTATTCCAACAGCCTGGCGTAATCGTGTTTGCCGATGATGTCGACATCCAGGCCCAGCTCATTGCCGGCGCGTATGAATTGTTTGATCGCCTTGGCGTTACTCGGCGGCATGTCTTCTTTGCGATTGCACAGGATCGCCAGATCGAAACGGAAACGTTTGCGCGATCTCGGTTTACGCCAGATTTTTCGACTGTAAGCGTCGATGGCGTTGGCGAACAGGGTTTGTTCGTCATCATTGAGTTCGGTCAGTTTGCCAGGAGTAATCGCGTCGATGTCCCAGTGTTCGCGGTATTTGAATTCGACCTTCAGGATCGGACAGGGATACAGTTCGAACAGGCGGCGGGCGAGCTTTTCCGAACCGGGCAGAGAGGGCTGGCCGAAAAATATTTTCATCGGCACCCGTTCCGTGTCGGCGAGATGACATTTTTCCAGAAACGGCGTTAGATCGTTGTCGTACAAACGGTAATAGCGGTGATTGGCCAGGTCGTTGATGCTGCGTATCGACGGGATGACGCGTTGACCGCGGGCCTCGGCCAGCAACGAACAGTAATAGCCTGCGCTGAGATAATCGTAATCGTTGCACAGGTTGATGACCCGCGTTTTACTGTCCGGCCCGGTCACCGGAGACGACAGATAATCCTCGGCGCTGATCAACTCTTTGCTTGGATAGTAAGGCCGCCAGTCTTCCAGGTGATCGACGACTATATGAAGTGTTTGCATGGTTATCCTGAAGAGGGCAAGGGTTAAGAATTACTTCCCGAAATCAAGTCCCTTTGCAAGCTTCGGTCACTCTCTCATTCAAATTGAGAATGACTGAAATTTACCAGTAGTTCCCAGTTTGAGCGTTCTGGCGGTGTTTAGGGCGGGGCTGTCGAGGAACGCCTCAACTCCATCCCTGGGGGCTTGACGGCGGACTCCCTGCCGCCGACATCCTCGCCAAACACCCCCCAAGCCCTCTGTGTTATCAAAATTGGGAATTTACGGCGATAATAAGCTTAAAACGTTAAAATACAATAGGCTCAGAAAAATAATTGTCATTTTTCGTAATGGCTAATACCGGATAATAAGGAAAGCGACTCGAACCCCATCAGACACCCTCAGGAAGCATTATGAAACGATTGTTTTTTGCCTTATGGCCGGACGAGGAAACTCGCCACAAGGTGGTCAAATTGAACCGGACGATAAAAAATGACCGCTTAAGGAAGGTCAAGCCCGACAATGTTCACATTACGTTGGTGTTTCTGGGCAGCGTCAATGCCGAACAGGAAAGAGTCATCAGGGAGGAGGCCGGCAATATCGTTGCCGAACCTGTGCAAATTCAATTCGATCGGCTGACGTTATGGCGCAGGCCCGGCATCTTGTCGCTGACCTGCACGGAACAGCCCCGGTCGTTGCTGGAGCTGGTCGTCGGCTTAACCAGGATCGCCGTCGGCTGTGAACTCGATGTCGATAAAAGGCCTTACAAGGCTCATGTTACGCTGGCGCGCAAGGCGAGATCCAAGCCCGATATCGAGATGCGGCCGCTGCTCTGGCGCGCCGACCGCTTTGCGCTGGTGGAGTCTGTCAGCGCGGAAGACGGCGTGCATTATCAGGTGTTGGAAAGTTGGCCTTTGATCGGAGCATAAAATGTTTGTCTATTCTTTGCCGCTATTTTTTTATCGGATCGAGGCATTGACGCCTCTGGAATTTTTGTTGCTGGCGCTGATGATAGGCGGCTTGCTCTGGGTCAGCGCGCCCGAGCCGACGGCTGGGATCGCCGTGACCGAGGATAAAGGTGGTTTTCGCCATTATTTGCTGCAAGCCTGGCTGGGTAGAATGGCTTTGTGGCGTATGTTCTGGCCGTTTTTCCTGGTGTTGAATCTGCTGCTATATGTCGTCGACACCCTGGCCATTAGCGGCGAATTCACCGTGTCCAGTTGGGATGATGTGTATTTTGTGTTGTTCACTCCGGTGGTGTTTTGGACGCTCTGTGTCTGGCGCAATTCGGCGAATTGTCGTTTCCGCATTTGGGCCGCGCTAGCTCGCTTGATGACCTTGGCCGTTTATTTTGAATATGGCTTGAAGTTGTTGATACGCATGGATTATCCGCGCATCTTCTTCAACTGCCATGAATTTCTGTTCGATTACGCCGTCTGTTTCTAGCTGAAACTTGCAGATACTGCGCCACGTGAAGCGATGTGTCCGAGGGTGAAAAAGCGTCACGCAGCGTAACGATGAAGAATTTTATTTCCTTCATTATCTTAACGTCCCAGATGGTAATAAAACATAAGCCAATGACTTGCTCGGCGGTTCGGAACAGCTTGCGTCTCCGTCGCAGGATTAAACCCAGACATCCTCGCCAAACACACCCATGCCCTTTTTGAACGCCAAAGTGGGAATTGCTGGGAAGCAAGCGCCGCATCTATTGTTATTGTCTTCACTATGCGCGTATTCGCTCGATAGAACGATATTGCTGCAAAATCCAGAAAGAAAAATTGTTCCGCTCCAAATCAATCGCTACTGGAGCCGTATCCATCAAGCTGTTTATAAAAGGCCGAGCAGTTTTTTGGAATTAGCATTTTGGCGAAACATCTACTTGCCTCATGCGATTATAGCGGTCGTTGGTTTTTTACTTTTCATTTGGGCGCCACCAAATTCGATGATTGGCTGAGAATTAAATATGAAAATCGGTTTTCGGAAACCCTCATTGAAAAAACGTATCGCCGCGCGAACATCGGTAAAACGCATGGTCCGCCATTCCCTAGGCGTTAAGGCGCCGCGTGGCTTCGGCTGGCTGACCGATCCCAAGAAGGCGGCTTATAACCGCATTTATTCGAGAACGACATTGGGTTTAGGCGATCTATTAAAATGGCTTTTTGGCGGAAAAAGCTGACCTGCTCAAAGGCGAATTATTCGGCTGTCCGCATTGCGGGATTATTCTTCATATGGCAACTATCGCGGGATGATAGGCAAGTGGTTGATGATTTGTGAGTAACGCATTGGAAAAACGATATAAGATTCTCCTGCATAGTCGGGCTTATCAGAACGCGGCAAGCTATTTGCAGGAGCTTCAGACCGGCGCAACCTCGCCAGGAAGCTATCTTCAAGCCCAATTGCAGGGGAAGGAAATCCCCCGATTATCCGTCGAAGCCTTCCTTGAATGTTTGTTGCGCACCAAGCGCCCGCAGATTTTTGCCGAAAGCGCCGTTTACGGCAATGGTCAGGACTGGAATAAGCGGGAATTGAAACTGTTAGGCGCGATAGGCATAGCCGTTCCGGTAGAGGTCTATGATGACGGCAGACATCATACTCCCGTGCCTCATGCAGAGCCATTCGCGGCGCATCTTCTGTTTGCCGCTGGGGCTTTATTGCGCAACGGCCGGCGGCAAATACCGGTGGATTGGGACGTGGTCGGCGAAGACGGTGAGATCGACCAGGAAGGCTATTATCAATTGTATCTCTATCGTCTACTGCCTTTGCTTTTGCATGCCGATGCGGTGGTTGGCGCTGCTGGCAGGCTTTCATTACCGTCCCGGGGTTGGGCTGCGGCCAATTCGCAGGAAAGTTCATGGGGTCTTTGGGCGAGAGGCTTAAACAGGCCTTGCTGCGCCTGTTGAGCGAACATCATACCCAGCTTGCCAATATCAGGGCGGTGTACTTCGACCCTTATAACGAATGTGATAACCAGCGCTTTGAAATAGGCCACCTGTCTTTCATGGTGAGACCTCTGACCCAAGGCAATCAGGACAAACCTCAATTGTGCCGGCCCAGCGACTATCAGGAACCAGGTGACGATTTTAGCAAATGCCTGTTATTTAGCGTGGTAGCCTGGGATCATGTCTCGTGGCCGGGCAATGATTTTTATGCGGGAGCGCGAAGCACTGATGATGGAGTCAAGGCCGCTGCAACGAGTTCCATGGCCGCGATGACGGGCATTGAAGGTCGCTATGACCAAGTTACTGCAACCTATAAACCGCCGCCTCCTTATCGTAGTTGGGAAGCCGTTGTTCTGGATAATGGCCTTCGGCTTGAAGTGGCCGGACGCCTCAGTATTATGCCGATTAATGTCAGCGTTGCCCGATGATATTGTGGTTCTAGTCGTTGTTATAATCTGAAGGAATCGGAAGGGCAAATTACCGATGACGAGGAAACTGCGCTACTACAATTGACCAATACCGAAGCAAAAGAAAGACTCTAATGTGCTCAGGGATATGAGTTTTTATTGAATTTCGATAAAAGCTAGGGATTCGGAGAACTGGGGGGCTGGAAGGTATGTCTTCGGCTTACAGGGAATGCTACGCCTCTTTTAAGCCAATGTCGTTTGGCGCTTGCCATTGTCCGCTGTTTGTTTGGATTTTTCTAATTGTTTAAGAAAGTAGTTGTCGTAATGCCAGCCTATGCGGGGTGAAGGCTGGGTCTTTGATGGTGTTCTGGTAATGGTTTTCATATTTGTCCTGTGATGAGTTGAGTCGTTCATCTTAATTGACGTTTAGCTTGATGCTGAGCGTAACGAAAGACGAAACGAATGTTGTTTTGCTTAAATACGATACAGTGTGTAGCGATCATGGCCGTTATGTGTTAGGCGCTTGATTCGTGAATCGGTAAAAGCATGTTTGCCAATGAAAAACTGACTATAGAATCTTAATTAAAGGCAAAGTGCGCTGGTAAATGTGGAATTACTAAATGAAGAGCAGAACGAAAAACTAAAGAAGAGGCATCGAAATGGCACACAAGAGGTAAAGCATATTTTCTAGCTGTCTTCATTCTAACCCTATTAGCGGGATTGTCAATTTAATCGCAGCAATTCCCACTTTGGCGTTCAAAAAGGGCGTGGGGTGTGTTTGGCGAGGATGTCGGCAGCAAGGATGCTGCCGTCAAGCCCCCAGGGATGGGTTTACCCAGCACCTAAATACCATAGACTATTGGCTATGATTTATTATCGTCGTTTATTTAGGTGCTGGGTGAACGGCGCTCCTCGACAGACACACCCCATGCCCTAAACACCGCAAAAATACTCAAACTGATGATATGGGAATTGCTGATTTAATCGTCTAATGTTGTGCGTGTAATAGAACTATCGGCATGTATATCGCATCTGACGATAATCGGAACTTAGACTGTGTCGGTCGAGAGGGACTTGTAGCGGCTTTTAAAACACAATATGGTTCGGAGTCCCATGCCTTATCCAATCAAAGCCATATTGTTCGAAATGGAAAAACCCTATGTTTTGACGCGCCGCTATTCTCCAATATCGGTGCTGCGTCATGATCGTGGTTTATTTTCTTCATGCGCTTATTTTTTATTCCGCGCATCCAAGCGGGCAATATCCTGGGATATAAATAACGCCGGGTCCACTGTGGCTTTGTTCAGATAGACGATCCAATGCAGGTGCGGGCCGGTGACTCGGCCGGTTTCGCCTACGCTGCCCAGTTCATCGCCTTGTTCGACCCAGTCGCCGGGTTTGACCTTGATCTCGTTCATATGGAGATAGGCGCTGAGCAGCCCTTGGCCGTGATCGAGAAAAACGGTATTGCCGTTGAAATAATAGTTGCCGGTATCGATGACCTTGCCGGCGGCCGGGGCCAGAATCGGCGTGCCGGTGGGCGCGGCAATATCCAGGCCGTTATGCGGGCGCTTGGGAATGTCGTTGAAGAAACGTTTCAAGCCGAACAGGCTGCTCAGGCGACCGTCGACCGGCGCGATGAAATCGGCGGCGATCGGCCGTTCGCTCCACACCGCCTTGGCCTTGGTCATCGCGATTTTATCGGCGTTGATGCGTTTCAGGTCTTCCTCGGTAAAGCCGGTGACCATTCTTTTCTTGGTGATGGTCAGGCGTTGGGCCGGGTAGTCCTTGTTGGCGACGTTAAAAGTCTTAGCGTCTTTATGGTTGTCGTGGACAACGGTGATGCGGTGTTGACCGGGGTCGGCCGACAAGGGAATGCCGACCATCGCCAGCCAATCTTCGCCATCTTGGGTGACCAGGACCCGATTATCGTGATAAAAAACCTTGGGCGCCTTGTCAATACGTTTGCCGACGGCAATCTTGACGATGCCGCCGGGAACGGCCAGTTGTTCGGGCAGCTTGGCCGCCCATGCCGCAATGGGAAGCAACAATAAACAGAGAGTTTTCTTAATCATGTTCTATCTCTTTGACTTGGCTGGTGTAGCGGCCTTCACCCAGACGGGTTTCCAGGATGTCGCCCGGATTGAGTTGCCGGCTTGATTTGATGATTTCGCCGCTTTGCCGGTCGCTGACTATCGCATAACCGCGTTCCAGCGTGGCCAGCGGACTGACCGCATGCAGGGTTTGGCAGATGCCGGCCTGTCTGCGTTGCAGCTGTTCCAATTTTTGCTGCATGGCGCGTTTGATGCGTTCTTCGAAATATAACAATTTTTGTTGCTGTTGACAGATCTTTTCCGCCGGATTATGACGGGTCAGGGCCTGGCTTTTGGCTTCGAGTTGCGCCTGGCATTGCTGCAATTGCTGTCGCCAGATACGCTGCAAACGATTTTCCAGCTCGTCCAGACGCTGCGCGTTGCGCTGTAATTGCTGACCGGGATGCTGTTGTTGCAGTGAACGGTTGAGCCAGTCCAATGCTTGTTTGTGTTGGGTCAGTTTTTGCTGGATCAGTTGTTGCAGCCGGGCTTCATAGGCCCGGAAGCTGTTCAGCCATTCATTTTGTTCGGGCGCAGCATGTTCCGCCGCGGCCGATGGCGTCGGCGCGCGCAGGTCGGCGACGAAGTCGGAGATGGTGAAATCCACTTCATGGCCGACGCCCGAAATGATCGGTATCTGACTGGCCGCGATGGCGCGGGCGACGCTTTCTTCGTTGAAGGCCTGCAAGTCTTCCAGTGAGCCGCCACCGCGGGCGACGATCAAGACGTCGGCCTCTTGGCGTTGATTCGCCGTTTGCAGGGCCTTGACGATTTCCGCTTTGGCGCCGTCGCCTTGTACCGCGACTGGATAAATCACCACCGGAATGGCGGGAAAACGGCGTTTCAGCACCGTCATGATGTCATGGATCGCGGCTCCGGTCGGCGAAGTGATGATGCCGATCTGCGCCGGCAAGGACGGTATGGCTTGTTTGCGCGAAGGCTCGAACAAGCCTTCCGCCAACAATTTCTGCTTTAATCGTTCGAAGGCCTGGCGCAGGGCGCCGGCGCCGGCTTCTTCCATCGCTTCGACAATCAGTTGATAATCGCCGCGCGGTTCGTAGAGACTGACTTGGGCGGTGACGATAACCTGTTTGCCGTTAGTCGGTTTGAAAGCCAAGCGACGCTGATGCATGCGAAACATCGCGCACCGCACCTGGGCATTGGCGTCCTTTAAGGAGAAATAAATATGACCGGAAGAAGGTGTGCTGAGATTGGATATCTCGCCTTCCACCCGGATCGATAAAAAGTGTTGATTCAGCAGACGTTTGGTCTCACGATTCAGTTCGGTGACGCTGAAGATGGGGGCCTGCTCGGAGGAAAGGTTAAACATACATCGGTTTATGCCGTATCGTAAGATTTATTGCTTGGCGAAATAACGCTCGGTAAAAAAACCCGCATAAATGGCGACTACCATGACCAAGGCTTCCAAGCTGCCGAAGCCTAGGCTGGCGACGGCCGGGCCCGGGCAATAGCCGGTCATGCCCCAGCCGATGCCGAACAGGGCGGCGCCGGTCAATAACGATTTGTCGACCGCGGTCTTGTGCGAGACATGGAAAGCATTTTCCAGCAAGGGCTGACGACGGTTCTGTATATATCTGAACGCGGGCATCGCGACGGCCAATGCGCCGATCATGACAAACGCCAGGCTGGGGTCCCAGTTGCCGGCTAGGTCCAGAAAGGCGAGGACTTTGTTGGGATTGACCATCTGCGATAGCGACAAGCCCAAGCCGAAAATAATGCCGCATAATAGGGCGATAATGAGCTTTTTCATGTCAGTGTGAAAACGTGTCTGATTAAGTAAACGGTGACGAAGCCGGTGGCCATAAAGGTCAGCGTCGCGAGAATGGAACGCAGCGACAGATTGGCGATGCCGCAAATGCCGTGGCCGCTGGTGCAGCCGCCGCCGAGGCGAGTGCCGATGCCGACCAGAAAGCCGCCGAGGGCCACCAGCCATAATGGATAGCCTGCTCTAGGGCTGACAAAACCAGGGGCGATCCATTGAAATAACAGGGCGCCGATAATCAAGCCGGCCAAAAACAACGAACGCCAACTGACTTCATCGCGTGGCGATTTAAACACGCCGTTCATGATGCCGCTGATGCCGGCAATGCGGCCGTTGAACAGCAATAAGATAATCGCGCTGAGACCGATTAACGCTCCGCCCAGCAGCGCGGAATAAGGCGTAAAATTTTCCAATGCTAAGCTCCGGATTAGGATGATAATAGGGTTATATTCTACTGTTGTTTTGAGATCGTTGCAGAAATTGTCAAAATGCCGGGCCGGCGTTTTGTGTTATATAATTTTGTGTTATATAAAATTTGCTGCCTGTCGGAATAAGACGATAGGCGAGCCTGTGGTCGCCATGCGCTATAATAGTCGGTAATGAACTAAGCAAACGCCGTTTATCATGCCTAATCTATTCAGTCACATCGATCAGCTGGAAATGCTCAACCAAAAACTGTCGTTGTCCGAGAAATTGGATAATCTCAGAAATACGTTGCTGGACCATTTTCCGTTTATAGATAGGATCGCCGTGGTTGTTTACGATCCCGATACCGATATGCTGAAAACGCTGGCTTACAGCAGCAAGGACACCAGTCCCTTGCTTCATTACCAGGCCAAACTGCATGAGGCTCATTCACTGCTCGAGATCTTGCGGAAGAAAAGGCCCAGGGTCATCAACGATCTGGCGGTATTTGATCGAGGCGGGCATGAATATACCCAACGCCTTTCCGAGCGTGGATATCGTTCCAGCTATACCCATCCGATTTTGCATGAAGGCCAATTTTACGGTTTCGTGTTTTACAATTCATTTCAGAAAAATGTATTCCAGGAGCGGGTGCTGACTGAGCTGGATATTTGCAGCCATTTAATCATGCTGCTGGTTGTCAACGAATGGTCTCATGCCCAAACCCTGACCGCGACGGTGCGTTCCGCGCTGAGCATCACCAATCAACGCGATCCGGAAACCGGCGGTCATATTGCCCGGATGTCTCATTACGCGCGCATTATCGCCGTCGAACTGGCCGAAACTATGGGCTTTGATGATCAGTTTATCGAAAATATTTTCTTATTTTCGCCGTTGCACGATGTCGGCAAGATCGCCATTCCCGATCAAATCCTGCTAAAGCCGGGCAAGTTGAGCGAAGAAGAGTTCGAGGTGATGAAAACTCATGCCAGTAAGGGGCGGGAAATCATCGATGATTTATTGGAAAATTACCATCTCAGTCAATTTCACCATATCGATATGATTCGCAATATCGCCGAGCATCACCACGAGGCGATGGATGGCAGCGGTTATCCGGAAGGGTTGGTCGCCGATGAAATTCCTATTGAGTCGCGCATTGTCGCCGTCGCCGATATCTTCGATGCTTTGACCACGCAACGCCCCTATAAGAATGCCTGGAGTAATGATGACGCCTTTGCCTTATTGCAAAAGCTGGCCGGAATCAAGCTCGACCGGCAATGTGTCGATGCCTTGAGGAAGAATCGGTTCAGTGTCGAAGAAATTCAGCGTCACTTTAAGGATGAATAATGAGGAAGTGCCGCTGTTTGATAAGGGCCTTGAAAAATGGAGTGGATAAAACCGCTTGCTTGTCGCCATGAGAGGGGTAGGTAGTCATGTCGATGCCGCTAGCGGTTTCAGTTTGATGGGGGCTGGCTGTTGGGGTAGTCCTGGGATTGCGGTAACTTTTGCTTTAAGCTGCGCATCGATAAGTAACCGAGGACGGCTGCCCAAAGCACGATAAACACATCATAAATTAACATTTGCAGCGTGAAATTGTCGACGTCGCGTATGTAATCGGCAAGGTAGTCCAGCACCATCAGAATGGAGATGGTGTAAAAGGCTGTTTTAAACCTCATCTTGTGTTTGTACCAAACCCAACTGCCCAGAAAGATGAAACCGACGAAAAAATGGATCGCATTGTGAATCAACATTTCCATGCTGAAAAAGCTGATATGGAAAGCGACGTCCATGAAATAGAGGGCGATGAGGCCGGTAATGACGACGGTGGCTAGCAGTGTTTTCATAGGATAGCTGGGGGTATAGTTTTAGGGGGCATAACACGGTGGTTCTGTGCCTATGGATATTTTATTAGGCCTTACATCGTCAAGATTGTTCCCGGTCTTCTAAATCGACGGGGTCTTGTTTGAAGACCTTTTTGCCGTTAAACATCGCGGATACTAAGGCGCTTTTTTCCCTGATTTCGGTGACAACTACGGCAATGATATGAAGCAATATGAATATGGCGAGCAGATAGAAGCCATATTCATGCGCGGTGATGAAAGGCTTCCTGAAAGTCCGCATTTCCCGATAACTGTCTGGATCGACGCCCACTTTCGAACCGGGTTTAAGATCGGTCAGTCCACCATGCGTCTCATCGGAAGCGCTGACCCACTCGGCGATTTCATGACCGAAAGGCGGCAGGTACAGGTCGGTGCCGGCCAATACCAACCCGCTTGTTCCTTGGGTGAACAGCAATAAAAACAGCAACGTGACCATTAGTCGGGCCGCGGGATTATGTCCCGCGTAATGTGGGCCGCTACCGCCTTTAAAGCCTTTTAGGTAGGAAATCAACGAATTTAGATAGCCTTTGCCGAAGGGTAATATCGCCCGCCAGCGGCTATATTGATTGCCGATAAAGCCCCATATCAGTCGCCAGGTCAGATTCAACGCGAAAACATAGCCTATATAAGCGTGTAGGGTTTTCAACAAGACCTTGCCGTCGGAACTGACGCCGAAATCTTTGTTATACAGCAGCATCAGCCCTAGTCCGCTTAAGCCGATGATGCAGAGCACATTGACCCAGTGAAAAATTCTTACCGTGCGATCCCAAACCGGGTAGGAGAAAAAGGTTTCTTTATCGGAACGGCTATCATTCATGCTAATGTCTCCTAAGTATACGCTCGATTGATCGAGCGCCAAGCTTAATCTCTTATATCGCAGCAATTCCCAGTTTGAGCATTTTTGCTGTGTTTAGGGCATGGGGTGTGTCTGTCGAGGAGCGCCGTAAACCCATCCCTGGGGGCTTGACGGCAGCATCCTTGCTGCCGACATCCTCGCCAAACACACCCCATGCCCTTTTTGAACGCCAAAGTGGGAATTGCTGCTTATATCGTTGGTGATTTTATCTTCATGGTTCGAATGATAGTTAGCCTGCCAACTAAAGTCCAATTTTGCGTCGGATACTTAGGGTGCGCGCTGAATATATCCGTCTGGGGTACCTGCTCGCCCCACTTATCGAACGCGGCAGGGCCGATTTTTGCTCCTCGGCAATTGCTCCTGCATTGCTCTACTACACGCCCTCCATGGCGTTATCGGCAATTGCTCCTGCATTGCTCTACTACACGCCCTCCATGGCGTTATCGGCAATTGCTCCTGCATTGCTCTACTACACGCCCTCCATGGCGTTATCGGCAATTGCTCCTGCATTGCTCTACTACACGCCCTCCATGGCGTTATCGGCAATTGCTCCTGCATTGCTCTACTACATGTCATCCTTGGCATCATGGCAAAATCGGCATTTCCGCCATCCATGGCGGTCAGCATGTAGGGGGATAAGCCTGAAGGGCGCATCCACCAAAGATGCCGACCCGGTGGATGCGCTCCGCTTATCCACCCTACGAATGGCGGTGAGCAGTTACCTTTATACTTCTATTAATGGCGCTGCAATCGACAATGAGCAGCGTTGAAAGTCGCTAGTTCGCTGTCTAGCCTCGCCAGGCGTATCAGTCGTCCGCCTTGTCCCGCTTGTGGGCAGATTGGATGTTTCGCAATTGCCTGTCATGTAAGCGGCTTAACAGCAGCAAGGCTAAGAGTGCGCCTAGCAAAGCAAACGCCATATCGGTTTGAGTGTCCCAGTTATCGCCCTGAGTGCCCAAAAAAGCGTCAGAAGATTCGCCGACAGCAAGAGCTACGATCCATTCGATAAGCTCATAAAGGGCGCTGATGGCGAGACAGATGCTGACGATGAAGAAATTGCGCCACGCCGGGGAGTCGACGACATGTTTGCGGAGCAGGATTTCCCGGGCGATGATGGCCGGAACAAAGCCTTGCAGCAAATGTCCGACCTTATCGTAATTGTTTCTTTCGAATCCCAAATATAGTTTTAGCTGGTCAAACAGCGGGACTTCGGCGTAAGTATAGTGGCCTCCTACCATCAATACGATGCAATGGAGCAGAATCAATATATACAACAAGCGCGTCAGATGAAAGCTTTGATAGGTAAAGGCCAAAAGCATGAAGCCTATGATCGCCGGGGAGACCTCAAGAGCCCAGGTCAGGTAGTCCTTAGGCTCTATGGCCGACCAGGCAAGGACGAGCAGGAAAACCGTGATCCAGGCGTTTTTCATCGCTGATTGCTGTCGCTATTCGTGTTAAACATCATCTTAAACCTGAAAAATCACCACATCGCTGTGCAAAAATTCAACCCGGCAGCGGTACTTCTTCGCTAGCCACTGGAAGGTCGATAGCGAGAAAAAGCTTATATGGGTCAAGTCGTTTTTATAATGCCAGCGAGCAAATGCCTCGGCATCGATGACCATTTTTGTCATGACGCCTAGATGACCGCCGGTTTTCAACAATGCGAACAGACGTTCAAATTCATCGTGAGGACGGCGGAAATGTTCGACGACCTCGGTGCAGGTAATGAAGTCGTAAGCGTGCCGTAGTCGTTCCGGATGATCGGCGTACAGCGGGTCATAAGTCTGCATATCAAAGCCGCGTTCCCGCAACATCATCGTCAAGGCAGGACCGGGGCCGCAACCATAGTCCAAGCCTTTTTCCTGAGCGTAAAGGCGTTCGGTTAGTGGATGAAAAAGGCGCGCTAAAAATTGTCGGTAGCCGGGGTCGTTAGGATCGTTTTGATGCAGATCATAAATGGCTTTTTCTTCGTCGGCGGATAAATGCTGTTCGGTTGGAACGAAGACCAGATAACAGTCGGGACAGCGTCGGTAGCCGCGCCTTTTGTCGGAAAAAAAAGCGCTGCTTCGATGGCTATGGCAGAGAGGACAGCTTATTGATGTTGTTTGATCCATTCGACACTTTTTTGCACCATCTCCTGGTGTATGATTTCTTCGCTGCGCTTTAGTCGCTTCAGCACCTTGAAAGAATGATCGCCGCCTTCGATGACATATAGTTCAGGCTGGGTGGGTAGGTGTTCCAGAATCGGCTTGAATACGTCCAGTTCGCAGAGCGAATCACGACTGCCTTGGAAGAATAGCATGGGCGAATGGACCGAGTTCAAATCTTCGCTACGAGGCTTGTGGGGTCTGCCGGGAGCATGCAAAGGATAGCCATAGAGGATCAGGCCGGCGAAACCGTCCATCTTGGCTGCCAGCAGGGTTGCATAACGTCCGCCCATGCTTTTTCCGGAGAGAAATATTTTTTTTCGCGGCAGGCCGGTCAGCGCCATCACCGCATTAATCACCGCCAGCCACGTGTCTTCCAGTATGGAAGGGGAGTTCGGCGCGGCCCTGCCTTGCTCGAGATAGGGAAAATTAAATTTCACCGTCATGATGTTGTGCGCGGCAATGCCTTCATGCAGGTGGCTGATGAGGTCGGAATGCATATCCTTGCCGGCGCCCGGGGCAATCAAGAGTACACTGTCATATTCCTCGGGAATCAACCAGATAGAGCTGACATAGGCCTTAGGATTGACGGTGATTTTATGGGTTTCTGTTTTCATGTCATGAAATTGAGCTTGACGATTAAAAAAACTAATATATAATACGCGCTTCTACTTCGGAGCGGTAGTTCAGTTGGTTAGAATACCGGCCTGTCACGCCGGGGGTCGCGGGTTCGAGTCCCGTCCGCTCCGCCATCATTTTCTAACCCTTAGGCAGGATTGTCACTGCCAATAAAAAAACAGTCAACATTCAGTTGCTGTTGTGTCTTATTCATCATCGCTTTGATGCCGAACTGCTCGGTCGCGTTGTGACCGCCAGCCAACATGTGTATGCCGTGTTCCTGACTGTCATGCCAATCATGTTCGCTGATTTCTCCGGTAATATAAGCATCTAATCCTTGCTCGGCCGCTGTTTTCCATTCGCCGTTGGCGCCGCCGGTGATGATGCCGAGCGTCTTGACGGTTCTATACCGGTCCGTTGAGGCGAGTATCACGTCATGATTCAACACCTTCTGCAGTTTTTCCGTTAGCGTCGCCGCCGCGACAGGCGTTTTCAACACACCTTTTATGCCGGTAGGCATGCCTTTGTAATCTCCGAACGGCTGCTGTTCGATACAATCGATCAGGCGTCCCAACGTCGCGGCGTTTCCTATTTCAGCGTGGCCGTCCAGCGGCAAATGATAGGCGAATAAGTTGATGTCTTTTTTAATCAGCGGCACGACGCGTTTGGCAAAAGGGCCGGTCAGCGTTTTCGCTCCGTGAAAAGACCAAAATAGCCCATGATGCACAACCAAGGCATCGGCTTGCTGTTCGACGGCCCGAGTGATCGAGTCCCTGGTGGCGGACACGGCGAAGGCTATTTTATTGATTGCCTCCTTGCCTTCAATTTGCAGGCCGTTGGGACCGTAGTCGCTGTAACGTTCCGGTTGCAGTAGGGCGCTGTAGAAGTCGTTCAGTTGCTGTCTGGAGATCATATTTGTTGATAGCGTTGCCAGATGATTTTAAAAGTGTCGGTCAGCGTATGATCATCATCATTGACCCGTTGACTGATTTCTTGCGGAGAGAACCATTGACCGTCATCGATTTCTTCGGCCGCCAGTTGAAAAGGGCCGTTATGCCGACATTGATAGACTTGGATGAATTCCATGCCCAAGCGCGGGGTCGCGGTCAATTTGAATAGCGCCTCCAGTGTGTCGGCGACGAGGATGCCGAGTTCCTCTTCGGCTTCTCTCTGCGCGCAGGGCTGATAATCTTCGCCTTCGTCGACATGACCAGCGGCGGAGGTGTCCCAGAGGCCCTTGTTCAGGTCCTTTTTCATCGAACGTTTTTGTAAAAAAAGTTGCCCTTGATCATTGAATACCAGGATATGGACGGCTCGGTGACGCAGACCTTGCGCATGGATTTGATGGCGTGGGCGGCTGCCGATAATACGGTCGTTTTCATCGACGACCGAGAGTAATTCATGATGCATGCGTTTTTGCTCTCGATTCCTGAACCTAGGTCGTGTAAGGTAGCGTCTTTTCGTGATTTTAGCAAAACAGAGCGATGGCAAGAAGAAGTCAACACAGTCAGGAAGAGATCAGAGAAATGGTGTTAAAGGCCGCGGAAACCATTGTCGAGGAAGATGGTTTCCCGGCCTTGAAAGTCAGAAAAATCGCCTTGGAAATCGGTTATACCGTCGGCAGTATCTATATGGTGTTCGCCAACATGGCCGATTTGATCATGCATGTGAAGGGGCGTACGCTGGATGACTTAGCGCTGAGATTGGATCAGGCGCCCGACGATGATAGCGTCGAACAATGCATCGTCGAACTGGCCAAGGCTTATCTGTTGTTTGCCAGTCAGAACTATAATCGTTGGAGTATGATTTTTGAACAGTGCCAGCGGGATGAAGGTGAGATTCCGGACTGGTACCGGGAAAAAGCCAATCTGATGTTTGTGCGGATCGAGAGCTTGTTCAGGCAATTGGCGCCGGGTCGTTCGGAAGAACAAACAAGACTGGCGGCTCGTGCCTTATGGAGCGGCGTACATGGCGTTTGCATGTTGTCGTTGACCGGTAAATTGGACCTGGTTGGGGTCAGCAATATAGAGCCTATCGTGATATTGTTGGTGGAAAATTTTCTCAATGGCTGGGTTCGTTCGGCGCAGCAGTAAGGTAATTGATGAATATCGTAAATCGACAGAACTTATGGCCTCCGGCCGGGCGCAAGGAATTGCTGGCCTGGGCCTTGTATGATTTCGCCAACTCGGGCTATACCACCGTGGTGTTGACGACGATCTACAGCGCCTATTTCGTCGGCGTGATTGCCGCCGACATCGATGCCAGGAGCGCTGGAACGGGGACATTGTTATGGGCCTTGGCCGTCGGCTTGGCTAATTTTATCGTGATGATCAGCGCGCCGGTGATCGGGGCGATGGCCGATCACCGGGCCAGCAAAAAAGTTTTTCTGCTGGTGTCCAGTATCGGCTGTGTCTCTGCAACCGCCTTGCTGGCGCTGGCCGGTCCCGGTGATGTCTGGCTGGCGATGTCGCTGGTGACGTTATCGGCGACGATGTTTGCCGCCGGCGAGAATCTAATCGCCGCCTTTCTGCCGGAATTGGTGCCGAAAGAAAATATGGGGCGGATGTCCGGTTATGGCTGGAGTGTCGGTTATTTCGGGGGACTGTTGACGCTGGGATGTTGTTTATGGATTATTTATCGGGGTAGGCAACTGGGCATGGCCGACAGCGATATCATTCCGATCACATTGTTGGTGACCGCCGGCATTTTTGCCTTGACCGCGCTGCCCACTTTTCTTTGTTTGCGCGAACGCGCCTTGGCTCAGCCTAAGGGCGAAAAAATAAGTTATATTCGCGTCGGCTTTCTCCGCCTGCGCCATACCTTGCAACATGCCCTGCATTTCCGCGATTTATTCCGCTTTCTGTTGACGCTGGCCGTCTATCAGTCGGGGGTCAGCACTGTCGTGGTGCTGGCGGCCATCTATGCCCAAGAGGTGATGGGGTTCGGCCGGCAAGAATTGATCGTATTGATCATGGTCGTTAATGTCACTGCGGCGGTCGGCGCGTTCATTTGCGGACATCTGCAAGACAGAATCGGCTCGGTGCCGACGCTGGCGATGACCTTGGTATTATGGATCGTCGCTATCCTGGCCGCCTTTATTGCGACAGAACAGGCTCAGATGTGGATCGCCGGCAATATTATCGGTGTGGCGATGGGCGCCAGCCAGGCCGTGGGCAGGGCGCTGGTCAGTCAGTTTACCCCGGTCGACCGCTCCGGTGAGTTCCTCGGCTTGTGGGGACTGGTTAACCGGCTATCGGCGATAGTCGGACCGATCAGTTATGGCGTGGTGAACTATTTGACTGCAGGAAATCACCGACAGGCTTTATTATCGACGTTGATGTTCTTCGTGTTGGGTTTGTTGCTTTTGGCGCGGGTCAACGAAAAGCGTGGCAAAACGGCCGCCTTGCAGGCCGATTGAAGTTAATGATTTTGTCGCCGGCCTCGAGCCGATGCGCTATGCGGGCAAAGGCTCAATCAGCTTTCGTCATCGAATCGATAGGGTTGACTATTGTCCGGCAAGTGCAGCGAAACCAGAAACGTCGCGACGATGACCAAGGCGCCTAGCGTTAGCAGGGCCAGGATGGGATTGGCCTGCTGCGAGGAGGCATAGGTATAGGAGCCGACCGCGACCAACATCGTCAAGTTTTGGAAAAAGCCCTGCAAGGCCACGGCGCTGCCGCTGCCGATGCTGTGTTGTCCCAGGTCTTGCAAGGCGGCGTTGATCGGGACGATGAACATGCCGCCCGCCATGCCGATCATGAACAGCATCAGTCGCGCCGGCCATACCGCTTCGGTGAAGCTTAACGCGATGATGAACAGCCCCATCAGATAAGCCGGCAATCTGGCTCGTCGCAAACGGTTCAGCGGGATCAATCTGGGCACCAGGGCCGAGCCGGCGATGATGCCGATAGCTAGGAACAGCGTCAGCTCGGCTATTTCGCTGGCGTTCTTGCTCATCAATACCAACGGCGCCCAGGCGATGATGATGACCCGGATGGTCGCTGCAGCGGCCCAGAACAGTGATGCGCCCAGCATCGAAAAGCGCGAGCGCGGGGTGTCGAAGAATCGCCCGATCTGGCGAAAAAAACGCAGCAGGATGGAGTCGGCTGGCTTCTCCTGGCTGACCGAGACCGGCAGCCATAAGGTCACCAGCGCCGAAATCAGAAACAGTATAATCGTGCCGCTCAGCGCCCAGGTGATCGAGGTGTCGGCGACCTTGGCGCCGACCACCATGCCCAGCAGTATCGCCAGTATCGTCGAGCCTTCGATCCAGCTGTTGGCCTTGACCAACAGGTTGTGTTCGGCCAGTTCCGGCAGGATGCCGTATTTGGCCGGACTGTAAACGGCCGCTCCGACGCCGACCAGGCAATAAGCCAGTAAGGGTTCGACTTTTAGCAAGAGTAGGCTGGCGCCGGCGGCCTTAATCAAGTTGGCGGCAATCAATACCCGCGATTTGGCGTGATGGTCGGCGAAACCGCCGACCCAGGGCGCTAGCAGCACGAAGGCGACCAGGAACGAGCTTTGCAGGGCCGGCACATACCAAGGGGCCAGTTGTTCCGATTGCATCACCAGCGCAATGACGGTGAACAGAATGGCGTTATCGGCAAAGGCGGACAGGAACTGGGCCAGCAGCAGCGGGTAGATTTTCTTGTTCATTTGTATCCAAGTAACAAAGGGAAATTATGAATGTTTTCTTTTATCCCGATAATATATTTTGGTGTGGTTTGAAGATTTCATTTTTTCTTTTTTCACTTCGAACAATTTGGTCGTTTCAATTAAAGTAGAGAGTTTGGCGTAACCATAATTTCTCGAATCAAAATCAGGGCATTGACGCTTGATCAAACTACCGCACAAACTTAACGACGCCCAGCCATTATCCTCTTCCGAACATTCTTTGGCTGCATTCCTCAACATGTGAATCAATTTGGCATCCATACAAAGTTGCTGCTTGCTATAGGGGGCTGGCTGAGTTTGGTCATTTTCTTTGGCTTGTCGTGTTTGCGAGGCTGCCTTGTCTTCTTCTCCGTTACTCAAAGTTTTTAGAACATCGATATAAAGGAAATCGTCACAGGCATTTCTAAAGGCAATAGGTGTTTTTCGTTGACCAATGCCGTATACATGGACTTGTGATTCTTTAAGACGAGTTGCCAGTTTGGTGAAATCGCTATCGCTGGAAACTAGAGCAAAGGCATTGAATTTATTGGAATACAACAAATCCATCGTATCTATTATCATTGCCGCGTCGGAAGAGTTTTTTCCCTGCGTGTAAGAGAACTGTTGTACAGGCTGAATCGCCAGTTCATTCATGCTGTTCTTCCAGTTTTTTAAGGCTGGGGCTGCCCAGTCTCCATAGGCTCTTTTGACAATGATATAGCCGTATTTTGATAACTCGGTCATGATGGCTTCTAACGCCGATAATTGCGTATTTTCGGCGTCGATCAGAACAGCCAGCTTTTTTTCCATTCGCAACATCTCCTGTGTCCTCCTTATTGGAGCTTTTCCGCCGCCAGTTCTGTCGCCGCCCGATAGTCGGTTTTGCCGGTCGCCAGCGCCGGCAGTGCATCGACGACGAAGATTTTTCGCGGCAGGTTGATCGTGGCGACGCCTTCGGCGGCGCTCGCCAGTTGTTTAACGGTGGCCTCTTTCTGCGTGGTCAGCAAAACCAATTGTTCGCCTTTTCTCGGATCGGGCAGCGAGACGACGGCATGGTGGGCTTCCGGCCAGGCTTGAATAGCCAGCTGTTCGACCGCGGTCAACGACACCATTTCGCCGCTGATTTTGGCGAAGCGTTTACTGCGCCCCTTGATCATGATGTAGCCGTCTTCATCGACCTCGACGATGTCGCCAGTGTCATACCAGCCTTTGCCGTAAATGGATTCAGGCGGAACCAGCTTGCCGGGATTCGCCGGCAACAGATAACCTTTCATGATGTTAGGTCCGGCGACATGCAGTTTGCCGCCGTTGTCGATGCCGGGAACCGGTTCCAGTTTATAGTGCATGTCCGGCATGATGCGACCGACCGTGCCGGCCTTGTAATCCATCGGCGTATTGACCGAGGTGACGGGGGCGGTTTCGGTGGCGCCGTAACCCTCCAGGATGCGGATGCCGAATTTATCCATCCAGACCTGACGGGTGTTTTCCTGCAGCTTTTCTGCGCCGGCGACGACATAGCGCATGTTATAGAAATCGTAGGCATGGGCTTTTTTCGCGTAGGCGGAGAAGAAGGTGTTAGTGCCGAACATGATTGTCGCTCCGGTCTCGTAGGCGATTTCCGGTATCACGCTGTAATGCAGCGGCGATGGATAGAAGAAGGTGGTCATGCCGTTCAATACCGGCAGCATCGTACCCACCGTGAAGCCGAAGGAGTGGAACATCGGCAGAAAATTCAGCACGACGTCCTGGGCGTTGAAATTGATGCGGGCTTTCAATTGTTTGTGATTGCCGAGGATGTTTGCGTGCGAGAGCACCACGCCTTTCGGTTCGCCTTCCGAACCGGAGGTGAACAGCACGACGGCTGCGCTTTCAGGACTGAACTGTTGATGTTTGTACCAGTAGTTCGCAGTTTTGCCTTGCAGTGCCGCCTTCAGTTTGTCGATGACCGACAGGGATTCGGCCAAGTCTTCCAAATACAGCAAGTTGACCTGGGCGGCGAGGGCGTCGGCAGTCTCGGTTAACTTCGCTTTGTCGATGAAGAGGCGCGATGTTAGCACCGTTTTAATCTCGGCGGTTCTGCAAGCGGAAGCCATGCCGGCGACGCCGGTGGAATAGTTCAGCATCGCCGGTATCCGTCCATGCAATTGCAGACCTAGCACAACATTCAGCGTTTTGGTGGAATTGGGTAGAAAAACGCCGACATGTTCGTCTTGCTCGGTGGAGTTTTTCAACAGGTTGCCAATCGCGATGCTGCGGGCAATCAGGGAGTCATAACAAAGCGGCTTGCGTTCCAGATCCTCGGCGACGTTATGTTTGCCGCCATGTATCGTGCGCGCCTCCAGCAGCGCCGAAAAAATGGTTTGATGGTAATGGCTGGTCGCGAACATCATGTCGGTCATGATGTCGGCCAGCACATGACCGCTATGTTTGCGGCGCGACTTGCCGGTCAGCGATTCATCGGAATGTATCTGCGTCGGCGGCAGTATTTGTATCGTGATTTTAGGAAACAGCCGCAGACGGACGATGTTGCGCAGTTTGGAAAAATGGGTGTATTGGGCGCCGTCTATGCGCACCGGCAGGATCGTCGCGCCGGATTTATCGGCCACCATGCCGGTGCCGTCGTAGATTTTCATCAACGAGCCGGTCACGGTGATGCGCCCCTCGGGGAAGATGACGGTTTTGGTGTCCTGCTGCATATGATGGATCAAGGCTTTCAACGACAGCGGGTGGGTCGGGTCCATAGGGAAGACGTGCGACAACGCTAGAAAAGGCCTGAGCCACCAGATTTGGGAAATATGCGTGTTGATCGCGAAGGTGATCTTGTCCGGCAGGAAAACGCCCAGTAATAGGGGGTCCAGAAAAGACGTATGGTTGGAAATAATCAATACCCGCTTGCCAGCTTTGGCGTAATTATCCAGGCCTTTGACCTCGACTTTATAAATCAAGGTCAATAGCCAGTGTAAAGATTTTTTTAATAAATTAAACATGGTGTGTCATCCTCCGGATGTCATCATAGCAGATAGAGCGGAAAGCGATGGATGCACTATAAACAATAATTAAACATTGTTCAATTATTTGTTGCTATTTGTTAAGCATTGTTGTTTTCCAAAGTGTGAAAAAAATGGGGCGGCGTTATAATGAATCTATTTTCTTGGCGTTTGGCAAACACAGCGCTACGCTTGCTGAGACCATGTATGCATTCTCGGGGATTTAATCCGTCCTCAATCGGGGCCGTTAACAGATGAAAATACTTAATATTTATTTCAAGAATATCAATTCATTGGAAGGGGAAAACCGGATAGATTTTGACCGGGCGCCGATTTCCGATGCCGGTGTTTTCGCGATAACGGGGCCTAATGGTTCCGGTAAAACCAGTATTCTTGACGCCATTACGCTGGGCTTGTATGGGGAAACTTATCGTTTCGACAAGCCGGCGGAACACGTGATGACCAAGCAAACCACGGAGTGTTTCGCTCAAATTGAATTTGCCATAGGCGAGCAGAAATATCGTTCCAGTTGGCGGGTTAAACGCGCCGATGATACCCCCCAAGGCGAACTGCTGCCGGCGGAAATGTCGCTGAGTCGGCTGAACGACGAAGAGGAAATTTTGGCGCAAGACCCGTTGCAGGTGCGTAACAGCATCGCCGAGATGACCGGCATGGACTTTCATAAATTCAGTAAATCGATGGTGTTGGCGCAGGGTGATTTCGCCGCTTTTCTGAATGCGTTGGACAGTGAGCGCATGGATATCTTGGAAAAAATTATCGGTGGCGATATTTATCAGCAGTACCGGGAACGGATCGAGCAGAAACATCAACAGGCCAAGACCCGCTTGGCGGAAATCGAACAGGATTTGGCGGCAACCCCGGTCATGGAGGAGGCGGCCGTCGAAGCCGCGCAACATGACTTGGAAGACTTCAGAGAACAAGTCGGCCAGTTTCAAGGCGAGCAGGCGGAACTGGATAAACTGCTGAGTTGGGTTAAAGATGTCGCGACGCTGGAGCAACAGCTAAATTCTCTGGACGACAAACAGCAGACGGTGGTCGGCGCCCGAGATGAAAATCAGCAACTGCTGGCGCGAATAGCGCAAGCGCAGCCGGCCGCGGTATTCAAGGACGATGTTGCGGTCTTGGATAATAAGGCCGAGCAAGTCAGGCAAGGGGAGCAAACGCTGGAGGCTTATCGCAAGGAAGTCTCGATGTTGCAACAGCAGTTGGAAGGCCGGCAGTTGGACCAACAAGCGCTGGACAGCGTCAAGTCGGTAAGCGAACAAAAACAGATCGTCGATGACCTGAAGCTGAAAATTAGCGAAATAAAACAGGAACTGCCTCAGGAAAACGCGTTGTTGCGCTCTACTCGACAACAGTTGGAAGAGAAAAGCTCGAACCTGGCCTTTGTCGAACAGTGGCTGCAAGAGCATGATGCCGACAAGATGCTGCTGGAGAGTTTTCCGGAAACCGGCAAACTGAGAAGTCTGCGGGTGGAATTGGCCGAGCTGAAAGATAAACAGAAGGCGCACGCAAAATGGACTAAAAACACCACCTCGGCGCTAAAAAAGAATAAGGCGGCGATCAAGAATGTCAGCAAAGACATCAAGTTATTGCAGAAAAAACTGAAGACCGATCGGCAAGCCATTAAAGACCGGACCCATGGCAAGAGTTTTGAAGAACTGGAAGAGTTGAAGGTCGAGCAACAGGAGCGAGTCAACGATTTTCAGGAATTATATGAGTTGGCTAAGGTCAACGCCAAGATCGGTAGAAAGGGGCTGTTAGGTTTTTTCAGACGCGGTCGATATGAGATGGCGCTGGAAGAACATGAGTTGGTCGATCGTCAAAACACCTTGCAATTGGAGTTGGCGAAGGAGGAAAACATTCGCAAAACCCTGGAAAAAGCGGTCGCGAACGAGGCCTTGTTGAGAAAAATGGAAATCGATCGGGGGAAGCTGGAAGAAGGGAAACCCTGCCCGTTGTGCGGTTCGTTAAAACATCCCTATGTGACAAGGCCGCCTGTGGTTGGCGACTCCCAAAAAGCGCTGGCCGACCAACGAGGCAAGATTCAGGAGTTGCGTTCCCGTTTGCGGGGTCTGGACTTGGAAATCAAGGAGGTGCAAAAACAGGAGGAGGAGCAGAGCGACAAGGAGAAACGCTTGCAACGAGTGCGCTCGCAATGGCGAACGCTGACTAATCGCTTGAATGTTGCCAGCGATCGCTTGGATATCGACAACCTGTCCTTGATGAAGAAATTTTTCAAGTCGGAACAGCAGCAGCTGAAAGAAATCAATGGCTTGATTAAGCGTTGCTTCAAATTGCATGTCCGTATCGAGAAGGGCGAAAAGGAACTGGAGAAAAACGAGGCGTTATTGGAGCAACTGAAAAAAACCAATGAAGAGCTGGATGCGGAATGGGATAACCGTCCACGAGAATTGGTGGAAATGGAAAAAGCCTATGAAAAGTGCAAGGATGATGAAAAGGCCTTGAGCGCAGTGGTGGAAAAACAGCTGCAGGCGTTGGGCGAGTCGATGCCGGCCAAAGGTCAAGAAGACACGCTATTCGACCGCCTGAACATGCGCAGACAAGAGTATCAGACCCGTCAGATGCGGCGGAAAGTACTGCGCGAAGAGATAGCGTCTCTGAAGGAAAAGGTAGGGTTTTGCCAAGAGGATGTTGACGAGCTCAACCAGAAATTGCAGGAACAGTCCAAGCTGTTGCAGGCCGAAGAAGGGGCGGGACTGCATCTGGCTTTGATCGAAAAGCAGAAAATGATCGTGGAAAAGGAAAAACTACTGGCTGAACAGCAAGAGGAGTTGAGTGCCGTCAGAAAGGCGCTGCAAGAAAGATTGGCCGGCAGCCCATACGCCAGTATCGAGGCGCTGAAGGAAAGCTTGGCTTTGATCGCCAGACAAGAGGATATCGAACAGCAGTTGCAGGCGCAAAACGCCCAGCTCGACAGCTTAGCCAAGGAAATTAGCCAGCTTGAACAGCAGTTGCAAGAGCTGCGCAGTCTCGCGTTAACCGATATGAGCGAGCAAGACCTGCTCGCGGAGCAGAGACAATTGCAGGAGAAGCGGCAAATTGCCGAGCAGGAAGTCAAATCCTTGCAAGATAAGTTGGACAAGCAGCAAAGTATGCAGGAGAAGCTTGTCAGCCTAAAGCAACAATTGGCTAGTCAGCAGGCGTTGATGGACGAATGCGAGGCCGATATGCGCCTGATTAGCGATGAAAATGCCGTGCCTTTTCGGCGTAAGGTTCAACAGGAGATGATCGATCGTCTGCTCGCACAGGCCAATCAAGTGTTGGAGAAGATCAGCGGACGCTATTATGTGCGCAACGAACCGAGTGAGCACGGTTTGGCGTTGAGGATTGAAGATACCAAGCAGAATAACAGTCGTCGTTTGCCGAAGACGCTTTCCGGCGGTGAAAGCTTCGTCGTCAGCCTGGCTTTGGCGCTGGGCTTGGCGGAATGCGCCAGTAACGGCCATGCGCTGGATTCGTTGTTCCTCGATGAGGGCTTCGGTAATCTGGATGCGGAGTCGCTATATCTGGTGATGACGACGCTGGAAGGATTGAAGACCCATGGCAAGATCATCGGCATTATTTCCCATGTCGAGGGCGTGAAAAAACGGGTCAAAACCCAAGTCGAGATGGTCAAGAAGCCGAATGGTTATAGCGGCTTGAAGCTTGCGGCCTAGCTTGTCGCCGACCGCAATGAGAAACAGGGTACGCAGTGCATACCCAACTGAGCGGGCCGATTATTGCATTTGATAGTTAGGAGCTTCTGAGGGTGGAGCGCTGTCGTCTCCCTCTAAACGGAAGACCTCGCCATAGGTGGTGTCGGCATCAAAATCATCCCACACATAGGCCGGATGAATAAATTGTTTGGTCGGTAGCGGGGCCGTGATCAGGTCGGTCAAACCCACCATCATGCGGCCGACGGTGTTCAATATGCCTTTGGCCGTTCCGCCTACAAATCCATAAGCAACATTACTTTGATTCGTGGTGTTGATGATGTTTTTGGGAATTTCCAGCGTAGAAGTGGTCAGATTGGCGAAACCGTTCAGCGCTTTGCGTCCGACTTTATCAGCATAGCTGTCTTGGTCGTCTGCGACGACCGTCGATGACAGCGCCATCAGCGCGGCAAAAATAATAGAGAGATGAGGATGAGTGTTTAGTTTCATGGGGTATCCTGTTGCTGTATTATGCTGGTTGGGTTGACACCGACGCAACCCAACTTTTTCACAGCTCAGTATAGCAGAGCATTCAGATTTTACTTTTTTAGTGCTTGAGCAAAGGCGTTGGCCATAGCCCCTTGGGCGGTGGGTTGGCGTTTCGCTTTTGGGACGGGGCCGCCGGGTTTCCGTTTGTCACTTTTGACCGATGTTGCGGCCGTATCGGCATTTTTTTTCATCGACAAGGAAATGCGCTGTCTGGCGACGTCGATTTCCAGCACCTTGACTTTGACCATATCGCCGGTTTTGACGATTTCGCGAGGGTCTTTGACAAAGGTATCGGCCAGATGGGAAATATGCACCAGGCCGTCCTGGTGGACGCCGATGTCGACGAAAGCGCCGAAGTTGGCGACGTTGGTCACCACGCCGTCTAGGGTCATGCCTTCCTTTAAATCGGTGATTTTTTCCACGCCTTCCTTGAATTGCACGCTTTTAAACTCAGGGCGCGGGTCGCGGCCCGGTTTTTCCAATTCCTGCAGAATATCGGTCACCGTCGGCAAACCAAAGGTTTCATTAGTGTAGTTCGCGGCATCGAGTCCACGCAAGAAACCGCTTTGTCCGATCAGGTCACGGATTGATTTTCCGGTGCTATCGATGATTGCGTTGACGATGGGGTAGGCTTCCGGATGTACCGCCGAAGCATCGAGCGGGTTATCGCCATTCATGATGCGCAGGAATCCGGCCGCCTGCTCGTAGGCTTTTTCACCGAGACGCGGCACTTTCTTCAGTTGTTCACGGTTATGAAATGGTCCGTTTTCGTTGCGGTAGGCGACGATGTTTTCACTGACGCTGGCCGACAGGCCCGACACCTGTTTCAGCAACGCCACCGAAGCGGTGTTGACGTCGACGCCGACCGCGTTGACGCAGTCTTCGACGACGCTGTCCAGACCGCGAGCCAGTTGCACTTGATTGACGTCGTGCTGATATTGGCCGACGCCGATCGACTTGGGCTCGATTTTAACCAATTCGGCCAGCGGGTCCTGTAGGCGGCGTGCGATCGAGACAGCGCCGCGCAATGAAACATCGAGAGTGGGAAATTCCTTGGCAGCCAACTCCGAGGCGGAATAAACCGAGGCGCCGGCTTCCGAGACCATGATCTTGCTGAATTTTAATTCCTTGTGTTGCTTCATCAGGTCGGCGATCAATTGATCGGTTTCCCGCGAACCGGTGCCGTTGCCGATGCTGACCAAATCGACTTGATGTCGGGCGATTAGTTTGGCCAGTGTGTTTATCGATTGATCCCATTGATTTTTCGGGGCATGGGGATAAATAGTGTCGGTCGCCAGCAATTTACCGGTCGGATCGACGATCGCGACCTTGACGCCGGTGCGGATGCCGGGATCTAGTCCCATCGTCGCTTTCGGACCGGCCGGCGCGGCCAGTAATAAGTCTCTCAGATTGCTGGCGAAGACCCGGATCGCTTCTTGTTCGGCCGCTTCGCGCAGACGCAGTTTCAGGTCCATGTCGATGCGGGTGAACAGTTTGATCTTCCAGGCGAAACGGGCGCAATCGGCCAGCCAAGCATCCGCTGGCCGGCTGGTGTCGATGACATCGATATGATGCGCGACCAGTTGGGCGCAGCGTCGATGTTCTTCCTGATCGTCGATGGCAGGTTTCAGCGTCAACGACAATAAGTCCTCGTTGCGTCCGCGGAACAGCGCCAGCGCGCGGTGTGACGGAATTTTATTGATCGCTTCCTGGTAATCGAAATAATCCTGGAATTTGGCCGCTTCGTTTTCCTTATCTTTGACCACGGTGGCGTGCAATATGCCGCTAGTCCAGATGCGTTCGCGCAGTTCCTGCAGCAGTTCGGCGTCCTCGGAAATTCGCTCCATGATGATCTGGCGGGCGCCGTCCAGTGCGGCGGCGGCATCGGCTATACCTTTGTCTGGGTCGATGTAGGCTGCGGCAGTCTGTTCCGGAATCAGTGAGCGGTCTTCCACTAATGCATCTGCCAACGGTTCCAGGCCGGCTTCGCGGGCAATCTGGGCCTTGGTGCGACGCTTGGGTTTGTAGGGCAGGTAGAGATCTTCGAGCAGGGTTTTGCTGTCCGCTTCCAGGATAGCTTGCTCTAGTTCTTCGGTCAGTTTACCTTGTGAACGAATGCTGTTCAGAATGGTTTCGCGGCGTGCGTTCAGTTCGCGCAAGTAACTCAGTCGCTCTTCCAGTAAGCGCAATTGCGAGTCATCCAGTCCGCCGGTAACTTCCTTACGGTAACGGGCGATAAAGGGAACGGTGGCGCCTTCATCGAGCAGAGTGACGGCGGCGTTAACCTGTTTTAAGGATACGGAAAGTTCTTCGGCGATGCGTTGAATTACGTCCATGGTGTTGATATCGGGTTTACTGAAAAAGAGGCATTTTATACCATGCATCAGGACATTTGCCGAGGTTGTTATCGCAGCTTTTGATCAAATGCGTGAAAAGCGAATTCGTTAGAGCAATAACGATCTATTAGGAGGATTCTTTCAGTAGGATGGCCAAGTGCAGGCGGTCGGTTACGTGCAATTTTTTGAAAATAGAAGTCAGATGGGCTTTTACGGTGCGTTCGGAGATATTCAGCGCTCCGGCGATCTGCTTATTGTTTTCACCGGCGCGGATCCGGTTGGCGACGTCCCATTCTCTGTGTGATAACGAGTTTAGTAAGTCACTGGTGACGTTTTGTAAACGCTTGCTGGGAATGGACTGCTTGCGGTTGATCAAGGTCTCGATCAGTTTCGGAACCAGGTGGCGTTGCATCCAGATATCGCCCTGCAAGATGCTGTTGATCGCTTTGGGTAGCAGATTATCTGCTTCAGCTTCATCGCAATAGCCCGACGCGGCGTGCAGTATTGCATTGACCTGTTTTTCTTCGGCCCATTGGGAGCCGGCCAACAGAATGTGAGAGGGATGATTGGCAATCAGCTTTAATAGTTCGTGTTGATGATCGACCCGTTCCGTATCGACGATGATGACATCGGCGCTACAATTGACATTTAATGAATGAATACGGTCGATGCTGTGTTCCGGCGTAAGCGCGTTTATGCATTTTTCAATCAGTTTATTATTGTTAGAATAGATTAAAATCGTTGCCACGGCATAAGGTCCAGTTACTATGTTTTAGCGTTTTCAAATCATGATGCGAATTTTCCCTGTCGCGCTAGGTTCATGTGCTTTAAATTTATTGAGTAAAAAAGATTCTAGCAACTTTTTCGGCTTATATTGAAGTTTAGTACTTTTGTACAGTAGGCGAAAGTGTGATTATTATCTAATATTAATACCGGGTTAATAATAACCTGCTAACATCTTGATCAAATGACGACCGTTTATATTATCGACAATACCGGGGACTTGATATCGGCGGCAGGAAGGCGGCTGGCGAATGCATCCGTTTGCGAAAATGAAGTGCAATGTCTGAACAGGCTTGAGACAGGCGAGCCGGCGATTGTCTTTTGTTACTACCCGGTTTTGGATGAGGTTACGATTGAGTTGATTGAAATGTTGCGGCAGGTGAATGCCGCTGCGGAAATTATCGTGGTCGGAAATCAGCTGCCGGAAGAGCAAATCATAAAATGCCTATTGGCCGGCGCCAAGGGCTATCAGAACATCGATACGCTATCGCAGTATATCGATAAGCTTATTAAGGTTGTCGCCGGCGGTGAAGCCTGGGTTTCCAGAAAGATGGTGGCTAAATTGATCGATTATTGGCGACGCTTGCATCCTGCCGAGGCAGCCCTGTAAGCCCCACGTCCTTGTGTTGCAGCAGACGGCCTCCTTATTTTTTTAAATGGTTATTAACTTACCGCAGGTTGTTTCCTGTCAGGCTTTCAAGATACGGCGTAAATACCTCCCTGTAGCCTTGACGGCAGCATCCCTGCTGTCGACAATCTCGAAAACTTAACAGGAACAGCCGCTGTTTCAGATAATCTGTGGTTTATATAGCCATTTTTTTAAGGCAGTTGCGAAGATTCAGTGCTGTTTTCCCCGTCAACCAGAGCGATTTCATCGGGTAATTTGGTGCCTAGGAATTTATTCAATTCGCCTTTGCTGGTTAAGATGCGGTATTGCGCGAATAGCTCATTGTATTTTGCATTTGTGTAAGCGCTTTTGGCGACAAACATCTCATTGGCGGAGTCCAGCAAATCCAACGGGAAAGGGGACAGCGGGAAAGGGGACAGGCTACTTTTACTTTATCCCGAACTGACGTTGTGTTTACGGCACAGGGGAATGTCGAGGAACGCCCCGCTAAATATACCCCATGCCCAATTTGAACTTTAAATTGGGAATTCAGGGGAGCATAAGTAAACAATAGGGGCTGTTGCTGTTTCACATAGGTAACCATAAAAAAGCGCAAGCCAAGGCCACAGAAGCTTCAAAATTTCGTTTGAGCTTGTCATATCGTGTAGCAATAGCTCTGAAATGTTTCAGTCTTGCAAACACATTTTCAACGAGGTGACGATATTTGTAGAGACACCAATCCATATCATCATTCCCTACGTTTGAATTCTTTTTTCTTGGAATGACAGGAACAGTTCCTTTGTCTTGAATCTGAACACGTAGTGGTTCACTGTCATAGCCTTTGTCAGCAACGATATAGTCAGCTTTAGGCAGTTCAGCGACCAAGGTTGGCGCTTCTTTACAATCATGAACTTCGCCACCCGTCACTGTAAAGTGGATGGGAAGACCACAGGCATCAACAGCCATATGAATTTTGGTTGTATTACCCGCAACAGATTTACCAATCGCCGATTCTTGCCCATAGGCCGCACCGCTACTATGCTGATGAGCTTTCACAATACTTCCATCAATAAATTCCCATTCCAAGTCAGGCTCAACTATCAGTTCGTTAAAAATACCCATCAGTTTTTCTTTACGAGACCATTCATTGAAGCGTTTATAAACAGCATTCCAGTTACCAAAGGCACTGGGTAGATCTCGCCAGGGACAACCTACGCGCAAACGATAAAAAATCCCTTCGGTTGTTTGCCGAAGAAAGGGTTTGTCATATATCCCCATTTTCAACATAATCATCTTCAATTTTCCCCAGTGTTCATCCGTAAACATTTGTCGCGGCATAGTTTGCTTGTTTTTGGCTCAAAATAAACAAGTTATGAGGCGGAATTATTGAAATTCAAGGGTAAGTTACAAAACGGCAACAGCCCCTAATGATGTGCTATACTTCCGAAAATTTTCCATGTAGCAGGATGTTGTTAATTGTCTTTATACTGCCATATTCAATATTGGATTGGTTCCCTCTTTAAAACCGCTTTTCGTTCCCATCTATGCAGTTTAATCTGCATTTTTTTTGCGCAATCGGTTTATGCCGCAGCTCCGGATGGAGTCGATCACAGATATCAAGAGGCTATACGGATTGCTCGCGAGGGCAAGGCCGAACAGGCGTTACCTATCCTAGCGGAGCTTGCCGAGCAGTTTCCCCAAACAAAACACTATCAACACGATTATATTTTGGTGTTGTTTTGGGCGGGCAAGGAAGCCGAGATCGTCGAGCAAGCGAATCGCTGCGATATCAATGATGCGCCTCTCTATGTGTTGGAAAGCGTTGCTCATGCGGCAAGAAACCAACAGCAGTTCGGGCTGGCGGAGCGCACATTTAGACTCATGGCGCGGCGCGATCCGGCCAATTTATCGTATCGGTTGGGCTTAGCCAGGGTATTGATCGATCAGCGCAAGTTGTTGCCTGCACAAGAGTTGTTGCAGAGCTTGGCGAAACAATACTATCAGCATGCCGATTTTTTGTTGGTCAAGGCCTATTTGAAAGAAACGGAAGGTGATTTTCTTGCCGCCGCGTCGCTTTATCAAACAGTTTTACAGAGACGGCCCGGACACAAGGCGGCGATACGGGGGTTGGTTTTCGCGATGAGCCGCGTCAAGGCATTCGAGTTGGCGTATCGCAACGCTGAACAGCACCGGCAGTTTTTTTCCGAAGAAGAATGGGGTCGCCTGCGCTGGGACCTGGCGGCCGCTTGGGTTAGATGGGGCGAAATCTATCCGAGCGAAGAGGAGGCGTTACGCTTTCGTGAAATAGACAAGGCGATCGGATTGATCGAGGACAATCTCGCGTACCTGGATCGAGTGACACTCCGTGATTCAAGTTTTTGGCGTTCGCGGGCGCGCTTCGACATGATGGTTGCGTTGCGAGATCGTAAACGCATGGAGGACGTGGTCGAACTGCATCGAATTCTGCGAGAGGAACAGGTCGAAATTCCCGCCTATGCGACCATCGCGGCAGCCGATGCTTTTTTGTATTTGCAGCAACCCGAGCAAGCGCGTGATTTATATCTGCGAGTGTTGGAGAAAATGCCTGGCAATCATAATGCCGGGCAGTCGCTGGTGTTCGCCTATTTGGAAGCGGAGCAATTGGATGCGGCTGAACGCTTGGCGGAGCAACTGGCGAAGCAGCAACCCGACAAGATTTGGTATAAGCATCCCAAGGGGATGGGCTTGCTTTATCCGGAAGGCAACCATCAAAAAACCGAGGCGGAGCTGGCGACGGTGATGATCGCCAATTTCACCGATCGCCTCGAGGAGGCCTATCAAAAAATCCAAAATTTATATCAAAACGCCTCTTTCAATGCCGATATCCGCGATGTTCGCGCCCATACCCTTTATTATCGGGGTTGGCCGCGCCAGGCTCGTGAGCAATACATAGCCGCGTTAAACATCGCTCCCAAACATTTGGGATTAAGAACCGGGCTGAGCGAAACGCTGCATGAGTTGCGCGAATATCCGCAGGAAGAAGCGAACACGTTATCCCTCTATGCCTTGTATCCGGAAGAAAAAAACGTGCAGCGGCAAAAAAGACTGTGGGACATCCATAATGAACGCGAGCTACAGATATTCAGCGATGGCGGCTTCAGTACCGGTTCGGCCCAAGGGAGCGAAAGCATCGTTCTCGACAGCTTTTTATATTCGCAGCCCTTGGACTATCACTACCGCCTTTTCAGTCATGTACGCTGGATGACCGGTAAATTCGGCGCCGGCGAAGACACCCAAACCGGCCAAAACCTCTCGACCAGGGGCTACTACCGGCGCTATGGCTTGGGCTTGGAATACGCGATACCCGATCTGTTGGCCATCGGGGAACTGCATTACGATAATTTCGCGCGCTCGACCGTGGGTTTCTGGGGGAGCTTGAATTATCAGTTCGACGATCATTGGTCGGCCGCTATCGCCTTCGACACGCGCAGTGACGAGATCGGGCTGCGGGCTCTCTCGGTAGGACGATTGTCGCCACCGCAAGCGGGAAGCACAAGACCGACAACTGATGGCGTGACCGCCTATTCGGTCAAGGCGATGACCAGCTACCGGGTTCATGAATCCCGGCGCTTCGATTTGGCTTACCAATTTTTCGACTACAGCGACGGCAATGTCAGTGGTGTGCTCAGCGCCACCTGGTTCGAACGTTGGATCAGCGGACCGCGCTACAAGTTGGCGACCTATCTGAATCTGGGCAGTACCTTTCACAGCCGCATGGACGGCAATTATTACCATCCGAAGAACGATTTCGGCAGCTCACTGACCCTGGACAACGATCTTTTGACCTACCGTTTTTACGACTTGTCATTCCATCAGCGACTGGCGTTTACCATCGGCCAATACTGGCAAAAGGAAAAAATGACGACTGCCAATCGCTATCATTGGGATCCGGTCGGCAGCATTCAATACGAACATCGCTGGAAGGCCAGAGACCGTTATGAATTGGTTTATGGTGGTATCCGGGGGTATCCGATTTACGATGGAAACCGTGAGGAAACCTGGCGGTTCTATTTGAACCTTAATGTGAGGTTTTAACGATGTTGAAGCGAGTGTTGACGTTGATTTTTCTATATTTTGCGCCGTTTGCGGTGGTCGGCGCCAGCGAAAATCACTTGATCAGTCTGTGTTACCACGATGTCAAGGATGTGTGGGACGACGACCCGGCGACGGTTACGACCGAACGCCTGATCAGTCATTTATCTTGGCTGAAGAGCCATCAGTATCACCCGGTAAGCGTGCAGGATATTCTCGATGCTCGGGCCGGCAAGAAGCCTTTGCCGGACAAGGCGGTATTGCTGACCTTCGACGATGGTTATCGTAATTTCCATGCCAAGATCTTTCCGGTTTTGAAAATGTTTAATTATCCGGCGGTGTTTGCTCTGGTCACTCGTTGGATGGAGACCCCTTCCGACCAGCCGGTTCAGTACGGCGATCGTTTGAAGCCTCGCGACGATTTTCTAAGCTGGGATCAAGTCAGGGAAATGATGGCATCCGGATTGATCGAGATTGCCTCCCATAGCCATGACTTGCATCGCGGAGTCATCGGTAATCCACAGGGCAATAGCCAGCCCGCGGCAGTTACCCGAATGTTTCTGAAGGACAGCGGTGGTTACGAGAACGACGAACAGTTTCGGCAGCGTATCGAACGGGACTTGCAACGCAGCTCCGATGTCATCTTCCGAAGAACAGGTAAGCGCCCTCGGGTGATGGTCTGGCCTTACGGCGCATACAGCCGCGAAACCCATTGGATTGCCGATAAATTGGGCATGACCATCTCGCTGGGATTGCAAAACGTCATCAATCGGGTGGACGAGCAGCGGGTCATTTACCGTTATCTGATTTCCGGTAACGCTAAGCTGGCTAATTTCGTCTATGGCTTGAGCCATATCGAGGAAAGAGAGCCGATACGGGTGGCCCATGTCGACCTCGACTATGTTTACGATAAGGACAAGGTGCAACGCGAAAAAAACTTGGGACTGTTATTGGACAGAGTCAAAGCCATGCGCATCAATACGGTGTATTTGCAGGCCTTCGCGGACCCGGATGGAGACGGCAATGCCGATGCCTTGTACTTCCCCAATCGCCATCTGCCGGTTCGAGCGGACCTCTTCAATCGCGTCGCCTGGCAATTGAAAACCCGCGCTCACGTCAATGTCTATGCCTGGCTGCCGGTTTTGTCCTTTCATACATCGGCGCCGGACGATTGGTGGGTGCAGGAACTGCGCGATGGACGCGCTGTGGCGAGCCGGAATGATTACCGTCGCTTGTCCCCTTTTCATCCGCAGGCGCGGGAGTTCGTCAACGAAATCTATCAGGATTTGGCCAAACATGCCCATTTTGCCGGCCTGCTTTTCCATGACGATGCATTCTTGACCGATACAGAAGATGTTAGTCCGGCAGCCCTAAGGAAAACGGCCGGTTTATCCCCTAAACGGAAGCTGGCGGCCAAGATCAATGCCTTGACCGGTCTGACCGCAGATCTTGCCGAATCGGTGAGATATTATCGGCCTGAGATCAAGACGGCACGTAATCTGTACGCCAGTATCATCATGCAGCCGGAAAGCCAGCAATGGTTCGCGCAATCGTTCGCCAATTTCATGGCTTATTACGATTATGTCGCCTTGATGGCCATGCCTTACATGGAAGATGCCGAACGGCCACAGGAATGGTTGGGCGGCTTGATCGACAACGTGGCCCGGCTGCATCCGGCCGCGTTGAAACGGACCGTGTTCGAGTTGCAAAGCGTCGATTGGCGCAGTCAAGAAAAGATTCCGCAGCGCGAACTGATGCAACAAATGGAATTGTTACAGCGCAAAAATGCCATGAATTTCGGTTATTACCCGGATGACTTTCTTACCAATGAGCCGCCGTTGATGATGTTGAAGGAAACGATGTCGCTGGAAATTTTTCCTTTTGGTGATTAATTAATCTGACGACATATGATTTTATGATGGAGGATAGTGTGCATTGGGATTCTATTGCTTCCTGGTCGGCCGATTTGTGGACGACCATGGCGCTTTTATTACAGCAAGGCCTTGTGGTCATGAAGTATGCCGGAGAATGGCTTTATCTGAATTTTTTTCGCTTCTTGCTCGACTTTGCTTTCTACTATCCGTTGTTCATGGCTTATTTATGGATCATCGGTGCGTTGATTTATTATGTGCGCTGGGAAAGAAAGGAAGGCAAAGGAGCGGAGGACCTGCCAGAATTACCTTCCTATCCGCCCGTTTCGTTGATCGTTCCCTGCCATAACGAGGGCGAGGTTGTTCGCGAAACTCTGAAATTTCTGCTATTACAGAAATATCCCAATTATGAAATCATCGCCGTCAATGACGGCAGCACCGATAATACGCTGGACATTTTGTTGCAGTTGGCCGAGGAGCACGACAAGATACGCGTCGTCAATCTTGAAAGTAACCAAGGCAAGGCCATGGCGTTGAATACGGCGGCGTTGTTGTCCAATCACGAATTCCTGGTTTGCATCGATGGCGACGCCTTGCTGGCTCCGGAAGCAGTGACATGGATCATGCGCCATTTTTTGTCCGGGCCGCGAGTCGCGGCCGTAACCGGCAACCCAAGAATACGCACGCGAACGACATTGCTGGGCAGAATTCAGGTAGGCGAGTTTTCGGCCATCATCGGTCTGATCAAACGGGCTCAGCGTATTTATGGTCGGATTTTCACGATTTCCGGCGTGGTCGGAGCGTTCCGCAAGTCGGCCCTGCACCGAGTCGGTTATTGGAGCAACGATATGATCACGGAGGATATCGATATCAGTTGGCGGTTGCAGTTGGATCATTGGGATATCCGCTATGAACCGCACGCGCTTTGCTGGATACTGATGCCGGAAACGCTTACTGGCTTGTGGCGACAGCGTTTGCGTTGGGCGCAGGGCGGAGTGGAAGTCTTGTTGCGCTATTTCAAACGCTTGGGGCTTTGGCGTTCGCGGCGCATGTGGATGATCTATATCGAATATCTGGTTAGCGTGTTCTGGGCCTATACTATGTTGGTTACCTTTTTGTTTTGGCTGGCCGGTTATGTGATCGAATTGCCGCCGCAATTGGTGGTGCCGACCATGTTACCCAGTTGGGGCGGTGTCTTGTTGGGGTTGACTTGTCTATTACAGTTTGCCGTCAGTCTGTTTATCGATTCCCGCTACGAAAAAGGCATCGGCAAGATTTATTATTGGCTGATTTGGTATCCCTTGATTTATTGGGTGATCAGCGTGCTGACCACCGTTGCCGGCGTCGTTAAGGCCGTGCTGAAAAAGAAGGGGGCAAGAGCTGTTTGGACCAGCCCGGACAGGGGGGTCAGGTGAAGGAGCTCATCATCAATGCGCCGACGGTGCAAAGCCTATGGCAACGTACCACGTCGGTTATTTTTACCTTCATTTTCTGGATGATCTGGTTTTTTTTATGGATCCCCCTCGCGACTTTGATTGCTTGGTATTTGGGGCTCGACTTGGTCTATTTCGAGATGTTTGAAATGGAGGGATTTCGCGCCGTCATTGAAGATTTATTTAGGTTCCTCACGATCGTGACGCTGCTCGGCGGTGCTTTAGCAGTGTGGGCCGCCTATAATTACTTTCGCTTCAAGGGCAGAGAAAAACGGAAAACACCTGCACTAGTCGACCATGATAATTTGGCCGAGTATTTTGAGGTCCATGCCGAGGAATTAAAACGATACCAACAGGAAAAATTATTGACCGTCGAGTTTGACCCCGAGGCACGGATTGTTTCAATCCAGCGCCTGGAAAAAAGGGACTTGGGGTAATGCGCCAGAGAGTTGAAGACTGTAGATAAATCTGTTGAGCTGCCTATTATTAACCCACAATGGGAAAAAGATAGTTATATATTAAGTAACTATTCAGTATCTTTCGGGTTTTAGGCAGTAGGTCATTGATTTCTCGGGACGCGTGAATACTTCCATGTAAGCTCTGACTGCAACGTCCTGTTGCAGACAGCCCGATAAATCAATAACCTACTCCCTCTTAGTAAAACTACGCTGAATAATTACGATATTAATAACTAAAGTAATCGAAGTATCGGCCTTAGAAGCTGCCAAAGGGATAAAGACTGAGCAAGACCTGAATGATATTCGACGGATGAAGACCAAAATCACTGTTGAGGCCGCCCTCAATGCCCCGAGCTAGAGGATCTCTCGGCTACAGCAAGCATGAGCTGTCTTCTTCTAAAAATAGCCGCAACGGCTATAGCAGTAAGACCGTAAAGACACTGGAAGGCTAGGCCCTGTGTCGTACTGCCCGCTAGCGGCATGTGTTCAGGAGGAAGGATTGTCAATTATTTAGGCTATGTCACCCAGGGCTCCCTCATTAAATGAATGAGCGGCAAAACAGAAAATTAACAACAAATACGCCTTAAAGTAAGTTAAACGTTTAGGGGGTGTTAAATAACCCCCCCCCCGTGTGCACGGCCAATTTTGCCCCGGTGGCGGTTGTTGGCGGCTTGATACGCGAAGCCGCACTACGATGCGGGTAGGGTGTGCTGACGATAGGAAGCGCACCGGTTTTTGATGCGCTTCACGCTGTTCAACATCCAACGGCAAGACGGTGCTTTGCGTAAGGAGTGCCGCCCTCGGCGCGAAAAGAGCCATTCGGCCCGAGGGCGGGCCTCCTACGGGCAGTCCGAAAAGCAAGTAGTCCGCATGTCGCTATGCGAAATGCAGGTCAACGAGGTCCTGAACGATTCAATCGTGACTAGAGTAAGTTAAACGTTTGGGACGGGTTAAATAACCCGTCCCGCCGAGAGGGATGACGCGATATTAACCAATGTATTGGTTCAGGTATTTTTTAATGAGGGAGCCCTGTCCATAAACGCGGATCCGAATGAGTTTTCCAGCATTCTTTGCTTGAGGCTGGTCCATCGACTCAAGCGCCCTGAGCCGCCGACCCTTTTTCCTGCGCCACGACTTTTGGCCAACCATAAACCCGTGCCGTTGAAGCTATAGACCGGCAGCAGGTCCCGGCGTTGGGTTGCCGGTTTTATCGCGGGATTCAAGTTGTCCAATACCAGTGGCGTCGATCGAGGCGTAGCGAAGTAGGTTAAAACCATGTGCGCCTGATTCAGTTCGATGGCTTTGACATAGGTGATGCGCATCTTGCTCTCAGGCACGCCTAGTTCTTTTAGGGTAAAGTATTTGGCGATCGAATAATCCTCGCAATCACCGGCGCCCCTAACCAAAAATTCCAGTGGTGTGGCCCAATAATCTTCCTGATCCCATAGGTAAATATCGTCTACAAATTCGACTTGCCGATTAAAGAAATCATTTACATGTTTCAATTTTTCCGCTTCCGGCAAAGATTTTGTCGATTGCAACAATGTTTGCCATTTCGTGATGCGTGTGCCCGCTTCCTGACCGAATCGAATTTCGATTTGTCTCAGCAAGGCCTGACTGATTTCCAGCTCGGCGGAAACACATACGGCAAAGAGCAGGCCGCTTATCCAGACAAAAAATCTGAGGGAGCGACGGCGGAAAGCGTTATCGGCTGGCACCCGCGATACCTATCGAGTGCAGGACTTCGTAATCGATATCGTTATGCACATTTTCCGCCAGAACCTTGATATTCAGCAGTGAGCTCATTTCCTGTATCAATTCAATAAACGCCTTTTTCTCCGCGTCATCGGCGACACTATCGCAGATATCACGGGATAGGCGGATATAGTCAGGTCTTAGTGGTTTGATCGCATCGGGTGATAGCGATTGGGCATCGAATCGCTTAATCATGACTTTTGCGCCCAAATCATGAATAAAAGCGATGAATTGCTGATAGGTGTCGATGTCTTTGGCGATCGCATAGGCCGACAAGTTGAAAACAAGGCGAGAAGCCATGTCCTGGTTTTCCCTGATTAGCTTGTGTAGCCAGGTTCTAAACTCGCTGTTTTTGATGGTTCGGGTGGAAATGCTGATAGTTCTGGCATGTTGGATCTTTTCGTGTTTCATGGAGTCGACAATGTTTGCAATCATGCCTTTATCCAACTCAACGATTTTGGCAAATTTTTCGGCAATAGACACAAAAGTGCCGATAGCGAGAGAGTTGCCGTTGTCATCCTGGGCCTGGATGAAGGCGTCCTCCATCAGCATTTGATTGGATTCAAATCCGTTTATCGGACAGACATAGGAAACGTCATAAGTGCGATTGTCGACGATTGCGAATACCAGTTTTTTCCATTCGGCGATATCGCGTGCTTGGTCGATGTTGGTCTTGAGATAATAGCCGTTGGCGCCAATCAGTTGCGCCTGTTCATAGGCTTCGTTGGCGGCCGCCAGCATCTGATCGATATTTTTTAACGGATCGAAGGGAATAATGCCGATGTGCGCGATATCCGATTTCTGGTTTTTTTCGCCTAATTCGGAAAATGCAGTGCTGATATGTTTCGCCAACTCTTCCGCCGCGGCGATATCGACTTCCTCAAGCAATATGGCGAATTCGGAACCGAAGAATCGGTAGGTTGTCGTCTGGCCGTGCTGAAACTGTTCTGACGTTTTGTTTAACGTTTTAGCGCAATCCTGCAAAAATCGGTCTATGGCGGCGCTGTCATATTCCTTAACCAGCGTGCCCAGACTATCGATCTTGACCAAATAAATAAAGGCTTCGGAATCACCGGCAAACAAGCGCTTCAGATCAGTTTCAAACACGCTTTTCTTATTTAAGCCGGTTAAGGCATCCTGATGCAATTTTTTGCCGATGTCGTTTAGTTTACCGTTTAAGTTTTTGATGGTCGTATCAATTTTGCCGGACAAGGTGTTCATCGAGCGGGTCACGTTTCTGACTTCGGTCGTCCACGGCATTTCGTCGATGGTTTCATACTGGCCAGCCGCAATTTTTAAGGCCAGTCGATCGATCCTCTTTAAGGAGCGCAGCGTAATCCTCAAGAGCAGGAATAATATGAGAATTGAAAACGCAAATGCCGCCATCGAATAATAAAAGCCGGATTTAGCCTGTTGATAGAGTTTCAAATAGGCATAACCTGGATTAATCGTGACGTAAATAATTCCGCTGAGATTCCAACCCGAGCTAATCTCGCTTTTAGCCGTCGCCGTTTCCATCGGCAAGAGTTCTACAAACCATTCGGGAACCTCTTCAGAAACCTTGTCGTTTTTTAACGTCACCAACGGCTCGTCGTCAATATTCTCGAGCCTGATCTCCTGGTAATAGCCCATATCGAATATCGCCTGAATCATCGTTTCTATCACCGGATCTTTCTCGTTGACCATATAGGGGCTCAATGACAGACCCAGAGACGTTGCGGTATCTTGGGCATGAATCTCGGATTCACCTTCCAGATAGTCCCTGATATTGCTGACACTTAATGCGAAATTGACCGCAAAAATGATTAGAAACAGGGCTGAAACAAGGAACAACAGTTGTTTGAATAGAGACATGCTGGTTCAGGTCCTGTGTTGAAGTGACTGACATGAGTCATATGTTGGTCTGGCGGAAACTGTGACGTAATTAATGTTTTTTCTTCCCTATCTGTAATTTTGGTGACCCGGTCACAGGTAAATTGTTAAGCTCTTAGCAATAAGTCCGACTGCATAAATACTCGTTCATGATGCATCAGATTTCGGCGCTCCCTGCCGAAATGACAACAACTATTTACCATCGAACTTTCTGTTAGGTACTTAGTTGTAACCCATTCAAGAGGCGACCAATGTAAATCTAATTTTAGACTAAATAATCATGACCTGTTGCTACCGAATCGAGAAAAGTCGCTAGGTGTTTAGCGTCGTGTGATTATATTCCAAAAAAGAGTTATCCTTTGTTCCGTGCCAGAGAGCCGAGAACTCATTGTAAACCTCATCAACCTTCGCGCTATGCTTAGGAAGCCTAGAAACGCTTATGAAGAACAATTCGTATCCATCGATAATCCATCATGGCGCTGTTGATGGCGTGACGGCTTCCTGTCACCAATTGTTTGTCGATGCCAATAATTCCGTATTGATCGATTGCGGTTTGTTTCAGGGGGCGGAAACCTCGCCGCAAGGCGCGGGCTTCGAACATCTCGCGATCGATTTTCCTATTAACACAGTCCGGGCTTTATTGGTCACCCATTGCCATATCGATCATGTGGGCAGAATACCTTATTTGTTGGCGGCTGGATTCGATGGCCCGATCATTTGTTCGGAACCGACCGCGATTCTGCTGCCGTTGGTGCTCGAAGACGCGGTGAAGATCGGTTTTACCCGCGATGCAGATGCAACGTTACTGGATAAATTCCGCCAGTTGTTGCAGGAAAGAATCGTCGCCGTCCCTTACGGAAAAAAATATCCCCTTTCGCTAGCGGGCAATGGGGATGGTCATCTGGCGGTCAAATTCAAGCCAGCCGGCCATATTCTCGGTTCGGCGTATATCGAATGCGATGTCAAAACTGCCGCGAACAAACAGCGTATCGTCTTTTCCGGCGATCTGGGCGGGCCTTATACGCCGCTGTTGCCGGCACCGCGTTTGCCTTATCGGGCCGATATCGTCGTGTTGGAAAGCACCTATGGCGACAGGAACCACGAAAACCGCAGGCAGCGCAAAGCGATGTTAAAAGAGCGCATCGAACATTGTCTGCGCAACAAAGGCGTTATTTTGATGCCGGCCTTCAGCATCGGCCGGACACAGGAACTGCTATACGAACTGGAAGACATCATCCACCGTTACCAAGACAGCCCGCTTGCCGGAAAACTGCGTTGGGACGATCTGGAAATCATCATCGATTCGCCGTTGGCCCACCGCTTTACCGAGACATACCGAAAACTGAAACCGCATTGGGATTCTGAGGCCCGGCGCAAGCTTCGCCAGGGCAGGCATCCGTTATCGTTCGAACAGATCACGACGATCGACAGCCACGAGGAACATTTGATGACGGTGGATTATCTGCGCAAAACCGCGCGGCCTTGCGTCGTCATCGCCGCCAGCGGCATGTGTTCCGGCGGTCGCATCATGGATTATTTGAAAGCATTGATCGAAGACAGCCGCACCGACATTCTGTTTTCCGGATACCAGGCGGCCGGGACGGCCGGACGGCACATTCAGCAATATGCGGAAAAGCACGGCTATGTCGAATTGGACCGGCGCCATTATACCATTAATGCCGGTGTTTATACCCTGAGCGGTTATTCCGCCAGCAATTCTCAATTTAGCCCAAAGTGGGTAAACTAAGACGTTTTTTTACCAATTCACGGACGATGGCCTACCCTTTTTCAGAGACAGAAACATTCACCCACTCCGCTCTGATCGATCAAATCAGACAAGTTTTCGAAACCTTTCCGGATGGTCGTAGCGGGAATGGTGTGTACCGTAAGTACAGTATGTCGGATGCGGCGCTAAGCGCCTTTTCGGTGTTTTTCCTGCAATCGCCGTCGTTCTTGGAATACCAGCGGACGATGCAGAAAGAGCGGGGTAAGAATAACGCACAAAGCTTGTTTGGCGTGTATCAAATTCCCAGTGACAACCAGATTCGAAATTTGTTGGATGCGGTATCGCCCGATGCGCTATGGCCTTTGTACCGTTGGCTGATGCGAGCACTGGAAGAGCAAGGCAAATTGAACGAGTTTCAAGTGCTGGATGATAGTATCTTGGTGGCCTTGGATGGCGTGGAATATTTTAGCTCGCAGAAGATTCAGTGTGCGTGCTGTTCGACGAAAACGCTGAAGACGGGGATTGTCCAATACAGTCACAGTGCCGTGACGCCGGTTATTGTTTCGCCACACCAGGCGGATGTTATTCCGTTGGCGCCCGAATTTATCGCCCCGCAAGATGGGGGTGACAAGCAAGATTATGAACTGGCGGCCGCGCGGCGCTGGCTGGAGCGAGAAGCGGGGCATCTCCCGAGAAACGTAACGTTTTTAGGCGACGATTTATATTGCAAGCAGCCTTTTTGCGACTACCTCAAGCAATTAGGACGACATTTCATTCTGGTTTGTAAGCCGGAATCCCATAAAACCCTCTACGAGTGGGTCGAGGATTTTCAACGGCTCGGCCAAGTCGAAATACTGGAAAAACGTCGCTGGACAGGCAAGCAACACCTCACTGAGCGTTACCGCTTCGCACACCAAGTACCCTTACGCGACAGCGATGATGCATTATTGGTCAATTGGTGCGAGCTCGAGATCACCGATGAGAAAGGCCAGTGCGTTTACCGCAACGCGTTCGCCACGGATCACGCAATAAATGCACAGAATGTCGCTGACATTGTCAGCGCCGGTCGAGCCCGGTGGAAGGTCGAAAACGAAAATAACAACACCTTGAAAACCAAGGGATATCACTTTACGCATAACTTTGGTCACGGTAAAAAACACCTCGCCGCCTTGTTAGCCAGTCTGATTATCTTGGCTTTTCTAGTACATACAGTCTTGCAATGGTTTGATCAGTGCTATCGATTGCTTCGGCGGGAATTGCCCAGCCGAAAGACGTTTTTTGACGATGTAAGGGCGCTCACTCGTTACGTTTGCTTCGATAACTGGCAGAACTTGATGGAATTTATGCTTGATGGCCTGAATATTCCAATTCCTCCCAATTCGGATTCGGGTTGAATCTCTTAAATTGAGAATTGCTGTTATTCCGCCCATGCCGACCAATCCGCTCTGATCCGGTTTATCGCTGGCATGCGGGGATCAAGCCAAGGGAAATTCGGCTGGTGCATGGCGACGAGCGGGCCAAATTGTCCTTGCAGAAGCAATTACGAGCGCAGTTCGCGGGGATTAAGATACATATGTGTGACGGCAGTAGTTTGGCTTAATGCGCCCTAACAGCAAATGCGATTTGTATAACGTGAGACGAAACTGGTATTTGCGTCGTTACGGGCACAAGCCATTAAAAAATGACAAGAGCGAGCAAATAGGAGGCAAGCGCAGTAAAACCGATCTGTGTTGGAAGAGTGGAAGGCGTAAATCGTGCCTATGCATTGGTATGGTATAATTATAACTTATATATGCATAGTCGCCTTTCATAAATCAAAGAAAAACCGTTGTTAATTGATCTTCAAAAGGAAAGAGCCCGTTTTTTGCTTTGCTCGCATCTTCAATATTTCTCACGACGCCCTCTTTACCATAAGGCGGGGAACAAGTTAAGTATCATAGCGGCAATTAAGGTACATAAACGCCGATTGCGGACAGAAATGGCCCGGCCGCCTGTTTTCTCGTCTAATATTATGCTGACTGGCAAATAATTAATAGCTATGGAGGATCATGAAAGCGGTTATTTTAGCAGGCGGATTGGGCACTAGGCTGTGCGAGGAAACCTATATCAAACCGAAACCGATGGTGGAAATTGGTGGCAAGCCGATATTGTGGCACATTTTGAAGACCTATTCGTGCCACGGCATCAACGAATTTATCATTTGTTGCGGTTACAAGGGATACGTCATTAAAGAATATTTCGCCAATTATTTTTTGCACATGTCCGACGTTACTTTCGATATGGCCAGCAACAAGATGCACGTCCACGAGAACAAAGCGGAACCGTGGAAGGTCACCCTGGTCGATACCGGCGATGACAGCGGTACCGGCGGGCGCTTGAAGCGAGTGAAAAGCTATGTGCAGGACGAAGAATTATTCTGTTTTACTTACGGCGACGGGATAGGAAATATCGACATTAGCGAGAGTATCAAATTCCATCGGCGGCAAAACACATTGGCGACGATTACGGCGACTTACCCGCAGGCGAAGTTCGGCGCCTTAAAAACTTCCGGCAGTCGCGTGGTGTCGTTCCAGGAAAAACCGAAAGGCGACAACGCTATGGTCAACGGCGGTTATTTTGTGTTGTCGCCGAAAGTCATCGATTACATTGACGACGATCAGACTGGTTGGGAGCAGAAGCCATTGGAACGGCTGGCCGGGGAAGGGCAATTGGCCGTTTTCAAACACGAGGATTTCTGGCAGCCCATGGATACGTTGAGGGATAAGAATTATCTGGAAAGCTTATGGGTTTCGGGTTACGCGCCTTGGAAAATATGGGAATAAACGAAACCTTCTGGCGAGGCAAGAAAGTCCTGGTTACCGGGCATACGGGGTTCAAAGGCAGCTGGCTGTCGCTATGGCTGCAGATGTTGGAGGCCGATGTCTACGGCTTGTCTCGCCTGCCGCCGACCGAGCCCAATTTATTCGAGCGTGCCGACGTCGGCAAACGAATGACATCGCTCCACGGCGATATTCGCGATCTTTCGCTAGTCAAAAAAACAGTGTCGGCCATTAACCCGGACATCTTGATTCACATGGCCGCGCAATCCCTAGTGCGTTATGGTTACCATCATCCGGTCGAAACCTATCAAACGAACGTCATGGGAACCTTGCACGTATTGGAGGCTATTCGGGCCTGCCAAGGGGTTCGCGCCGCGGTGATGGTGACGACCGATAAATGTTACGAGAGTATGGAGGCTGGTGAGCCGCATCGTGAAAACGATCCCTTGGGCGGTCACGATCCGTACAGCAGCAGCAAAGGCTGCGCGGAGTTGTTGATCGCCTCCTACCGACATTCCTTTTTTTTCGAGTCCACGAGTGCAGCCATCGCCAGTGTCAGGGCTGGAAATGTTATCGGAGGCGGCGACTGGGCCGAACATCGCCTGGTGCCGGACGTGATTGAAGCATTTCAAAAGAACCGTTCCGTCAAGATACGCAATCCACACGCGGTTCGGCCGTGGCAGCACGTGCTGGAACCGTTATCCGGCTATTTGCTGTTGGCGGAAAGATTGTTCAACGGCGGGCATGCGTATGCCGAATCCTGGAATTTCGGGCCCGAGGCGGGCGATATGCGGCAGGTCCAATGGCTGGTCGAGTTTCTCGCCGGGAAATGGCGGTACGCGAATTGGGCCGTGGAAGAAAAACCGAACTTTCATGAGGCCGGCGCATTAAGGTTAAACAGCACTAAAGCCCGCGACAGGTTGGGCTGGCGACCGCGTTGGTCGTTGCCCACAGCCTTGGATAAAACCGTGGATTGGTATCGGGCGGAGAGCGCGGGCGTCGATATGTCGGTTTTTTGCCAGAAACAGATTCGGGAGTATTTAGCTTAACTTGCCTATCGAGTGAATCTTCATGAAAGCAGAAAAATTTGTTGTTAACGTTCCGGCTGACGGACTGGTCGAATTAAATCTCGCACAATACGCATCGCAACAGGTTGTAATCGCCGTCTCGCCCGCCTGCCAGGCCGAGAGCCACGAAAACGGCCTGTTGAAAGCGCAAGAACGCTCGGGGTTTGCACAAAACGTATTGGCGAGCCGCGACGAGGACGTATGGAATGATCTGTGAGATCGCGCCCGGAGATATTTGCGTTTTACCATTTCCGTTTACCGATTCGGCGGCGCGTAGAAAAAGGCCGGCGCTGGCGCTGAGTGCTCAAGATCAGTACGGAGACGTACGCTTCGCTTTTATTACCGTTGGCTCTGGTCAACAGGATTGGTCGATTAAAATCGAAGAGGGCGATTACGCCGAAGGCTGCCCGCCTCTGCCTAAGGCCGGTTACATCCGGTTGGAAAACCAATATCGGCTTCCCGCCCGAATCGTAGTAAACAAAGCCACCGCGCTGAGTCGAGAAAAACTCCGGGTCGTGTTAAGACATAATGTCATCAGGGAGACCGTTCCTTATTGCGACGAGACTTATCGACCAAAGACATTCGAGCCTGGCAAAACGCCGGTACCGGTATCGGGCAAGGTCGTGGGGCACCGGGAAATTGCCGCAATCACCGAAGCCGCCCTCGATGGTTGGTTGACCACCGGGCGCTTCAACGAAGCTTTTGAAAAACGTTTCGCGGAATTCGTCGGTGCGGCCTACGCTTCGACAACCAATTCTGGGTCTTCAGCCAATTTATTGGCGCTAGCCGCGTTGACTTCCCCGAAGCTGGGGGAGAAAGCGTTAAGGCCTGGCGACGAAGTCATCACCGTGGCTGCCGGTTTTCCGACGACGGTCAATCCAATCCTGCAATTGGGCATGGTGCCGGTGTTCGTCGACATCCAGATTTCAAGCTACAATATCGATCCGGCAAAAGTTGCCGAAGCGATTTCGCCTAAAACCAAAGCGATCATGCTCGCCCACACTCTGGGTAATCCGTTCGAACTCGACGTGATCACCGAACTTGCGCAAAAACACGGCTTGTGGCTCATTGAAGACTGTTGCGATGCGCTGGGCTCGACCTATAACGGGCGGCATGTCGGAACCTTCGGCCATCTTGCGACCTGCAGTTTTTATCCGGCCCACCAGATAACGATGGGAGAGGGCGGGATCGTTTTTACCCGGAACCGTAAACTGAACAAGATCATCGAAAGCGTGAGGGATTGGGGACGGGATTGTTATTGCGAGCCCGGTCACGACGATACTTGCGGGCGGCGCTACGGGTGGCGGCTGGGCGATCTGCCGTTCGGTTACGACCACAAATACACCTATTCACATTTGGGTTACAACCTGAAGATTACTGACATGCAGGCCGCTTGCGCCTTGGCCCAACTCGATCGGCTACCTCAATTCATCGCCGCGCGAAAACGAAATTTCGACCATCTGCAACGGCGATTCAGGGCATTGGAGGATTTTTTCATCCTGCCGGAGGCGAGTGCCGATAGCTCTCCCTCGTGGTTTGGTTACACCCTGACTATTCGTCGACCGTCGGCGATTTCCCGGGTGGATTTGTTAAGCTTTCTGGCTAAAAACAAGATAGGCAACCGTTTGCTGTTTGCCGGCAATTTGCTTCGACAGCCCTACATGACGGGGCGGCAGTACCGGGTCAGCGGCGCACTGGACAACACCGACCGGGTCATGAACGACAGTTTCTGGCTGGGACTGTACCCGGGATTGAGTGAGGACATGTTGGATTTCACTTATGATTGTTTGAAGGACTTCGTCAAGAGAGTGTGAAAAGACGGTTATGAGCGCTTGTGCATTATTCAAGATCAATCAGTCGAGTATCCCGGGATGTGTCGAACTGTTGCCGAACCGCTTTCAGGATCATCGGGGAGCGTTTGTTAAAACATTCCATGAGCCGAGTTTTGCAAAGCTGGGGCTGGAAACTAACTACGCCGAAGAATTTTATTCGGTATCGGCGCTGGGTGTTATTCGGGGGCTGCATTTTCAACATCCCCCGGATGATCAGGTGAAACTGATTTATTGCGCGTACGGCAAGGTACAGGATGCGGTGGTCGATCTGAGACGCGGTTCGCCGACCTACGGGCATTACCAAGTGTTCGAAATTTCGGCGGAGACAGGCAACATGCTTTACATTCCCAGCGGGTTGGCCCACGGCTTTTGTACGCTGAGCGAGCAGGCGACGATGATGTACAAGGTATCCAAGACCTATTCTCCCGCATGCGATTCCGGCATACGATGGGATTCGCTCGATATTCCGTGGGCGACCGAGCGTCCGATTTTGTCCGAGCGCGATCAAACTCATCCGCCGTTTCAAAATTACCGGTCTCCGTTTGTTTATCGTCCGGCATGAAGATATTAGTTACCGGAGCGACCGGTTTTCTAGGCTCCCATTTAGTTCCCTATTTGCTCGCCCAAGAGCATGAAGTTGCCTGTCTATCGAGGCAAGCGTCGAACGCGATCGAAGGCTTGAGCTGCAGCCGTACCTGGACAGTCGATGAAAACGGCGCAGGATTCCGAGAGGCAGTAAGCGAATTCCTCCCCGATGTGGTCGTCCATTTGGCGGCGCATTATGTTTCCGAACATCGCTATGAAGATGTTGGCGCATTGGTCAAATCGAATGTCGAATTCGGCGCCTATTTGCTCGATGCGATGAGCGAGGCGGGGTGCGGCGCCTTGGTGTACGCCGGGACCTCGTGGCAACATTACCGAAACGAGGGATACTGCCCGGTTAATCTGTATGCGGCGACTAAACAGGCTTTCTCGACCCTGGCCGAGTATTATCTGAGTTCGACGGGGTTGCGCTTGTTGGAACTGCATCTTTACGACAGTTACGGCGAAGGCGACCCCAGACTGAAATTGCTTAATCTACTAAAGTTATATGCCGAGTCGAACGACATATTGGATATGTCCGGCGGCGAGCAGCGTATCCATCTGGTCCATATCAACGATCTTTGCAAAGGCTTTAAAATTGCCTGCGCCAGAGTGCCCGAGCTGGCGAAGGGAGAACGCAGGATTTATCGTCTGCCTTCCGCCAGAGCGGTGACGATTAAGGAATTGGTCGATTCGTTCAATGCCCTGAATCCGGATAACCCGGTGCGGGTGCGTTGGGGCGCACGCTCTTACCGTGAGCGGGAAGTTTTCAGGCCGTGGGAGGAAGCCGAATGTTTGCCGGGATGGCGGCCGGCAATCGAGCTGTCGGACGGATTGAGACGGTTAAGGCAAGCGGCGACAAACAATAATGATTGAGGACTCGATGTGAAAAAGCGATATGTGTGCAGCAACGGATTGATTTTCGATATGGGGATGAATAACGGCGACGATACCGCCTATTATCTGAAAAAGGCCGCCCGGGTGGTGGCGGTCGAAGCGAATCCCGGGTTGGCGAGCGAGGCGAGAGCGAGATTCGACGGTGAAATCAGGTCGGGCCGGTTATCTATCCACCAGTTGGCGATATGGAACGAGTACGGCCGGATGCCTTTCCATATCAGCAGAGAGAACTCCCATTGGAGCAGTCTGGAGTCTCAATGGGCGGATCGCAACGGAGGCGGGACAGAGGTTGTTCAAGTCGAATGCGTTCCTCTCGCCCATTTGTTTGCCCTGCACGGCGTTCCCTATTTTTTGAAGATCGATGTCGAGGGCGTGGACGAAAGCGTGATCGATCAGCTCGAGCCGCTGCCTTATATTCCTGCCTATATCAGCATGGAGGATTGTCGTTTCGGTTTTCGATATGTCGAAAAATTGACGGCATTGGGCTACGACGGTTTTAAGTTGTCCAATCAAGCCCTGGTCGCCGAGTTGGCTGATGAGGCGGTAAACCATCGGTTTCCGGCTGGTAGCTCGGGTCCGCTGGGGGAACAAGTGCCGGGTGGGTGGTATGAGCCGGCACCGTTCTTGCATCTCTACGAGCAGAAGGTTCGTAGCCGCGATAACGAGCGCAGGTCACCGACCGGAGTGTGGTGGGATATCCATGCTCGTTGCGGTTCTCCCGATAAATTGATCTGACTAGGAATACCAACAAGACAATGAAGGCAACCGTCAAACCCCGAATCAATCTCGAAGACCGCACACCGCTGCAAAACGTCATCCCGCTAAGCACGCCGTTCGTTCTTTTCATTGATCCGGTCAATACCTGTAATTTTCAATGCACATTCTGTCCGACTGGCGACCGGGAACTGATCAAGTCCACCGGACGGTGGCAGGGACGCCTGGATTTCGATGTCTATAAAAAAGTCATCGACGACCTCGGAGAATTCGACAATCCGTTAAAGGTGCTTCGCCTATATAAGGAAGGTGAGCCTCTCTTGCATAGCCGTTTCGCCGACATGGTCGGTTACGCCAAGGCCAGCGGTCATGTGCAATATATCGATACGACGACCAATGGTTATCTGCTTACCCCCGATAAGGTCGGACCGATTCTGGATGCTGGCATCGACCGGATCAATATTTCGGTCGACGGCATGTCCGACGCACAGTTTTGGGAATTCACCCAGACCCGAGTCGATTTCGAGCGTTTCGTCGACAATATTCGGCGATTGTACGAGCGTAAAGGCGATTGCGAGATTTGCATCAAGATTCCGGGCGATATACTGAGCGACGACGACAGGCAACAATTTTTCGACACCTTCGGCGAAATCGCCGATCGTGTTTTCATCGAAAATTTCGCTCCCTGCTGGCCGACCTTCGACGTCGAGGAACGCACCGGAATCCAGATAACCGAAGGGATATACGGTAACGAGATCGGGGAGGTGGCGGTCTGCCCCTATATTTTTTACTCGATGGCCGTGAACACCGACGGCACGGTCAGCTTGTGTTTTCTCGACTGGGCGCGCAAGCTGGTGGTTGGCGACACGCGCACCGAGACCCTGAAAGCCATTTGGAACGGCGAAGCAATGCAGCGGCATCGGATCGCGCACCTTCGGGGGTGTCGCATGGATAATTCGACTTGCGCCGATTGCGGTCAATTGAGCCATTGTCTGCCCGACAATATAGACGCTTACGCGGCGTCGTTGTTGGAACGCATCGAACCGGCGACCGCCGACGCGATGCGTTGACGAGGAGGGGCAGCCGTGGCAACAGAGCGCATTTTGTTCATTATCCCCCCTTATTTCAACGTAGACGATTACCGTGCCGACAATCGCTCCAGCGTCTTGCCGCCGTTTACGATTCCCTATGGAATTCTATCGTTGCATGCCTACCTGGCGGATCGTTGTTCCGTTTCGCCCGAGATAGACATCCTCGATCTAAATCTGCCTTTGCGGCAGGCGGTGACCGAAGGCGACACCGATCGGATCTTGTCGCGTTTCGACGAGCTCGTTGCCGAGCGGGTGCGCACGTTCCGACCGACGCTGGCGGGCATCTCCGCTCTATTCAACGTTTCCTTCCGATATTTACAGGACATCGCCCGGGTGATTCAGGCACAATTACCGTCGACTTTGATCGTGGCGGGGGGCGGTTTGCCGTCGGCGGCGTTCAGAGAGGTGCTGGAGCTTTGTCCCGATATCGACGCCATATGCAAGGGGGAAGGTGAAATCCCTCTACGCGATTTGGTGGACGCCGGCGACAAGTCCGTCCTGCTGAACGAGCATCCTTCGTGGATTACCCGTGAAGGCGTTGCGGCAGGCAAGATACCGAGCCACACCTTTGTTCAGGACTTGGACGATATTCCGATGTTGGATTACGGAACCGTCGATCTCGACGATTACAATGCGCGTTCGATAGACAAGCGCTACAGCGACGAAAAAAAACGGGAGATGGCGGTCCATACTTCGCGCGGCTGCCCGTTTCTGTGCGTGTTCTGCTCCAACCCGGCCTTGCATGGCCGGCAAGTGCGGGCGATGAGCGTGGAGCGAGTCGCGGCCGAGGTACGGCGGATGAAAGAGCGCTGGGGACTGACGGTATTGCTCATCGAGGACGATCATTTTTTCTTTGACAAGTCACGCGCCAAGGCGGTGCTGCGTGTCTTGGCGCAGCTGCAGGTGCGCATCGAGTTTCCCAACGGCGTGGCGGTGTATGCCATCGACGAAGAAATCGCCGAGCTTTTCAGCCGGGCCGGAGTGTCCACGGTGGCTCTGGCGGTGGAATCCGGCTCCGACTACGTGCTCAACAAAATCATCAAAAAGCCCTTGAAAATCGGTTTGGTCAAGGACAAGGTCGAAATGCTGCGCCGCCACGGCGTGCAAAGCCACGTATTTATCGTCTTGGGGCTGCCCGGCGAAATGCCGGAACACCGCCGGCAGACGCTCGATTTACTGCTGGATGTCGGATTCGATTGGGCTCATATTTTTTGCGCCATCCCCATCTTCGGCAGTCGGTTGCACGAGATCTGCGTCGAGCAGGGTTATATCCGCGAGAGTAATTTTCTCGACCATGTAAACACCAAGTCGGTCATTCGGGCGCCGGGGGTCGATCCGGAGCAGATCGAGGATACCGCTTATCAAATGAACCTGAGCGTCAATTTCGTGCACAACTATAATCTGGCTTCGGGAAACTACGAGACCGCCATCAAGTATTTTCGGAATGTGGCGGCCAAATATCCGGAGCATGCGTTCGCCCACCAGGCGTTGGCCAGGGCTTATGGCGGAGTCGGCGAACAGGATTTGGCAGCCCGGGCGACGCGTCGTTTCGAGCATATCGTCGCCAGCGATCCGTGGTGGCATGAGCAAGCCGTCAGGCATGGCTTATTGGCGGATTACGAGGCCGGTCGCGGAGTTTCGAACGCCTTATGAAGGTGCTCCACATCACGGCCCACTTAGGCGGTGGCGTGGGAAAGGTGTTGTCTCGGCTGGTCGAGTTTTCGGCCAAGCGCCAAGACGGAGTGCAGCATACCGTCGCTATTCTGGAACCTCCCGAAAAACGCCAGTTCGTCGACCATGTTCGGCGCCACGGCGGCCGCGTCGAGGTCGGCGCCGACCCTGAGCAATTGCGCCGTTACGCCGAATCCGCCGATATCGTACAGTTGGAATGGTGGCATCATCCGGCATTGGCCGAACTGCTGGCGTGGGGAGAGCTGCCGGTGATGCGCTTGATTGTTTGGAGCCATGTCTCGGGTTTGCACGCGCCCGAGATTCCGTCTTCTTTTGCAAGGCTGCCGCACCGCTTTCTGTTGAGTTCTCCCTGTTCCTGGCGAAGTCCCGGCCTGGCCGCGCTCGACGAGTTGGATCGGCGACGGGTGGCCGTCGTATTCAGCTCGGGCGGTTTCGACGACATGCCGCCGGCCCCGGTGCGAAGCGGCGGCAGACCGCCGCTAACCGGCTACGTCGGCACGTTGAACTATGCCAAGTTGCATCCCGACCTGTTGGATTACCTTGCTGCAGTCAAAAATCCGGCGTTCCGTTTACTAGTTTTCGGCGATTCCGACGCCGCAGGCCCCCTGCTCGCGGATGCGGGCGCCAGAGGTCTGGCGGGGCGATTGCAGCTCAAGGGCTATGTCGCCGATGTGGCGGCGGAACTGAGGACATTGGACATCTTCGCTTATTTGCTCAATCCGCTGCATTACGGCACGACCGAAAACGCGCTGTTGGAAGCGATGGCCATGGGCGTCGTGCCGGTGGTCATGAACAACCCGGCGGAAAGTTGCCTGGTCAAACATCAAGAAACGGGGTTAATCGTCGACGGCCCGCAAGGCTTTGCCGACGCGATCGAGCGCCTGAGCCGAGATCACGCCGAAAGGCTTAGGATGTCGGTCGATGCCGCGCGCGATGTTCGCAAACGATTCTCGATCGAAAACACCGCCCATCAGTTAACCGCCCATTATCGAAGTGTACTGCGGGAGCCGAAAAGGCCTTTCGATTTCAAAGCGGTGTTCGGAATAACACCGGCCGATTGGTTTCTCGCCTGCCAGGGGGAAGAAAGCTGGCGCTTTTCCGGCCGGCCGGGCGCCCGGAAAATGGACCGCGGGCCGCATTATTTGTACGAAAAAACCAAGAGTTCGGTGTTTCATTATCACCACTTTTTCCCCGCTGACCGGCGCCTTGCATCATGGGCGGAGCGACTGGAGGCTTGGCGATGAACGAACTGCCGGTCCCGGATTTGAAGCAATCGCTGCAGATGCTGGCCGATCTAAAAAGTCGCGGGCGCAACACGAATCTTAGGCCTTGCCCGGTGGATCGGCCGCTGGTTTTATACGGTGCCGGCAACTTGGGGCAGTTGGCGGCGGATTTGTTTGCCCGGCTGGATATCGACGTTGTCTACGCGGTAGATCGCCAACCACCGTCCGACCCGATAAACGGGCGAATTCCGATCGTTGAGCCGGATAGCGCGCCGCTCGCCGATCGGCGTGATTTCATGATCGCGGTCTGTATTGTGACCGCCCCGTACGAGCCTGTGCGAGATTTCTTGGAGTCGATGGGCTGGCGGCACATCTATCCGGTTTACGACCTGTTACAGGCTTACGCCGACCGTTTGCCGATGCGCAACGGCTGGTTCGCCGGCGTATTGACCGACGACGATTGGCGTAATATCGAATGCGTACTTCGTGGCTGGCGGGACGATTGCTCTCGGGCCGCCTATCTTCAGTTTCTGGCTTGGCGGCTGGTGCGCGCGGAATGGCGGTTTAGCGGCGCTCCGGTGTCGATCGGCGATCGTTATTTTATCGAGCCGGTGACATCCTTATTAACCGACCACGAATGTTTTCTCGACGCCGGGGCGTGGCACGGTGTGGTGAGCCAGCGATTCGTCGATGAAACCGGCGGTTCGTTCAGCCGCATCGCGGCGGTGGAGGCCGACCCTCGAAATGCCGAAAGATTGTGCGAGTGGAAATCGAAATTGCCGGAAACGCTGGCCAAGAGAATCGACATTCTGCAAACCGCACTGGCGGAAAAAAACGCTGGTCAGCCGTTCGCTGAAGGATTCGACATGGCGTCGCGTTTGCAGTCGGGTGCGCCGCACATCGTCCGAACCTACACCCTGGACGAATTGGATATCCCGGTAACTTTCGCCAAGTTTCATCTGGAAGGCGGAGAGCTCAACGCGCTGGAAGGTGGCGCGCGTACGCTGCAACGATACCGACCGATCATCGCCGTCACCGTATACCACAATAGCGATGGTCTGTGGCGCATACCGCTTTGGTTTTGGCACTGTTTACCGGAGTATCGGTTATTGTTCAGAATGCACGGATGGTGCGGCACGGGAGCCGTGCTTTACGCGTTACCCAATGAACGGGTAGGTGGCAAGCCACCAACGGTTTATCCGGCTAAAGCATCATGAGTTCCGATTCGACGAAACACGATGGCGGGAAATGCAGCTGCTACAATTGTAATGAATGTTTGAGCGTCAACTACACATACCGCTGAGTTCTCGGTGCCGGGAGATATTCGGCAACAATCATAATTAGTAAGGTTATAGGTCATGTCCAACTCCAATCACGAATCCAGCTACGAACGATGGCAAAAAGCGTTGCATACGGAAATCTCCTTTTGGAGGTCCTGGTTGGAGACGAAAGGCCTGCAATGGCCGGAGGATTATGCGGCGAGAACCGACCCGGATTCCGAGCTGAATCCGAATATCGGCAAATGGCATGGTGGCAGCGAGGCGCCGAGCATTTTGGACGTGGGTGCGGGGCCGATGACAATTCTCGGCAAGAAATGGCAGGGGAAACCGGTCGATCTCCAAGCCTGCGACGCCCTGGGCGATGAATACGATCTGCTGCCTTTTTCGGGCGGTTTGCCTCTGGTACGCACCCGACGTTGTCATTCTGAAGAACTGACGGCCCAATATCCGCGCGACTCTTTCGATATCGTGCACGCTCAAAACACGCTCGATCACAGCTATGCTCCCGATAAGGCCATACTTGAAATGCTGAGCGTCGCAAAAGTCGGTAGGGTCGTCTATTTGTGCCATATCGCCAACGAAGCGGAGAAAGAAAATTACCATGGCCTGCATCAATGGAATTTCGAGATTAAGGAGGATGTGTTGTGGCTTTACAACAAACAGGAAAAAATCTCGGTTAACGAGCTGATAAAAGAGATTGCGGAAGTCGCTTATTTGTCGCCCGATGGCAGCGACCCTTGTATTGCCGTTTTTAGGAAGACCAAATCCTTCGAAAATCGCCGAGACGATAAAATCATTCTGTCGATTCTCGTCCCCTCGTACAGGGGGTATTTGGAGTCGATCGCAATGTTCAGCAAACTTGCCGGCATTCGTCATAGCTCAATCGAAATTCTGGTTGCCGATAATTCCGGCGACGAACATAAGTGGCGGGAGTTGAAAAATATTTCACGCAAGGCTGATAATTTTCACGTCCTGCAAAATGAACGGGGGCTAATAGCACGCGACAATTATTGGTCGATCTTAAAATCGGCGAAAGGTAAGTTCATCTTTGTTTGTGCCGACGACGACTATATCGATATCGGGTTTTTCTTGGACGCCGTCGAACGCTTAAAAACAGCGGCAAATAATATTTGCATCACGCCACCGATCTATCAATACCAGGGTAACGGACGGGTCGAAAAAGCGCCGCGAGTTGCGCAATCGGAAGGCGACAATTGGACACGGAAAATCGTTTGCCACATCGATGCGAAAGTGATTCCGACGATGACCTATTCCATTATCCCGAAAGAACTGGTTATGCTGTTTTTTTCGGAATATATGAACAAGCATCCTTTGCTTGCCACATTCATGGATTGGCACTTCGAATATTTTGTTAGAGCCTGGTGCCGCTGCATCAACAGCGAAAGCGGGCTTTATTTGTACGACTATCAGAAGTGGACGAACATCGGGTCGGCGATCGAAGCCGATGCAAAACAATACGTTTCCTCGGGTTTACCGGAATGGTTTGTGGTTTTTCACAGGTTGTTTTGGACGGTGGATAGTTGCAGTTTTATCGGCAGTTCCTATTTTCCCGAAGACGCTAGCGGCCGGAAAATGGTTGTCGAGGCGTTGATCGCTCGCAACATGAGCGTGTTCGTCGACGAACTCAATGGGGCTAAGCACCGACGTTTTCAGGATGCTCCCATTTCAGCCGCGACGAGAGCCGATATCGATAGGTTGGTGGCAAAAAACTCGTGGTCGTATCGTGAATTACTGGACGTCTTGTTGTCCCTGCTCGGTGAAATCGACGCCGAAAAGGCGCAGGCCTATTGGCGTTTTATCGACGAAATCAAATCGGCGGATATCCAATTGGGTTTTCAATGGCTCGAAGGGGGAAGCCGTTCCGAAAGCCAAGACGTTTCAACAAACGATAAAGTGGAGCGCACGCCTTTAGTCAGCGTCGTGATACCGTGTTATAAGCAGGCACATTATCTGCCCGAGGTGGTGGCGAGCGTTGTTGCCCAAACATTTGCCGATTGGGAGTGCATCATAGTAAACGACGGCAGTCCCGATGATACCGGCGAAGTGGCAAGACAGCTTATCCGGCAATATAGCGGGTCACTTATTCGCTTGCTGGAACAGGGTAATGGCGGCTTGTCGGATGCGCGGAACAAAGGCATCGGCATGGCGAGCGGAAAGTATATTTTGCCGTTGGACGCCGACGACAAACTGGATTCCACGATGTTGGAAAAAACGGTTGCCGTTTTGCAGTCCGATCCAACGGTCGGGATCGTTTATACCTATATCCGACATTTTGGTAGCAGGAGCGATATCTGGAAAACCGGGCCGTTCAGCCTGGAAAAAGAAAAATACGATAATTATCTGCCTTATTGCTCGCTGTATCGTAAGGAGGTGTTCGAGTCTGTCGGAGGCTACGACACGAATTTCAATTCCTATGAAGACTGGAATTTCTGGATATCGGCAATGGAGCGGGGTTGGCATGGCAAGTTGGTTCCGGAACCTCTGTTTCTCTATCGTAAGGGCGATTCGAGCATGTTGGTCGATGCCAATAAACGGCGCGAGCAACTGGTGGCGCAGATCGTTCTGGCTCACCCGGAGGTATACCCGCAAGACCGTAGGCTTTGGGCGAGCCGATTATTGGACGGCAAGGCCGATGATGCTGCCTCGTCGCTCACGAGCGACGAGCAAACCTCACCGTCGCTGGCCGCCGGCGGCGGGCGAAAGAAGATATTGATCGTCTGCAGTCACTTTTGGCCGTCTGTCGGCGGGTTGGAGTCGAGCATGGAACAGCTTAGTCTGGAACTGTTTGACCAGGGATATGTCGTTACCGTTCTGACGCAACAACATGCCGGACGGACCGGCCGTGATTTTCACGGGGTCACGATCGTCAGCGAAGATCAAGTTCAATTTCCCCAGGCGATCGCCAGCGCAGTGGCTTCCGAAGTCTACGATTGCTGTATTCTTGTCCAGGACCCACTGGGGCCGATTATCTGGAGCGTAGAAAAACTGCTTCCGTTGCAAAGTGGCAGCGTTATCATTCAGCCGATCATCAACGAAGACGGGTATTCCAAATGGATCGGCAATCAGTCCTTTCGGGAAAGGCTGTCCCGCATCCTGAAATCGTCCTCGGCTGTGTTGACCATGACGCAATCCGGCGCCGACGTTCGTTTCATGCGCCAGTCGGAAATAGAGTCGTGCTATATACCGAATGCGGTCGCAGCTTGTGAACCGGCCGGCGATTTCCGAGCCAGATATTCTATCTCTGGCGACGCTTTCTTGATTCTGCATGTCGCCAATCTTTACCGGGTAAAAAACCATCTCGGTCTGATCGACGCTTTAGACAATCTGCCCGAGAATTGGAAACTCGTCATGATCGGTCATCCAACCGAGGCCGATTGCGCGGCCGCGGTTTCCGAAAAGCTGGCCCTGCGGCCTGATGTCCTATTTATACCGGGCTTGGATAAGGAATGGATAGCGGCGGCGATGGAGGCTGCGGATGCCGTTGTGTTGGCATCTCATGGCGAAGGCTCTCCGATCACCGTATTGGAAGCGATGTCCCACAAGACGCCTTGGCTAGCGACCCCGATGTGCGGCGCCGTGCACGATCATGCCGGCGGCATCGTCTGCGAGTTGGCCGATTTCAAGCAGGTTTTGGGTCGTTTATCGGATTCTCCTGAGCTTGGTCGCCGTTTGGGCGAAATAGGATACCAGCACTGGTCGGGCTGTTATTCCTGGCAGGCGATTATCCAAGGCTGGGTCGATTTGATCGAAACCGGTCGCTTGCAGCGACGGTTCGATACCCCGCGATCGCTACTCAGCGCAACCGATGAAACGCTTGCCGAGTTTGATTTGGTTTCCCGGCGGCATGCGTTCGAAAATCCGGCCGTTCCGTTTTCCTGCGAAACCCCGTTGGTATCGGTCATCTTGCCGACGCTGAACAGGCTTAAATTACTCCCCAATGCGATCAGGTCGTTACAGCAGCAACGCTATCAAAATTGGGAAGCCATCATTATTAATGACGGTGGGGCGCCGGTCGTTCTCTCCGACGGCCTGGCCGATCCCCGCATTAAGTTAATGGAGTTAAATCGGAACCACGGGCAGTCGCAGGCACGAAACATCGGGCTCAAATTCGCCAAAGGGGAAGTGATTTGTTTTCTGGACGACGACGATGTGTTCAAGCCTGATCATTTGGCAACGGTCGTTAAAGGGTTGGAGTCTACTAATTTTGTTTATACGTTGGCTGAGTCCGTTCTTTACGACGACGATCATTCGGTGGTCAGAAGAGCGGTCATCTATAACGATATCAAGTACAGTAGAGAGAGGCTCTATGTTTCTAACTTCATACCGATAAATACCTGGGGGGTGCGTTCGGATTACTTGAAAGAGGTTGGGTTTTTCGAAGAGTCTTTGCTGTGCCTTGAAGATTGGGAGCTGCTGATTCGGCTCAGTAGTCGATGTCGTTTTCATCATATCCCGAAAGTTACGGTAGAGGTACACGAGAGACAAGGCGCAACGAGCGTTACCAAGGCGCATGTCGAGAATTACTCGGATGTCTTCGAGGAAATTTATCACAAGCACGGTTGCTTGAATTCGACTGCGGTCAAGTACGCTCAAAACCACATGCTGGCGAGCCTAACGAGCGGTCAAAAGGATGGCCGCAGAAAAATTCGCTCGATTGCGGTAATCCTGCATTTATCTGATGCCGAATTGTGGGATGAGCTTTGCGTTTCGCTCTCGGCGATAGCCAGGAAATTCGATCTTTATGTCACGACCCTCGAAGGGAAGAACGACAGTCTGATCGACGAAATTTCAAACAGGTTTCCCGAATCGCACGTCTATCAGGTCCGGAATAAGGGACGGGATATCCTGCCGTTTTTGACCGTATACCGGGAAATTCAGGCGTTGGGGTACGATTTGATTTTAAAGCTGCACTGCAGCCCGGCAATGCAAATGAACATCGATGGTTCGGCCGAGCAATGGCGGGGATTGGCGATGCGGTCCTTGGTGCAATGGCAAAAACGAGTCGACGACATTATCGAATTGTTCGAAGCCGATTCTAAACTTGGGATATTCGCGCCGTTCGGTTATTTGAACCGCACTCTGTCCGGTGACGTCAATTTCCCGATTATTCAACGACTGATACCCGGCATCGATAAAAAGGCTTTCGATAAGAGTGGATTCGTGTTTCCGGCCGGGTCGATGTTTTGGTTCAGACCAGCGGCGCTAGAGTCTCTGTTAGCGTTGAATTTGAACGCCGAAGCTTTCGAAAACGAAGCGGGCGACGGGACCCTGGTGCATGCGGTCGAGCGCCTGTTCGGCGTGTTATGTCGCTCGTCCGGTTACACGATAACCGACCGCTTGCCTAAATTGGATGATATCGAATACCAGAACTGGCTGGAAAAAAAACGGGATTATGAACTCTCCCGGGACGGCATGTCCTTGGCGGAATTTCCCGAGTTCAAGCCGGCGATTCGATGTTTCGTTTTTGTCGAGCAGACCGATTTGACCGCTCTGGCCGATACCTTGGACAGCCTGGGAGGACAAACCTATTCCAACTGGCATCTGACCGTGGTCAGTTCGTTGGCATGCCCTGATCCCTTGTTCGATGAAATGCCGCAGCTGGGGTGGGTCACTCGGGAACCGCCATTAGATGTCGCTGCGTTGTTGTTGCTTCCAGGAGGGCGACAAGCGGAATGGGGTTGCTTTTTGGAGCTGGGCGATTACCTGGAGCCTCACGCATTGTCGTGTTTTGTCGAGTATTCACATCGTTATCCTGGTTGGGAGATCATCTACAGCGACGAAGACAGGGTGAGCCCGGAAGGTTTTTTCCATAGCCCCCGATTTAAGCCGGAATTTAACCTCGACTTGTTTTATGCGACCGATTACATCGGAGGCTTGGTCATGTTCAGGAAGACTTTGCTGGAGCGCTGCGATGCTAGCAAATTTCCGGATGTTTTCCTATCTTGGGAGCTGGTGTTGCGAGGGGGCGATAAGGATTATGGGGCTACGATCGGCCATATTCCAAATATTCTCCTGCATCGCCGGGAGGCGGCCGATCAGGCCAGACTGCTTGCCGGCGAACGCAGAAAAAGCGGGTTGTCCGCTTATTTCCGGGAACAAGGCAGAGTGATCGAGATCGCCGACGGCTTGTTGCCGGGGACTTTATATCTGCAACGCCCGCTCACATCGAGCCCGCTGGTATCGATCATCATCCCGACGAAAAACCGCTTGGACCTGATCCGACCGTGCGTCGAGAGTATTCTGGAAAAAACCGGTTATCCGCATTATGAAATCCTGATTGTGGATAATCAAAGCGACGACCCCGAGACCCTCGTATACCTATCCGATATATCCGTTCGAGAGGCGAGAGTACATCTGTTGTCGTACGACTTGCCCTATAATTTCTCGGCCATCAATAATGTCGCCGCCGAGCGGGCCCAGGGCGATTATCTGCTGTTGTTGAACAACGATACCGTGATTATTCAGGAGGAATGGTTAAGCCGTTTGCTGGCGGAAGGATTGAGAAGCGACGTGGGAATTGTCGGTCCGCGGTTGATCTTCCCCAATAAGCAAGTTCAGCATGCGGGCGTGGTGCTGGGGCTTGGCCAATTTGGCGTCGCCGACCATCCGTTTATCGGGGAAGCAATGGATGCGGCAGGCTACATGGGGCGTCTGCAGCTGACTCAGGATTACTCGGCGGTCACCGCCGCCTGTCTGTTGCTGGAAAAGGATTTATATAAGCAGGTCAGTGGATTGGACGCGGAAAATTTCGGGGTGTTATTCAACGATGTCGATTTGTGTCTGAAAGTCAAAGAGCTTGGTTATCGAATTGTTTGGACTCCGTTTTCGACCGTTGTCCATCACGGTTCGAGCTCCTTGAAAAAAGAAAAACCAAGCAAGAAGCAAAAGGAAGGAAGCCGGGTGGAAGCCGATCATATATTGAAAAAATGGCTGCCGCAACTCGCCAGGGACCCCGCGTTTAACCGGAATCTGAGTCTGAAACACTTCGACTTTCAACTCGAAACCAAAACCGATGTATCGTGGAATGTCGATTTCCATGATAAACCGCGCATCTACGCCTTTCCTGGGAACGAAACAGGGGTTGGCGAATATCGAGTACGTTCACCCTTAAGGGCGCTGACCAATGCGGCGATGATACAAAGCAGTCTGTTGCCGAATCACGATGAGGCTATCATTCCCGATGTCGTCGAGGTCGAACGCGCTCAGCCTGATGTGTTGTTCCTGCAGAATGCCTTTGCCGATTATTTTATCGAGGCATGGGGCAGGTATCGCAGGTTCAATGATGTATTTATGGTCTATGGCCAGGATGATCTATTGTATACCTTGCCTAAAAAGCATCCGAAACAGGGAAAATGGCCCAAAGATATACGGCGCAGGCTGAAAAAAATGATGCGGTTGTCGGATCGGGTCATTGTTGCCAACGAAGTGTTGGCGAAGGAATTTGGCAAATTTACCGACAATATCGTCATAGTTCCCAATTACCTTGAAACCGAACGCTGGTTGACCTTGGATCTGCCGGAGAAATTGCAGCAATCCAAGCCTAGAGTCGGCTGGGCCGGTGGTGTGGAGCACCAGGGCGATTTGGAGCTCATCTTGCCGGTGGTTGAGGCATTGCATCAGGAAGTCGACTGGGTTTTCATGGGGATGTGTCCCGAGGCGCTAAGACCCTATATAAAAGAGTTTTATCCAGGGGTTGCATTTCATCTATATCCGCAAAAATTGGCCGAGTTAAACCTGGATTTGGCCATCGCGCCCTTAGAACACAACAAGTTCAATGAAGCCAAAACTAATTTACGTTTGCTTGAATATGGCGTGCTGGGTTGGCCGGTAGTGTGCACCGATATTCTTCCCTATCAAGATGCACCGGTGACTCGTGTCGCCAATAATTCCGAGCATTGGATAAGGATCATTAGAGACAAGATTCAAGAGCCGGATTTGCTGCGGCAAGAAGGTCAGCAGTTGCGACGATGGGTGGTAGATAACTATATTCTGGAGGATCATCTGCAGCAATGGTACGGCGCATTATTGCCGTGATTACGGTGAAATAAGTGTCGAATAATTGACGATCGTTAGAAGGGGTTAAAAAGCTCTTATAATTCAATGGCTAATGGCGTTTCTTTTTGTGGCATGGGGTTTGCTTAGTTTGACGGGAAGAGATAACTATTCAAGCCAAGAGGAAAAATCATGCCACAAATAATTAATACCAATATCGCATCGATCAATGCTCAGCGTCAGTTGAACAGGTCTCAGGGATCTCAGCAAACTGCCATGGAGCGGCTTTCTTCGGGGTTGCGCATCAACAGCGCCAAAGATGATGCCGCGGGACTCGCGATTGCCGACCGTATGACAGCTCAGGTCAGGGGGTTGAATCAAGCGGTTAGAAATGCCAACGACGGCATTTCTCTGGCACAGACGGCGGAAGGCGCGATGCAGGAGTCGACCAATATTCTGCAAAGAATGCGGGAGTTGGCGGTGCAATCGGCCAACGATACCAACAGCGCCTCGGATCGTTCCAGTTTGCAGAAAGAAGTCAACCAATTGAAGGCGGAGCTGGAGCGCATCGCGACGACGACTACTTTTAACGGTAAAAATCTGCTGGATGGTTCGTTCAATGCTCAAGCCTTTCATATCGGCGCCTATGCCGGAGAAACTATCAGCGTCAGTGTGGGCACTGCGCGCATCGGCAGTATCGGAACTCAGGAGCTGACGAGTTCTGATGCTATCCAAACCGCACAAGGATCCGGAGGGGTGAATGGGGTGACGGGGGGAGCCATGACGGTGACCGGTGCATTCGGTTCTGCGGAGATTACCGTCAATGCCGGTGATTCCGCGGAAAAAATCGCTTCATCGGTCAACGCGGCAGCCGACAGTACCGGGGTGTCGGCGCAAGCGGTCAATTTTGTCGAGCTGGATAGTTTTACCAGTGGCTCTATCAGTCTGGATTTGACCGGGTCGAACAGTACAGCGGTCAGTATTACTGCCGATATACCGGCCGACAAGGATGTCAGCGCCTTGAGCGACGCGATTAATGCGGTATCCGGTGAAACCGGCATTACTGCGAAGGTCAGTGATGACAAAAAGCAAATTATGCTGACCCAAAACACAGGGAAAGACATCAGGCTCAATAACATTACCGGAACATTTGATGTCAATGGAATTGATGAAACCGGCGCGTTCGATGCGACAGTGGGTGCGGCACAGGCGTCTTCGGTGGGGGATATTACCGTAGGCGGTAGCATTACCTATAATTCCTCGAAGAACTTTACTCTCGGCGGTAATGCTAGCGTCGTTGCAGCCGGTACGTCGAGTTTGCAATCAGTGGAAACGGTCGATATCAGCACACAGCGAGGCTCGAACGACGCTTTGAGCATCATCGACGGGGCCTTGGATTTTATCGACAATTCCCGGGCCGGCTTGGGGGCCATTCAAAATCGCTTCGAGGCGACGATTGCCAATCTGGAGAACGTTTCCCAGAACGTATCGGCGGCAAGATCACGGATACAGGATGCCGATTTTGCCAAAGAGTCGGCATCCTTGGCGAAAGCTCAGATACTGCAGCAGGCGGGCATTTCCATGTTGGCGCAAGCCAATGCGACAAATCAGAACGTTTTGAGTTTGCTGCAAGGGTAGTGAGGCGTTTGAGCGGTTTGTTTGATTTAGCGATGAGTTGCATTGTAGATACTGGCAACTCCTTCGCTAGTGACAAGTTATTGAGATTCAATTGACTCCATGCTGGTGCAGCGTTAGGAAGGCTGCCAGCGGATAAATTTTTCAAAAGTCATGTTGTTAAGCTAATGAGCGATGTTTGTGAACTAGTGCAGATGTTGAATGGTGAAAAAGGGTTAAGTTTTTTCCGGCCCTGACGATAACCATTGTGAACACACAATCTAATACGGCCTTTGACCAGTTTAAAGGCGGGTTTAAATCAAGATCCAGAGGGTAGCATCATGGCTCAAGTTATCAATACAAACATCGCATCAATCAACGCTCAAAGACAATTGAACCGTTCCCAAACCGGCATGGCGAGCGCCATGGAACGGCTTTCTTCGGGCTTGCGCATTAATAGCGCGAAAGACGATGCCGCGGGGTTGGCGATCAGTGATCGAATGACCGCGCAAATCAGAGGCCTGAACCAAGGGGTCAGAAACGCCAACGACGGCATTTCCCTGGCCCAGACCGCGGAAGGCGCGATGCAGGAATCAACCAATATCCTGCAAAGAATGCGTGAACTTGCCGTGCAATCGGCCAACGACACCAATAGCGCCTCGGATCGTTCCAGCCTGCAGAAAGAGGTTAACCAATTGAAGGCGGAGTTGGAGCGTATCGCGACGACCACCAGTTTCAACGGTAAAAATCTGCTGGATGGCTCATTCAATTCCCAGGCTTTCCATGTCGGCGCCTATGCCGGGCAGACAATCAACGTCAGTGTAGGCACTGCGCGCATCGGCAGTATCGGAACTCAGGAGCTGACGAGTTCTGATGCGATCCAAACCGCCCAGGGATCTGGAGGGGTAAACGGGGTGGCTTCCGGAACCATGACGGTGACCGGTGCGTTCGGTTCTGCGGACATTACCGTTAATGCTGGCGATTCCGCGGAAAAAATAGCGTCTTCGGTCAACGCGGCTGCCGACAGTACCGGGGTGTCGGCGCAAGCGGTCAATTTTGTCGAGCTGGATAGTTTTTCCAGCGGTTCGATCAGTCTGGATTTGACCGGTTCGAACAGTACAGCGGTCAGTATTACTGCCGATATACCGACCGACGGCGATGTCAGCGCCTTAAGCGACGCGATTAATGCGGTATCCGGTGAAACAGGCATTACTGCGAAGGTCAGTGACGACAAAACTCAGATCATGCTGACTCAAAACACCGGGAAAGATATCAGGCTCAATAATATTACCGGAACATTTAATGTCAATGGAATTGACGAAACCGGCGCGTTCGATGCGACAGTGGGAGCGACACAGGCGTCTTCGGGGGGGGATATCACCGTAGGGGGTAGCATTACCTATAATTCCTCCAAGAACTTTACTCTCGCCGATACTTCTAGCACCGTTGCAGCCGGTACGTCGAGTTTGCAATCAGTGGAAACGGTCGATATCAGTACCCAGCGAGGCTCGAACGACGCCTTGAGCATCATCGACGGAGCCTTGGATTTTATCGACAACTCCCGTGCGGACCTGGGGGCTATTCAAAACCGGTTTTCCGCCACCATATCCAATCTGGAGAATGTGTCTCAGAATGTCTCGGCGGCGAGATCGCGGATACAGGATGCGGATTTCGCACAAGAGTCATCCAAGTTGGCAAAAAGTCAGATCTTACAGCAAGCCGGTGTCTCGATGCTGGCCCAGGCGAATGCGTCTTCTCAAAGTGTGTTGTCATTACTGGGATAACAGTGGAAAAGGAATGACGGCAATAGTTTGCCGTCATTCTGCTATTGTTGATATTTTTGCGAGGGCATAAAAATGGATATTAAAAGTTCAGACCCTTATGCGGGGGAAAGTGTCCGGGGTGCCCCTGTCGTTAAAACGGTCGGAGATAGGGAGGCAGGAGTAGAATCTGTGAAAGGCGAAAGTCAAACTGTGACTCGCAACGAAATTGCCTTAAAACCAATGAATTCATCGCCATTACAGAAAAAGGAAGTCGAGCAAGCGGTATCCGACGTGAATCAATTTTTTCAAACCGAGCGGCGCAGCTTGGCTTTTTCGGTCAACGAAACGACCCAGGATGTCGTGATTGAAGTGAAGGATGCTGAAACCGACCAAATAATCAGACAAATTCCGCCGGAGTTTGTCATTAAATTGGCCGAACAATTGCATGAATTGTCCAATGAGACAAATAGGTTTGACGGTTTGTTGTTGAAAGATAAGGCGTAATTAAGACAAGGGGGAGTAATGGCAGGGGTATCGTCTTTAGGCTTAGGTTCTGGCATCGATATTCGCAGTATCGTCGATGGTCTAGTGGCTGCCGAACGGCAGCCACAGGAATTTCTTTTGACCAAGCAAGAATCGGATATCCAGGCCAAGTTGTCTTCATACGGCGTCTTCAAAAGTAGCTTGTCTTCTTTTAGAGCGTCGTTGGCGGGATTGCGAGACGCCGGAAAATTCGACGCCTTGCAGGCAAAGTCCAGTGACAGCGATGTCGTTAGTGCCTCGGTCAGCAGCAATGCCGATATCGGGCGCTTCAATCTTGAATCGAAACAATTGGCGCAGGCGCAAAGCCTGGTTTCGGCCGGATTTGCCGATGCCCAGGCGACGGTTGGGACGGGAACGCTAACGATCAAATTCGGCACCACCGATTATGACTCTGTATCCGATACATATAACGGCTTCAGTCAAAACGCCGAGCAGGGAACTTTGACGCTGAGTCTCGACGCAACCAACAATACTTTAACCGGTATGCGTGATGCCATTAACGAGGCGAAAGCGGGTGTAAACGCCAGCATCATCTATGATGGCAGCGCCTATCGTTTGGTGCTCGCTTCCGAGCAAACCGGTGCAGCGAACAGCATGCAAATTTCAGTTGACGACCCCAGTCTAGCCCAGTTTGAATTTAACGCCACGGCGACAAATATGGAGCAGACCCAGGTTGCTCAGGATGCTATCTTGAGTGTCAACGGGTTAGATGTTACCAACGAGACCAATACCTTTAACGATACTCTCAAAGGAGTGACGCTGGACCTGGCCCAGGCTAAGCCTGGACAGGCGATCAATCTCGATATCACCCGGTCGACGGGGGGCGTTGTCGAGGCATTGCAAGGTTTTGTTGAAAGTTACAATGAGTTGGTGGCATCGGTCAATGATTTAAGCGCTTATGATCCTGCTAGCCAGTCGGGTAGTGCATTGTTGGGGGATGCGACACTCAGAGGAGGGATGAGTCAAATTCGTTCTGTGATGGGCAGTTTGGTTAGCGGATTGGAAGGAACCTCAATCAGGACATTGGTTGATCTGGGGGTGACAACGCAGGCCGATGGCTCCTTGAAGCTTGATAGCGGCAAATTAACCGACGCATTGGCGTCCGATCCGGACGGCGTTGCTGCGGTGTTTACGCAGATTGGCAGGCCTAGCAATGACAGTGTTTCCTTTTTTTCCAACTCCGATGACACGCCCACCGGAAAGTACTCGGTCAATGTGACGCAAGCGGCGACGCAAGCGTTATTGTCCGGCGTTAATAATAGTGTGAGTTCATTAATCGTCAATGCGGGCGTCAATGATACCTTCAAGATTAAGGTCGATGGCGTTTTATCGAGCGACATTACCCTAACCGCTGGATCCTATGCCAGTGGAGATGAACTAGCCAAGGAGATTCAAGCCCAAATCAATGGCAATGAGAATATAAGAAGTAAGGATGCTAAGGTCTCGGTGAGTTATGACAGCGCCAATAATCGGATGTTAATTGCCTCCCAATCTTTCGGTTCTAAATCCACGGTTGAGATTACCCAGTCGAATGCAAGTGATCTGGGGTTAGCGGCTGCGGTCGGCACTACCGGTAGTGATGTGGCGGGCACTATCGGTGGCATTGATGCCGATGGGGAGGGGCAGTATTTGACCGCTACCAATGGATTGAAATTGTTCGTCGAGGGGGGTGTCAGTGGGAATCTGGGGGCAGTTGATTTCTCCCGAGGCTTGATGGAGAAACTGGATGCGGTATTGGGCGGCCTGCTCGATAGTGACGGAGCCTTAACCGCTAAAACCAAAGGCTTGCAAAAAAGTTTGGAATCAATTGATGATGAGAGGCTGAAATTGGAAGATAAAATTGCTCAGTATGAGGAAAGGCTGTTGAGTCGTTTCAATGCCATGGATGCGTTACTGGGGCAGATACAAAGTACCGGGTCTTTTTTAAGTCAGCAATTGGCTACACTGCCATATAATAATTTAGCTAAGAATAAATAAAAGGGGAAAATGATGAATGCATTGTCCAATAGAGCGATGAGCCAATATAAGCAGGTCGGCACTCATGTCGGTGCCGATTCGGCTGATCCTCATCAACTAATCGTGATGCTGTTTGACGGCGCATTGGAGCGAATTGCCATCGCCAAGGGGGCGATAGAGCGTAATGACATTGAGGAAAAAGGGCAGAAAATCGGGCGGGTTATCGCCATTGTCGATGGTTTGCGTGCTTCACTCGATAAGGAACAGGGAGGTGAAATAGCAGAAAACCTGGACAATCTTTATGACTATATGCAGAGACGTTTATTTGAAGCAAATTTGAACAACGATTTGGCGATATTATCTGAAGTGGCTGATTTAATTAAGGAAGTCAGGTCTGCTTGGGTGGCTATTCCTGTGGATGTTCGGCAGGCGGCCAATGGCTGAGGTTGAGCTGCTTGCTCGGAAGCAACTCGCTTTAGGGCGTATGCTTGAGTTGACCGATTTGATGCTGGGAGGAGCCAAGGAACAGCGCTGGGAATCGATTTCAGAGCTACAAAATCTTAGGGATCGGTTGATTCATGATTTTTTTGCCGAAGAAACAGTGGTAGATGAGGTGCGCATCGCGGAATCGATCGAATACATCATCGAAAGTGACAAGCAGCTGGCGACGCTTGTTCGGGAGGAGCGCAACCTATTGCAGCAACAAATTCAGAAAATGAACAAAGGCAAAAGTGCAGTAAAAGCGTACGCAACCGAATGAATTAAGTTTTCTCTAAGATCAACTCCAACACCAACTTGCTGCCAAAATAACCCAGCAGCAGCAAAACAAAGCCAATCAAAGTCCATTGAATGGCTGTTTTCCCTCTCCATCCATAGCGGATGCGACCGAACAATAACGCCGAAAAAATCACCCAGGCCAGTATCGATAGGATTGTTTTGTGCGCCAGATGCTGGGCGAACAGGTCGTCGATGAAGATAAAGCCGCTAATTAGTGAAACAGTCAAAAATATGACGCCAGTGGTGATCATTTGAAATAACAACGATTCCATGGTTTGCAGCGGCGGCAGCGTTAAGATGATTTTTCGGGGCGGATGTTTTCTCAGTTGTTGTTCCTGTATGGCCAGGAAGATGGCCTGCAGAGCGGCGATGTTCAACAAGCTGAAGGCGATGATCGAGCTGAAGATATGGGTGTTCATCTGCCAGCTATAATGCAACTGATTATTATCTTGGCCGGGAAGCAGCATGGTCAGCGCCAACGTCAAGGACGCAAGTGGAAAAATCGCCACCCCCAGTTTTTCGATCGGTTTGTTCAGGCTGGCCAGTAGTAATAATAGGGCGATGATGGATGCAATCGTCGAGCCGATGCTGAAAAAGCTGAAATCAAGGCTGTTTTGCTGTAACGAAATGATAGCGGTATAGACAAAGTGCAGCAGTACGGCTAGCCAGCCGGGGTAAATGGAGCGCGGCTGCGATTTTTCTTCGATGATGTCTTTTGACAATAGCAAAGTACTGACCGAATAACAGCAAATAGACAGGATACCGATGATTGCAGGATTCATATTGTGGCCTGGGGAGTTCTGTGCGCAGAAATAATAATCAAAAGAACTAGATATGGTAATATAACCAACTGAATAGTCATAGGGCAAAAGCTCTGTCTTGATTAAATTGAAAATAAAGATAGCGATATGTTTGATAATTTAACCGACCGCTTAAGCGGTACTCTTAAGAAGTTAAAGGGTCAGGGCCGCCTGACAGAGAGCAATATCAAGGAAGCCCTGCGTGAGGTGCGGATGGCGCTGTTGGAGGCCGATGTTGCTTTACCGGTGGTGACCGATTTTATTGAACGAGTCAAGGAGGGCGCATTAGGACAAGAGGTGCAAAACAGCTTGTCTCCGGGGCAAGCGCTGATCAAGGTGGTTCAGGCCGAGCTGGTCAAGGTGATGGGGGAAGCCAATGAAGAGCTGAACCTGAAGACCAACCCGCCCGCAGTCGTGCTGATGGCCGGCTTGCAGGGGGCCGGTAAAACGACAACCGTCGCTAAGCTGGGCCGCTATCTGAAGCACCAGAAAAAGAAAAAAGTCGGCGTGGTCAGCGCCGATATTTATCGTCCCGCGGCGATCAAGCAATTGCAGACCCTGGCGGACGACCTGGAATTGGTGTTTTTTGACAGCGATGCGTCGGAAAAGCCGGTCGATATCGCCAACCGAGCCATCGATGGGGCCAGACGTCAGTTTTTGGATGTATTGATTGTCGATACCGCCGGTCGTCTGCATATCGATGACGAAATGATGGGCGAGATCAAGGAGTTGCATGGCGCGATTAATCCGATCGAGACGCTGTTCGTCGTCGACAGCATGACCGGCCAGGATGCCGCCAATACGGCAAAGGCTTTCCATGACGCCTTGCCGTTGACCGGTGTGATTTTGACCAAGGCGGACGGTGATGCGCGTGGTGGTGCGGCATTATCGATTCGTCACATTACCGGTAAACCGATCAAGTTTATCGGTATGGGGGAGAAAACCGATGCCTTAGAGCCTTTCTATCCCGATCGAATCGCCTCCCGGATACTCGGCATGGGCGATATGCTGTCGCTGATCGAGGAAATCGAGCAGAAGGCGGATAAGAAAAAAGCCGACAAGCTGGCGAAAAAAATCAAAAAGGGCAAGAGCTTCGATCTGGATGACTTAAAGGATCAGTTGTTGCAGATGCAGAATATGGGCGGCGTCGGCGCGATGATGGATAAGCTGCCGGGCATGAATGAGGTGCCCAAGGACATGAAGGACAAAGTCGACGATAAGGCGTTGGCGCGGCAGATCGCGGTGATCAATTCGATGACTAAGCAAGAACGACGGTTTCCGGATTTGATTAAAGGTAATCGTAAGAAAAGAATCGCGGCCGGCTGCGGACAGGAATTGCAGGATGTCAATCGTATTCTCAAGCAACACAAGATGATGCAGAAGATGATGAAGCGCTTCACTAAAGGCAATATGGCGAATATGATGCGCGGCATGAAAAGCAATATGCGGGGAATGCGCATGTAACTTGCGCTAGCTATTTTTTTTCAGCAATTCCCAGGTTGAGCGTTTTAGCGGTGTTTAGGGGGTGGGGACTGTCGAGGAGCGCCGTTCGTTCACCCAGCACCTAAATTATCCTGGTATAGTCCAGTAACCATGGATTTAGGCAGCAATTCCCAGTTTGAGCATTTTTGCTGTGTTTAGGGCATGCGGTGTGTCTGTCGAGGAGCGCCGTTCACCCAGCACCTAAATTATCCAGGAATGTAAATTATAGTCCATTAGCCATGGAATTTAGGTGCTGGGTAAACCTGCCTTGGGGACTTCAACGGTATCCTTGCCCCGCCAGACGCGACCCAAGCGCTTTTAGGTGTCCAAATGGGGAATTGTTGCTATTTTTTAAATTATTCTTCACATATTAGAAAAATCGCGTAAAATAGGCGGATTAAATTTCTGATTCAATATTTTTTAAGGTGTTTGTTAAATGGTAACCATTCGTTTATCCAGAGGTGGCGCAAAAAACCGTCCTTTTTATCATGTTGTTGTGACTGACAGCAGAAACAGCCGTGATGGTCGTTATATCGAGCGTTTAGGTTTCTTCAATCCTTTGGCTCGCGGCAACGAAGAGAAATTGCGTTTGGACAACGAACGTATTGCGTACTGGAGATCTCATGGCGCTCAACCTTCAGAGCGTGTTGCCAAGTTGATTAAAAACGCTGCCAAGGCTGCTGAATAAGTATCATTGTTGGACGACGACTTAATCAACGTTGGAGAGATATCCGGCGTTTTCGGAGTAAAGGGTTGGGTCAAGGTTTTTTCCTATACTCAGCCTAGAGAAAATATCCTTAATTATTCGCCTTGGTATTTGCAAAAGGGGCGCGAGATCAAGGAAATAAAGCTGGTCGGTGGACAGCGTCAGGGCAAATTAGTGGTTGCCGCACTAGAAGGAATAACCGATCGAGACATGGCGGCTCCTCTTTCTGGCAGCAAGATCCTGATTGATAAAAAGCAATTGCCCGCTGCGCAAGAAGGTGAATACTATTGGGCCGATTTGGTGGGTTTGCGGGTTGAAACCGATCAGGGTGTCGCGTTAGGGACGGTCGATCATCTGCTGGAAACCGGCGCCAATGATGTGTTAGTCGTTAAGGGCGATGGAAAAGAGCGGTTGATTCCTTTTCTGCAGCAACAGACGGTATTATCGATCGATCTTGAGCAAGGCGTGATGGTCGTGGACTGGGATCCCGATTTTTAGTGGCGGCAATGCGTTTTGATGTCGTGACCCTGTTTCCACAGATGGTGGAAGATGCCGCTAGAAATGGTGTCACGGGTAAGGCCATAGAGCGGGATATCGTTCGGTTGACGACCTGGAATCCCAGGGACTATACCCATGACAATCATAAGACCGTCGATGATCGCCCTTATGGCGGTGGACCCGGCATGGTGATGAAATATCAGCCGCTGCTGGATGCGGTCAATGACGCCAAAAAACAAGGCCTCTCAGGCGACTCGAAGGTGGTTTATTTGAGTCCGCAAGGTAAACCGATCACTCAGGCACTGATCGGCGAAACTACCGATGTTTCGCAGTTGATTTTGGTGGCGGGACGTTATGAGGGCGTCGATGAACGTTTTATCGCTAACGTCTGTGACGACGAATGGTCGTTAGGCGATTACGTGATCAGCGGCGGCGAGTTGGCGGCGCTGATTGTGATAGATGCGGCCACTCGCATGATTCCGGGGGTGCTCGGAGATGAAAATTCGGCGCAGCAGGACTCACATATGCATGGCTTGCTGGATTGTCCGCATTATACCCGGCCGGAGAGGGGAGAATTGGGCGATGTTCCGGAGGTGTTGTTGAGCGGTAATCATGCCGCCATTGAACGCTGGCGAATGAAACAGGCGCTGGGGCGAACCTGGTTGAGACGGCCGGATTTGCTAAAAAATATAGAATTAACGGCAGAGCAGACTGTTTTGCTGGAAGAATTTAAAACTGAAGTTGATGTTAATTAGGGTGTGGTAATGAGTAATATTATTAAAGAATTGGAAGCAGAACAGCTGAAAAAAGACGTACCGGAATTTGCTCCAGGTGACACAGTTGTTGTTCAGGTTAGAGTAAAAGAGGGTACTCGCGAGAGGTTGCAGGCTTTTGAAGGCGTCGTTATCGCCAAACGTAACCGCGGCTTGAATTCGGCCTTTACCGTCAGAAAAATTTCTCATGGCGTTGGCGTTGAGCGTGTTTTCCAGACACACAGTCCTTTAGTGGGCAGTATCGAAGTCAAGCGTCGTGGTGATGTACGTCGCGCGAAACTTTACTACTTGCGTGAACTGACTGGTAAAGCGGCTCGTATCAAAGAAAAACTTTCTTGATAACAGAGCATGGCGGAATCCGCTTCTAAAAAAAGGCAGCTTAGACGGCTGCCTTTTTTTTGCTTGCCGGAAAGTGATAAATGACGTTAACGATACAATGGCAATCGAGCATAGTCGACGAATTGACTGTTTTAGACGTCGCGACTGAATTTGCGACTCTGCGCTTGCATTTGTCCGGAGATGTCATCCAAAAAAGCGCATGGCTGCTTACGCCAGGAGACTCACTGAACCAGCCTTTGGCGCAATCGATTAAACGCTACCTGGAAAACCCGGATGATCTTCGGCTGACCGTCAATTTGCAAAAACAGGGAACCTCGTTCAGCAATCGAGTCTGGCTTGAGCTCGTCAAGATTCCATTTGCGGAAACGTTAACCTATACGCAATTGGCTAAGCGCTTAGGCTCGGGCGCCCGCGCGGTCGCCAATGCTTGCAAAAACAATCCCTTTCCCGGCATTATTCCTTGTCACCGCGTGGTTTCCGCTAACGGCATCGGCGGCTTCATGGGGCAGCGTCAAGGTGAGTTTGTCGAATTGAAACGCCGGATACTGTGTTACGAGTCATCGATGAGGGAGCGCCATGCAAGCCAATAAGGCCGATTTGATCGATTTGTTTTTGGATGCTCTATGGGTGGAATGCGGTCTCAGCAACAACACTCTAGCGGCCTATGGCAGCGATTTGAAACAGTTCGCCAAATGGCTGAAGGACAAGATGCTGGAAGAAGTTGATGAGTCCGATGTGTCCGAGTTTCTAGCCGACCGCTATGACCAAGGGATAGGCGCTCGCTCTTCGGCCAGAATCTTGTCCAGTTTAAGGCGTTTCTACGCATATTTACTGAGAGAAGGCAGGGTGAGTGTGGACCCGACCGCCCTGATCGAAGCGCCGTATGTCGGCAGAATTCTGCCGGTTACCTTGTCCGAAGCCGACGTCGAGTTATTGTTGGCGGCGCCGGAAATTACTGCGCCGTTAGGCTTCAGAGACAGGACCATGTTGGAAATGCTCTATGCGACAGGCTTGCGAGTCTCGGAGTTGGTCGGTTTGAAGTTTACTCAGCTCAATATGCAGCGCGGCTGCATACGCATCACCGGCAAAGGCAACAAGGAGCGCCTGGTGCCGATAGGCGAAGAAGCGATAGATTGGCTCGAGCGATATCTGTCAGATAGCCGGCAAACCTTGTTGTCGGGCAGGCAATGTGATCATTTGTTTGTGACAAAACGGGCGAACGGCATGACACGGCAGGCGTTCTGGCATATCATCAAGCGCTACGCCAAAAAAGCCGGCATCGACAAGGAAATGTCGCCGCATACCCTGCGCCACGCCTTCGCCACCCATCTGCTCAATCATGGCGCCGATTTGCGCGTGGTGCAATTGTTGTTGGGCCATTCAGATTTGTCGACCACGCAGATATATACTCATATCGCCCAGGAAAGGTTAAAAGATTTGCATGCAAAATTTCACCCGAGAGGATAAAACATGACTCGAAACATTCATCCGACTGCTTACATCGCCGACGGTGCGATATTGGGGGAGCATGTCAAAGTCGGTCCGTTTGCCGTGATTGAAGATGATGTGACGATCGGTGACCACTGTCAGATCGGCGCTCATGCCGTGGTGCAGCGTTATGTCAAGATGGGGGAGGGCAACATCCTGCATCCTCACGCGGTCCTCGGCGGCTTGCCGCAAGATGTCGGTTTCGACCCGGAGTCGGTGTCCTGGCTGGAGGTTGGAGATGGGAATGCCTTCCGCGAAGGCTTCACCGCGCACCGGGCGACACAAATTGGCGGCGCCACTCGGATCGGCTCCGGCTGTTTTTTCATGAACAACAGCCATGTCGCCCATGATTGTGTGATCGGCGATAAAACCATTTTCGCCAATAATGTCGCAATCGGCGGTTTTGTCGAAGTCGGCAGCAATGTGTTCATGGGCGGTGGCGTCGTCGTGCACCAATTTTGCCGCGTCGGTTCCTATGCCATCGTTCAGGGAACGACCGGTTTAAATAAGGATGTCATACCATTCATGTTGATCGGCGGTAGGCCCGCCAAGCATTATCGCTTGAATACGGTCGGTTTGAAACGCGCCGGGATTAACGGAGCGCGTTACAAAGTCTTATCTTCCGCCTTTCGTCTGCTGAAAAAGAAAGCCAGCCTCGATGAGCTGGAGCAGACCGAAGAGTTGGAATTGCTGAAACAATGGCTGGCGGTAGACAGCAAACGCGGTTTGCATGGTTTCATCGATGTGAAGCGAATCGAAGACTGATCGTGTAATAGTGGTGCTGGTTTCTGCCTGGAGATAAAAATGGATAACGACACGTTAATCAATCAGGCCCGACGTCTTTATACGGCATTGTCCGTCGAACAGTATCTACGGTCCTTGGAAAATAAAGATAAGTTTAATCGTCTGGACCGGCTGGTGATCTGGGCTTATTGTCGTTACCAGCGCCGCCTTAACCGTTGCGTTTTATGCTATCAACACCGGAAAGAGGACTGTTCCCGGGAGCCTGAACAAAACAAACGGCGTTTATGTCCGGCCCTCAATAACAATCGCTCATCGCGATAGCCTGGTAAATGCAGTTAATCATCTCAGGTTTGGACTCAACTGCATATCCATTTTTCCCTTCATTGAATTATTCGTCGTGAGGTTCCGATTAGGAATCAGAAGTCTCAGGTTTTATGCTATTCGTCATGTATGCCTGTCGGCTATCCGTGGGACTCTGTGGGAATGCTAATGTTAATTTCTGTTCATCAACGAGTTCTGTCAAATACTGCTGTCTAAGTCAGTACGGGTCCCGCTTAACAAGTTGTGCAAGACATTGGCGAGTGATGAACTGATCTTTACATAGATCTATCAATACCTGCCGCATTACCTCTTTGGGCAAGCGTTTTTTTGTTCAGGGTTCCCTTGCTCTAGCTTCAAGTCGATCCCGAAACTCCGGCGTCAACTTGGCCAGGTCATGCACGACTGGTGCAGAAAGCAAGTGGCTCAGCAAGCGGCCAAATTCATCCATATCTTCGGAGCTCAAAGACAAATCTTCGGAGCTTGGTGGCAAATCTTCGGAGCACGAAGTTAAATATTCGGAGCTAGGGCGCAAATCTTCGGAGCCACTTTTCCCCAATAAATCAAATAGCACAGATTCTCCAAAAACCTGTTCTGGGGAAATGGGTGTGGGGAAATGGGGACAGATTTATTTATCGGCCCTCCAGAAAATAAATCTGTCCCCTTTTCTGAATCTGTCCCCTTTTCTGCATACTTTGGGATTAAATCCAGCCCTCATCGACCCTTTTTGTCGATGCAAACATCCAGTCGTCTTTATCAATGTCTCCGCTGCCATGCGCCAGTAGCGTAGCCCGTATGTAGTGTAGCGAAATACGGGGATAGGCAAACCACGCCATCCCGGATTCCGCAAGCTTCATCCGGGCTACTTCGTTGCGGGAATAAAGTGGTAGAAGTGGTCATGCCGTCATTTTCCTCTCACGGGGTTTCTTTTTTGGCCGTATGGTTTCTCGCTCGGCTTTGATTTTTGCCAATAAGGATTCAGCGCTGTTGTCGCCGCTGATCAGGTCGGGGTTGTCTTTGCGCCATTGCTCGGTGAGTTCGCCCCGGAAGGCTTTGGCGAGGATAGCTTGGCTTAGGTTATTGACCCGCGCCAGGGCGTTTTGTACTGGGAAATGGGGACAGATTTATTTATCGGCCCTCCAGAAAATAAATCTGTCCCCTTTTCTGAATAAAATTCGATTTGCCAGCGCCGTTGGCTCCGATCAACACATTGAGGCAACCCATTTTTAGTTCGCACTTTGAGATAGATTTATATCCTTCAATGACTATCCAGCTTAATTGATCACTACTATTTACTGGTTTCATGCCGTTACCTTTTGTATTTTTGGTGTTGCAGCCGGATTCCTGCATTGTCGTAATGAAATGCTAAAAAGCCTCATGCCGTCACCTTCCTCGCACGGGTTTTCTTTTTCGTCGGTTGCATGGCTTCGCGTTCGGCTTTGATTTTTGCTAATAGGGCTTCGGCGCTGTTATCGCCGCTGATCAGGTCGGGATTTTCTTGGCGCCATTGTTCGGTGAGTTCGCCACGGAAGGCTTTGGCGAGGATGGATTGGCTTAGCTTGTTGACCCGCATTAAGGCGTTTTGCACTTGTTGTTCTATGGTGTCGGCGTAGGCGAATAATTGTTCGACACGGTTGACGATTTCGGTTTGTTCTTCGGTTGATGGTAATGGCAATACAAATGCACCAAGTTTTTGAGCATTGATATTTGATTGGCTAACCCCATCAGATTTAACTTGTCGACAATAGTCTTTACCATAAAAACTATTCAGAGCATAGTTTAGATAATCAGGTAAAAGTAGCTCTAAGCAACGAGCCTTTATCAAGTAACCTGCATAAATAGCTTTTCTTTCACCTTTATATATTGCTGTTTTACCAACTAGCTCCGGGCTATTTGTACGATTGAAAAGCACATCACCACTGGACAGCTTATATTTTTCAATTTCTTGCTTATCAGACGTATAAACAAGATTACTCCAATCAAGCTGCCCATTTTGCAAATTACCCATTCTCAGAACAGGAATTTCACCATCCGATTTTGACTTAGCAGAAGTACCATAGCTAAAAGGTTCGCAAAGTTTTGCTAGATTACAAATTATCCAGTTCTTAGGTACATTAACAGTAAGTAAAATTGGTTTCTCTATTTCAGAGTAAACTTTCGACAGTTTTATTTTCTGTGCATTTGTTGGGGCATTTGCAACGACACTGTCTGCTACTCGGTGTAATTCGTCAACGAGATTGGGGTAGTGATTTTGCGCCTCTCTCCACTCCTCCGTCAACTTTCCGCTCACCGCATCAGCGAGGACGGATTGACGGAAGCGTTTGAGGATTTTAGGGATGCGTTCGAGGCGGGCTTTGCTGCTTTCCACCTGCGCCAGCAGGATGTCGAGTTTGTCGGCGATGACTTTTTGTTCGGCGAGAGGAGCTACCGGAAATTCCAATGCCTTAATATTCTCAAGCCTGATGCCTTTAACAGTCGTACCTGTACCTAATTGTTCGATTTGCCTAGTAATTGAACGATACCAATAAACCAAGTAATCACTAGATGTACTCGCTGAAGGAAATAATGCCTTTAGATCTTGGTTAATAGCCGAATCAAACTTAGCCATAACAATTTTCCCAAGGCTCATACGCGTTGCAATTATTGGCGTACCTGCTGGAATTACATTCGTGCTACTGTTATCAACGGCTTCTTGACTGATATGATCAATTGTATCCACAAGGATATTTTTATTCATATCCTTAACACTCATCCAAGGAATATTTCCCTGATAGTAACTTAGGTTTGATTTGCTTGGTGTACCGCCACCAACGATGCACAGCAAAATACTGTTCAAATCAGAAACTATCCAACTTTTCGGCAATTTCACCTCCGCCATTATCTATTCCCATCCAGTGTATTTATCAATCGAATCTTCATTTTTAGGCTGGTCGTTGGTCGGGCTATGGTTTTGTTTAATCCCCCCTAACCCCCCTTTTTCAAAGGGGGGGACTGGGTTTTGGGTTTCTTCGGTTGGGAGAGGCGAGGCTTGGTTTGTTGCCAAAGGATAAGCATGGTTATCGACAGATGATGGTATCGATGATAAATCAGTGGCGTTATCTCCCCCCTTTGAAAAAGGGGGGCTGGGGGGGATTCGTCTAATAACTTCCAATACAGCCTCAGTTTCCGCTAACACTTGCCGATTATCAAACCGTAAAACCGTTAGACCCAAGCTGCGCAAATATTCATCCCGATTCTGGTCAGCTTCCCGGTGTTGAGCTTCAAAATGCTGGCTACCGTCGAGCTCCACAACCAATCGAGCGGCTGCACAATAAAAATCGACGATATAAGGTCCTATGGGTTTTTGCCGGTAAAACTGCCAGCCGTTGATTTGTTTACGGCGTAGGCCTTGCCAGAGTTTTTGCTCGGCGTCGGTCAGGTTGCTGCGCAACGCACGACTATTGGCTTTAAGTGCTTTGTCGTAAGGAAGAATCATATCTCGTTACCAGTGTCCAGAATTTCGGCCAACGGGTTTTTTTGTACTTGTGCTTGACCGCCAGCCCCTAACGCCAACATCAACCCATCCAATTCCCGTAAAGCTTCGGTCAGTTCGCTCATCGCTTCACCAGCCAACACGGCAGGTTCAGGCAAATTGGCGGCATCGACACTGTCGGCATCTTTCAGCCAACTGATATCCAGCGAATCGCCTTTGTGTTCGGCTATCCATTGGCGGCTAAAGCAGCGCCAGCGGCTGTGGGCTAGGCGGTCGTCGACGTTTTGGTTTTCGTCGGTTTTTGGCGTTTCAATTTTTTGCGCGTCGAATGACCATTCGCCTTCTTTTCTTTGTTTAAGAAAGTCCGTGGCGTATTCACCCTCTCCCCCGGCCCCTATCCCTTCTAGGGAGAGGGGAGTGTAGGCTTTTTCAAACGGTTTTAAATGCTGTTCGCCGAAGGGGTTTCGTTTGCCGAAGCTGGGCATATTGGTGCGCAGGTCGTAGACCCAGACCTTCTCGGTGCAGTTTTCTTCCTGGTGCTTGTCGCCGGCCGAACCTTTGCTGAAAAACAGCACATTGGTTTTGACGCCCTGGGCGTAGAAGATGCCGGTCGGCAGGCGCAATATGGTGTGCAGGTTGCACTTGTTCATTAAATCACGGCGAATCTGTGTGCCTTGTCCGGCCTCGAACAAGACGTTGTCCGGCAACACCACCGCGGCGCGTCCGCCGGGTTTCAGGTTGCGGTAGATGTGCTGCAAAAAGGCCAGCTGTTTGTTACTGGTTTTATAGGTCAGGTCATCGCGGGTGATGCTGGCTTCGCCACCCTTGGCGGTGCCGAACGGCGGATTGGCCAGAATCACGTCGGCCTTGGCCAATCCTGCACCGGCTAGGCCCAAGGCATTGCCCAAATGCACGACGCCTTCGTCGTCGCCTTCCATGCCGTGCAGCAAACAGTTCATCAACGCCAGACGCCGGGTGGAGGGCACCAGTTCGACGCCGATGAAGGCCTTGTTTTTTTGGAACTGTTGCTGTTGGGCATTCAGATCGAACAAGTCGTCGGTTTGCTGTTTGATGTATTGGTCGGCGGCGATTAAAAAGCCGGCGGTGCCGGCGGCCGGGTCCTGTATCAGTTCGCCGGCCTGCGGCTTGATGCAGCGCACCATGCTGTTGATCAGGGCGCGCGGGGTGAAGTATTGGCCCGCGCCGGATTTGGTCTCGGAGGCGTTTTTTTCCAGCAAGCCTTCATACAAATCGCCCAGGCCGTCTTTTTGTGCACTGAACCAGTCGATCTGGTCCAGGGTTTTGATCATTTGTTCCAAGTGGCGCGGTTCGCGCAGGCGGGTTTGCGCATCGGTGTAGATGGCGCTGATCAGCGGGTCGTCATGCACTTGCACCTCTACAGTTTTGCCTTGTTCGTCCGGGTCGGCTTCGGTGCGCTTGCCGGTTGAAAGAGCCAGTAATATTGCTTTGTAATCATTAAGCAAGTTGATGCCGGATTTAGAGTTCAAATCGGTCCAGCGACAGCCTTGGGGCAACGGGTGTTTTTTCAGCGTACCGGCTTCGGTGTTTTCATGCACCATCTTGATAAACAAGAGCAGCACCAGCTCGGTGACGTAATCGCTGTAGTTAATACCGTCGTCGCGCAGTACGTCGCACAGGTTCCAGAGTTTTTGGACAATATCGTTGTTAGTCATTGTTGTTCTCGTTATGTATAGAAAATCCCGTTTTCTATATGTGTTGCATCTGTCATGTATAAATTATGCTGTTTTCTGCTTATTTGAGGGCGGCAATTTGTTCCCAGCGGTCAAAAAACAGTTCGCTTCGGCCGGCGTCCTGCAGGTTTCCCAGAACAGCATATTCAAAGTCGGGGTGTTGTAGCAGTCCGGCAAACTGTTTTGCAATATAATGCCGCACGTTTTCTTCTGCCTGCTGAAGTTCATTCAATAGTTCGATGCGGCCATCCACAAGATTGATGATGTCTTCCAAATCGTGGCTGCCCATCGGGTCGTTATTGCCCCGACCATGGTAGGCTTCCAACTTAGTAGCAATGAAATATTCCGGAGCCAGCAGATTTATGGTGATCTGATCCGTTAGTGGATAGGGACGCGCATTGGTCAATGCGGCATGATACCAACAATTAGTAAAGCCAAGGATAGAGGCGTCAGCAGGCATGAAGTCGACCTTTAGCGCTCCCAGCATCATGCGGCAGGTGAGGTTTTCCTCCATGCTTTCTTTAAAGCCACGTTCACGCAGTTGCTGCTGAAAGCGATGCCATTGGGCGCGGCCATCGATGTCGAGTATCAGATCCACGTCTTCGGTAAACCGTACCGCATGACGGGTTATGGGATCACTAATTAAAAGCGCCGTGGTACTGCCACCGACAAAGGCAACATAAGGTAATAGTTCATCCCCCAACGCTTCGGCAACAGGGACCAGCATTTGCAGCATCTTTTGTGGAATATCCGCAGTCATGCTTTTAGTCTCTTTTCTAATAAATGCCGGGCCAACCCGGCTTCACGGGGATTGCCAAGGCGGATGGCGTCAATCAATGCCAAGCTGGCATAGAGTTCGGGGTCGCGCCTGACGGCATGTGGAACACTTTTATAAAGGGGCAAAAGCGACTGGCCCATCTCTTTGCCTATCGGATCCGGCCAAACGTAGATATATTCGCTGGCGCTAATAAGTTCTCCCTGTAAAACGGGGGCGGCGGCGGCCGTCGGAATACCACGCATCATGGCGCCTGGTTCCGCAGCAAAGACATATTTCAGGCCGTGACAAATAAATTCGATTAGACAAGGGATATTCGCCTTTGGGTATCCGGTTTTACGATCCTTGAGTATCAACCCGGTACGTTGGCTGCGTTTGATGGAGGCGTTCACCTCGCTCTTGCTGATGCCTAGGGAAGCCTCCAAGCCTCGTACAGTGAATTCTTCCGCCAGCAGGCGAACAATAGGTTGTTCGTCTATCTGTTCTTCAATTTCATCATTCCAGCCTTGCCAATCAAAGGGCTCCGGCGAGTTTTGGTGAAAGCGTTCTACACCCCGTAATTGTTGATGTAGTGAAACCAATTTCAATAGAACTACAATATCTTGACTTTTCATTTTATTACGAAACCTACTGTCCTTTGTTTGAGGACAGAGGACATTGTAGGTCCCCTAGCTACAAAAAGGCAAGATGAATATATAAAAATCGACTGCCGTTCAATGTGGTTACTAGGCGATGAGGTAAGGGCTTGTATCATTGATGTCGATGCTATCGACATGACAAGTTGCTTTTTACTGAATCCTTAGAGACTCTGAGCAAACCAAATACCTTCGCTCAACTCATCCAACACCGTATCCAACTGATTGCTCAACACTCTATCCAACTGTTTAGCGCCGCCATGATCGGCGAAACGGTTGTTGACGAACTCGCGGTCGATGATGACTTCGTGTACCAATTGTTTGGCCAGGCGTTCCAGCCACTTGCGCTGCGCCGGTAGCCAGTTGTGTTGGGTGTAAATACTGTCCATTGCTTTCGCCACCCGCTGTTCGAACGGAATCAAGGCTTCGCCTAGGGCCGCGCGGCGTATATGGCCCACGATGCTGGCGGCAATATCCTGGTTGGTTTGGTTGCGTACGGCGGTTTGCAGTTTGGCCTCGCTGAAGCCTGCGCCATCGAGCAGCAGTTTGATTTCCTTGAGTTGTTCGCGGGTCAGATCTCTGGGTTTGTTGACCACGACGGCCAAAGCCGTGGATAGGTTGAGCTGTTCTTTAATGAATTGATTGAAGCTGTCGAGATAGTCTTCCGGTCGGTTATCGGGGCCGTAACTCTGGTTGCGATCGCGGATTTCATCATGATGCTCCGAGATAATCGGCTGACGTTCGCTGCCGAGCAGGGCATTGACTTCCGCCAACTGATTCATTAAGCCGGTATGTTGCTGAATGAAGTGTGCGGCTTGTTTAGGACCGAGTTCATGCAAGTGTTTGTGCAGCGACTTGGGCTCGACGCCCCAGAGTTGTTGCAGTTCCGAAAGCTTTTGTTTCAGGGCTGGTTTGCTTTCCGATTTCTTTTCCGCCTTGCGCAGTATCCGCATCAGCTTCTGGCTGAGCTGGCTGAGCACGACATCGGCATGGGTTTCTCCCGTCTGCTCGCCCGGGCTATTAAGCGCTTGTTCCAGTCGATCGGAGTTGGTCAGTTCGTCCATCAGCTGGTCTATCGTGATATTGGGATCTTTGACCAGCGGTTTCATCGTATTGACGTCTTGCAGGGCGGCATAAATATCCACCGGATCGTAAATCCGGAATACCGTTTTGCCGATTTCATCGCAACGGCGGGTGGCGCGGCCGATCATTTGTTCATACAGGATGCGCGATTTGACCCGGCGCATGAACACCAGATGGCAGATTTTGGGCACGTCGATACCGGTGGTCAGCAAATCGACGGTAATAGCAATATTGGGGTAACGCTCATTTTTATACTGACGTATCAATTGCTCCACCTTGTCGCTTTGGCCGGTGATTTTGGCGACGGCGGCCTGATTGTATTCGCCGTTGTAGAGGTCTTTGAAAGCATCATCCAGCAGCCGTTTAACCATGTCCGCATGCAGGTCGGTGGCGCAGAAGATCATGGTTTTTTCGTCGCCGAACGGGTCCAGCTCCTGCACCAGCTGTTCACAGATGACCCGGTTAAAGTTTTCGTTGATGACACGGCGGTTGAAAGTATCTACCTCGAAATTCAGCTCGTCTTCCAGTTCGGCCGTTTCGACTTCACCGGTTTGAATGTTGATGGCGCTGACCTTGGCGCCTTTCTCGAACTGGATGCCGTTTTGCGTCAGCAAGGTTTCGTAGCGGATCGGCGGCTCGTGGTCGATCAGCCAGTCGTCGGCGACGGCTTCGCGATAGGAATAGGTGTAAACCGGTTTGCCGAAGATTTCACTGGTATGTTTTGCCGGTGTCGCAGTTAAGCCGACTTTGACCGCATCGAAGTATTCCAGCACCCGTCGATAGGTCGACAGGTATTGACCGGCATCCCGCGTAGCCAGTTCGCCTTCTGTCATTTCCTGATCGAGCGTATAACCTCTGTGGGCCTCGTCGATGATGATGCAGTCGAACTGATCGATAGGAGGTGGGTTATCCGATACGAAAATGCGTTTGACCATGGCTTGCACGGTCGCGACTTGCACACGGGTTTCCGCTTCGGCAGCCATGTCGCCGAGCTCAGCCACATTGTAGATTTTGGATAGGGTCTGGCTTTGCTCCAGCGGGGCTTCGTTAAACACATCGATGGCCTGCTGACCGAGAGATGTCCTGTCCACTAAAAACAGAATGCGATTGAAGCGTTCCGATTTTAGAAAACGGTACATCAGACCGATGACGGTGCGGGTTTTTCCGGTGCCGGTGGCCATCGCCAGCAAAGCCGTGTGGGCGTTTTGAGCCAGGACATTTTCAACCGCCGTAATGGCGTTTAGCTGGTAGTCGCGCAGTTTTAGATAGCCAAAACCTTCTTGCTTGAGCGCCTGTTCTGCTTGTTCTTTACTGCGTTTGAGCTGGTCCAGCAAGCCTTGTGGGGTGTGGAATTGTAAGAGCGCCCGCTTAGTGTTGCTGGGTTCTCTGACATCGCGAAACCAAGTGCCGGATTTCTCGGCCGACTGCTGAATGTAAGGGCGACCATTGCAGGAATAGACGAATGGCGCCTTGTAGTGGCTGTCTTCATCATCCGCCCAGGCTATGGTTCGGCCAGCCAGATCCCAAGCACCTATCATCGGCGGCGTAACTTGAAATCCTTTGCTGTAACGTTCCGCTTGCGGAATTTTACCGGCCACATTAGTGTTTTCTCTTTTCGCCTCGACTACGGCCATCGGCGTTAAACCGCAAAACAGCACATAATCCGCCCGTCCTCTCTCGTCCTTGTATTTCGTCGGCCATTCGGCGATGGCCTTGTTGGTCCCTTTTTCCGGACGGGCGCCGCTTTTGTAGGTCAGTTCCTGACTGTCCGCTTCCCAGCCTGCTTCGGTCAGTTGCTGGTCGATCAGCAGGCGGGTGAGCTCTTCGTTTAAAACGATAGACTTGCTGGCGGAACGGGTTTTGTTGGCGACTTGTTGCCGTTGCTCGCTAACAGCCTTGTCATCTTGTTGGGTAAGTTGGCTTTGCAGGGCTTTAAGCTTTTGTTCGTATTCCTGTTGTTGCGCTTTGAGATCTTCTTCATGCGCTTTAGCCTGCTCTGCCAGTTGGCGAGACTCTTCATCCATCGCCAGCGCTAGGGCTTCGAACTCTTCTTTTTCTTTAGCGATCAGATCGTTAAGTTGTTGACTGGAGTCCAATTGGATATTGGTTTCAGTCAGATCATGTTTCAGTCTTTCGATCTCGTTTTGTAATTGCCTGAGTTGCCGGCTTGGGTCGGGTGGTGGAATGAATGAGCCCGCTTTAAATGCCGTGCCTGATTTGCCGAATGATTGGTGAAACCAAATAGACAGCGTTCTGGCAACTTTTAAACAAGCCAATGCTTCTTTATGCTGGGTTTTGAATTGGTGGGTGGCTTTGTTGCCTTCAACGCGGAGGGTATGGAATAACTCGCGAACGACCGGTTCGAACTTTAATTCTCGATTGAGGCGGTATAGAAGGTCGTTTTGTGAAGTTTGTTCATTAAACTCGATACCGGCCAGCGCGGCGATATGCTGGGCCAATGCCTCACCAAGCTGCCGAAGTTTAATCAGGGTGGTATTCGGATCACTAGAAAATGCTTTTTCGGCGGAAGAAGCGATTTGCACGAACAGCGGATCATGTTCCGCCAGAAAACCAAAATTGGCTGATTCAAGGTTATCTGATGGCTTCAATGTACAACCTCCATTTGCTTCTAACGGTATACCGATTAGCTATTAAGTCTTTTTAAAAAATCCTCTGTGAGGGATTTCTGTTAAAGGTAAGCATGTAACCCAAAATTATCGTTAGCAAAGACAAGATAGAAGGGCTCTTTTTGTTGTGACGGTTTGTTGACGATGGAGGTTATTTTTTATAAAAGTGCCCCACCAGTATCCTAGGAATAGAAATATGAAATTCTATTGGATTATAAATTATCCTGCTTACTTATAACTTTCAGCTACTTGGCGAGTGTTCGGTGGCTTGATCTGCAAGTGTGTGAGGCATGGATGCCGAACCCAAGCTTATAGGGATATATTCACAGCGTCTTGCAGAGCGAGTTACCGAATGCTCGTTTTTCACCTATCTTAGCAAGTACGCTTAATGCAGTTAATAATTATTCTTTAAAGTTGGCGGAAACTTATGGGTAATCAGGTAAATTATTGATTTAAATGGCGTCCCGAGGAGGATTCGAACCCCCGGCCTGCCCCTTAGGAGGGGGCCGCTCTATCCTACTGAGCTATCGGGACAAAGATCGCTATTTTAACATAACCAGCGTCTCAGTTAGCAAGCTTGCGAGAATACAGCAATTCCCAGTTTGAACATTTTTGCTGTGTTTAGGGCATGGGGTGTGTCTATCGAGGAGCGCCGTTCACCCAGCACCTAAATTATCCTGGAATGTAAAATATACTCCAGTAGCCATGGAATTTAGGTGCTGGGTAAACCCATCCCTGGGGGCTTGACGGCAGCATCCTTGCTGCCGACATCCTCGTCAAACACACCCCATGCCCTTTTTGAACGCCAAAGTGATGCTGGCGAGAATATGTCGTTGGCGATTGCTGCGAAGCTTGATGTTGAGATTGCTTTGAATATCAACGGGCTTGTTGTCTCGGCGCTAGGCTTTTTGTTTTCTGATTTCTTCTCGTTCCAAGGCGGTGATGAAATACGACAGCTTGTTTTGGCTTTTAGTGGAAAGATTTTCAAAATAGCCGCCAAAGGTGGTTTGTGTTCGGCTGCTACCGCCTTTCTTTACAAATCTCACCGTTAAATCAAAATCCACGCGATAGCCCTCGACGACAATGCTACATTTTTTGATGCGATCGCCGCGTTGTATGCGCGATCGGTTGTCCGGCAGATTTATGCCAATCCCGGTGCGGGACAGATCGAAGACATGACCGCCTAGCGAAGTATTGTTTTTGCTGGCGATGCCGGTGAATGGAATTTTGATTGTGATTATTTCCAGTCGCGGGGCTTTTCTACGTTGAGGGTAATAAATACGCTCCGGAAAGCGGGCTTTATAGTAGGTGAGGCCGTTTGAGGAGCCGAACTGGATTTTTTCGAGTTTAAACGCCAAGTGTATGCCGTTGCAATAAGTCGATAATTTCAGTGATCTTTTATGATGCAGCAGGTTGTTGCCATATTCCGGTAACAACTCGTCGAGGATGATTTTATTTTCGCCGGTTTTGATATCCAAAATCGATGAGCTGAATTCTTCGCTGGAGCCGTCAAGAGTGATGGTGCAAAGCGGCGCTGTGCTTTCAATATCCTTTAACAAGCGGGTTATTTTGCACGGCTCGGTTAAAAAATTCGGATTAGAGGACGATTTGGGTTGGTATTGTTCTTCCGAGCTGAAGCGATTTGCGTTTTGCTTCTTTCTGAATAGGCTTTTTAATGTCCTTAACATTGGATGAAATCGCGACCATCGTGGGCTTACAGTCTACACTGAAACCAAGGATTGAGAAAAGCGTTCGGTGCGAGTCGAGCCGTCAGGGCCGTAGGTGGCTGGAAGTTGCGATTTTCCAGTGAGGATTTGCAGTGAGCGATGATTGTGGCGCATCAGTAAATCGATGCTGGCGCCGTTTTGTTCATTCAGCCGCTGGCATTTCTTGCCCATTTCGGTGATTTGCCGCCAATGCTTTACGCCGTCGGCCACAGGCAATCCGGCGGAATGAGCTATTTGAAAATATTTTTGGATGTCGGCCGGGCTCAATGTCAGCTGTTCAGTAGCCATGACCTGCGATAACTGATTGGAGAATTGCTCCAGTTGGGCGACGGTTTCTTTTTTGCTGTTGGCGAGAATGGGCAGGGATTGGAGCGCGGAGCGGCTTTGTAAATTTTGACTTTCCTGCGAGAGCAGCTCAAATAATTTATGGCTGAGCGTCAATCCTTTATCCAATAGTTTTTCGGTAATGGGATAAGTTTTTTCGATCATAGTTAGTTATTGTCAAAGTGGCGATCGAGTTGCAGCATTTTTTCGGCGATGCTGTCGGCGTTAATCTGATAATTGCCGTTTTGCAACGCCGCTTTGACGGCGGCAACTTTGTCATGATCGATCGCCGGGGTTGATGAGGCGGTCTCAAACGCTTTTTTTATCTCTTGGGTCAGCGAAGTAATATCGATTTTGTCTGTTTTTGTGCTGTCCGCGCCAATTTTAGATTCGTTTTCTGGCTTTTCTTTTTTGTTTTCGGTCGCCGTTAACGCGACATTGTTGGTCTTACCGGTTATTGAATTGATGGCCATGTCAAAATTCCTGTCTATATTTATCTGATACTGTTAGCGGCATTTTAATCAATAACTTTAGTTGAACCGAAATTCTTTTAATAGACCGACACTAAACCAGGTTCTACCACGGTCGCCTGAACGATGCGTTTGGAATTAATGTTTTTCACTCGGATATTTTGACCCTTATGGCCATCCATTAATGCGATTCCCGCCATGCTGATGGTGAAGTACGGCGAGGAAGCTTGTATGTTGACTCTTTCTCCTCTGTTAATCAGTGTGGGTTTGCTGAAGTGACTGCGGTTGATGACTGTGCCGGCTGCGAGGTTTCTTGTTGCTTGTTGATTGATGACTCGTTTAGGGTTGAGCAGATAGCCGCGGCGCAGGTCGCTTAAGTCCTCGGTTTTGTAACTGAGATGGCGTTCACTGATAATGTCGCCACGCCGCAATGGTTGGGATAAGACCAAAACTTTGCGAAAGGCCTTGATTTGCGCCACCGTGTAAATAGTCCATTTTTGCCCGGTGGGGCAATGGATGCCGATGGTGTTCCGTCCGGCTTCGAGCGCGCCGCTTTGACTGAATACCTGCAAGGGCTCGTCGCATAACGATAATCTCAAACGGGGATCAAGTTGCATCAAGCTGTATTCAAAATTCTCAACCGCTTCGAAATTATTATTAACGAAGTTGGCGATGGCTGTCTTTATTGAAGAAATGGGTTGTAAGGCTCTAGTTGCGGCAACAGCACTCTGCGTATAAGCGAACAGTAAAATAGCCAGGATGTGATAACGAAAAGCATTCATAATATCGGCGTCAAAAATAAGTCTTGTAAGATTTTATGCAGGAAATAGGCCAACTAAAATTCTAAAGTAAAATGCTGGAAAGTCGTTATAATTGAAAAAAATGTGACTATTTGGCGTAAATTTTTGGACAATAGGCGGGCGATATATCGAGCCGTCTGTCAGAAGAATTGCATAGCAAGCCGACATCATCAATAACAAGAGCGCTAGGCGATGGTGTGGGTAGCTAAAAGCGTTGTCGACTAAATCGTTTAAGGCGATAGGTAAAATAGTGTTGAACAAATTGAGATGAAGGAGGGGCTATGGCTGGGGTTTTGGATGGCGTCGATCAACGTACTAAGTTAGCCGGACATAATAGATTTGAATTGTTGTTATTTAAGTTAGCTGGCCGTCAACGTTTTGGCATCAATGTCTTTAAAGTTCAGGAAGTGATTCAGTGTCCCTCTTTGACCCGGATTCCTAAATCCAATTCAGTCATTTGCGGCGTCGCTCACTTGCGCGGAAAAACGATACCGGTATTGGATCTTTCTTTGGCGATAGGTCTGCCTCCGATAAAAAGAGGGACGGGAGCTTATGTGATCGTGACTGAATATAATCGCGCTATTCAGGGTTTTTTGGTTAATTCGGTCGATAGAATCATCAATATCGGCTGGGATGCCGTCAAGGCCCCGCCTAAGGGCGTCGGCAAGGAAGGTTATTTAACGGCCGTAACCAAAATTGAAAACGACTTGATAGAAGTCATCGATGTGGAAAAAGTCATGAAGGAGGTGATGGGCGCCCGGGAAGAGGCGGCGGATGAGCTGATTGATGCCGAAGTCAGAGGAGGTAATGATCATATCATGATCGTCGACGATTCATTGGTGGCCAGAAACCAAGTCAAAAAAGTCTGCGATCAGGTTGGCGTGACCTGTTCAATGTTTAAAGATGGCCTGCAAGCCTGGGAACATTTAGCCGAGTTGGTTCGCGACGGCAATGACATATCGAATTACTACAGCATGATTATTTCCGACGTCGAAATGCCGCGTATGGATGGGTATACGCTGGCGACTAAAATCAAGAACGATCCTCAAATGAAAGACGTGTATCTCGTCTTGCATACTTCCTTAAGCGGCGTATTCAATACGGCGATGGTGGAAAAAGTCGGGGCCAATGAATTTTTGGCGAAATTCGAACCAGATGAGTTGATTGTAACGGTGCAGCGGCAGTTGAAGAGACATCAACAACAATATGCACAATGAGCAATGACTGTTTAGCAGTGATTTATCAGCAATTCCCGCTTTGGCGTTCAAAAAGGGCATGGGGTATGTCTGTCGAGGAGCGCCGTAAACCCATCCCTGGGGGCTTGACGGCCGCATCCTTGCTGCCGACATCCTCGCCAAACACACCCCATGCCCTAAACACAGCAAAAATGCTCAAACTGGGAATTGCTGGTGATTTATAGTTCTTGTTGACTGGATGACATTAAGGATGTTGATCAATAATAATGATAACCTTCATAAAAGAATGGAAATTTCCGCGGCCGAATACAAAGCGATACGCGATTTTTTAAGCGATTCTTCCGGCATCGTGCTGGGTGATAGCAAGCAGTATCTAGTGCAGAACAGGCTTTCTTCGTTATTGAAAAAATTTGACTTGGTCTCTTTTGCTGATTTGGTTGCCGCCCTGCAATCGAGGTTGCCGTCGGCGCAACGAGTAAAAGTCGCCGTGGTGGACGCGATGACGACGAATGAAACTTTCTGGTTTCGCGATGTCATGCAGTTTAACGCGTTGTCGCAAGCGGTCTTGCCCGAGTTGTTAACAAAAAAAGCCGGAACGATCCGGATTTGGTCGGCGGCTTGTTCTTCAGGTCAGGAGCCTTATTCGATCAGTATATGCGCCGAAGAGGCGATACGCAGTTTTGGTCGGGGTAGAAATATTCAGATTATCGGCACGGATATTTCCGAAACGATTTTGGCCGATGCCAAGAATGCCGTTTACTCCGATCTCGCTTTATCGCGGGGTATCGACGCAGCGGCTAAAGAGCGATTTTTTTTGAAAACGCATGACGGATACCGGTTAAAAACGGAAATTAGCCAAAAAGTGCGTTTTCAGCAGTTCAACCTCTTGAAACCGTTTTCGGTGTTGGGCAGCTTTGATGTGATTTTTTGTCGTAATGTGCTGATTTACTTTTCCGATGAGGTCAAAAGGGACATTTTGCGCCGCATGGCTGGCTCGCTAGAACCGGGTGGCTATCTTTTTCTCAGCACAACCGAATCGATGCCGTCAGGACTCAAGGAATTTGAGCCGGTGAAAGGCGTGACGCGCTATTTTAAAAAAATCGCGTAAGCAAATGACGGGTTTTTGACGTTGTTTCCGGTGATCGCCGCACGGACTTTTCGTGTAAAGCGGCTAGAATTTGCCGGTTCTGACGACATGGCGGCAATCCTCTTCTCCATTCATTCCCCTATCGATCCTCTCCAGTGTTGTTGCACTTCTATCAAGGCGCCGTAGCGACCGCTATCACGCTGTTTCAAGCGCACTAATTCAAACTTGTCCTCAATCGCCGACCCTACCCCAGGAAATATCCCGACGACGTCTTAGCTTATTGAAATGCCAAGATAAATAAATTTTGGTACATAAGCTGCTTATTATTTTGTATCGAAATAGTAAGGTGGCGAATATGGCTATAAATTTTGACAATGCCTTGGGCATACATCCCCAGGCTTTAGCATTGCGGGAAAAACGCAGCGAGTTGTTGGCCTCGAATCTGGCGAATGCCGACACCCCCAACTATAAAGCGCGCGATCTGGATTTTAAAGCCGTGCTGAACAATACCTTGTCCACTTCGGCTCAATCTCTAGAGCGTACTCATGCCGGACATCTTGCCCCTCAACGAGACGTGCTTGGCGCAACGGTCGGGTACCGCAATCCGGTTCATGCCTCGCTGGACGGCAATACCGTTGAATCGCATATCGAGCAGGCCAAATACTCGGAGAATGCAGTGCAGTATCAGGCCAGTTTACGTTTTATTAACGGCAGATTTTCCGGTCTCATGACCGCGATCAGAGGAGAATAATCATGTCATCGATGAATATTTTTAATATTGCCGGAAGCGGCATGAACGCCCAGTCATTAAGGCTGAATCTGGTGGCCAGTAATATTTCCAATGCCAACAGCGTCAGCAACAGTGTCGATGGGGTTTATAAGTCGCGGCAACCGGTTTTTGCCGCAGAGCTGAAGAGTATCATGGATAAAAATGACGCGGCCAGCCGTGTCAATGTGTTAGGGGTCGTCGAGAGTCAGGCCGAGCCGGTCATGGAATACGCTCCCAATCATCCGATGGCCGACCAAGCCGGCTACATCTATAAGCCCAACGTGAATACCGTGGAGGAAATGGCGAATATGATGTCGGCGTCGCGCTCCTATCAGAATAATGTCGAGGTACTGAATACCACTAAGGAGCTGATGTTGCAAACCTTGCGTATGGGGCAATAGGAGGAATAGATGGCGATTAATGCTTTGGAAACGTTTAAGGACTTAGGCTTATCGACGATCGAAAAAGCCAAGAAAGAAGATCAATCATTGCAACAAGAGCAGTTTTTGGAATTGCTGACCACACAGTTGACCCATCAAGACCCCCTAAAGCCGATGGAGAATGGCGAGTTCCTGGGACAGATGGCGCAATTCAGCACTGTTTCGGGAATTCAGGACTTGCAGGCCTCATTCAAGGATTTCGCTAGCTCGATTAGTTCGGATCAGGCCTTACAGGCCGCCTCATTGGTCGGCCGTTATGTGTCTGCGCCGGCGACCGAAGGCTTGTTGTCCGCCGGTGGAACGATTTCAGGAGAATTTGAATTACCGTCCAATGCCACCGAGGTTAACTTGAAAGTGACCGATTCGTTGTCTGGCGAAGTGGTCAGGAGCATCGATCTGGGTAATCAGTCGGCCGGCGATGTGGCGTTCGCCTGGGATGGCATGACGGCCGAAGGCGAGTTTGCCGATCCGGGGGTATACAAGGTTCAGGTAGAGGCCAAGATCGACGGCAACAATACCGTCTTGCAAACTCAGATCAAGTCCAAGGTTGAAAGCGTGACGATGGCGAACAGCAATCGCGGCTTGCAAGTCAATCTGGCGGGCATCGGTCCAGTCAATTTTAATCAGATTAAGCAAATTCTTTAACAGGCAGGTGTAACATGGCTTTTACGACAGCATTAAGCGGCTTGAGTGCCGCCTCCAACAATTTGGCAGTGACCGGCAATAATATCGCCAATGCCAATACCACCGGTTTCAAAAAATCCCGTTCCGAGTTTGCCGATGTCTATGCCAACAGTCTGGGTGGCGTCAGCGCCATCACGCCCGGCAGCGGCGTCAGAGTGGCGAATGTCGCTCAGCAGTTCAATCAAGGCAATCTGCAATTTACCGACAATAATTTGGATTTGGCGGTCAGCGGCGAAGGCTTTTTCACCTTGGCGGCCAGTTCCGACCCTAATGATATCAACGACCGCTCCTATACGCGGGCCGGCGAATTCAAGCTCGATAAAGACGGTTTTATCGTCAACAACCAGGGTCAGGCTTTGCTGGCGTATCGACCGAACGGCACCGAGGTGTCGGACGGGTTCAGCACCGGGGTGTTGCAGACCTTGCAAATCAATACCATTTCCGGTCAGCCGCAGGCAACGGACCGAGTGGATATGACGCTTAATCTGGATCAGTCGGCGACAACTGATTTGAATCCTACCTTCGATCCAAAAGATAGCGACTCCTATAACGACCAAACTTCGGCGACTATCTATGATTCGTTTGGCAATAGCCATATATTGACCACTTATTATGTCAATAAAGGAACGCAAGATGACCTAACAGGAGCAGTAGATGCTTTAGGAGATCCGATTCAAGTTCCAACCTGGGAGGTGTCTCACTATATAGATGGTAATGAGCCCAGCAATCGTGTGCCGTTGGAGGGAGGCGAGCAGTTCGCGACATTGCAATTCGATTCGGTGGGCAACTTAAAGTATCCGGTAAACGGCGATGGCGTGGTCGACGGTTTGGTCGACCTGCAGGCTTATTCGATTCAGCCGGACACCGGCGCCGAGCCTCTTGATATTAGTCCGATTAATTATTTCGGCACGACGCAATTCAAGCAAAAATTCAGTGTCAACACGCTGACGCAAAACGGTTTGCCGGCCGGGCAACTGACCGGCATCGATATCGATGATGAAGGGGCGGTTTTCGCCCGTTTCAGCAACGGCGGATCGAAAACGTTGGGTCAGGTGGCGTTAACAAGATTCTCCAATCCGCAAGGGCTGGCGAAACTCGGCGACACGACCTGGGGACAGAGCGCCAACTCCGGCGAGGCGGTGGCCGGCGAACCCGGCGCCAATAATTTTGGTTTAATCCAGTCCGGCTCATTGGAGGCTTCCAATGTCGAATTGTCGGCGCAGCTGGTCAATCTGATCGTCGCGCAGCAGGCTTATCAGGCCAATGCTCAGACCATCACCACCGAAAACACCATCATGCAGACCATACTTAATATTTAGTCGCTTGCCCACTATCAACTACTGATGTAGCGCATCGAGAAATCTTGGATATAGACCCCAGGATGGGAGTTTTTGGTTTTTAACGAATTAAGCGGAGAGCGGTTATGGATCGCAGTCTTTATATCGCGATGAGCGGCGCCAAGCAGACCTTGCTGGCGCAAACGGCCAACGCCAATAATCTGGCCAATACTCAGACCACCGGTTTCAAGTCCGATTTCGAGCAATTCCGCGCAATGCCGGTATTCGGTCCCGGTTATCCGGCTCGTGTCTATGCGATGACTGAACGGCCCGGCAGCGACTTGAGCATGGGGCCGATTCAGACCACCGGCCGTGAACTGGATGTCGCGGTCAAGGGCGAGGGCTGGCTGGCCGTCGACGGCAAGGACGGCGCGGAAGCCTACACCCGCGCCGGCGATTTGCGGGTGACGCCGGAAGGCTTGCTGCAGACCGGTTCCGGTCGGCAGTTGCTAGGCGAAGACGGGCCGATCGCGATACCGCCCTACAACAAGATAGACATCGGCCGGGATGGTACGATCAGTATCGTGCCCCAGGGGCAAAATGGCGCCACTTTGGTCGTACTCGACCGGATCAAGCTGGTCAAGCCGGATGTGAATAACCTGGAAAAACGCGATGATGGTTTGATCTATCTGAAGCAAGGGCAGCCGCCAGCGCCAGATGCCGATGTGACGTTGGTTCAGGGGGCACTGGAAGGCAGTAACGTCAATGCGATTGGCGCGATGGTCGATATGATCGAACTGGCTCGTAATTTCGAGCTGCAAACGAAGGTGATGAAAGATATTGACGATAATTCCGCGGTGACGGCTAAGTTAATGCAGATGGCATAGAAAATGCTTTACTTCTGATAAGACAAAAAAATGTCATCAGGAGGGCATTATGACAGAACGAGCACTTTGGGTGGCCAAATCCGGTTTGGATGCCCAGCAAACCAGAATGGCGGTTATTTCCAATAACCTAGCCAATGTCAACACCACCGGCTTCAAGAAATCGAGGCCATTATTCGAAGACCTGGTTTATCAGAATATTCGCCAGGTCGGGGCCCAATCCACACAAAACACCGAACTACCTTCCGGGCTGCAATTGGGGACCGGCGTCAGAACCGTCGCCACCGAAAAATTGCATACCCAAGGCAATATCCAACAAACCGAGAACTCCTTGGATGTGGCGATCAGCGGGCGCGGTTATTTCCAGGTTTTGATGCCGAACGGCGACCTCAATTACACCCGCGATGGTTCATTCAAACTCAACTCCGACGGTCAAATCGTGACGGCCGGCGGGCTGGAACTGGAGCCGGCGATTACCGTGCCGAACGATACCATCAGCATTACCATCGGCCGGGACGGCACCTTGTCGGCTTTGCAGCCGGGCAACCCGACGCCGGTGCAGCTGGGGCAAATCGAATTGGCCGATTTCGTCAACCCGACTGGCTTGGAGCCGATCGGCGAAAACCTGTTTCGTGAATCGGTCGCCAGCGGCGCGCCGATCATCGGGATCCCCGGTGAGGAAGAATACGGCAGTCTGTTGCAGGGTTCGCTGGAAACCTCCAACGTCAATGTCGTCGAAGAGCTGGTCAATATGATCGAGACGCAAAGGGCCTATGAAATGAATTCCAAGGCGATTTCCACCACCGATCAGATGTTGTCGTTCGTCACTCAGCAGCTCTGATCTAGGAGGCCATCATGAGTTTCCGTAACTATCTGTTCGCGCTGTCGGCCTTATTGCTGGTCGGTTGCGACACCCTGCCGAAACGCGATCCCGATTTCTCGCCGGTGCAGCCGGCCGATTTAAGGCCGCCGAGACAGAGCAACGGCGCGATTTATCAATCGGGATACGATATGCGTCTGTTCGAAAATCACGCCGCCAGGCGGATCGGTGACATTCTGACCGTGACGCTGACCGAACGGACGCGGGCCCAAAAAATCTCCGACCTGGACGCCAGCAAGGACAATTCTATTTCCGTCAGCGCTCCGACCCTATGGGGGGTTGCCAGCCAGGCCCTATTGGGTCATGACCTGGAAACCAGCATGTCGTCGTCGCATGAATTCATCGGCGAAGGCGAAGCCAATCAAAGCAATAGCCTGACCGGCGATATTTCGGTGACCGTGGTCGATGTCTTGCCGAACGGCAACCTGAAGATCCGCGGCGAAAAACGGGTGACGATGAATGACGGCAGCGAATATATCCGTTTGTCCGGCATCGTCAGGCCGCAGGACATAAGCGTCGGCAATACGATTCCATCGACCAAGGTGGCCGACCCGACCATCATGTATACCGGCGACGGTTCGGTGGCGAATTCCAGCAAAGTCGGCTGGTTTGCCCGTTTTTTCCTGAGCCCGCTGTTTCCATTCTGAGGGGATGAAGATGAACAAGTTTGTTATTGCCTTCTGTCTGTCGCTGTTTTGTACGGCGGCGCAGGCCGAACGGATCAAGGATTTGGCGGCGGTCGCCGGTGTGCGTAACAACCAATTAGTGGGCTATGGTCTGGTGGTCGGGCTGCCGAAATCTGGCGACAAGACCAAATTCACCGGGCAAAGCCTGGTCAACATGCTGACTCGGCTAGGCATGACCTTGCCGCCCGGTATCGATCCCAAGGCTAAAAATGTCGCGGCGGTCGCCGTCAATGCCGAATTGCCGCCCTTTGCCAAGCCGGGACAAACGATCGACGTCACCGTGTCATCGATCGGTGATGCGAAAAGTTTGCGCGGCGGCACCTTGTTGATGAGCCCGCTGAAAGGGGCGGATGGCAATGTTTATGCGGTGGCGCAGGGAAACCTGGTGGTCGGAGGCCTCAGCGCTTCGGGGCGGGATGGTTCCAAGATCACCGTGAATAACCCGACGGTCGGCCGTATCCCGAATGGCGCCACGGTCGAACGTAGCGTGCCCAGTCCGTTTTCCCAGGGCAATGCCTTGATTTTTAATCTGCATAATGCCGATTTCACCACCGCGAACCGCATGGTGAAAGCGATTAACCGCGTCTTGGGACCGGATACCGCCAGCGCGATGGATGGAACTTCGGTTAAGGTCAGAGCGCCTTCCGAGCCTTCACAACGAGTGGTTTTTGCCTCCATGATCGAAAATATGACGGTGCTGCCCGATGATGCGCCGGCCCGGGTGATCGTCAACTCACGCTCCGGCACCGTGGTGATCAACAGCAAGGTAAGAGTGCAGCCCGCCGCCGTTTCCCACGGCAGCCTGACCGTCACGATCAGCGAAAATCTTCAGGTGAGCCAGCCGGCGCCGTTGTCGGGAGGGCAAACGGTCGTGACGCCGCAGTCCGAGGTCAAAGTCGAAGAGGAGGGGGCCAATCATATGTTTGTTTTTAATCCGGGGGTGTCGTTGGATGAGATCGTGCAGGCGGTCAATAATGTCGGCGCCGCGCCCAGCGATCTGGTGGCGATACTCGAAGCGCTTAAATCGGCCGGCGCGTTGCGGGCCGAGTTGATTGTTATCTAACGGGAGATTGCGATGTTGAATGTGCAAAGTGCCGATGTTTACACCGATTTCAATGGCTTGGCTAAATTAAAAAGCCAAGCCAGAAACGACAGCCCGGAAGCGATCAAGCAGGTCGCCAAGCAGTTCGAGTCGGTGTTTTTGACGATGGTGCTGAAGAGTATGCGTCAAGCTAAATTGGCCGACGGTCTTCTCGACAGCGATCAAAGCGAATTTTACCGGGATATGTATGATCAGCAAATGGCGCTGCATCTGTCGGGAGAACCAGGTATCGGCTTGGCCGAGTTGATCGCCGAGCAATTGAGTCCTAAAAAAAATGAAGCGCAAAGTAAGTTAAGCGTCGAGGACTATCTCAACCGCTCGGTGGCGGCGCCGATAAAGTCTCATCCGGTTAAAAGCCATGATGTCCAAGCGCTATCACGCAAAAGCGGCGCGACAGAGGTCAAGAAAACCGTCGATCAGCCGATAGCCAGTCAGGAGCAGTTCGTTGAACAGTTACGACCTTATGCCGAACAGGCTGGCGCCGAATTGGGCGTCGACCCGGATATTTTGTTGGCGCAGGCCGCCCTGGAAACCGGGTGGGGGAAGTCGGTGCTTAAACATCGTGACGGCGCTAGCAGTTTCAATCTGTTCAATATCAAGGCGGACAAGTCTTGGCGCGGCCAGCAGGTCAGTCAGGCGGCATTGGAATTCTCCGATGGCGTGGGGCGGAAAAAAATGGCCGCCTTCAGAGCCTATGATTCTTATCAAGCCAGTTTCGACGATTATGCGCGTTTCATTAAAGACAATCCGCGTTACGGCAATGCGCTAAAGAAGGCGGCAGATCCGGGGCGATATATGCGTGAATTGCAACAGGCCGGTTATGCGACCGACCCGAATTACGCCGCCAAGGTGCTGCGCATCTACCGCGGTGACGCGATTAACGGCAATGCGGCGATGGTGGCGATGGTGGCGATGAAATGACCCGCGATCGCATGGCTTTGTTTAATGTACTTGCTAGTCTCGGATAGGGGGCGCATATGGCAACAGGAATTTTGGGAACAGCGGTTTCGGGGCTTATGGCCTTTCAGCGCTCGCTGGATACGACCAGTCACAATATCGCCAATGTCAATACCGAAGGCTACAGCCGTCAGCGTGTCGAGTTGGGGACGATGCCGGCTCAGTATACCGGCGCCGGTTATGTCGGTAATGGCGTCAAGATCGAGAATATCGCCCGCAGTTATGACCAGTTCATTAACAATCAATTGCGTTCCAGCACCTCGGCATTTGGCGAGGCGGACCGCTTCAGTCACTTGGCCGCTCAGGTCGACAATCTGGTCGCCGATCCGACCATCGGCATGTCGCCGGCGATCAAAAGCTTCTTCAATGCCGTCAATGAAGTGGCGGATGATCCGGCCTCGATTCCGGCGCGTCAGGTGTTGCTGTCCGAAGCCGAAATTCTGACCCAGCGGTTCACTACGATGAATGGGCGTTTCGAGGAATTACGTTCTCAGGTCAATCAGGACCTCAATGTGACGGTCGACAATATCAATGCCTATGCGGAAGCCATCGCCGATCTGAATGTTAAAATCGCGGCCGAATATGGCCGACCTAGCGGCGACCAAAAGCCCAATGATCTGCTCGATGAACGCGACCGCTTGCTGAACAAACTGGCGGATAGGGTCGATGTCGCGGTGGTGCCCAGCGATAGCAATATGGTCAGTGTCTTTATCGGCCAAGGTCAATCGCTGGTGTTGGATGGCGCCTATAATGAATTAACGACTCAATCCTCCGAGTTAGACCCGTCCCGTCTGGAAATCGGCCTGAAACAAGCTGGCGGCAATGTTCAGGTTATCACCCGGCAACTGTCCGGCGGCGAGCTATCGGGGGCGTTGAGATTCCGAGATGAGGTGTTGGATCCGGCCCAGCAGCAATTGGGAGCGGTCGCCGCCAGCATTGCGATGGAATTCAACGGCATACATAGTGTCGGTTATGATCTCGACGGCGAGCAGGGAGGGGATTTCTTTAGCGGGGTCGACGAGGTGCCAGTTACCGCTGACCCCGGCAATACAAACGGCTCGATCACCGTGGCCTATGATCCCGCCAATATCGCTAACATCGATGCCAGCGACTACCGTCTCGATGTTTCAGGTGCGGCTCCGGCGACCACCTATACCTTGACCCGGTTGAGCGATAATACGTCGATTAATCTGACCAACGATGGGACGAATCTGGTGTCCGATGATTTGCCGGGCATTACGATTGCTTTGGGAGCACCGGAACCGTCCGATGGCGATGCGTTTTTGATCAGGCCGGCTTATTGGGCCGCTCAAGATATCGGGGTCAACATCAGCGACCCGCGTGATATCGCCGCGGCGACCAATATCGATGCGGATGGCGTTTCCGTGATCAATGGGCCTATGCCCGGGGATAACCGTAATGCGCTGGCGCTGGCGGGCCTGGAAAACAAGCTGGGGATGTTGGGCGGCAATGCGTCATTTCAGGACGCCTACGGACAGATGGTCTCCAAAGTCGGTACGCTGACGAATGCAGCGCGCGTCAGCGCGTCGGCTCAGGAAACCCTGTTGAATAATGCCAAGGAGTCCCGGAGTGAAGTGTCCGGCGTCAATTTGGATGAGGAAGCGGCCAATTTGATCAAGTTTCAACAATCTTATCAGGCTGCTGCGCAGGTGGTGGCGATCACTAATACCCTGTTTGACTCGCTGCTGAGCGGCTTGAGATAGGAGGAGCGATGAGAGTTTCAACGGCGTGGAGCCAACAGTTGGGCGTCAATGCGATGCTGGAGCAGCAGGCCAAGTTGACCAAGACGCAGATGCAGTTATCCACTGGAGTCAAAGTCCTGACGCCGGCCGATGATCCGATCGCGGCGGCCAGAACGTTGGATCTCCAGGAAAGCATCGATAAGACCGCGCAATATCAGGATAACATCGCCACGGCGAGAGCGCGCCTGAACATCGAGGAAGGCAGTTTGGACAGTGCCGAAAACATTCTTTTTCGCGCCAAGGAGCTGGCGATACAGGCGCTGAACGCGCCGCTCAACGAGAATGATCGGCTGTCGATCAAATACGAAATCGATCAATTGCTCGAAAACATGGTCGGCGTCGCCAACACCAAGAATGCTAATGGCGAATATATCTTCGCCGGCGATTTGTCCAATATCCAGCCGTTTGTCTGGAACGGCGACGCGAACGGCTATGTTTATCAGGGCGGCGTCAATCAGCGCACGCTGGATATTGCATCGGAACGGCGGGTCGCCGACGGCGACCTGGGGTCCGAGGTGTTTCAGTGGGTGCCTTCGGTCAGTCAGGAGGGTGATGCGATCTTCGACGGTCAGGAGATCGGCAGTCGCAGCATCATGGATACGCTGCAGACGCTGTCGGAAGCATTGGCCAATGATTATGACATTCCCCGCGCCTCGATCGTCGGCAGCCGCTTTGCCCGTTATGGGGCGGATTATTCGGGAGGCAACAGCACGTCATTCGACTTGACCTTGACCGACAATACAGATGGTTCTTCGAGCACCGTGACGGTCAATTTGCCTGTTGCTCCGGATAACGGTGATTATCAAAGCCTAGATGAGGTGGTGAGTGCGATTAATGCACAGCTGGGCGGTTCGAATATGCAGGCGATCGCCGACGGCAATCAGCTTGAATTCGTTTCGTCAACGGGTGGACAGGCCTACACAATTTCGCTAGCCGAAGCTAGCGGCAGTTTTTTAACGGATTTCGGTTTCAAAGATGGCGTCAGCGGAACCGGCGCCGATTTAGGCGGGGTGCTTAGCGGAACTAAAACGCTGACGTCGGCTTCCTATGTTAGTTCGCCTTCGTCGTTCGAGCTGGTCGCCGCTGATGGCGCTAAGGAAACGATTATTCTGGATCAAGATTATGCCGATGTTGATGCACTAATAGCCAATATACAAGGGCAGATCGATGGTTCGGACTTGGCGGGCAAAGTTGTCATTGACCCGGACGCCAATCCGCTGGAGTTCTTAGCACTTAGCGACGGCAGCGCTGCGTCGGTGACGATTAACGAAATCAGCGGGACTTTTCTCAGCGATGCGGGCTTCAGCGATGGCCAAACGGGGCGGGTATTTAACCAAACCGCCAATGATGTGTTGAGCGATCTGGATGCCGGCCTGGAGAGTTTGTTAAAGGCGAGAACCAGTGTCGGCGCCAGACTGAATGCGCTGGATGATCAGGAAATCCAGCATGAAAAATTCACGTTGGATATGGAGTCGACGTTATCGGAGACCCGGGATCTCGATTATGCCGAAGCGATCAGCCGCTTCAATCAGCAGAACGCTTCCTTGCAAGCGGCGCAGCAAGCCTTCGCCAGGGTGCAGAATCTGTCCCTGTTCAACTATATTTGAAGCCTTATAATAGGTTTCTTTGCTCTCGCTCGATCGTCTGCATGTAGCGCTGGATATTTGATTCACAGGCGGGCGTGATGTTCCCGAACGCGCAGCCGACCCGTTGTCCTTTGTCTGGTTTGTCCGGGCTGATATTGAATTTGTTTTTGACGATAAACGAGATGATTGGGTCGCCGGCGCCGTTTAAATGGAGCGTGCAGTCAGAAAATTCGTCGGTGGGGATTAGGTCATGGGAAAATTGCGGCTGATCGTTTAGAAAAGAAAATCCGGAAATGCTGATGTCCAGCAATTTATATCGTACTCTCTGTTGCTTGCCTTGATCCTCGTCGGTGAAGCTGATTTCGCAATAGCTATCATGAGCGAGAGGCACCTTGACGCGATAGAACTTACGGCGCTGCATCCATAACAAGGCGTTTGGGATCGGCATGGTGAACGCTGCCTGGCCCTTGGTGAGTGATTTGGTGATTTTTTCACCGAGGAAAGAGACCTTGATGCCGTCAAACTCGGCGCGAAATTCAGTCTTGGGCGATTTTAACAGTTGTTTGTTCTGATATTCTTTGGGGCCATAATCAAAGCTGAGGCGGTTTTTTTTTGCATCGATGCCGGTCAGGGTGGTTATGAACGAGTCGTTATGATCGCCGAAATGAACCGAAATCAAGCAGCTTTTTTTTAACAACTGATTCAGGTGGGTGTGGATTTGTTTGGCGTTTTTGACGTAGAATTGCGAATTTTTTTCCATAAAATGAACAAAATAGATTACAGGCTTTTTGGTTCGTTATTGTAGAATATTTGCCCTTTTGATGCAGGAATAAAGGAAGGTTTTATGGGATGGCTTTTGTTATTCAGCGCGGGTTGTTCGGAAATTGTGTTTGCCTTAAGTCTTAAATATAACGAAGGCTTCACCAAGTTATGGCCAAGTATCGCCACGATGATTTTCGGTGGGGCCAGTTTTTATTTGCTGATGTTGGCGATTAAAACGTTGCCTTTAGGAACCGCCTATGCGGTCTGGACCGGTATGGGGGCGGTCGGTGTGGCTATTTTGGGCATTATTCTGTTCAAGGAGTCGGCCGAGCTGGTTCGACTGGCTTCTATCATGATGATTATCGTCGGCATCGTCGGTTTGAAACTGACCCATGTAGATTGATGTTGCATTTGATTGGGAGAACGCCGGTGGACTGCGCCATTCTTGAGCGTATCGACAGCGGCGATGATGTGGTTTTTCAGCAAGTCGCGGTTTGGAGCGCATTAAAGGGGCATGCCTTGCGGGGCCAACTCCGGCGATTACTGGAGAATAATAGTCGTCTGCATGTATTGCGAGATGATTTGCTCGCCAACGGCATCGAGGTCGAGCAATTGCAGGCGGGCGTCGAGGTGATCGATTATTCGGGGCTGGTGGAATTGGCGGTTGCCAATAAGGTTTGCAAGACATGGCGTTGATCGTCGACGGAGTTGAGCTGGAAACCACCGAGGAAGGATTTTTGCGTGACTACCGACAATGGAATGAACGAGTGGCGGAGGCGATCGCCTCGCAAAATGACATTGAGCTGAGCGAGGCCCACTGGGAGATCCTGTTTTTTATTCGCGATTATTATCAGCGTTTCAAGCATCTGCCCAATGCGCGGGTTTTTACCAAGGCGGTACGCAATGAATTGGGTGAAGACAAGGGCAATAGTCGTTATCTGCATAAGCTGTTTCCGGACGGGCCGCTGAAGTTTGCCAGTAAATGCGCCGGCTTGCCGAAGCCGCCTACTTGTTTGTGATCATTTAGTTGCAAGGGGATGTCAATTGATTGGGGGGTGGGCGGCAATTCCCTGTTTTAGCGTTTTAGCATCGTAGGGCGGCTTTGCGAAGCAAGCCGCCAAAGACCGCCACCGGGGCAAAATTGGCCGTTGTGCGTATCCAGGCGGATTGCCTGGCGGCGAATCCTGTTGCATGCCAATGTAGCCTTGCCTTCGGATGTGCTGAACAGCGTGAAGCGCATCAAAAATGGTGTGCTTCCTCTCGTCAGCACACCCTACCCACATCCCCGTGAGATGGATCACGCGCAGCGGATCGGCTAAAAGCATTCAATGCGCGCGGGGCGGGTTATTTAACACACTCTAAACGTTTAACTTACTTTAGGCGTATTTGTTCAGTAATTCCCAGTTTAAGTATTTTTGCAGGGTTTAGGGCATGAGGTGTGTCTGTCGAGGAGCGCCGTAAACCCATCCCTGGGGGCTTGACGGCAGCATCCTTGCTGCCGACATCCTCGCCAAACACACCCCATGCCCTTTTTGAACGCCAAAGTGGGAATTGCTGGTATTTGTTGCTAATTTTCTGTTTTGCCACTCATTCATTTAATGAGGTAGCCCAGCACCTAAATTCCATGGCTACAGGACTATATTTTACATTCCAGCATAATTTAGGTGCTGGGTGGGGGTTCTGAATTGAGGTAAAATGGTCCGTTTTTTTACTTATTTGAGATGTATGTATGAGTAATCCCCGTGTCGGCTTTATCAGCTTGGGTTGTCCGAAGGCGCTGGTTGACAGCGAGCAAATTCTAACTCGTTTACGCATGGAGGGCTATCGGGTTTCACCTAATTATCAGGAATCGGATCTGGTCATCGTCAATACCTGCGGTTTTATCGACGCCGCCGTCGAAGAATCGCTGGACAGCATCGGCGAAGCGTTGGCGGAGAATGGCAAGGTGATAGTCACCGGCTGTCTGGGCGCCAGGCAGGATGAGATTCTGGAGCGTCATCCTCAGGTATTGAAAATTACCGGCGCCCATGCCACCGATGAAGTAGTGGAGGCGGTGCATGAATATTTGCCGCCGGCCCATCATCCGTTCACCAGTTTGATTCCGCCGCAAGGCGTTAAATTGACGCCTAAGCACTATGCCTATCTGAAGATTTCCGAAGGCTGCAATCATCGCTGCACTTTTTGCATTATTCCTTCGATGCGCGGCGACTTGGTCAGCCGGCCGGTGGCCGATGTGCTTTCGGAGGCGGAACGTCTGGCCGCCGCCGGCGTCAAAGAGTTGTTGGTCGTTTCCCAGGATACTAGCGCCTATGGTCTTGATTTGAAATATCAAAGCCGGGACTGGAAGGGGCATAGCGTTAAGACGCAATTTTATGATTTGGCCGAAGCGCTTGGCGAGTTAGGTATCTGGGTCAGGATGCACTATGTTTATCCTTATCCGCATGTCGACCGGGTGATTCCATTGATGGCGGACGGCAAGATTCTGCCTTATCTGGACATTCCGTTTCAGCATGCCAACAGTCGTATTCTCAAGTTGATGAAAAGACCGGCGGCAGCGGAAAATAATCTGGACAGGATTCGGGCTTGGCGCCAAATTTGTCCGGATATCACGATACGCAGTACCTTCATCGTCGGCTTTCCCGGGGAGACCGAACAGGAATTTGAAGAATTATTGCAGTTTTTAAGCGAAGCGCAAATGGACAGGGTGGGCTGTTTCGCCTATTCGCCGGTTAAAGGAGCGGCGGCCAATCAGTTGCCGGATGCCTTACCGGAACAGGTCAAGGAAGAACGCTTGGCGCGTTTCATGGCTCATCAGGCGGAAATCAGTGCGGCGAGATTGCAGCGGCGTCTCGGCAAAACAGAAACGGTGCTGGTTGACGAGGTCGTCGAAGAAGGTTCGGTCGCGCGCAGTAAGGCGGATGCGCCCGAAATCGATGGTCAGGTATTTATCGACGGCGCTACGCAACTAAAAGTTGGCGACTTTGTTGATGTCGAGCTGGTAGAAGCCGATGAATACGACCTGTGGGGTAAGCTCGTCTAACTGTTGTAAATGGCAGTCAATCAACCGTGACTGACTGCCGCTACAGTATTCTCTTATAAAGGCGTTACATTTTCCGCTTGAGGGCCTTTCTGGCCCATGCTGACTTCCATAGTCACGCGCTGTCCTTCGGTTAATGATTTACGACCGCTGCCATTGATTGCGCTAAAATGAACGAATACATCCTTGGAGCCTTCTTGCTCGATGAAGCCGAAGCCTTTTTCATCGTTGAACCATTTTACGGTGCCTTCTACTAGATCTGACATAATTTACTCTTACTTAAAAATTTCTTGCTAAAAATTGCCGGTTTTCACTGACATGGGGTTGGGTTTAATAAAGCGGGTACTGGAAAACTATGACGTTGATCCGATTGAAGACCAAATAGGCAACAATCTCTTACCTTGCTATATTTAGGTGTCATTATACATGGCAATTCCGCCGTGTCACATAGAATAGAAAGATTCTGCACGTTAAGCTTGCATTTTTTTGTTTGATTTTGTGCCGCTTATATCGCGTCTTTATGTATTTTATTTATTATTCAGTGGTTTATGTGTTTTTCGTTGGGGCCGTTTAAATCGATAGAGCGGCGGCGAACGGATGAAATTTTGCTTTCAGGAGCGCAATTACCGGCATTAATTGGCGTTTCAATCGCCGGTTTTAACGCGGATGGGCGGGTGAGGCAATGGCATGATAACGGAGGATTTTGTCGTTACCGCATAAGTATTCAACAAATTCTCGGCAACTGTTCTCCGCTTAACAATTCGAGTATGCGGCTGATGCCCATCGCGGTTTGCAATATGACCCGACCATCTGCATGTTCTTCGCTCACCGTGCCGATTTGCACCGCCTGTTGGCTGTTGCTGTGTTTTTGCAACGTGGCGATCGCTGCGCCGGCCTGGGATTGCGGAACAAAAAGTACGAAACAGCCTTCGTTGGCGATATAAAGAGGATCGAACCCCAGTAATTCACAGGCGCTGCGAACGTCTTGTCGCACTGGCAGGCCTTGTTCGCGGATTTCAAATTGCCGGCCGCAAACAGCGGCTAGTTCGATCAGGCAACTGCTCAAGCCGCCGCGGGTCAAGTCACGCAGGCAATGGACATCGATGTTGGCGTCGAATAAGGCCTGAACGGGCGCCGCCAAGCTAGCGCAGTCGCTGTCGATGGCGCTAGCGAAATCCATTCCTTCCCGTTGCAGCATGATGGCGATGCCGTGTCGCCCCAGGTCGCTGTTGACGATGATGGCGTCGCCGGTGCGGATATTGTTGGGCAGTATCGAGGATTCTGTTTCGATGACGCCGACCCCGGCGGTGTTGATGTAGAGACCGTCTCCCTTGCCATGCTCCACGACCTTGCTGTCACCGGTGACGATTTTGACACCGGCTTCGTCGGCGCTGGCGCGCATCGATTGCACGATGCGTTGCAGGTCTTTAATGGCGAAGCCTTCCTCGATGATCAGTGAACAGCTGATGTACAAGGGTTTTGCGCCGCTCATCGCCAGATCGTTGACGGTGCCGCAAACGGCCAGTTTGCCGATGTCGCCGCCGTTGAAGAATAACGGCTTGATCACATAGGAGTCGGTGGTGAAGGCCAGTCGATTCGCCGGGATATTGATGATCGCGCTGTCATGTTGCTGCGCCAGGATGTCATTGTCGAAAGCCGGGCGTATGATCTTGTCCAACAGTTGTTGCATCATGCGGCCGCCGCCGCCATGGGCCATGACGATTTGCTCGTAATTCAGCGGCAGCGGACAGTTCAATTTCGGCTCAGTCATGATTGCGATAGCGGTAGTAGGCGGCGCAGGCGCCTTCAGACGAGACCATCGTCGCGCCTAGGGGATGTTCGGGCGTGCAGCTTGTGCCGAATTCCGGACAGTTCACTGGTTTCAATAAGCCTTGTAGAACTTCGCCGCTGCGGCAAGCGTCAGGTTCGACGGTGTCGATGGCATCGACGGCGTATCGTTGCTCGGCATTCCAGGGCGAGTATTCCTCTTTTAACGCCAAGCCGCTGGCGGCGATGCTGCCGAGGCCCCGCCAGTCTTGTTCGACCACGTCGAATACTTGGCGCAACAATTGTTGCGCCGGTTGGTTGCCGGCTTGAGTGACGATGCGCTGGTATTGATTTTCAACAACATGACGATTTTCTTCCAGCTGCTTGATGCAAAGATACAGGCCCTGCAGGATATCGACCGGTTCGAAACCGGTAATGACGATCGGTATCTTGTATTGCTCAGCCAGCGGTAAATATTCGTGGTAACCCATGATCGAGCAGACATGGCCCGCGCCCAGAAAGCCCTGCACGGCATGATCGGCGGAACTCAGTAAAGCTTCCATCGCCGGCGGTACGCGGACATGACAGATGAGCTGGGAAAAGTTGGTCAGTTTCAATTGACGGGCCTGATAGGCGGCCAGCGCGGTGGTCGGGGCGGTGGTTTCAAAGCCGACGCCAAAAAAGACGACTTCCCGGCCGGGGTGTCGCCGGGCCAGCTTCAGCGCATCCAGCGGCGAATAAACGATGCGTATATCGGCGCCCTGGGCTTTCAGGCCCAATAAGTCCTGGCGCGAGCCGGGGACGCGCAACATGTCGCCGAAGGAGCAGAAAATGACATTATGTTGTGCCGCAATGGCCAGCGCCTTGTCGATATATTTCAGCGGGGTCACGCAGACCGGGCAGCCGGGGCCGTGGATCAGCCGGATCTGTTCCGGCAGTAACTGGTCGATGCCGTGCTTGATGATGCTATGAGTTTGCCCGCCGCAGACTTCCATGATATTCCACGGTTTGCTGCTAAGCTTGGCTATCGCATCGACCAGTTTGCGGGCCGTTTTCGGGTCGCGATATTCATCGACGAATTTCACGGCGCCGCCTCGATGTCGTCTAACTCCTGAAAGGCTTGAAGGCTGGCTTGCGCTTCCTCTTCGTCGATTAAGGCGATTGCCAAGCCGGCATGCACGATGACATAGTCATCGGCCTTGGCTTCCGGCAGGTAAGCCAGGCTGATTTCTCGGGAGACGCCGGAAAAATCGATTAGACCGGTGCGCAGTAAGGGTTCGTCATCGGAAATACGGATGATTTGGCCGGGAACAGCTAAACACATAGAGTTTAATCCGAATAATGAGGTTAAGCGGGACGCAGCCAGGCCGTCGCATAGGCTTGGCCGACGGCGAGTCCGCCGTCATTAGGCGGTATTTTTTCATGCGTATAGGTCTGAAAGCCAGCCTTTTTTAGTTTTTTTATCGTGCCGTCGATCAACAAGGCGTTCTGGAAACAGCCGCCGCTTAATACCAGTTTGATCTGTCCGGCCGTTTGCGCAATCGCCACAGCGATGTCGGCTAGGGTGTTATGGAAGCGGGCGGCAATATCTTCCGGATTCTGCTCGCCGAGTTCGCGGATGATCTGTCGCATCATCGGCCGCCAGTCTATTTCGATCGGTTTATGCGCCGACAGCTCGAATGGGTAGCTGGTCGTCACCGTCGAGTTGCTCGCCGCCTGTTCCAGCCGCATGGCCGCCTGGCCTTCAAATTCGTTTTCCTGACAGAGATCCAGCAGGCTGGCGACCGCATCGAACAGCCTGCCCATGCTGCTGGTTTGCGGGCAATTTATCCGCTTGTTCAGAATCTGTTTTAACAGACTGAGTTGTGATTCGGTAAATGCCGACAGCGGCGCTAAATCAGTGCGCAGAAACGCGTCGTCGCCAAGCATGGCATGTAGTAGGCCTAGCGCCAAACGTTTCGGCTCCTTGGCGGCCTGGTCGCCGCCCATCAGCGGGAAACGGCGCAAATGGGCGTAACGATGAAAGCCTTGGTGGGTAACCGTTAAGACTTCTCCGCCCCAAATGCCGTGATCGCTTCCCAAGCCGGCGCCATCCCAGGCGAAACCCAAGACCGGTGGCGCCAGGTCATGTTCGGCCATGCAGGCGAGGATATGGGCGTGATGATGCTGCAGGGGCAATTTGGCTTGCGTTTGCCGGCGGGCGAACTGGCTGCTGCTGTAATCAGGGTGTAGGTCATGACAGATCAGCGTCGGTTCGAAGCGGTAAAATTGCCGCAGATCGGCAATGCTGTCGGCGAATTGCTGTTGCGTTTCGGCGGCGTTCAAATCGCCGTGATGTTGGCTGACGATGATGTGCCGGTCGCGGGCGATGGCGACGGTGTTTTTGAAATAGCTGCCGGTCGCCAGCGCATCGGGTAGGGGGCGGCTGATCGTGATAGGCAGTGGGGTGTAGCCTCGGGCCCGACGCAGTACGGTGATTTTGTCGCCCAGCAGGCGTACGATCGAATCATCCAGCGGTCGCAGGATCGGGCGATTGTGAGTCAGGAAGCAATCGGCGATGTCGCCTAACTTGTCCAGGGCCTGTTGGTCGTCTATACAGATAGTTTCGTTTTGTCGATTGCCGCTGGTGGCGACCAGGGGCGCGTTGAAAGCACGGCAAAGCAGGTGATGTAGCGGTGAGGCGGGAAGCATCACGCCCAGTAAGGAATTGTCGGGGGCGACTAAGTCGGCAACCGGGGCGTCGCCGCGGCGACGCAGCAACACGATAGGGGTCGACGGAGAGCACAGTGCCTGTCGTTCACTGGCGTCGATAAAGCCTAGTTGCTCGGCGCTACCCAGGTCCTGAGTCAGTAATGCCAGCGGTTTTTTCGGGCGTTTTTTTCGCTCGCGCAGGCGATGTATCGCCGCTGAGTTGCTGGCGTCGACCAATAATTGAAAGCCGCCGACGGCTTTGATCGCGACAATTTTTCCTGCCTGTAATTGTTTGATCGTCGCCTCCAGCGCCTGACTCGCATCAGCCAGCCGCTGGCCGTCGCTGGACAGCAGCGCCAGCTGCGGGCCGCAGGAGGGACAGGCGATGGTCTGAGCGTGAAATCGACGGTTGTTCGGCGCGCGATATTCGGTCTGGCATTGCGGACAGAGGGGGAAATGCGCTAGGCTGGTGCGTTGTCTATCGTATGGCTGGCTGGCCATGATGCTGTAACGCGGGCCGCAAAAACAACAGCTGGTGAAAGGGTAGCGGTAATAGCGGCTGTTGGGGTTTTCGATTTCGCTAAGGCAGGACGGACAAGGCGCGATATCGGGCAAGACAAACAGCGAGGAGGTATCGTTGACGGTACTGGTTTTGATCTGAAAGGATTGGAAATGGGCGGGCGGACCTTCGTCGATTTGTAGTGACTTGATTTGCGCGTAGGGCGGAAGTTGGTTTTTTAAGTCGTCGATAAAGTGTTGTTGGCGCTCGGGCTCGCCTTCGATGGCGATTTCGACGCCGGCGCTGCAATTGGCGACCCAGCCGTACTGCGCATGGTTACAAGCGAGCCTAAAGACAAAAGGCCGAAAGCCGGTGCCTTGCACAAAGCCTTGGATATGGATATGAAGAAGTTTTCGCTCGATAAGGGCGCTCACAATAGGGTTTATGGGTTTTAGCTGGTCACTGAGTTTCGATACAGTATATAATCTACAGATTTTGAATCAATTTTTATAGTAATTCTCACCGGAAATAAACATGCTGGGTAAGCTGGTTAAATTTGTTGTTGGCAGCCGTAACGACAGGCTGATAAAGAAAAAACGGAAGCTGGTAAAGAAGATCAATGCGCTAGCGTCTGATTATGAAAAACTGTCTGATGAAGCATTGAGGGCAAAAACGCAGGAGTTTCGTGACCGTCTCGAGCAGGGTGAGAACCTGGACAGTTTGCTGCCGGAAGCGTTCGCCACCGTGCGCGAAGCTTCAACGCGGGTGTTCGGCATGCGTCACTTCGATGTGCAGCTGATCGGCGGTATGGTATTGCATGACGGCAAAATTGCCGAGATGAAAACCGGTGAAGGTAAGACCTTGATGGCGACGCTGGCGGCTTATCTGAATGCCTTGCCGGGACGCGGTGTGCATGTGGTGACGGTGAACGATTATCTGGCCAAGCGGGATGCCGAATGGATGGGGCAACTGTATGAGTTTTTAGGTTTGAGCACCGGCGTCATCGTCAGCGAGCTGGGTCATAATGAGCGTAAGGAAGCCTATGCAGCCGATATCACCTACGGCACCAATAACGAGTTCGGCTTCGATTATTTGCGCGATAACATGGCCTTCAATCTGGACCAGAAGGTGCAGCGCGATCTTAGCTTCGCGATTGTCGACGAGGTGGACTCGATTCTGATCGACGAGGCCAGAACGCCGTTGATTATTTCCGGCCCAACCGAAGAAAGCACCGAAGTCTATCTGAAAGCCAACGCCATCATTCCTTCGTTGACCCGCCAGGAAAAAGTCGAGGATCCGGAACAACAGGAGAAGATGCCAGGCGACTATTATGTCGATGAAAAAACCAAGCAGATCTATTTGACCGAAGAAGGTCATGAGCATGTCGAGCGGCTGATGGTCGAACACGGCTTGATGGAAGAAGGCGCCAGTCTCTATGACGCCGCCAATATCCGTTTGATGCATTATTTGAATGCGTCATTGCGCGCTCATGTGCTGTTCCAGAAAGATGTCGATTATGTCGTGCACAACAACGAAATCATCATCGTCGATGAATTCACCGGCCGTATGATGACCGGAAGACGCTGGTCCGAAGGCCTGCATCAGGCGGTGGAAGCCAAAGAAGGCGTGCCGATTCAGAATGAAAACCAGACCCTGGCGTCGATTACCTTCCAGAATTACTTCCGTCTCTATGAAAAGCTGTCCGGGATGACCGGTACCGCCGATACCGAAGCGTTCGAGTTGAATAAGATTTATGGTTTGGAAGTCGTCGTCATTCCGACCCATAGGCCGATGATACGTGAAGACCGAGGTGATTTGGTTTTCCTCAGCGCGCGGGAAAAATATAATGCAATCATCGAGGATATCAAGGGTTGTGTGCAGCGAGGTCAGCCGGTATTGGTGGGCACGACGTCGATCGAGAATTCTGAGCTGATCTCATCGCTGTTGAGCCAGCAGAATATCAGGCATGAAGTCTTGAACGCCAAACAGCATGAGCGTGAGGCGCATATCATCGAGATGGCCGGCATGCCGGGCGCGGTGACGATCGCCACCAACATGGCCGGTCGCGGCACCGATATCGTGCTGGGCGGCAATCTGGACGCGGAGCTTAAGGCGTTGGGCGAGGATGCCAGCGAAGAGCAAAAGCAAAAAATTCGCGGCGCTTGGCTGGACCGCCATGAACAAGTGTTGGCCAGCGGCGGTCTGCATGTGATCGGTTCCGAGCGCCATGAGTCTCGCCGGATCGACAATCAGTTGAGAGGGCGATCCGGGCGTCAGGGCGATCCCGGCTCTACCCGCTTCTATCTATCGTTGCAAGATGATCTGATGCGCATTTTCGCATCGGAACGGGTGGCCGGCCTGATGCAGAAACTCGGTATGGAGGAAGGGGAGGCCATCGAGCATCCTTGGGTTACACGCTCCATCGAAAATGCGCAACGCAAGGTGGAAAGTCGCAACTTCGATATGCGTAAGGAGATTTTGGCTTATGACGATGTCGCCAATGACCAGCGCAAGGTGATTTATGCTCGTCGCAACGAACTGATGGCGGCCGACGATATCAGCGAGACGATCAAGGCGATTCGTAAGGATGTGATCAACAATGTGATTACGCAGTATATCCCCCCGAAAACGATGGAAGAACAATGGGATATTCATGGACTGGAAGATCATCTGCAACAGGAATTCAATCTGTCGCTGCCGTTGCGGGAAATGTTGGAACAGGATCATTCCCTGCATGAGGAAAGTCTGCGCGAGCTGATCGTCGATAAAATGGAGGGGGTCAGTCAGGACAAGGAAGAACAGATCACCCCCGAAGTATTCAGGCATTTTGAGAAATCGGTGATGCTACAGGTCCTCGATAATAGCTGGAAAGAACATCTGGCGGCGATGGACCAGTTGCGTCAGGGTATCCATTTCAGAGGTTATGCGCAAAAAGATCCCAAACAGGAATACAAGCGTGAATCTTTCGATATGTTCGCCAGCTTGTTGGATCATATCAAGTATGAAGTTGTCGGCATTCTGGCCAAGGTTCAGGTGAGTCAGGAAGAAGACGTGCAGGCCATCGACGAACAGCGCCAGGCGCCTCAGGAAATGCATTTTGAACATGCCGAGGCCAGTCCGGTGCAGCAGGCCGAAGAGCCGCAGCAGGCTATGCCAGAGGAGGCGGCGGCTGCGGAGACTGTCTCCGAACAGCCGTTTGTCAGGGAGGGTAAAAAGGTGGGGCGCAATGATCCTTGTCCTTGCGGTTCCGGGAAAAAATATAAACAATGTCACGGCAAGCTGAAATAACTATTTGGCTTGAGTTGACAAATTAGCCTTAATTTACCCGATCAGGCCGGATATAATCAGATGATTCTGATTATATCCGGCTTTTTAGGTTGTGCGAATTCAAAAACTCATCTTACAGGTAATGACTATGCCCTCAAGTATCTTTCAGAAAAGTAATCCCGCGGCTGATATCACCTTGCTGCCAAAGCTGGGAATGTCGAAGAAAGAATTTATTGCTGATTTCAAACATTATTACAGCCATCGCCTGGGCCGTGATGAAAACTGTCGCTCTCCCCATTATGCCTATGAGGCATTGTCGATGGCCATCAGCGACAGGCTGGTCGAGCGCTGGAAAAACACCTACAATGCCTGTCGCATTCAGAACTGTAAAACCGCCTTTTACCTATCGATGGAATTCTTGATGGGGCGCTCTTTGAGTAACGCCATGCTGAATCTGGGTGTTAATGATATCGTCAGCGAGGCGCTTTATGAATTGGGCCTCGATATCGAGGAGCTGATTGATGCGGAACCCGATGCCGGCTTGGGCAATGGCGGTCTGGGGCGTTTGGCGGCCTGTTTCATAGACAGTTGCGCCACGTTGCAGTTGCCGGTGACCGGTTATGGCTTGCGCTACGAATACGGCATGTTCTGCCAGAACATAGAGAATGGTGAGCAGGTCGAAAGACCGGATCATTGGCTGCGCAATGGCAATGTGTGGGAAATCGAACGGCCGGAATATACCCATCGGGTCAAATTCGGTGGCCATACCGAATCGCACATCGACGAATTGGGCCGCAAGCGGTCGACATGGGTCAATACCCAGGACGTCTTGGCCGTCCCTTATGATACGCCGATTCCCGGTTATCAAAACGGCACCGTCAACACCTTGCGGCTGTGGAAGGCGACCGCGACGGAAGAGTTCAATTTGCAGGAATTCAATGCCGGCGATTATGCCGAGTCGGTTGCGGAAAAAAACACCGCCGAAAATATCACCATGGTGTTGTATCCGAATGACGCCAATGAAAACGGCAAGGCGTTGAGACTGCAGCAACAATATTTATTGGCTTCGGCCAGCTTGCAGGATGTGATCGCCAACTGGGTGGGCAGGCATGGCAATGATTTCACTCATTTCGCCGATAAAAACTGTTTTCAACTGAATGACACCCATCCGAGTATCGCCGTCGCCGAATTGATGCGTTTGCTGGTCGATATCCATGGTTTGGACTGGGACGAGGCTTGGCGGATCACCCGTAAAACGATGGCCTATACCAACCATACGCTGTTGCCGGAGGCGCTGGAAAGATGGTCGGTCAACCTGATGCAGAGCTTGTTGCCGCGCTTGATGGAAATCATCTTCGATATCAATGCCCACTTCTTGGCCGAAGTCTCCGCGCATTGGCCCGGCGATTTCGATCGGATGAGACGCATGTCCATCATCGAAGAGGGGCATGAAAAGCAGGTGCGTATGGCTTATTTGGCGATCGTCGGCAGTTTTTCGGTAAACGGCGTCGCGGAACTGCATTCCAAGCTGCTGCAAGAAGGTTTGTTCAAAGATTTTTACGATTTTTGGCCGGAAAAATTCAACAATAAGACCAATGGCGTGACGCCTAGGCGCTGGTTAGCAGCCTGTAACCCGGAACTGGCTGAATTGATTACCGACACGATCGGCGATGGGTGGGTTACCAATTTATCGGAATTGGAAAAACTGAAGCCTTATGCCGATGACGCCAAATTCAGGCAAAAATGGTACGAACTGCAACAAGCCAGTAAACAGCGTCTGATCGACTTCAATAAAGAAGAGCACGGCGCTGAATTGAATGTCGAATCCTTGTTTGATGTGCAGGTGAAACGGATTCATGAATACAAGCGGCAAATTTTGAATGTGTTGCATGTGATTCATCTGTATGAACGTATCAAGCGCGGCGACACCGCAAACTGGACCAACCGCTGCGTGTTGATCGGCGGTAAGGCGGCGCCGGGTTATGTGATGGCGAAGAAGACGATCAAGTTCATCAACAATGTCGCCGATGTCATCAATCATGACCCCGATGTCGGTGACAAGTTGAAGCTGGTGTTCTTGCCGAATTATCGGGTGTCGGCGATGGAGAAAATCTGCCCTGGTGCGGATTTATCGGAGCAGATATCGACGGCTGGCAAGGAGGCGTCCGGCACCGGCAACATGAAGTTCATGATGAATGGGGCGTTGACGATCGGCACGTTGGATGGCGCTAATATTGAAATCAGAGAGGAAGTGGGTGACGAGAATTTCTTCCTGTTCGGCTTGACCGAGGAGGAAGTTGAAGAAATGCGTCAAGACTACAATCCTCAAGCCATTATTGACGAGGATGCCGATTTGCAAGGGGTGATGAGATTGCTGGAGTGCGGGCACTTCAATCAGTTTGAGCCGGGTATTTTTGACGACATCATCGCCTCGATCATGAGTCCGCATGATCCGTGGATGACTATCGCCGATTTTCGCAGTTACATCGATGCGCAAAGAAGTGTAGAAGAGGCTTATCGCGACAAGGAGCGCTGGACTCGGATGAGCATCATTAATACGGCTTCCAGCGGCAAGTTCTCCACCGATCGCACGATCAGCGATTACAACGAGAATATTTGGAAGCTGACGCCGGTTAAAGTCGACTTTTAATGCTCGATATCGTGCTTTATCAGCCGGAAATTCCGGCCAACACTGGCAATATCATCAGGTTGTGCGCCAATACCGGCGCACAGCTGCACTTGATCCATCCGTTGGGCTTTGATCTGGATGACAAGAAGTTGCGGCGCGCCGGACTGGACTATCACGAGTGGGTTAATGTCAGGCAATATGCGTCATTGCAGGATTATATCGAGAAGGTGCAACCGAAACGGCTGTTCGCTATGACCACCAAGGGGACGATCGTCTATAGCGACGCCGCTTTTCAGCAAGGCGACGCCTTGCTGTTCGGCCCGGAAACGCGTGGTTTACCCGATGCATTTTTGTCTCATCATGACCCGGCTCTGAAGCTTTATTTGCCGATGAAGCAGCAAAGTCGCAGCCTCAATTTGTCCAATACTGTCGCGATCGCGCTTTATGAGGCCTGGAGACAACTGTCTTTTTCAGGCGCCGTTATCAAACAGCAGAATTTATAGAATAGGTAAGGGTTATACTTTCCCTTATTGAATGTAAGGCCGGCTCGGTCACTCGCTTAACAGGGCTGTGGTTTTGCGGCGATGGCGCGGTTCTGGTTCCGTATCCATTCGCTCCAAGATCCGGCGTACAATTTCGAACCGTGCAGGCCTGCGATCTCCATCGCCAGCAGATTATGACAAGCCGTAACCCCGGAACCGCACATATGCGTGATTTGACTCGGAGCGAAATCGTCGATCAGTTGGCGGAATTGCCGTTTCAGCTCGGCGGCCGGCAGAAAACAGCCTTGAGGGTCCAGATTCAATTGAAAAGGCCGGTTCAAGGCCTTGGGTACATGGCCGGCAACCGGGTCTATCGGCTCCTGCTCGCCTCTATAGCGTTCCGGCGTTCTGGCATCGATTAATTTGATGTTGGCGGCAGCCAGGCCGTTTTCGATCTGACTGGCTGACAGCCATTGCGAGTCATCGAGATAAACTCGGAAATGACGGGGCTCAATGTTAGGCAGGGCGGTGGTCAGAAGGTGGCCTGCCTTGCGCCATTGCGCCAAGCCGCCATCGAGCACGGCGACCTGCTCATGCCCCATGCAGCGCAATAGCCACCATAGTCTGCCGGCAAAGGCGCCGCCGGTATCGTCATAGGTGACAACCTGGCTGTTGTTATGCACGCCCCAACGGCCCAGTTTCGCGGTCAACTGCGAAAAGTCCGGCAGCGGGTGGCGGCCAGTGTAATCGCGGACGGCCGACGATAAATCTTTATTTAGGTCAACATAACGCGCCCCTGCGATGTGGCCAGAGCGGTAGGCTTGGGCGCCGGCTTCCGCATCGGACAATGAAAAGCGACAATCAAAAATCACCCAGTTTCGGTCGTCGAGATTTTGCGCAAGCTCTTGGGCTGAAATGATGGTTTTGTATGACATGTTTATACCGTTAAGATGATTTTACCTGTATGCAGGCCGCTTTCCATGAGCTCATGGGCGGCGGCCGCTTCGGTTAAAGGATAGCAGCGGTGTATGACCGGCTTGATGGTTCCTGAGGCCAATAAGGGCCAGACCCGTTGTCGGAGTTGTTCGGCGATTTGGGTTTTGAATTCGTCATCCCGGCCTCTTAATGTGGAGCCGGTAATGGTCAGACGCTTCTTCATTACCGACCATAAATTGATTTCGCTTTTGGCGCCGTGTTGTATGGCGATTTGCACCAAGCGGCCCTCGATGGCCAATGATTTCAGATTGCGGGGAAAGTAATCGCCCGCCACCATATCCAGGATGACGTCGACCCCATCACCATCGGTCAGTTTACCGACTTCTTCGGCGAAATCTTGTCTTTTATAATCGATGGCGGAATCGGCGCCTAATTGGCAGCAAAAACGGCATTTTTCGGCGCTGCCGGCGGTAGCGATGACGTTGGCGCCGAACGCCTTGGCTAATTGAATCGCGGTCGTGCCGATGCCGCCGCTGCCGCCGTGAATTAACAGCGTTTCTCCGGCCTGCAATTGGCCTCGATCGAACACATTGCTCCAGACGGTGAAAAATGTTTCCGGCAACGCCGCTGCTTCGATGAAATCAAGCGTTTCTGGAATGGGCAGGGCGAGGCTGGCGCGAGCCAGGCAATATTGCGCATAGCCGCCACCGGCGACCAGCGCGCAAACCCGGTCGCCTATTTTTAGATGGCTGACCTGATTGCCGATTGCGACGACGGTGCCGGCTACTTCCAGGCCCGGGATGTCGGAGGCGCCGGGCGGCGGCGGATAGTGGCCCTGGCGTTGCATGATGTCGGGGCGATTGATGCCGGCCGCGGCGACTTCGATCAGCACTTGATTATCGCCCGCTATCGGCATTGCGCGTTCGCAGGGTTTTAATACGCCGGCGCCGCCGGGGGCGGTAATTTCTATCGCAATCATGATTATTTATTCAGTTAAAAGGCTGAGAAGACGTATTATATGCAGTAAAATTAAGCGTGATAAATTTTTTAGAGAGATAAGGCATAACATGATTAGAGCGGGCATTGTCGGAGGAACCGGCTATACAGGCGTAGAGTTATTGAGACTTTTGGTTTTGCATCCAGGCGTTGACGTGACGGTCGTCACCTCGCGTTCCGATGCCGGTATGCGAGTCGATGCGCAATACCCTAGCCTGAGAGGTTTGTGCGATGTGTCGTTTACGGAACCTGAAGTCGATGCATTGGCCGACTGTGATGTGGTGTTTTTTGCGACGCCGAACGGCACGGCGATGCTGATGGCGGAATCGTTGCTGGCGCACGGAGTAAAAGTCATCGATTTGTCTGCGGATTTTAGAATCAAGGATGCTCTGGAATGGAGTCGCTGGTATGGGATGGAGCATGCTTGCCCCGAACTGATTGCCGAAGCCGTATACGGTTTACCCGAGGTCAATCGTGAACAAATCAAACAGGCCCGTTTGTTGGCCTGTCCGGGGTGTTATCCGACTGCCGTGCAGTTGGGCTATTTGCCGTTGATCGAGCGGCAATTGATCGACTTCGAACATCTGATCGCCGATGTCAAATCAGGCGCCAGTGGCGCCGGTCGCAAGGCGCAGGTGCCAACATTGATGAGCGAAACCGGGGAAAGCTTTAAGGCCTACGCCGTTGCCGGCCATCGTCACTTGCCCGAAATCAGCCAAGGTTTGGCAATGATGGCGGGAAAACCAGTGGGGTTGACCTTCGTGCCACATTTGATCCCGATGATACGCGGCATACATGCGACCTTATACGGCCGGTTGACCGGTGACGCGGAAGAACTGCAAGCCTTGTACGAGGAACGTTATGCCGAAGAGCGTTTCGTTGATGTCTTGCCGGCGGGGGCGCAACCCGATACCCGCAATGTCAAAGGCAGCAACAATTGTCAGATCGCGATTCATCAGCCGCAGGGCAAGGATACCGTCGTCGTATTGGCGGTAATCGATAATCTGGTTAAGGGCGCCGCAGGCCAGGCGGTGCAGAATATGAATCTGATGTGTGGACTGGATGAAAGCGTCGGCTTGGATATCGTGGCGCTGTATCCATAACCTGAGTTCGGGTTAATAAACCAGCCTGTATCAGCTATCTCTTCCAGAAGAGGCCGTGAACGCGGAATCTGACAGCCAAGGATGGTGGAAATGCCGCGCACACTTCTTCCAGAGCTACCTGATACCGTCTTAACCCTTTGTTTGCAATATATGATTCTTTTATCCCGAACTGAGGTTATCCATAAATCCAGCAATTCTACATTTGAGCATTGTTGAGCTGTTTAAGATGGAGACGAGGAATGCGATTATCCCTCGTCAAGCCTTCTCCCGTACTCTTTGGTTTCTAAACTGGGGCTGCGGTCATAAATCTTGACTAAAATGCTTGGTAAAGTCATAATTGCCGTCAACCTAACTTAATCGATAAGTTTTTTTATGGCAGATCCAATTATTTTTACAGACAGCGCCGCAGAAAAAGTCGGCGCGTTAATCGCCGAAGAAGGCAATGATAATCTGAAACTGAGAGTCTATATCACCGGCGGTGGTTGTTCCGGTTTTCAGTATGGCTTTACCTTCGATGAGGAGGTCAACGAAGACGACACTAAAATCGAGAACGGTGGCGTCACGGTGTTGGTCGATTCGATGAGCGTTCAATATTTGACTGGCGCCGAAATCGATTACAAAGAAGACCTGTCCGGCGCTCAGTTCGTCATTCGGAATCCTAATGCGACGACCACCTGCGGTTGTGGCTCATCCTTTTCCGCTTAATCCCTTTTTACCGGGATAAATTCCCCCCAAAATCGCGGGGGCGTTCGCTCCCGTCGCCTTGTAAAGATTGCCGGGTTGGTTGAGCAGCGTTTGCCTGGCCAGCCAGGCAAACGCGACCGCTTCGACGTGATCCGGGTTGATGCCGTAATCGCCGGTGGAAGACACCGAGTGTTGCAGGTTTTCAGCAATCAACTGGACTAAATGATGATTATGGCAGCCGCCGCCGCAAATCAGCGTTTCTTGGGCATCCGCCGCATATTGACTGATATCATCGGTGATGGTGTCTGCGGTAAGCTGGCAAAGCGTTGCTTGGATGTCTTCGGACGGAAGTTCCGGGAACTGATTGATTTTATGTTCTAGCCAGAAGCTGGAGAAATATTCCTTTCCGGTGCTTTTGGCGGGCGCTAATTGAAAATAGGGATCATTTTTAAACTGAGCCAATAACAGCGGGTTGACTGTGCCGCTGCGCGCCCAATCTCCGTTCCGATCATGGCTTTGATTCAAGTTTTTTCTAATCCAATAATCCATCAGCGTGTTGCCGGGACCTGTGTCGAATCCCAGTACGCAATCCTTGTTGATTACGGTGATATTGGCGATGCCGCCGATATTGACGACGCAGAAATTTTCTTTATGTCGGCTAAAAAAGCTTTGGTGGAAGGCCGGCACCAATGGTGCGCCTTGTCCCTGTGCGGCGATGTCGCGTCGACGCAAGTCGGCGACGGTGGTGATGCCGGTGGTTTCGGCAATGATGTTGGGATCGCCAATTTGCAGCGAAAACGGAAACCGGCTTTGCGGAGCATGGAAAACGGTCAAGCCGTGACTGCCGATCGCGTTAATCGACTCGGCCGATAGTGCGGTTTTTTTTAGCAGCGCGATCACCGTTTCGGCGAACAGGCGTCCTAGGCGCGTGTCCATGCTGCCATAATCGGCGAGCAGGATAGGCTGTTCCGGTTGGCTGAGATGGCGAATTTGTTGCTTCAGCGATTCGCTGAAAGGCAGATAGTGGAAGTCGACGACCCTGCATTGGTCATCGCTAAAATCGACGAGACCAGCGTCGATTCCATCGAGGCTGGTCCCTGACATGAGGCCGATATAAAGTTCAGACACGCGTCACTGTTGGTTTTGCGCCAGTAATGTGCTTGCCTTGGCTTTATCCAGTTGCGCCAATAAAGGAGCCGTTTGCGCCTTGAATTCGGCTAATAGTGATTTATTGATCGGGTTGGCTTTTGGCAGCTTGACCGTTAACGGATTGCGATGCACGCCATTGACGCGGAATTCATAATGTAAATGCGGTCCGGTCGCCAAGCCTGACATGCCGACATAGCCTATGACTTGGCCTTGTTTGATGCGGTTGCCGGTTCTTTGACCTTTTCTGAATTTAGATAAATGCGCATACAGTGTCGTATAGGTTTGACCGTGTTGAACAATGACGACATTGCCATAGCCGCCTTTTCTGCCGCGGTAAATGATTTTGCCATCGCCGGTAGACTTGATCGGTGTGCCGGTGCGGGCGGCATAATCGACGCCTTTATGGGCGCGTATCCGATTCAATACCGGATGTTTGCGTTTTAGATTGAAGGGCGAGCTGATGCGGGCAAAGTCGACCGGGGTGCGCAGAAAAGCCTTGCGCATGCTATTACCGTCGGGGGTGTAATAGTCGGCATTGCCTTTCGGATCTTCGAAGCGCACTGCGGTATAGACGTCGCCTTGATTGACGAACTCTGCGGAAATGATTTCACCGCTATCGAATTCTTGGCCGTCGACGAATAATTTTTCATAAACGACGGTAAATTGGTCGCCGTCGCGCAAGTTCAGTGCGAAGTCTATGTCCCAGGCAAAAATATTAGCCAGTTCCATGATCAACTTATCGGAAAGTCCGGCGTTTTTGCCGTCCAGGAACAATGAGGAGTGTATCGTAGCTTGGGCGCTGGTGACTTGTTTGTCTATTTGCTTGCTCAGCTTCTCGACCTTGAAGTCGTCGTCGTGTCGACTTGCGAATAAGGTTTCGATCGAGTTCTTATGATATAAAAGCTCTTCCAGTTGACCGTCGCTATTGACCTTGGCGACTAGGTCCTTGCCGGGGTTGAGCGAGGCAAATAATTTGCCTGTGTCATTGGCGTGGATGATTTTGTGTAAATCCGTTTTGCTGAGATCCAAGTCGGAGAAAATCGTGGATAAGCTTTCGCCGTTTTTGACGGTGTGTATGATCTCCTTGAATTTATCGCCGGTGTCCTCAATCGCTTCAAGCGCATCATCACTGGCCGCATCAGCGACAATCGGGCTGTCGATTTTAAGCGTCGCGGGTTCCGCAACTACGCTGACTTCAGTCAGCGATTCACTATTGTTGTCACTAGAGGGGGAGATCAGTGCGTAACAGGCACTTGCCGCGACTATCGTGCTGCCGCCGAATAACAACGATTTGAATATTTTATTTTTCACTGGACTGAGCTCGATTGATATTAATTGAAAACCGCATATCGCATGCAAATTAATAAATGTTCGGATTGATTATAGCTCAAATAGGATTTTTGTTCTTAAGAGCCACTTAAACGGCATATAATAAACTAATTTTTTTTAGATGACAGGGGAAAAAAATTGCAGCAAGAAATGTTGGAGCAACTCCGTCGGGGTGTTGATGAAATATTGGTTGAATCGGAATTTATCAAAAAGCTGGAAGAGGGAGGTTCGCTCAGAATCAAGGCGGGATTTGATCCAACGGCTCCGGATTTGCATTTAGGGCATACCGTACTGATCAATAAATTAAAGCAGTTCCAGGACTTAGGTCATCAGGTGCTGTTTTTGATTGGTGATTTTACCGCGATGATCGGTGATCCGACCGGCAAGAATGTCACCCGCAAGCCATTGACCCAGGAAGAGGTGGTCGAGAATGCCAAGACCTATCAGGAGCAGGTGTTCAAGATACTGGATCCGGATAAAACCGAAGTCTTGTTTAATTCGACCTGGCTGAATTTCATGACGCCGGCGGATATGATTCAATTGGCGGCCAAGCATACCGTGGCCAGGATGCTGGAGCGCGATGATTTTAGCAAGCGGTTCAAGGGCGGTCAGGCGATTGCGATTCACGAATTCTTGTACCCTCTGTTGCAGGGACATGATTCGGTGATGATGAAAGCCGATGTGGAATTAGGGGGCACCGATCAGAAATTCAATCTGTTGGTCGGTCGCCATTTACAGGAAATTGATGGGCAAAAACCGCAAACAATCCTGACGATGCCGATTCTGGAAGGATTGGATGGTGTGCAGAAGATGTCCAAATCGCTGAATAACTATATCGGTATTTCCGATACGCCGGATGATATGTTCGGCAAGATCATGTCGATTTCCGACGAATTGATGTGGCGTTATTATGAATTGCTCAGTTTTAAGCCGATGGAGGATATCAATCGTTGGCAGCAGAACTGTGCAGAGGGGGCTAACCCAAGGGAATACAAGGTTGCCTTGGCGCAAGAGATTATCGAAAGGTTTCATAGCGCCGACGCGGCCAAGAAGGCCTTGGAAAGTTTCGAGGCCCGTTTTCAACGCGGTGCGATGCCGGAGGAAATGGATGAGATGACGTTGCAGGCCGGAGAAAGCGGCATGCCGATTGCGAATCTATTGAAAGAGTCCGGTTTGACCAAGAGTACATCCGATGCGATGCGTATGATCAAGCAAGGTGCGGTCAAAATCGACGGCGAAAAAGTGGCGGATCCTAAATTGCTGATAGCCGCCGGCACCCAGCAGGTCTATCAGGTCGGCAAAAGAAAATTTGCTCGAATTCAAATAAGTTCTTGACTCTGTCGAGGGGAGCTGTAAAATACGCCTTCTTTCGTTGATTGGGTTCGACGGAAGGACGCAGGAAGCGGTTGGAGCTGAAAGTTGGCTGGGGTTTTTGAGGGTCGCCGGGAGGCGGTTCGAAAGGGCCGAAAAAAACTTTTGACAAACGGATTTGAGGCTGTATAATGGCCGGCTCTTTCGAGGTGATCGAGGCGGAGCTTGCTCTGTCGGATCGTTTCGAAGTCGCCAGGACGGCGGCAAAAAAAGTTGAAACGGAGGTTGACAAGTTGAGATTCTGCTGTAAAATAGGCGAGCTCAACAGGGCTTCGGTCCTCGGCCGGTTGATCCGGTCACGCTCTTTAACAAACAAGTCGAAATAATTTGTGTGGGTACTTGTGGTGGATATTTTAGACTGTATTAAGATATTCGACACAGATATTCGCGTCAATACATGTTTTATGAATTTACGTACAATTCTGCGTCGAGCCAAGATTGGATACTCGTCTTATTGAGTATCAAGCATTATTAAACTGAAGAGTTTGATCATGGCTCAGATTGAACGCTGGCGGTATGCTTAACACATGCAAGTCGAACGGCAGCGCGGAGAGCTTGCTCTCTGGCGGCGAGTGGCGGACGGGTGAGTAATGCGTAGGAATCTGCCTAGTAGTGGGGACAACTCGGAGAAATCCGAGCTAATACCGCATACGCCCTACGGGGGAAAGCGGGGGCTCTTCGGACCTCGCGCTATTAGATGAGCCTACGTTAGATTAGCTAGTTGGTGGGGTAAAGGCCTACCAAGGCGACGATCTATAGCTGGTCTGAGAGGATGATCAGCCACACTGGGACTGAGACACGGCCCAGACTCCTACGGGAGGCAGCAGTGGGGAATATTGGACAATGGGCGAAAGCCTGATCCAGCAATACCGCGTGTGTGAAGAAGGCCTGAGGGTTGTAAAGCACTTTCAATTGGGAGGAAAAAGCATCGGCCAATACCCGGTGTCTTGACATTACCTTTAGAAGAAGCACCGGCTAACTCCGTGCCAGCAGCCGCGGTAATACGGAGGGTGCGAGCGTTAATCGGAATTACTGGGCGTAAAGCGTGCGTAGGCGGTTGTTTAAGTCAGATGTGAAAGCCCCGGGCTTAACCTGGGAACTGCATTTGAAACTGGGCAACTAGAGTTGAGTAGAGGGGAGTGGAATTTCAGGTGTAGCGGTGAAATGCGTAGAGATCTGAAGGAACACCAGTGGCGAAGGCGACTCCCTGGACTCAAACTGACGCTGAGGTACGAAAGCGTGGGTAGCAAACAGGATTAGATACCCTGGTAGTCCACGCCGTAAACGATGTCAACTAACCGTTGGGCGCATTAAGTGCTTAGTGGTGGAGCTAACGTATTAAGTTGACCGCCTGGGGAGTACGGCCGCAAGGCTAAAACTCAAATGAATTGACGGGGGCCCGCACAAGCGGTGGAGCATGTGGTTTAATTCGATGCAACGCGAAGAACCTTACCTACCCTTGACATCCTCAGAACTTGTTAGAGATAACTTGGTGCCTTCGGGAACTGAGTGACAGGTGCTGCATGGCTGTCGTCAGCTCGTGTCGTGAGATGTTGGGTTAAGTCCCGTAACGAGCGCAACCCTTATCCTTAGTTGCCAACACGTGATGGTGGGAACTCTAGGGAGACTGCCGGTGATAAACCGGAGGAAGGTGGGGACGACGTCAAGTCATCATGGCCCTTATGGGTAGGGCTACACACGTGCTACAATGGCCGGTACAAAGGGCAGCGAACTTGCGAGAGTCAGCAAATCCCAGAAAGCCGGTCTTAGTCCGGATTGCAGTCTGCAACTCGACTGCATGAAGTCGGAATCGCTAGTAATCGCGAATCAGAATGTCGCGGTGAATACGTTCCCGGGCCTTGTACACACCGCCCGTCACACCATGGGAGTGGGTTGCAAAAGAAGTGGGTAGTCTAACCTTCGGGAGGGCGCTCACCACTTTGTGATTCATGACTGGGGTGAAGTCGTAACAAGGTAGCCCTAGGGGAACCTGGGGCTGGATCACCTCCTTACAAAGACAGCTAAACGCCGTCATGAGTGTCCACAACAAATTATTTCGATTGAAAGTATGAGCCTGGGCCTGTAGCTCAGTTGGTTAGAGCGCACCCCTGATAAGGGTGAGGTCGGAGGTTCAAATCCTCCCAGGCCCACCAATTTTGCGCAGTACGGCGTTCAATGATCACTCGCATACCTAAGTATGCTTCGTCATCATTCGCCTTGTTCTGCACAAAAGCCATTTTGCGTGATTGAGTAGTAATCAGTGCGAATGGACAAAAGCTTGGTTGGATTTTACGCCGGATTTTTTAGGCTAGGCAAGGCGCACGAAGGCGTGAGAGAAGGAGCATACATCAGTATGTGACTGAGCGAGCGACGAGAGCAACGCCGCATAGCGTAAAAAAGACCAGTAAAAAGGGGCCATAGCTCAGCTGGGAGAGCGCCTGCCTTGCACGCAGGAGGTCGGGAGTTCGATCCTCCCTGGCTCCACCATTACACAGACTAACTCTATAAGGTTTGAGAAGACTTTATAGAATTAGGCTTTGTAGAAAGTTTAATAGCTCTTTAACAATGTGGAAATCTGTAAACGAATTAAAGTAAAACCGTAAGGTTAAATTTTAATGAGTTCTCAAGCAGAAAAAAAGCGAAAATGTCAGCTGATTGATATAACACAGCAGACTGGACGCGAAGCGAATCGGGGATTGATCGATTTAGTTTTTAAATTGATTGATCGACGGTAGGCTGAGTGAACAGACTGATTGGGGTTATATGGTCAAGTGAATAAGCGCATACGGTGAATGCCTAGGCAGTAAGAGGCGAAGAAGGACGTTGTAGCATGCGATAAGCTGCGGGGAGTTTGCAAACAAACTTTGATCCGCAGATTTCCGAATGGGGAAACCCAATGGGCACAAGCTCATTATCTTGCTCTGAATACATAGGAGTAAGAGGCGAACCGGGAGAACTGAAACATCTAAGTACCCCGAGGAAAAGAAATCAACCGAGATTCCCTAAGTAGTGGCGAGCGAACGGGGACCAGCCCTTAAGCATTTAGCAAGTTAGTAGAACAGTCTGGAAAGTCTGGCGATACAGCGTGATAGCCGCGTATACGAAAACTTATTAAGTGTGAAATCGAGTAGGTCGGAGCACGTGAAACTTTGACTGAACATGGGGGGACCATCCTCCAAGGCTAAATACTCCTTACTGACCGATAGTGAACCAGTACCGTGAGGGAAAGGCGAAAAGAACCCCGGAGAGGGGAGTGAAATAGATCCTGAAACCGTATGCGTACAAGCAGTGGGAGCCCCGCACCTAAATTGTTTTGGGCGGAGACTCTTCAGCGTTAACTTAACGTCATCGAACACTGAGCGATAGTGCCTAAATAAGGAATTTAGGTGCGGGGCAGGCCCCGCTATGATGACAAAAAATAACAAAGAAGAGACTTGAGATCGAATGTATTATGCTTATGTGCTTCAATCGGAAGCAGAAGATGATAGGTTTTACCTGGGAAGTACGACGGATTTAAAACGTCGTATGCAAGAACATGACCAAGGTAAAAATAAGTCGACGAGAGGATATCAATGGAAATTGGTGTACTACGAAGCTTATCTATCTGAAGCCGCATCTAGAGAACGAGAACATAAACTCAAGCAAGACGGTCGAGCCAAACGGTTCTTAATGCAGCGCATTAAGACGAGTTTAAAAACAACTTAGGGGCTTGCCCCGCACCTAAATTCCCAATTAGATGCGAGGTAAGTCAATGAATCACAGTGCTCAATAAAGCATTGTAGATATCCGTGCCAGAATAATTTAGGTGCGGGGTGACTGCGTACCTTTTGTATAATGGGTCAGCGACTTACATTTTGTGGCCAGCTTAACCGACTAGGGGAGGCGTAGCGAAAGCGAGTCTTAATAGGGCGTTTAGTCGCAAGGTGTAGACCCGAAACCGGGCGATCTATCCATGGCCAGGTTGAAGATCAGGTAATACTGATTGGAGGACCGAACCCACTTATGTTGAAAAATGAGGGGATGAGCTGTGGATCGGAGTGAAAGGCTAATCAAGCCCGGAGATAGCTGGTTCTCCTCGAAAGCTATTTAGGTAGCGCCTCGTGTATGACTGCTGGGGGTAGAGCACTGTTTCGGCTAGGGGGTCATCCCGACTTACCAACCCGATGCAAACTCCGAATACCAGCAAGTTTGAGCACGGGAGACACACGGCGGGTGATAAGGTCCGTCGTGGAAAGGGAAACAGCCCAGACCGTCAGCTAAGGTCCCCAAATCTATGCTCAGTGGAAAACGATGTGAGAAGGCCCAGACAGCCAGGAGGTTGGCTTAGAAGCAGCCATCCTTTAAAGAAAGCGTAATAGCTCACTGGTCGAGTCGGCTTGCGCGGAAGATTTACCGGGGCTAAGCATAGTACCGAAGCTACGGATTCAGACAACGTCTGAGTGGTAGAGGAGCGTTCTGTACGCCTGCGAAGGGAAGTTGAGAAGCTTCCTGGAGGTATCAGAAGTGCGAATGCTGACATGAGTAACGATAATGGAGGTGAAAAACCTCCACGCCGAAAGCCCAAGGTTTCCTGCGCAACGTTAATCGACGCAGGGTTAGTCGGCACCTAAGGCGAGGCCGAAAGGCGTAGTCGATGGAAAACAGGTTAATATTCCTGTACTTGTTATAACTGCGATGGGGTGACGGAGAAGGCTAGGTCAGCTGCCTGTTGGAATAGGTAGTTTAAGCGTGTAGGGAGTGAAATTAGGCAAATCCGGTTTCACAATCCTGAGGCGTGACGACGAGTCTCTTTATAAGGAGACGAAGTGATTGATGCCCTGCTTCCAAGAAAACCCTCTAAGCTTCAGGTTATGACGAGCCGTACCCCAAACCGACACAGGTGGGTGGGATGAGAATTCTAAGGCGCTTGAGAGAACTCGGGTGAAGGAACTAGGCAAAATGGTACCGTAACTTCGGGAGAAGGTACGCCCTTGTTAGGTGAAGGCCCTGCGGCTGGAGCTGAAGAGGGTAGCATTAAACTGGTGGCTGCGACTGTTTAGCAAAAACATAGCACTCTGCAAACACGAAAGTGGACGTATAGGGTGTGACGCCTGCCCGGTGCCGGAAGGTTAATTGATGGGGTTACCCCTCACCTAGATTATTTAGAGCCATGTATTACGTTTACGTGCTGTATAGTCGGACGGAAGATGAATTTTATCTGGGTTCGACGATTGATTTAAAAAAACGTCTGCGCCAACACAGGCAAGGCGAGAACAAATCGACAAAAAAAGCACAGGACTGGATCGTATCTTATTATGAAGCCTACTTAACAGAGCAGGCGGCAAAAGGACGGGAAAGTCAGTTAAAACGAAGTGGCAAAGCGTATCACAGCTTAAGACAGCGGATACGGGAAAGCATAGATAATCTAGGTGAGGGGGAAGCTCTTGATCGAAGCCCCGGTAAACGGCGGCCGTAACTATAACGGTCCTAAGGTAGCGAAATTCCTTGTCGGGTAAGTTCCGACCTGCACGAATGGCGTAACGATGGCCACACTGTCTCCACCCGAGACTCAGTGAAATTGAAATCGCTGTGAAGATGCAGTGTACCCGCGGCTAGACGGAAAGACCCCGTGCACCTTTACTATAGCTTTACACTGGACTTTGAGCCTACTTGTGTAGGATAGGTGGGAGGCTTTGAAGCGGCGACGCCAGTTGTCGTGGAGCCATCCTGAAATACCACCCTGGTATGTTTGAAGTTCTAACCTAGACCCGTTATCCGGGTTGGGGACAGTGTATGGTGGGTAGTTTGACTGGGGCGGTCTCCTCCCAAAGAGTAACGGAGGAGCACGAAGGTACCCTCAGCATGGTCGGAAATCATGCAATGAGTGCAAAGGCATAAGGGTGCTTGACTGCGAGACGGACAGGTCGAGCAGGTACGAAAGTAGGTCTTAGTGATCCGGTGGTTCTGAATGGAAGGGCCATCGCTCAACGGATAAAAGGTACGCCGGGGATAACAGGCTGATACCGCCCAAGAGTTCATATCGACGGCGGTGTTTGGCACCTCGATGTCGGCTCATCACATCCTGGGGCTGAAGCAGGTCCCAAGGGTATGGCTGTTCGCCATTTAAAGTGGTACGCGAGCTGGGTTCAGAACGTCGTGAGACAGTTCGGTCCCTATCTGCCGTGGGCGTTTGAGATTTGAGGGAAGCTGCTCCTAGTACGAGAGGACCGGAGTGGACGATCCTCTGGTGTTCCGGTTGTCACGCCAGTGGCATTGCCGGGTAGCTATGATCGGACAGGATAACCGCTGAAAGCATCTAAGCGGGAAGCCCCTCCCAAGATGAGATCTCACTGGGACCATGAGTCCCCTGAAGGGCCCTAAGAGACTATTAGGTTGATAGGTCAGGTGTGGAAGTGCAGTAATGTATGAAGCTAACTGATACTAATTGCCCGTGAGGCTTGACCATATAACACCCAATCGGTTTGATAATCGAAAGCGTGTGATAGGCAGCCTGACAAGACGCTTTTCAATGCACGAGAACGAACGGATACAGATTTCCATGGATCAACCTAGACGTTGATCATGACAGTTGGTAAGACGACCCGTCGAAACCAGCTAAACACCTTTGCTTGGTGAACATAGCGAGAGTGAACCACCCGATCCCATCCCGAACTCGGCAGTGAAACCTCTTAGCGCCGATGATAGTGTGGCAGGTTGCCATGCGAAAGTAGGGAATCGCCAAGCTTTATTGAAAA